>NZ_AYOD01000032.1 GCF_000497755.1 Aliihoeflea sp. 2WW
GATCTCCCCCCTTGAGGGGGAGATGTCCGGCAGGACAGAGGGGGGTGGCTCGCTATCCGCTTTGGATCGGAGCCCGTCCATGACCCTCATCCTTACTCCCGGTCATGTCACGCTCGACCAGCTCCAGGCGATCTACTGGGACGGACAAGCGGCCAGGCTCGATGCGGCGTGCCGGCCCGCGATCCTGCGCGCTTCCGAAATCATCGATCGGATCGCCAAGGGCGAGGCGGCGGTTTATGGGATCAATACCGGCTTCGGGAAGCTTGCTTCGGTGAAGATCGCGGCGGGGGACGTGGCGAGGCTGCAGCGCAATCTCATCTTGTCGCATTGCTGCGGAGTCGGCGTGCCCCTGGCGCCGGAGATCGTGCGGCTGGTGATGGCGCTGAAGCTCGCCTCGCTGGGGCGCGGCGCTTCGGGGGTGAAGCCGTCGACCGTGGAATTGATCGAGGCCATGCTGGAGACAGGCGTGGTGCCGGTGATCCCCGAGAAGGGGTCGGTCGGAGCCTCAGGCGATCTGGCGCCGCTGGCGCATATGACGGCGGTGATGATCGGCGAGGGCGAGGCTTATTTTGCCGGCGAACGAATGGCCGGACGGGCGGCGCTGGAGCGGGCTGGTCTGGCGCCGATCACGCTCGCCGCCAAGGAAGGGCTGGCGCTGATCAACGGCACGCAGGTCTCGACCGCACTGGCGCTGGCGGGCCTGTTCAAGGCGCATCGGGCGGCGAATGCGGCGCTGGTGGCCGGCGCGCTTTCGACCGACGCGGCGATGGGCTCGTCGGCGCCGTTCCATCCTGAAATCCACGCGTTGCGCGGGCATCAGGGGCAGATCGACACCGCGGCGGCGCTGTGGGCGCTGCTCGACGGCTCGGAAATCCGCGAAAGCCATCGCGAAGGCGACGAGCGGGTGCAGGACCCCTATTGCATCCGCTGCCAGCCGCAGGTCGACGGCGCCTGCCTCGACATTTTGCGGCAGGCGGCGCGGACGCTGGTGATCGAGGCGAATGCCGTGACCGACAACCCGTTGGTGCTTTCCGACGGACAGGTGCTTTCGGGCGGGAATTTTCATGCCGAGCCGGTGGCGTTCGCGGCCGACCAGATCGCGCTCGCCATCTGCGAGATCGGCGCGATCGCGCAGCGGCGGATTGCGCTGCTGGTCGACCCGGCGCTGTCCTTCGGCCTGCCGGCGTTCCTGGCGGCGAAGCCGGGGCTGAACTCGGGCCTGATGATCGCCGAGGTGACCTCGGCCGCCTTAATGAGCGAAAACAAGCAGATGGCACATCCGGCCTCGGTGGATTCGACGCCGACCTCGGCCAATCAGGAAGACCATGTGTCGATGGCGTGTCACGGCGCGCGGCGGCTGCTGGCGATGACCGACAATCTGGCGGCGATCGTCGGCATCGAGGCGGTGACGGCGGCGCAGGGATTGGACTTTCGTGCGCCGTTGAAGACGAGCGCGGCACTGCAGGCGGCGCATGGGGCGGTGCGCGGGGTTATCGCGGGGCTGGAGGTGGATCGGTATATGGCGGGGGATCTGGAGGCGGCTGCTGGGCTGGTGGGTTCGGGGGCGCTGAATGCGAGCGTCGGGGATGTGTTGCCGGGGTTGGGGTTGTGATGGGTTTTGGGGAGGGGACGTTGGTTTTTGCGAAGGGGACCCCCACCCTTTATCCCTCCCCACAAGGGGGAGGGAG
>NZ_AYOD01000033.1 GCF_000497755.1 Aliihoeflea sp. 2WW
CTCCCTCCCCCTTGTGGGGAGGGATAAAGGGTGGGGGTCCTCTTCGACAAAATGGGCGTCTCGATGAAACCCGTTTCCGTCATCCAGGGCACCTCGCCCGTCATTCTCGGCATGCCGCATGTCGGCACCTATGTGCCGGAGGCGGTTGCCGCAAAACTGAACGCCGAAGGGCGCAGGTTGCGCGATACGGACTGGCATATCGACAGGCTCTATGACGGGTTGCTGCCCGGTGCGTCGGTGGTAAAGGCGAATTTTCATCGGTATTTGATCGACGCCAATCGCGATCCGTCGGGGGTCAGCCTCTATCCGGGGCAGAACACGACCGGGCTGGTGCCGCAGACGGATTTCGACAACCGGCCGATCTGGGCGGATGGGCCCGATGCAGCAGAGTCCGAGCGGCGGCTGGCGGAATGGCATGCGCCTTATCACGCTGCGCTTGCCGCCGAGGTTGGGCGGGTGAAGGCGGTGCATGGGATTGCGGTCGTCTATGACTGCCATTCGATCCGCTCGCGCTGCCCGTTCCTGTTCGAGGGGGAGTTGCCGGTGCTCAACATCGGCACGAATGACGGGCTGACCTGCGATGCGAAATTTGCGCGGATCGCGACGGAGATTGCCGGGAATTCGGGCTTCACTTGGGTCGCGAATGGTCGATTCAAGGGCGGGTGGACGACGCGGCATTATGGACAGCCGGAGACCGGCGTCCACGCGATCCAGATGGAGATCGCGCAGTCGGCCTATCTCGCCGCCGAGGAAGAACCCTGGACCTTCGACGCCGGGAGAGCCGCGCCTCTGCGCCAGACGCTCAAGACATTGCTCGCCGCGCTGGAAGACGCGGCCATCGGAGGAATCTCATGACCAATCCACGCCACAACATCCGCGAAATCCGTTCGCCGCGCGGGGCCGAGATCACTGCGAGGCACTGGACGACCGAGGCGGCGATGCGGATGCTGATGAACAATCTCGATCCCGACGTTGCGGAAAACCCGAACGAGCTCGTCGTCTATGGCGGTATCGGTCGCGCGGCGCGGACGTGGCAGGATTTCGACCGGATCGTCGCGAGCCTCAAGGGCCTGAGCGAGGAGGAGACGCTGCTGGTCCAGTCGGGCAAGCCGGTGGGCGTGTTCCGCACGCACAAGGATGCGCCGCGGGTGCTGATCGCCAATTCCAATCTCGTCCCGCACTGGGCGAACTGGGGCCATTTCAACGAGCTCGATAAGAAGGGGCTCATGATGTACGGCCAGATGACGGCCGGGTCGTGGATCTATATCGGCACGCAGGGGATCGTGCAGGGCACCTACGAGACGTTCGTGGAAGCGGGCCGGCAGCATTATGGCGGCGACTTAAAAGGTAAGTGGATACTTACGGCAGGGCTCGGCGGCATGGGCGGCGCGCAGCCGCTGGCGGCGGTGATGGCGGGCGCGTGCTGCCTCGCCATCGAATGCGACGAGACGCGGATCGATTTTCGCAAGCGCACCCGCTACGTCGACGAGAAGGCGACGAGCCTCGACGAGGCGCTCGAGATGATCGCGCGCTGGACGAAGGCGGGCGAGGCGAAGTCGGTCGGGCTTCTGGGCAATGCGGCGGAAATCCTGCCCGAACTCGTCAGGCGCGGGGTCAAGCCGGACATGGTGACCGACCAGACCTCGGCGCACGATCCGCTCAACGGCTATCTGCCTAAGGGCTGGTCGCTGGCCGAATGGAAGGCCAAGCGCGAGAGCGATCCGCAGGCGGTCGAGACGGCGGCGCGGGCGTCGATGCGCGAACATGTCGAGGCGATGGTGGCGTTCTGGAACGATGGCGTGCCGACGCTCGACTACGGCAACAACATCCGCCAGGTGGCCAAGGAAGAAGGGTTCGAGAATGCGTTCGCGTTTCCGGGCTTCGTGCCGGCCTATATCAGGCCGCTCTTCTGCCGCGGCGTCGGACCGTTCCGCTGGGCGGCGCTTTCGGGAGACCCGGAAGACATCTACAGGACCGATGCGAAGGTGAAGGAACTGACGCCGGGCAACGATCATCTGCATCGCTGGCTCGACATGGCGCGGGATCGCATCGCGTTTCAGGGCCTGCCGGCGCGCATTTGCTGGGTCGGCCTTGGCGACCGGCACCGGCTCGGCCTCGCCTTCAACGAGATGGTGGCGAAGGGTGAGTTGAAGGCGCCGATGGTGATCGGCCGCGACCATCTCGATTCGGGCTCCGTCGCCTCGCCCAATCGCGAGACGGAGGCGATGAAGGACGGGTCGGACGCCGTGTCCGACTGGCCGCTCCTCAACGCGCTCCTCAACACAGCTTCGGGCGCGACCTGGGTGTCGCTGCATCATGGCGGCGGCGTCGGCATGGGGTTTTCGCAGCATGCCGGCATGGTGATCGTCGCCGACGGCACGGACGATGCGGCGCGGCGACTGGAGCGGGTGCTTTGGAACGACCCGGCGACCGGCGTCATGCGCCACGCCGATGCGGGCTACGACATCGCGCTCGACTGTGCGCGGGACAAGGGGCTGAACCTGCCGGGGATTTTGGGGGACTGACATGCAAATGGGGCCGAAACGGCCCCATCTGCATCGTCCATGACGAAGGTCAGCGTGCCAGGCGCACGACCTGCAGCGATCTGGCGATGCCCGTGAACGCGGCGGCCAGCTTGTCACTATCGGTCGCGTCGAAGTAGTGGGTGCTGGGCTCGGTGGAGCATGCTTGCAGCATGGCCTTCGCCTTGAGGCTGTCCATCATGAAGCCGACAGTAAAGATCTCGATGCCCTTTGCCTTCATGTTCGTGCAGATCTGCAGCAGTTCGGCATTGGTGGCGGGCACTTCCGTGTTGTCGTCGATCGGTCCGGAAAAGCTGATCGCAGTGTGGTTGCCGTTGCTGGTGTTGATCTTCATCGTATTGGCGCCATCGGTCATGAGGACCGCGACCTTGCGGGGGCGCTGGTTTGCAGGATCGAAAGCGCCGGCCCCATCCAGCGGCTCGCCGGGCGTGAGCATGTTGAAGCCCCAGACGAGGCCCGCCGGAATGTAGGTCAACGGCTTGTGGTTACCCACACTCGTGACCATGCCATCGATCGCGCTCTTGAGCGTAGCCTTGCTGTTGGTCAGCGACGTGATGGGCGTGAGGCAATTCTGATCGGTCTGGACGAAGCCCGTATACTTGTCGAGAGCAGGCTCAACATGCAGGCGGTTGGGGCCGAACGGCGGCAGACTGTTCTTTCGCGAATTGACGCAGCCGAACCACTTGTAGTTCGTCGTTTTCGTGTACGGAGCCTTGTATTCCGTGCACTGCTCCTTGGTGCCGATCTTTTCGCGATTGTATTCGGTGCAGGTCCGCTGAATCCATTGGCCGTCCTTGGAGTAGGAGCAGTCGTAGGTCCGCTTTACGGTGGTGTTCTTGTAAGTGTCGACGGTCGTGCATTGCGCCGGTTGCTCCGCGACCTGCTGCGAAGTCGAGTAATCTGACCTGACCGAGAGCCAGGACGCGTTGCGGTTTTGCAAGCCCACATTGACGTATTGCCCATAGGGCACAACGCCAATGCGCACTGATTGTGGATTGTCCTTCAGCAATTCGGAGACGAGGTCGTTCGCAGCCGATTTGAGTACGGAGATGCGGGTCTTGCCGCCGACCACGTCCGACATGGAATCGGTATTGTCGAGGATGAGCGACACTTCCACATCGCCGCGCGTGGCGCGTTCGGCGAGGGCTGAGGCGCCGACGTCGAGCGTTTGATAGCCGGCGATGCCCATGAAGGTCGTCGGGATCGAGCCGACCAGTTCTACATCCACGCTTTCCGTCGTGGCGACGACGCTCGCGACCGAGACGTGCTGGACGCGGGAGCTGGTTCGATTGGCGGCGAGATAGTCGTTTGCGACCTGTTCGAGCCGCGCCTGATTCTGCTCCTTGGAGGCGGCAAGCGCGAGCGAGGTCGCGTCGGCCATCTCCTGAAGATGGCGCTGCGCCGATTGGTGACGCGAGTAGTCCACGGCGAGGCCGGCCGCCAGACAAAGCGGGACCATCGTGACCCCGGACAGGATCGCGAAATTGCCCGAGCGCGATTGCAGGAATTTTCTCAACATGGCAGGCCCCCGCCTTGGACGCATGAACGACGCATGCCACAAGACTTGAACTTCGCCAGTAAAGGAGAGATTACCGGGGCTCTTCTGCTTGCCGACTGGGTAAAGAGACGGTTTAGGCTTTTCGGCTCATTTCGACCAGGCGCCGTGATGGTCGCCCTGCGCGTCGACGCGCTCGAACCCGTGGGCGCCGAAGAAATCGCGCTGGCCCTGGATGAGATTGGCGGTGCCGCGGCCCTGACGGAAGGCATCGAACCATGTCAGTGCGGCGGCGAGCGCGGGGACCGGCAGTCCGGCCTCGACGCCGCGGGCGACGACGCGCCGCAGGGCGGGGCTCGCCATGGTCATCGTGTCGACGAAGGCCGGCATCAGGAGAAGGTGGGCCGGTTCCTTCGCCTGATCATAGGCGGCGGCAATCTCGCTCAGGAACTGCGAACGGATGATGCAGCCGGCACGCCAGATGCGGGCCACCGTGCCGAGCGGCAGGTCCCACCTGAACTCCGTCGACGCCTCTTCCATGACGGCGAAGCCCTGCGCATAGGCGGCGAGCTTGGCGGCGAGGAGGGCATGTTCCAGGTCGCGGATGAACGCCTCGTCGGCGACGAGGCGGCCGGTCGGCAAGGCGTCGGCATAGGCGCTTTGCGCCTTGAGCCGCAGATCCCGCTCCGCCGAAAGGCTGCGCGCGGCGACCGCGGTCTCGATCGTGGTGGCGGGTATGCCCATCAACTGGGCCTCGACCGCCGCCCAACGGCCGGTGCCCTTCTGGCCCGCGCGGTCGAGAATGGCATCGACGAGCGGGCCGCCGGTGGCGCCGTCCGACGCGCGCAGGACCTCGGCCGTGATCTCGACGAGGTAGGATTCGAGCGGGCCGGAATTCCAACGCTGGAAGATCGTCGCCATCTCGCCGGCCGACAGGCCCGCGCCGTCGCGCAGGAGGCCGTAGATTTCGGCGATCATCTGCATGTCGGCATATTCGATGCCGTTATGGATGGTCTTGACGAAGTGGCCGGCACCGCCCTCGCCCAGCCACGCGGCGCAGGGCTCGCCCTGAAAGCGCGCGGCGATGTCGGTGAGGATGGGTTCGATCTGCCGCCACGCCTCCTGCGCGCCGCCGACCATGATGGACGGGCCGTGGCGCGCGCCTTCCTCACCGCCCGAAACGCCCATGCCGACGAAGGTGAGGCCGGAGCCTTCGAGTTCGCCGAAGCGGCGGATCGTGTCGCGGAAATTGGCGTTGCCGGCGTCGATGATCATGTCGCCCGCCTCCAGATGCTCACGCAGCGCGGCGATCTGCTCGTCCACTGCCTTGCCGGCCTGGACCATGAGGATGACCGGACGCGGGGGACGTATCTGGGCAGCGAATTCGGCCAGCGTCGCGCAGGGCACGATACGCTCGCGCAGGTCTGCGGCGTTCTCGAAGAAAGCACCCGTCTTCGACGCCGTGCGGTTATAGACGGCGACGGCGTGGCCCTTCTCGGCAATGTTCAAGGCGAGATTGGAGCCCATCGTTCCAAGCCCGATGAGGCCGATTTGCGCTTTGGTCATGTCCATCCCTAGAAATATTCTTGATTGTTGCCGCCATTCACGCAGCGGAAGCGAAGGTGTCGCGCCGCAGCCACGGACGGTCAACAGACGAGACGGAATGCCTGCCATGCACGGGGAACATTGTTGGCGCCGCCGTTCTTGACCCTTTGCGTTTCAATCCAAAGTGATTAAGACAGCCGCGAAGGCTTCAAAGAGCAGGACGCGATGACCCCCGTCACCCAGATTCCTCCCCTCGTCACGATCATCGGCGGCTCCGGTTTCGTCGGCCGCTACGTGGTGCGCGCGCTGGCAAAGCGCGGCTATCGCATCCGCGTCGTCAGCCGCAATCCGAACACGGCGCATCATTTGCAGCCGCTCGGCAATGTCGGCCAGATCCTTGCCGTGCGCGGCAATTTGCGCAACCGCGCCTCGCTCGACAAGGCCGTCGAGGGCGCGGGCTGGGTGATCAATCTCGTGGGCATCCTGTCGGAAAGCGGCGCGCAGACCTTCGACGCGGTGCAGGCCGCCGGCGCGCGCATGGCTGCGGAGGCCGCGCGCGACGCGGGCGCGCGCTTCATCCAGATGTCGGCGATCGGCGCGGATGCGTCGTCGCAATCCGACTACGGACGCACCAAGGCGGAGGGCGAAGCGGCAGTGTTCGAGACGCTGCCGGACGCGATCGTCTTCCGGCCGTCCATCGTGTTCGGTCCCGAGGACGGGTTCTTCAACCGCTTCGCCGCGATGGCGCGCATTTCGCCCGCGCTGCCGATGATCGGCGGCGGGGAGACGAAGTTCCAGCCGGTCTATGTCGGCGACGTCGCCGAAGCCTTCACGCGCGCCGTGGACGGCCAGGTCGCGGGCGGCAAGGTCTATGAACTTGGCGGACCAGAGGCGCTGTCGTTCCGCGACTGCATGAAGCTGATGCTGAAAATCGTCGACCGCAAGCGGATGTTCGTGCCGATCCCGTGGAAGATCGCAGAACTGCAGGGCGCGATCCTCGGGCGCATGCCGAAGCCGCTGTTGACGCGCGATCAGGTGGAGATGCTCAAGAGCGACAACATCGTCTCGCCGGCAGCCGAAGCGGATGGCCGCACGCTGGAGGGCCTCGGCATCCGCCCGCAGGCGATGGAGGCGATCCTGCCGACGTACCTCTGGACCTACCGCGCGGCCGGCCAGTTCACGCGCCCGCAGGGCATGTAGGCAATTGGAGGCGATTGCCGGCCTTCTGCCCGATGGATTGGCAATCTGGGCGGCGGGGCTGCTCGTCGTCGCGAGCTTCTTCACCTCCGCGCTGACGGCCGCTTTCGGCGTCGGCGGCGGGGTCGCGATGCTGGCGCTGATGGGGCTGTTCCTGCCGGTCGCGGCGCTGATCCCTGTTCACGGCGCGGTGCAGCTCGGCTCCAACACCGGACGCGCATGGCACCAGCGGCCGTTCATCCGGCATGACATCTTCGCGCCATTCCTGATCGGCTCGCTCATCGGCGCGGTGGCCGGCGCCTTCGTCGTCGTACAGGTGCCCGATGCGCTCATGAAGCTCGTCCTCGGCGGCTTCATCCTGATCATCACATGGGGGAAGATCCCCGGCTTCGACCGGCTGGGGCGGATCGGGCTGGCGGTGGGAAGTGCGGCGACGGCACTCTTGACCATGATGGTGGGCGCGACGGGACCGCTGCTCTCCAGCGTCTTCGCGCAGATCATTCCCGACGACCGCAAGGCGCTGGTGGCGACGCACGCTGCGGGCATGACGATCCAGCACGCGCTGAAGATCATCGTCTTCGGGCTGGCCGGTTTCGCTTTTGCCGCCTGGGTGCCGCTCGTCGCGGTGATGATCGCGTCGGGCTATCTTGGAACCGTGTATGGCTCGCGCTGGCTGGAGCGGCTGCCCGAAGCGCAGTTTCGCCGCTGGTTCAGGATCGGCATCTCGCTCCTGGCGCTCGACCTGTTGCGACAGGGCATCGCGCAGATTTTCTGACGCATCCGATTCATCCGAAAACCGGCTTCCACTTTTCGGTCCGATGCTCGAACTGGCTTGGTGGTTGGCGCGCTCTGGCGCTGACGGGGCGGACGGCGGGCCGCTAACGAAGGGTCGAGGAGAACCCGATGGAACCCATTCCCGCGCCCGGCGCCGGTCTCGACCGCATCAGCCAGATCGACGGTCGCTACGCGTGGACGCGGCTCGTCATGTCGGTGCTGATCGCGACGATCGGCTCGGTCGGCATGTGGTCGGTCGTCGTCGTCATGCCGGCGATCGAGGCCGAGTTCGGCACGATGCGCGCGGCATCCTCCCTGCCCTACACGATGACCATGGTCGGGTTCGCCATCGGCAACGTCTATATGGGCCGGTTCGTCGACAAGGCCGGCATATTGCTGCCCGTCATCGGCTCTGCATTTGCGCTCGGCATCGGCTATGCGGCCGCGGCGCTCGCGCCCTCGATCTGGGTGTTCGCGGTCGTCCAGACGCTGATCGGATTCGGCGCGGCGGCCACGTTCGGCCCGCTGATCGCCGACATCTCGCACTGGTTCGTCAAGCGTCGCGGCGTCGCGGTGGCGGCGGCGGCGAGCGGCAATTACTTCGCCGGCGCGATCTGGCCGCTGGTGATCCAGGCCGTGCTGCCGGACTGGGGCTGGCGGACCACCTATTTCGGCATCGGCCTCTTCGCCCTCGTCACCATGGTTCCGCTGGCGCTGATGTTCCTCAAGGCGCGTGCGCCCGACCTCGGCTCCGGCGCCCATGCCGTGGCGCCGAAGCCGGTGCGATCGATCGACCTGTCGCCGCGCCAGCTCCAGATCCTGCTTTCGATCGCCGGGCTCGGTTGCTGCGTCGCCATGTCGATGCCTCAGGTGCATATCGTCGCCTATTGCGTCGATCTCGGCTTCGGCATGTCGACGGGTGCGGAAATGCTGTCGCTGATGCTGATCGGCGGCGTCGTCAGCCGGCTCGCCTCAGGCTTCCTCGCCGACCATATCGGCGGGGTGAAGACGCTGCTCATCGGATCGGTGTTCCAGGTGCTGGCGCTCGCCGCCTACATTCCGTTCGACGGGCTCGCCTCGCTCTATGTCGTGTCGCTCGTCTTCGGCCTGTCGCAGGGCGGCATTGTGCCGAGCTACGCCATCATCGTGCGCGAATATCTTCCGGCGCACGAGGCCGGACAACGGGTCGGCCTCGTCATCATGGCGACGATCATCGGCATGGCGCTCGGCGGCTGGCTGTCCGGGCTGATCTACGACATCACGGGGTCCTACCAGGCCGCGTTCCTGAACGGCATCGCGTGGAACATGATGAATGTGGTGATCATGGCGATGATCCTGTGGCGGACGCGGTTGCGCGGCGCGCGGACGGCATAGATCCAGCCGCGCGATGCGGAGCGCGACACATGCAACAACACGCATTGTTGCACTCGCATCCGCCGCGCAAACTCTCTACATAGCGTCAGGTTTACCTATCCGGCCGGAGAGATGATGCAAAAGACACTAGTTTTGACCGGCGCGAGCCGGGGCATCGGGCACGCGACGGTCAAGCGCTTTTCGCGCGAGGGCTGGCGCGTCATCACCTGTTCGCGCAATGCCTTCGCCGAAGATTGTCCCTGGCCGCAGGGCCCGGAAGACCACATCAAGATCGATCTTTCGGACCCAGAGGATGTCGGATCGGCGGTGGCGAACATTCGCCACCGGCTCGAGGAAACCGGCGGCCAGCTCCATGCGCTGATCAACAACGCCGCCATTTCGCCCAAGCTCGACAAGGGCGGGCGGATGAACTCGATCGAGACGCCGATGCATGTCTGGCGCGACGTCTTCCAGGTGAATTTCTTCGCGCCAATCATGCTCGCACGCGGCCTCTTCAAGGAACTGGCCGCCGCCAAGGGCTCGATCGTCAACGTCACCTCGATCGTCGGCAGCCGCGTCCACCCCTTCGCCGGCACGGCCTATGCGACCTCGAAAGCGGCGCTGTCCTCGCTGTCGCGCGAGATGGCCGCCGATTTCGGCCCGCACGGCATCCGCGTCAATTCGATCGCACCGGGCGAGATCGACACGGCGATCCTGTCGCCGGGCACCGAGAAGATCGTCGAGACCATCCCCCTGCGCCGCCTCGGCTCGACGGCGGAAGTCGCCGACACGATCTTCTTCCTGTGCTCGGACCAGTCCTCCTACGTCACCGGCGCCGAAATCCACATCAATGGCGGCCAGCACGTTTAAGGGACTCTTTTTTAGGCTGACCGGTCTGAGGGGTTGTGCATCTCGATCTAAGCACCCCCACTCCGGCCCTTCAGGCCACCTCTCCCCCTGCCCGGGGGCGAGGAAAGCGTTGCCGCGATCGCAGCGCCTCTCCAGCTTGGGTTCCTCTCCCCTTTTGAGGGGGAGAGGTGGTCCGCAGGACCGGAGTGGGGGTATGGCTCAAGCTCTCCTCATCCTGAGCTCGTCGAAGGACGCACACCCTTGCCGCTAATGCGGCATCGAGCTCAGATGTGACAGGAGTTCGGCCACGTTGGCCGCGCCGCACTTCTTCAACAACCTTGCGCGGTAGGCCTCCACCGTGCGCGGGGAGACGTCGAGCATGCGGGCGATCTCTTTTGAGGTGCGTCCTTCGCCCAGATGCATCACGATCTGCCGCTCGCGGGTCGACAGCGCGAGGACCTGGCGCACCTGCGACAGGTCCGCGAAGCTCCAGACGGCGCGGCCGAGGGGGTCGTCGTCGCGCGTCAGCGAATGCCCGCGCACGCGGCACCAGAACAGCGTGCCGTCCTTTCGCGCCATGATGCGCTCGTCGGAATAGCGGTTGTCCTTCTTGAGCGGTTCCACGCCGACATCGCGGATACGCACGAACTCCTCCTGGCTCGGATAGAGGAAGGCGAAGGACTGGTCGACGAGCTCGTCGATCCGGTAGCCGAACATCGCCGAAAAGGCCGGATTGCAGGCGCGTATGACCCGGCTTTCCGTGACGACGAGGCCTACGGGCGCGTGGTCGAAAGCGAGTTTTGCGTAGTCGGGAATGGCGTCTGTCATGCGTATTTCTACGATATTGCGGAAAAACCGGGCTTTCGCCGATAGTTTGGGCAGGATTGCGAGATGTCGGCCGGCCACGGCCTGCGGCACCGTGATCCGGGAGGACAGTCGCGAGTGCCGGGCCAAAAATCAACCGTGATCGGCGGTTGCGGTCGCGCTTTGCCGAATTTCGACACGGTCAATCGCTTTCGGGAGGAAGTCACATGAAGAAATGGTTCGCCGCGCTGGCACTGTCCTGCGCCGTCATCATGCCGGCCGGGGCGCAGGAAGACCCCGTCAAGATCGCGCTTCTGCACGGCCTGTCGGGCTCGCCGCTCGAAGCCTATTCGAAGCAGACCCAGACCGGGTTCGAGATGGGTCTCGAATATGCGACCGACGGCACGATGGAGGTCAAGGGCCGCAAGATCGAGATCATCAAGAAGGACACGCAGTTCAAGCCGGACGTGGCGCGCGCGCTGCTCGCCGAAGCTTACGGCGACGACGATGCGCTGATCGCGGTCGGTGATACGTCGTCGGGCGTCGCGATGGCACTCTTGCCGGTCGCCGCCGAATATGAGCGCATCCTCGTCGTCGAGCCGGCCGTCGCCGACGGGCTGACGGGCGCGGATTCCAACCGCTACGTTTTCAAGACTTCGCGCAATTCGTCGATGGACATGCAGGCGCAGGCGCTCGCGCTCCAGCCCGACGAAGATCTCTACGTCGCCACGCTCGCGCAGGACTACGCCTTCGGCCGCGACGGCGTCGCCGCCTTCAAGGCCGCGCTCGAGGGCACCGGCGCCAATCTCGTCGCCGAGGAATACGTTCCCCAGCAGACGACCGATTTCACCGCGACCATCGAACGCCTGACGGCGGCGCTGCGCGACCAACCGGGCCGCAAGGTCATCATGATCTATGTCGCCGGCATCGACGCCATGACGCCGCTCGCCTCCGCCGGTCTCGACCGCTACGACATCGAACTGTCGACTGGCGGCAACATCCTGCCCGCGCTGGTCTCCTACAAGCAGGTGCCGGGCATGGAAGGCGCGATCTATTACTACTACGAGCTGCCGGAGAACCCGGTGAACGACTGGCTGGTCGAGCAGCACATGGAGCGCTTCAACACGCCGCCGGACTTCTTCACCGCCGGCGGCATGGCCTCGGCGATGGCCATCGTAAAGGCGCTCGAGACGGCCGAGGACTGGGACACCGAGACGCTGATCTCGACCATGGAAGGCATGTCGTTCGACACGCCGAAGGGCGAGATGACCTTCCGTCCGGAAGACCACCAGGCGCTGCAGTCCATGTACCACTTCAAGATCAAGGTCGAGGACGGCGTCGAATGGGCCGTACCGGAACTGGTTCGCGAGATTCCGGCATCAGATATGGATATTCCGGTCGGGCGGAATAACCAGGAGTAATTCGCACTAGGCGAGGGCGCCCCCTCCACCATGCTGCGCATGGTCCCCCTCCCCCGTGAACGGGGGAGGATCAACCGGCGCTGACGGCCTCGACCTCTTTTCCTCCCCTGCGAAGCGGGGGAGGGGGACCGCCGAAGGCGGTGGAGGGGGCGCCGTCCAATCCGTGGATTTGCAAAGTGAACACCCCTTCCATCCGCACCGAAAACCTGACGATCCGCTTCGGCGGCCACGCTGCGGTGAATAACGTCACCTGCGCGTTCCAGCCGGGCGAGCTGACCGTCATCGTCGGCCCCAACGGCGCCGGCAAGACGACGTGGTTCAACCTTGTCTCCGGCCAGTTGAAACCAACCGAGGGCCGCATCTTCAAGGGCGAGACGGAGATTACGCGGCTGTCGGCCTCGGCCCGTGCCAAGGCCGGCATCGGCCGCGCTTTCCAGTTGACCAATCTCTTTCCCAAGCTGACCGTGCTCGAAAACGTGCGCCTCGCCGTCCAGGCGAAGGCGGGGCAAGGCCCGTCGGCGCTGCGCAATGCGGCCAGCCTCACCGATCTTGCGGAAAAGGCCGCGCGCGTTCTCGAGCAGACGCGCCTTTCCGCCGTCGCTCACCTGCCCGCCTCCGCCCTGCCGCATGGCGACCAGCGCAAGCTGGAAGTGGCGATGCTGGCGGCGATGGAGCCGGACATCTTCATGTTCGACGAACCGACCGCAGGCATGTCGGTCGACGAGGCGCCGGTGATCCTCGAACTCATCGCTGATCTCAAGAAGGACCGGTCGAAGACCATCCTCCTCGTCGAGCACAAGATGGACGTGGTGCGCGCGCTCGCCGACCGCATCGTGGTGCTGCACAATGGCGAGCTCGTCGCCGACGGCAAGCCGGCAGAAGTGATGGCGCTGCCGATCGTGCGCGAAATCTATCTCGGCGTCGGCGCGGAGGAAGTGGCATGACGAACGCCATCCTGCGGCTCGACGACGTCCACACCGACATCGCGCAGTACCACATCCTCCACGGCATCTCGCTTGACGTGCCGGAAGGGGGCGTCCACGTCCTGCTCGGCCGCAACGGCGCCGGCAAGACGACGACGCTGCGCAGCATCATGGGCCTGTGGAAGGCGAAGACGGGCGCGATCGTCTTTCGCGGCCGCGACATCACTGCGATGCACACATCGGACATCGCCCGGCTGGGCATCGCCTTCGTACCGGAAAACATGGGCATCTTCGGCGGGCTGACGGTCGAGGAGAACATGCGCCTTGCCGCCACCCATGGCCGCTTCGACAAGGTCCGGCTCGACCGCGTCTTCGCGATCTTCCCGGCGATGGAAAAGTTCTGGGATCGCCAGGCGCACGCGCTCTCCGGCGGCCAGAAACAGATGCTCGCCATCTCCCGCGCCATCATCGAGCGCCGCGACCTGATCCTGATCGACGAGCCCACCAAGGGCCTCGCCCCGGCGATCATCCGCAACATGATCGATGCGTTTCGCGAGATCGGCGAGGAGACGACCATTTTGCTGGTCGAGCAGAATTTTCTGTTTGCGAAGGCGCTGGGGCGCACGGTGGCGGTGATCGACGACGGGCGCATCGTGCATCGAGGCGGGATGGCCGAGCTTGCGGCGGATGCGGAATTGCAGGCGCGGTTGTTGAGCTTGTCGCTGGAGGCGCATTGATGGAAGCGTACTCGCCCTACGTTGCCCCCCTCTGTCCTGCCGTGTCCTGCAGGACAAGGACAGAGGGGGGCGCGACGGAATGCCGACATCGCAGAATTCGCGGAGCCCCCTCCAATGAAATCCCTATCCGCCACCTTCGAGCGCTTCGGCGGCGTCATGCTGCTGCCCGTCATCCTCGCGCTCGTCGCCTTCGTCCTCATCGGACGCCCGTCTTCCTGGCTGACGCTGACCATCGCCGGCCTTGCGATGGGCATGATGATCTTCCTGATGGCGTCCGGGCTGTCGCTGATCTTCGGGCTGATGGACGTGCTCAATTTCGGCCATTCCGCCTTCGTTTCCTTCGGCGCCTTCATCGGCGCGACGGTGCTCGCGGCGCTTGGCATCTGGGTGCGCGGCGACAGCGCGTTTCTTAACATTCTGGCCCTCGTCGCCGCCATCGGCGCGGCGACCGCCTTCGGCGCGCTTGCGGGCTGGTTCTTCGAGCGCGTCATCATCAAGCCGGTCTACGCCGATCATTTGCGGCAGATCCTCATCACGGTCGGCGCGCTGATCGTCGCGGAGGAGATCCTGCTGGTCATCTGGGGCGGCACGCCGATGCCCGTCCCGCGCCCGGCGATCCTCACCGGCTCGTTCCTGATCGGCGACGTCGCGGTCGAGATCTACCGCATCTTCGCCTTCCTGCTCGGCCTCGCCGTCTACGTCATCTTGCACCTGACGCTGAACCGCACGCGCATCGGCCTGTTGATCCGCGCCGGCGTCGAGAACCGCGAGATGGTCGAGGCGCTGGGCTTTCGCATCGACCGGCTGTTCATCGGCGTCTTCATGGCGGGCTCGGCGCTCGCGGCCATGGGCGGCGCGATGTGGGCTGGCTATCAGGGGCTGATCACGCCTGCGCTCGGCTCCGAACTGATGGTGATGGTCTTCATCGTCGTCATTATCGGCGGCCTCGGGTCCATCCAGGGCTCGCTTCTCGGCGCGCTGATGGTGGGGCTCACCACCAACTACGTCGCCTTCCTGTTCCCCAAGCTGGCGCTCGCCTCGACTATGATCCTCATGATGATCGTGCTCCTGTGGCGCCCCTGGGGCCTCAAGCCTGCCGTGAAGGGGTGAGGTCGATGCGCGAGGCTACCCCCCTCTGGCCTGCCGGCCATCTCCCC
>NZ_AYOD01000034.1 GCF_000497755.1 Aliihoeflea sp. 2WW
GGGGAGATGGCCGGCAGGCCAGAGGGGGGTGAGCACCGCCTTCTCAAGACGTGGAAGGCAGCGTCTCAATGACCGCCCAAACCCTCGCCGCCCCCGCGCGCACCACCGCCTCCACCCGCGTCACCATCGGCCGCGTCATCGTATACGGCTTCGCCGCCATGGTCGGGCTGTGCCTGCTCTTCGCGCCGTTCCTCTTTCCCGACGTGCGGGCGCAGGAAGTCGCCGCGCGCATCTGCGTCTTCATAGTGCTGGTCGCGAGCTACGATCTTTTGATCGGCTATACCGGCATCGTTTCCTTCGCCCACACCATGTTCTTCGGCCTCGGCGCCTATGGCACCGCGATCGCGCTCAAGACGATGGGCCGCGGCTTCGACGCCATTCTCGTCGGCGGGTCGCTGGGCGTGCTGGCGGCATTCGTGCTCGCTGCGCTGATCGGCCTGTTGTCGCTACGCGTGAAGGCGATCTTCTTCGCCATGGTCACGCTCGCCGCCGCCTCGGTCATGATGGTGCTCGCCAGCCAGTTGTCGAACCTGACCGGCGGCGAGGACGGCATCACCTACGAGATCCCGCGCTTCTTCTCGCCGGCGAACCGGCTGGAAGACGCCAATGGCGACCAGGTCCGGCTGTTCGGCGTGCCGGTCAACGGCCGGCTTTACCTCTACTACTTCGTCTTCCTGTCCTCGCTCGCCCTGTTCTACCTGTTGGTTCGCATCGTGCGCTCGCCGCTCGGCACGGTCCTGCAGGCGATCCGGGAGAACGAGATGCGGGCCGAGGCGATCGGCTACCGCGTCGTTTCCTACCGCACCTCGGTGTTCTGCATCGCCGCCGTCATTGCCGCGCTGGCCGGCGTCCTGCGCGCCGTCTGGCTGCGCTATACGGGGCCTGACGTGACGCTCTCCTTCGACATCATGATCGACGTTCTCCTGATGGTCGTGATCGGCGGCATGGGCACGATGGTCGGCGCGATCGTCGGCGTCGTCATCATGACGCTGGCGCAGTTCTACCTGAAGGACCTGATGGGCGCGGGCGCTGAGGCGACGGCAGACCTGCCGATCCTGCCGGACCTTCTCAACCCGGATCGCTGGCTCCTCTGGCTCGGCGTCCTCTTCATCCTCCTCGTCTATTTCTTTCCGTCGGGCATAGCGGGCACGCTGCTCGGCAAGGGTGGCCGCAAATGAAGCCTAGATCGACCTATGTTCCGGCTGCCGGATTCGAGCTCCACGTCACCGAATGGGGCGACCGGGCGAAGCCGGCCCTCGTCATGTGGCACGGGCTTGCGCGCACGGGGCGCGATTTCGACGAGGTGGCCGAGGCGCTCGCCGACACCTATTTCGTGATGTGCCCGGATACGCTCGGCCGCGGCCTGTCGAGCTGGGCGCGCGATCCGGCGACCGACTATTCCTACGCCACCTTCGGCGCGACTGCGAAGGCGATGCTCGACCATTACGGCGTCGAGACGACCCGATGGATCGGGACGTCGATGGGCGGGCTTGTCGGAGTCACGCTCGCCGCCGGCATGCTCGAAGGTCGCATCAGCCATCTCGTCATCAACGATGTCGGCCCGGATATTCCCAAGGCCGGCACCGGCCGTATCGTCGACTATGTCGGCAACCCGCCGGTCTATGACACGGTCGGCGAACTCGAAGGCTGGTTTCGCAAGAACTACGCGCCGTTCGGCGAGAATACGCCTGCCTTCTGGCGCCGCATGGTCGATACGTCGATGCGCCGCACCGACGATGGCCGCGTCACGGTCCACTACGATCCGCAGATCGTCGCCCAGTTCACGCATCACGCCGGCGACCTCGACATCTGGTCGTCCTATGACCGGCTGGCGATACCGACGCTGCTGTTGCGCGGGCGGACATCCGATGTGCTTTCCGCCGAAACCGCCGAGGAGATGACGACGCGCGGGCCGAAGCCGCGTCTCGTCACCTTGGACGAATATGGCCATGCGCCGACGCTGGCGAGCGAGCGCGAGATCGGGTTGTTGCGGGCGTTTCTTGCTAGCTAGATGGCTTGGGTGATCGTCTGTTTCGTACGCGTTGGTTTTGCGAAGGGGACCCCCACCCTTTATCCCTCCCCACAAGGGGGAGGGAGTCGTCGGCGTCGCGGTGCCCCTTGCAACGTGTAGACAGACTTGAAGCGATGTTCCTTCCTACGGAAGGGGTCAGTTGTTGCCCATGATGATGTCCATGATGGAGCCGATCGGGCCCGATCGCTGGGGCTGCTGGCCGACTTCCGCCGGTGGGGCGATTGAGCCGGTGGTGTCGCCGGCGGGGTAGGCCGCCTGCTGCGGCACGCCGCCGTCGCTCGCCAGTAGGTCCTCGATGCGCTGGAACGTATCGGGTGTCCAGCGGCCTGGCAGCGAGGCGACGGGGACGCCGTCATGGGCACCTTCCATGAAGATCTTCCACGCCTTGGCCGGAAGCTGGCCGCCGGTGATGTTCCTCATCGGCTTGCCGTCATCGTTGCCGAACCAGACGCCGGTGGTCAGTTCCGCCGTGTAGCCGACGAACCAGGCGTCGCGCGAGTTCTGGCTGGTGCCGGTCTTGCCGGCGGCGGGCCAACCGAAATCCGCATTGCGGCCGGTGCCGGTGCCGACGGTCTCGGACATCATGTAGTTCATCATGCCGATCGTCTCGGGACGGGCGACCTGCGTGCCGGCGGAAGCCGGACGCTGGTAGAGCACTTCGCCGTCGATGGTGGTTACGCGCTCGACGAAGTGAATTTCCGGGCGGACGCCGCCGGTGGAAAAAGGCACGAAGGCGGCGGTGAGTTCGAGCGGGGTAACCTCCGACGTGCCGAGCGAGATCGACAGATTCGGCTGGAGGTCGGATTCGATGCCCATGCGCCACGCCGTCTCGACGATGGCCGAGGGACCGACTTCGTGGGCGAGAACGGCGGCGATCGAGTTCGACGAGCGGGCGAGCGCCTGCGACAGCGTCATCGGGCCGGCATATTTGTTGTTGAAGTTCTGCGGCGACCAGTTGCCGATCTTGACCGGCGCGTCGTTGCGGATCGTGTCGGGGAAGAGGCCCTGCTCCATCGCAGCCATCCAAACGAAGGCCTTGAAGGCGGAGCCGGGCTGGCGCTTGGCTTCGGACGCGCGGTCGAACTGCGAATTGGCATAGTCGTAGCCGCCAACCATGGCGCGCACGGCACCGGCGGGATCGATCGAGACCAGCGCGCCTTGGGAGACGTCGAGATCGGCCTTGTTCTCGTCGACCATCTGGCGGACGGCCTTTTCGGCGAGGTCCTGCAGGTCGAGATCGACGGTCGCCTCGACGATCATGTCCTTGGTGACGTCCATGCCGATCAGCCGCGGCAGTTCGCCCATGATGCGGTCGGCGACGTAGTTTTCCGAGCCCGTCCAGTAGGCGGCGGCGCGCACCGGCGGGGCGGAGATGGCGGAAGCGAGTTCGCTGTCGCCGATCATGCCCTGGTCGCGCATGGCCGACAGGACGAGCTGGGCGCGGTTTTCGGCCGCATTCGGATCACGCGCCGGCGAGAGGCGCGAGGGGGCGACGAGGAGACCGGCAAGAAGGGCGGATTCGGACAGGGTCACGTCGCGCGCGCTCTTGCCGAAATAGCGCTGCGAGGCGGCCTCGACGCCATAGGCGCCGGAGCCGAAATAGACGCGGTTCAGGTAGAATTCGAGGATCTGCTCCTTCGAATATTCATTCTCCAGCCAGAAGGCCATGAGCACTTCGCGGATCTTGCGATCGTAGGAGCGCTCATTGGTGAGGAAGAGGTTCTTGGCAAGCTGCTGGGTCAGCGTCGAGCCGCCCTGCACCACGCGGCCATTGATGGCGTTTTCGTAGACGGCGCGGGCAAGGCCGAGCGGATCGACACCGAAATGCGAATAGAAACGGCGGTCCTCGATGGCGACGACGGCCTGCGGGATATAGGGCGACATCTCGTGCAGGCCGATCGATTCGCCGCCCATCATGCCGCGATTGGCGACCTGGCGGCCCTCGACATCCATGATCTTGACGTTGGGCGGACGGTCCGGGATCGCCCAGGTCGAGGCCGAGGGCATCTGCGCGGCATAGAAGACGAGAACGCCGGCGGCGGCGACGCCGCCCCAGATGGCGAGGACGAAGGACCAGTAGGTCGCCTTGCGCAGGAAGCCGAACAGGCCGCCGCCCGAGGAACGGCGCGACTTGCCGCGCTTTTTGCCGCGCGATTTCGGTTCGGATTTGCGCGACGACGCCTTCGTCGAACCGCGCTTCTTCGGCTGCCCCACGACCCGATCCTCCTCGCTCACGAAAAGGCCGGAGCCCTCATCCGATGCCGCCCCGCCAAAGGTCGGCTCGATACGTCTGTCGCCCATCGCCCCTGATGCCCGCTTCTTGTCTGCCTGATGGTCGCTGTCGCTGAAGATTAAATGCGGCGCTTTAAGGGAGCGTTAAGGGTGCGAGGATGCCCGCCGCCCCGGACGGAGGCGGCGGGCGCGATACCGTCAGAGGTTATTTGACGGCGGTCACCGACGAAGCCTGATGCTTGCCGGCCCTCATATCCCAGTGGATGTTCACCTTCTCACCGACCTTGAGGTCCTTCTCCTTGAACGACGAAGGCAATGTGTAGATCGTGCCGTTATCGAGTGTGAGGGTGTGCGCCTTGGCGTCGATCGTCTTGATCATGCCCGTCGCGGTCTCGGCGGCGAAGGCTGCAGGAGCAAGGGCGAGCCCGGCGGCGATTGCCGCAGGAATGAGAAGTGCACGCATTTGCTTTGGTCCTTGGAAAAGCGTCCCGGAGAATGCCCTGACTTTCCGGGCGGGGACGCGCGGTCGAAGTCGTCCGGAGGACGTCGCGTCGCGGCCGATGCTTCCGGCCGCCGGCGTTTCCCGACTTCGGCGTGAAGATGCGCCTGCCCGGAGCTGAACTCAAATTACGGAAAGATAATTTTCGACGCGGCAATTTCCGCCGCAATTCGGGAAGTCGCCGACGGCTCGATCGACGGAACAAATTTGCCGTCACGGCCATTCCCCATTCGCGGACCAACAACCGGGAGATGCGGATATGAGACTCTTCTTGCCAGCCACGGCTGCACTTGCCCTGATGACGAGCGCGGCCTTTGCGCAGGACGAGGCGGAGCAGGCCGTACCCGCCGAGACGACCAGCGCCAGCGCCGGTTTCGTCGACATGGAGGGCGCGGAGAACGGCACCGCGACGCTGACCGGCACGCCGAACGGCGTTCTGTTTGAGATCGAGGTTTCGGGCCTGCCGGCTGGCGAATGGCTGGCGTTCCACGTTCACGAGACCGGCACATGCGACCACGAAAGCGACCATGAATCGGCCGGCGGGCACTTCAACCCGACCGACGCGGCCCATGGTTATCTTGCAGAAGGCGGACCCCATGCCGGCGACATGCCGAACCAGTATGTCGGCGAGGACGGCGTGCTGCGCGCGCAGGTGTTCAACCACATGGTGACGCTTGGCGACGGCGGCGAGGCCGACATTGCCGGCCGCGCCCTGATGATCCATGGCGGCACGGACGATTACGAGACGCAGCCGACCGGCGATGCGGGCGACCGCTATGCGTGCGCCGTCATCGAGTAAGCCTTTTCGAAAAGCATCGGAATCGCCCGAAAACCGACAGTCACTTTTCGGTCCGATGCTAGCGCGCGGTCGACCAGATCAGCCAGACGGCGACGAGGGCCAGAAGGCTTGAGAGAACACGCCGGGTCGCGATTTCGCGGCCCGGCTTTTGCGTGAACGCGGTCAGTGCGCCGGCTGCCGTGACGATGCCGGCATGGACGACAGTCGCGACCGAAACATAAACCGCCGACAGGGCGAGCGTCTGGCCGAGCAGCGGGCGGGCGGGATCGAGGAAGGTTGGCAGGACCGCGACATAGAACAGCGCCGCCTTCGGGTTGAGCATGTTGGTGACGAGGCCGCGCAGGAAATAAATGCGGTCCGATCCGCCGCCCGTCTGGGCCACGTCGCCATTGCCGCGCCAGCCGTCCCAGGCGAGATAGAGCAAGAAGAGGCCGCCGGCCCATCGCAGGATCTCATAAGCGAGCGACGAGCGCTGGAGGAGTTCGGCGACGCCGAAAGCGGCTGCGAGGCCGAGAGCGGCGAGCCCGAGCGCGACGCCTGCCACCGCCGCATAGCCGCGCCGGCGCCCCTCGCCGGCCGCGACAAGCGCAAGCCAGGTCATGTTCGGGCCGGGGGTGAGCTCGATCAGGAGCGAGGCGAGGGCGAAGGAAAGGAGCGGGCCCGCCTCCATGGCAATGTCAATGGGCCTCGTCCCAGTTCGACGCCGCGCGCGCGTCGACCTGCAGCGGCACCCGCATCGAAAGCGCCGGCATTGCCGCGTGCTCCATCGTCTCGCGGATCACCGGGATCGCAGCCTCGACCTGTGCTTCAGGCGCCTCGAAGATCAGTTCGTCGTGGACCTGAAGAAGCATCAGCGTTTCGGAAAGCCCGGCCTCGGCGAGGCGGTCCTCCATGCGGATCATGGCGCGGCGGATGATGTCGGCGGCGGAGCCCTGGATCGGCGCGTTGATCGCCGCGCGCTCGTTGAAGGCGCGCACGGAGGGATTGGGCGAGCGGATTTCGGGGTAGTGGACGCGGCGGCCAAAGATGGTCTCGACATAGCCATTGTCACGGGCAAAGGCCTTGGTCGCGTCCATGTAGTCCTTGATGCCGGGAAAACGCTCGAAATACTTGCGGATGTAGCTGCCCGCCTCCTCGCGGCCGATCGACAGCTGGTTAGCGAGGCCGAAGGCGGAGATGCCGTAGATGATGCCGAAATTGATCGCCTTGGCGCGGCGGCGCACTTCGGACGGCATGCCTTCCACCGGCACGCCGAACATTTCGGACGCCGTCATCGCGTGGATATCAATGCCGTCGGCAAACGCCTGGCGAAGCTGCGGAATTTCGGCGACATGGGCGAGGACGCGCAGCTCGATCTGGCTGTAATCGGCGGAGATCAGCCTGTGGCCCGGCTCGGCCACGAAGGCCGTTCGGATCTTGCGGCCCTCGGCAGTGCGGATCGGGATGTTCTGCAGGTTCGGTTCGGACGAGGACAGGCGGCCGGTCGTCGTCGCGGCGAGCGCATAGGATGTGTGGACGCGCTTCGTCTCGGGATGGATGTAGCCCGGCAGCGCGTCGGTATAGGTGGATTTGAGCTTGGTGAGCTGGCGCCAGTCGACGATCTTGCGCGGCAGTTCGTGCCCCTCGGCGGCGAGGTCCTCCAGCACGGAGGCCGACGTCGACCACTGGCCGGTCTTGGTCTTGGAGCCGCCAGGAAGGCCCATGCGGCCGAACAGGATGTCGCCGAGTTGCTTGGGCGAGCCGATGGTGAAGCGCTCGCCGGCAAGCTCGTAGACCTCGTCCTCGAAAGCGCCCGCGCGCTGGGCGAGTTCGCCCGACAGGCGCGACAGGATCTGCCGGTCGACCGAGATGCCTCGGCTTTCCATGCGGGCGAGGACGGGAACCAGCGGGCGCTCCAGCCGCTCGTAGACGGCGTTGAGGCCCTTGGCGGTCAAGCGCGGCTTCAGCACGTTCCAGAGGCGCAAGGTGACGTCGGCGTCCTCGGCGGCATAGGCGGTCGCCTTTTCGAGGTCGACGAAGTCGAAGGTGATCATCGACTTGCCGGAGCCGCAGACATCCTTGAACGGGATCGGCACGTGGCCCAGCCAGCGCTCGGAGAGCGAATCCATGCTCTGCGAACCCGAGCCGCCATCGGTGACGTAGGAGAGGAGCATCGTGTCGTCGCAGGGGGCGGCGTCGATGCCGTGGCGAAGCAGGACGAGATAGTCGTATTTCAAATTATGCGCGATCTTGAGGACGGAGCGGTCCTCCATCAGCGGCTTGATGGCGGCAAGTGCCTCGCGGATCGGGATCTGGTTTTCGACCAGACCGCCGCCGAGAAGGTCGCCCGCGCCCGATTTATGGATCAGCGGTACGTAGGCCGCGCGGCCAGGCGCGGTAGCAAGCGAGAAGCCGCAGAGCTCGGCCTGCATCGGATCGAGCGAGGTCGTCTCGGTGTCGAAGGCGACGATGCCGGCTTCGCGCGCCTCGGCCACCCAGGCCTGGAGCGTCGCGAGATCGCGGATCGTGACATAGGCGGTACGGTCGATCCTGGCGGCGACCGCGGCATCAGCGCGGGCCTTGGCGAGATCGGCGGGTGTCGCGGGGCCGGTCTTCGGCTCGGCGGCGACGTCGCCCTCCTCGCCGGGTGCGACACTTGCAGGGTGCGGCACGTCGAGATCGGGGCCGTGCGCTGCCGACCCCGTCTGCACCTCGACATGCATCGGCTCGATGTCGGCAGCTTCCGCGCCGGTCGCTTCGGCGACGCGGCGGGTGAGCGAGGTGAATTCCATCGTCTTCAGGAAGCCGATCAGCTTCGGCCCGTTCGGCGGCTGCAGCTCGAAGGCGGAGAGCGGCTCGGGGACCGCGACGTCGTCGCGCAGGCGCACGAGTTCGCGCGACAGGCGCGCCATGTCGGCGTGCTCGATCAGGTTCTCGCGGCGCTTCTGCTGCTTGATCTCGGAGGCGCGGGCAAGAAGCGTGTCGAGGTCGCCAAATTCTTCCAGAAGCTGCGCGGCGGTCTTGGGACCGATGCCGGGAACGCCGGGGACATTGTCGATGGAATCGCCGGTGAGGGCCTGCAGGTCGATCATCTTTTCGGGCGGCACGCCCCATTTCTCGATGACCTCCGGGACCTTGATCTCGCGGTCCTTCATCGGGTCGTACATCGTCACCGTCGGCCCGACGAGCTGCATCAGATCCTTGTCGGACGAGATGATCGTGGTGCCGCCGCCCGCCTCGCAGGCGAGCTTCGCATAGGTCGCGATCAGATCGTCGGCCTCGAAGCCCTCCATCTCGATGCAGGGCAGTTCGAAGGCGCGGGTCGCGTGGCGGATCAGGCCGAATTGCGGGACGAGGTCTTCGGGCGGCGCGGTGCGGTTCGCCTTGTACTTGTCGTAGAGCTCGTTGCGGAACGTCTTGGACGAATAGTCGAAGATGACCGCGAAATGCGTCGGCGTGACGCCGACTTCCGTGTCGCGCGCATTCTGCATCAGCTTCCACAGCATGTTGCAAAAGCCCGACACCGCACCGACCGGCAGCCCGTCCGATTTACGCGTCAACGGAGGCAGCGCGTGATAAGCGCGGAAGATGTAGCCGGAGCCATCGACGAGAAAGAGGTGATCGCCTTTTTTCATGGGCAATGAGGTAGCGTCTGACGCCTGCCCTGTCCATGCCAAACGCCGGTGCGCAAAGGGCTGCTGACAGGGGCTCCGCCAATCACGCTGACGTTACGCACTTGTAATGTTCGTGCCCTTGAATTGCCACGTTCAAATTCTCAGATAATCACTATCGGCAACACATAAGCCGAGTCCGGAACAAGGCCCGTCCCCCGCCTAACCGGACACCCAGTGCGGCAGCCTCATCCCCCCTCTCCGGGCTGCCGCATCGTTTCGAGTAGAGCCGCCGTGGATTCCCCCTCCCCACGGCGGCTTTCTTCGTTTTTTGGGGGCTCCTGAATGCGCATCGGCTCTAGCGAAAACCGGCGTTCAATTTTCGGGCCTATGCGGCTTAAAAAGCCTTGAAGGTGAGCGTCGTCAGAGAGCGCACGATGCCCGGGACGTTGGCGACGTTTTCGGAGACGAACTTGCCGATGTCGGTCTGGTCGTCGATATAGACCTTCAAGAGCAGGTCGTAGTCGCCGCTGGTCGAATAGAGTTCCGACGCGATCTCGCGCTTGTAGAGTTCGTCGGCGACCTCGTAGGTCTTGCCGGGGACGCAGCGGACTTGCACGAAAACGGGTCTCATCAATTATGCTCCGATTGGTTGCCGCAAGACTCGGTTGCGGTTCTCACCCTGTCAACAAGGTTCGCGTCAAGGCGTGATCGGGGTCGGCAAGGCCGTCGATGACGTCGAAATGGTGCCGGTCGGGCTCTTCGACGAAGGAGGTGACGGCGCCGAGGCCGGTCCAGATGTTGGCGAGGAGCGCGTTCTGGCGGCGGAACTCGGCGCGCTCAGTGCCGCCGACCCAGCAGGTGACGCGAGCGTTGTCGAGCGGACGAAGCAGCGCGGGGCTCTCGGCGAGCGCTTCTGCCTCATCGATCTTCAAATCGGCATTCATGGCGGTGCGCATCATCGGGCGCAGATCGTGGACGCCGGCGATCGACACCGTATTCGCGATCCGGGCGCGGGTGGCATCGGAGAGCGGCGACGTTGTCGTCACCATGCGTGTCGCCAGATGCCCGCCAGCGGAGTGGCCCGTGAGCCGGATCGGGCCTTCGACGAGCGAGGCCGCCGTCTCGATTGCGGCCCCCACCTCCTGCACGATCCCGCCGATGCGGATATCCGGGCAGAGCGTATAGGACGGCATGGCGACGGCGTATCTGTGGGCGAGCGGACCTGCCGCGAGGTGCGACCAGAAGCTCTTTTCAAGCCGCAGCCAGAAGCCGCCATGGATGTAGATGACGAGGCCCTTCGCCGAGCCTTTCGGCAGGAAGAGATCGAAGCGGTTGCGGGGGCGCTCGCCGTAAGGCTGGTCGAGTTTCGCCCGCCCCTGCGCCTCAAGTGCCTCACGGAACTGTGCCGCCGGCTCCACCCAAAGGCCAGGCCAGCGCTCGCCTCGCGCGATGTTGGGCCCGTTGGCGTAGGCGTCGTCGAAATCCGTCACCTGATGGAAAAACATCGTCATCTCCCCGCATTCGCACCGCATCATCCGTGCCGCGCTGCAATATTTCAACCTTGAAATTTCATGCTTGAAACAAAATCGCTTCGGTGCAATCCTGCCATCTAACGATAAGAAATGGGAGTGCGCGGCGATGAAGATTGCGGTGCTCGGCGCCGGACCGGCAGGTCTTTATTTCGCGATCAGCATGAAGCTGCGCGACGCCGCCCACGATATCACCGTCTACGAGCGCAACAAGGCCGACGACACGTTCGGCTGGGGCGTGGTCCTCTCCGACGAGACGCTGGACAATCTCGCCGACAACGACGCAAAGAGCGCCGCCGCGATCCGCGAGCATTTCGCCTATTGGGACGACATCGCCGTCATCCACAAGGGCGTGCGTACGGTTTCAACCGGGCACGGCTTTTGCGGCATCGGGCGCAAGAAGCTCCTGATGCTGTTGCAGGAGCGGGCGCGCGAACTCGACATCAAGCTGGAATTCCAGACCGACATCGCCGACCCCCGCCCCTTCATGGAAAGCCATGATCTGGTGATCGCAGCGGACGGTCTTAACTCGCGCTCGCGCGCGGCCTTCGCCGACCATTTCGAGCCCGACATCGACACCCGCAAGTGCAAGTTCGTCTGGCTCGGCACGCACCAGAAGTTCGACGACGCCTTCACCTTCATCTTCGAGAAGACCGAGTATGGCTGGGTCTGGGCGCATGCCTACCAGTTCGATCCGGACACCGCGACCTTCATCGTCGAATGTTCGCAGGACACTTGGGACCAGTTCGGCTTCGGCAATATGACCCAGCAGGAATCGATCGCGGTCTGCGAGAGGATATTCGAGAAGCATCTTGGCGGCCATGCGCTGATGACCAACGCGAGCCACATTCGCGGTTCGGCCTGGATCAACTTCCCGCGCGTTCTGTGCGAGCGCTGGTCGTTCCAGAACCTCGCGCTGATGGGGGATGCGGCGGCGAGCGCGCATTTCTCGATCGGTTCGGGCACCAAGCTTGCGCTCGAAAGCGCGATCGCGATGGCGGATTACGTTCAGTCCGAGCCGACGCTCGAAAAGGCGTTCGAGAAATACGAGGATGCGCGGCGCACCGAAGTACTGAAGCTGCAGTCGGCGGCGCGCAATTCGCTCGAATGGTTCGAGGACGTGGAGCGCTATCTCGGGCTCGACCCGGTGCAGTTCAACTATTCGCTGCTGACCCGCTCGCAGCGCATCAGCCACGAGAATTTGCGGCTGCGTGACGAAAAATGGCTCGGCAGCGCCGAGGAGTGGTTCCAAAACCAGGCCGGTTCCGCCTCCCATCGCCCGCCGATGCTGGCGCCGTTCAAGCTGCGCGGGATGGAACTGAAGAACCGCATCGTCGTCTCGCCGATGGCGCAGTACAAGGCTGTCGACGGCACGCCAACGGACTGGCATTTCGTCCACTATGCCGAGCGCGCAAAGGGCGGCGCGGGGCTGGTCTATATCGAGATGACCTGCGTCTCGCCGGAAGGGCGGATCACGCCGGGCTGCCCCGGCTTCTACAAGCCGGAACACGAGGCGGCGTGGAAGCGGCTGGTCGATTTCGTACACGCCGAGACGGATGCGAAGATCTGCGCGCAGCTCGGCCATGCCGGCCCGAAGGGCTCGACGCAAGTCGGCTGGGAAGACGCAGATGCGCCGCTGAAGGATGGCAACTGGCCGCTACTGGCAGCGTCGGAAATTGCCTGGTCGCCCGAAAACCAGGTGCCGAAGGCGATGGACCGCTCGGACATGGATTTGGTGCGCGACCAGTTCGTGGCGTCGGCGCAGATGGCGGAACGCTGCGGATTCGACATGCTGGAACTGCATTTCGCGCATGGCTATCTGCTGTCGTCTTTCATCTCGCCGCTGACCAACAAGCGCACCGACGCCTATGGCGGCAGCCTTGAAAACCGGATGCGCTATCCGCTCGAGATCTTCCACGCAGTCCGCCCCGTCTGGCCGGACGACAAGCCGATCTCGGTGCGCATCTCGGCCAATGACTGGGTCGGCGACGAAGGCGTGACGCCGGAAGAAGCGGTGAAGATCGCGAAGATGTTGCAAAGCGCCGGCGTCGACATTTGTGACGTTTCGGCGGGGCAGACATCGAAGCGCGCGAAGCCGGTCTATGGCCGCATGTTCCAGACGCCGTTTTCGGATCGCATCCGCAACGAGACCGGCATGGCGACCATGGCCGTCGGCAACATCTTCGAGCCGGACCATGTGAATTCGATCCTGATGGCGGGTCGCGCGGATCTCGTGTGTCTGGCGCGGCCGCATCTGGCCGATCCCTACTGGACGCTGCATGCGGCGGCATCTTTAGGCGATCGGCAGGTGAAATGGCCCGATCCCTATCTGCCGGGGCGGGACCAGCTCTATCGGCTGGCGGAACGGGCTCAGGAACAGATGACGGGGAAGGTGTGATGACCCACGCGCTCGTCACAGGCGGCGGCACCGGCGTTGGCAAGGCGATTGCGCTCGCACTTGCAGACGCCGGGCATGAGGTGACGATCTGCGGTCGCCGCGCGGACGTGCTGGACGAGGTGGCGGCCCTGCACCCCGACATCCACCCCGAAACGGCCGACGTGACGGATGAGGAATCGGTCGCCGCGCTTTACGAAAAGGCGACGGCGGCACGTGGCGCCTTCGGCATCGTCGTCGCAAATGCCGGCGCGGGCGAGAGCGCGCCGGCGCACAGGACGTCGCTTGACCTGTGGCAGCGCACGCTCGACGTGAATTTGACGGGCTCGTTCCTGACCGTGCGGCCGGCCATCGAGCCGATGAAGCGGGCCAAGGCGGGGCGGATCGTGTTCGTTGCGTCCATCGCGGGATTGAAGGGTGCGGCTTACGTCTCGGCCTACGTGGCGGCCAAGCATGGCGTCGTCGGCCTGACGCGCTCGCTGGCGCTGGAACTGGCGAAATCAGGCGTGACCGTCAACGCCGTCTGCCCCGGCTATGTCGAGACGCCGATGCTCGAGCGCACGCTCGCCAACATCATGGAAAAGACCGGCCGCAGCGAGGCGGCAGCGCGGGCGGAACTTGCCGGCGACAACCCGCAAGGGCGGATCATCGAGGCCGACGAGGTCGCGGCCGCCGTGCTCTATCTCGTCGGTGAGGGCGCGCGCTCGGTCAACGGGCAGGCGCTGGCGATCTGCGGAGGCGAGACATGGTAAGTGCGCCGCTCGACACGATCGAACGCCCAAGCGCGGCCAAGGAACGGCTGCGGCTTTGGATTCGGCTTCTGCGCGCCTCGCGGCTAATCGAAGGCGAATTGCGCGAGCGGCTTAAGCGCGACTTCGATTCGACGCTGCCCCGCTTCGACGTGCTCGCCGCGCTCTATCGCCAGCCGGACGGGATGCTGATGAGCGATCTGTCGCGCTTCCTGCTCGTCTCGAACGGCAATGTGACGGGCATTATCGAGCGGCTGGTCAAGGATGGTCTCGTTTCACGCGCGGCGCGCGAGGGCGACCGGCGCGCCTCGATCGTCAAGCTGACGGCGACGGGCGAGAGGCGGTTCACCGAGATGGCAGCCGCGCATGAAACATGGATCGAGGAATTTCTGGGTGACGTCTCGCGCAGCGACGCCGAAAGGCTGTCAGCGACGCTGAAGACGTTCCGGAGCAATTGGGAGGATGGGCATTGACGAAAATGGCGGGACTGAAGCCGCAGCATTTCCTGTGGCGCATGGAGGGACGCGTCGCGGTCATCCAGCTCGATAGGCCAGAGCGTAAGAATCCGCTTACGTTCGAGTCCTATGCCGAACTGCGCGACACGTTCCGCGACCTCGTCTATGCCGACGACGTCGATGTAGTCGTGTTCCTTCCCAATGGTGGGAATTTCTGCTCGGGCGGCGACGTGCACGACATCATCGGCCCGCTGGTCGATATGGACATGAAGGGGCTGCTGGCGTTCACGCGCATGACAGGCGATTTCGTCAAGGCGATGCTGAATTGCGGCAAGCCGATCATCTCGGCGGTCGACGGCGTGGCGGTGGGCGCGGGCGCGATCATCACGATGGCATCGGACATCCGGCTTGCGACGCCGGAGGCGAAGACGGCCTTCCTGTTCACCCGCGTCGGGCTTGCGGGCTGCGACATGGGAGCGTGCGCGATGCTGCCGCGGATCATCGGCCAGGGGCGTGCTGCCGAACTCCTTTACACGGGGCGCTCGATGAGCGCGGAGGAAGGCGAGCGCTGGGGGTATTTCAACCGGCTCGTTGCTGCCGACGCGCTGGAAGCGGAGGCGATGAAGCTGGCGCAGCAGATCGCTTCGGGGCCCACCTTCGCGCATGGCATCACCAAGACGCAGCTCAACCAGGAATGGTCGATGGGGCTCGACCAGGCGATCGAGGCGGAAGCGCAGGCGCAGGCGATCTGCATGCAGACGCAGGATTTTTCGCGGGCGTATCACGCGTTCGTGGGGAAGCAGCGGCCTGTGTTCGAGGGGAATTGAGGATGATCCGCTTGCCAGCGCGCCCCCTCCACCGCCTTCGGCGGTCCCCCTCCCCCGTAAACGGGAGAGGATCCGAGGTCGAGCCCGGCCGCAACGGGAAATCCTCCCCTGCGAAGCGGGGGAGGTGGCCCGAAGGGTCGGAGGGGGCGTCGCATGCCTGATCGCTCTTTCCTCGACTGGCCATTTTTCGAAGATCGTCACCGCGCGCATGCGGAGCGGCTGGAGGCGTGGTGCGCAGCCAATTTGCCGGTCGACCATCAAGATGTCGACGCAGCCTGCAAATCGTTGGTCGCCAAGCTTGGCGAGGCCGGGTTCCTGAAGCCCTCGGCGGTCGATCCTTCCGATCCGCAGCCGCTCGACGTGCGCACGCTGTGCATCACGCGCGAGACGCTGGCGCGGCATGACGGGTTGGCGGATTTTGCGTTTGCGATGCAAGGGCTTGGCACGGGGGCGATCAGCCTGTTCGGGACGGCGGAACAGCAGAAGTGGCTGGTGAAGACGCGGGCTGGTGAAGCGCTTTCGGCGTTTGCGCTGTCGGAGCCGCGTTCGGGTTCCGACGTGGCGAACATGGAGATGACGGCGACGCTTGATGGCGATGAATATGTGCTGTCGGGCGAGAAGACGTGGATTTCGAATGGCGGGATCGCGGATGTCTATACCGTCTTTGCGCGGACCGGCGAGGCGCCGGGAGCCAGGGGGATTTCGGCCTTTGTGGTTCCCGCCGACACGCCCGGTTTGAGCGTCGCGGAGCGGCTGGAGGTGATTGCGCCGCATCCATTGGCGCGGCTGGCGTTCGACGATGTGCGGGTGCCGGCGTCGGCGCTGATCGGCAAGGCGGGCGACGGGTTCAAGATCGCCATGTCGGTGCTCGACGTGTTCCGCTCGACGGTGGGCGCGGCGGCGCTGGGCTTTGCGCGGCGGGCGCTGGACGAGACGACGGCGCGGGCGGGCTCGCGGCAGTTGTTCGGGGCGCCGCTGTTCGATCTGCAGATGGTGCAGGGGCATATCGCCGACATGGCGCTCGACGTCGATGCGGCGGCGCTGCTCGTCTATCGCGCCGCGTGGACGAAGGATTCCGGCGCGCCGCGCGTCACGCGCGAGGCGGCGATGGCGAAGCTTTTTGCGACCGACAGTGCGCAGGAGGTCATCGACAAGGCGGTGCAGATTCATGGCGGCGACGGTGTGAAAAAGGGACACATCGTGGAGAGCCTTTATCGGGAAATCCGTGCGTTGCGGATCTATGAGGGCGCGTCGGACGTCCAGAAGATCGTGATTGCGCGGCAGGTGATGGGAACGTGAGGATGGCAGTCGCGGAATGTTCGGGCGAAGTGACCCCCACCCTTTATCCCTCCCCACAAGGGGGAGGGAGG
>NZ_AYOD01000035.1 GCF_000497755.1 Aliihoeflea sp. 2WW
CCTCCCTCCCCCTTGTGGGGAGGGATAAAGGGTGGGGATATTTGGCGGGAGCTTTGCAATGATCCTCGGCCCGACCGCCCACACCGACACGTTCGCTCGCGACAACCTGCCGCCGGCAGATCAATGGCCAGACTTTTTGCTCGACGGCTTCGACTATCCCGATTTCATCAATGCGGGCGTCGAGCTGACAGATCGGCTCGTCGAGAAGGGCCTTGGTGATCACACGGCGCTGATCGGAAACGGCCGCCGGCGGACCTACAAGGAACTTGCCGACTGGACGAACCGGCTGGCGCGGGCTCTGGTCGAGAACTATGGCGTCCAGCCCGGCAACCGCGTCTTGATCCGCTCGGCAAACAACCCGGCGATGGTGGCATGCTGGCTGGCGGCGACGAAGGCGGGCGCGGTGGTGGTCAACACCATGCCGATGCTGCGCGCAGGCGAACTCGCCAAGATCGTCGACAAGGCGGAAATCACGGTTGCGCTGTGCGATACGCGGCTGATGGACGAGATGGTGGCCTGCGCCAAGGACAGCCGGTTCCTGACAAAGGTCATCGGCTTCGACGGCACGGCGAACCACGATGCCGAGCTCGACCGGGCGGCGCTGGACAAGTCGGTCACCTTCGAGGCTGTCAGGACTGGCCGCGACGACGTCGCGCTGCTCGGTTTTACCTCCGGCACGACCGGCGTGCCGAAGGCGACGATGCATTTTCACCGCGACATTCTGATCATCGCGGACGCGTATGCGAAGGAAGTGCTGAAGGTCACGCCGGATGACGTGTTCGTCGGCTCCCCGCCGCTCGCATTCACCTTCGGGCTCGGCGGTCTAGCCGTTTTTCCGCTGCGTTTCGGCGCAGCCGCGACGCTTCTCGAAAGCGCGACACCGCCCAACATGATCGAGATCATCGAGAAGTACAAAGCGACGATTTCGTTCACCGCGCCGACCGCCTATCGCGCGATGATGAAGGCGATGGACGAGGGCGCTGATCTTTCCTCGCTGCGGATCGCGGTCTCGGCCGGTGAAACGCTGCCGGGGCCGGTGTTCGAGGAATGGACGAAAAAGACCGGCAAGCCGATCCTCGACGGCATCGGTGCGACCGAGATGCTGCACATCTTCATCTCCAACCGGCTGGAAGACATGGCGCCGGCGACGACGGGGCGCCCGGTCGGGGGATATGAGGCGAAGATCGTCGACGAGGCGATGAACGAATTGCCGCGCGGCGAGGTCGGGCGGCTTGCGGTGCACGGGCCGACCGGCTGCCGATACCTCGCCGACGCCCGGCAGGGCGAATATGTGAAGGGCGGCTGGAATTTGACCGGCGACAGCTTCGTGCAGGACGAGGCGGGGTTCTTCCACTTCGCCGCGCGGTCGGACGACATGATCGTTTCGGCCGGGTACAACATCGCCGGGCCGGAGGTCGAGGCGGCGTTGCTCGCGCATGAACATGTGCTTGAATGCGCGGTGATCGGCGTCGCCGACGAGGCGCGCGGGCAGATCGTCGAGGCGCATGTGGTGCTGGTGGAGGGCGCTGTCGGCGACGCGCTGATGGTGAAGATCTTGCAGGATCATGTGAAAGCGGCGATCGCGCCGTATAAATATCCGCGCTCGGTGAAGTTCGTGGCCGGGTTGCCGAAGACGCAGACGGGGAAGATCCAGCGGTTTCGGTTGAAGGAGGGGGCGTGACCGTGTGCGATGACCCCCACTCCGGTCCTTCGGACCACCGTTCCGGGGCGAGCCACCTGTCTCGCCCGTCCTTCGGACCCCCCTCAAAAGGGGAGAGGAAAACAGGCTGGACCGATGTCAGCTCGGTTGAGGCGCTACCCCCACCCCATACCCCTCCCCACAAGGGGGAGGGAGACGTGAGCTTCGAGCCTTATCACCACCTTAGTGCAGGGGGAAAAGGATCGTGCGCGACGCCGGCGGCTCCCTCCCCCTTGTGGGGAGGGATAAAGGGGTGGGGGTTTCCCAGGCACGGAGTTGTCAGCATGACCGACCCCTTCGCCAGCACCCGCCGGATGTTCCACATCCCCGACGGCGTCATCTATCTCGACGGCAATTCCCTCGGCCCTCTGCCGAAGGCCGCTTCCGCGCGCGTGGCTAAAACCATCGAGGCCGAGTGGGGGGAGATGCTGATCAAGGGGTGGAACCTTGCCGGCTGGATGGACTGGCCGACGCGGATCGGCGACCGGATCGGGCGGTTGATCGGGGCGGCGCCGGGTTCGGTGGTGATGGGCGACACGCTGTCGATCAAGGTCTACCAGGCGCTCGCCTCGGCGCTGGAGCTGAATCCGGATCGCCGGGTGGTGCTTTCGGACAACGGCAATTTTCCGACCGATCTCTACATGGCGCAGGGGCTGCTGACTTCGCTCGGCAAGGGGTACGAGTTGAAGGTGGTCGATCCCGAAGACGTCGAGGGCAGTATCGACGAGACCGTCGCGGCGATGATGATCACCGAGGTCGACTACCGCACCGGCCGGCTGCACGACATGAAACGGCTGACGCAAAAGGCGCATTCGGTCGGTGCCATCGCGATCTGGGATTTGGCTCATTCGGCGGGCGCGATCCCGGTCGATCTGACAGGCTCGGATGCGGATTTCGCGGTCGGGTGCACGTATAAATATCTCAACGGGGGCCCCGGCGCGCCGGCTTTCATCTATGTCGCGCCGAAACATGCGGACGCGGTGCGCCCTGCCCTGTCGGGCTGGATCGGGCATGAGAGCCCGTTTGCCTTCGACCTCGATTATCGGCCGGCGAAGGGTGTCGAGCGGATGCGGGTCGGCACGCCGCCGATCGTCGCGCTGGCGGCGCTCGACGCGGCGCTGGACGCATGGGACGGGGTGACGATGGAGGCGGTTCGCACGCGGTCGATCGGGCTTTCCGAACGGTTCATCCGCGAAGTCGAGGCGCGATGCCCGGAGCTCGAACTCGCCTCGCCGCGCGATCCGCAGGCGCGGGGGAGCCAGGTTTCGTTCCGCTTCCATGAAGGCTATGCCGGCATGCAGGCGCTGATCGCGAAGGGTGTGATCGGCGACTTCCGCGCGCCTGACATCATGCGCTTCGGCTTCACGCCGCTTTACCTGTCCGAAGACGACGTCGTGCGAGCGGCCGAAATCCTCGGGGAAATCATGCGGGACCGGCTGTGGGACACGCCCGAGCACAAGACGCGGAGCAAGGTGACATGAGCGCCGCGCATGACGAGACGCCGGAGGGCGCCGAGACGGATTTCGCCAAGCGCATGGCCTATGGCGACTATCTGCGGCTCGACTCGATCCTCAACGCGCAGGCGCCGCTGTCGAAATCGCCCGACGAGATGCTGTTCATCATCCAGCACCAGACGTCGGAACTGTGGATGAAGCTTGCCATCCACGAGATGCGCGCGGCGATGGACGCGATTTCGCGCGACGATCTTCAGCCGGCTTTCAAGATGCTGACGCGGGTTGCACGCATCTTCGAGCAGCTCAACAGCGCATGGGACGTGCTGCGCACCATGACGCCGTCGGAATATACGCGGTTTCGCGACGATCTCGGCCAGTCCTCGGGCTTCCAATCCTGGCAGTATCGCGCGGTGGAGTATCTGGCGGGCAACCGCAATCTGGCGATGCTGAAGCCGCATGCGCATGCCGAAAAGCGCGTCGGGCCGCTGGAGGAGATCCTCGCCCAGCCGAGCCTTTACGACGAGGCGATCCGGCTTCTTGCGCGCAACGGCTTCGATGTCGGGGCGGAAGTCGAGCGCACCGACTGGCGGGCGAAGCGGGCCGAGAGCGACAAGGTCATGGAAGCGTGGAAGATTGTCTATCGCGATCCGGAACGCTGGTGGCTGCTTTACGAACTTGCTGAAAAGCTTGTCGATTTCGAAGATTATTTTCGCCGCTGGCGGTTCAATCATGTCACGACTGTCGAGCGCATTATCGGGCTGAAGCGCGGGACCGGCGGGACGGCGGGCGTCTCGTATCTGCGCAAGATGCTCGAGGTCGAGCTCTTTCCCGAACTGTGGAAGGTGCGGACGGAATTGTAGGAATTCGGGGGCCGCAAGGGCGCAACAAGCCAAACGGTCGCCGTGGGAACTGAAACGAAAAGCAATGGGAGTTTGCGAAATGAAGAAGATAGTTGCAGCGGGGCTGTTCGGCCTTTCCCTCTCGGCATCGGGCCTCGCCATGGCCGAGCCGGTCAAGATCGGCATGATCACGACGCTTTCGGGCGGCGGTGCGGGCCTCGGCATCGACACGCGCGACGGTTTCATGCTCGCCATCGAGCAGGCCGGAAACGACGAGATCGAGGTCGTGATCGAGGATGACGGCCAGAAGCCGGAACTCGCCGTGCAGATCGCCGACAAGATGATCCAGTCCGACCAGGTCGACATCCTGACCGGCATCGTGTGGTCGAACCTCGCCATGGCCGTCGTGCCGTCGGCGACCGCGCAGGGCAAGTTCTACGTCTCGACCAACGCCGCGCCGGCCGCGCTCGCCGGCGCCAACTGCCACCCGATGTATTTCAACGCGGCCTACCAGAACGACAATCTGCACGAGGCCGCAGGCGAATACGCCAACGGCCAGTACGAGAAGATGTTCATCATGGCCCCGAACTACCCGGCCGGCCAGGATTCGCTCACCGGCTTCAAGCGCTACTTCAAGGGCGAGGTGACCAACGAGGTCTACACGCAGGTCGGCCAGACCGACTATGCCGCCGAAATCGCGCAGATCCGCGATTCGGGTGCAGAGGCCGTCTTCATGTTCCTGCCGGGCGGCATGGGCATCGCCTTCATGAAGCAGTATGCGCAGTCGGGCGTCGACATTCCGGTGACCGGCCCCGGCTTCTCGTTCAGCCAGGACGTTCTGCCGGCGATCGGCGATGCGGCGCTCGGCGTCAAGAACTCGGGCCAGTGGGCGCCGGACTTCGACAATGAGGCTTCAAAGGCCTTCCTCGCGGCGTTCCAGGAAAAGTACGACCGGCTGCCCTCGATCTATGCCGTTCAGGCCTATGATGCGGCGCAGCTCATCCTCTCTGCCGCCGCAAAGGCCGACGTGAAAGATGCGGATGCGTTCGCCGCAGCGATGATGGAAGCCGACATCCAGTCCCCGCGCGGCGACTTCTCCTTCAACACCAACCGCCACCCGATCCAGGACATCTACATGATGGAAGTGGTGAAGGATGGCGACGTGTTGACGAACGCGACGGTCGAGAAGGTCTTCGACGACCATGGCGACGCCTATGCGGAGCAGTGCACGCAGTAAAATCGAGATTGCCCTCTTCGCGGAATTCTTGCGGAGAGGGCGCCACCCCCCTCTGGCCTGCCGGCCATCTCCCCCTCTGAGGGGGAGATGGCCGGCAGGCCAGAGGGGGGTGAAGGGTCCCGACCCTCAATGTTCAAACCGTAAGCGGCAGCATCTTGTCCAGCGCACTTCTCATCGAACAGTTGCTCAACGGGCTGCAGCTCGGGGTGATGCTGTTTCTCATGGCGGCCGGGCTGACGCTGATCTTCGGCGTCATGGGCCTGATCAACCTCGCCCATGGCTCGCTCTACATGGTCGGCGCTTTCGCCTGCGCGTGGGTGGCTGCCGAGACGGGCTCGTTCTGGATCGGGCTCGTAGCGAGCCTGGCGGCCGCGGCGGCGATGGGGGCGATCGTCGAGATCGCGATCATTCGCCGGCTTTATAAACGCGATCATCTCGACCAGGTGCTGGCGACTTTCGCTCTGATCCTGATCTTTTCGGAAGGCACGCGCTGGGTGTTCGGCTCGGTGCCGCTCTATCTCAACGTGCCGTCGCAGCTCGCCGGCTTCGTCACGCTGCCGGGCGGCTCGCGCTACCAGCTTTACCGGCTGGCGATCATCGGCGTCGGCGTCGCGGTGGCGCTCGGGCTCTATCTCCTCATTTCCAGGACGCGGCTCGGCATGCGCATCCGCGCGGGCGAAAGCGACCGCGAGATGATCGGCGCGCTCGGCGTCGACATCCGCACGCTCTATACGATCGTCTTCGCGCTCGGCGCGGCGCTGGCCGGCTTTGCCGGGGCGATGGTCGGCGCGCTGCAATCCGTGCAGGTCGGCATGGGCGAGCCGGTGCTGATCCTTGCTTTCGTCGTCATCGTCATCGGCGGCATCGGCTCGATCAAGGGCGCTCTCGTCGGCGCGATCCTCGTCGGATTGATCGACACGATGGGCCGCTTCTTGATGCCGCAGATTTTTTCGCTCTTCTTGGGCACGTCGCAGGCGGCGACCGCCGGTGCCGCCGTCGCCTCCATGCTGATCTACATCGTCATGGCCATCATCCTCGCGGTGCGCCCGCAGGGCCTGTTCGCGAAAGGATGAGCATGAGCCGCGAAACCATCATTAATATCGCGCTGGCGCTCTTACTGCTGGCGATCCCGTTCATCGCGACCCAGATGGGCTCGCCCTTCTACGTGACACTGGCGACGCGCATGGCGATCCTCGCGCTCGCCGCCGTCGGGCTCAATCTCGCGCTCGGGCTGGGCGGGCTCGTCTCGTTCGGCCACGCGGCGTTTTTCGGCGTTGGCGGCTATGCGGCCGGCATCCTCGCCAGCCACGCCTTTTCCATGCAGCCGATCAATCTGGGTTTTGCGAGCTTTGCCGGCACAAATTCCATGCTCGTCATCTGGCTGGTGGCGATCGCGGCGGCGGGGCTGTTGGCGCTGTTCATCGGCGCGGTGAGCCTGCGGACGTCGGGCGTCTACTTCATCATGATCACGCTCGCCTTCGCGCAGATGACCTATTATTTCGCGATCTCCTGGCCTGCCTATGGCGGCGAGGACGGGCTGTCGATCTTCGTGCGCAACACGTTCCCCGGCATCAACACGATGGTGCCGATGAGCTTCTTCCTGCTCTGCTACGGCGTCCTGATGGCGGTGCTGGTGCTGTTTGCGCTGGTCGCGCGCTCGCGCTTCGGGTCGGCGCTTCAGGCGGCGCGGCAGAACGAGGTGCGCGTCGCCTCGGTCGGTATCGCGCCGTTCCGCATCCGTCTCGCAGCCTTCGTCATCTCCGGCATGATCACGGCCCTTGCCGGCGCGCTCTATGCGGATTTGAACCGCTTCGTCAGCCCGTCCATGATGTCGTGGCACATGTCGGGCGAGTTCATCGTGCTGATCATCCTCGGCGGCGTGGCGCGGCTGTTCGGCCCAGTCGCCGGCGCGATGATGTTCGTCATGGTCGAGTACCTTCTCGGCGGCATGACGGATCGCTGGCAGTTCTTCCTCGGCCTCGCGCTCCTTGCCGTCGTGCTCTTCGCGCGCGGCGGGCTGATCGGGTTCCTGGCCGGAAAGGTGCGTCATGGCTGAGCCCGTCCTGTCGATCCGCAACCTTTACAAGAGCTTCGGCGCGCTGAAGGCGACCGAGGACGTCTCGATCGACCTTTATCCCGGCGAGATCCACGCCCTGATCGGTCCCAATGGGGCCGGCAAGTCGACGCTGATCCACCAGATCGCGGGCACATTAAAGGCCGATTCCGGCGAGATCGTCTTTCTGGGCGACCGGCTGAACGACCTTTCCGTCGCCGAGCGCGCGCGGCGCGGGCTTGGGCGCTCGTTCCAGGTGTCGTCGCTGGCGACGGAATTTTCGGCGCTGCGCAATGTCATGCTGGCGGTGCAGTCGGTTCAGGGATCGAGCTTCCGCTTCTTCAAGCCGGTGATGAGCGATGCCTCGCTGACCGAGCCCGCCCGCGCGGCCTTGGCAAGGGTGGGGCTTGGGGATCGCGCCCACGTGCCGGCGGCGGAGCTGTCGCACGGCGAACGGCGCCAGCTCGAAATCGCCATCGCGCTGGCGCTCGGTTCCAAGGCATTCCTGCTCGACGAGCCGATGGCGGGCATGGGACCGGAAGGATCGAAGGCGCTGACGGGGTTCTTGTCCGAGTTGCGCAAGGAAGCGCCGATCCTGCTGATCGAGCACGACATGGATGCGGTGTTCGCGCTGGCCGACCGGATTTCGGTGCTGGTCTATGGCCGCGTGATCGCGACCGGGACGGTCGATGAGATCCGCGCGAACCCGGAAGTGCGCCGGGCGTATCTGGGGGACGAGTGATGGGGGTCGTATTGAGGTGTGTTTGCTCTACGAATTACCCCCACCCCTTACCCCTCCCCACAAGGGGGAGGGGGATTCTGAGAGGTTTGCGCCTGACGAATATCGGGGGGCGCCGGGACGCAGACGCTGACGTCGCCCTCCCCTTTGCGGGGAGGGATACAGGGTGGGGGTCGCACTTCGAAAGACAGGGGGCGGATCATGCTGCTTGAAGTCTCCAGGGTCGAGACCTTCTACGGGGCGAGCCAGGCGCTGTTCGGCGTGGAACTCGACGTTGCCGAAGGCGAGGTCGTGGCGCTGATGGGGCGCAACGGGATGGGGAAGACGACGACCATCCGCTCGATCATGGGGCTGACGCCGGCGCGGTCGGGATCGGTGCGGTTCAAGGGCAGCGCGATCGAGAAACGTTCGCCGCATCGCATCGCACGGCTGGGGCTGGGGCTGGTGCCGGAGGGGCGACGCTGCTTCCCGAATTTGACGGTCGAGGAAAATCTCGTCGCCGCCGCGCGAAAGGGGCGCTGGACGCTGAAATCCGTCAACGAGCTCTTCCCGCGCCTCGCCGAACGCCGCGACCAGATGGCGCGCACGCTTTCGGGCGGTGAGCAGCAGATGCTGGCGATCGGGCGGGCGCTGATGACGGACCCGGACCTGTTGATCCTCGACGAAGCGACGGAGGGGCTGGCGCCCGTCATCCGACACGACATATGGGCGGTGATCCGCAAGCTGAAGGACGGAGGCCAGTCGATTCTCGTCGTCGACAAGACGCTGGCCGAGCTCCTGCCCTCTGCCGACCGCTGCGTGGTGTTGGAGAAAGGCGCGACGGTGTGGCGCGGGCGCCCTGACGAACTCACCGCCGAAATCCAGGATCGATATCTAGGCGTCTAAACAATAAGCCGGCTTCAGACCGGCGAGAGGAAACGACCATGAGCGCATTCGTGCATGAGATTTTGCATCCGGCGAACTGGAAGAAGGCGTCGGGCTATGCGAACGGCATCGCCGCTTCCGGCCGCACCGTGTGGGTCGGCGGCCAGATCGGCTGGAACGGCGATCAGGTGTTCGAGGCGAAGGACCTCGTCGGCCAGACGCGGCAGACGCTGCAGAACATCGTCGACGTTCTGGCCGAGGCCGGCGCGGGACCGGAGCATCTGGTGCGGATGACGTGGTATATCACGGACAAGCGGGCCTATCTCGACAATCTCAAGGGCATTGGTACGGCCTATCGCGATGTCATCGGGCGGAATTTTCCGGCGATGGCGATGGTGCAGGTGGTTGCGCTGATCGAGGATGAGGCGAGGGTCGAGATCGAGGCGACGGCGGTGGTGCCGGAGTAGTTCATCGAAGCCTATGCCGGGTTGTGCGGGCTCAGTTTTCTTGAATTGACCCCCACCCTGTATCCCTCCCCACAAGGGGGAGGGAGTTCGCCAGCGTCGAGTTTTTCCGTCAGGTTTATCACCAGGCCGAAGGCAGGGCGCGACGTGGATGCCCTCCCTCCCCCTTGTGGGGAGGGATAAAGGGTGGGGGTCTGCGACCCCTCCACATTTCAGCAAAGTCGCATGGAACATGGCGCGCGGGCTGGCGTTCACGAAGTGAGTGGCCAGGGGGAAACGCGCGTTCATGTCGACTGAAAACAAGCCCGTCGTCCTGATCACCGGTGCAGCGGGAAATCTCGGCGGGGCGTTGGCAGGTCAGCTGGCGGATTCCTATCGGGTCGTCGGGCTCGACGTCGAAGGCAAGAGGGCGGAGTGTCCGCTTTTCGAGGTCGACCTGACTTCGGAGGACTCGACGCGTCAGGCAATCGCCAAGGTGACCGAGGAATTCGGTGACAGCCTCGCAGCCGTCATCCATCTCGCCGCCTATTTCGATTTTTCCGGCGAGGAACATCCGCTCTATCAGAAGGTCAATATCGACGGCACGCGCCACCTGATGCGGGCGCTGCGCGATGTTTCGGTCGAGCGCTTCATCTATTCCGGCACGATGCTGGTGCACGAGGCAGGCGAAGCTGGCGAGACGATCGACGAGGAGACGCCGATCGCGCCGAAATGGGCTTATCCGCAGTCGAAGGCGAAGGCGGAGGAGGTGATCCGGCAGGAGCGCGGCACCATGCCGATCCTGCTGCTGCATCTCGCCGGGCTTTACGACGAAGAGAGTTCCGTGCCGACGCTCGCGCACCAGATCGCGCGGATCTACGAGCGCGACATGAAGGCGCATCTATATTCCGGCGACGTCAAGGCGGGGCAGTCCTTCATCCATCGCGACGACATGATGGCGCTGTTCAAGCGCGCGGTCGACAAGCGCAACGCGATGCCCGACGAGTGCGTGATCCTCGCCGGCGAAGCCGATGCCGTGCCCTATGACGAGCTTCAGACGCTGATCGGGCGGCTGATCCATGGCGAGGAGGAATGGGAGACCTTTTCCGTGCCCAAGCCGATCGCCAAGATCGGCGCGTTCGCCGAGGTGAAGGCCGAGCCGATCATTCCCGACGACATCGACAAGGGCGAAAAGCCGTTCATCCGGCCATTCATGATCGACATGGCGGAGGATCATTACGCGCTCGACATCTCGCGCGCACATGCCCTTCTCGGCTGGCAGCCGCGCCATTCGATCCGCACGTCGCTGTCGACCATCGTCGCCAAGCTCAAGGGCGATCCGGCCGCCTGGTACGCGAAAAACGGGCTGACGCCGCCGGACTGGCTCACCACCGCCGACGCGCGCGGCGAGGACCCCGAGGACATCCGCTCGCGGCACGAGGAGATGGTGCGCGACGAGCATGCGCGCTTCATCTGGGCGCATTTCGCCAATGCCGCGCTCGGCACGTGGATGATCTTTTCGCCGGTGACGATGGGCTATGCGGATAGCTGGCTCGGCTGGAGCGACATCGCGTCCGGTGTCGTGCTGTTCACGCTCGGACTGCTGTCGCTTTCGTGGCGATTGTCGATGGTCCGGTTCGCCACGGCGGCGGTCGGACTGTGGATCTTGTTCGCGCCGCTCGTCTTCTGGACGCCTTCGGCTGCGGCCTATCTCAACGGAACGCTGGTGGGCACGCTCGTCATGGCGCTGGCGCTTTGCGTTCGGCCCGAACCGGGCGTCAGCCCGATCGCGCAGATGACGGGGCCCGACGTGCCGCCGGGGTGGAGCTACAACCCGTCGAGCTGGTTGCAGCGCATGCCGATCATCCTCCTCGCCTTTGTCGGGCTCTATTTCTCGCGCTATCTCGCCGCCTACCAGCTCGGCCATATCGACGCGGCGTGGGACCCGTTCTTCGGCGGGACGCGCGAAGGGCTGAACGGCAGCGAGGACGTCGTCACCTCGACCGTCTCGGAAGCGTTCCCGATTCCAGATGCCGGCATGGGCGCGGCGGTCTATCTGATCGAGATCGTTATCGGCCTCGTCGGCTCGCAGCGGCGCTGGCGAACCATGCCTTGGGTGACAATCGCCTTCGGTGTCCTGATCGTGCCGCTCGGCATCGTCTCGATCGGCTTCATCATCATCCAGCCGATCGTCATCGGCACGTTCTGCACGCTGTGCCTGATCGGCGCGGCGGCGATGCTGTTGCAGATTCCCTATTCGCTCGACGAGCTCGTCGCGACGTCCGAGTTCCTCTACCGCAAGTGGAAGAAGGGAGAGCCGGTGATCCGCATTTTCTTCACCGGCGACACGGATGAGGGCGAAGCGAAGCCTGCCAAGCGCCGCACCTTCGAACTGGCGCCCAACGAGGTCGTCTCGTCGTTCTTCGGCGGCGGGATGGGCTTTCCGTTGACGCTCGGCCTGTCGATGCTGGTTGCGCTGTGGCTGATGTTCACGCCGCTGACGCTCGGCTCGGACGGCGGCATGGCGAACGTGAACCATGTGATCGGCGCGCTGGCGCTGACCTTCGCGGTGATCGCGCTGGCAGAGACCGGACGACCGGCGCGCTACGTCAATGTCGCGCTCGGTGCGATCCTGATCGGTTCGCTGATCTTCGTCGAGGCGAGCGGGGCGGAGATCGCGTCGGCGATTATTGCCGGGCTGCTGCTGATCGCATTTGCCTTGCCGAGGGGAAAGATCACGCGGCGCTGGGGGCTTTATCAGAAGCTGATCGTCTGAGGGCGGCTGTCGCTGCCTGGGAAATTCGATACAGTGAAGCGGTGGGACGACCGGGGAGACCAGATTGCAACCGACGCAGATACCCTATTGCGGGCCGGCGCCGATGCCCGCCGACCTCTGGTCGAGCTGGAATTTCGACCCGTTGCTGATCGCCGTTTTCGCGGTGATGGCTGCGGGCGCGCTCGCCATGTCGCGCAAGAGCGCGGCGGAGGCGGCACGGTCTCCTTCTGGCGTGCTGGCCGTGCTGGTTCTGCTGATCGCCTTCGTCTCGCCGATCTGCGCGCTCGCTTCGGCGCTGTTTTCCGCCCGCATCGTTCACCACCTCCTGCTTGTCGCGGCCGCTGCTCCCCTCCTGGCGCTGGCTCTCCCGACGCGGTTCGCGCAGCTGCCGCTTTCGGCGACATTCCTTGCGCATACGCTCGTGATGTGGGTCTGGCATGCGCCGATCCCCTATCAATGGGCGCTGTCTTCCGTGCCAATCTACTGGCTGATGGAATTGTCGCTGTTCTTCTCGGCCTTCGCGATGTGGCAAGGCATTCTCGCAGCACGGGCCGGACCAGCGTTCTTCGCCCTTCTCGGCTCGATCGTGCAGATGGGCATGCTCGGCGCGCTTCTGACGTTCGCGACGCGGCCGCTCTATGAGGCGCATGCGACGACCACCCTGCCCTACGGGCTGACGCCGCTCGGCGACCAGCAGCTTGCCGGGCTCATGATGTGGGTGCCGGCAGCTCTTCCCTATCTGGCGGTGGCGCTCGTCATCGCGTGGCAGCTCTTCGGGCGCGCCGAACCGTTCACCTCGCCGAAGACGCGCTGATGGTCTGGCTGAAATTCGTCCATCTGGCCGCGATCTCGATCTGGTGCGCCGGGCTGATCTGCCTGCCCGGGCTCTACGCGCAACGCCACACCGTCGAGAACGACGATGCGCTCTACCGCCTGCAGGGGCTGGTGCGCTTCGCCTATGTGTCGCTGATCTCGCCGGCGGCCTTCGTCGCGGTCGCTTCCGGCATCGCCCTCATCTTCCTGCAATCGACCTTCGTCGAATGGTTTTCGCTGAAGATGGCGTTTGTCGGGGTGCTGGTCGTGATCCACATCCTGACCGGGCTCGTCATCATCCGCCTGTTCGAAAAGGGCGAGATGTACCCGGCCTGGCGGTTCGTCGCCGTCACCATCGTCACGACGCTGGTCGTTTTCGCCATCCTTGCCGTCGTTCTGGCCAAGCCGCCGCTTCACTTCGACTGGGTGCCCGCCGAATGGATGCGCCCGGGCGCGCTGCGCGATATCGTCGGCGACTTCATTCCCTGGCTGTCACGATGAGGCCGACACCGTGATCGAACACCAGTTTCCCGCCATGCCAGCCGGCCAGGCCGGTGAAGAAGGCCGCGAGTGCCGAAAGAAGGATGCCGTGCGGCAGGATCGCGCCTTCATCGACGAGCCGAAGGCCCCAGTTCGTGCCGGCGATGGCGATGAGCGTCATGGCGGCGACGGCGTGCGTCCAGCTTGCCACGCGCATGCGGATGCCGGCGACGAGCAGGAGTTCGAGCGTGCCGACGATGCCGGCGGCAATGCCGGTGAAAAAGGCGAATCCGGCCGCCCAGATGCCGACGCGCACCCAGAACGGATCGCCCGTCCACCAGTAGAAGACGTCGCAGCCGAGTACGCCGAAGACGAGTGCAATGGGGAAGTGAACACTCATCGCGTGGATCGGATGGCCGGCAATGGCGACGGTGGAGGTGATCTCCTCCTCGACCACTTCCTCGATGACGGGATTGCCCCGGTCGCGCGTCTCGTTCATGCCCAGCCCTCGGTTTCATCCCCAACGGAGACGACCCTGCCCCGTTCCGCACAGATCGATTCTAGCGCGCGGCGACGCGCTGTCGAGTGGCGCCTTGCCGCGCTCGCGCCCCTGCCGCTTCTGGCTGGTTGTTCCGGACCGCTTTCGACGCTCGATCCGGCCGGGCCGGCGGCGGGCGCGGTGGCGACGCTGTGGTGGATCATGTTCTGGGGCGCGGCGGTGCTCTTCGTGATGGTCGGGGCGCTCTATACGCTCGCCTGGTATCGGCCGGCGCTGCTCGCTCGCTTTTCGGTCGGCCAGTGGCTCGTCGGTGGGGGGCTGGTGATGCCGAGCGTCGTCCTCGTCGGGCTCGTCGCCGCCGCATTCGTGCTCGGCGAACGCATGATCCCGCGGCCGTTGGAGGAACCGCCGCTGAGAGTCTACGCCCAGGCCTACCAGTGGGACTGGCGCTTCGGCTATGACGACAGCGATGCGACGACGAGCGAACTCCACATTCCGGCCGGGCAACCCGTCGATGTCGTGGTGACGACGCAAGACGTCATACACTCCTTCTGGGTGCCGCGCCTTGCCGGCAAGATCGACGCCATACCCGGCCACGAGAACGTGCTGCGGATCGAGGCCGACCGGCCGGGGAGCTATCGCGGCATCTGCGCGGAGTTTTGCGGCAACGGGCACACGACCATGCGTTTCACCGTCGTCGCGCACGCGGCCGAAGACTACGACAATGCGCGCGAGACCGCGTTTGCGGAGGCCGGCCGATGAGCGAGACGCGCAAGACCGACGCCGTGCGGCTGCACCGCGAACTCGACGAAATCTGGCACACGCCGCGCGGGCTGCAGCGGCTCGCCGCCGTCAACCACACGATCCTCGGCCGCCGCTTCATCATCGCCGCCTTCGTGTTCTTCTCCATCGGCGGCATATTGTCGATGCTGATCCGGGCGCAACTGGCGACGCCGAACACGGCTTTCGTCGGCCCCGAGGTCTACAACCAGATCTTCACCATGCACGGCACGGTGATGATGTTCCTGTTCGCGATCCCAATGTTCGAGGGGTTCGCGATCTATCTCCTGCCCAAGCTTCTCGGCGCGCGCGACCTCGCCTTCCCGCGGCTGACCGCGCTCGGCTTCTACTGCTACATTTTCGGCGGCTCGATCCTGATCGTCGCCATGCTAGCAGGCGTGGCGCCGGATTCGGGCTGGTTCATGTATACGCCGCTGTCGTCGTCGACCTATACGCCGGGGATCAATGCCGATGTCTGGCTGCTCGGGATCACCTTCGTCGAGATTTCCGCGATCTCGGCGGCGGTGGAGATCACCGTGACGATCCTGAAGATGCGCGCGCCGGGCATGTCGCTCGACCGGATGCCGATCTTCGCCTGGTATCTGCTGGTCACCGCCGGGATGATGCTGATCGGCTTTCCGCCGCTCATCCTCGGCTCGATCCTGCTCGAACTGGAGCGCGCCTTCGACCTGCCCTTCTTCGACCCGACGCGGGGCGGGGATTCGCTTTTGTGGCAGCATCTGTTCTGGCTGTTCGGACACCCTGAGGTCTACATCATCTTCCTGCCGGCAGCGGGTGCGGTCTCGACCATCATCCCGGTCTTCGCGCGGCGCGAACTGATGGGCTACCGGGCCGTGATCGTCGCGATCGTCGCCGTTGCATTTCTCTCCTTCGGGCTGTGGGTGCACCACATGTTCACGGTCGGCATCCCGCATCTGGCGCTCGCCTTCTTCTCGGCGGCGAGCGCGCTGGTGGCGATCCCGACCGCTGTTCAGATCTTCGCGTGGCTGGCGACGCTGGCGCATGGCAGGCCGCGCTTCGACGTTCCGATGCTCTACATCTTCGGCTTCCTGTTCGTGTTCGTTCTGGGCGGGCTGACCGGCGTGATGCTCGCCATGGTGCCGTTCAACTGGCAGGTCCACGACAGCTATTTCGTCGTCGCGCATCTGCACTATGTGCTGGTCGGCGGGTTCGTCTTTCCGATGCTGGCGGCCGCCTATTACTGGCTACCGCACGTGACCGGGCGGCTGACGATGCACAAGATCTCGGTGCCGGCCTTCTGGCTGATCTTCGTCGGCTTCAACATGACCTTCTTCATGATGCACCTGACGGGCCTGCGCGGAATGCCGCGGCGGGTTCACACCTATCCGTCGGGCGTCGGCTGGGACTGGCTGAACCTTCTGTCCTCGATCGGTGGGTTCATCCTGACGATGGGCTTTGCGCTGATCCTGGTCGACATCATCCTGCAATTTCGCTTCGGCAAGCCGTATCGGCGCAACCCATGGGGCGCGCGGACGCTGGAATGGGCGCAGCCGAACCCGCCGCCAAGCTACAATTTCGCCTCGCTGCCGCTGGTCGACCGACGGGCGGACACGCTCGACCCGCACGCGATCGGCAACGAGCTTGCGGCCGGCAACGGCTATCTCGGCTTTGCCCGGAACGGATGGCAGGAGACGCTGGGCGTCGACATGACGACGGGCCGGCCGGACCAGACGATCGTGCTGCCGAACCGGACGTTCCTGCCGCTCTATACGGCGATCGCCATCGGCCTTTTCGTGCTGTGCCTCCTCTTCAAGTTCTACTGGTTGTCGCTCGTGCCGCTGGCGGTGACGCTCTTGCTCTGCCTTGCCTGGACCAATGTGACGGGGCTGCGCCACGACCATGGTGAACTCGACATCGGCAACGGCATCAGCGTGCCGCCGCATTACGAGGCGGATGGTCCGCCTTCCTGGTGGGGGATGGTGTTCCTGCTCGCCTGCAACGGGACGCTCTATGCCTCGCTGATCTTCGCGGTGTTCTTCCTCTGGCTCGTCGCGCCGGGCTGGCCGCCGACCGAACTGATCGAGACGGGCCTGATCCTGCCGCTGATGACCGTGATCGCCGTCGTCGGAGCGGCGCTGCTCTCGCGCATGGCGGTGGCGGCCAATGCCGGAGGGGGCGGGGCGCTGCCTCTGATCTTGTGTGCCGCCGGCGCGCATGTCGTCACGGTCGGGCTGCTGCTCTTCCTCATCAACACGGCGCTGCCCGAGCCGACCAGCCATGCCTATGCGGCGACGGCCTTCGTGACGCTCGCCTATACGGCGATCCATTCGGCGCTCGGCATCGTCTTCGCGCTCTACGGCGCATGGCGGATCATGAACGGCTTCGTTTCCGCGCGGCGCAGCCTCGACCTGCGCATCGGCAAGCTGTGGCACGATTATACGGCGCTGACGGGGGTCGCGGGCATCGCGCTCATTCTCGTCATGCCGCTCATCGTCGCGATCCAGGGAGGCGGGCAATGATCGTTTCGGAACGCGTGCCTGCGAGCCGGCTGATGTGGCTGCTTGCCGGCTTCATCGTCTGGTCGGCGGCGTTCGTCGCGCTTTATTCGATGCTTTCGATCGGCTGCGCGTTTGGCTGGGACCAGGCCTTTCTCGGCCCCATCTCGGTCCAGCGAGCGGTGCTGGTCGGGCTGCTCGTCATCTCGCTCATCGCCGGATGGTGGGTGGTGCGGATCGCGGCGGAGCGGCGGCGGGCGGCGGGCGGAGCGGGCCTCGTCCTTCGCCCCTTCATCGAGACGGCGGCGTGGATGGCGGCATGGGCCGCCCTGGCATCGACGCTGTTTTCGCTGGGGCCGGTTCTTTTCCTCACCGCCTGCCATTGAGCGGGTTGCTATCAAAACTTCACATTTGTTAGCTCTGCTGCGCAAACGCGCCCATTCGGGCAGTCGCCCTGTCCCAACCAACGGAACCCGAGATGGATGATGTGAGAGCGAACCTCGCTCACCCTTCGCCCGCGCAGACCGACCTTCCGGATGCCGACTGGTGGCGCGGCGCGGTGATCTACCAGATCTATCCGCGCTCCTTCCAGGATTCGAACGGCGACGGGATCGGCGACCTTGCCGGCATCGTGCGCCGCCTGCCGCATGTGGCCTCGCTCGGCGTCGACGCGATCTGGATTTCGCCTTTCTTCAAGTCGCCGATGCGCGATTTCGGCTACGACATCTCGGACTATCGCGACGTCGACCCGATGTTCGGCACGCTCGACGATTTCGACGCGCTGATCGCCGAGGCGCACCGGCTGGGCATGAGGGTGATGATCGACCTCGTCATGTCGCACACCGCGCTTGAGCACCCCTGGTTTCTGGAAAGCCGCGTCAACAAGACCAACCCCAAGGCGGACTGGTTCGTCTGGGCCGACCCGAAGCCGGACGGCACGCCGCCCAACAATTGGCTATCGATGTTCGGCGGTTCGGCCTGGCAGTTCGATTCACCGCGGCGGCAGTATTATTTGCACAATTTCCTTGCCGAGCAGCCGGATCTGAACTTCCACAATCCGGAAGTTCAGGAGGAACTGCTCGACATCGTTCGGTTCTGGCTGGAGCGCGGGGTCGACGGTTTCCGGCTCGACGTCATCAATTTCTACTTCCACTCGAAGGGGCTGGAGGACAATCCGCCGCTGCACGAGGATCACCGCAACGATTCCATCGCGCCGTCGGTGAACCCCTACAACTACCAGGACCATCTCTACGACAAGAGTCAGCCGGAGAATCTCGACTTCCTGCGGCGCTTCCGGGCGCTCTTGGACGAATATCCGGGGACGACCGCGGTTGGCGAAGTGGGGGATGCGCAGCGCGGGCTCGACATCGTCGCGGCCTATACTGCGGGCAACGAACGCGTTCACATGTGCTACGCGTTCGACTTCCTGCAGCCGATGAAGATCACCGCGCCGAACGTGCGGCGCGTGCTGGAGGAATTCGAGACGGTGGCGCGTACCGGCTGGTCGTGCTGGGCGTTTTCCAACCATGACGTGACGCGGCACGCGTCGCGCTGGGGCGAAGGCGAGGCCGATCCGGTCGCCTACAACAAGATCGTCTCGGCGCTCCTGTTCTCGCTGCGCGGCTCGGTCTGCCTCTACCAGGGCGAGGAACTGGGCCTGCCGGAAGCCGAACTCGCCTTCGAGGATCTGCGAGACCCCTATGGCATCCGCTTCTGGCCCGAATATCGCGGCCGCGACGGATGCCGCACGCCGATGGTCTGGGAAGAAGGCGACCATGCGTCGGGGTTTTCCGAGGCCGTGCCGTGGCTGCCGGTCTCGCCCGCGCATGGGCCTCTGTCGGTCTCGGCGCAGGTCGGTCGGCCGGATTCGGTGCTGGAGCACTATCGCCGGTTTCTGGCGTTCCGGCGCCAGCACAAGGCGCTGGTGAAGGGGTCGATCACTTTTCTCGTCGCGGAAGGGGATGCGCTGGTGTTCGAGCGGCGCGACGCGGAAGAGCGGATGCTGTGCGCGTTCAATCTCGGTTCGGGTTGGGTGTCGCTGGCGGTGGAGGATTTGAGGCTCGCTTCATTGGACGAGCATGGGTTTGCTGGGACTTATGAGAAGGGCGAGATCAGGCTTGGGCCGTATGGGGCGTTTTTTGCGTTGATCGAGGCTTAGGAAGGGGACCCCCACCCTTTATCCCTCCCCACAAGGGGGAGGGAGTTCGCCAGCTTCGATCGTGACTCTTCAAAGCACCACCCGGCATAAAGGATAGAGCACCGCGCTCACGACCTCCCTCCCCCTTGTGGGGAGGGATAGAGGGTGGGGGTCTCCTTCGGAAAACCCTCTCTCAGCCCGAAGACCTACGCATTCCCGCGTCCCGCACCTGCGACCACGCAAACGCCATGACGAAGACCGTCGACATGACCAGCACAATCGTCGGAGCCGGCGCGGAGTCGATGAAGAAGGAGAGGTAGATGCCGGTCGCGGCGGAGAGGACCGCGATGACGGCGCTCGTGATGACCATGGAGCGGAAGGTGCGCGTTAGCAGGAAGGCGGTTGCACCGGGGGCAATTAGAAAGGCGATGGCGAGGATGATGCCGACTGCCTGAAGGCCGCCGACGATGGTGAGCGAGAGCATCGTCAGGAGGCCGTAATGCAGGAGACGGACCTTAAGGCCGACCGTGCGGGCGTGGCCGGGGTCGAAGGAGAACAGCATCAAATCGCGGCCGAAGATCACCAGTGCGACCACCGTCGCGCCGGCGATGGCGCCGGTTTCGCCGATGTCGCGCCATGTGGTGCCGAGGACGTCGCCGAAGAGGATGTGGTTCAGGTGGACGCTCGTCTCGACGGCGACGAACATGACGAGGCCCAGCCCGAACATACCGGAAAAGACGACGCCCATGGCGGTGTCTTCCTTGATGCGCGAATTGTCCTTCAGGAAGCCGGTGGCGATGGCGCAAAAGAGGCCGGCCGCGAAGGCGCCGAGGGCCAGCGGCAGGCTGGCGACATAGGCGATGACGATGCCCGGCAAGACGGCATGGCTGATAGCGTCGCCCATCAGCGACCAGCCTTTGAGCACGAGATAGGGCGATAGAAGGCCCATCGGCAGGGCGACGAGCACCGCGATCAGCATCGCCTGAACCATGAAGGGGAACTGGAACGGCATCAGGAGCGTGTCGATCATCGCCCCGCCTCGCGTTCGATGCGCGCGGCGCGGCGACCGGCGACGAGGCCGTGTTTCGGCGCGAACAGGAAGGCGGCGATGAACACGAGCATCTGGAGGACGACGATGACGCCGCCCGTCGCGCCATCGAGATGGAAGCTCGCATAGGCGCCGACGAAGCTCGTCAGCGAGCCGATGGCGACGGCGATGACGATCAGGCGCGGGAAGCGGTCGGTCAGGAGGTAGGCAGTGGCGCCGGGCGTCACGACCATGGCGATGACGAGGAAGGCGCCGACCGTCTGGAGCGCGGCGACCGTTGAGGCGGCGAGCAAGGTGAAAAACACGGTCTTCAGGACGTTCGGGCGAAGGCCGATCGAGCGGGCGTGGTTCTCGTCGAAGAAGACGACCATGAGGTCGCGCCACTTGGCGATGAGGATCGCGAGCGAAATGCCGGAGATGAGGACGAGCTGGAGCGTGTCGGCCGGGGTTATGGCGAGGATGTTGCCGAGCACGATGGTCTGGATCGAGACCGAGGCGGGCGAGAGCGAGATCATGAACAGGCCGAGGCCGAAGAAGGAGGTGAAGATCAGCCCGATCACCGCGTCCTGCCGAAGCTTGGTCTGGGCGGAGAGGAACAGCATCGCGCCGGCGGCGAGCCCGCCCGACAGGAACGCGCCGGCGGCGAAGGGCAGGCCGAGCATATAGGCGCCGGCGACGCCGGGGACGATGGCATGGGAGAGCGCGTCGCCGATGAGCGACCAGCCTTTCAGCATGAGATAGGCCGAGAGAAAGGCGCAGGTGCCGCCGACCAGCGCGCTCACCCACATCGCATTGAAGATGTAGGAATAGGTGAAGGGCTCGAAGATGGTCTCTATCATTCGCCGTGCCCGCGCATCTTCCTGGCTTCGTCGCCGTAAAGGACGAAGGGGCGTTCGTCGTCGGTGAGGACGGTCACGCTGCGGGCGTCTGCATCGTCATGGAGGTCGGAGCCGCCGAGGGTGAAATGACGCAGCACGCCACCGAACGCCTTTTGCAAATTCTCGTGGGTGAAGACCTCCTCGGTGGGGCCGGCGGCGAGGACGGTCTTGTTCAGGAGCACCGCCCGGTCGCAGAATTCGGGCACGGAGCCGAGATTGTGGGTCGAGACCAGCATGATGCGGCCCTCGGCGCGCAATTCCTGCAGGAGCTTGATGATCGCTTCCTCGGTGGTGACGTCGACGCCGGTGAATGGCTCGTCGAGGAGGATGACCTGGCCCTCCTGCGCCAGCGCGCGGGCGAGGAAGACGCGCTTCTTCTGGCCACCGGAGAGTTCGCCGATCTGGCGCTTGCGATAGGACGACATCCCGACGCGCGCGAGCGCGGCGTCGACCATGCGCCGGTCTTCGGCAGAGGCGATGCGCAGGAAGCCCATATGGCCGTATCGGCCCATCATGACGACGTCCTCGACGAGGACGGGGAAGTTCCAGTCGACCTCCTCGGCCTGGGGAACGTAGGCGACGATGTTGCGCTTGAGTGCGCGGCCGGCGGGCTCGCCCATGATGGTGACGCTGCCGGACCCGGACGGGACGAAGCCCATGATCGCCTTGAAGAGGGTCGACTTTCCTGAACCGTTGACGCCGACCAGCGCGGTGATGGTGCCGCGCGGGATGGCGAAGGTGGCGTCGCGCAGGGCCGTCTGGCCGTTGCGGTAGGTAACCGTCACGCCGGAGACGGTCAGCCCGTCAGGCGCGGCTGCGACGGGTTTTCGGCCTTCGAGGTTCATTCCGACAGGCCCTTAACGATGGTTTCGGTGGTGACGCGAAGCAGGTCGAGATAGGTCGGCACCGGACCACCCTCCTCCGACAGGGAATCGACATAGAGGACGCCGCCATAGGCCGAGCCGGTCTCGCGCGCGACCTGCTCGGCCGGGGCGGACGAGACCGTGCTTTCGGAGAAGATCGCGGGGATGGAATTTTCGCGCATCGCGTCGATGACGCGGCGGATCTGCTGGGGCGTGCCTTGCGCATCGGCATTGATCGGCCAGAGATAGAGTTCCTTCAGGCCAAGATCGCGGGCGAGATAGGAAAACGCGCCCTCGCTGGTGACGAGCCAGCGGCGCTCTTCGGGGATTTCGGCCAAAGCATCGCGCATCGGCGCGACCATGGCGTCGATCTGGGCCTTGTAGGCCTCGGCATTCGCTTCGTAGGTCGCGGCATTGTCCGGGTCGTGCTCGGCAAAGGCGGCGGCGATGTTGTCGATGTAGACGAGCGCGGCGTCATGCGACATCCAGGCGTGGGGGTTGGGCTGGCCCTCGTAAGGCCCCTCGCCGATGCCCATCGGCTCGATGCCATCGGTCACCACCACACTCGGCACATCCGACAAATTGGCGAAGAAGCGCTCGAACCAGAGTTCGAGGTTGAGTCCGTTCCAGAGGATCAAGTCCGCGTCCTGCGCGCGGACGAGATCGCGCGGCGTCGGCTGGTATTCGTGGATTTCGGCACCGGGGCGGGTGATCGATTCCACCAGGGCTGCATCGCCGGCGACGTTGCGCGCCATGTCGGCGATGACGGTGAAGGTCGTCACGACCTTGAACTGGTCGTCCTGCGCGTGTGCGGGGGCCGCGGCGACGAGGAGACCGGCGGCAAGGACGAGGCGGCGCAGGAGGGTCATGAAGGACTCCGGGAGATTGCTTTGGGTCATACGTAGCGTCAGCAGGCTCGGACGTCAATGCAATTGCAAATCGTTTGCAACTGAAGTGTTTAGTTGCGAACCCATCTTTGCATCGCATTCCCAACTGACGCATAATTGACGGCATGAACCAGACGACCCCGATCCGACCCGATTATGAAGGCGAACTGCGCAAGGCGGGCGTCCGGATCACGCGGCCGCGAAAGGTGATCCTTTCGATTCTTGCGGATGCGGGCGACCACCCGGACGCGCTGGAAATCTTCAAGCGCGCGGTGGAGATCGATTCGGGGATTTCGCTGTCGACGGTCTACCGGACGATGAAGCTGCTCGAAGGCGTCGGCGCGATCCACCGGCATGCGTTCGAGGGCGGGCCGTCACGCTTCGAGCCGGCGGGCGTGGAGCATCACGACCACCTGATCGACCTCGATACGGGCGACGTGATCGAGTTCCACTCCGAGCGCATCGAGGAATTGCAACAGGAGATCGCGCGCGAGCTAGGCTACGACATCGTGCACCACCGGCTGGAGCTTTATGGGCGCAGGCGGCGGGGGAAGGTTTCGCGGGGCGGGTAAATATTTTCGGCGTCACGGAATGAGTCCCGGAAGCCGACGTCTTCGATCAAGCCGCCAGGCAGGTGGCGCAGGTGCCGCGGATTTCGATGGCGGTCTTGGAGGGCTTGAAGCCGTGATCGCGCGACCAGTCGCCGAGGCGGGACTGGACGGTGGCGTCGGAGAATTCCTCGACCTGACCGCATTTCTCGCAGATCGCGAAGGCGATGCTGCCATGGCCGTGGCAATGCGGGTGGGCGCAGGCGACGAAGGCGTTGATCGATTCCAGCCGGTGGACGAGGCCGTAGTCGAGAAGCTTCTCGAGCGCGCGATAGACCTGCAAGGGCGCGCGAAAGCCGCGATCCCGGAGGCGGTCGAGGATCGTGTAGGCGGAAAGCGGGCCGTCGGCCGCCGACAGCGCGCCGAGCACCATTTCCTGGTTCTTGGTCAGGTCGTGTGCGGTCATTGCAGGGCTCCCGCCGGACGCCGGGTGAAGGAGAAGAGGCTTAGCAGGAAAAGAACCAGCGCCGCCACCACGATCGACGGACCGGACGGCGTGTCGAAGTGGAGCGAGCCAAAAAGGCCGCCGACGACGGCGACGACGCCAATGAACGAGGCGAGGACCGCCATCTGCTCGGGCGTCGTGGAAAAGCGCCGCGCGGTGGCGGCGGGGATGATGAGCAGCGAGGTGATGAGCAGGATGCCGACGACCTTCATCGCGATCGCGATCACGAGCGCCATCAGGAGCATGAAGATGAAGCGCGAACGCTCGGGCGCCATGCCTTCGGCCTCCGCCAGTTCCTCGTTGACAGTGGCGGCCAGAAGCGGCTTCCAGAGCCACGCCATGAGGCCCAGAATGATCGCGCCGCCGCCATAGACGAGCGCGATGTCGGTGCGCGAAACGGCGAGGATATCGCCGAAGAGGAAGCCCATCAAATCGACGCGGACCCAGCTCATGAAGGCCACCATGACGAGGCCGAGGGCGAGCGTGGAATGCGACAGGATGCCCAGCAGCGCGTCGGTGGACAGCGCGCCGCGCCGTTGCAGCAGCAGGAGCGCGACGGAGACGAGCGAGGCGACGAGGAAGACGCCGGCCATCAGGTTGATCTGGAACAAAAAGGCGAGAGCCACACCGAGCAGCGCCGAATGCGCCATGGTGTCGCCGAAATAGGCCATGCGCCGCCAGACGATGAAGCAGCCGAGCGGGCCGACCGTGAGCGCGAGACCGATGCCGGCGACGAGCGCGCGGGTGAAGAAGCCGTCAAGCATCGCGGTGCCCATGCGAATGGTCGTGGCCATGATCATGCGCGTGATCGTGATGGCCATCGGCCGGGTGGCAGTTGTCGGTGACCGAACCGTCCTGGTGGAGGACGCGGCCGTCCTCCAGATGAGTGTGATCGTGCCGGTGGCGGTAGATCGCCAGCGTCTCGGCGGCGCGCGCGCCGAAGAGCTTCAGATATTCCGGGCTCGCGACGACGTTTTGCGGCGTGCCGCGGCAGCAGACATGGCCGTTGAGGCAGATGACCGTGTCCGTGTCGGCCATGACGACGTGCAGATCGTGCGATATCAGCAGGATGCCGCATCCCGTACGGTTGCGGATGTTCCGGATCAGCTCGTAAAGCGCCACTTCGCCGGTGAAATCGACGCCCTGGACGGGCTCGTCGAGGACCAGGAGATCGGGCTTGCGCACCATGGCGCGGGCGAGCAGGGCGCGCTGGAACTCACCGCCGGATAGAGCCTGCACTTCGGCGCCGGCGAGATGGGCGACACCGGTCGCCTCCAGCGCCTCGGCGATCTCGGATGGCGAGGGCGTGCCAGTGAGCTTCATCAGGCGCTCGACCGTCAGGGGAAGCGTCCAGTCGATGGCGAGCTTTTGCGGCACGTAGCCGACCCTGAGGCCGGACCTGCGCGTGACCGTCCCCTCCTGCGGCTTCATGAGGCCGATCGCGGTCTTGGCGGTCGTGCTTTTGCCGGAACCGTTGGGGCCGATCAGGGTGACGATCTCGCCGGGGCGGATGTCCATGTCGACGCCGCGCACCAGCCATCGCCCGGCGCGCTGGACGCCGGCGCCGGACAGCCGCACGAGCGGCTCGCTTGTCCTGTCGATCGTGTTCAGCATGAGATCGTGTTCGGCATTCGTTTCGAAACGGGTTGCCAGGCCGGTATATCGCACGTTATAGCGTAACGCAATGAATGTAATATCGTAACATTTGCGGAGACCCTGATGACGAGATTTCAAGCCACGCTTCTGGCCGGAACGGCCCTCGCCGCCTGCACGGCCGGACCGGCAAGCGCATTCGATGGCGTGGTGGCCTCGATCAAGCCGGTCCATTCGCTGGTCGCGGCGGTGATGGGCGATGTCGGCGAGCCGTCCTTGCTCGTTTCCGGCGCAGGATCGCCGCACACCTATTCGATGCGCCCTTCGGAGGCGCAGATGCTCGAAAGCGCGTCCGTGATCTTCTGGGTCGGGCACGACCTCGAAATGTTCCTCGACGGCCCGCTCGAAACGCTCGCGGGCAATGCGACGGTCGTCGAGCTTGGCGAGGCGGACGGACTGACGCGGCTTTCCTATCGCGAGGGCGGCCCCTTCGAGAACCACGAACACGACCACGAGGCTAGTGCTGCAGCAGACGACACCGGCGACGAGCACGCGCACGAACATGAAGAGACGTCGGACGAGGACGATCATTCGCACGACCACGCGCACGATCATGACGACGACAGCCATGCGGACGCGGATGCGGAGGCCGGACACGATCACGCGCACGACCACGAAGCAGAGCATGACGGCGATGCGCATGGCGCCCATGACATGCATTTCTGGCTCGACCCGGAGAACGCCAAGATCATGGTGCGCGAGATCGAGACCGCGTTGAGCGCCGCCGACCCGGACAATGCGGGAGCCTATGCGACGAACGCTGCCGCCACGACCGAACGGCTCGACGCGCTGCTCTCCGAAACGCAGGATGCCGTCGACGCCATCGACAATCGCGGCTTCGTCGTCTTCCACGACGCGTACCAGTATTACGAGAACCGGTTCGGCATCGAGGCGGCCGGGTCCATCACCGTCAGCCCGGATGTGATGCCCGGGGCGCAGCGACTGACCGAGATCAAGGCGCGCGTGGAAGAACTCGGCGCGGCCTGCGTCTTCTCCGAACCGCAGTTCGAACCGCGCCTCGTCTCCGTCATCACCGAAGGAACCGAGGCGAAGGCCGGTGTTCTCGATCCGCTGGGGGCAGACATCGAAGACGGGCCGGAGCTCTATTTCGAGCTGATCGGCAATCTCACGACCTCCCTGACGACCTGTCTTAGCGAAGGCTGAGGCAGACGTCCCTACGCGTGGGGGCGGACCGATGGCCCGCCCCCTTTTTTGCCCATCGGTGTTATACTATAACAAGGAGCCTTCATGGCGCACGATCCCCGCCTCCCCGTCACCATACTTTCCGGCTTCCTCGGTGCCGGCAAGACGACGCTCCTGAACCATGTCCTCAACAATCGCGAGGGCAGGCGCGTCGCCGTCATCGTCAACGACATGAGCGAGGTGAACATCGACGCGGCTTTGGTGCGTGACGGCGGATCGGACCTTTCGCGCACCGAGGAAAAGCTGGTCGAGATGACCAATGGCTGCATCTGCTGCACGCTTCGCGACGACCTTCTGGCCGAGGTCGGCCGGCTGGCAGCCGAAGGTCGCTTCGATTACCTGCTGATCGAATCGACCGGAATTTCCGAGCCTCTTCCCGTCGCCGCCACATTCGAATTCCGTGACGAGGCGGGAAAGAGTCTCTCAGACATCGCCAGACTCGACACGATGGTGACCGTGGTCGACGCGGCCAATCTCCTGAAGGACTATTCGTCGGCAGACTTCCTGCGCGACCGGGGCGAGACGGCGGGCGACGGCGACGAGCGGGCGCTGGTCGACCTTCTGGTCGAGCAGATCGAGTTCGCCGACACGATCGTCCTCAACAAGGTCGGGAGTGCGCGGGCGGGCGAACGCGACATGGCGCGCAGGATCATCCGCGCGCTCAATCCCGACGCGCATGTGATCGAAACGGATTTCGGCCGTGTCGACCTCGGCGACATCCTCGATACCGGGCGGTTCGACTTCGCCAAGGCCGAAACGCATCCGCTGTGGTTCAAGGAGCTGAACGGCTTTGCCGACCATGTGCCGGAGACGGAGGAATATGGCGTGCGCTCCTTCGTCTATCGCGCAAGGCGGCCGTTCCAGCCGGCGAAGCTGCAGGCATTCGTCAACCGGGAGTGGCCGGGCGTGATCCGCGCCAAGGGGTTCTTCTGGCTGGCGACACGGCCGGATTTCGTCGGCGAAATCAGCCAGGCCGGAGCGCTCGTGCGCACGCAAAAGCGTGGCTGGTGGTGGGCCGCCGTACCCAAGGCGCGCTGGCCGCAGGACCCGGAATGGCATGCGGCGATGGCGGACTACCTCGACCCCGTCTGGGGCGACAGGCGGCAGGAGATCGTCTTCATCGGCACGCACCCGATGAACGAGGTGCGCATCAAGGCCGAACTCGACGCGTGCCTCGTCGATGCGCCGATCTTCATGCCGGATCTATGGAAGGGGTTGCCCGATCCGTTTCCGAGTTGGACGCGGCCGGCGGCCTAACTGCCCTCGAAGCCTTGCAGGACGCCGACGGCGTTGACGGCGATTTCGGCGACGGCGTAGCCGCCTTCCATGACGAAGAGCGTCGGCAGGCCGAGGGCGGCGATGCGGCGGCCGATCCTGGGGTAGTCGTCGGTGGTCAATCTGAACTTCGAGATCGGGTCCTTCTCGAACGTGTCGACGCCGAGCGAGACGACGACGACGTCCGGCGCATAGGCGGCGAGGCGGCGGCAGCCTTCCTCCAGCGACTCGGCCCATTCAGCGTAATTCGTGCCGAAAGGCATCGGGAAATTGTGGTTGAAGCCTTCGCCGGCGCCCTGCCCGGTCTCGTCAGCATGGCCGAGGAAGAACGGATATTCGACCAGTGGATCGGCGTGGAGGTTGATGACCTTCACGTCGGCGCGGGCATAGAAGATTTCCTGCGTGCCGTTGCCATGATGATAGTCGACGTCGAGGATCGCGACGCGCTTTGCGCCATTGTCGAGGAACCACTGCGCGGCGACGGCGGCGTTGTTGATGAAGCAGTATCCGCCCATGAAGTTCGATCCGGCATGGTGGCCGGGCGGGCGGCAGAGCGCAAAGGCAGCGCGTTCGCCGGCCTGGACGAGCGCGGCGGCACTCAGCGCCGTATCGTGCGAGGACTTGATGGCGTTCCACGTGCCTTTGACGAAAGTCGCGCCGCCGTCGAAGGAGTAGAAGCCGAGGCGGGCGTCGATCGTCTTAGGCTCGACATCGCCGCGCAGGCCGCGCGTCGGCCAGGTGAATGGCATGGCGGTGCCGGTGCGGCCGGTCTTTTCCCATTCAGGATAGACCTGCGGCAGGAAGTCGATGAAGGCCGGCTTGTGGACCTTCTTCGCCGTCGTCAGATCGTGCTCGGTGGGCTCGGAAATCGGGCCGAGGCCGACCTCTTCAATGCGCGCCTTGATGAACTCGGCCCGCGACGGCATCTCGAAGGCAGGCACGATGGCTCCGTCGATCAGTTCGAGATTGCCGGAATGGCCCGCGTGGCGGGGAGAGAAGATCGTTTTCATCGAGAGCCTTGCATGGGTGGTCTGCGCCGAACGTAGCGGCTCAGCCGCGCCTCTGCCAGCCTAGAGCGGCCAAAGAAAAAGGCCCCGCTCGAAAGCGAGGCCTTCTGCCGGACCGGGTCCGCTCAGTTACGCGAGCGGGCCAGTCGTCGTCCGGGTGAACCCGTCAGTGGCGAGCCGACCAGTCGTCGATTTCGCGTTCGGCTTCTTCCTGGGACTTGCCGTAATGAGCCTGCAGCTTGCCTGCGAGCTCCTTGCGGTTGCCCTTGATCACATCGAGATCGTCATTGGTGAGCTTGCCCCACTGCTGCTGGGCCTTGCCCTTGAACTGTTCCCAATTGCCTTCGATCTGATTCCAATTCATGGCGTATTCCTTCCTCGTTCTGCACCTTGGTGACGGGTCGTTGCCGTCCTGCATGGCTAACGTGGAAGAGCCGGTGATGTTCCTCGCGATGGCGGACTTGAATTCGGATCGATGGCGACGCACATTCAATAACTATTATTGGATGGAGTGTTCGCCATGGCGATCAGCGCCGAACTTGGCCCGCATCTGGAGCAATTTGTCGCCAAGCTGGTGACGTCGGGACGCTACAACTCGAAAAGCGAAGTCTTGCGCGACGGCTTGCGTTTGCTGGAGGAGCGGCAAGCCAAGCTGGAAGCGCTCGACAAGATGATTGCAGAAGGGCTGGCGTCGCTGGACAGGGGCGAAGGAAAACCGGCGGACGAGGTCTTTGATCGGCTCGAAGCGAAGTATCGCTCCATGGCCGCCGACCGGTCGTGAGGATCATATTTTCGCCTGAAGCGGAAGCCGACCTCGAATCGATTGGTGATTACATCGCGCTCGACAATCCGTTCCGGGCGCTGAGCTTTACTCAGCAGATGCGGGCGGCGTGCACCGAACTCGCCGAGCATCCGAGACGCTTCGAGAGACTGGACCGATCCCGTCAGCGCGAAATGCGTAGGCGCGTATTCCAGACCTACCTCATCGTCTACGAGGTTTTGGAAACACAGGTTTCGATCGTCCGGATCATCCATGGCGCCATGGATCAGGACGCGCTTTTCGGGGATACAGATTTCTGACATGAAAAACCCCGCCGGATCGCTCCGGCGGGGTCTTTTGTCCGTTCAACGGAGCCTTGCGGCTTAGTTGTCGGTGTTCTGCTTCTTCAGCGCGGCGCCGAGAATGTCGCCGAGCGATGCGCCGGAGTCCGTCGAACCGTACTGTGCGACCGCTTCCTTCTCTTCGGCGATTTCGAGCGCCTTGATGGAAACGGACAGACGACGGGTCTTCTTGTCGAACTGCGTGACGCGGGCATCGACCTTCTGGCCGACCGAGAAGCGCTCGGGGCGCTGCTCGTCGCGGTCGCGCGACAGGTCCGAGCGCTTCACGAAGCTCTCGATGTCGTGGTCGACGAGATTGACCTCGATGCCGCCGTCCTTGATGGCCGTGACTTCACAGGTAACGATCGCGCCCTTGCGCAGTTCGCCGGAAGCGGCGGCGTCGCCGATCGCATCCTTGCCGAGCTGCTTGATGCCGAGCGAGATGCGCTCCTTCTCGATGTCGACGTCGAGAACCTGCGCCTGCACCATGTCGCCGCGGTTGTACTCCTCGATGACCTGCTCGCCCGGACGCGTCCAGTCGAGGTCGGAGAGGTGAACCATGCCGTCGACATCGCCTTCGAGACCGATGAACAGGCCGAATTCGGTCTTGTTCTTGACCTCACCCTCGACGATCGAGCCGGACGGGTAGGTACGGGCGAACACTTCCCACGGATTCTCGAGCGTCTGCTTGAGGCCGAGCGAAATGCGGCGCTTCTGCGGGTCCACTTCGAGCACGACCACATCGACTTCCTGAGTCGTCGACAGGATCTTGCCGGGGTGCACGTTCTTCTTGGTCCAGGACATCTCGGAGACGTGGATGAGGCCTTCGATGCCAGGCTCCAGCTCGACGAACGCGCCGTAGTCGGTGATGTTCGTGACCTTGCCGGTAACGCGCTTGCCGATCGGGTAACGCGTGCCGATGCCTTCCCACGGATCAGCCTCGAGCTGCTTCATGCCGAGCGAGATGCGGTGGGTTTCCTGGTTGATGCGGATGATCTGGACCTTGACGGTCTGGCCGATCGACAGGATTTCCGTCGGGTGGTTGACGCGGCGCCAGGCCATGTCGGTGACGTGCAGCAGGCCGTCGATGCCACCCAGATCCACGAACGCGCCGTAGTCGGTGATGTTCTTGACGACACCCTCGACGACCTGACCCTCTTCGAGGTTCTGGACGATCTCGGAACGCTGCTCTGCACGGCTCTCTTCGAGGACCGTACGGCGCGAAACGACGATGTTGCCGCGGCGCTTGTCCATCTTGAGGATTTCGAAGGGCTGCGGGTTGTGCATCAGCGGGGTGACGTCGCGGATCGGGCGAATGTCGACCTGGCTGCGCGGCAGGAACGCCACGGCGCCGTCGAGATCGACCGTGAAGCCGCCCTTGACCTGATTGAAGATGATACCTTCGACGCGCTCGCCGGCCTCGAACTTGGCTTCGAGCTTGACCCAGCTTTCCTCGCGGCGCGCCTTGTCGCGCGACAGCATGGCTTCGCCCAGCGCGTTCTCGATGCGCTCGACATAGACTTCGACTTCGTCGCCGACCTTGAGCTGGCCGTCCTTGGCCTTGGCGCCGAATTCCTTCAGCGGGACACGACCTTCGACCTTCAGGCCGACGTCGATGATGGCCATGTCTTTTTCGATGGCCGTGACGATGCCCTTGACGACGGAACCTTCGGCCGAGTGGTTCTCGGAGAAGGACTCTTCGAGAAGGCTGGCGAAATCGTCACGGGATGGGTTTGCGTTTGACATTTAAGCTCCTGGAAGCTCGGGCATCGCCACGAGCGGCGCCGGGGTTTGTGTTGATCAAGGCCCATGTCGCATCGATCCCTCAGGATCGAAAATTCGGCGCAGGATGCGACGGGGCCGGTTCTTTACGCGAAAAGCGGAATGCCCACGGTCACGACCTTTTGGAGGGTCGCGAGGCAGGCCGTCCGATCTTCAGGACTGTGCCCTGGCTGCGAGGCGATCATCGATCAGGATTTTCGCAGCCTGGAAGGCCGCTTCTATATCCATTTGCGTCGTGTCGAGCAAGTGCGCGTCGTCGGCGGGGCGAAGCGGCGAATCCGTGCGGCCCATGTCGCGGGCGTCGCGACGTGCGATATCGGCCAGAACGTCGTCGTAGGAGACCTCCGGCGCATCCTGATGGCGGCGCAGCGCACGGGCCTCCGGAGACGCCGTCACGTAGAGCTTCACGTCGGCATCCGGGCAGACGACCGTGCCGATATCGCGTCCGTCGAGCACGGCGCCGGGCGGGGTCGAGGCGAAATCGCGCTGCTTGGCGACGAGCGCGCGGCGCACGGCCGGCATGACCGCGACGCGCGAAGCCGCCTCGCCGACGCCGTATTCGGAAAGCTGATCGCGGTCGAGCGCCGACAGGTCGAGCGCTGCAGCAACCTGCTCGGCCAGGTTCTCGTCGTCGAGCGAGAGGTCTTCCATCAACAGCGCGCGGGCGACGGCGCGATAGGTCAGCCCGGTATCGAGATGCGGGAGGCCGTAATGGTCGGCGAGACGACGCGCGAGCGTGCCCTTGCCGGACGCCGCGGGGCCGTCAATGGCGATGACGAGGAGGCTTTCCGTTTCCGTCCTCACACCGACCTCGTGATGCCGCCGTCGATGCGCAGGTTCTGGCCGGTCATGTAGCTCGACCGGTCGGAGGCGAGGTAGGCGACGAGCTCTGCGACCTCGTCCGAACGACCGTAACGTCCCATTGGAATGCGCTCGCGCCGGTCGTCCTTCTCCGGAAGCGAATCGATGAAGCCGGGCAGGACGTTGTTCATGCGGATGTTGTCCGACGCATAGCGGTCGGCAAAGAGTTTGGAAAATGCGGCGAGGCCGGCGCGGAAGACCCCCGAGGTCGGGAACGCCTCTTCGGGCTCGAAGGCCGCATAAGTCGAGATGTTGACGAACGATCCGCCTTTTTGCGCCTGCATGGCCGGCGTCACAAGGCGCGCGATGCGGACGACGTTCAGGAGGTAGAACTCCATGCCGCGCTGCCAGTCGGCATCGGAAATATCGAGAACCGCGCCCTTGGGGCCGTGCCCGGCGCTGGAGATGACGGCGTCGATCCGGCCGTATTTCTCGAGCGTCAGGTCGGTGAAGCGCTTCAGATCTGCCGGTTCCAGATTGGAGCCGGTGAAGCCGAGACCGCCAAGCTCGCGGGCAAGCGCCTCGCCCTTGCCGGACGACGACATGATCGCGACGGCAAAGCCTTCGTCCGCGAGACGGCGCGCGCACGCAGCGCCAATGCCGCTGCCGCCACCGACGATCATCGCCACTCTGGTCTGCGTCATCGACAACTCCTATTCGATTTCCGCGCCGAGCGACGCCATCAGATCCATGAACTCGGGGAAACTCGTCGCGATCATCGCGCGGTCGTCGACGGTCACCGACTTTTCGGCGGCAAGGCCCAAGATCAGGAAAGCCATGGCGATGCGATGATCGAGATGGGTCTTGACGATGCCGCCGCCGAGGCTCTTGCCGCCCGGACGGCCGGTGACGCGCAGGAAATCGTGGCCCTCGACGCAAGGAACGCCATTGACCTTGAGACCATCGGCGGTCGCCGTCAGGCGGTCGCTTTCCTTGACGCGCAGCTCGTCGACGCCCTCCATCACCGTTTCGCCCTCGGCGAACGAGGCGGCGACCGCGAGGACGGGATATTCGTCGATCATGAATGGTGCGCGGGCGGGCGGGACGGTGACGCCCTTCAATTCGGAATAGCGCACGCGCAGGTCCGCGACATCCTCACCGCCGGCGTCGCGGCGGTTCATCAATTCGATCGAAGCGCCCATTTCGAGAAGCGTGTCGATGAGCCCGGTGCGCGTCGGGTTCATCAGGACGTTTTCGATGGTGATGTCCGAGCCCGGCACGATCAGCGCCGCCACCAGCGGGAAGGCCGCGGAAGACGGATCGCCCGGAACGGCGATGGTGCGGCCGGTCAGCTTGCCCTCGCCGACGAGGCGGATGTGGCGGACGCCCTGCGCATCGGTCTCGACGTCGAGTTCGGCGCCGAAGCCCTTCAGCATCTTTTCCGTGTGGTCGCGGGTCATGATCGGCTCGATGACCGTTGTGATCCCCGGCGTGTTGAGGCCGGCGAGAAGCACGGCGGACTTGACCTGCGCCGAGGCCATCGGGACGCGGTAGGTGATCGGCGCTGCGCGTTTGGGCCCGCGAAGCGTCAGCGGCATGCGGTCGCCTTCGGCCGAGGACACGATCTGCGTGCCGAACTCGCGAAGCGGATCGAGCACGCGCTTCATCGGGCGCTTGGACAGGCTTTCGTCACCGATGAAGGTGGTTTCCATGTCATAAGTGCCGACGAGGCCCATCGTCAGCCGCGAGCCGGTGCCGGCATTGCCGAAATCGAGAGGAGCCTCGGCTTCGAGAAGCGCGCCGTTGCCGGTGCCCCGGACGATCCACTCGCCATCCGTCTTCACGATCACGGCACCCATCGCCTTCATCGCCTCGCCGGTGCGCAGCACGTCTTCGCCTTCGAGCAGGCCGGTGATGCGCGTTTCGCCGGCCGCAAGGCCGCCGAACATCAAGGAGCGGTGCGAAATCGACTTGTCGCCGGGCATGCGGACCGTTCCGGCAAGCGGATGGCCGGCACGGGCGGTCGCTGGGCTGGGTTGGCTTGGTGCGGACATTGGCGGCTCTTCGGGATGGGCGGGCGCGGGCGCCGGACAGATGGGATGGCGGCTTCCTAACACGCGTTTTCGCGCCGGTCATCCCTGTGCGGCCCGACGCGGCGATTGCCCGTTGACATAGGCTTTGACAGTCGGTCATTCAGTAGTTATGGGGACCGCACTTTTTCATCCGAACGCGACCGTCTTGCCCCATCCCGTCGACCGGGACCATGCGGGCGGCGTCGAAGCCCGAAGACACGATGAGGCTCACCGTGGCTAAACCCGAACTTGGCACCAAGCGAATCTGCCCCGAGACGGGCCGTAAATTCTACGACCTGAACAAGGACCCGGTCGTCTCGCCCTATACCGGACAGTCCTATCCGCGATCCTATTTCGAGAGCGGCTCGCCGGTCGAGGAAGAGGAAGAGGCCGAAGAAAAGGAAGTCGACGAGGTCGAGGAGGGCGATGCCGATACGGTTTCGCTCGAGGAAGCCGACGAGGAGACCAAGGGCGGCTCCGACTCTCCCGATGTCGACGATGATGACGACGACGACGTCGAACTGGACGACGATGACGACGACACGTTTCTGGCCGACGACGAGGACGAGGACGATGACGGCCTCGACGACATCATCGGCGTCGGTGACGACGACGAAGACCACTGACGTCAGGTCGCCTGCCCGAAGCATTCTTTCCCGCGCTTTTGGGCTTGCAATCGATCCGAGGCGGCGCTAGAAGCCGCCTCGCACCGGCAGATACCGCCGGTTCGGGGCCATAGCTCAGCTGGGAGAGCGCCTGCATGGCATGCAGGAGGTCAGCGGTTCGATCCCGCTTGGCTCCACCAATTCTCTATCTCACGGCAGTTCGCTTCGCTCACGCCTCCGATGGGGCGGGCGAAAGCCCGGGCCGCAGTCGCGGCCTGAAACTGCCGTGAAACCTCCAACTCGACTCTCATCCGCGCACTCGTCCCTTGGGACGGCTTGCGAGCTGTCGAGCCTCCATGCTTACTGATCGTCCGCATCGTAGGTCGAGGCTCGCATGAACCGAATTCGTCCATTTCTGGCGGCTCTCATCCTGATCGCCGCTTCCGCGACCGGGATATTCGCGCAGGAGCGCCCGTCCCCCGACCAGATTTTGCACAACTGGTATCGCATGGTGCTGGAACTGGTGCGTCACACGCCGACCTATTCGCCGCCCGTCGCCAGCCGCGCCTTCGCCTATCTCGGCGTCACCGCCTACGAGGCCACCGCGAGCGGCGGCGGGCTTGCTTCGCTTTCCGGACAGTTGAACGCGCTGACGCCTGCACCCGAACGCGAGGCGGGTGCGGCCTATGACGAAGCGGTCGTCATGCAGGCGGCGATGGCGTTCGGCGTGCGCAACTTCTTCGGAAACACTGGTCCGACCGGGCAACGCGCGATGAAGGCGATGGAGGCGCAACTTTCGAAACTGACGGCTGCCGACCTGCCCGAAGACGTTGTTGCGCGCAGCGTCGCCTATGGCGAAGCGGTGGGCGCGCATGTGCTTGACTGGTCGATGAAGGATGGCGGCGCCGTTGTCGAGAATATGGGCTTTCCCTTCGACCACGCGCTGAACGATCGGCCGGGCGCCTGGGCGCCGACGAGCCTTGTCGTGCAGCAACAGGCGCCGCTGTTGCCGAAATGGGGAGAAAACCGGGCTTTCGCCATGCCGACCGGCGCATCCTGCCCCCTGCCACCGCCGCCTTCCTTCAGCGAGGAGGCGGGTTCCGACTTCCATGCCGAGGCGCTGGAGGTCTACGAGACCTCGAAGGCACTGACGCCGGAACAGACAGCGATCGCGCGGTTCTGGTCGGACGATCCGATGCTGTCGCCGACGCCACCCGGTCACTGGATCTTCATTGCAATGGACATCCTGCAGGCGAAAAAGGCGGACGTCGCGGAGCGAGCCGATCTTCTCGCTCGGCTCGGCGTGGCACTGGCCGATTCCTTCATTGGCTGCTGGCATGCGAAATTCGAGTACGATCTCATCCGGCCGGTGACCTATATCCGCCGCGTGATCGACCCGAATTGGCAGCCGATCCTGATCACCCCGCCCTTCCCCGAATATCCGAGCGGGCATTCGACGCAGTCCGGCGCGGCGGCGGCGGTGCTGACGGCGCATTTCGGTGACGATTTTGCCTTCGAGGATGCGACCCACGTAGACGAGGGGCTCGCCATACGCGCCTTTCCGGACTTCTGGGCGGCGGCAGAGGAAGCGGCGATCTCGCGGCTTTACGGCGGCATCCACTTTCGCGCGGCGATCGAGCGCGGGCTCGACCAGGGTCGCTGCATCGGCGCCTTCGCGACCGCGCTAAAGACGGTGGAGTAGACCATGCGTTTGGTCATCGCCCTGTCGATCGCCCTTCTCACCGGCGTCGCGAGCGCCAATGCGCAGGCGATCCCGAGTTTTATCGAGGAAACCGAAACGGCAGGGATCGACAGCATCTTTCGGGGCGAGTGGGAGTATATGGTTGGCGGCGGGGTCGCTGTGTTCGATTGCAGCGGCGACGGCTTTCCCGACATGCTGCTGGCAGGCGGGTCCGCGCCGGCGAAATTTTATCGCAATGTCAGCGACGTCGGCGGGGAGTTGAGGTTCGAGGAAGCGCAAAGCGGTGCGGAACTCGACAAGGTGGCGGGCGCCTATCCGCTCGATATCGACGGCGACGGCATCACCGATCTCGTGCTGCTGCGCGTCGGCGAGAATGTCGTGCTGCGCGGGCGCGGGGGATGCCGGTTCGAGCGCGCCAACGAGGATTGGGGCTTCGAGGGCGGTGATGGCTGGTCGACCGCATTCGCGGCGATGTGGGAGACGGGCGCGGATTTTCCGACGCTTGCGATCGGCAATTATGTCGACCGGAACGAGCAGATGTTTCCGTGGGGCTCGTGCACCGACAACTGGCTGCACCGGCCGATGGCGGGCGAGCGCCGCTTCGCCGCGCCGCTGCCGCTGACGCCGAGCTACTGCACGCTCTCGATGCTGTTCACCGACTGGAACCGGTCTGGTACGCCGAGCCTGCGGGTTTCGAACGACCGCGAATACTACAAGGGTGGACAGGAGCAGCTCTGGCATGTCGCGCCTGGCGAGGCGCCGAAGCTCTACACGGCCGAGGAAGGCTGGCAGCGGCTGCGCATCTGGGGCATGGGCATCGCCTCCTACGATCTCGGCTTCGACGGCTATCCGGACTATTTCCTGACCAGCATGGCCGACAACAAACTGCAGCGGCTTGTCCGGCCGGAGACGGGCGAGTTGCTGCCGCGATATGACGACGTCGCCTTCGCCAAGGGCGTGACGGCGCACCGGCCTTATGTCGGCGGCGAGATTCAGCCGAGCACGGCCTGGCACGCGCAGTTCGAGGACGTCAACAATGACGGGCTGGTCGATCTGTTCGTCGCCAAGGGCAATGTGTGGGAGATGCCGGACTTCGCCCAGAAGGACCCGAACAATCTCCTGATCCAGAAACCGGACGGGACGTTTTTCGAGGCGGGCGACACGGCCGGCGTTGCCAGCATGCTGACCGGACGGGGCGCGGCGCTGGCCGATTTCAACCTTGACGGGCGGGTCGATCTCGTCGTCGTCAACCGGCACGACAAGGCGCAGATCTGGCGCAATGCGAGCGAGGATGCCGGGCGCTGGGTTCAGGTGAAGATCGAGCAGGACGGGCCGAACCGCGACGCAGTCGGCGCGTGGATCGAGGTCCGGCGCGGCGATGTCGAGATGCGGCGCGAGGCGACATCCGGCGGCGGCCATGTCAGCGGACAGACGGGATGGTGGCATTTCGGGCTCGGCGACCTGGACGCGGCCGAAATCCGGGTCATCTGGCCCGATGGAGTGGAGGGCGAATGGGCGCGGGTTGCGGCGGACGGATTCTACGTGCTCGCACGCGATGCCGAACCGGTCGCATGGGATCCTAGCGACCGTTGACCTTTCGCCAGGCGGCGAAGTCGGCCAGCGTCTGGTCCTCGGTCGCCGGATAGAGGCCGAGGATCGAGCGGCCGTTGCGCACCTCCTCCGTGACGAAATCCTCGAAGGCCGTCATCTCGACTGCCTCGCTCGCGAGTTCATCGGCGAGGTGCGCGGGAAGCACGACGACGCCGTCGCTGTCGCCAACCACAACGTCGCCGGGGAAGACCGGCGTGTCGCCGCAACCGATCGGCACGTTGATGTCGATCGCCTGGTGCAGCGTGAGGTTCGTCGGGGCGGAGGGGCGGTTGTGATAGGCGGGGATGGCGAGGCCGGCGATCTCGGCCGAATCGCGAAAGCCGCCATCGGTGACGATTCCGGCGACGCCACGCACCATCAGCCGCGTGAGAAGGATGCCGCCGGCGGATGCGGCGCGCGGGTCCTTGCGGCTGTCGATGACCATCACCGCGCCGGGCGGGCAATCCTCGATCGCCTTGCGCTGCGGATGGGCGCGGTCGCGGAAGACTTCGAGCCGGTTCAAATCCTCGCGCGCGGGCATGTAGCGCAGCGTGAAAGCTTCGCCGACCATGGTGGGCTTCGACGGGTCGAGCGGATGCACGTCCTGGATGAACTGATTGCGCAGGCCGCGCTTGTAGAGCGCGGTGCAGAGCGTCGCGGTCGAAACCGTTTTCAGCTTGTCGCGGGTTTCGGTCGACAGGGCCATGGGATGCTCCTCAGTAGATCGCGGGCTCGTCCACCGGACGGCCGAACTCGGTTTCCAGAAAGTCTAAATCGCAGCCTTCATGGGCCTGGCGGATGTGGCGGGAGAACATCCAGCCATAGCCGCGCTCGTAGCGCGGTTCCGGCGCTTTCCAGGCCGCCTTGCGGGACGCGAGTTCCGCATCGCTGACCTCGAACCGGATCGAGCGGGCCGGGATGTCGAGGGTGATCAGATCGCCGGTTTTGACCAGAGCAAGCGGCCCGCCGACGAAGGATTCAGGCGAAACGTGAAGGATGCAGGCGCCGTAGCTCGTGCCGCTCATGCGCGCATCTGAAATGCGCACCATATCGCGCACGCCCTGGCGCACGAGCTTCTTCGGGATCGGCAGCATGCCCCATTCGGGCATGCCCGGACCGCCGAGAGGACCGGCATTGCGCAGGATCAGGACGTGGTCGGCGGTGACGTCGAGATCGTCGCTGTCGATCACCGCCTTCATCGAAGGATAGTCGTCGAAGACGAGCGCGGGGCCGGTGTGGCGCTGGAAGCGCAGCTCGCAGGCGCTGGGCTTGATGACGCAGCCCTCGGGCGCGAGGTTGCCCGTCAGGACGGCCAGCGCGCCTTCGCTGTAGATCGGATTGTCGAGCGGACGGATGACGTCCGCATCGTGGACTTCGGCGCCGGCGATGTTTGCGCCGAGCGTGCGACCGGTCACGGTGATGCAGTCGGTATGAAGGTGATCGCCGAGTGAGGCCATCAGCGCCGGCATGCCGCCGGCATAGAAGAAGTCTTCCATCAGATACTTCTCGCCACTCGGGCGAATGTTGGCGATGACCGGCACGACCCGGCTCGCGCGGTCGAAATCGTCGAGTCCGATATCGGCACCGGCGCGGCGGGCCATCGCGATCAGATGGATGATGGCGTTGGTCGAGCAGCCCATCGCCATCGCGACCGCGATGCCGTTCTCGAAGGCCTCACGCGTCTGGATGTCGGAGGGCTTCAGATCCTCCCACACCATCTCGACGGCGCGGCGGCCGGAGGCGGACGCCATGCGGATGTGATTCGAATCGGCGGCGGGAATGGAGGAGGCGCCGGGCAGCGTCATGCCGATCGCCTCGACGATGCCGGTCATGGTCGATGCCGTGCCCATGGTCATGCAGGTGCCGTAGGAGCGGGCGATGCCGCCTTCGAGCCCCTGCCAGTCGGCATCGGTTATGTTGCCGGCGCGGCGCTCGTCCCAATATTTCCACGCGTCCGAACCGGAGCCGAGCACGCGGCCCTTCCAGTTGCCGCGCAGCATCGGGCCGGCGGGGACGAAAACAGCAGGGAGGTTCGCGCTCGTCGCGCCGAGAAGCAATGCCGGCGTGGTCTTGTCGCAGCCGCCCATCAGGACGACGCCGTCGAGCGGGTGAGAGCGGATCAGTTCCTCGACGTCCATGGCGAGGAGGTTGCGGTAGAGCATCGTCGTCGGCTTGACGTTGCTTTCCGACAGCGACAGCGCCGGAAGCTCGACCGGGAAGCCGCCGGCCTGCAGCACGCCGCGCTTCACGTCCTCGGCGCGCTGGCGGAAATGTGCGTGACAGGGATTGAGGTCGGACCAGGTGTTGATGATGCCGATGATCGGCCGCCCCGCCATCTCCTCACTGGCAAAGCCCATCTGCATCATGCGTGAGCGATGGCCGAAACTGCGCAAATCGTCCGGCGCGAACCAGCGTGCGCTGCGCAATTCGCCGGGGCTCTTCCGTTTCGTCATCATCGTCCTCCACAATGACCACTCACAATGTCTTTTGCGCTAGTATATTTGAAAGCAGTGTGCAACCGCCGAATCGCCAGTGTCCCGGATTGGAACATGTCGCGTGGAGCGCTATACCGGTTGCAAGGGGTCCCATATGCTGCAACCAGTGCGCCGCCGTTCGCTCGCCGACGAGATCTACGATCAGCTTCGCCGCATGATCGTAACGCTCGAGCTGAAGCCGGGTGAAACCCTGGTGGAGAAGGAATTGTGCGACCGGTTCGCGGTCAGCCGCACGCCGGTGCGCGAAGCGATCCTGCGGCTGGCCGATCACGGGCTGGTCGAGATCGCCCCGCAGCACGCGACCTTCGTTTCAGGCATCGACGTGCGCGCCGTGCGGCAAGCGCATTTCCTGCGCAGCAATCTCGAGATTCCGCTGATCCGCCAGCTTTGCGCCACGCCGGGTCTCGACCTGTCGCGGCCGCGCGCGATCCTCGTCGAACAGCAGGTGATGATGGCGGATACGGAGTTCGCCTCCTTCATGCCGCTCGACGATCTCTTCCATCAGTCGCTGTTCGAGCTCGGCGGCCTGCGCGAAATCTGGTCGGTCATCCATTCGCGCAAGGCGCAGCTCGACCGCATTCGCTTCCTGCAGGCGCCGCAGGGCGGCAAGGTCCCGTTGCTGGTCCAGGACCACAAGGCGATCCTGGACGCGATCGCCGCGCAGGACGCGGCCGCGGGCGAGGCGATGCTGCGCCGGCACGTGGCCGGGGCGGTGATCTTCATGGAACAGCAGCTCCTCTTGGAGCCGGACGCTTTCCAGCCCCGGACGACGCCGGACGAGGCTGTGTTGCGCGCTCACGAACCGGGTTGACCGTGCGCGCCCATGCTGCACTAATGTATCAGCACGCGGCGCCTTCGGAGGAACGGGATCGATGCGAGCGACGGCCCAAACCGGCGCGGAAAGTGCGACGGACGTCCATGGCGACCTGCGCGCGCGCATTCTGTCACTCGCCCTGCCGCCGGGAAGCCAGTTGTCGCGCAGCGAATTGCAGGCCGCCTATGGGCTGAGCTCCACGCCGGTGCGCGACGCGCTGCTGCGGCTTCAGGAGGAGGGGCTTGTCGACATCTACCCCCAGTCGCGGACCGTCGTCAGCCGGATCGATCTCGGCCAGGCGCGCGAGGCGCATTTCCTGCGAAGTTCGGTCGAACAGAGCATCGTGCGGCGGCTGGCAAGCGAACGGAATGGCGAGCTCGTTCGCAAGCTCGAACATATCACCGCCCTGCAAATCGATTGCGAAGCCGCGAACGATCTCGCCGGATTCGCAAGCCTCGACCTGACATTTCATCGCACGCTTTTCGATGCGGCGGGCCTGATGCGGCTTCATGGCGTCATCCGGCGCGAAAGCGTCCATATCGACCGCCTGCGCGCGCTGCATCTGCCGATGGGCGACAAGACGAAGCGGATTCTCGACGAGCATCGCGCGATCATCGAGGCAATCGCGGCCGGCGCCCCGGACCGCGCGGACGCCGCGATGGCCTTTCACCTCTCCCAGTCGATCACCATCGCAAAGGAACTCAGCCGTTCCCGGCCGGACTATTTCGTGCCCGGCCCTTCCTGAAACCGCCCGAACGCGGAGACGCACCATGAATCCCAACCCCCTCGCCCGCGCGATCACAGGAATCTCCGGCATTCTCGTCGCCCCCTTCGACCGCGACGACCGGCTGGACGCCGGGCCGCTTGGGCCGATCGTCGACCGCGCCGTCACGGCCGGAATCCATGTTCTGGTCGCGAACGGAAACACGGGTGAGTTCTACGGGCTGGCGCTGGAAGAGGCCGAGGATTTCGTGCGGATGGCGGCGCAGAAGATCGACGGACGCGTGCCGCTGCTGGCCGGGATCGGCCGGTCGGTCAAGGACGCCGAGCGGCTGGCGAGGACGTCCGCCGAAGCGGGAGCGGCCGGGCTGATGATCCACCAGCCGCCCGACCCGTTCGCGGCGCCGCGCGGCGTGAGCGACTATGTTAAGCGCGTGCGTGACGCGGCTGGCCTGCCGATCGTCATCTATCTGCGCAACGACGCGATCGGCACGGCCGCGATTGCAGAGCTTTGCAGCATCGAAGGCGTCGTCGGCGTCAAATGGGCAACGCCCAATCCGATGCGTCTTGCCGAGGCGATGGATGCGGCGCCCGACCATATCGTCTGGGTCGGCGGGCTGGCCGAGGTCTGGGCGCCGGTCTTTTATGCTGTCGGCGCCCGCGGCTTCACCTCGGGCCTCATCAATGTCTGGCCGCAGCGCTCGATGGCGATCTTCGAGGCACTGGAAGCATCCGATTATGCGCGCGCCCGCGATCTCATCGCCGGCATGCGGGAATTCGAGGCCGTTCGCGCGGAGGAGATGAACGGCACCAACGTCACTGGCGTCAAGGCAGCGCTGGCGCTGACCGGAAATGATTGCGGCCCATGCCGCCCGCCATCCGCATGGCCACTGACGGCGGGGCAGCACAAGCGTCTCGAGGCGTTTCTGGAGCGGGCGGGACTGAGCGTTCGAAAGGCGTCCTGAAGGATGCCGGCCGTGACGGTGAAACGGGGCGAGGCTGTAAAGTGTCTTGACAACTGGTTGAGCTTCATGGTGCGCTCCGGTCCAAAGCGACAACCCCGGGAGGCACGGAACCGGGGGCTGCATCTTGGAGGAAAAGCGTGACGCAACCGGGGTCAAACGTCCCCGCGGCGATCTGGCGTCGCCAGGCGGCCGACATCCTGTCGGCCTGGGGCCTGAGCGCGGATCACGCCGCCACGACGGCGGACATCCTGACCGAAGCCGACATGATGGGCATCGAATCCCACGGCGTCGCCATGCTCGCGCTCTACGAACGCCAGATCGACGAAGGCGGCGCCAATCCGCGGCCCGTCATCCAGATCGTCCACAACCATGCGGCCGTCGCGCTCATCGACGCGGATGGCGGCTTCGGGCAGGTTCCATCCGCAATGGCCGTGGAGATGGCGGGCGAACGAGCGGAGAAATTCGGCATCGCGGCCGTTGCGATCCGCAATTCAAATCACTACGGGGCCGCCGGCATCTATGCGCGCATGCTGGCCGAGCGCGGTCTCATCGGATTGTCGACCTCGTCGGTCTGGCGTTCGGCGATCGTTCCGACGGGCGGGCTGGAGCCACGGCTCGGAACCAATCCGATCGCATTTGCCGCCCCATGTGCCGGGCAGCGCCCGTTCCTTCTCGACATGGCGACATCGACGGCGGCCATCGGCAAGCTGAAGCTGGCGGAACGGGCGGAGAAGCCGATCCCGGCCGGCTGGGCGCTGGACCGACAGGGCGCGCCGCTGCTCGATCCGGCCCAAGCGCTGCGCGACACGCTTCTGGTGCCGCTCGGCGGCCACAAGGGCTACGGGCTCGCTACGATGGTCGAGATCCTGTCAAGCACGCTGTCAGGTGCAGCCATGACACCGTTGCGCGGGTCACCGGCGGGCCATCACGATGTCGGCCATTTCGTCATGGCGCTAGATCCCGCGCTTTTGCGGGGATCGCGGGAGGAATTCGCCGCCGACATGGCGCGGATGGCCGAAGGCCTTCGCGAAACGCCGCCGAGCGATGCCGATACGCCCGTCATGGTCGCAGGCGACCCCGAATATCGCTGCGAGGACGAACGACGCACCAACGGAATTCCGCTGCCGCACAAGCTCGGGCAGCAGTTGCGCGACATCTGCAGGCGCGCGGACATCGCGTTCCGACTGGAAGAGGAGGCGGTGCCGGGCTGACGCTTCGCAGGCGCCCGAACAGATTCGACAGGTTCAACAGGGAGGAAGACCGACGATGAAGACCCAAATGCTGACTGCACTCACCGTGCTTGCCGTGGCGGCCGTCGCCGCACCGGCGCAGGCGCAGCAACTGAACCTGATGACTGGTCCGCAGGGCGGCGCGTGGTATCCGCTTGGCGGCGCCATGCAGGCGATGGCCAGCGATGCGGGCCTCGCCTCGATCCAGGTCCTGCCGGGCGGCGGCATCGCCAACGTCCAGGGCGTCCAGAACGGCGACGCCGATCTTGGCTTCGGCAATTCGATCTCGACCGTTGACGCGATCGAAGGCCGCGAGCCTTTCGAGGCGGAAGCCGACAATGTCTGCAACGTCGCGACGCTCTATCCCCAGTATTTCCAGATGGTGGCGACGCAGGCGAGCGGCATCGCGACGGTCGAAGACTTCGCGGGCAAGCGCCTCAACACCCAGCCCGTCGGCAACACCGCCGAGCAGGTGGTGCGCGCGGTGCTTCAGACCGCCGGCCTCAGCTATGACGACATGTCCGCCGTCGACTTCGTCTCCTATTCGGACGGTGTCTCTCTGGTTCAGGACAACAATTCGGACATTCTGGCGCTGGGCACCACCATCCCCTCCTCGGCGGTGATGGATCTGGCCAACAGCGCCGACCTGACGGTGATCCCTCTCGACGAGGCCTTCGTCGAGAGGATGCGCGCGGAGATCAATCCCGGTTACACGAGCCTCACCATCCCGGCCGGCACCTATCCCGGGCAGGACGAGGACGTGAACGCGGTCGGCTATGCCACCCATATCGTCGCGCGCTGCGATCTCGAGGCCGAGATCGTCGAGGGGCTTTTGACCCAGATGTGGGAAAACCGGCAGGATCTCGCCGCCATCGCCTCGGTGATGGCCGGCCTTTCGCTGGAGGAAATGGCGCAGGATATCGGCGTTCCCATGCATGAAGGCGCGACCGCCTTCTACGAAGCGAACGGCGTCGCCCAGTAAATCGCGACTGACGGGCGGATGCGACCGAACCGTATCCGCCCGGTTGCACGTGCAGTTTCGAGACAGGCCGACGACACCGAGGAGGGTGCCCTGATGCGCTACGAATCGCTGATGAAGAAGCTCGTGACATTCGTGGCGGTGTCGATGAGCCTGTTTCACCTCTACGTCGCCTATGCGGGGCCGCCGAACGCATTCACCCTGCGGGCGACCCATTTCGGCTTCGCGCTGGTGCTGGCCTATCTGTCGCTACCGCTGTTCAGCCGCAATGCGGGCAAGGCGCCGGGTCCGCTCGACTGGCTGTTCGTGATCGGCGCCATCGTCGCGTGCGCCTATCCGATCTTCTACCAGCAATATTTCAACACGCGGATGGCCTATGTCGGCCCGGTCTCGACGACCGACCAGGCGATGGCGATCCTGATGATCCTGGTCGTGCTGGAAGCCGCCCGCCGCGCGATGGGACCGATCCTGCCGATCACGGCGCTCCTCTTCCTCGGTTACCAGGTCTTCTTCACCAACACCCGCATCCTGCGGCTGCTCGAATATCAGTACATGACGACGGACGCCCTGTTCGGCATTCCCGCCCAGGTTTCGGCCACTTATGTGGTCCTTTTCGTCATCTTCGGCGCGCTGGCCGAGCGGATGGGCATCGGCAAGCTCTTCACCGACTTCGCCCTCGCGCTGACGGGTCACACGGCCGGCGGTCCCGCCAAGGTGGCGGTGGTCACGTCGGGCCTGTTCGGATCGGTCTCGGGCTCGGCCGTCGCCAATGTCATGACCACCGGCACGTTCACGATCCCCTTGATGAAGCGCATCGGCTATCCGAAATCCTTCGCCGGCGCGGTCGAGGCGGTGGCCTCGACGGGCGGGCAGATCATGCCGCCGATCATGGGCGCAGCCGCTTTCGTCATGGCCGAATTCATGGGCGTCAGTTATCTGACGGTCGCGACATACGCGCTGCTGCCGGCCTTCCTCTATTATCTCGCGGTCTTCCTCGCCGTCCATTTCGAGGCCAAGAAGCAGGGGCTCAAAGGCCTTCCCAAGGCAGATCTTCCCCGCGTCTGGACTGTGCTCAGCGAACGCGGGCACCTGTTCCTGCCGCTGTTCTTCATCATCGGCGCGCTGATGATCGGGCGGTCGGCGCAGTTCTCGGCCCTGATGGGCGTCCTCTCCATCGTCCCGGTCGTGCTGATGCGCAAGACGACGCGGGCGGAGTTCTCGATCCAGAAGCTCATCGACGGCCTCGAATCGGGCGCGATCAACGCCGTGATCGTCGCGCTCGCCTGCGCGGCGGCCGGCATCGTCATCGGCGTCATCGCCCAGACCGGGCTCGGCCTCACCTTCACCGGCATCGTCCGCGCCGCGGCGCAGAACATGCTCCTGCCGGCGCTGCTCCTGACCATGGTCGCGGGCATCATCCTCGGCATGGGGATGCCGACGACGCCCGCCTATATCGTCCAGGTAGCGCTTCTGGTGCCGGCGCTGGTGCGCCTTGGCGTACCGGTCGAGGCCGCACACATGTTCGTCTTCTACTTCGCCATCCTGTCGGCCATCACGCCGCCGGTCGCCATCGCAGTCTATGCCGCGGCGGGCCTCAGTCGCGGCGGCATCTGGGAAACGAGCTGGGACGCGGTCAAGCTCGGCCTGACCGGCTACATCATCCCGTTCATGTTCGTGTTCGGACCGGCCCTCCTGATGATCGGCGACTGGCCGGACATCGTGCTCGCGGCGATCTCGGCAACCATCGGCGTCACGCTTCTGGCCGGAGCGCTGACCGGCTATTTCATCAAGCCGGCAAGCTGGATCACGCGGCTTCTGTTCTTCGCCGCCGCCCTGTCGCTGATCAAGACCGGCTTCGTGACCGACGCGATCGGGCTGGCGCTTGCGGCTGCCGGCATCGCCGTCAATTTGAAATGGCCGGCGGCCGAACTGCCGCCGCGCACGCAAAAGCAGAGCATCGGGCATGTCGAGGCGCCGGACCATTCGCCGGTCGCGCCGGGCGACATGCTCGAGGTGCCTGCTCACGCCCCGAAGGACCCCATCGAACCGGGGCGCGCATGATCTACGATCTGCGCACCTATACGTGCCGCGCCGGCACGCTGAAAAGCCATCTCGAGCTCTATGGCCGGCATGGATATCCGGTGCAGAGGCGCCATCTCGGGACGCCGCTGGTCTATGCGGTGACCGAGACGGGCAGGCTCAACTCCTACGTCCATATCTGGGCGTTCGAGAATGCCGCCGACCGGGAAGCGCGACGCGCGGCGATGGAAAAGGACCCGGACTGGATCGCCTATCGCAAAATGAGCCGTGAGGCGGGCTATCTCGTCGCCCAGGAAAACAGTCTCCTGTCCGGACCGCTCGACTTCATCGAGGCCGATCCGCGTCAGGGGTGACGCTGGTAGTCGGTCGTGCGGCTGCGCGCCTGCATCAGATGATAGTGCATCAGGACGCCCGCGCCCGAGCGGTCGCGCGAGGCGATCGCATCGAAGATCTGGCGATGTTCGGCGAGAACGCGCTCACGGCGCGCCTGCGAGCCGACGCGGGTCAGACTGACGGCGACGTCGATGCCGCCCAGCATCAGTTCGCGCATCGATTCGAGGAGCGCGGGAAAGATGTCGTTTCCCGTCGCCTCGGCGATGGCGCGATGAAAAGCGAAATCCTCGTCGCGGTCGTTCTCGCTGGCCTCCAGCGCGGCCAGCGCGGAGGCGATCTTTTCGAGATGGTCCTCCGTGGCGCGCTCGGCGGCCAGTTCTGCGATCTGCGGTTCGAGCGCCATGCGCGCCTCGTAGCCGCGCAGCAGCCTGGCGACGTCCGACACGGCCGCAAAATCGGTCAGACGGGCGGGCGGGCGCTGCTTGACGAAGGAGCCCGAGCCGCGTCGTGCATAGACGAGGCCATCGGCCTGGAGGCGCATCAACGCCTCGCGCACGACCGGCCGCGACACCTTGAAAGCGCGGCAGATTTCCGATTCGGAAGGCAGGCGCTCGCCTTCCTTCAAACGCCCCAGCATGATCTGCTCGAGAAGCTGGCCGTAAAGATTGTCGGCGAGTTTTTCGCGGCGGGCCGGTGTGATCTCAATCTTCATGGATCGCAATAACTCCGGGCGCGGTTCCTTTTCCTGTCATGTCGCTCCTCCTCGGCCTCAGCGGCCATCGTCACGCCGGGATCGGAATGTCCTGCGTATATTTGGGCACATGATAGCCTTTTTGAACCGCCTCACGGCCGGCAAGTTCGACATACCAGCGCTTCACGTTGGGGAAATCCTCGAGGTCGACATCCTGCCATTCGTGGCGCGACGCCCAGGGCCAGATTGCCATGTCGGCGATCGTATAGTCGGGGCCGGCAACATGCGCTTCGCGTCCGAGCTGGCCGTCGAGAACGCCGTAGAGGCGGCGGACCTCCTTGGTGAACCGCTCTTCGGCGAAGGGCGCCTTGCCGCGATTGAACTTCAGATATTGGTGGGCCTGGCCGAGCATCGGACCGAAGCCCCCCATCTGCCACATCAGCCATTCCAGCACCTTCATCCGCGCCTTCGCCTCGGTCGGCAGGAAGCGGCCGGTCTTTTCGGCGAGGTAGATCAGGATGGCGCCGGATTCGAAAACGGACTGGCCGGTCTCCCGGTCGACGATCGCGGGGATCTTGTTATTGGGCGAGATTTTCAGGAAGTCCGGTGCGAATTGTTCGTCCTTGCCGATGTCGATGGAATGGACCTCGTAAGGCAGCGCCATTTCCTCGAGCGCGATTGAGACCTTGCGGCCGTTCGGCGTCGTCCAGGTGTAGAGATCGATCATCAAATGTCTCCGAATTTCGAATGGATGGCGGATCAGGCGAAGCGGGCGCGAAGGGCGTCGCTGCCGCGCGCGAGAAGGCCGAGATCGCTGCCGACGGCGACGAAGAGGCACCCTTCGTCGAGCCAGCGTTTCGCGTCGGCCTCGACGGGCGCGAGGATGCCGGCGGCCTTGCCGGCCGCGCGGATACGGCCAATCGCCTGCGAAATCGCCGTGCGGACCGCATCATGTCCCGAATTGCCGAGATGGCCCAGATCGGCAGCAAGATCCGACGGGCCGATGAAGATGCCGTCGACCCCTTCGACCGCGGCGATCTCCTCGATGTTGTCGAGCGCGACGCGCGTCTCGATCTGGACGAGCAGGCAGACCTCGTCATTGGCGCGGGCGAAATAATCCGGCACGCGGCCAAAGCCGTTGGCGCGCGTGCTGACCGATACACCTCGGATTCCGTGCGGAGGATAGCGCATGGCCGCGACCGCTTTGCGCGCCTCGTCGGCGTTCTGGACGAAGGGGACGAGCAGGGTCTGCGCCCCGATGTCGAGCAAGCGCTTGATGGCGACCGGGTCGTTCCAGGCAGGGCGGACGATCGCGCTCGCCGTCGAATGCGACACCGCCTGAAGCTGCGCGTGGACCGTGGGCAATTCGTTGGGTGCGTGCTCGGTGTCGATCAGGAGCCAGTCGAAGCCCGCGCCTGCCAAGGGCTCGATGGCGACGTTGCTCGTCAGGCTGCACCAGAGACCGATTTGCGGCCGGCCGGCCGCCAGCGCCGCCTTGAAGCGGTTTTCCTGCATCTGCACCACGTTCTCCTCCGCGTCGAATTTCGCATAGTTATCAAGAAAGTTGACAGATTGCACGCGGCACGTCCAAATCCCCGCCATCGAAAGGAAGGCCTATGAAAGCCGAAGACAGGACCGCCATCGTGACGGGCGCGGGGACGGGAATCGGCAAGGCGATCGCCGCCGGCCTCGTGCGGGCCGGGTTCAAGGTCGCCATCGCCGGGCGCCGGGCCGACGTGCTGGAAGCGGCCGCGCGCGAAATGGGCGGCGATCCGGGCCAGGTTCTCGCGGTGCCGACCGATATCGGCGACGCAGCCGCCGTGACCCGCCTGTTCGATACGGTGGAGGCGCAGTTCGGGCGGCTCGACCTGCTCGTCAACAATGCCGGCACCAATACGCCGGCCGTCCCCATCGAGGATCTTACCGTCGACCAGTGGAACGCGGTGGTCGGTGCCAATCTCACCGGTGCCTTCCTCTGTACGCAAGCGGCATTCCGCATCATGAAGCGGCAGGACCCGCGCGGCGGGCGCATCCTCAATAACGGGTCGCTCTCCGCGACGACGCCACGGCCGCACTCGGCTCCCTATACGGCGACCAAGCACGCCATCACCGGGCTGACCAAGGCGACGGCGCTCGATGGACGCGAATTCGGCATCGCCTGCGGCCAGTTCGACGTCGGCAATGCGGCAACGGACATGACGCAGCGCATGACCGCCGGGGTGCTGCAAGCCGATGGACGGCGCATGGCCGAGCCGCGCATGGACGTGCGGCACGTCGCCGACGCGGTGGTCCACATGGCCACGCTGCCGCCGGAGGCGAACATCCTTTTCCTCAACGTGATGGCGACGAACATGCCGTTCGTCGGCAGGGGTTAGCGTTCATGAGCCGCGAAGACGCCATTGCCCGGGCGCGGGCGCATTTCGACGACGGAACCTTCCGCGACGTGCTCGCGCGGCGCGTCGCCATTGCGACCGAAAGCCAGGAAACCGATGCCGCCGGCGAGCTTGATCGCTACATCGCCGAGGAAGTCGGTCCGGAACTCGAAGCGCTGGGCTTTTCGTGCCGCACGGTCCGGCACGAGCGTGCGCGGGGGCCGTTCCTCATAGCCGAACGGATCGAGGACCAGGGATTGCCGACCGTGCTCGGCTACGGCCATGGCGACGTGACGCGCGGGCAGGCGGAACGCTGGCAGGAGGGGCTGTCGCCCTGGACGCTGACCGAACGGGACGGCCGCTGGTACGGGCGCGGCATCGCCGACAACAAGGGTCAGCATACGGTCAACATCGCTGCCTTGCGTGCCGTTCTCGAGACGCGCGGGACGCTCGGCTTCAACGCCAAGTACCTGATCGAGATGGGCGAGGAGATCGGCTCGCCGGGTTTGCGCGAGCTTTGCGGCGCGGAGAAGGAGGCGCTGCGCGCAGACCTGCTGATCGCGTCCGACGGGCCGCGCCTCTCGGCTGACCGGCCGACGCTCTTCCTCGGCTCGCGCGGCGGCATCTCGTTCGACCTCAGGATCAAAGCGCGCGAGGGCGCGCATCATTCGGGCAATTGGGGCGGGCTTCTGTCGAACCCCGCCGTGCAGCTTGCGCATGCCATCGCAGCGCTGATCGGACCGGAGGGCCGCATTCTGGTGCCGGAGCTGAAGCCGGCGGAACTGCCCGCCAGCGTGCGCCAAGCGCTGGCCGACTGCCCGGTCGTCGACGCCGCCGGCGGCCCGCGCATCGACACGGACTGGGGCGAGCCGGGGCTTTCGGCGGCCGAAAAGGTGTTCGGCTGGTGCGCGCTCGAAATCCTCGCCTTCGAGGCGGGCGAGCCTCGTGCGCCGGTCAACGCCATTCCGGGCCATGCCTTCGCACGGCTGCAACTGCGCTTCGTCGTCGGCGTCGATCCCGAAGGCGTCGTGCCGGCGGTCAGACGCCATCTCGAAGCGGCCGGTTTCGGCCATGTCGAGGTCACGGTCGCAGACGAGGAGATGTTCCGCGCGACGCGGCTCGACCCTGCCGATCCGTGGGTCGGCTTTGCGGCTCGCTCGATCGAGCGGACGACGGGGCAACGCCCGGCGATCCTGCCCAATCTCGGTGGATCGCTGCCCAACGACGCCTTTGCCGACATTCTCGGCCTGCGGACGATCTGGGTGCCGCATTCCTATGCCGGCTGCTCGCAGCACGCCCCTGACGAACATCTGCCGCCGCATCTCCTGCGTGAAGGACTTGAGATGATGGCCGGGCTCTACTGGGATATCGGCTCCGGCGAGACGCCGCCTAGGGTGCGCGAGTTTCAGACCTGAGCGACCTGCAAATGGCAGTTTTCTGCGCTTCCGGTGCTCACGTACCCAAAAGTACGCTCCGCTCCGGTTCTCGCAATCTGCCATTTTCGGCTCGCACATGCCTGAATCTCGACGCACCCTCGAGCGCGCCTAAATCGGCAACCGCAAGGTGCATTGCCGCAGCGGCTCGGCGGACAATGTTTCGCCGGGACTCCAAAAGTGTTCGCGCGAGGGTTGTGCCACCCCATCGGCGCCCCATTCGCCTCCTACCCGCCATAATATCTTCAACGGGTATGGACCACCGACATGACGGCTCGCTTCCTCCGCTCCTCCGGCATTGCGCTGGCTGGCACGATCGCTCTTGGCCTTTCGGCCGGCATCGCCAATGCCCAGTGCGGCAGCGCTTCCTGGTATGCGCTGACCTCCAAGACGGCCTCGGGCGAGCGGATGAATCCTGACGGCATGACCGCGGCGCATCGCAGCCTGCCCTTCGGCACCAAGATCAAGGTCATCAACCAGCGCAACGGCAAGGAAGTGGTGGTGCGCGTCAACGACCGCGGGCCGTTCACCAAGGGACGCGTGCTCGACCTGTCGCGCGGCGCGGCCAACAAGCTCGGCTTCATCAATGCCGGCCATACCAAGATCTGCCTGGAAGACGTCGGCTGAAACGTTCCGTCAGGTCCGCTTCAGCGAGGCGAGCCTGCGGCTTTCCCGCAAGTGGATGAATTCGGCCGTGGCCAGGGCCGGCTCGGCACGACCATAGAGAAACCCCTGTCCCATGCGGCAGCCGAGTTCGGCGAGGCGTTTTGCCTGCGCCCTCTCCTCGATGCCTTCGGCGACGGCCCCCATGCCAAGGCCGGTGCACATGGCCAGGATCGCCCTGACGATGTGTTCCGATGCGCGATCTTCCATGATCGAGGCGATGAAGCTGCGGTCGATCTTGAGCTTGTCGAAGGGGAAGTCGCGCAGCCGCCCGAGCGACGACTGGCCGGTGCCGAAATCGTCGAGCGCGATCCGGGCGCCGGCGCGCTTGAATTCGCCGATGATCGCTGCCGCCGTCTCGGGCTGCGACATCAGGCCGGTTTCGGTGATCTCGACTTCGAGCCGGCGCGGGTCGAGCCCGGAGCGAGCCGAAATCTCCAGCACCTCGCGCGCGGTGGACTGGTCGACGAGCTGCTCGGGGGACAGGTTGAAGGCGAGGAAGAGATGGCGCGGCCAGTTGCGCGCCGCATCGGCCGCCTTTCCCAGAACCAGACGCGACAGATCGGGCATGATGCCGCGCTCTTCGGCGAGCGGGATAAACAGGCCGGGCGAGACCGGCCCGAGATCGTGGTCGGTCCAGCGGGCAAGCGCCTCGAACCCCAGAAGATGGCCGCTGTCGAGGGCGACGATGGGCTGGAAATGGGGCTCGACTTCGCCATTCGACACGGCGCGGCGCAGCGCCTGCTCGATGCGGGTAACGGAATGCGTCGCCTCCACCAGTTCGGGCGAATAGACGACGACGCGATTGCGCCCCGTGCGGCGCGCCTCGTAGAGCGCCGTCTCGGCCTTCCCGATCAGCGCTTCCGTCGTCTCGTCCGCATGCTCGTAGATCGACGATCCGACCGATGCAGTGAGCCGGACGGACCGCGCACCGATATCGTAGGGCGCCGACAGAACCTCGATCAGCGTGGAGGCGAGATGCCGGGCCGCGGCCGCGCTGAAGACCAGCGGCGCCAGAACGGCAAACTCGTCGGCACCGAGCCGCACGACCATCGAGGACTCGTCGATGGCGGCGCGCAGTCGAAGCGCTGCCTGCTTCAGGATGCCGTCCCCTGCGGTGCGGCCGTATAGGTCGTTGATCGGCTTGAAGCCGTCGAGGTCGATGATGGCGATGGCAAAGGGTGCGGGGTCCTCTTCACGCTCGGCGATGAGGCGTGCGATCTTGTCCTCCAGACGCGCGCGCGTGCCGAGGCCCGTGAGCCGATCGGTCATCTGTCCGGTCGATCGCGTGGTTTCCGCCCTGTCCGCCAACACGGTCGCCGTTTCCCCCACTTGCCTTGTCGTCGTGCGGGAAACTGCCACGGAAAAGCTTTCGGAAAGGTATCATGCTCGCCCTTTGTCGCCGGGCCGATTGGCAAGGCAGCGCGAAGCGACTAGATGCAAGGACCAGCCCGCCTGCAGCGCCCCCGACCGGAGCCTTCCATGAGCCTGAAGATCGCCTTCCAGATGGACCACGTCTCGACCGTTTCGGTTGCGGGGGACACCACATTCGCGCTGGCGCTCGAGGCGCAGCGGCGCGGGCACGAACTCTTCCACTACACGCCGGACCGGCTTTCCATGCGCAATGGCGACGTGACGGCCCGCGTGGAGACGATGCGGGTGGACGACGTCAAGGGCGCGCATTTCACGCTCGGCGAACCGCAGCGCGTGAATCTTGCCGAGATGGACGTGGTGCTTTTGCGCCAGGACCCGCCCTTCGACATGAACTACATCACGACGACGCATCTGCTCGAACGCATCCACCCAAAGACGCTGGTCGTCAACGACCCGGCCTGGGTGCGCAATTCGCCCGAAAAGATCTTCGTCACCGAATTCGCCGATCTGATGCCCGAAACGCTGATCACCAAGGACCCGCAGGAAGTTGCCGATTTCCGTCGCGAGGCCGGCGACATCATCGTCAAGCCGCTCTACGGCAATGGCGGAGCGGGCATCTTCCACCTGCACGAGGCGGACCGGAACCTCGCCTCGCTCCTGGAAATGTTCGGCCAGATGTTCCGCGAGCCCTACATCGTCCAGCGATATCTCAAGGACGTGCGCAAGGGCGACAAGCGCATCATCCTGATCGACGGCGAGCCGGTCGGCGCGATCAACCGGGTTCCGGCGGAGCACGATTCCCGCTCCAACATGCATGTCGGCGGGCGCGCCGAGAAGACGGAACTGACGGCACGCGAGCGCGAGATTTGCGCGCGGATCGGGCCGTCGCTGAAGCAACGCGGCTTCATCCTCGTCGGCATCGACGTGATCGGCGACTACATGACCGAAATCAACGTCACCTCGCCGACCGGCGTGCGCGAAGTGAAGAGGTTCGGCGGGGCCGACATCGCGGCGCTGTTCTGGGATGCGGTGGAAGCCAAGCGGGGCTGATGTTCCGCCTGCACAACCCGGTACAACACGACCACAACTTATACTCCATTTTGTTCGCTTCATGTTCTTGATTTGATCTCGAAACCATGCTTGTGTTTCCGCAAGGAGAGCAAGACATGGTTTCACGGGTCCGCACGATCGCGTTTCAGGGCATCGAAACGGTGGCCGTCGATGTCCAGGTGATGGTCGCGCCGGGCAAGGTCGGCATGAACATCGTCGGGCTCGGTGACAAGGCGGTCGCGGAAAGCCGCGAGCGCGTGCAGGCTGCGCTGCACGCCTCCGGCCTCTCGATGCCGGCCAAGAAGGTGACGATCAACCTGGCGCCGGCGGACCTGCCCAAGGAGGGCAGCCACTACGATCTTCCGATCGCGCTCGGGCTGATGGCGGCGCTAGGGGCGATCCCGTCCGACGCGCTGGAAGCCTATGTGGTGCTGGGCGAACTCGCGCTCGACGGAACCATCGCGCCGGTCGCAGGCGTCCTGCCCGCGGCGATGGGCGCGAACGCCATGGGACGCGGTCTGATCTGCCCGTCGGCCTGCGGATCGGAGGCGGCCTGGGCGGGAGCCGAGATCGACATTCTCGCGCCGCGCAGCCTGATCGCGATGGCCAATCATTTTCGCGGCACGCAAGTGCTCGGCCGTCCCGAGGCGATGATCGAGCCGCAATCCGGCAACCTGCCCGATCTCGCCGATATCAAGGGGCAGGAAAGCGCCAAGCGCGCGCTCGAAGTGGCCGCGGCGGGCGGGCACAACCTCCTGATGATCGGGCCGCCCGGCTCGGGCAAGTCGATGCTGGCACAGCGCCTGCCCTCGATCCTGCCGCCGCTTGCGCCGAAGGAACTGCTGGAGGTCTCGATGATCGCATCGATCGCCGGAGAACTGGCCGGCGGCAAGCTCTCGGATCGGCGGCCCTTTCGCAGCCCGCATCATTCGGCCTCGATGGCGGCGATGGTCGGCGGCGGATTGCGGGCGCGGCCTGGCGAAGTCTCGCTGGCGCATAATGGCGTTCTCTTCCTCGACGAATTTCCGGAATTCCAGCCGGTGGTGCTCGATTCGCTGCGCCAGCCGATCGAGAACGGCGAAAGCGTCATTGCGCGCGCCAATCACCGCGTCTCCTATCCGGCGCGCATCCAGCTCGTCGCGGCGATGAACCCCTGCCGGTGCGGCATGGCGGGCGAGCCGGGCCATCGCTGCGCGCGCGGGCCGCGCTGCCAGTCCGACTATCAGGCGCGAATTTCCGGACCTCTCCTCGACCGCATCGACCTGAGGATCGACGTCCCCGCCGTCAGCGCCTCCGATCTGATCGCGCCCGGACGGGCCGAGAAGAGCGAAACAGTGAGGACGCGCGTTGCTGCCGCGCGCCGTTTGCAGGCGGAGCGCTACGCCGCGCTCGGGATATCATCGGCGACGACGAACGCACATTGCAGCGCCGGCCTGATCGAGAGCGTCGCCGCACCTGACGCGGCCGGTGCCGCGCTGCTGAGGGACGCGAGTGAGAAGCTCAACCTTTCAGCGCGCGCCTATCATCGCGTGCTCAAGGTAGCGCGCACACTCGCAGATCTCGACGGCGCCGAGACTGTCGCGCGCATCCATCTGGCCGAAGCGATCTCCTACCGGATGGCCGGAGAAAGGCTCGCGGCTGCGGCGTAGGTGGCCGTGGCGGCGCAGTGTTGAACAAGAAATGAAGCAGACAGAGGACACCGATAGGCACGCACGCGGGCCCGCCAGGCTTGGGTAGCGCTGCGCGACCGTTGTCTTTGATGGCGCAAGCTGGCTCACGCAGTCGCGGGACCGGTGACGACCGTATGCGGCTGGTTCCTCCGGGGAACGCGCATCGGTCGCAGAGCGCGAAGCGGGCGGCGGGTTCCGTGTTTGCTGATGTGCTGCAACGCGATGCCCTTATCGGTCAATGCGGGTCCAGAACAAGGAAGCGAACTGGGTAGGATTCACGGCGCGCAGTCGATCAGGACGTCCATCTTGCATGGATGCCCGCTTGGTCGGACCGCTGGACGCCGTCCCGGGCAAGCGCCCTATTGCAGCGCGCCGACCAGCATGTTGCGGTCTTCGCGCAGCGTGACCCAGTGGCCGGTGTGGTTCGACGCCTGGCGCTTCAGGAACTTGTAGCCCGTCGAGTACCAGGGGCGCAGGTCGTTGTTCAGATTGTCGAGGATGAAATCGCCGCGATCGGTGCGCACGGTCAGGACGGCATGGCCTTCGCCGTCGGGCTTGCGCACGACCGTAAGGAGAATGTTGGACAAGGAGACGCCTGCTTCGGCCAGACGCTTGCGCTTTTCCAGCGCGTAGTCTTCACAATCGCCGACGCCGTTGACCGGATAGGCCCACCATTCGTCACGCCCGTAGATTTCGAGGTCGCTGCGCGGCGATACGGCTTCGTTGACCGAGCGGTTGATGCGGTCGATCTTGCGCCACAGCGCATTGTCGACCGGCAAAGGACCGCGATCGATCGGACGGATCGAGCACTCGCCGGGGCTGCGCTGGCACAGATCGTAATGGCCGATCGGCTGTGACGTGAGGCCGCCGACCTGCATCGCGGCGCCCGAGCCGGGCATCGCCGATGCCGGCAGGGCCGGCGCCATGGCGACCGCCAGAATCGCGACCGCAAGCAATCGCAGTGATCTCGAAGATCCACCCATTCGCCCAAAACCCCGATTGCGCACGTTTTTCGTGTCGTTAACAAAAGGTTAAGGTCGGGTGATCGGTGCTGTCAATCGACGCGCGCATTACCCACATCGGGGACTGGCCCGCTGTGACAATCCGCACACACAATATTGCCTGCAAACCGGGCATTGCCGCGGGTCAAGGGCCGTTAACCATATGAGATGATTACGGGCTCGAACGGTCGCGGACAAATGCCATCCGACGATGGCCGGCTGAGCACACTTGACCCTAGCGGCGGAAAAGCCCGCTAGGTTGGCCGAAACCGAATGGCAAAAAAGCCGCGCCCGTGAAGGAGGCGGCTTCTGATTCGGGGCCAATTGCCTGCTACCCCTACCGGGTCCGGCAGAGGTTGCGGTCCTATTGCGGCCAGCCGGCGACGGCCTTGACTTCAAGGAAGTCTTCCAGCCCGAACTTGCCGCCTTCGCGGCCGAGCCCCGACTGCTTGTAGCCGCCGAAGGGCGAACCGGGAGCGCGGCTTGTGCCGTTGACCTGCACCATTCCGGCGCGCAACTGCCGCGCGACGCGGCGGGCGCGTTCGGCGTCGCCGGTCTGCACGTAGCTCGACAGGCCGTAAGGCGTGTCGTTGGCGATGGCGACCGCCTCGTCTTCGCCCTCGAACGGGATCATCGCCAGGACCGGGCCGAAGACCTCCTCGCGGGCGATCGTCATCTCGTTGGTGACGTCGGCAAAGATGGTTGGGCGGACATAGTAGCCACGGTTGAAGCCCTCGGGACGGCCCGCGCCGCCGGCGACGATTTTCGCGCCCTCCTTTATCGCGACGTCGATCAGGCCCTGCACCTTGTCGAACTGCGCCTGCGAGACGAGGGGACCGATATGGTCGCCGTCGTCCGCGGGATTGCCTACCTTGACGGTCTTCGCGTGTTCGCCGGCAAGCTCCACGGCGCGGTCATAGACCGAGCGCTCGACGAGCATGCGGGTCGGCGCGTTGCAGGACTGGCCGGTGTTCTCGAAGCAGTGATCGAGGCCGCGCACGATGGCGGCTTCGAGGTCGCTGTCGGCGAAGACGATGTTGGGCGACTTGCCGCCCAGTTCCAGCGTCACGCGCTTGACCGTGTCGGCCGCCGCCTTGGTGACCGCGATGCCGGCGCGGGTGGAACCGGTGAAGGACATCATGTCGATGCCCGGATGACGCGACATCGCCTCGCCGACCGTCGGCCCGTCGCCATTGACCATGTTGAACACGCCGGCGGGGAAGCCTGCGGCATCCATGATCTCGGCGAAGACGATGGAGGAGAGCGGCGCGACCTCGGAGGGCTTCAGGACGACCGTGCAGCCGGCGGCGATCGCCGGCACGACCTTCAGCGTGACCTGGTTCATCGGCCAGTTCCACGGCGTGATCAGGCCGCAGACGCCGATCGGCTCATGAACGATGCGCTCCTGTGGATTGCGCTCGTCGAGCGCGTGCTCGAACTCGAAATTCTTCAGGGTGCGGATGAAGGTCTTGATGTGGCTGACGCCGACGGCCGCCTGGCTTTCCATCGCAAGCTTCATCGGCGCGCCCATCTCGTCGGAGATCGCCTTGGCCATGTCCGCGACGCGGGCCTTGTAGGCTTCGAGCAGACGCTCCAGCGCGGCGACGCGCTCTTCCTTCGTCGTCGCGCTCCAGGACGGGAAGGCGCGGCGCGCGGCATCGACGGCCTTGTCGACATCGGCGGCCGAGCCAAGCGAGATGATGGCGAAAGGCTGCTCGTCGGCGGGATTGATCACGTCGAGGGTCTTCGGCGCGCTCGGCGCGACCCAGCGTCCATCGATGTAGAATTCGGTCTTCTCGATCATCTTCGTCTCCTTCGATCGCTTTCGTGTGCTCCAGATAGCGCGAGGGCGCGCGCCGGCGATAGCCGCAAACCGGATTGTTGCGATGTATATTGCAGCGCGAAAAGACCAGCGCGCGACGCAAACAGGCAAACTGGACCAAGCAATGCTGGCCACTGTTGCAATTTGCCCGGATATGGTGATCCTAGGGTTAAAGCAAAGACTGTCCGGTCATGAGGCCAAGGACAACAGGGGAACAGTTGAGTTCATGGTAAGCGTCAGCAATGGCGCGGACGAGCCCGGATTCGTTCGCTTCCAAAACGTCCAGAAGAGCTATGATGGCGAAGTTCTGGTCGTCAAGAATTTGAACCTCGACATCGCGCAGGGCGAATTCCTGACCATGCTCGGGCCATCGGGCTCGGGCAAGACGACCTGCCTGATGATGCTCGCCGGCTTCGAGAGCGCCACCCACGGCGAAATCCGCCTCAAGGGCGAGCGCATCGACAACGTGCCGCCGCACAAGCGCGACATCGGCATGGTCTTCCAGAACTATGCGCTGTTTCCACACATGACGGTGGCCGAGAACCTCGCCTTTCCACTCAAGGTGCGCTCCAAGCCGAAGGCCGAGATTACGGCGCGGGTCAAGCGCGCGCTCGACATGGTCAAGCTCGGCCAGCTGGGCAACCGGATGCCGGCGCAGCTTTCGGGCGGGCAGCAGCAGCGCGTCGCAGTGGCGCGCGCCCTGGTCTTCGAGCCGACGCTGGTGCTGATGGACGAGCCGCTCGGCGCGCTCGACAAGAATCTGCGCGAGCAGATGCAGTACGAGATCAAGCACATCCACGACGATCTGGGCGTCACCGTCGTCTACGTGACGCACGACCAGTCCGAAGCGCTGACCATGTCGAACCGCATCGCGGTCTTCGAGGACGGCGTGATCCAGCAACTCGCGGCGCCGGCCGATCTCTATGAGCGGCCCGACAATGCCTTCGTCGCCTCCTTCATCGGCGAGAACAACAAGCTGGCCGGCAAGGTCGAGGCGATGAATGGCAAGAGCTGCGCGGTGCGGCTGACGGACGGTTCGCTGGTGCAGGCGCTGCCCGTCAACGTCGCGGGCACCGGCGAGAAGACCACCTTGTCGCTGCGTCCCGAACGGGTGCGCATCGCCCCGCCGGAAGGCCTCGCCAACAGCTTCGACGCGCGGGTGGAGGAACTCATCTATCTGGGCGACCATATCCGCACGCGCGTCAGCGTGTGCGGCAATCCCGATTTCATCATCAAGGTGCCCAACGCCGCGCGCAACGACCAACTCGCCGCGGGCGAGACGGTTCGCGTGGGTTGGGCCGCGGAAGATTGCCGGGCGCTCGACGCCTGACAAGAGACGCCGTCTTTGCGGCGTGGACAAGAATCGCCGTTTCGAACGGCGTGGAAGAGCACGAAGCCGATGCAGGAACCATCGGCGAAACCAGAGGAGAACGTCATGAAGCATCTACGTTTCAAGGTCGTCGGCGCGGGAGCGGCGGTCAGCCTGCTCGCGCTCGGCGCCTACGCACAGGACCCGACTTCGCTCACCGTCGTCTCGTGGGGCGGCGCCTATTCGGAGAGCCAGCAGCGCGCCTATCTCGACCCCTACATGGAAGAAAATCCCAGCATCCGCTTCCTCAACGATGACGGATCGGCCAACGCGCTCGCCTCGCTGCGCGCCCAGTCGCAGGCCAACAACGTCACCTGGGATCTCGTCGACATGCTGCCGTCGGATGCGCAGCTCGCCTGCGACGAGGGCATCATCATGGAAATCGACGCCGACGAATGGCTGGCGCCGGCCCCGGACGGCACGCCCGCTTCGGAAGACTTCCTGCCCGGTTCGCTCGGCGACTGCTTCATCCCGCAGATCGTCTATTCGACCGTGATCGGCTACAACACGGAAATGTTCGACGAAGGCAAGGAGCCCTCGACGATCGCCGACTTCTTCAATCCCGAAGAGTTCCCCGGCAAGCGCGCCATCCAGGACCGCCCGGCCGGCAATCTCGAATGGGCGCTCTATGCCGACGGCGTGCCGCTCGACGAAATCTACGAGACGCTCGAGACGCCGGAAGGCGTGGACCGCGCCTTCGCCAAGCTCGACACGATCAAGTCGGACCTGATCTTCTGGACCGAGGGCGCACAGGGCCCGCAGCTTCTCGCCGACAAGGAAGCCGCGTTCGCGACGAGCTATAATGGCCGTCTCTTCGCCGCCGCCGAGACCGAGAACCAGCCCTTCGAGATCATCTGGGACGGCCAGCTCGTCGAGTGGGACGGTTGGGTCGTGCCGGCCGGCACCAGCAATGTCGAAGCGGTGAAGGAGTTCCTGTTCTGGGCGACCGACACGCAGCGCCTTGCCGATCAGGCCAAGTACATCTCGTACGGCCCGGCCCGCGCCTCGTCTGCGCCGCTCGTCGGCCAGCATGAGGATCTGGGCATCGACATGGCGCCGCACATGCCGACCAACCCGGACAACTACACGGCTCCGATCGTGCTCAACAACGACTTCTGGACCGACTACGGCGACGAGCTGCGCGAGCGTTACGCGAGCTGGATGCTGCAGTAGACGAACCAGCGGGCGGGCGCTTCGGTGCCCGCCCGCCTCCCTTCCGACGAATGACGCGGCTTGTCGCCGCGAGGAGTTGCATTCCGATGGCACAGGCAGCGCTTGCTCCGGCCGCCTCTTCCCCCGACCCGATGGCGCGGGACATGGTGACGGCCGACGGCGTGCCGCTGAAGACGTCGCTGAAGCGCGCCGAAAGGCGCCGCAAGATCACCGCCTTCCTGCTCGTCGCGCCGCTGCTCGCCTTCATCCTCATCACCTTCATCATCCCGATCGGCCAGATGATGTGGCGCAGCGTCGACAATCCGGTGATCGTCGCCGTCCTGCCGCAGACCATGGAAACGCTCTCCGACTGGAACGGCGAGGACCTGCCCGGCGAGGAAACCTATGCCGCGCTCGTCGCCGATCTTGCGACCGCACAGGAAAACCGTTCGGTCGGCCAGCTCGCGATCCGGCTGAACTACGAACTTTCGGGCGCGCGCAGTCTGGTCGCCGGCCTCGCGCGGGGCGCGGACGAACTCGAGGCCCCGTTTCGCGAGGCCGTGATCGATGACAATCGCCGCTGGGGCGAGATGCAGATATGGACCATCCTGAAGCGTGAGGGCCGGCCCTACACGACCGCCCACTACGTCTCGGCCATCGACATGCAGTACAATGCCGAGGGCGAGCTCGTCAGGCAGCCGTCAACGCAGCGCGTCTACGTGCAGCTCTTTCTGCGGACGCTGGCACTGTCCGTCGCGATCACCTGCACGACGCTGCTGCTCGGCTACCCGATCGCGTTCCTGCTGGCGTCGCTGCCGATGCGCACGTCGAACCTCCTGATGATCTTCGTTCTCTTGCCATTCTGGACCTCGCTTCTCGTGCGAACGACGGCCTGGATCGTTCTCCTGCAGCAACAGGGCGTGATCAACGAATTGCTGGTCTGGTCCGGCATAATCTCCAACAGCGGCCGGCTGCCGATGATCCACAACGCCGTCGGCACGATCATCGCCATGACGCACGTGCTGCTGCCCTTCATGGTGTTGCCGCTCTACAGCGTGATGAAAGGCATCTCGCCCTCCTACATGCGCGCGGCACGCTCGCTCGGCGCGAACAACTGGACGGCGTTCTGGAAGGTCTATGTGCCGCTGACGGTTCCGGGCATCGGCGCGGGCGCGATCCTCGTCTTCATCATCTCGATCGGCTACTACATCACCCCGGCGCTGGTGGGCGGGCAGAGCGGCCAGATGATCTCGAACCTGATCGCCTTCCACATGCAGAATTCGCTGAACTGGGGCCTCGCCGCCGCGCTCGGCACGATCCTCCTCACCGGCGTTCTGATCCTCTACTGGGTCTACAATCGCATCGTCGGCATCGACAACGTGAAGCTGGGCTGAGGACGAGACGATGGCGCTTCCCACCTATGCCGGCCCGCTCGAACGCACCTGGTACTACGCGTTCCGCATCTTCTGCGGGCTGATCTTCTTCTTCCTGATGGCGCCGATCCTCGTGATCATCCCGCTGTCCTTCAACGTGCAACCCTACTTCACCTACACGCGCGAAATGCTGACGCTCGACCCGGCCGGCTATTCGCTGCGCTGGTACAACGCCTTCTGGAATTCCGCGGCGTGGATGACGGCGATCCGCAACTCGCTGATCATCGGCGTGTTCGCGACGCTGATCGCGACAGTGCTCGGGACGCTCGCCGCGCTTGGCCTGTCGCGTCGGGAAATGCCGTTCCGCGGCCTGATCATGGGGCTATTGATCTCGCCGATGATCGTGCCGCTGATCATTTCGGCAGCGGGCATGTTCTTCTTCTATTCGCGCGTCGGCCTAGCCGGAACGCTGCCGGGCGTGATCATGGCCCATGCCGCGCTCGGCACGCCCTTCGTCATCATCACCGTAACCGCGACCCTCGTCGGCTTCGACCATTCGCTGACGCGCGCGGCCGCCAGTCTCGGCGCCTCGCCGGCGACGGCCTTTCGCAAGATCACCATGCCGCTGATCCTGCCCGGCGTGATCTCGGGCGCGCTCTTCGCCTTCATCACCTCGTTCGACGAAATCGTCATCGTGCTCTTCCTTGCCGGCGTCGAGCAGCGCACGATCCCGCGCGAGATGTGGTCTGGCATCCGCGAGCAGATCAGCCCCACGATCCTCGCCGTCGCGACCGTGCTGGTGCTGTTCTCGATCGCGCTCCTGACGACGATCGAACTCCTGCGCCGCCGGTCCGAGCGGATGCGGGGGATGACGCCGCACTGACGGGCGCGAAATTGGCATGCAGGTTGCTCGGCCGATGGCGACCAGCCACTCCTGCCGCGAGCGCGCGACTTGACCATGATCCGTACCGACCATCCGACCCTTCAGCGCGTGCGCGCGACCGGGCGGCTTTCGGTCAAGCATTCCGATGGCCGGACGCGGATCGACCGGCTGTTTCAGGAAGGCGCGGCGAAGATCCGCTTTCCTGCGCCGGAAAGCCCGGCGATCGAGGCGGTGCTCATCAACACCGCCGGCGGGCTGACCGGGGGCGATACCGTCGACTGGACCATCAATGCGGCAACCGGAACCCGTCTGACGCTCACCACGCAGGCCTGTGAAAAAGTCTATAGAACTGCGGGCGGACACGCCGAAATCTCCGTGTCACTGAAGGCCGGCGCGGATGCCCGGATCGCCTGGCTGCCGCAGGAGACGATCCTGTTCGACCGCTCGGCGCTGCGGCGCAGGCTCGACGTCGATCTTGCGCAAGGCGCCAGCATCCTTCTTCTCGAAGCCACCATCTTCGGGCGCGCGGCCATGGGCGAACATGTCGAAACGGCGATGTTTTCCGATCGCTGGCGGGTGCGCGTCGAGGGCTCGCTCGTCCATGCCGAGGATTTCCGGATCGGCCCCGACATTGCGATGCAACTTGCGGGCCCGGCGATGGCTGGCGGCGGACGGGCCGTCGCGACTCTCCTGATGATCGGCGATGCGGCGGAGCGGATGCTCGAACCGGCACGCGCGATCATCGGCGAACATGGTGGGGCCAGTCACTGGCGGATCGGGCCGTCTGGCAAGCTTCTTGCCAGACTTGTCGCGACCGACGGCTACGCCCTGAGGGCGCGGCTGATACCGCTCGTCGGTCTGCTTAATGGACAGGCAGGCCTGCCCAAGATTTGGACAAGTTGAAAGCGACGCGATGAATTTGACACCCCGCGAGAAGGACAAGCTGTTGATCGCCATGGCTGCGATCGTGGCTCGCAAACGTCTCGAGAGGGGCGTCAAGCTCAATCACCCGGAAGCCATCGCACTCATCTGCGACTTCGTGGTCGAGGGCGCGCGCGACGGGCGTTCCGTCGCCGACCTGATGGAGGCCGGCGCCCACGTGATCACGCGAGACCAGGTCATGGAAGGCATCGCCGAAATGATCCATGACGTGCAGGTCGAAGCGACCTTTCCCGATGGAACCAAGCTCGTGACGGTTCACGAGCCGATCCGCTGAACCGACGATGCAACAAGGAAGACGGCCGATGCCGACACGCTTTTTCGCCACCCTGGTTTTCATCGCCGCAGCCACACCGGCGCTCGCCCATCCGGGCCACGCATCCGGCACCGACCACTCATTCCTTTCAGGCCTTCTGCATCCGATCACCGGGCTCGACCACATATTGGCCATGGTGGCCGTGGGACTCTGGTCGGCTTCGCTCGGCGGGCGTTCGATCCTGCTGGTTCCCGCCGGTTTCGCCGGCTTCATGGCCGCCGGTTTTGCGCTGGCGGTCGCAGGTGTGCCGCTTCCCTATGTCGAGCCGATGATCCTCGGTTCCGTGGTCGTTCTCGGCCTCCTCGTCGCCGCGGCGATCTGCCTGCCCGCCGTGCCAGCAGCGCTTCTCGTCGGCCTGTTCGCGATCTTCCACGGCCATGCGCATGGTTCGGAAATGGGCGAAGCGAGCGCCTTGACCTATGGCGCCGGGTTCCTGATCGCGACGATCGCGCTGCACGCGGCCGGCATCCGGCTCGCCTCTACCCTGTCTCGGCTCAACCAGCGCGATCTGCCCGTCCGTGCCCTCGGCGCCGTCACCGCCTTTACCGGCGCCCTCGTATTCGTCGCCGGCTAGGAGCGCTCCATGATTCCCGGAGAAATCATCCCGGCCGCAGGCGAGATCGAGCTCAATTCAGGCAGGCAAGCGATCGTCATCAAGGTCGCCAACACAGGCGACCGGCCGATACAGGTCGGCAGTCACTACCATTTTCATGAAGTCAACGAAGGTCTGGTCTTCGACCGCCAGGCCGCGCGAGGCATGCGGCTCGACATCGCCGCCGGAACGGCGGTGCGGTTCGAGCCGGGCCAGGAGCGCGATGTGATGCTCGTTCCGATCGGCGGGAGCCGACGCATTTTCGGCTTCCAGCAGAAGATCATGGGCGAGCTGTAATGGGCCGACTTCAGTCTGCGGCGTCGTTGTCGGCTTCCGAGGGGACCGCTTCGTCTTCCACGGTGTCCTCTTCGGGCGCCGCGCCGGCCGGAGCGGCGCCTGCGACGAAGATCGTCACCGTGCGGTTTTCGTCGCCAAACTCGACGGCGACGATGTCGCGCACGAGAATCTGGCGGGAATCGACCGCATGGTAGAAAATCGCGCTGCCTTCGATCGACTGCTGAAGCTCGACGATCTGGTCGGCGAATTCCTCGCGCTTTTCGGTGATGCCACTGTCGCCCTCGCCGACCTCGGGAAGGAACACGATCTCGACCTCGTCGATGTTGAACGCGCGACGCACGAGCTGCGCATTGTCCATCGTCGCCTCGATGGCGGCGATGACGCGCTCGCTTTCGTCGACGGCGCTCTTTTCGCCGGTCTTCACGTCGCTGCCGACGATCGTATCGATCGCGCCCTCGCTGTCGAGGCCCTGAGCCAGGGCCGGGAGGGCCGCCAGTCCGACCGCGCCGGCCAGAACGAGTGCCAGAGGCCTGGAATTGCGGAACATCTGAGCCATCTTGAACGGTCCTTTGGTCTGGCTGCGGATCAGGGTCGGAATCGGGTTGCTGCGGGAATTTGGCTTGCCAGAGCCTCTACCGCAACTGCGAAGCGCGTTCTCCCTAGCACAAAAAAACGGCGCGGGTCCAAGCCCGCGCCGCTTTGTCGCTACTCGAAATACGCGTTACTCGACGTAGATCACGAGTTCGCCACCGGCACCCATCTGGGCCGCGACGACCTCATTGGCCGCAACGTCCTCGGCTTCGAGCGCCGCAGAGACAGCCGTGTTGGCTTCGAGAGCAGCCTGAAGCTCGGTGATCTCGGCCTCACGCTCAGTCGTCGCGGTTTCCAGCGCGGTCATGTCCGCACCTTCCAGCTCGCCGATCTTGACGACCTCGACGGTTCCGACTTCCGTCATCGTGTCGATTGCGGCGGTGCTGGTGGCGTTGCCCTCGATCGCCGCCAGGGCGCCGTCGAAGGTCGCATCAGCGCCGATCGCAGCGGTCGTGCCGGCATCGGTTTCGGTGTCGGTCATCGTGCCGGTGGTCGTATCGGCACCCGCGCTGCCGCTGGCACCGGCATCGACATCCGCTCCGGCACCACCGACGCCGCCGGTAACGCCGGTCTCGGCATTGACACCGCCCGTTGCGCTGCCGCCGACGCCCGTCTGGGCAAGTGCGGGGGCGACCATCATCGAAGCGCCCATCAGGGCAGCGGTCGTCAGTCCAATAATCCGTTTCATCGTGAAAGTCCTTTTCGGTTCGATTTGAAATCTGTCCCTTGCTCACGATCACCGCTCTCAGGCGGCTGGAAGGGAAATGTCGAACCGGGCGCTCGGTTGCGCGCCGATCGGGGTCATTCGCTGGTCATTTCGTGGCCGGAAGATGCGCAATGTGACGCGAGCATGTCCCAGCCGCGCCAAGTCCTTGGCATCATTGAATTCGCAGGAGCCATCCATGCCTAGCCGCCTCTCGCGCGCCGCCTATGCCCGCATGTTCGGACCGACAACCGGCGACAAGGTTCGGCTCGCCGATACGGAACTCTTCATCGAGGTGGAGCGGGACTACACCGTCTATGGGGAAGAGGTGAAGTTCGGCGGCGGCAAGGTGATCCGCGACGGCATGGGCCAGAGCCAGTTCGCGCGCAGCGAAGGCGCGGTGGATACTGTCATCACCAATGCGCTGATCGTCGATCATACGGGCATCTACAAGGCCGATATCGGGCTCAAGGACGGGCGCATCCATTCGATCGGCAAGGCGGGAAATCCCGACACGCAGGACGGGGTGACGATCATCGTCGGGCCCGGCACGGAAGCGATTGCCGGCGAGGGCAAGATCCTCACGGCGGGCGGCTTCGACGCGCATATCCACTTCATCTGTCCGCAGCAGATCGAGGAGGCGCTGACGGCGGGCATGACCACGATGCTGGGCGGCGGCACCGGGCCGGCGCACGGCACGCTGGCCACCACATGCACGCCAGGACCGTGGCACATCGCGCGGATGATCCAGAGCTTCGACGCGTTCCCGATGAATATCGGCCTTTCGGGCAAGGGCAACGCCTCGCGGCCGAAAGCGCTGGAGGAAATGGTGCTGGGCGGTGCCTGCGCGCTCAAGCTGCACGAAGACTGGGGCACGACGCCGGCGGCGATCGACTGCTGCCTGACGGTCGCCGACGATCACGACATCCAGGTGATGATCCACACGGACACGCTCAACGAAAGCGGCTTCGTCGAAAACACGATCGACGCGATCAAGGGGCGGACGATCCACGCCTTCCATACGGAAGGCGCAGGCGGGGGCCATGCGCCGGACATCATCAAGGTCTGCGGGTTCGACAATTTCATCCCCTCCTCCACCAATCCGACGCGGCCCTATACGATCAATACCATCGCCGAGCATCTCGACATGCTGATGGTCTGCCACCACCTGTCGCCGTCGATCCCCGAGGACGTCGCCTTTGCCGAAAGCCGCATCCGCAAGGAGACGATCGCTGCGGAGGACATCCTGCACGACATGGGCGCGTTCTCGATCATCTCGTCGGACAGCCAGGCGATGGGCCGCGTAGGCGAAGTGCCGATCCGCACCTGGCAGACGGCCGACAAGATGAAGCGCCAGCGCGGGCGGTTGAAGGAGGAGACCGGCGAGAACGATAATTTCCGCGTCCGACGCTATATCGCCAAATACACGATCAACCCGGCCATCGCGCATGGGCTGTCGAAGGAGATCGGTTCGATCGAAATCGGCAAGCGCGCGGATCTCGTGCTCTGGAACCCGGCCTTCTTCGGCGTGAAGCCGGACATGGTGCTCGTTGGCGGAACGATCGCAGCGGCGCCGATGGGCGACCCCAACGCCTCGATCCCGACGCCGCAGCCTGTGCACTATCGGCCGATGTTCGGCGCCTTCGGCAAGGCGATCACCAATTCCTCCGTTACCTTCGTCTCGAAGGCGGCGCTCGACAGTGGTCTTCGGGAAAGGCTGGGCGTCGAGAAGGAAATGATCGCAGTCGAGAACACGCGCGGCGGGATCGGCAAGCGCTCGATGATCCTCAACGATGCGACGCCGCATATCGACGTGGACCCGGAGACTTACGAAGTGCGCGCCGATGGCGAGCTTTTGACCTGCGAGCCGGCGACCGTCCTGCCGATGGCGCAGCGGTATTTTCTGTTCTAGCTTCCCGGTCGAACAAGGGAGGTATCATGATCTACGTCTTCGCCACGCTCACCATCAAACCCGGCGCGCTCGACCATCTGCGCGCGCCGGCGCGCGCCTGCCGTGAGGCGACGCTGAAGGAGGATGGCTGCATCGCCTACGACCTCCACGCCGACATCGCCAACCCCGAGCGGCTCGTCTTCGTGGAGAAATGGGAAACGCGCGAGGCGCTTTCGGTTCATGCCAAAAGCGCGCATGTGGCCGCCTGGCGCGAGGCGAGCGCGCCGCATCTGATCGAGCGGAAGATCGAGATCGTCCACCCGGAAAAGGTGGAGAACCACTGATGTATCAGGCTGTCGGATCGCCCGGCTCGCGTCTGACGCGGGTCACCTGGATGCTGGAAGAACTCGGCCAGCCTTACGAGATCGTCAAGGCGAAGATGCATACCGAGACGATGCTGCGGTACAATCCGAGTGGCAAGATGCCGGCTCTGGCCGATGGCAAGGTGGTCGTCACGGATTCGGCCGCGATCGTCTTCTATCTGGCTGACAAGCACGCCGATCAGGGTATGGGCGGCACGACAGCGGCGGAGCGCGCAGAGATCGCCTCGTGGATGTTCTTCGCGCAGGCCGAGCTCGAAGCGCCGCTCTGGAACCGGCTGAAACACGCCTTCCGGCTGGCCGACGAGTTGCGCGCCGAGGTCGGACCCTGGTGCAAGGCGGAATTCGCGACGGAGATCGGCAATTTCGACAAGCGTCTCGGCGACCGCGCATTCGCGCTCGGCGACCGCTTCACGGCTGCCGACATCATCCTCGGCCATTGCGGGCAATGGGCGCGCGGGGCGAAGTTCGACGTCGGCTCCGACCGCGTGAACGCCTATTTCGACCGCGTTCTGGCCCGGCCGGCACTGGCGCGCGCACAGGCCCGCGAAAAGGAGGCGGCGGCGGCATGATGTATCGGGCGAACGGCGTGGTGGAAGCGAAAGCGCGTGGCGACCGAAACGTGGTCGGCACGGTTGCGCTCGCCCATGACGAGCGGCATCTGCGACGCAAGCTCCTGATCCTTCAGAACGGCGCGCGTGTGTTGGTCGACCTGCCGCAACCCGTCGCGCTTCATGCCGGCGACTGCCTGCTGCTCGACAATGGCGCGCTTGCCGAAGTGACGGCGGCTGAAGAAGACCTGATCCAAATCCGCCCGCGGGACCGGCTGCATCTTGTCGAACTCGCCTGGCATATCGGCAACCGCCATCTGGCCGCGCAGATCGACGAGGACCGTATCCTCATCCTGCGCGACCATGTGATCGAGGCGATGCTGGAAGGGCTCGGTGCGACGCTCGCCCCTGTGCGAACCGGGTTCGAGCCTGTGCGCGGCGCCTATTCCGGCAAGGCGCATGGGCACGACCACCAGCATTCACATAGCCACGACCATGGCTGAGGCGGCGCACGCGCTACGGCTGATGGCTTGGCTGTCGCCAGCCTTTCCAGTCGGCTCGTTCAGTTACAGCCACGGGCTGGAGCGGGCGGTGGCGGACGGGCATGTCGGCGATTTCGCCGCATGGCTCGACGGGCTGATGCGGTACGGCACCGGCTGGAACGACGCGGTGTTGGTGGCCGAGGCGTGGCGGCGCGGGCGCGACGGCGGCGAACTTTGCGACGTTGCCGAACTGGCCGAGGCGATGGCGGGCTCGGCCGAACGGCACCTGGAGACGATGGCGCAAGGGCAAGCCTTTGCGAAGGCGGTTGCCGGGTGGACCGAAGGGCTCGCCCTGCCGGCGACCACGCCCTATCCTGTCGTCTTCGGCGCATCTGCGGGCTTCAATGGTCTGCCACTCCGAGAGACGATCGCGGCCTATCTGCAGGCCTTCGTCTCCAACCAGATTCAGGCCGGAATCCGGCTTTCCCTTCTCGGCCAGGAGCGCGGCGTGACGCTCCTGCGCGAGATGGAGCCGACGATCCTCGATATCGCCGTGCGGGCGGCCGGGTCAACGCTCGACGAGCTCGGCGGTTCGGCCTTCATCGCCGAAATCGCCGCCATGAACCACGAAACGCAATATTCGAGGCTGTTCCGCTCATGACTTCTTCCAACGGACCCTTGCGGGTCGGCATCGGCGGGCCGGTCGGCTCGGGCAAGACGACGCTGACCGAGAAGCTGTGCAAGGCGATGCGCGAGCGCTATTCGGTCGCGGTCGTGACCAACGACATCTACACCAAGGAAGACGCGATGGCGCTGGTGCGGCTTCAGGCGCTGTCCGAAGACCGCATCGTCGGCGTGGAGACGGGCGGGTGCCCGCACACCGCCATCCGCGAGGACGCGTCGATCAACCTGCAGGCGATCGACCAGCTCACGGCGCGGATTCCCGGGCTCGACATCGTCTTCATCGAATCGGGTGGCGACAATCTGGCGGCCACTTTCTCGCCGGACCTTGCCGACCTGACGCTCTACGTCATTTCGGTCTGCCAGGGCGGCGACATTCCGCGCAAGGGCGGGCCGGGCATCACGCGGTCGGACTTCCTTGTCGTCAACAAGGCCGATCTCGCGCCTTACGTGAATGTCGACCTCGAACAGATGGAGCGCGACGCGATCAAGGCGCGGGCAGGCAAGCCGTTCGCCTTCACCGATCTTTCGCGCAGCAAGGGCGTCGACGAGATCGTCGATTTTCTCGTCGAGAATGGTGGATTGGACCAGTTGCGGCAGGCGTCCTGACGGTTGCGCCTTGCGGCCCGGCGCGACATGCTGTGGCCTGAACAATTAGGAGAGCGCCCGATGAGCGTCACCCAACTGGCCGACACGCGCCGCCCGAACCTGCCCTTCTACGAGGAGCGCTGCGACCTCGCCGCCGCCTTCCGCTGGACGGCGCGGCTCAACATGCACGAGGCGGTGGCGAACCATTTCTCGCTCGCCGTCGACGAGGGCGGGACGCAGATCCTGATCAATCCGAACCTGATGCATTTCTCGCGCATCAAGGCGAGCGACCTGCTTTTGATCGACGCCAACGATCCCGAGACGATGAAGCGGCCGGATGCCCCCGACCCGACGGCGTGGGGCCTGCACGGCGCGATCCACCGCAACGTGCCGCATGCGCGCTGCGTCATGCATGTCCACTCGGTGCACGCGACCGTACTCGCCTCGCTGGAGAATTCGCTCCTGCCGGCGATCGACCAGAACTCGGCGATGTTCCACGGCCGGCAGGTGGTCGACGCGCATTATGGTGGGCTCGCCTTCGAGGAAGAGGGCGAGCGCTGCTCGCGGCTCTTCGCCGACCCGAAGGCCAAGGTGATGGTGATGGGCAATCATGGCGTCATGATCATCGGCGAGACGGTGGGCGACACGTTCGACCGGCTCTATTATTTCGAGCGCGCCTGCGAGACCTACATCAAGGCGCTGTGGACCGGCCAGCCGATCCGCCATCTGTCGGACGAGATCGCCGAACGCGTCGCGACGCAGATGGATAATTATCCGGTCGCGTCGGCTAAGCGGCATCTGGAGGAATTGAAGTCGATCCTCGACGAGGAAGGATCGAACTTCCGCAATTGAAAAACCGGCCGCGATTGCTCGCGGCCGGTTTCTGGTCGAAATACGAGATCAGGAGCCGAGGTGCTTGGCGATCATCGCGCGGGCGTCGTCCACCATGGCGTTGGCGTCCATGCCCTTGCCGTTCATCTCCTCGATCCAGGCGTCGATGAGCGGCGCGGCGGTGTCTTTCCAGCGCTGGGTCTCTGCCTCGTCGAGGGTGATGATGTTGTTGCCGAGGTCCTGAGCGATCTTCAGGCCCTTCTCGTCGCCCGAATCCATGACACGACCGAACATCGCGGCGGCCTCGATACCCGAATTGGCGTCGATGACGGCCTTCAGGTCATCGGGAAGCGCGTCATAAGAAGCCTGATTCATCGCGAAGACGAAGGTCTGCGTATAGAGGCCCTCGTCGCCGGTGAAACCGGTGTGGTTCTTGACGAGTTCGGAAACGCGCAGCGACGGCGTCACTTCCCACGGAATGGTCGTCGCGTCGATGACGCCCTTCGACAGCGATTCCGAGACGGCCGGAACCGGCATGCCGATCGGCGTCGAGCCCAGTGCTTCAAGCATCTGGTTGATGACGCGCGAGCCGCCGCGGATCTTGACGCCCTGCATGTCCTCGAGCGTCGCGATCGGGTTCTTCGAATGGATCAGACCTGGACCATGCGCGTGCCAGGCGATGACCTTCATGCCCGAGAATTCCTCGGTGCAGTACTTCTCGCAATATTCGTGGAAGGCCTTCGACGTCGCTTCGCCGGTCGTCACCATGAAGGGAAGCTCGAAGGCTTCCGTCGACGGATAGCGGCCGGGCGTATAGCCGATGACGGTCCAGATCATGTCGACGACGCCGTCGGTGACCTGATCGACGAGTTGCGGCGGCGTTCCGCCAAGCTGCATCGCGTCATACTGCTCGATCTTGAGGCGTCCGCCGGACTCCTCCATCACCTTGGCGGCCCAGGGCTTCAGCGCCTCAGCCGGGATGGTCGCCTGCGGCGGCAGCATCTGGTGAAGGCGCAGCGTCGTCTCCTGCGCGGCGGCAACGGTGGTAAAAGCTGCCACGGCAACGGCGCCGGCAGCCAGTGCTTTCCAATTCAACATGGGTTCCTCCCTGCATGTCCCATGATTGTTATACGATAGAACTTTCCGCCATGGAAGCGGCTGGCCGACACCACTTTCGCATGGTAGCCAAGCGCGCCCAGGATTTGAAATTGGAGGACTGCCATGACTGCGACAGCCAACCCGCCCTTTCGTGCCGACCACGTGGGAAGCCTCTTGCGGCCCAAGGCGGTCAAGGATGCGCGCAAGCGGTTCTACGAGGACAAGGCGATCGCCGCAGAGGAACTCGAGGAGATCGAGAACGCCGCGATCGACGAGGCGATCCGCATGCAGGAGGAGGCCGGGCTGCCGACCGTCACCGACGGCGAAATCCGCCGCTCGTTCTGGCACTATGATTTCATGGGCGGGCTCGAAGGGTTCGACATGGAAGAACGTGCGCCCGAAAAGGGCGTCGCCTTTGCCGGCGTCAAGCTGAGGCCCGTCTTCCCGACGATCACCGGCAAGCTCAATTTTCCCGACGATCACCCGATGCTGGACCATTTCCGCTACGTGGCATCGAAGACGAAGGTGATGCCGAAGATTTCGATCCCCGGCCCGAGCTGCTGCCATTTCCGCACGGCCAAGGACGATATTCACCCGAAGGAATATCGCGACGACCCCGAAGCGCTTTTCGCCGACCTGGCCAAGACCTACGCCAAGGCCGTGAAGGCCTTCTACGATGCCGGTTGTCGCTATCTGCAGATGGACGACATCTTCTTCGCCTATCTGTGCGACCCGAAGCACCGCGCGGCGCAGAAGGAGCAGGGCACCGATCCCGACTGGCTGATCGAGCAGTACGCGAAGATGATGCACGACGCGATCAAGGACCGGCCTGACGACATGGTCATCGGCATGCACATGTGCCGTGGCAACTTCCGCTCCACCCATGCGGCCGAAGGCGCCTACGATCCTGCGGCGGATGCGGTCTTCAACCAGACCGGCGTCGACATCTACTTCATGGAATATGACAGCGAGCGTGCCGGCGGGCTCGAGCCGCTGCGCCTGTTGCCGAAGGGCAAGAAGCGCGTGCTGCCCGGATTCATCACGACCAAGACCGGCGAGATGGAGAAGGTCGACGACCTGAAGCGCAAGTTCGACGAGGCGGCGAAATATGCCGATCTCGAACAGCTCGGCATCGCGCCGCAATGCGGATTCGCCTCGACCGAGGAAGGGAACTCTATCTCCTTCGACGACCAGCGCCGCAAGCTCGACCTCGTCGTCGAGACCGCCGAGGCGATCTGGGGTGGGGTCGCGAAGTAACGTCATTCTTCATTGCCGCTTAACCATGCCTCGTGCAGAACGATGGTACGGGGACATGGTTTTGCGGGAGCGTTTTTGATGGGCGGGTTGTTGAGGCGTGCGTTCGGGTCGCCCTTGGCGGCGCTTCTCGCGCTGGCGGTGATGGTTTCCGCCTGCTCGACCTCGGTCCTGCCCGAACCACCGCCGCCGATCCCCTCCGAGAAATACGCCGCCATCGTCGTCGATGTCAGTACGGGACGTTCGCTTTATTCCGTCCACGCCGATCAGCTTCGCTACCCGGCCTCGCTGACCAAGATGATGACGGTCTTCATGCTGTTCGAAGCGCTGGATTCCGGGCGCATCGGCAAGCAGACGCTGATCCCGGTATCCGACAATGCGCGCGGCCAGGTCCCGACCAAGATCGGTTTTCGTCAGGGCGAGGCGATCGATGTGGACACCGCGATCCGCGCCCTTGTGATCCGTTCGGCCAATGACGTCGCGGTTGCGACGGCCGAGTTCCTTGGCGGGACGGAACCGAATTTCGCGACGATGATGACCCAGCGCGCACGCCAGATGGGCATGAACTCCACCACGTTCCGCAACGCCTCCGGCCTGCCCGATGCAGGCCAGCAGACGACGGCGCGCGACATGGCGCTGCTCTCCATCGCGCTCAACAAGCGCTTCCCGCACCATTACCACTATTTCGCCAATCGCGAATTCAGCTATGCGGGCAAGACCATTCGCGGCCACAACGACCTGCTTGGCCGCGTGGCCGGCGTCGATGGCCTGAAGACGGGCTATATCCGGGCTTCGGGGTTCAACCTGGCCACGTCCGTCGAGCGCGGCGGGCGGCGGCTTGTTGCGGTGGTGATGGGCGGCGAGACGGCGAAGAGCCGAAACTCGCACATGGAACAGCTCATCGAGCAGTACATGCCGATGGCGGGGTCCGTCGCGACCACGGCGGCGCCGCGACCTCTGCCGCAGCAGGCGCTGCTCGCACCCATGCGCTGAGCCGCCGGGACCTAAAGGCACGTTGCGGCGGCGCGGCCCCAATTCGCGCCGCCGCAACGGAGCGCCTCCCTTGGGAGGACGCTCGATCCGATGATCAGCGAGCGGCGTCCATTTCGGCGAGCTTGGCGACCCGGCGACGGAAATCCTCGTCGGTCGAGAATTCGGCCTTCAGATAGGATTCGACCAGATCCTTGGCGAGCCAGGGTCCGACGATCTGCGCGCCGATGCACATGACGTTGACGTCGTCATGCTCGACTGACTGGTGCGCCGAATGGACGTCGTGGCAGACGGCTGCGCGAATGCCCTTGACCTTGTTGGCGGCGATGGATGCGCCGACGCCGGTGCCGCAGACCATCAGGCCGCGCTCTGCCTCTCCGGCGTTGATCTTGTCCGTCACCTGCCGCGCGATGTCGGGGAAGTCGACAGGATTCGGGTCGAACGAGCCGACATCCTGGACCTCATGGCCGAGCGATTTGACATATTCCACGATGGTCGACTTCAACGGGAAGCCGGCGTGGTCCGAGCCGATAACGATGCGCATGTGAACTCCAGTTTTGATCTTAACGAAGCATCGAGGGAAGCCACAGGACGAGGCCTTCCCAGAAGGTAATGATGGCGAGCGTGGCGAGAAGCGGGACATAGAACGGCACCAGCGCGCGCAGCAACTGCCTGAGCGAGACATTGGCGATGCTCGACAACAGGAACAGCGACAGACCCATCGGCGGGGTGAGCAGGCCGAACATCAGATTGAAGATGGTTATGATGCCGAGGTGGACCGGATCGATGCCGGCCAGAACCATGGGCGGCGCGATGACCGGCACGACGAGCAGCGTCGCGGTGGTGGAATCGAGGAACATGCCGGCGATGAAGAAGATTAGGTTCGCGACGATCAGAAGCACGATCGGATCGGTCGAGAACTGGAGAATCCAGCGGGCGAAATCCTGAGGGATCTGCTCGACGGCAAGAATCCAGCCGAACAATGCCGCCACCGCGACGATGATCAGGATCGCGCTGGTGCTCTTCACGGTCAGGATCAACGCCTGCCAGAGATGCTCCAAGGTAAGGTCGCGATAGAAGATCGCGCTGATCGCGAGCACGTAGACGACGGTCACTGCGGCGGCCTCGGTCGGCGTGAACAGGCCGAGCAGCATGCCGGCGATCATCAGGACGGGGGCCAGGAGCGCGGGCAGCGCCGGCAACAGATCGCCGCCGAGTTCGCGCAGGGTCGGCCAGCGTTCGGCGCGCGGCAGGTTGTAGCGGTAGGACAGGAAGACGGTCATGAGCATCAGCAGCGCGACGCAGACCAGTGCCGGGACGATGCCCGCAAGAAGAAGCTGGACGATCGAGACGCTGGTGACCGATCCGTAGACGATCAGCGGAATCGAGGGCGGAAAGATCGGCCCGACGACGGCGGACGCGCCGGTGACGGCTGCCGAGAACGGCGCCGTGAACCCCTTCTTCTTCATCGCCGCAATCTCGATGCGGCCAAGCCCGCCGACATCGGCCAGCGCCGCACCCGACATGCCCGAAAAGATGAGGCTGGAGAAGATGTTTACCTGCGCGAGACCGCCTGGAAAGCGACCCACTGCCGTGTCGGCAAAGCGGAAGATGCGATCGGTGATGCCGGCCGAATTCATCAGATTGCCGACAAAAATGAAGATCGGGACCGCGACCAGCGGAAAGGAGTCGAGCGCGTAGGTGATGCGCTGGACGAGCAGCCCGTAAGGCAGGCCTTCGATCAGCACATAGGCGATCGAGGGAATGAGAATGGCATAGACGACGGGAAAGCCGGCGATGAACAGGACGAGGAAGGCGCCGATGACTGCAAGACCCATGTCAGAGCACCTTGGTTTCTTCGCGCGGCGGATGGAGCAGGTCGATTAGATGGCCAAGCGTCGCGGCTGCGAAACCGAAGAAGGTCGCACCGAGGAACAGCCAGAACGGAATCTTGAGCGTCGGCGTCGCATTGTTGAGATTGCGGAAGATGGTCTGCCAGGCGACATAGGCGACGAAGGCGGCGGCAGCGACGGCCACCGCCGTGATGACGAAGGTCAGCGTCTTGCGCAGCAATGTCGGCATCGCGTCCAGGAACTCGGCCATGACGATGTTCTCGTGATCGAGCACGACCAGCGGAAAGGCGGTGAAGACGAGCACGATCAGCAGGAAGCGCGTGAACTCCTCGGCGCCGATGATCGCCGCGCCGAATACATCGCGCATGATGACCTGCGTGAACGGCACGGCGACCAGCGCGACGAGCACGAGCACGCAGAACGCGCCCAATGCGCGTTTGACGATGACCATTTCCTCAATCCTCCCGAAGAGCCGGCGGCGATCGATGCCGCCGCCGGCACGACTTCAAGCGCGCCTTATTCGACGGCGGCAATCTGCTCGATATACGTCTCGTAGGACGGGAAATCAGCTCGGATCTGCTCCAGCACCTGGGTGCGGAAGGCTTCGAGATCGAGACCTTCGGCTTCAGTGATGACGGTCATTCCGTGTCCCTTCACCTCTTCGACCAGTTCGACCTCGGATTCGGTCGCCATGACGAGCGATTCCTGCGCCTCGCGCTCCAGAACCTCGGTGATGGCCTGGCGCTGCTCTTCTTCCAGCCCCTGCCAGACTTCCTCGTTCACGAACACGGCGAGCACGGCCTGCATGTGGCCGGTCATCGCGATGTGCGACTGCACCTCATAGAGCTTGTTCGCGGTGATCATTGTCAGCGGGTTTTCCTGGCCGACGACGAGACCCGTCATGAGCGCAGTCGGCAGTTCGGCGACCTCGACCGGCGTCGGCGTCGCACCGAAGCCCTTGACCATCGACACCCAAAGATCGAGCGGAACGGCGCGGAACGGCTTTCCGGCCAGATCCTCCGGCGACTTGACCTCGAAATTCGACGAGATGTGGCGCGCGCCGCGATAGATGCGGCCGATGATCCGGACGCCGCCTTCGGCGACCAGCTTCTCGTTGATCGCCTGCAGGGCGGGCGAGGTCTGGGGATCGGTCGCGGCCAGAGCATGCGCGCCGTCGCGATAGATGAACGGCGCGTTGAATGCGGCGACCTCGGGCACGATGCGCGCGAGCGACGCGAAATCGTGGTGGCCCATGGAGATCGAACCCATGCGCACGCCGTCGACCATCTCGGCGACGCCGCCGAGCTGGCTGGCGGGATAGACCTGGACGGTGACCGCATCGCTCGTCGCCTCGGCAATGCCGGTCGCCGCCTCTGTTGCGAAGATGGTCTGGATGTCGCCTTCGGCGCCGACATGGGCGTAACGCAGTTCGGCGGCATTGGCACCGGCGGCGACGCCGACGGCAATTGCGGTTGCGGCAAGCAGCTTCAGGATACGCGAATGGAACATTGGACTTCCTCCCTAGATGGTCTTGTCTCGACTGAACGCCGCATCCTCCGTGAACGCAGCGATGTAGCTCTTGCGGCGGAGCTCATCGCCGATGGCGAAGTGATCGCGCAGGCGGCGGTCGGCGGCATCGCCGTCGCGCTCGACGATCGACAGGAACACCTCGCGGTGTGCCTCGAACAAAGAATCGCGAATGTCTGGCACGACCGTCGTCTGACGGCGGCGCTGCACGTGGCTGCGGCGCAGGAGTTCGGAAATCGACTGGTAGAGCATGATCAGCGCCGGGCTGCGGCCCGCCTCGACCAGCGCCATGTGGAACGCGAAATCCGCCTCTGCACCGGCGACTGGATCGTGGAGCGTCTCGCGTAGCGTCTGCAACAGACCGCCGATGCGCTCGATGTCGCTGGCACTGGCGCGATCGCAGGCGAGGCGAATGGCCTGGCATTCGATTGCCACCCGCGCTTCCATCACGTCATCGAGGATATCGGGCTGCTGGGCGAGGCAGAAGGTGAAGAAATCGGTGAGCACCGACACGTCCGCATGGCGCACATAAGCGCCCTTGCCATGCCGGATGTCGAGAAAGCCGAGCATGGCGAGCGAGCGCAGCGTCTCGCGAAGCACCGGGCGTGAGACGCCGAGGCGCAACGCCAGTTCGCGCTCGCCAAGCAGGCGATCGCCGGCATTGAGCGCGCTGGACAGAAGCTGTTCGCGAAAATAGGCGAACACCTTTTCCGTGCCGAGCAGTTCCTCCGCTCCCTCCGAAAGCACCTTGTTCCTCCCAGTGGCCTTACAGTGGTCATACCACTTGTGGCGCGATTGCTCGCTGCCGTCAAGCGACATGGTTCAGCGCTTTCGGAATCGCTCCACCCAGCTTCGGTCGATCCGGTCTTTCAGCCACCAGACAAAGCGGCCCGACACATGGAGCCTGCCGCGCGTGGCGATGGCATGTTTGGGTCCGGTGGCAAGAACGGCGAGATGCTTTGCCTGTGGCGACCAGGGTCGAAGCGGCCGACCCAGCGCGCGGGCGCGCAGATTGGCCGCGAGAGGGGGCCCCGCACGAACGGCAAAGACGCCCGCCTTCGGCCGGGATACACCCTCGATGACGGCACAGTCGCCAGCGGCGAAGATATCCGGATCGGTCACGGTTTGCAGGGTCGCATGGACGGCGACGAACCCGCTCGGCAGTGCAAGGCCGGTCGCCGTGAGCCAGGTTGGTGCCGCGGCTCCGGTCGCGAGGATTGTCAGGTTCGAGGCGATCGGCGGGCATCCGGCGATGCCGACATGATCCGGAGCGATGCGGACGACTTCGGCGTTCTCGTGCAGCACGATGCTGCGTGCCGCCAGGATGCCGCGAACCTGCCTGCGCACGGAAGATGGTTGGGATTCGAGAAGGTCGCCGCCGGAAACGATCGCGATCTCGGTCGCTTCCTGCCGGTGTCGAAGCGCCAGCGCGATCTCGACGCCCGCCGGGCCGCCGCCGACGATTGCGATGCGCCGCGAAGCCGCGTCGACAGCACTGTCGAGACGCCCGAGGAACGCGCCGAGCGGCTTGACCGGCAAGGCATGGTCGCGCGCGCCTTCGATATCGTCCACGGCCGGGACGCTGCCGACGTCGAGCGATAGAAGATCGTAGGGAAGCGACGTGCCGTCGTCGAGCATCAGCCGCTTTTGCCGCCGGTCGATGCCGGCGGCACGTGCGCGGCGATACCCGACGCCATATGCTTCACACAGGCGCGGCAGATCGATTTCGCTCTCGTCGCGGCGATAAGGGCCCGCAATGATGCCCGGAACCATTCCCGAATAGACGGCATGGGTTTCGGGCGAAACGAGCACCATCTCCCAGCCGGGAGGGCACGCCCGACCAAGGTCTTCCACGACATGGAGATGGGCATGCCCACCTCCCACCAGTACGATCCGTCCCGCCAAGTCTGCCTCCGCCGTCCGCGCCAGGGTGGCCGACGCGGCCGGCAAAGGCCAGTCGTCTTTGCGTGCGGACGATTACATCGAGGCCGTATAGTAGAAGATGTGGCTGCCGACCTTTCCGGTCTTCTGCAGCTTCTTCGACCAGAACGGCGCGACATAGTCGGCATGGTAGTGCGTCGACTGGGCAATGTCGCCGCGCGAAGCCTTGCAGGCATCGTCACAGTTGAAGGCGAACACCGCTATCTTTTGCGCCATGCGGTGCGCGGCACGCTCGTTGAACTCATCGGCCAGATCATCGCAGGCGAAGGAGAACTGGCAGGCATTCTTGCGATGAGCGTTCTGGTAGACGACATCGCAGACCGTATCTGGATAGAAGCTGCTCGCGACGCGATTGAGGACGACCTGAGCGACCATGTTCTGGCCGCGGACCGGCTCGCCCCGCGCTTCGAAATAGATCGCCGCCGTCAGGCATTCGATCTCCTTGTTGTAGCTTCGATAGGTCGGGGCCTCGGTGGCAATTTCAGGCTTTTCGGGCAGCGGGGCTGCGTTGGCGCGCGCAAGGGCGCTGAAGGCGGCGATGGCGATGAGAATCGCCACTGCGAACGGTCGGTGCATGGTCGCTCTGGTTTTGTTGATGACGCGGCGCTTTTGTCAGCCCAATGCGTCCGCAATCCGAACCCCAGGTGACGAAAACGTGACGAACCGGAAGGTGCGCGCGGCGTTTCGACGCGCCGGGCACCCACCATCCGCTGTTTGGTGGACGATTTCGGCCGCCAATCATCTGTTGAAGCGCGCGACCGGTTCGGCTATGACCAACCCGTCCAACGGCGCCGCGCGCGCCGCCTGGCACCCGTAGCTCAGCTGGATAGAGTGTCGCCCTCCGAAGGCTGAAGTCAAGGGCTGCTGGTTTGTGAGAGACGTAGAAAAGGAGTTTGTTTACAAAGGTTTGCGGGAGTTACCGTTGAGGCTTCCACCCTACAGGTTTTCCGCGTAAGCACTGCGTAAGCAACAGGCACCCATAGCTCAGCTGGATAGAGCGCTACCCTCCGAAGGTAGAGGTCTCAGGTTCGAATCCTGATGGGTGCGCCACCCCTCTCTTTGGGGATGGCGCTACAAGCGCTCGCCGAGCACTCAATAAGATGACACTGTTGCGGTATGTGAGCGTGCCGGCGATTGGCGCCCAGTCGAGTTGCGCGGCACTGACCGTGCCCTCTTAAACCGACCGTAACGAGATCGCCTCGGCGTTAGGCCCATCGGAGTGGCGGTGATCGTAAGATGGTTCAGTAGGAACACTCTCGGGAAGGCGTATGGGCATTTGCATCCCGGACGTCATTATCGCGTCGAACGCGACTTCCGTGATCATGACGGACGCCTCCATCGCCAGGGGCAACAATGGCGCTACCGCACATACACATTTCTTCCCTATGAAGATGGCCTGTCGCTTTTCTTTCTCACCAAGGACGGCGACGATCTGGAGATTCGCCTTCAGGATCGAACCGGTGCCGAAGCAGCGATTATTGCAGCCCTGAGTGATGTCCTCCCGCAATGCGAGCCGTTTTATCGAAGCGTGTTTGCTGGCCTGCTAGCCGTCGATGGCGACAAGCTGGTTTCCTTCGACGGCGTCGATCGAGTGGCCTTCGGTTGGCAGGACGTTACTACGGTCGCCGCTTTCTATGGGCAGCAGCACTACGACGAGACGCGTTGCCTCACGATCAGCCATCGCCGTGGAACCGCAATCTTCCTGGCAGAGACTCATAGCGTGTGGCACCCCTTCCTCGACGGCTTGGAAACGAGGTTAGAGCGGGTCGTGCCTCGCCAGAGATGGCTGAAAACCTTGGACGAGGATCGATCCCGATCCATCCCAGTGTTCAAGCGTTCACGTCTTTAGATGCGTCCGTGAATCCTGCTGGCCATCGTTTTAAAAAAAATAGGAAGCAGCGCGGACGGCGGCTTCTCAGAAAAGGTACCATCGATCTTTCGCTCGAAGTTGTTGGCAGTTCGGTCGTTCTGACAGATGCCGATACAGCCGTGGCTACTCGGGAAGCGCGTTCTCCGAAAAATGCTTGCGGATGAAGTCGAGCTTGGGATCGATGTATCGACGACAAAAGGGTCTGTTTGGGTCGGTGCGATAATAGTTCTGGTATCTCTCGTCCGAAGCCTTGAAGCCCACGAACGGCAGGATGAGGGTGTGGACCGGCTTGCCGGCCTCCTCAGCGAGTCCGCGTATCGCCTCTTCGGCTTCGACCCGCTGACTCTCGTCGAAGATATAGATCGCGCTTCGGTATTTGTTTTCAACCGAGCGGGCACGTGTAGCGGAGTGTGTGCGCAGGTGCACCTCGGACAGTGTCCCCAGCCCGATAACGGAGGGTTCGAACGTCACGACCACCCCCTCAGCCCAGGTGTTCGCCGGGGCGGCCGATTGTAGGAAACCCTGCTCGACCTGCGTGACGCCACGCAACGCTTGGAAAACGCCCTCGGTGCACCAGTGGCAACCTCCTCCAAAGCCAACCTTTGCCATACTTAACTCCTGCGCAAAGGCACAACGGCCGGGCCAGACTTATCGAGCTGGCGGACGAACGCGATGATCCGCTGTCCGACATCGTTCGCCATTTCGACATGAGGGTAGTGTCCAGCGCCCTCGACAATCATGGTTTCGGCATGGAGCCTCGAAGCCAAGCTCCGGGCTTCTTCGACAGGGTCCGTGAAGTCGGGATCCTTTGTGCCCATGACGATGAGGCTCGGCACAGAGATCTCGTCCAAGATCGCTGCGGTGTCGGACTTCGACAATGAGAGCATCGTCAAGAGAGCCTGCATGCGCTTTGGCTCCCTGAGGTTTGCAGCAATCGCCGCTTTTACCTCAGCATGATCCGGCGCCGGTTTCGTCGGGAATAGGCTGCTCCAGTAAGTGGTCCAGAACCAGGTTCGCCATGGCCCCGCGAATCCGAGCCCAAGGACAAGTTTCTGGATCGTCGTGAGGGGAAGATCGCGAACGATCGGACCGAGCAGCACCACCCCGTTGACGTGACTAGGAGCTTCCTTGGCAGCCCAAAGCGCGGAGCCGGCTGCGAACGAGTTGCCCATGATCACGGCTGGCCCGTCAGCCAACTGTCGGAGGATGGCGACGGCGTCACGGCCGACCGCTCGCGCGGAGTAATCCGACCACTCCGGCGACGATTGGCCGAATCCGCGGACGTCCATCGTCACCACTCGGCATCCCGCATGCTGCAGCATGGGCTTGATGAGCCGATACTCGGAGCGCAGGTCTCCCATTCCTGGGATGCCTACGACGAGAGGTCCGGTTCCACCCGTATCGTCGAAGGCTATCCTACCGCCCTCTGTCTGAAGGAACTGGGTCTGCACATCGTTAGGCGCCATGAAACGATCCGATCCGTTGAGCAGCAGACCTATCGGCTGACTTCGAAAAGGAACCACGCTCGGCGTTCCGCTTCGTCGGTCCAGGTATCGATCAGGCCGGAGGTCGCGTTGTCCTTCGCCTCGTCGGCGACTTCCTTTGCGCGGCGCAGCGACTCGACCATGTGAAGATTATCGGCGCGCAGCTCCGCCAGCATGTCCTGCGGCGTGACGAACTCAGCGTCGTTGTCCTTGATCGTCTGGTGGCGGGCGATATCGCCGATCGATCGTATGGTCGTATTTCCGGTCTTCCGGGCGCGCTCCGCCATCGCATCGGTCGCTGCGAGGATTTCCGCAGCTTGCTCATCGAGAAGGAGATGGTAGTCCCTGAAGTACGGGCCCGAGACATGCCAGTGAAAGTTCTTTGTCTTGAGGTAGACCGCATAGCTGTTCGCCAATATTATCTTCAGCGCGTCGGCAACCGTCATGGTCGCGTTCTCGTCGAGGTCAGATGGTGAAGGCACGGTTGCAGCACTGGAGTTTGTCATCGCGTGAACTTCCTCGATGATGGCTTGCGCAAAAGATCAGCGCCGATTCTCTGGCACGCTGAGGTATAGAGGATGAATTTACCTCAGATCGAAGTCCAATGGCTTGTGTCTATAGTTTCGATAGTTCTGGCGACCAGAAGGGCGCTTGGAGCGGCACGGGAACATGGGAAGGCAGCGAACCCCACATGCTCATCAGGCATTCGGCTGATAGCCCAATACGAAAGCGATAACCTTCTCCGAGGACATCTCGCACGGCTTCAGCGACGCACTGCCCGAAGCAACGCGATACAGATTGAAGCTGACGATGTCGTTCCCGGCTAGTTCTCGAGCAAAAAGGCTGTTCCTCCGTCCATCCTCCGACCGACGAACCGTCACGCCGAAACGCCTGCCTTCGTAAGCGCCTTCGCTATACCCCTCAGGCAGACGCTCGAAAGCCGTATCGAATTCTGGATGGTCCATTCTGCATCACCGCCAATCGGCCTTCGCCCTGCGAACGTGAGTGCCGCGCCATGCGATTGGAGTCATCGCGTCAGTCTGACGTTGCGGCCCCAAAGAAACCCCGCGTCATTAGCGCTAGCGAAGTCCGGGTCTACGTAGATGAAAACACGCTTGATAAGCGCGCCGTCGAACTCGAATACGTTGGCGAAACGGCCTTCGGATCGGCCTTCAACCGGCCACGCCGTGCCGTCAGCCATAACGCCACCTTCAAAGCCTTCCACGATCACGTGGTCGCGGGCTACGTGGAAGGTCATGCGATCGAAATCGTGCTCGATCCGCTGAAGCGACCCCAACAGACCCTTGGCGACTTCCATGAATTCGGCTTTGCCATATCCAACTCCGAACTTCGGGAAGTACGTCACGACATCGTCAGTCAGAATGTCGAGAATGGTGGGATCGCCACTGTCGATTTTCCGGAAATAGTCGGTGGCGACGGCGATGCGCTCTTGGGTCAGCTCTGCATTCGGCACTCTATGAACTCCTGAAATGCGGAAGCATTATCCGCTGTGGCTTCGAGAATAATGGGCCCTGCAGGATCAGCCGATCTGCTGCCCGGAATTCAACGGAGCGCTGAGGCGCGGAAGCGATCGTCCTTCAGTTATCCGCGTGACACGCCCGTCGCGCATCGATTCAGACCAGGACGCCCCCTGACACATCTATCACCGCGCCAGCTGTGTAGCTTGCAGCGGGACTAACGAGGTAACTGACGGCGCCCGCCACTTCTTCAATCGTGGCGATCCGACGGATGGGATGCATATCGATGACGGCCTGCGGAAAATTCTCAGCGACTTCCCCGGTCATGTCGGTCGGCATGATGCCAGGTTGGACGACGTTGACGGTAATGTTGCGTGGGCCAAGATCACGTTGCACCCCGCGGGCATATCCTGCGATTGCTGCCTTGGTTCCTGCGTAGTCGGCAATTCCCGGCACGATCGCTCGGGTGCCCAGGCCGGAACCGATGAAGACAATGCGGCCACCGTCAGAGATTTTCTGCGCCGCCGCACGCGTGATCGCCACGGTCCCAAGCACATTTACCATCCACTGCCTGTCGAACGCAGCGGAATCGAGCGTCGGATCGTCGACCAATTTTCCTTGGACGGCGATTGCGGCGTTGTTGATCAAGATGTCGAGCTTGCCGAGTTCAGCTACGACCTGCTCGACCATGGGCTGGGCGGCGGACGTATCCGCTTGATCGCATCGGATCGCGAGAGCGCGAACGCCTTTGGCCCTCACCACCTCGGCGACGGACTCGGCTTTATCGGCCGAAGCAGCGTAGGTGATAGCAATATCGGCTCCCTGATCGGCGAGCGTCGCCGCCAGCACGGCGCCAAGGCCCCGAGAGCCACCCGTGATGATAGCGACTTTGCCGTCCAAAACTTTCGACATCGGCGGTTCCTTTCTGAAGTCTAATGGCGGGCTGACGGCTAAGCGACGTTGACGCCTTTCCAGAAGGCGATGTGATCCTTGATGGAGTGCGCCGCCGGAGAAGGGTCGGCGTAGGTCCAGGCGGCGTTTGCATTGCGCCGGTCGCCGACCTGGAGATGAAAGTATTGCGCCGTCCCCTTCACGGGACAGACAGACGTGTGCTCGCTCGGTGCCAGATACTGCCGGTCAACCGATTGAGGCGGGAAATAATGGTTTCCATCCACGACCATAGTCTCGTCGCTGACCGCGAGGGTGGCATCGTTCCAAACTGCTGAGACCAAACCGGACTCCTCTTTTAATTTTCAGCCACTTGCATCGACCAGTGGCCCTATCTGGCGGGACAAATCAGTTTGCCGGAGTTTGTCCGGCAAGCAGCTTGTCGAGCGAGCCATCTGCATCGAGCGCAGCGAGATCGTCGGAGCCGCCGACATGCGTCTCGTTGATGAAGATCTGCGGCACGGTGCTTCGCCCCGACGACTCGATCATCGCCTTCCGGTGTGCAGGATCGGCTTCGATATCAAGCTCGGTGAATGCCACGCCCTTCTCTTGAAGGAGCGCCTTCGCGCGGCGGCAGAACGGGCACCAACTCGTGGTGTAGATGAGAACCTCAGGCTTCATGTTGTGTCTCCAATCGTTGAGGGATGACGGGCCGGCCGGATTCGCGGGGGTCATCCGAAGGTGAAGGCAAAGGCTTGCGCCCCCGGGTAGAGAAGCTCGATTTCGAAGGTGCACTCGTGGACCTCACCGCTCTGGCGTCCGAGTTGTTTGAGGCGCTGGCCATCACGCCGCCATCTTCCGGACCGTGTCCAAAACCCGGTCTTGCCGGTATGGCTTGGCGAAGAACACAACGTCCGCTGGAACGACGGCCTCGACCGGCCAAGGCCTCCCGGACGTGATGATGATCTGGATGGTCGGCCACCGCCGGCGGATGCAAATGGCGAGCATGATGCCATCGATCCCGCCGGGCATGTTCACGTCCGTGAACACGACGCGCACATCCAGTCGTTCCTCCAAGGTCATAAGCGCGGCGGATGCATTCGGCGCCTGCAAGACTTCGAAACCTGCCTCCTCGATCATGTCCGTCGCAAACAGACGGAGAAGTGGTTCGTCTTCGACGACGAGCACCACGGGTTTCACCATTCCACCCATACTCCCATCAACCTTGAACCAGGTGACGCATGGAGGCGTGCAGATCGGCCGTTAACCCGGCGGGCTCGTAGCGAACATCGACGCCCCCGGTGCCGACCAGGCCGATGTTGATCAGCTTCGATCCAAAGCCTCGGCGAGTTGGCGGCACAACCGGAGGCCCACCCCGTTCTCGCCATTTCACGCGGAGAAGGTCGTCGTCCAGGCCGACCTCGACTTCCCACGACAGCGAGACGTGGCCATCGTCACTGGTCAGCGCGCCGTATTTGCAGGCGTTGGTCAGTAACTCGTGGACGATGAGGGAGAACGAGAGCGCCGCTCGTGGCCCCAGCGCCACCGCCGGCCCACTCATGTCGACCCGATCTGAGAACCCGATCGCGTCGATCACTGTCGCTGCGACAGCTTGTAGATCAGCTTGTGTCCAACTCTTTTGAAGCAAGGCGTCGTGCGCCGCGCTCAGAGCCATCAGCCGACGCTCGAAGGCGTAGACCGCTTCGCGATCGGTGACGCTTCGCAGCGTTTGGCTGGCGATGGCCTGAACCATGGTGAGCATGTTCTTCAGGCGGTGAGCAATTTCGCCGTTCACTATGAGTTGCTGCTGCTCGGTACGATGCCTCGCGACGCCTGCCTCAAGCCGGTCCGCCGCACTTCGCAGGAACGAGATTTCCTCTGCGGGCCAAGGTCGGGGATGCGCCGAATGAACGAAGAAGACGGCGATGGTTTTGCCACGATCTCGAACCGGCATATCGACCAACGACCGAACGCCGACCCGCATTGCGCTCTCGAGATTGTGCAGAGTGCGATCGTCGGTCAGGGCGTCCCAAACGACGAGCGGGTCGCCAACGACGAGCGGCTCGCGCAAGCTCCCATACTCGTCGAGACGGTGGCGCCCGGCAATGCTCACGGCCCCCGGCGCCGTCCAATCGGTTTCGACGTCAATCGTATCGACGTCCTCGTTGACGGATCCGAACCCGGCTCGGTCTGCGGAGAGCGCTCGGCCGACGATGGCGGCGGTCGCCGAAGCCATCCCTGCGGTATCGTGGCTGCTCCGAATGGTTTCGCCGATTTCGACCAGGGCGGTCTGCAAGGCTGTGAGGCGCTCGCTCGCCGTTGCGATCCGGCGGAGTTCGAGATTTTCGCTGGCGAGACGGGCGAGCGCCTGCAGCATCGCCTTTTCCATCTCGCTGAGCCCTTCAGGCCGCGGAACGGTATCGATGACGCACAGGCGACCTACGATCGCTCCGGATCGCAGGACGAGCGGTGCGCCAGCGTAGGCGCGAAAGTGCCGGGCGCCTGTGACGAGCGGATTGCGCTTGGTCCGCGCATCATTTGTGAGATCGACGATCTCGAGAAGATCGCCCTGATCGATCTCGATCCGACAGACCGAGTGTTCGATCTCCGTCTCGCATACCTCAAGCCCGTACTTGGCTTTGAACCATTGCCGGTCAGTATCCAGCAGGGTGATGAGCGCGATGGGAACGTCACAGGCCTTTGCGGCGACAAAAACGAGATCGTCGAAGGCTTGCTCATCCGGTGTGTCGAGCACCATGAGGTCTGCAAGCGCCCGCACCCGCTGTGCCGCCCCGAAATCGGTTCTGTCAGCGCTCAGGCTCACCGCAGTTCTCCTGGATGATGCCTCGAAGGTCGAGCGTGGCCGATCATCGGCGTTTCCCGCGTCATGTCAGTGCCCCCTCATGCGGGGCGGCCACTGCGATGACGGCACGCCCGCTTGGCCGCTCTGATCGGCGATGGGGTTACCGACGGCGAGGACGATCTTGCCCTGGATATGGCCTGCCTCTGCGCGTTCGTGAGCGGCGGCCGCTTCGGAAAGGGGGTATGTGCTGTCGACGGCGACGCGAACCGCGCCGCTGTCGAGCAAGCGAGCTAGCTGGGCCAACTGGTCGCCACTGGAACGCACCTGCGTCGCCGAAACGGTCACTCCCCGGTCGGCAGCTTCATCATGTCCGGCAAAGCCAAGGGGAAAAATCGGGAACAGCGCTCCGCCCCGACGTATGGTCCGAAGGAAGCGGCCGGAGGTCGGACCGCCGACGGCATCGACGACAAGATCGATGTCTCGCACATCGTCTTCGGGTTTGGTCTTCGTGTAGTCGATGAACTCGTCGGCACCCAGTTCGCGGAGGAACGCTTCGTGCCGGGTTGAAGCGACAGCGATGACACGCGCGCCTTCGTGCTTTGCCAACTGCAATGCCAGATGACCGACACCCCCTGCAGCGCCGTTGATCATAACGCTCTTCCCAGCCAACGGGACCGGGCTGTGGCGCTCGGACTGCAGCGGGTTCTGCTCGTTATGGCCTAGCTCGATCAGGAACTGCCAAGCGGTCAGCCCCGACATGGGAACGGCGGCTGCATGAATGTGGTCCAGGTGTCGGGGCTTGGCCGCAAGGTCGGAAGCAGGCGCGGAAACATACTCGGCGTATCCCAGGCTCTCGCCGAAGCTGGGAAAGCGGATCATTCCGAAAACTTCATCGCCCGGCGAGAACGCGGTCACATCGTCGGCGACCTTCTCGACGATCCCGGACACATCCGAGCCCGGTATGGCGGGGAATGTCACCGACGGCCGCCACTCGGGCGGCAGAGCCTTGTATCCCTCGCGGAGATACCAGTCGGGCGGGTTGAGGCCTGCCGCTTGTACACGGACGAGCACCTCTCCCGGCTTTATCACAGGTGTCAGCGCGTCCTCATAGCGAAGAACATCGGGAGCGCCGAACTCATGGAAGCGGATCGCCTTCATTTTTTTGTCCTCCGATCAGATGCGTTCGAGGAGGGCGACAGTGCCTTGACCACCATCGGCGCAGATGCTGACGATCCCTCGAGATCCGACCGGCATGGCCCACAGCTCTTTCACAGCTTGGCTGAGATCACGCGCGCCGGTCGCGCCGAAGGGATGTCCGATGGCTACCGAGCCGCCGTTCGGATTGACGCGATCCCAATCGAAGTTGCCCATCTCAGCCGAAACACGGGCCTTCTCTCGGACCCAGTTCGGATCGGTGATGGCCGCGACGTTGGCCAGCACCTGTGCCGCGAAGGCCTCGTGGATTTCCCAAAGTGCGATGTCGGCGAAGCCAAGGTGATGGCGCGCGAGAAGTCGTGGAACGGCATATGACGGCGCCATCAGCAGCCCCTCCGTGCGCAGGTCGACCGCCGAGACTTCGTAGTCGATTATCCGCGCATAGGGCGTGCCATCGGGCAGCCTCTTCAGACCCTCCTCGTTGGACACCCAACAGCCGGCCGCCCCATCCGTGATGGGGGAGCTGTTGCCGGCTGTCAGGCTACCCATTCCGCTCTCACGATCGAAGGCGGGCTTCAAACCGGATAGACGTTCGGCGGATGTGTCCGCGCGCGGGTTCGCATCGCGGGAAAGCTCCGGCAACGAGATCACGAGGTCATCGAAGAAGCCGCCGTTCCAGCCGGCGACGGCGCGCTGGTGGCTTTTTAGAGCCCAGTCATCCTGAGCCTCACGCGAGATGCGCCACGCCTTGGCGGTCTCCTCCATGTGATCGCCCATCGTCCTGCCCGTAAGGCGGTTGGCCCAGCCCTTCGTGGGGAGCACATAGTCTTGAGGGGTCAACGCCCCCAGGGCGGCAAGTGCTGCGGCCGGATCCTGCGCGAAGAGATCGGTGAGTCGTTTAGATGCCTCAGCGGTGAGAGCGAGCGATGGTCGGCTCATGACCTCAGACCCGCCGACCAGTATCAGGTTGAGCCCGCCGCCGAGCATCCCGGCTGCGGCGAAGCTCGCGGTCATGCTGGTCGAGCACGCTAGGACTACGGAGAATGCTGGAACGTTGGGGTTGAGCTTCGCGTCCAGCCAGATTTCGCGAGCGATATTGCTCCAGCCCAGGTTCGGGATGACGGTTCCCCAGATCGTCAGATCGGGCTCCGCAAGCTTCGCCATTTCTTGGACGACTGGCACTGACAATGAGGCCGCGTCATAATTTGCCAGCGCTCCTCCGCCACGGCCGAATGGTGTCCGCAAGCCTGCGGCTATGAAAACTGGTTCAGCGAAGCGGCTCACGGTGATCTCCCAAAGCAAAAGATTCTAATTAGACGAGGTGGCGTGGTGCGGTCCGCTGACGGCAGGCGCCGCCCGTCAGGGCGTCTCCCCATCCCTGAGGTCGATAACCATCTTTCCGATGTTTTTTCCGGCGAAGAGATCGAGGAACGCCGACGGGGTTCTCTCGAGGCCGTGAACAACCGTCTCCTGCCATTTGACCTTCCCATCGGCGATCCACCGGGTGACGTCGCGCTGGAAATCCTCCCAAACCGACATGTTGTGGATGGTGACGAAGCCTTGCAGCAGGAGGCTCTTCTCAATAACCGCATAGATATTGCGGGGACCGACCGGCTCGCTGTTGTATTGCTCGATCATTCCGCACAGAGCGAAGCGTGCGAAGTCATTGGCCGCCTCAAGCGCCGCTTCCAGGTGCGTGCCACCGACGTTGTCGAAATAGATGTCGACACCCTTAGGCGCAGCTTCGCGAAGTGCTGCGACCATGTCGTCCGTATTCTTGTAGTTTATCGTGGCATCAGCGCCTGCTTCCTCGCGCAGCCAACGCAATTTGTCCTCGCCGCCCGCGGACGCAACGACTCGGCATTCCTTGATCTTTGCGATTTGGACAGCGAGCGATCCGACAGAACCCGCTGCTGCTGACACGAACACAGTTTCGCCAGCTCGCGGCTTTCCGATCTGGAGCATGCCGATGTAGGCGGCGAAGCCTGGGAAACCGAGCGGGCCCAGATACGCCTGCTCTGGAATCGTCGTATCGATCCTAGTAGCGGATGCGGCGTCGATGATCGCGCGGTCGCGCCAGCCGGCAAAGTGGCTCACGACCTCGCCAGGGCTGAACCGTTCATCCTTGCTTTCGACTATGACGCCGATCGCGGCGCCATCCAGAGGCTCGCCAACTTGGAAGGGCGGCATATAGCTTTCTCGACCGGTCATGCGGCCGCGCATGTAAGGGTCAACGGAGAGCCACCGGTTGGCGACGAGCAGTTGTCCTCGCTCTGGCGCGGGGAGATCCTGCTCGACGAGTTCGAAGTTGTTGGCCTGCGGTAGCCCTTCGGGACGACTTTTAAGGTGAAATTGACGGGCCATGATGGTCATGGGCGAAGCCTTTCCCGGACAGAGCTTGAGCTGGGCGCTCCCGCGTGATGGGATGCGATCATCTGGCCGCCCCTACCCACCGTAGCGCTCGGTCTTGATGATCGAGACGCCCAGCCCTGCCGACAATGCGCCGTCCGTCGCGATGTTGACGAAACCGTTCGACCCGCAAACGAACACGTGGCCCGGGTCGCGACCGAGACGTGCGATTGTCGCCTGGACCATCCCATCGTCGATCCGTCGGCCATAGTCCGAGGCGCGCTTTGGCGCTTCTCGCGTAATCGCGAGCGTCAAGATGAACGTGGGATCGCTCATCTCGATTGAGTGGAGTTCGCTGGAGAAGAGCACGTCCTCAGCGGTTCGCGCCGACAAGAGCAGAGCGACTGGAACGGCCTGTGCCGATGCCCGACGCTGCCGGATCATCGCCATCAGCGGCACCACGCCTGAACCTGCGCCGATCAGCAGCACCGGCTTGTCGGTAGGCTCGGGCCAAAGAAAGTGGCCTCCAAGCGGTCCCCTGAGTTCGATCTCGTCGCCGGCTGCGGCGACGTCGTGGAAGAATGGCGAAACTTCGCCATTCGGCAGGCGCTCGATGGCGAGTTCCAGGATCGGTGAAGAGCCCGCCGACGATGCGATCGAATAACTGCGCATCGCCTGATAGCCGTCTGGGGCGGTCAGCCGGACGTCGACGTGCTGGCCTGCTGTATGGACGAATGGTTCCTGCAATCGCAGGAAAAAGCTCTTGATACTCGGTGTCTGTTGGACGATTTCGTCGATCACGCCTGACTGCCACGACGCGGGTTGCGCATCGAACTCAGTCATGGGTGTACCGTTGCTCGCGCCACGGATCACCGTAGATGTGATAACCGCGCAACTCCCAGAACCCGGCCTCGTCGCGAGTGGTGAACTGCAGCGCATTCACCCACTTGGCGGACTTCCAGAAGTAGAGATGCGGAACAAGAAGGCGCGCCGGTCCGCCATGGTCGCGGGGAAGCGGCTGGCCCGCGTAGCTCAGCGCGACCATAGCTTTGCCGGACAACATGTCCGCGAGCGGAACATTCGTCGAATAGCCATCGTAGCAGTGCGCGAGAACGAAGTCTGTTGGCTGTTTAACTTCAGCGTCAGCGAGGATGTCCTCGATCAGCACGCCTTCCCACTTCGTGTCGAGCTTGGACCAGGACGTGACGCAGTGAATGTCTTTGGTCACTTTGGTCTTTGGAAGGGCGTTGAATTCACTCCAACTCCAGACCTTCACGGGTCTCGGACCGATCTTGACCGTGAACTTCCAGTCGGACGTCTCGATACGAGGCGTTGGCCCAGCGGTAAGAACGGGAAAGTTCTCCACGAGATGTTGACCTGGCGGAATACGGCCCTCGTGGTCGCCGCCTGAACCGCGGCCGGTGAAACCTCTGGTGACCATGCCGAACCCCCTTGCTCGTCACGACAGACCGACCGACTTCATCTCAGGCTAATGCGTAGATGACCCTCGCAAAGGAAAGATATCGAGCGGATCGCAAAGCTGATGTTCAGACAACCGGGTGTTAAATCAGTAGAGACACGCAATTCATCACTATGACTCGCGATAATCCCGCCTCGACTATAGCTTTATATCAGACTGCTTTCCCAATGCCCTGTCGCTATAGTTTCGATAGCTTTGAATCGGTGTTGCGTGAGCGTTATGGCTCGTGGGACAGAGAAGCTTCGCGAGGTGAGGTCGCCAGCATGCGACTGCGGCGTGCCCAGGAGGTCGTCATTCCCATCCAAGACGAGATTATCGCAGCGCTCGGCGTTTCGGCGTCGTTCGATGCCCGACGCGAGGCGGCAGAACGCGCCGCCTTCCTCCGCGACTATCTGAGGTCGTCGGGGCAGCGAGCGTATGTGCTTGGAATCAGCGGCGGCGTCGATTCCCTGACGGCGGGCCTAATCGCGCAATCGGCCGTGAAGGATCTGCGTCAGATCGGGTACGAATGCGAGTTTGTAGCGGTGCGGCTGCCCTATGGCGAACAGATGGACGAGCGCGATGCTCAGCTTGCCTTGTCAGCCATCAGGCCCGACCGCGTTGCGGTGATCAATATAAAGCCCGCGACCGACGCGCTGTGGAGCGAGATGACAGGCTCCAATTACGAGTCCGCCGACCCCGGCCTGCGCAGTACGGTGCTCGGGAACATCAAGGCACGCCAACGGATGGTCGCCCAGTTTGCTCTCGCGGGGACCCTGGGCGGCCTTGTGATTGGCACGGACCATGCAGCCGAAGCGGTGATGGGTTTCTTCACAAAGTTCGGCGATGGCGCGGCCGATGTTCTCCCTCTCGCCGGTCTCAATAAGCGGCGCGTTCGCGCGATCGCGTCTCATCTGGGCGCCCCGGCGGAACTGATCAGTAAGGTTCCCACGGCAGATTTGGATGACGCGATGCCGTTACACCCCGACGAAGACGCCTACGGCGTGACCTATGATGAGATAGACGATTACCTCGAAGGAAGGGGTGTGGCCCAGGCGGCGGTCGAGACGATCCAAAGAGCGTACCGAGCCACCGCGCATAAGCGCGCGCTGCCTGTGGCCTCCAACGTGCAGCTTCTGGCGCCGCAAGGGTCGAACGGACGCTAAATTTGCTCCCGCCTAGGACATAGAAACTATGTCACGCCGCTATTGGAAAAGACCGGCGTTGGAATTCATAGTCATCCACGTAAACTCGTGGCCTCGTCGGGTATAGTCGAGACAAGATTTTGGTCTTATCGACTATTTGACGCTCGGGCCGTGGGGCGGTGAAGTATAGCAGTTCCCCTGCGCTCGCGAGTTTTCGCTGCACGTCGGGCACATGCTTCGTGTTCGGAGAGAGGGATGAGCGCGGCCGATCGTCAAGCGCCAGAGCTTCGCATTCATCGGTGGATCGCCGTGGATGGAAGCGACCTCCAGACGCCGATCAAGCTATCGGATCTTGGCGTAGGGCCGAAGATCCTTTTCGCGTTTCAGCACTGGTGCAGGGGCTGCCATCTGCATGGGTTTCCCACACTGCAGAAATTGCATGGTGCGCTGGAGTCCAGAGGCGTCGGATTCGCAGTGATCCAGACGGTCTTCGAAGGAGCGCACGAAAATACATTCGACAAGTTGCGCATCAATCAGGTGGAGTACCGTCTCCCCGTCGCCTTCGGGCACGACGAACCGCCGCCTGGTGCTGCGTTTCCAACGTTCATGGAGGATTACCGGACACGGGGAACGCCGTGGTTCACGGTCATCAATGCCGACGGTCGCATCGTCTTTTCGGATTTCCACCTGGACGCGGATCGTTTGGTGGCAAATTTGGAGAGCTCGTGAAACATGCCACGGTGGCTTATTCTAGCCTGCACCCACTTCGTCGTTGGCATCACAGGCTTTGCTGCCGGCATCTACACGCTGCCTATCCTCACCGCGCCGGCGTCGCCCACTGAAGCTGCGTTGAGGAGTTCGACGCCTGAGGCGCTCTATTCGGGAAAGCTTTCTCGTGATCTAGCCGGCAGCGACCTGCTGCACTGGGGTGAAGGCGAAGTGCAGATCCTGCCTCACCGGATCGCACACATCGGCCGTCTCTCTCCCGGGCCGGACTACAAGCTTTATCTCGCCCCGCACTTCGTCGAGACCGAGGAAGCGTTCCTCGCGATCAAGGACGCGTCGGCCCGGGTCGGCGATGTGAGGACGTTCAACGGCTTCATTATGGAGGTGCCCGCCGACATCGACGTTCGCGACTACAGCGCCGTTGTCATCTGGTGCGAAGCCTTTGATCAGTTCATCAGTTCTGCGGCGTATCAGCCTCCGCGCCAGGCTCGGAAATGAGTCAGGCGATGAACAGCGTGAAGGCGGCCTGCGCGCGGGGGCTCGTTTTGGCGCCGGTCGCAGCGCTATTGTTGAGCGTCGCCACGTTGCTCTTGGGCAATGGTCTACTGGGTACGCTCCTGATCGTGAGGGCTGGGGAGGAAGGCTTTTCAGCTCAAACGATCAGCGCGATGATGTCCCTATACTTTGCGGGCTTCACCATTGGCGCTCTCACGCTGCCCAAGATGATCGTGTCCGTGGGCCATGTGAGGACTTTCGCTGGCTTCGCCGCGATGGCTTCAATGACGGCTCTTCTTCATGTCGCATTCGTGGAGGCAAACGTATAGATGCCGCTTCGCCTTGTGACCGGCTTCGCCTATGCAGGCATGATCCTAGCGACTGAGAGTTGGCTCAACGCGCACGCGATTCAATCCACGCGCGGTCAGCTTTTGTCGATCTTCGGCGTTGTTTCGATGGGTTCATGGGCCCTTGGTCAAGCGCTGCTCAACATCGCGCCGCCTACAGACGTGACGCTATTCCTGTTCGTCTCGCTGCTGATATCTGCGGCCGTCGTCCCCGTCACGCTACTGCCCAGTCATCCCCCGGCCGAGGTTCAACAGGAGCCCGTCGCCTTTCGCGATCTCGTTGCAATTTCGCCCCTTCCGTCGGTCGGCGTTTTCCTAGCCGGCCTGGCCATCGGCGGCTTCTGGGGACTAGGCCCCAATTTTGCGCAGAGGATTGGCCTCGATGTGGGCGGCATTTCTGCGTTCATGGCTGCGGTCCTTGGTGGAACGCTCGTGCTGCAGTGGCCATTGGGATGGCTATCGGACCGCGTGTCGCGGACACTCGTCATTGCCGGCGCCGCCCTGGCTTCCGCGGCGGCTGCGATCGGCGTAGCGCTGGCTGCGGAGGCGCCTCTGCCTGTGCTACTTGCGGCGGGCGCGCTGTTCGGCGGCTTCGGTATTCCCATCTATTCGCTATGCCTTGCCGTTGCGAATGACGACCTTCCTGCGGGTCGGCTGCTGGGGACCGCTCGCGGACTTCTCCTACTCAACGGGATCGGAACCGCCGCCGGGCCGCTCATCGGAGGCCTGGTGATGGACCTCCTCGGCCCTGGCGGCCTGTTCCTCTACGCAGCGGCACTGCTGACTGCCCTGGCGGTCTTGGCCGGTGTCCGCAGGCACTCAGACCGCTCGGTCAAGACGAGAGCAACACGCTGCCCGAGCACGGCGATGATCACCGGGTCGCTCGACGCGATGATACGAACCCCGGCGGATCAGCGCCGCTGAGACGCCTATGCCGACGACCGAAGGATTGCCAGTCGGCTGTTAGAGGAGCCTGGCTGAGAACAAGGCGGAACGTGTCATGGATGAGAGCGTGAACGCTCTAGCCGCGAGAAACGCATACGAGGCTAAACGGGGGGCGATCGCCATCCTCCCGTTGGCCTTGGGGGCCAGCGTGTACGGCTTGGCCTTTGGTTTCCTGGCCGTACAGGTAGGTTTCCCGTGGTGGGGCGTCGCGATCATGAGCGCCTCTACCCATGCGGGCTCTTCGCAAATCATCGCGGTTGAGCAGTTCGCTTCCACAGGTGTCGTGTTGGGCGCGGTTCTGGCCGGTGCGTCGCTCAACCTGCGCTATGTCGGCATCATCGCCTCTTTATCCGAGGTGTTGGCCGGCTTGTCGCTGAGGAAGAAGCTCTTCGCCATCCACATTACTGGCGACGAGAACTGGGCTTTGACGATGTCCGAGCGGGCGAAGTCCCCCGATGTCGGAGCACCATTCCTCATAGGCTCAGGGCTGGTGAACATCTCCATGTGGACAGCCTCCACGACGCTCGGGGCCTTGCTTGGCGCCGCGCTGCCCGATCTCGGACGCTTTGGCCTGAGCTTCGCGTTCACGGCGGCCTTCATTGCGATGGCGCGAGGTCTGTGGCGGGGACGTTCCCAAGTTCTGCCATGGACCATGGCCGCGGCAGCGACCATGGCCGTCATCTCGCTCGGCATGCCCAAAGCTTACGGGATCATCGTCGGCGCATTCTTCGGCTTGGTGGTGACCTTCTTGAAGCGCAGGATCGAGGCGGCAGCCCGATGAGCGCTTCGCACTGGGTTGTTGTCAGTTTGCTCGTTGTGGCTGCGTTTGCGATCCGGGTCGCCGGATTGATTGCCGGTGAACGAATTAGGGTTTCCAGGCAGGCTTGGGTTCTGGACGAGTTGCCTGGGCTGATCGTGGTCAGCTTGGTCGCGTCGTCGTTGATCGGTCAGCCACCTCCAACCTGGATCGCGGCCGGTGTCGCGCTGGGTGCAGCGATCGCCACGAACCAGGTCATCGTGGCGATGGTATTGGGAATGCTCGCCTACGCAGGTCTGGGGTGGCTTAGCTCGTAAGTGCCGATCATCTGAGAGAAGCGGCAATGGGGAGGCCGGAGGTCGTCCAGTAAGGCTGCGAACGTCGATGGCCCGCACTCACGATCCGAGGACCGCGGGTCCCGCCTACGCAACAGCCTCCACGGTCAAATCGCGGCCATTGAACTGCACCGTTTCCCCGGCTCGCGCGCCTTCGATCGCCTCGTAGATCGGGGCCATCGTCGAGATGCCCATCAGTTCCTGCCCATGACAAATGAACCTGCCAGTCGAGACCGAAATGACGAAGTGCTTACCGGACAGCTTGACGACGGCGCCTTCCGAGACTTCTGACTTTGGTCCAAAATCGATTGTCCGGAGTTTGTCGAGCTTATCAACATAGTCATCGAGAGTGTCATCGAGCGCCTCAGCAAAGTCGCTCGCCACCTCGGCTTGCGCCTGCTCGTCGTTCTCGATCGGCTCGCTGCGATCGAGGCGCGCGGTGGAGACGTAATCCAGATACTTCTTGCGAGCGCTTTGCAGCGCCGCGGTTTCAAGCGACAGCATTGTCTCGCGAATATGGTCCTTGTTCCAGTCCATCTCTGCCTCGTTATTTTTGACCTTAAGGGGCATCCCATCCATCGTTGGGGTCTGGGTTTTCCCGCGCTCCGCCGACATCATTCGTCGGTAATAACGTCTTCGCCCTGGTAGGGAATCCTGATCAGCCGGGGATCCCGAATAATGCTCGTCACGAGCCAGACGTATGATTGTTCTGCTGTATCGAAGCCGAGGATGCTGAAGGCTCCCCCGAACGGGCATGCCGGAAAGTCAGGGAAGCCTTCCCGCAAAACGTAACGCTCAGGGTCGCGATCAAACTCGCTTTTGTAGACTTTGCGCAGCCCATGCTTGCTCGGCACGTCGGCGTCACCGGCCGGAGCTGTTTCACGATGCTCAAGAAGCCGTTCGGACAGGTCACGGTGACATATCTCGTCGAACACATCGAAGGCATCGATAAGCAGACCTTTATGCTCGGTCGCCGGATCTGTGATGGCGTAGATGTTCGAAGCGTCTTCGGCTCCATCGCCGCTCTCAAGGCGTAATGCGGCATCGACACGAATGCTGCACGCGTCGAGGGTCGATCCGAGTTCGAGATCGACAAGAGCGCCGTCCTTCACACGGTACTCTCGGTCATAGCCCTTAGCCACGAAGGACTGTACGGCGTCCAGAACGTCTCTCACTTGAGTTGTCATCAATGCACCTCGAGTTCGGATTGTAGGGGTTGCGCGCCGACCGAAGGCGCGCTTTGGCTCCGCGACCGACCAGCACTGAAGATGCGGAGCACCATCATAGCCACTTGGCTCGCTTGAAGCGGACGAACAGGAAAAGACAGAACGTCAGCATTAGGCCGAGCACGACGAAATAGCCGTAAGCTGTGTCCAGCTCCGGCATGTTCCTGAAGTTCATTCCATATATGCCCGCGATGGCCGTAGGGACCGCGAGGATCGCCGCCCAGGCAGCGAGCTGGCGCGTGATGACGCCTGTCCTCTGCGCCTCAAGAAGGCTGCTGAATTCGAAGACCGTGGACAGCACCTGGAGGAGGCCATCGACCATGGACTGGACCCGATCGACATGGTCGGCGACATCGTTGAAGTACGGCCGCACCTCAGCGCTGATGCACGGGAAATGTCCGCGAACGAGCTTGCGCACCAGTTCCGCCATAGCGCCAAGGGTTCGCTGGAAACGCGTCAATTCGCATCGCAAGCCGAAGATGCGCGCGACCTCCGCCCGCCCCAGGAAGTCGTCGAGCGATCGCCTCTCCATCGCGAGCACGTCGTCCTCGATCATTTCGAAGATCGGCAGATACTGATCGACGATGCGGTGAAGGATGGCATGCAGGACGTAGTCGACACCCTTACCAAACTGAGCAGGCGAACCCTCAAGCTGCTCGCGAAGATTGCCAAGCGCTCCGGCGTTGCCGTGACGCACGGTGATCAGATGGTTGTGACCAGTGAAGATCGCGGTCTTGCCGTAGCGTATGCGGTCCCCAACCAGCTCGGCCGTCTGAGCGACGACGTAAAGCTCGCCGTTATAGACTTCGAGCTTCGGCGGGCACATCGGATGCATCGCGTTATCAATCGCCAATGGATGCAGATTGTAGGTCGACTGAAGCGCCCTGAGTTCGCTTTCCGAAGGCTCGCTGAGCCCAATCCAGCAGAAGCCAGATCGGTTCTTGTCGAGCTCAACCCGCTCGTCGATAGCGACTTCGCGGATGCGGCGACCCTCGTTGTAATAGTAAGCGGCGATGACGCTCATGCGGGCCTCGCAGGGATGACCAGGCCCCGCTGCACGGCTGGTCGAGCGAGGCCGCGATCCAACCAACCCCGGACGTTCCGGTGTTCGGCGATGCGCAACAGGTCGCCGGCGTCATAGGTGCTGACCAGGGCATTGACCCAGCCGAGCGTCGCGATGTCGGCGATGGAATAGTCGTCGACGATCCACTCGCGCCCATCCAGCTGGCGATCCAAGATCCCCAGCAGGCGCTTGGACTCGTCGGCGAACCGTTGCTGAGGCCGCTTGTCCTCGTAGTCCTTTCCGCCCCAACGCAGAAAGAAGCCCAGCTGACCGAACATCGGGCCGATCGCCGACATCTGGAAGAATACCCAACTCAGCACCTCATAACGCCTGGCTTGTCCCGGTGGAATCAATCGGCCCGTCTTCTCGGCGAGGTAAACGAGGATCGCACCGGACTCCCAAACGCCGAGCGGCTCACCATCGGGGCCTGACGGATCGATGATCGCAGGGATCCGCCCGTTTGGGTTCAGCGACACGAAAGCGGGGTCTTTGGCCTCGTTTGTGCTGATGTCGATAAAGTGGGGCTCGTATGGCAGGCCGGTCTCCTCGAGCATGATGGAGACCTTGACGCCGTTGGGCGTGGGCGCTGCATAGAACTGCAGGAGATCGGGATTGGAGGCAGGCCAGCGCTTGGTGATCGGATATGACGAAAGGTCTGGCATGCTGGGGCAATCCTACCAAATCGATGGCCGGCAAGCGGCATGACCGCTTGAGGGGCCGTACGAGGACCGCATCGTTCGCCGATGCGGTCCCATTGCTTGCGATGCAGAGCGCTATGTCGCGATAGGCGCTGCAGCTATTCTGCTGCCGCTCCGGTGGTAGGCTGGGTAGCATCAGCGTCTTGACGCTTGGGGAGCACCCAATTCGCGCGCGGGAAATGGCACGTGTAACCGCCCGGGCGCTTCTCGAGATAGTCTTGGTGCTCCGGCTCCGCTTCCCAGAAATCGCCGACAGGCTCGACTTCGGTGACGACTTTGCCGTCCCACAGTCCGGAGGCGTCGACGTCGGCGATCGTCTCCTCGGCGACCCGTTTCTGCTCATCGTCCACATAGTAGATGCCGGATCGATAGGAGAGGCCGCGATCGTTGCCTTGCCGATCTTTCGTCGTCGGGTCGTGGATCTGGAAGAAGTATTCCAGGATGTTACGGTAACTTGTCGCTGCCGGGTCGAAAATGATCTCGATCCCTTCAGCGTGAGTACCGTGATTGCGATAGGTGGCGTTCGGGACGTCGCCACCGGTGTATCCGACGCGGGTCGACACGATGCCGGGCTGCTTGCGGATCAGATCCTGCATGCCCCAAAAACATCCGCCTGCGAGAACAGCGCGCTGATGCATGTTACGCCTCCTCCACCTGATCGAGATATTCGCCGTAGCCCTCGGCTTCCATCTCATCGCGCGGGATGAAGCGAAGGGCGGCCGAGTTAATGCAATAGCGTAGTCCGCCACGGTCGGCCGGACCGTCGGGGAACACGTGGCCGAGATGGCTGTCGCCATGGACCGATCGAACTTCCGTCCGGACCATGCCGTGCGAACTGTCCCGCACCTCGTTCACGTGCGCGGGGACGATGGGCTTGGTGAAGCTGGGCCAGCCGGATTTCGACTCGAACTTGTCCGTCGATGCGAAAAGCGGCTCTCCGGACACGACATCGACGTAGATGCCCGGTTCTTTGTTATCGTTGTATTCACCGGTGAAGGCTCGCTCCGTGCCGTCTTCCTGGGTGATCCGGCGTTGCTCGGGGGTCAGGCGGTCGATCGCTGCCTGAGACTTTTCAAACTTCATGATCGTCTCCAATACTTGGTTTCAGGGCCAAGGCACATTACGGACATCTTATCTTGCTTGACGGTCACCTCGACTATCGCAGTGCCAATTATATTTATCCAATACGCTGTGCGTATAGTTTCGATAGCTCCGCTGTGATCAGCGGCGTTCAGTTCCACGCGTATCTGGCCGCCATCTGCGCGATCTTCCTGATCTCAACCGGCGCCGTGGAGCCAGAGACCGTCGCGATCACGACCTCTCGCTCGAGGACAAACCCATCGATCGGACGCGTAACCAAACCTTGGGCTGTAGCCGACCGCTCCGGAAGGATGCATATGGCCTCGCCGTCTGCGACGACCCGTTGCACCCAATCGTCACGATCGGACCGGAAGCGCGGCCGCATCAGTACCTCCCGTCGTGCGAAATGGTCTAGGATCTGCTCGCGAAACTCACACTTCAGACGATCAACGAACGGGAACTCCAACAAGTCCTCGCCTCGCACGATATCGCTCGCCGCGAGCGGGTGTTTCGCGGAACAGCCGAGTACGAAGCGCTCACGGAACAGAGGTCGCACATCAAGCTTGCGGTCCGGCCGCGTCTCGCGCGGCAGGATGCATGCGTGATACTTGCCCGACAGCACCTCCGATGTGTCTTCACTCGCCCCGAGCGAATGCATCTTGATCTCGATCGATGGCACTTCTGCCAACGCGCTTTCGAAGAAGGCTGTAAAAAGCTTCGGCCCGACGGTCGGGGCGACGGCGACGTCCAGCACCCGGTGCCTCCCCATGGCCCAGTTTTCAGAATGATGCCGAACACTTTTCATCGCGACTAACATGCGCCGAAACTCAGCCTCCACGTCCTGGCCAAGGCCGGTGAGACGGCTGTTCTTCCCATCGCGATAAATGAGCGGACCGCCGAGCTCTTCCTCCAAGCGGCGGATCGCGCGTGTCAGGCTTGGCTGGGACACACCGCTCAACCGCGCCGCTGCTGTAAAATTCAGCGTCTCGGCCAAGTTGATGAAATAGCTGACCTGATTGAGTTCCATAGCCCTTCGGCCTGCACGCCGTGAATGATGCCGCTTCAGGACCGGTCTTTTCGACCGCCACCAGAAGTATGCGCGACGCATATAATCACGCTTTAGGGGCTTGTCTATATGCGCCACGCATATAAAAAGAATGTCTTGGACGGCTAGTCCGGGCCTGATGGCGCTTCCGCCAGGGCCCAAGGGTTCCGGTGCACCCACTAAGTCGCCGTGGGAGGCTCGACGCTTATGACAGGAAGACCGTTCACGTTTCCCGGTGGTGGAGGCTCTGATCTAGCCGGGTATTTGGAGGCGCCCGAAGGTACGCCTCGCGGCTGGGCTATTTTCGCCCATTGCTTCACTTGCGGGAAAGACAGCCGCGCCGCCGTGTACATCGCACGCGCCCTCTCGCGGGCTGGCATCGGCGTCTTGCGGTTCGACTTCGCCGGCACCGGGATCGAGAGTTCTGCGGATGAAGCGATAAGCTTCGCTTCCGACGTCGATGATCTTAAGGCCGCCGCGGAGGCCATGGCTGTCGCCGGTAAGGCCCCCTCCCTCCTTGTCGGACACAGCCTGGGCGGCACGGCTGCGATCGTAGCCGCCGCCGACTTGCCGGATATCGCAGCGGTAGTGACGATCGGCGCCCCGGCTGATCTTCAGCATATATTGCGCGTCTTTCAACCTGCCGACCTAGACGCGATAGCGAGCGAGGGCGAGGCATCGGTGGAGATTGCTGGCAGGCCCTTCCTGATCCGCCGCAGTTTCCTTGAAACGGTCGACGAAGTGGACATCGAGAGGTCTATCGCTGCCCTTCGACGTCCGGTGCTTGTGATGCATTCACCGGTGGATCAAGTCGTGGGTATCGAGCACGCCTCGCGCATCTTCGTCGCGTCGCGCCATCCCAAGAGCTTTGTTTCGCTCGACACGGCCGATCACCTTCTCACCGATGTCGAAGATGCGAACTACGCCTCAGCTATGGTCGCAGCGTGGGCAAGCCGCTTCCTGCCGCCGCTCGCGGCGGACCTTCCGCAAGTCGAGTTAGCGAATGGAGTCGTGGCGTCGGAAACGTTGGCGGGGAAGTTCCAACTCACGGTCCGTAGTGGCGAGCACACGCTGTTCGCCGATGAACCAGAATCGGTCGGAGGTCTCGGCAGCGGCCTGTCTCCTTACGAACTGGTGTCGGCCGGACTGGCCGCCTGCACGGTGATGACAATGCGTCTTTACGCGAACCGCAAAGGCTTCCCGCTGGAGCGAGCGACGACGACCGTGCGACACGAGAAAGTGGCGGACATGATGCCTCCCGACCGCTTCACGCGCACCGTCTCTCTCGATGGGCCGCTCAGCGATGAACAGCGGGCGCGCATTCTGGAAATCGCGGATCGGTGTCCGGTCGACCTGACACTCGTCCGAGGCTCGGATGTGCAGACCGAACTTTCGAGCGATGCGCAGCCTGCAGGTGCGGCGCCGGCGAACTGATGTGGTGCACAGAGCGGAGGTTGATCGAATGCAGAGTCTGCCCACTACTGACCAGACGCCGACGCGAACCGAGCGAGCGATACTTGCGGGTGGGTGTTTCTGGGGCCTCGAAGATTTACTTCGCCGCGCGAAGGGCGTCGTGACGACGCGTGTCGGCTACATCGGCGGCGAAATGCCGGACCCGACTTACACGAGACACCATGGTCATGCGGAAGCGGTGGAGGTCACGTTTGATCCTTCGATACTGACATATCGTGCTCTCCTGGAACTCTTCTTCCAAATCCACGATCCGACGACATACGAGCAACAAGGTAACGACGTCGGACCAAGCTATCGGTCCGCGATTTTCTACACGTCTGAGAAGCAGATGGACGTTGCTCTGGAGACAATCGCCGAGATCGAAGCGTCGGGGCGCTGGCCGGGACCTGTCGTATCCGAGATCAACCCGGAAGAGCCGTTCTGGGAGGCCGAGCCAGAGCATCAGAAGTACCTCCAGCGTCGACCCGGCGGCTATAGCTGCCACTTCGAGCGACCGGCCTGGCGATTGGACCGAGCGAAACGATGAGCACGCAGGGACGGTCATCAACGATACGGACGCTAAGGCGCTCGCCCCGCGTCGCTAGGTCAGCCGGGTTCTTGCGATGATACCCGAATACGTAATCGCCGGCTTGTGGGGGCTTTTGTCAGGAAGCGGACTTCTGGTGGGGGCGGTTCTTGCGGACGTGCTGTACGGGCGACTCACTCACCGCATGATCTCAGCGGTGATGGGCTTCGGTGGTGGTGTGTTGATTGCCGTGGTCGCTACCGAACTCATCGGTGATCGCGTGTCGGCTGGCCTGGGACCCTTAGCGATCTTTGCGCTGCTCGCAGGGGCCGCAATCTTCAGCGGCACAAACTGGTTTCTCTCTCGCAGGGGCGCGAAGCATCGAAAGCGATGCGGTGAATGCACCGAGCAGGCCACTGAACAGGAGCACCGCGGTAGCGGTGCTGCGATTGCGCTTGGCAGCGTCCTCGACGGCATTCCAGAGGCCCTCGTGATTGGGATGTCCGTGGCTGGTGGAGGCAGGATCAGCCTTGCAGTAGTGGCAGGCTTCTTTTTGGCTAATGTGCCACAGGGTCTATCGAGCACTTCCGGAATGAAGGTCGCGGGCCGATCGCGAAGCTATATCTACGCGGTCTGGATCGGTATTCCGCTACTTGTCTGCATCGCCGCCGGTACGGGAAACCTTCTGCTCGGCTCGGCGTCCACTCAAGCCCCTGCCATTCTGTCGTTCGCAGCCGGCGCGGTCATCGCGATGCTGGCGGAGGCTATGATTCCCGAAGCTTTCGAGAAGGCGCCGCCGTTCATAGGCCTGATCACGGTCGTGGGGTTTCTGGCGGCGTATCTCATCGCTCAACACTGAAACCTGCGACTTCCGGAGCTCTAAGCCTCGCCGCCGTTCTCGCGGTCTACGCCGCGCTCGTGCAACTCGGCATCGATCGGGCAATTCGTGCAGCCCTCGTAACAGCACAAGCGGCAGATGCGGTAGGAATGCTCGAGGTTTTCCAGGCGATCGCGCAGCACGCGTTCAGCAATGCTATAAAGAGCGTCCAACTCGGTAGGGGTGAGGATCGATAGTCCCTCAGCGATCACCTTGTCTCGCGAGGCCAGGACCGCATCGCTCGCGACCTTGCCAGCCTCTGTAAGATGGAGGGACCGCGTGCGCCCGTCAGTCGAATGCTCACGCCGCTCGACCAATCCCTCCGTCGACAAACGGTCCACCAAGCGGACGGTCGCGGCATGGGAAAGTCCCACCCCAACTGACAGCATGCGGATCGATAGCCCTGGCTTATGGGCAATCAACGCAAGCGCCGAGGCGGCGGGTCCAGCTTCTGGCGCCCGCGATGAACTAGCGCGAACGATGTCGTCGCTGATCATGAGTGCGAACGCCCCGAAGATATTTCGATCTCGAGGTCCATCCATTGCCCCATCTATATGTGCGCGAAGCATAGACAGCAAGCCATACCCCTGCGGCGCCGGGGGATTCTGGCAAGCCGAAAGGTGCGCCTTTACAGTGGCTTAGGATATGCTGCGGATGGCGCGGACGATTGGAATACAGGACTTCGATCGTCGGGACACACAAAATGGCGATACCTGGCGGCTATAGATCGGGGTGGGCTGTCGTGATTTTGGCTGCCCGACGGCCGAATCACATCACGCCTGCGCCAGGTGCCACCCCTCGTCGGCACCTAACGGAGGGATCCGGGGGCTTGCTCTCTGAGATGCACCTCGACCGTCTCACCGCGTCCGACCACCACAGTGTCAATCTCGCTGAGAAACAAGCCGTGCTCCATTACGCCGGGGATGGCATCGATCGCTCCGGCGATCTCGATCGGCCTAAGGGCCTTGCCGAAGGCTGCATCCAAGATGTGATTGCTCTGGTCTGTGATGAATGGTTCTCCGCCGACCGAGCGAAGCGTCACACTGGCTCCGAGGTTGGCAAGATGCGTTCGAACGAACTCGCTCGCGAAGGGCACGACTTCGACCGCCAAAGGAAACCCGCCGAGTCGTTGAACGACTTTGCTAGCGTCTACGATCACGATCATCCGGCTAGAAGCGGCGGCCACGACCTTCTCTCGGAGCAAGGCGCCGCCGCCGCCTTTGATCGCCTGAAAGTGGCAGTCGATCTCGTCAGCGCCGTCGATCGTGAGGTCTATCGAACTGAACTGCTCAAAAGGAACGAGCGGCACCGCGAGACGACGAGCCAACATTTCGGTCGCTCGGGAGGTGGCGACAGCGGTGATGCGAAGGCCCTGCCGAATGCGGTCGCTCAGGCTCTTAATGGCATAGGCTGTTGTGCTTCCGGTCCCAAGGCCAACGAACATGCCGTCTTCGATCTCGTCGACTGCTCTAGCCGCAGCCAGCCTCCTCTCTTCTTCTTGGGTAAACATCAACGCCACTTCATCTCGCCGGTATGCGTGCCTTCACCAGGTCGATTGTGAAACCGGGCGGCGCAAACCTAATCCTCCATGCCGACATTGCCTCGTTGACCTGCAGCCAACAGACGGATAGGTCTATGCGTGGCGCATACATAATGAGGATGGTCTGATCGGCAAGCTTTCGCTGCTGGAGACGACCACCGCGTGCCAGGCGGCACTGAGCGAAGTGCGTATGCCGTAGCCAGTTCGGCGAACCAGGGGACACAGGCATGACGGTCAAGGTCGCAATCAACGGTTTCGGTCGGATCGGACGACTGGCCTTACGGTCGATCGTCGAACTACGGCGTGATGACATCGAGGTGGTTGCGATCAACGACCTCGGGCCGGTTGCTACGTTGGCGCACCTCCTGAAGTACGATTCAGTTCACGGCCCCTTTCAAGGATCGATAGCCACCGGCGAAGACTGGATCGACATCGGGTCCGGTAAAATCAAAGTGTTTTCGGAGCGCGATCCATCAAAGCTTCCGCATAACGAGCTTGGAGTCGACGTGGCGCTCGAATGCACGGGTTTGTTCACCTCCAAGGAGAAGGCTGAATCGCACATCCGTGCAGGAGCAAAGCGCGTGCTCGTCTCCGCGCCCAGCGAGGGCGCAGACAAGACGATCGTCTTCAAGGTCAATCACGAAACGCTGACAACCGAAGATGTCGTCGTATCGAATGGCTCATGCACCACGAATGTCCTCGCGCCCGTCGCGAAGATACTGAACGATCTATGTGGCATTGAGCGGGGCTACATGACCACGGTTCACGCCTATACCGGTGACCAACCGACGCTGGATACGGTGCATAAGGATCTCTACCGCGCACGGGCAGCCGCGCTGTCGATGATCCCAACCTCGACCGGAGCCGCGAACGCAATCGGACGCGTGCTGCCAGAACTGAAAGGCAAGCTCCATGGCTCGTCAATCCGCGTGCCAACGCCGAACGTATCGGTCGTCGATCTCGCTATTTCCGCATCCCGGGAGGTGACGATCGACGAAGTGAACGACGCCATTCGTCAGGCTGCGAGTGGTCCGATGAGTGGGGTGCTCGCATTCACGACAGAGCCTCTGGTGTCTGTGGATCTGACCCACCGGACCGAATCCTCGATCGTCGCGCTCCCCCAGACCGATGTCGTCGATGGCCGGATGGTTCGCGTGCTTGCTTGGTACGACAACGAGTGGAGCTTCGCGACACGCATGGCGGATGTCGCCGTGGTGATGGCGAAGCTCATCTAGCGGATCGGTTGCGGGAAAGGTCGTATCTTGGCGACAGGATGCGTTCGCGAAACGGAGGCATTAAACATGAATGGGCCACTAGCACGTGCAGCGAGAGCGCTCATTCAGTGGCCGCGATCACATGTCGCCAAGATCGCAGGCTTGGAGGAAGAGGCGCTAGCTCAATTCGAAGCCGGCGCCAGCGTGTTTGCAGCCTCGGATTTGACGCGGCTGCGGGACGCGCTCGAACGCGGCGGCGCGGTTTTCATCAGCGAGGACAATAGCGGAGGGCTCGGCGTAAGGCTCAAGTTCAACGCCAAGGATGTGCGTGCGATCAATCGGATGGAGGGCGAAGGTGGGCCGGTAGGCACCGACGACGTCTAAGCCTTCCAGCGAACGCTTGTACTCCGGCACGAGGCTCGACACCGGCCCACAGATATTGTATGCGCGACGCATATATTGCGTGAGTCGCGGCGATGGATGACCCCTCGGATCGCTTGATCAACATCTTTGGCGCGCTGTCTCAAGCGGTGTCTGACCGCGTGCGCTTGGCGATCGCTGAAGCATTCAATGCGGGGGGCGAGACGGCCGCGGCTTTGATCGCGATCGGTCACGCGCCAGGAATGTCGATCGGCCAGGTACGGCAAACTCTCCGGCTTTCGCATGCAGGTGCAGTTCGCGTCGTCGAGAGGCTAGGCGAGCAAGGCCTGGTGGCGAAATCGCCGTCGCCCTCTGACCGCCGGGTAGTTCATGTCTCGCTGACCTCGCGTGGTCAGGTGGAGCGGACCAAGCTGCTAGGTCTGCGGAACGCGGCGGTGTCCGAGCTGCTGAGCAAAGTGTCGGCTGACGATCGCGTCGTGCTGGAGCGGGCCGCGGACAACATCCTGTCGTCGCTGTTCTCGGACCTCCACGGCGGCTTGGCAATCTGTCGTCTGTGCGATCAGGCCCGGTGTGCCGATTGCCCAGTCGGCCACCATCGTCCGTGACGCCCTGACGATCATCCCCTTTTGAGGAGTTCGATATGAGTATTTTCGATCGGTATGAATTGCTTGTGCCCGAGCGCAGTCGGAAGGAACTGGCGCTGTTGAGATGGGCGCTCGTGATCGTTTTCTCTTGGTTCGGCGCGATGAAATTCACGGCTTACGAGGCCGATGGCATCGCCCCTTTCATCGGCCATAGTCCGATCATGAGTTGGCTGGGTATGTTCGGGGTACAGGGCCAAAGTTACTTTGTCGGCGTCATCGAGCTGTCGACCGCAGTCGTGCTGGCCTTAGGGGCTTTCCGCCCATCCTTCTCAGCGCTTGGCGCGCTTATGTCGGCGGCGACCTACTTCATCACCCTGACCTTCTTTTTTACGACGCCTGGGGTCGGGGAGCCGACTGCCGGAGGCTTTCCTGCGATATCCGCCGCTCCTGGCCAGTTTTTGCTGAAGGACGCAGTTTTGCTTGCGGCATCACTTGTGCTGCTGTTTGCGTCGGTCCAACCCAAAAATGAGCGCCTTGGGCCGATGACCATCGATCGGTCGTGAACATAGGCACGATGGTCTTGGACACGCTCCGTGGAGAGTGGGCGCTTCGTCGCAACGTCGATCCGACGGGCGAACAACTGATTGGCGACGCGGATTTCGCTTCGACAGGTGAATCCGCGCTCACCTATCGAGAAAGCGGGATACTTCGGCTTCGGGATGGCCGCGAACTCTCAGCGTCTCGGCAATATCGGTACTGCGCGGTCGGCCACCGAGTAGACGTTCAGTTCGCAGACGGACCGAACACCGGGAAGCTGTTTCTCAACCTTGCATTCTCGCGCAAGAATTGGGGGTACGAGGCAACAGACACCCACTTCTGCGGTGACGACGCCTATCACGCTTTTTACCGAATTCTCGACGCAGGATCTTTCGAGACAGTTATCAGGGTCATTGGTCCACGAAAGGCGTACGACCTGCGGAGCCGGTACTCAAAGGTGTCACGAACGACGCCGGACCGTCTACTTTTTCCCCTGGCCTGACGCGCCGTTCCTGGCCAGTCTGTCACGCGCTTCGAATCCGAAAACGATCGTGGTCGTCATCACGAGGTAGGCGACTATGCCGCCCGGAGAAAGCGTAGGCATTGCGGCAAGGATTAAAGCGTCGTTGCCACCGGGTATCAGGCCGATGCCTATTCCCATCAACGCGCCGCCGGCGATCGACCGCAGGATGCCGGCGGCCGTCGGCCGCTGGAAACGCAAGCGACCCTGGCGCACGGATGCCGTGATGGCTCCCGCAACTGAGGCAATGACCGCAACCAGTGCGACCTCGCCTGTTGGCGACATTCGAAGAGGAAGGCTGACGTGCCTCTGAGTTTTCATCCAGCGGCGACCAGAGTCCTTGGGTTAGTTACGCCTCGCAGCGTGGGGTGAGCAACAGGCCGAGCCGCGCAGCTTTCATACTGCGCAGCGGATCGGCCTGTTGCGGTCAGACTGGCGGCAAAGGCCTCCGGGGTGAGGTAGCCGATCGACGAGTGCGGTCGGCGGGTATTGTAGTCCAGCGCCCAGGCAGCGACCTTCTGGCGGGCGTGATCCAGACTGAAAAACAGGCTCTCGTTGAGCAGTTCGTCGCGCATGCGGCCGTTGAAGGATTCCACAAACCCGTTCTGGGTCGGCTTGCCCGGCGCGATGTAGTGCCAGTCGACGCCATGATCCTGCGCCCAGGCCAGGATGGCCGTGGACGTAAACTCCGTGCCGTTGTCGCTGACGATCATGGCAGGACGGCCCCGCCGAGAGATCAGCGCTGTCAGCTCTCGCGCGACGCGGCGTCCCGAGATCGAGGTGTCGGGGATCGCCGCCAGGCACTCGCGGGTGACGTCGTCGACCACGTTGAGAATGCGGAAGCGGCGGCCCGTGGCGAACTGGTCGTGCACAAAGTCCAATGACCAGCGGGCGTTCGGCCTGGCCTCGACCAGGATCGGCGCCCGTGTGCCGATGGCGCGACGACGGCAACGACGCTTACGCACCGTCAGGCCTTCCTCGCGATAGAGCCGGTAGATCCGGTTCTTGCCCGATGGCTCGCCCTCGCGCCGCAGCAACACGAACAGCCGGCGATAACCGAACCGTCGCCGCTCGACAGCCAGGGCGCGCAGCCGCTCCCGCAGCGCCGTGTCTGGCGGGCGGCAAGAGCGATAGCGCACCGATTTGCGGTCGGCCTTGATGATGGAGCAGGCCCGCCGCTCGCTGACGCCGAACGTCGCCTTCACATGGGCGACGGCCTGGCGCATCGCCGCGGGCCCTACCACTTTTTTGAGAGCAGATCGTTCAGCGCCGCCTTGTCGAGCATGGCGTCGGCCAGCAGGCGCTTCAGCCGGCCGTTCTCGTCTTCCAGGGCCCGGAGGCGCTGGGCGTCCGACACGCTCATCCCGCCGAACTTGGCCTTCCAGGCGTAGATCGTGCCCTCGGATACGCCGTGCTTGCGCGCCAGCTCGCCCGCTTTCGCGCCGGCCTCGTTCTCCCGCAGGATCCCGATGATCTGCTCTTCCGTAAATCTCGCTCGTTTCATTCCGTCCGTCCTTTCAAGGGCCGGACTCTAGCTCCGCGTGGAGGAAATTCTCAGGGGCACGTCAGATAAGGTCAGCGAATGTCCATGCTGGCGAAAGCGCGTAGAGAAGCCCACCAGTGATACCGAGGCCGATCATTGAAGCGCCAAATGCCCAGCTCTGCCTTCTTCGCGGTGGGGTCTTCCGCGATACGAAGATCACCGCCAGCGCGAGCACGACGGCTAAGGCAAGAAGCGTCGCGGCCCCAGGGACACTCGGCCTAGCGATGAAACTTGGCCATGTCGCGACGGCGCCAAACCGGCCGAAATCAGCGGCCAAGATGCCGATTGCCAGTCCGGCAGGAAGGGCAAGCAACCGCATCTCTCCATCCCCTAACCGTGCCAGTGAACCTAGCAGGCAGGTGTCATTTATGAGCGCGCCGAGGCCGAAGGCGATGGCGCCGATGATGAGGAGGCCGTTGACGCTCGTCGAGAGTGGGAGGGTCGCGTTCAGCGTCCCCGACCAAGCGAGCGGTATCGCAATAAGGCCAGCAGCCGCAGACGCCGCAACAAATCCGACGAACATTCTTGGTCGGCGCCGTTGCTGCAACTCATGAGCCGCTACGACCAAGCACGTGCCGCCTCGGTTCGCAGAATACCCGAACCAGAAGGCCAGTATGCATATGAGAAAGTCGAACGCGATCGATGCCAAAGATATCAAGCCTGCCTCGGTTTCTCGTCAGCCCTTGTGCGAAGGGCGCCGGCGCAGCTGGCGGGCGGGCTGAGATGCATTTTCAGCCGGTGTCTGTCCCCGGTAGCCAACCACGGGCCACATAGTTTCGACACCAGATTTCTCGTAACCGTTTGCGATAAGGAGCCGCTCGGACAATCGGCCTAGTTTGTTCAGGTCAGCCGGCGACAGCGGCGAGACACACGCTGCAATCACTTGTTCGCGCGCTCTGAGCAGAGCGCCGGTCATTTTCACACCTGCATTGGTCAAGTGGATAAAGCGCGCCCTCTTGTCCGCCGTGTGTCGCCGCCTTTCCACCAGGTGATCGGATTCGAGCCTATCGATCAATCGGACCGTTCCCGCATGCGAAAGCCGGATCCGGCTCGCAAGGACACTGATAGGTAATCCCGGCTCGAAGCTAAGGAAGACCATCAATGCAGCCGCGGGGCCGCTCGGCGAAAGCGAGGCTGATGCGCTCGCGATGCTGTCAGCTACCGCGAGCGCAAGTGCACCAAAATGATATTTGGCGGCCTCGGGCTCCATCCGGAAAGAATATATGCGTCACGCATAGACATCAAGCGCTCGAATATGTATGACCGGCGCATACATCTATCACGGATTCGGAGATGGTCATGCTCACTGATGGGCTCGGCTTGGATTCCCCATCTGAGATCGAAAAGCGGGGCCTCCAGCAAAGGCTTTGGAGCATCGCGCGCTGCTCGTGCGAACGGAAGCCGGGAACCGGGAATGCGCGTCATGCCTGATCTGACGCTCGATCTTCGATACCTTAAGTATGCTATCCATGTCGCCGAAGCGGGTAGTTTCCGCAGGGCGGCGGATCGCCTTTCGATATCGCAATCAACGGTCAGCCGCCGCGTTCAGATGCTCGAACGGCAGCTTGGCGTTTCCCTGTTCAAGCGCACGCGATCGGGCGCTGGATTGACGCCGGAAGGAGAGCGATTTCTGCAGCAAGCTGCGGTCGGGGCGAGGTATCTTCGCGAGGCCGCCACTGAGATGCGATCGGTCCGTAAACTTACGACTGGACTAGTCAGGTTCGGGATGCTCGAGGCGTTTCCGGCATGTCCCATAATCGACCTCTTGGCGACCTTTAGACAGCGACACCCGACGATCGAGGTGAAGCTCGAAGAAGGCACGTCAGAGCAGAACACCCTCGGCGTGGAGCGCGGGCTGCTAGACGCGGCGATCAGCCTGGCCGCAACGAAGGGCCCTCCGTTTCAGATTCGACGGTTGTGCGAACCCGACCTCTTCGTTGCCCTATCACCCATACACCAACTCGCGTCGCGACCGCGGCTCGCCTGGGAGGACGTTTGCGACGAAGTCTTTCTTGTCCGCTCCGATGGTGCCGGGCGCGAACTCGCAGCTATTCTCCGGCGGATGCTGGGCGCTGCCGAAGAGGCGATCCAACTGTCTATCCAGCAGGTCAGCAGGGAAACACTTCTGACCATGGTCGAGCAAGGCTTCGGGCTGACGATAACGAGCGTCGTGCATCGGCCTGATATTGCATTGGTTCCGCTCACACCCGCGCGGGCGCCGACGGCGGCTATGATTTCGTCGAGCGATAACGACAATCCGGCTCTGCCGCTGCTGCTGAAGTGCTTCGATGTCCTGCCAGCCTTCACGCGGAGCAGCGCCAGCTAATCGGAGGCGTTCTGGGTCTTCGTACGCCTAGCCTTCGAGAACCCTCGATCGGTTGCGATGAACCGCTGCAACATCGGTACGATCAACCGCGCGGGCTCGACAGCAGGCATACCTTGTTCGCGCCCTAACAAATCCGCGTAGTCGGAAAGGTCTTGGTGGAGAGCCGCCGGCAGCTCCACCTGAACCTTGATCGGCTTCTCGTCGGCGATGGGACCTAGCTTGAGCTTCGACATCATCAGCCCCCATAAGGTTCGAGAACGAGATCACGGGTCACGACGACACGGACAGGAAATCCCGGCCGGATCGTCAATGTTGGAGCCACGTTGAGCTGCCGTCTGACGATCTGCTGACCGGCATCGTTGATCGTGTCTTGACCGCCATTCCGGATCGCCTGGATGAGACGGTCGTCATTGTCGGCGGCGAGCTCGGCGCCGACTCCGAGAAGAGTCGACAGACCGGCGGCCTTGGCAAGATCCCACCAGTGGTAATCGACGCCATCCTGCAGGCCGGCATAGCCTTCGACGTCTGCGCCGGGCTGGCGCTCGAGCACTATCGAACGGCCATTTGGGAAGATCAGTCGATTCCAGACTAGCAGGACGCGGCTTTGACCGAATTGCACATTGTTATCGTACTGGCCGATAATGCGCGTGCCTTGTGGCACGAGCAGAATGCGCCCTGTCGGGCTGTCGTAGATGTTTTCGGTCACCTGAGCGGTGATCTGGCCCGGGAGGTCGGATCGGATGCCGGTTATAAGAGCTGCCGCGATAACTGCGCCGGCCTGAAGTACATTTGGCGACGCTGGAGCAACGACGCGATCGGGCGACACCGTCCGTCGATCGGTCGCTGCGTTCAGGAAAGCGTTCTGACGCTCCTGCGCGGAGGGTGTGGCCGGCGGAGGTGCGAGGCCGAGGCTCGCCAAATCCGGAGCGTGCGGGAGTGCTGGGGCAGCTCCCGCTGCAGCGGGAGCGCCCCGGCTGTCCGATCCGGAGAAGAGGCGGCTGGTCCGCGCGGTCTCGATCTCCTGAAGGCGGCGCTGCTCTTCCGCGCTGATACCGGGGTTGGGTGTGGCGATAACGGGAGCGGGCACCGGCTGTCCGCGATCCTGGGTGCTGAGGATCGGTCGGCCGAGGTCACCGGGAAGGGGCGGACCGAGTTGGGGCACGCCACTGTAATCTCGCGGCAGGCCGGCCAAGCCCTCAGCCGTCGAGCGATTCTCGGTCGAATAGAGTTCGTCGTTGGGCCGACCGGCGTCGCGCGTCTGGAGCGCGTAGAGCAGTGCACCACCAAGGCCGACGCTGGCGACAAGACCAAGGCCGGCGAGGACCTTGCGCGATAGTCGAGTGACGCGGGGCGGTTCGGCGCGCAGACGCATCGGCGCTGGCCCGACCGGCTCGCCGGTCAGGGGCTGTGCATCATCGTCTGGCACTTCCTCATTTGTGGGCGAGTTCGCGCTCACGAGGTGGGCCTCCCGTCTGTTCGGACGATCCTGACGCGCTTCTGCTCGCGACCGGAACCGAACCGCAGTTCCGCCGCCGCGAAGAGTCGATCGACGATCATGTGGTGGCCGCGAACGCGGTAGTTCACCAGTTCTGAGGTGTTGCCCTCGGGCCCGACGACGAAGAGCGGCGGCATCTCGCCCTGACCAATGCCTCGCGGAAACTCGATGAAGACCTGGCGACCGTCGTCGAAGGCGCGCAGTGGGCGCCAAGGAGCGCGGTCACCCTCGATGGCATAGCGGAAATTGACGTTCGCGAGATCGACACCGCTCGCAACCGGTTGAGCGGCCTGCGCGTCGGCATTCTGCCGGCGCAGCGCGATGAGTTGATCCTGCGGATACTGCCAGGACACTGAAGCCATGTAGGTTCGCTCTGTCGACCGCAACTCCATGTGATAGGTGCGCATGTTGGTGTTGATGACCAGGTTCGTCATCAGGTCGGCCCGTGTGGGCTTCACGAGGATGTGGATCTGGCGCGTCGCGCCCGATCCGCTCTCGGTGTCGCCGATGATCCAGCGCACCGTGTCCCCGGCCGCAACAGGGCCTGCGCCGACGAGCTGTTCGCCGGGCTGAAGCGCGATGTCGGTGATCTGACCGACAGCGGTATATACCTGATAGAGCGCGCCTTGCGTCCAGGGATAGACCTGCATGGAGTTGATGAAGCCGTCGCGCACCGGCTGGACGCGGGCCGCCTCATTAGCCTGGTTGACGCGCGCCGTTGGGTTGGCGGGCTCGGGCGCGCGTCGCGTCTCCGGCACACGCTGCAACTGGCCGGGTAGCGGCAGCGGCCGCGGCAGTTCGACCACGGTGACGGGCGCTGGCGGATCGACGGTCTGCACGGCGGGAGCCGCGTTGTCGTAGGAGATCTCGGGCGGTGGGTTCGTGGTGGCGCAGCCCGCGAGCGCAGTTGTCGCCAGCAGGACCATCGGGATTGCGGCTCGGCGGAGAGCCGGGATTACAAGTGCGTGTGAAGCCGGGTTTCCGGCTTTACGGAAAGACGGCTTCATTGCCCAAGCTCCCGTGACCAATTGATGGCGTTGACATAGATGCCGAGCGGATTTGCCCTCAGCCGATCGGCGTTGCGGGGGACCTGCACGACGATCGTCAGGATCGCGGTCCAGCGCGTGGTCTCGGCGAGCTGGCCGTTCTCATAGCGGCGCTCGACCCAGGCGACGCGGAAGCTGTCGGGCGAGGCGCGGATGACGCTTGAGACATCGACAGCAACCTGCTGTCGGCCGACCCGCGTGAACGGGTCGTTCGAGCGAGCATAGTCGTTGAGCGCCATGGCGCCGCGATCAGTTGTGAAGTCGTACGCCCGTAGCCAGTTCTGACGCACGATGATCGCGTCCGCCGGGATGCTGCGAACCTGTTCGATGAAGCGCGCGAGATGAAAGGCGATTTGTGGATCGGTGGGCCGGAAGTCGGCCTCGGCGGGTGCGACCGCCTGGGACTGACCCAGTCGATCGACCTGCACGACCCACGGCACGACGGTCCCGCGAGCTGATTGCACGACGAGGGCGGTGGCGAACCCCGCCGTAAGGATCAGCGAGCCGAAAGCCATCAGCCGCCAGTTTTTCGCCTGGATCCTGGAGGCCCCGATCCGATCGTCCCAGACTTGGGCAGCACGTTGATACGGCGTCTCCGGCTCGGGTGCCTTGCCGTAGTGAGTGGATGGTCGTTTGAACATTAGCGGTCGCCTTGAGTCAGATTTACCGAGGAACCGCCGCCATGGGCGTCGCCAGAGCGGACGGCATGAGCCGTGGCCTGGGCGGCGTGAGTCATTTGCTGGGACCGGCGCATTCTCTGCGCCCAAGCCGGCGGCCCGCCAGCGCTCGCAGGCGCCGCGCCATCGCTGGCGGCATCACCCCCTATTGAGCCCATGGTGGATGTTCCGCCTGTCGCTTCGAACGCCGCTTTGCCGCCTGCGTTGAAGCTTGACCTCATTGTGTCGGCAGCGCGCGATGCGGCACGGCGCAGAGGTGAGACAGCCGCGCTGCCGCCTGCACGCGCAACGCCTCCGAGGCCGGAGGCCACCCCGGCCGCGCCGGACTGTCCGGCTGCGCCAAGGCTGTAGGCTGTGGACGCTCCACCCGCGATGGCGGCGCCACCACGAGCTGCGGCTGCCGCACCGCCTGCCAAGGCCGCGCCGCCGGAGGCTGCTGCACCGACGGCGCCGGCGCCAAGAGCGACCACGCCGCCCGCTGCGAGGCCGGTTCCTATCGCCGCGCCTGCACTGAGCTGCGGGCCGCCAGAAACGAGCCCGGTGGCGATTCCGGGACCAAAAATGCCGAGGCCGAGAAGTGACAACGCGGCCAGCACGATCGCCATGGCTTCGTCGATCGACGGATTCTGCCCGCCAAAACCGGAAGTGAACTCTGAGAAGAGCGTTGACCCGATGCCGATGATGACAGCGAGGACCAGAACCTTGATGCCGGAGGAGATGACGTTGCCGAGCACGCGCTCGGCCATAAACGCGGATTTGCCGAACAGGCCGAACGGGATCAGGACGAAGCCGGCGAGCGTCGTCAGCTTGAATTCAATGAGGGTGACGAACAGCTGGATGGCGAGAATGAAGAAGGCGAGCAGGACCAGCGCCCAGGCAAGAAACATGCAGGCAATCTGGATGAAGTTCTCGAAGAACGACCAGTAGCCCATCAGGCTGGAGATGGAGTCGAGCAATGGTCGACCGGCGTCTAGGCCGGTCTGCGCGACTCTTCCCGGGCGCATGAGGTCCGCAGTTGAAAATCCGGTGCCACTCGCCTTCAGCCCGAGACCGGCGAAGCTCTCGAAGACGATACGTGCGAGGTTGTTCCAGTTGCCGATGATGTAGGCGAAGACGCCGACGAAGAGCGTTTTCTTCACCAGCCGCGCCATGATGTCGTCGTCGGCGCCCCAGCTCCAGAACAGTGCCGCGAGCGTCACGTCGATGACGATCAGGGTCGTGGCGATGAAGGCGACCTCTCCGCTAAGCAGGCCGAACCCGCTGTCGATGTAGCGAGTGAAGACCTCGAGGAAGTGGTCGATGACGCCGGTGTTGCCCATGATGCTATCGCGCTTCGTTGATCTGTGGCGTGCTCGGCGCGGTCGGCGCGTGATCTTGCGCGTCTGTCCCTCGTGGTTGAGGGCTGAAGACGTCACCGATGGGTGATGCTACGTCCGGCAAGCGCTCGACGGGACGAGAACCGGGCGCGAGAAAGCGGTGTCGGTTCTCGGCCCAGGCCCGGCGGCAGGCGGGGTCTCGCGGACCTTCTTCACCGAGTGCCTGGCAGCGGATGAGCGCGTCGCGCAGGGGATCCGCAGTTTCTTGAGGCGTTCGTCCGGACGACCAAGCCTCAGGCACTTCCTCTTTCCGGGACATCTCGATCGCGGTCGCGGTGACCGCAACCGCGACGAAAATCACGGCGCCCATCCGAGCGACCAATTTGCCGTCCACGGTCGGTCCTCTCAATTGCCGTTCGGGAACATGCGCGCATTGCCCGGCTGGTAGCCGCTGCCGGGCGTGAGAAAGCGACGGCGCTGCTCACGACCCTGTTCCGCCGCTGCGGCGCGCTCGGCTTCGGATAGGCTCTGAGCGCGCCCGTTAGCGGCGACGACGGCGGTGAGGTCGGCGAGCTGTTGGGCCTGCAGTGCGAGCAGTTGATTGCCGGCCTGCGTCGCCTGCAACGCCCCCGTCGCGCCCTGGCTTTGGCCGATAAGCGCTGACATCTCCGTACGGTTGGTGTCGATGTTGCCGACAACACCCGCCTGGACTCGCATAGCGTCCTGCAGACCACCGACAGTGTTCTGCCAGCGCTCCCGCGCCTGTGTGACGAGCGCCTGATCCGAGGCGGACATCGAGGCATTGCCATAGGTGGTCTGGAATGCTCGGTCGATCTGTTGGACGTTAAGGGCTATCCCCTGCGCCTCGCTCAGAAGCTGTTGCGTCCGCTGAACCGACTGTTGAAGCTGCTGAAGCGAAGAGTGCGGGAGGCTGGCAAGATTGCGCGCCTGATTGATCAGCATCTGAGCTTCGTTCTGAAGCTGAGTGATCTGCTGATTCACCTGCTGGAGGGTCCGCGCCGCAGTGAGGACGTTCTGGGCATAGTTCGTTGGGTCGTAGACGATCCACTGAGCGGCAGCCGGGGTGCTGAGGACCGGTGAAAGTGCGAGCGGGACCGCGAGGAGTGCGGCCGTCACGCGCAGTGCGCGACTGTGGGTTTGAATCAGACGTGTCATGGACGTGCCTCCGGGTCTTGTTGATTGACGTTGGTGAGGTCGGTGATCAGGTCGGCAGCCCAGTCGAGTCGGTTGGCCGCCAGCCACTCGGCGAGGAATCCCCCGGTGCCGCTTCGGGCGTGGACGTCGGCGATCATCGCTTGATGCTGTTTGGATGAGGCTGCGCACAGCGCCAGGGCCACATCCGACAGGCCCAGCTCGAACAGGCGATTGCCCCGTCGCGACTGGCAGTAATAGTCTCGCTTGGGCGTTGCCCGCGCGAGGATTTCGATCTGCCGGTCGTTGAGACCGAAGCGGCGGTAAATAGCGGTGATCTGCGGCTCGACCGCGCGCTCGTTCGGCAGGAGGATGCGCGTTTGGCAGCTCTCGATAATCGCCGGCGCTATCGCAGAGCCGTCGATGTCGGAGAGCGACTGGGTGGCGAAGATGACGCTGGCGTTTTTCTTGCGCAGCGTCTTCAGCCATTCGCGGAGTTGTCCGGCGAAGCCGTCGTCGTCGAGGGCGAGCCAACCTTCATCCACGATCAGGAGTGTCGGCCGGCCGTCGAGGCGGTCCTCGATGCGATGGAAGAGATAGGCGAGCACCGCTGCCGCTGCACCGGTGCCGATCAGACCTTCGGTCTCGAAAGCCTGGACATGCGCCTCGCCGAGATGCTCGGCCTCAGCGTCCAACAGCCGGCCATAGGGGCCGCCGACGCAGTAGGGTCGCAGCGCCTGTTTCAGGTCATTGGACTGGAGAAGGACCGACAGCCCGGTCAACGTGCGCTCGGCGACCGGCGCTGACGCCAACGACGAAAGCGCCGACCACAGATGCTCCTTGACCTCGGGCGTGACCGGCACGCTCTCTCGGGAGAGGATCGCGATCAGCCAGTCGGAGGCCCAGGCGCGCTCGGCGACGTCGTCGATGCGGGCGAGCGGCTGGAGCGACACACTCTCCTCGGAACCCTCAGTCAAACCGCCGCCGAGATCATGCCAGTCGCCCTGCATGGCGAGCGCCGCGGCGCGGATCGATCCGCCGAAGTCGAAGGCGAAGACCTGAGATTGTTGATAGCGGCGGAACTGGAGCGCCATGAGTGCGAGAAGCACCGATTTACCGGCGCCGGTCGGCCCGACGATCAGCGTATGACCGACATCGCCGACGTGGATGGAAAGCCGGAACGGGGTCGAGCCCTCCGTTCTGCCGTAAAGCAGTGGGGGTGCATCGAAGTGCTCGTCCCGTTCCGGTCCCGCCCACACCGCTGACAGCGGGATCATGTGAGCGAGATTCAATGTGCTGATGGGCGGCTGGCGGACGTTGGCGTAGACATGCCCGGGGAGTGAGCCCAGCCAGGCGTCGACAGCATTGATGGTCTCAGTCATCGCCGTGAAGTCGCGGCCCTGAATGACCTTCTCCACCAGCCGGAGCTTCTCGGCCGCGACGCGGGGATCATCGTCCCAGACGGTGATGGTCGCGGTCACGTAGGCTTGGCCGGCATAGTCGGCGCCCAGTTCCTGTAGCGCCATATCAGCGTCAGCGGCCTTGTTGGCTGCGTCAGTGTCAACGAGCGCCGATGCCTCGTTGGTCATCACCTCCTTGAGAATGGCGGCGATCGACTTGCGCTTTGCGAACCACTGCCGCCGGATCTTTGTCAGCAGCTTGGTCGCGTCGGTCTTGTCGAGCAGGATCGCTCGGGTCGACCAGCGATAGGGAAAGGCAAGTCGGTTCAGCTCGTCGAGGATGCCGGGCGTCGTCGCGGTCGGGAAGCCGACGATAGTGAGGATGCGTACGTGCGCATCTCCAAGCCGGGGCTCCAGCCCGCCGGTGAGCGGCTGATCGGCGAGCAAAGCGTCGAGGTACATCGGCGTTTCGGGCACGCGGACGCGATGGCGCTTCGTCGAGATCGTCGAATGCAGGTAGGTGAGCGTTTCGGCGTCATCGAGCCATACGCACTCCGGCATGAAGGCGTCTATCAGGTTGAGGATACGGTCGGTGCGATCGACAAAACTTCGGAGCACTTCGCGCGCATCGACGCCGGCATGGTCCCGACCCTCGTAAAGCCAGGTCTCGGCACGGGCGGCATCCTCGGCCGGCGGTAGATAAAGGAATGTGAGAAAGTAGCTGGATTCGAAATGGGCGCCGGCTTCTTCAAAGTCTGCCTTGCGCTCGGCATCGACAAGCGCCGAAGCGCTGTCGGCAAATGTGCTTGCCGGATATGACACCGCGCCATGGCGCTGCGCTTCGACGAATATGGCCCAGCCGGAACCAAGGCGACGGAAGGCGTTGTTCAGCCGGCCAGCGACGGCGACGAGCTCGGCTGGCACTGCGCTGTCGAGGTCAGGACCGCGAAAGCGGGCCGAGCGCTGCAGGCTGCCGTCTTTGTTGAGGACGACGCCGTCGCCGGCGAGCGCCGCCCAGGGTAGGAAGTCGGCGAGCCGGGTATTCCGATTGCGGTATTCGGCTAGGTTCATCATTGCCCGGCTCCTCACGTTGCCAAGTGGCCGGGGATGCGCAGATGCTTGCGCACGACGTCGACAAATTGCGGATCACGTTTGGCCGCCCAGACGGCGGCGAAGTGGCCGACCGCCCATAGCGCCAGCCCGACCAGCCAAAGGCGAAGGCCCAAGCCAAGCGCGGCGGCCAGGGTGCCATTGAGGATCGCGAGCGAGCGCGGCGCACCGCCGAGCAGGATGTGCTCGGTCAGCGCACGATGAACCGGCACGGAAAAGCCCGGTACGTCCGCGCTATGATCCGCTCCAACGGCCATCAGACAAGCGCCCCGCCGCCGAACGAGAAGAACGAGAGGAAGAAGCTCGACGCGGCGAAGGCGATCGACAGGCCGAACACGATCTGGATCAGGCGGCGCGCTCCGCCCGACGTGTCGCCGAAGGCGAGAGTCAGGCCGGTGATGATGATGATCATCACCGCGATGATCTTTGCGACCGGGCCCTCGATCGATTCGAGGATCGACTGCAGAGGAGCTTCCCATGGCATCGACGAACCGGACGCATGAGCGGCAGGTGCGAGGGCTATGGAAATGAAAGTGACGGAAGCCGCCGTGGCGATGTGACGGCGGATGCGCAGGGCATGCTTGATCATTACCTGTCTCCTGAGATGGACGGAATTGTTGGAGTGACGCAGTAGTCGCCGTCGGGGCCCAGGCCTTCGACGCGGGCAAGCTCGGCAAGGCGGCGCGAGGAGCCGCGGCCGGAGAGCACCGCAACCAGATCAATGGTCTCGGCGATCAGCGCGCGCGGAACCGTGACGACGGCTTCCTGGATGAGTTGCTCCATCCGGCGAAGAGCGCCGATGGCGGTGCCGGCGTGGATCGTGCCGACGCCGCCGGGATGGCCGGTGCCCCAGGCCTTCAGCAGATCGAGCGCCTCTGCACCGCGCACTTCGCCGATCGGGATGCGGTCGGGACGAAGACGCAACGAGGAACGGACAAGATCGGAGAGAGAAGCGACGCCGTCCTTCGTGCGCATTGCGACCAGGTTTGGCGCGGCGCATTGCAGTTCACGGGTGTCCTCGATCAACACGACGCGATCGGATGTCTTCGATACCTCCGCTAACAGGGCGTTCGTGAGCGTGGTCTTACCGGTGGAGGTGCCGCCGGCGACGAGAATGTTCCGCCTATGAAGAACGGCCTGACGCAGTGTTTCGGCTTGGTCGGACAGCATGATGCCAGCCGCGACATAGTCATCGAGCGTGAACACGGCGACGGCTGGCTTCCGGATCGCGAAAGCCGGCGCGGACACCACCGGCGGCAGAAGGCCCTCAAACCGCTCCTCTGTTTCAGGCAGTTCGGCGGAGACGCGGGGCGCCCCGGCATGAACCTCGGCCCCGACGTGATGTGCGACAAGTCGAACTATGCGTTCGCCGTCGGCTGGAGATAGCCGTTCACCGGTGTCGGAGAGACCTTCCGACAACCGGTCGACCCAGAGCCGCCCGTCGGGGTTGAGCATCACCTCGACGATTGCGGGGTCTTCCAGAAACGTGGCGATCGCCGGGCCGAGCGCAGTGCGCAGCATCCGAGCCCCGCGAAGGATCGCCTCCGATTTCTGGTGAGCTGCCGTCACGCTGTCCCCGTTCTTTTGCGGGACCGCCGCGGGCGGCCCTGGATCGGGGATGAGTAGAAGAGGCAGAAATCATGGCGTGACAACAACCATCATGTGGCCGTCGTACTGTGGCGTACAAAGACAGGGAAACGGCGGAACGGTCGAATACTTGTGATACGTCAACCAGTGATTATTCCGCGTCGCGCGCGGGGATGTCTTCCGCGATTTCCTGCCTGAGCTTCGGACCTTGCGCGAGTCGTCTGCCGAGCGCGGTCACGAAGGCTTCGTAGCGCTCCGACGCTTTGGCGCGAGCCGCAACTTGCGCCGGCTCCGGCAACGGCGGGTTGGAGGTCAGCCAGAAGCGGATGAACACGGCGAGCGTCTCGACCGATATTCCCAGATCGCGCTCCATGCGCGCCATGCGTCGGTCGAGCTGGTCAAGCCGCTTCGTCGTCGCGGCCTCCTGACGCTCGGCAGCGTCCGGCGAGAGGAATGAAGCGATACCGGCCTCGGCTACCAGTGACAGGGACAGATCGCGCCGGGCAGCATGGGCTGCGAGCGCCTTCATGACGTCCGGGTCGAGATAGACCGACAGCCGCTGCTTCTTCAAAGGTTTGGTCACCCCCGCCTCCTATAGCTCGATGCCATCGCCAGGATCGAGCGATGCCTGCCGAGCGACTTGGCGCATGGTCTGCGTCATGCGGCTGAGGCGCGCAGCATCCTCATCGACGTCGTCGCGAGGATCGATCTCGAATTCGTTGTCGACGATCGCCTTGCGTTCGACTGTTTTGATGCGGCTCAGTTCAGGCTGATGCCGCTGCTCGGAGTCCGTCGGGTCGTCGTCGGCTAGGTTATCTGCCGGAGCTGGCGCACTCAGTACGGGAGGTTCCGGTATGGCGAGCGCGCTCCAATCGTCGGCTCGAGCGCTTGCGGGCTTCGTGAGTGCGGGGGGCGTAAGGATGCGCTCCTGAAGCCGACGATCCTCGTAATAGCGTGCCTTCTTTGCGCGGATAGGCGGGATGCCGGCGACCATGACGATCTCGTCTGACGGCGGGAGCTGCATGATCTCGCCCGGCGTGAGCAATTGCCGTGCAGTCTCCGAGCGCGACACCATCAGGTGGCCGAGCCAGGGCGATAGCCGGTGGCCGGCATAGTTCTTCATGGCCTTCATTTCGGTCGCGGTGCCAAGCGCATCCGAAACGCGCTTCGCAGTTCGCTCGTCGTTGGTGGCGAAGCTGACGCGCACATGGCAGTTATCGAGGATCGAGTTGTTCGGACCGTAAGCTTTCTCGATTTGGTTCAGCGATTGCGCGATGAGGAACGCCTTCAGACCGTAGCCTGCCATGAAGGCGAGCGCGCTCTCGAAAAAGTCCAGGCGCCCAAGGGCGGGAAATTCGTCGAGCATGAGCAGCAGCCGGTGTCGATTGCTCTTCGCCTGCAGGTCCTCGGTGAGGCGACGGCCGACCTGATTGAGGATCAGGCGGATCAGCGGCTTGGTCCGGTTGATGTCCGATGGCGGCACCACGAGGTAGAGCGTGGTCGGATACTTGCCTCCAACCATGTCGGCGATACGCCAGTCGCAGCGACGGGTGACCTCGGCCACGACGGGATCGCGATACAGGCCGAGGAACGACATCGCTGTCGACAGCACCCCGGAGCGCTCGTTATCGGACTTGTTGAGCAGTTCGCGGGCGGCGCTGGCGATCACCGGATGTGGACCGGCCTCGCCGAGATGGGCGGTCTTCATCATCGCCGCGAGGGTCGACTCGATCGGGCGCTTCGGATCGGAGAGAAAGGCGGCGACGCCGGCCAATGTCTTGTCGGCCTCTGCGTACAGGACATGCAGGATCGCGCCGACCAGAAGCGCGTGCGATGTCTTCTCCCAGTGGTTTCGCTTTTCGAGCGAGCCTTCCGGGTCGACGAGAATGTCGGCGATGTTCTGCACGTCGCGGACTTCCCATTCGCCGCGGCGCACTTCGAGCAGCGGGTTGTAGGCCGCCGACTTCGCGTTCGTCGGATCGAAGAGCAGCACGCGGCCATGCCGTGCGCGATAGCCGGCGGTGAGCGTCCAGTTCTCGCCCTTGATGTCGTGGACGATCGCCGACCCCGGCCACGTCAAGAGCGAAGGCACCACCAGGCCAACGCCCTTGCCGGAACGGGTCGGCGCGAAGCACAGCACATGCTCCGGACCGTCATGGCGGAGATACTCGCGCTCATGCCTGCCGAGTACGACTCCGTCGGGGCCGAGCAGTCCTGCCGCCTTCACCTCTTCCGGTCGTGCCCAGCGGGCCGAGCCATAGGTCTCGACGTTCTTGGCTTCACGCGCCCGCCATACCGACATGCCGATCGCGACGGCGATGGAGATGAAGCCACCCGACGCGGCGATATAGGCGCCCTCGACAAAGATCGGCGGCGCATAGGCGTCGTAGAAATACCACCACCAGAAGAAGGCCGGGGGATAATAGATCGGCCATCCGGCCAGTTCGAACCAAGGCTGACCGAGCTGGGGCTGGAAGCCGAGACGGTAGGCTGTCCATTGCGTGGCGCCCCAGGTCGTCATCAACACGATCAGGAAAACGGTGAGGATCTGCCCCCAGAGGATTTTCGTCGCCGACATGGCAGGTACTCCTTTCTTGGTGGGGCTACATGCCGAGGCCGCGATTGCGGCCGAAGCTCCAGTCGACGCCGCCGCCCCCGCGCGAGACCCCGGAGACGTGCTGGCCGAGTTGACGTTCGAGGGACGGCGACCAGGGCACGAGCTGGAAGCCGAGCCCGTCGTCGATCATGGCGAAGCGGCCGGAGGCGAGCGCGAAGCGCTGGCGATAGGTGCCCGCCACATACTCGCCCGTTCCGGCCTTCGAGAATGGCCGGCCGGTCTCGGCCGCGAGCTTCTCCCCGAGCGCTTCGACCTCGCGCTGGCGCAAAGTTTCGATCAGCCCCGGCGAGAAGCTGACGCCGCGGGTCTGACGCTCGGCGAGCCCTTGGTGGATAAGATGCTCGGCGCGTCGGTCCATTGCCTGCCGCACCTCCGCGCCAAAGCCGCCTCCACCGAGAGCCACCGGTTCGCGGGCGATAGCCTGCCGGTCGAGCCAGGTGGCGCCGGTCGCATGGACCTGCTGTTCGATATCGAGATCGGATCGAACAGCGAGTGCGACACGGCGGCGGCCCTGCACGTCGTCGAACTTGCGCAGCTCGACGATCGAACCCGGCGCGCTGTCGGCAGCCGCGTCGAGATCGGGGAGCTTAATATGATGGGTTCGCCCGTCGGTGCCGTCGACGACGGCGTAGGCCGTGCCCTTCAGTTCGTCGTCGAGACCGCGATCGACCAGACGCCCGATGACAGGGTCATCGATGCTTTCGCCCGCGAGCACATAGCTCGCGGCGCCACGCTCGATGCCGCGCTCGGTCAGGCCACGATGGATGCGCTTGATGATGTCGCCGCGTTCACCGAGGGCGCGTAGAGTCTTCTCCGCAGTCTCCGACACAACCCATTGACCGGGACCGACCTGATCGGCGAGACCAAGCGTCTCCAGCTTGCGCAGCCTGCCGACCTTCAACGCGTGGAACTCGTCAGGCTTCTGATCGGGACGTGGCGCGAGGTCGACGATGCCGCTGCGATAGCTGTCGCGGGAGATCTGCCGATCGAGATCGGTCCAGCGTTCCGCCTCGACCTGACGTCCGAGGTTACGACGGATCTCCTGCTCGGTGCGGGGCCCCAGTTCCTGGGTGACGAGGTCCTGCGCGCGGGCGCGCATGCCCTCCTTGATGTAGTCGCGGGAGATTACGAGGTCCTGGCTGTCGTCGGTACGTCCCCGCAGGATGATGTGGACATGGGGATTGTCGGTGTTCCAATGATCGACGCCGACCCAGTCGAGCTTGGTGCCGAGGTCCTTTTCCATCTGCCCCATCAGGTCGCGGGCGTATGTCCTGAGGTCGGACATCTCCGTTGCGTCCTCCGGTGAGACGATGAAGCGGAAATGATGGCGGTCGTCCTGGGTTCGCTCAGCGAAGGCCTTGGGATCGGCGTCTCCGGTCTCGGGACCGAACAGCTGGGCCTTCTCCCCGTCCCGGGTAACACCCTCGCGCCTGAGGTAGCTGAGGTGGGCGCTAAGCGGCGCGGCCTTGGCGGTGTGCCGCACGACGCGCGTCTTGAAAACCACGTTGCGCGACCGGCTGGTCAGGAGCCGGTTGGCCTGCACTGTCGCGCGCTGCCCGCGACCGAACCGCGAGCGATTGCTCTTGGTGATCTGGCCGGATCGCGAGACGCGGCCGCCAGCCCGCTGTGCGGCCGCAAGTGCCTGAGCGATGAAGGGCCGTGCCTGTTGCGCGCGGGTCGAGCGGATGCGGCCAGGCCGGATGCGGAAATCGTCCTCGCCGCTCATCGCCAAAGCTCCGCACATCGCGCAAAGCGAAGGAAACACTTGGAAAAATGGCGAATGCGCAGGCTGCGCCGGCAAGGTGCACCTCGCGCAAATGCGCCATAAGCCCCTGAAAACACACGACCGCACCAAGCCGCACATCGCCGGCTTTTATCTCGCCATCTTTCGGTTGTGCTGACTGCTCCCCCTCCGCAGACTGCCCATCTTCCGCCAAGGCACGCCACGGTACGAACGGGTGCGAACGCGGTCATCGCGGTCCCCCGGAAACGCTGCGCGCAACGAAAAGGCCATCGGTGGGCGCAGCGACGGGGCCCTGATCGCGCACCGGTTCCGCCGCCGTGGCGGTGTCCGGCTTGCCGTCAGACTGTAACGGCACGGCAGACTCTCTGCCGGCCGACTGTACGACGAAGAGCGGCGCTCTCGTCCAGGTCAGTGGATCGGCGGCCGCCACCATGACAGGACCGGTCAGTTCACCGCCCCCGACGATGGGGGCGAGCGTCGCGACATAGGCGCGCGTTTCGGCCGGCAATGGGCGGCCGGCGAGATACTCTTCGTAGCGGCCCGGACCCGCGTTGTAGGCCGCCAAAAACCCCGGCGATCCGTAACGGTCGTGCATCTCGCGCAGATATGCAGCACCCGCCAGAATGTTGTCCCGGGGGTCGTAGGGGTTGCCGCCGAGCCGATGCCGGACGCGCAACTCCTCCCACGTGGCGGGCATGATTTGCATCAGGCTCATTGCGCCGGCCGACGAGATCGCGCGCACATCGCCCGCGCTCTCGACGCGCATGACGGCACGTATCCACGTTTCTGGAACGCCAAACCGCTGAGACGCCTCTGCAATGTACGCGCCATAGGGATCGCTGCGTGATGGATGCTCGACCTGCGCCTGCTGGGCGTAGGCAGTGCTCGCGGCGGATCCGGCGAGGACCAGGCCGGAAAGGAGAAGGAGAGCTGCACGTCGGAGGGCGATCCTCCCTCCGACGACAGGTTTGATGCGTGTGGCGGGCATCGTTCAGTCCCGCTCGCCGCGCTTTGGCGGGCGGTTCCAGTGTAGGGCCCAGGCGGACTTGTCGTCGGCCGACTGGAACAGGTTGGCGCGGATCGGATGTTCGAAGGTCGGATCGTCAAGCTGCAGCGAGACGTATTCGCCGGCCTTCTCGCCGGTGCGCTTCCAGCCTGCGCCGATCTCCGCGCCGGTCTCGTTGCTCATGGTGTCGAGCACATGAACGCGATAGTCCGGCGCGTTCTCGGCATCGGACGGCTCGGCCGCGACGACGATGATGTCCTGGTGCAGGGAAAGTGTCGTCAGATGGCCGATGAAGCCATCATTCTCGCGCATGAATTGACCGATCACGGGCATTGGTCGTCTCCTTCAGGTTGCGGTGGACAGGGTCATGGGCTCGCCGTCACCGCGTCGGCGCGCGCCAGACGAAGCGGCCATCGCCGTCCTCGTCGGTGTAGAGAGGGGTGGCCCGGCCGATCACGGCGGTGGCCGGAAGCGGGCCGAAGTAGCGGCCGTCGAGGCTGTCGCGGACCTGCCAGTTCATCAGGAACAACTCGCCAGCTGCGACCAAGCGGCAGCCCTGCCAAACGGGGAGCGGGCGACCGCGACGATCGCGATCGAGGGCGTCGCCGATCGGCACGCCGTCGACCGTGATGGCGAGCCCGGTCCGGCAAACCCGTTGACCCGGGAGCGCGGCGACGCGCTTCAAGAGCGGCACGCCGCGTGGCAGGTAGTCGCCATCGGACAGGAATGTCGCGAGCGGCTCGGGCGCGTCGACCGCCACCAGATCGGTCACGTCGAGGGCGCGCACATCGCCGATCGTGTAGAAGCCGACCGGCGTGCTGGCTGAAGCGTTCCAGATGAGGCGCGGCGCGAATGAGGCGATCGAGGCGAGGCCTAGAAGCGACACCGCCGCCGTTGTGGCGATGGCGTAGGAGAGCCGCGTCATGCGCCGATCTCCTGGCGCAGGAGAAAGGCGCGATGCTGCCGAAGACCATAAGCGCGTGGCGTTTCGCCGACGGTCATTCGGTTGTGGACGTGGCGCCAATGGTCCGGCGAGACCTCGATCGGCTCGATGCCGCGCGCCTCAATGGCGTCGATGAGCTGGAGCATGCGCTCCACCTTCGGCCAGCCGTCGACGCGCAAGAGGATGTCCGCTCCGGGCGTGACGGTCGGCATCGTCTGGCATGGCGCAGCAGGCTCAACAGCGCGCAGGATGTCGAGGCGCGAGAGCACGGTCCCGTGCTCATTCGCGGCCCATCGGACCAGCGCAAAGATGCTTCCCGGAGGGAAGAAGAGGATGCGTCGGCGCCGGTCGAGGATCTGTTCGCGTAGCTCGTGACCGAACCGTATCCAGTGCTCCGTTCGCTTCTCGACCCAAGTAAGTTCGACCTGGGTGAAAGCTTCTGGCGGCGGCTCGGCGGCAGCGCGGCCGACGCGCATTGGCGCGGCGACATGGCCGGTCATGATCCTTCTCCTGACGGGGGTGGGAATTGGCGCTCGAACAGCGCGCGCAGCATTTCGGCGACGGTCTGCCCGCGCTGGAAGGCGGCGATCTTGATGCGGCCGCGCATATCCGCAGTCACGTCGATCGTCAGTCGCGCCGAGAAGTCCTCGCCGGCTTGTGCGCGCGGGGTGTGGCGCTCGGGCGCCTTGATCCAGCTCTCCGGATCGGCCGGACGCGCCGCGAAGCTGCGTTTTGGGGACCGCGCGCTCATGCGCCGATCCTCGCGACTTCCGCCGCGAGCGCGGCGATCTCGCGCGCGCCAGGGCAATCCTCGTCCTGCTCGGCGGCGAGCCGGCCGGTCTGCACGACATCGGCGAAGACGATGCGCTGGCCGATCGTGGTCGAGAGCAAGGGCGGGTCGTGATCCGCGAGCGTTTCGGCGGTCTCGCGCGCCAACACGGTGCGAGCCGCGCACCGGTTCAGCACGAAGCGGGCGGCGAGTTGCGGGCGGTAGATGCGTGCCTCGCCGAGCAGCGAGAGCATTTCGGCGGAGGCCCAGCCATCGAGCGGCGACGGCTGCACCGGAATCATCACGAGATCGGCCGCGAGCAGCGCCGAGCGCATCAGCCCAGCGACGCGCGGCGGGCCGTCGATGACGACATGGTCAACGTCGCGGGCCAACTCCGGCGCTTCGCGGTGGAGCGTGTCGCGGGCCAGGCCGACGACACCGAACAGCCGCTCCAACCCCTCTCGGTTGCGCTGCTGCGACCAGTCGAGCGCCGAACCCTGGGGGTCGGCGTCGATCAGCGTCACGCGCTGTCCACGGCGAGCCCATTCGCCGGCGAGGTGCAGGGCGAGCGTCGTTTTCCCGACGCCGCCCTTCTGGTTGAGCAGTGCGACGATCATGACGGTCTCCCGGCGATCGGGGACTCGTCCACAGCGGCCGAAAAGCACGGTCGCGTTAGAAAGATTCCGTAGGAATCTAGGTTAGATAAGTTACAGGGCTTGCAAGTCGCTGATTCAGCGCGAGGATTCGTCGAATCCGGTCCCCGATAGCACGAGACTTCGGTCCTCGATGGCACGATAGTGCCGGTCCCCGATAGCACGAGACGATTCACAGCTTATCCCCAGGGCGAGTTTTCGAGCGGCGACGGCGGCGCGGAATGCCAAGCGCGTCGGGATCGGTGGGTGCGAAGGACAGGATGTCGGGACCGCCGACGCACCGCTCGATGGTGAGCTGATACCCAGGGAGCGGCTGCCGGCGGACGATCTCGCGGAGGTCGTAGGCAAAGTGCTTGAGCGGCGAGAGGCTACCCGACTTTGCATGGAGGTGCGGAAAGTCGAAGCTCCAGCCGAACTCCTGCTTGCCGCCGTGCTTGCGCACCAAGCGGTACAGCCAGCGCTCCAGCCCTCCGGTCAGGCCGAAGTAGTTGCGGTCAATGGTGAGCACCAGCGCGTCGTCGAGCACCGAGCTGTAAAACCAGTCGGGAACGATGAGTTCGAGGCCGAGCGGCCTGCCGCGTTGGTCGGCTCGTTCCTTCCACTCGTTGATCCAGGAGAACCGGTGCATCCGCCGCTCTGTCGGCTGGCGGATCGAGGTCGCGACGGTAGTCGACTGCAGTCGGTCGAGTGCGGCCTTGAGCCGATCGTAATCCCGCAGCGATACGCCGCGGCCGATGAAGTTCAGGATTTCATACGGGGTCGTGGCCATCAGCCGCGATGGCTGGAGCCCCACGTCGCGAGCCTCGACGATCTGTGAGGCGGCCCAGATGAGGATGTCGGCGTCCCAGATCGTCGCCATGCCATGCTCGGGCACTGCCTCGACACGGATCTTGACCGAGCCGGCCTTGAAGTCGATCGGCGCAAGCCGCTTCGACTTGGCGAGGGAGAAGAACGGATAGGCCATCAGGTCCTGCGCATCGCGAGGCGCCAGGTCACCGGGCAGCGCCCGGAAGAGGTCGAGTTGCGCTCGCTCGTCGCTGCGTTGATGGCGGGACGACATCACGGAGACCGGATCAGCGAAGGCCGGAAGTGCCGGCGTTGCGGCCTTGGGAGGCCGCAGCTTTCGCAGGAGCGACGATGCCGCCACGCGGATCCGAGGTGGAGGTCACCAAGCCGCGATCGGCCCACGCCTGCAGGTCGGTCAGCGAATAGACCACCCGTCCACCGAGCTTCCGGTAGGTCGGTCCGGTGCCATATGTTCGGTGCTTTTCGAGCGTGCGCTCCGACAGCCCGAGAAAGCGCGCGGCTTCCTCTGTCCTGAGGTAGCGTGGCGGCATGGGGGCGGCCGTTTCGTCCATGATCGAACCTCCGTGGTTTCGCGGCGCCTGCCTCGGACAGGCGGCGGATTGCGGTCACGGTGGCGCGATTGCGGCGGTCGGCACGATGTCGAAGTAAAGGAGATAAGTTCGACACCCCTTGGGGCGTCAGCGGTCTCGGCGTGGCCGGCGCAAGATCGAACGATAGCCGCCCTGGACGAGCTTCGCGCCGTCTCTAGCCAGGCGAATGGTCGTCTCGCGGATTGCGCTGCCTACCCACGAGGCTGCGTCGTGATCATGTTTGGGAAAGACGGCGTCGGCGATTGCACGATACGTCGCTCCGGATGCCCGACCGTCGAGGACGCGCAGCATTTCGCGCGCCCGCTTTTGTCGGGATCGGGTGATACGCGGATCCGGCGGGACGGTTTTTCCAGCGAGAGCCGCCCAAAAACGAGCCAGCGTGCTCAGGCGGTCGGGCGTAAGCTCATCAAGAAGGACCATGGCCGCGAGACTTCCGGCACCGTCGCGCAGAGAAGCGTCGAAAATTTCGCCCCGGATCTGAAGGCGCAGCATCTCGCCATCGATGCCATTTATGGCCTGCGCCCTGATGAAATCGTCAAGTGAGGGAGGCGTGTGAGCCGTCGGGATTTTGCCGAGGACGACGATCGATGGATCGAAGTGGGCGTCCCAATAGACTGGAGAGACGATTGCAGATGCAGAAGGATCTGCCGGGAAATCGCAACCCCCATCGGGATGTAAACTCCCGGGTCAGTTCTTCGGTGTTGTCGCCTGCCTGGAGGAATTCGTCGTATGATCGCCGGTACTCGGTGTTTCTCCGCAAAAACTCCCAGGCGAGATCTCCGGGAGACAGAGCATCGACATAGTCGTAAGCGGCCTCTGACCGCCAAGAATCTTCTTCAGACATCCTCCACAGCCTCCGCAGTTTTAGCGCGCGAATTGAGCTGCGGACACGATTCCAAGTTGTGTGGGGGCTGGGAATAACGAAGGCGGAGCAACGTGATGCGAAACCTGCATCACGTTCAGTTCACGCGGCCGGCCAGCAAACCGCTATAGCCGTTCTTCGTCATCCACTTTGCGCGCGCGAGATGCGAGCGGTGAACGCGCTCGGCACGCTCGGGCTCGGCGTTGACCGAAATCCCGAAAATCGTCTCGACGACGTCCGCCCAGGAAGCGCCTTGCGCTTCGGCATCCAGCAAACGCAGGTAAAGCTTCACATTGGCCGCGTCATAGGCGGTCGGCGTCGCGCTGCTTGGCGGTTCATCAAGAAATAAGTTTGTAGTCACGGCGTTCCCCGGCGCGGATATCCATCCATACTGGAGCATTTTGTTAACGATGTTACGAGCGAGCTTCTAGCGCAACCCGATGAGAGGGGCGTTTGCGAGTTCGCTCCTCGCGTGCCGTTAGCCTTGCCCTTTGCGATCAACCACCATCACTCCCACACCACGGTCGGAGCTCAGGAACACGACGCCACTCTGTTCGAAAGCGCGCCTAACCTCATCCCGCGTGCTCTCGTACACCTCGAGGCCACTGGCCGACTCGAGGCGCTTGAGGGCGGTCAGAGATACGCGAGCCTTGTCAGCGAGCGTCTCCTGTGTCCAACCCAGCAACGCGCGCGCGGCCCGTGATTGTCGGGCGGTGATCATGCATGATCACCTCCCACTCGGACCTACGCGCACGCCAGAACTACGACTATAATAGTCGCCCTATGCCAGTTTGGCCACCGCAAAGCCGATCGGGGAAACGTCAGCTGATTCGGTTGCCAGAAAGCTGAAAGGCCCCGACCTTCCGGCCGGGGCCTTGCGCGGAGGCCTCAGTCGCCGCGCCGCCCGCTCGGGCGGGACCAGATCAGCGAGAAGGTGTCGCCGTCCTCGTCGTCGAAGAGGTTGGCGTAGATCGGGGCGTTGAAGCTCGGATCGTCGAGCTTGAGGCCGAGATAGTCGCGGCCCTCGTTGGAGCGCTTCGACCAGGCGGCGCCGATCTCGGCGCGGCCCACCAGGACGCGGTGGCTGGGAGCGTTCTCGCCGGTGGCGCGGGTATCGGGGACGATGCGCACGCCCTTGGCCTGGACGCTGAGGGTGACGATTTCGCCGGTGAACTCGTTCGAGTCGGTCTTCTTGAAGGTGCCGATGGTCGCCATTGTAATTCTCCGTTTTCCGTTTCCGAGCCCGCACCATTGCGGCCTCGATGGCGATCGGCAGGCCGGAGGCGGTCGACGGCGCACCCCGAAGGGGCCTGACAGCTTAGGAGGGCTTTCTTGTCTCGCGAGGAATGACGGCGCAGCCGGCAGGGGAAGAAAGTTCGACGCGGCTGTTGTGTCATAGGCGATCGAGGCGAAGCCGTACTTCGGCCAGATCAGGCCATTAAAGAGGCCGTTTGGAGCGGTCTAGGCACGGTCAGATAACGGAGAAGATGGCGACCCTCCCGCATCGGCAAGTTGGCGCAGGGCGTGCGTAGCAGCTTCGTTCCCCATCTACAGGCATCGCTCCAGCATCTCCGTCGACTGCCACCGGGAGCGTCTCAGCCTTCGGTGCACGAACGGATGCGCTGCCGGTGTTGCCCAAAGCGCTCCCCCGCGGGCTGCTTTTCGGGGCGATGAACAATCAGCACCCACCGCTTCATCTGCAACCTCGGAGGCTACGAGGATATGCTTTGTCTTGTGCTGTTCCGATCCGCCGGAACGACTTCGACAAAGATTATGCCCGAGTAAGGCCCGGGCTGGATGGGCTGGGAGTCGCCACTAGTCCAGCGACCCGGAGGAAGGCGGTGATCCCGACCGCGACGGCCCCGAAGATCGAAAACGCCATCTGCCACGCTTCCGACGGCATCAGGTGCTTCACGATGCCATGGGTGGCATGAAAACCCGCGATCGCCGCCGGGGCGACGAAGGCGATCGCCACGACGAGTTTCAGCCACATCGGGCGGACGAAGGCGATCAGGAGGTGCCCGATGGCGAGCGTCATCGCCGCCGCGAGCGCGCCCACGACGACAGCGCCGGCAATGCCGGCGCCGCCTTCGTTGGCCCAGGCGCCCGTCGTCACGCCGACGAAGGCGGGCAGAGTGAAAACGGCCAAGGTGAACACCAGCCAGCAGAGCAGGCCGACGGCGAAGAGGGATGCGAGTATGGCAAGGATGATCATGGCAGTGGTTTCCAATCGTTCATGGCTGACGATCGCGCCTCCACCACCACCACAGCGCGCCTGAAGTATAGCGAATGACAAGCCGGGACGGGAGCGGAAATCCTGCCGGACTTCCGCTTGCGGCCGTGAAGCCTTGCCCGCGATCAGCGGGCGAAGGGATCAACCTCATGGACGATCGCGGCGAGTTCGCCGTCATATTCGCCCGCGGGCATGACACCCATGCTGCCGTCGCCCGCCTGGAAGATGACAATCGAGACCATCAGGGTGGTGGCGAGGCTGAAGGCGAAGGCGTGAGCTTGATTGAGGGACATCTGCTGGGCTCCTGCTGGAGCGGGGGACCATCCCCCGCCGACAGGCGCCCGAAGTGTTCGGCCGTGGACTGCAATCACCGCGCAGGCGCAGCCGCAGCGGCGGCATGCTCGCATAGCCGACCCTTCATGGGTTGATGGCGACAAGTCCGCGGCTGGACCAAGGATCAGCGCTGATAGGCGGAGGTGGTCTTCGCGTCGGGAGACCCGTTTTACAGTCTCGACGCTGCTTTCGACTCAGCCTCGCGTCGTGTCCTCAGATGGCTTCATTTGCGCTATGCTCTTGGCGGCAAGTGTAGAGTCGCGAAGGGCTGGACGATGGCGGAGTTCACAGGACGTAATCTGCACCTCGTGAAAAAGGCTTTGACGATCGCTGTGCTGGCGATTGAGCGGCAGCCGGGCCCCTTCCAGTCGTCTTCGGACCAAGCGGATATGAAAGCGCTCCTCGACGCGTTGATCGAAAACGACACCGAGCTTGCCTTCTACGCGCGATCCGCCCGTATCGCAGTGACAGGCGAGCCAGACTGAACGTGGGGTTGCCGATGACGGAGACGCTCGCTTTCCAGAAGCGACACAAGGACGGAAGCTTGTGGGTCGTCGGCCAGACGATGGAGGGACAACCTACCGGATACTGGGAGTGGTTTCGCCGCGACGGTTCGAAGCTGCGGTCCGGCTACTTTGAAGACGGTCAGCAAGTCGGTGATTGGACCACGTATGATCGCTCCGGGTGCGTCTACAAAGTCACGAAGATGAAGCGCTAGGCAGCGGCCCATGCGTGGCGGCGCTCACGCGCCGCCGTGCTTCCAAACCGGAATGCCGAGCTTCTTGGCCTTGTCGGCGAGGTTGTCATTTATGCCCGTGCCCGGGAAGTGCAGCACGCCCTTCGGCACGATATCGAGCATCTGGTCATTCCGCTTGAACGGTGCCGATCGTCCGTGCTTGGTCCAATCGGGTGCAAAGCCGATTTGCGGAACGTTGCGGTTCGATGCCCAGAGCGAGGCGATCCTCTCGGCACCCTTTGGCGACTTTCCATGGACCAGAACCATGCCGGCGTGCTTGGCGTGAACCTGATCGAGCTTTGCCCAGATAAGCTGGTGATCATTGAAGTCGAGGCCGCCGGTGACGATGATCTTGGGACCGGGCGGAAGTAGTACTTCCTGATCGGCGCGCTTCTTCGCCATGAGAAAGTCGCGGCTGTCGATCATCGCCGAAGTCAGATTGCGATGGTTGACCTTCGATCCGCTGCGCGGGAGCCAAGGCTTGCCGACGTGGCGTTCGTAGTGTTCGGCGGCCTGGTCGCGCATCAGCTCGAAGGCGTTCTGGCGCTCTATCAGCGTGATCCCCTCTGCGATCAGGCGCTCCAGTTCGACCGATTTCACCTCGCTGCCGTCCTGTTCGCGCTGCGCCCGCTTCTGGGACTGCTCATTGTCATCCAGTTCGCGGCCGATCCGGTCGGTGGCGCGGTGGAAGACGTTCACGGTCGACCAGAGGAGATCGTCGAGGTCAGGTTCGAGACGCGTGTCTGCCAGGGTGCCGATCAGAGCGTCGAAGATGTCGGCGACGGCGCCCGCGGCCTGATTGCCGTCCGGCAGAAGCCGCTGGTCGGGCTCGTCGGTGAAGGGGCGGTACCCGTGGAGTTGCAGTTCGTTGAGGACATGGTCGGTGGGTGACGATTCGTGATGCGGTTCGTAGTCGTCGTGCTCGCGCATGGGATGCTCCGTCGGTTGGACCGCGACCGTCGCGGCCTTCATGGCGACGAAGCCCGCAGGCCGGACGACCGGGCACCCGGAGCGAAAGCGTAGGGCTCGATGGCTAAGGCCGGCTATTTTGCCTCGCGATGGAAAGCGGCCTCTCGGCCGCGCCGGAAAATAGTCGGCCGCCGCCATTGCCCGGTTGGCCGGCCTGTGGGCCGATCGCCCTCTCGAAGGCCGAGGCGCGGGCCCCCTCCGATGGAATGATGCATCCGCCGAGCACGGCGGCGAACCTCACGCCCGTTCTCCTGCCGGCTATGCCGCCAACGCCATGAAGCGCGCGACGTCCTGCGGCGCGACCTGCAACCGGGCTTCCACGCTCAATGCGTCCAGGCCGAGGTTGCGCAGATCCTCGTTGAAGTCGCCCAGCTGCGGCGAGATGACAATCGCCTCGATCCCGGCCGCGTCGGCCCGTTCGATGAGGGTGTCGCGCGCAGCGTCACCGGCCGGATCGTTGTCGCGGACGATGTAGAGCCGCCGCAGTGTGTCGGGGAACAGGATTGCAGCGAGATGGGCCGCGGAGAGCGCCGCCAGCATAGGCATGTCGGGAAGGACCTGACGAAGCGACAGGACGGTCTCGATGCCTTCGCCCGCCGCTATCACATCGCTGCCTATGCCGAAGCGGACCGCGTTGCCGAGAAGATCGCCCATGGCTCGCCTCGGCGTGTCGATTGGCGCCTTATCGCGGCGGCGCGGATCGAGCCAGGTGCGATGCGCCCCGGTGATCTTGCCGTCGAGGTCGGTGACGGCCGCGATCATCGCCGGCCAGGTCTCGGTCGGCGAATGCTCTTCGGGGCGATAATAGCAGCGCGGGTGGAAATGCAGGCTTCCGGTTCCGCGCAAATCCGTAATGCCGCGTTCCCGTAAATACGTTTGTACGAGCGTGCCGTGGATCGGCTGCGACATGCGGACCAGTCGGCGGGCCGCTTCGGGGGAGCCATGCGGCGCTGGGTTCGGCCGTTCGTGCTGACGGGCCTCCGGCGCCGGCGGCGGCATCGAGAGAAAGGTCCGCGCCTCGTCGGCGACATCCTTGAAGTCGATGAGGCCGCAGCTTTCTCGGATGACGTCGAGGAGATCGCCATGCTCGCCGGTGGCCGCGTCGGTCCATTTGCCGGCGGGACCTTTCGGCGTGTCCTTGAGCCGGACATACATCGAGCGGCCGGGTGTGTTGCGCGCATCGCCCACGAGCCAGTAGTTGCCCTCGCGGCGACCGCTGGAAAGATAATGCCGGCACACCGCCTCGGCCTGCCGGCCGAGACTGTGCGCGAGATCGGAAGCGTCTTGACGTGCCATCACGCGGCCTCCCGCTCGGAGATGCGCGCCACGGGATATGTATCGAGCACCTTGGCGAGGACGCCCGGTCCGGCGGCGTCGGCCGGCACGAAAAAGCGGAGCTTCCACGAGATGATCTCGCTGAACAGGCCGTAGGTGCGCAGCCGGTCCCGCATCGCCTCGGTGAAGCCGGTCAGCTCCAGGCGCTGGGCATTCATGACGCGGGCGCGCCGAAGCTGAAGGCCGTCAGCGAGATCGAGGATCGTCGTGCCGTCCATCAGAGCGGTGAAGGCCTGCTCAGGGGTCAGCGATGTTGCGCCCGTGGTGACGGCGTTTGCCGCCCAGGCGGGCGAGACGCGGCGGCCGATGATGCGCTCGCCGCCATCGGTCTGGAGCCGGTAGACCCGCGTCGACTCGTTTGGCAGCCGCTTCCAGATCGGCAACAACAGGCCGGCGACAATGTGGATCGTGCTGTCGGAAAACTCCGGCACGTCATTCAACTCAGCCCACCACGCGGCGGCGAAGGCGGCGCGATCGGCTTCCTCCCACTGGCTCTCACCCATCATGCGCAGCGGCGCATAGTGCTGCTCCATCGGCCGGACCAGGCAGACGCGGCGCTCGATCTCGCCATCGTCGAGCATCATCGATGGTGCGGAAATCTGCACGGCGGCGCGGCCGGAGCGACCATTGACCAGGAGCCGTGCGCGCGGATCGGAGAGATGATCGAGCGCGTCGGCGAGGCTCGTCGGTCGATTGCGCTCCCGGCGGGTGATGGTGAGAAGCCGAGTTTCCGCGCCGGTGCCCGGGTGCGTATGGATCACCTCGCTGCCGGTGACGATGAAGCTCTCGGCCTGCAGCGTTTCGAGTCCGACGTCATAGACTCCACTGCGAACCGCCCCGTCGACTTTCGCCGTCAGGAGCTGCTCAAACGCCGTAAAAAGCACGCCCTGCAGGTCGATGGTCAGCGCGAGCAGACGGTTGAGGAAGGTCGTGATCGGCGGCAGCTCGTCCTTGATGCCGTTGTCATCCGTGAGCTTGAGACCGGTGGCGGACTCAAAGCGGTCGAGCGAGCAGTTCTCGACCTTGCCACGCACGAGCAGCAGATAGAGCTGGCGCAGCGCACCGCGCGCATAGGGGCTTTCGAGATTGTCCTCTGGCCGGAAGAGACCCTGTCCGCCGGTCTGGCGCTGCCCACGCGTGATCGCGCCGAGTGTATCGAGCCTACGCGCGATCGTGGAGAGGAAGCGCTTCTCAGCCTTCACGTCAGTGGCGATCGGGCGGAAGAGCGGCGGTTGAGCTTGATTGGTCCTGTTGGTCCGACCGAGACCCTGGATCGCCGCATCGGCCTTCCAGCCCGGCTCCAGCAGATAGTGGATACGCAGGCGCTGGTTCTTCGCGCCAAGATCGGCGTGATAGCTGCGCCCCGTACCGCCCGCATCCGAGAAGACCAGGATGCGCTTCTGGTCGTCCATGAAGGCGGCGGCCTCGGCGAGATTGGCCGAGCCCGCCCGATTCTCGACGGCAAGGCGATCGCCCTTGCGCACAACGCGCCGTGAACGGCCGGTGACCTCGGCGACGACATCGGAGCCAAAGCGCTGGACGATCTGGTCGAGGGCGCCGGGAACGGGTTCTAGCGACGCGAGCCGTTCGATCAGCTCGTCACGGCGGGCGACGGCCTCCCTGCTCTCGACGGGCTGACCGTCCCGGAAGACTGGCCGCGACGACAGATTGCCCTCGCTGTCGGAGAACGGCTCGTAGAGCTGCACCGGGAAGGAATGGGCGAGATAGTCGAGGACATATTCCCGCGGCGTGATGTCGACACGCACGTCGTTCCATTCCTCGGTCGGAATCTCGGCCAGTCGGCGCTCCATCAGTGCCTCGCCGGTCGAGACGATCTGAATGACGGCGCTGTGCCCGTCGGCCAGGTCCTGCTCGATCGAGCGGATCAGCGTCGGGGTCTTCATGCTGGTCAGCAGATGACCGAAGAACCGCTGCTTGGCGCTTTCGAATGCAGAACGCGCGGCCGACTTCGCCTGACGGTTCAGGGTGCCGCTATCGCCGGTGATGTTGGCGGCCTGCATCGCGGCGTCGAGATGGTTATGGATGATGGCGAAGGCGCCGGCATACGCATCGTAGATGCGGGCTTGCTCGGGCGTAAGCTGGTGCTCGACCAGTTCGTATTCAACGCCGTCATAGGAGAGCGACCGGGCCGTGTAGAGGCCGAGCGCGCGCAGGTCGCGGGCAAGCACCTCCATGGCCGCGACACCGCCATTGTCGACGGCCTCCACGAACTCGGCGCGGTTGGCGAAGGGAAAATCGTCACCGCCCCACAGCCCGAGCCGCTGGGCGTAAGCGAGATTGTGGACTGTGGTCGCGCCGGTGGCAGAAACGTAGACGACACGCGCGTCCGGCAGCGCGTGCTGCAGCCGCAGCCCGGCACGGCCCTGCTGTGAGGGCGCGACATCGCCCCGTTCTCCCTTGCCGCCGCCGGCGTTCTGCATTGCGTGCGACTCGTCGAAAATGATGACTCCATCGAAGTCGGAGCCCAACCATTCGACGATCTGTTTGACGCGCGAAAGCTTCTCGCCACGGTCGTCGGACCGTAGCGTGGAATAGGTGGTGAAAAGGACGCCTTCGCTGAGACGGATCCGCGTGCCCTGAGGGAAACGGGATAGCGGCGTGACCAACAAGCGCTCCATACCGAGCGCCGACCAGTCGCGTTGAGCGTCTTCGAGCAGCTTGTCGGACTTCGAGATCCATACTGCCTTGCGGCGACCCTGCAGCCAGTTGTCGAGGATGATGCCGGCGGACTGACGGCCCTTGCCGGCGCCGGTGCCGTCGCCGAGCATGAAGCCCCGGCGGAAGCGGACGGCGCTTGGAGCGTCGTCCGGCGCGGCGGTGACGAGATCGCCGGTCTCGTCCACAATCCAGGCGCCTGCGAGGTGTTCGCTGTGAGCTTCGCCGGCATAGATCACTGTCTCGAGCTGGGCGTCGGACAGAACGCCCCCGGTGACGATCGCGGCTGGAAGCGTCGGGCGATAGCTCGGCTTCGGCGGCGCGACCGACGCCATGGCGGCCGACTGTACCAATTTGGTGGGATGGGGCTGCGCCTCCGGGATGCGGACCGACTGGAGCGCATAGGCCTCATAGATCGAGTCCGACAGTCGGCCATCTTCAAGAGGCATCCGCTCCACGGTCTGATAGTCAAGCGGCAGGCCTTCGATCTCAGCCGTGGGCCGGCCGTCCGTGGATGCTGCGGCCTTGGCGAGATAGCCGCGAACGGTGCGCGGCGCCGTATCCGGGGAGATCTTTGGCAGCGCGACCGGAATGCGCGGGGGCAAGTCGCGTTCGATCCAAGCGAGAAGCGTCGCCACGTCGGGCGCGATGCCGAGAGATGCCGGGAAGCGTGCATCATCCTCGGCCGGCGCCTTGTCGATGACGGTCAGGCGGGTTTCGATGGTCGTGCCTTGCTTGGCATAGACAGAGCCCGCGATCGCCGCAGTGAACACGACGCGGCCGCGCTCCTGCAGCCGGGCGAAGTGGTCGCGCCAGGCCGGCAGCTCGGGCGAGAAATTCGCGCCGGTGATCGCGACCAACCGGCCGCCTGGCGCAAGCCGCGCCAGAGCGGAAGCGATATGGCGATAGGCGGCGTCGGCGACGCGTCCGGAGACATTCGCCATAACCGAGAACGGCGGGTTCATGATGATGACGCTGGGAATGGCGGTGCGGTCGAGATGATCGTCGATCTGCGCGGCGTCGAAACGCGTGATCGCATTGGCCGGAAAGAGAGAGGCAAGAAGATCGGCGCGGGTCTCGGCCAGTTCATTGAGGATGAGATCGGACCCGGCAATCTCGGCAAGGATCGCGAGCAGGCCCGTGCCGGCTGAGGGCTCCAGCACCCGGTCGGCGGGCGTGAGCGCTGCGGCGGTCAAGGCCGCGAGACCGAGCGGCGTCGGCGTCGAGAACTGCTGACGCGCCTGGGCCTCCTCAGACCGGCGCGTGTGCGTCGGCAGCAGCCCGGCGATCTTGCCGAGCGCGGAGAGCCGTGCGGCCGGAGACGCGGCTTTGCGGAAAAGCGGCTTTCCGTATTTGCGCATGAAGAGGACGGTTGCCGCTTCGCAGGCGTCATAGGCCGTTTTCCAGTCCCAGGCGCCGCTAGCGTCGGACGCGCCGAAGGCCTGTTCCATGGCCGAGCGCAGTATCGCGGCATCGATCGCGCGGCCCTGTTCGAGATGAGGAAGGAGATGGCCGGCGGCGGCGAGAATGGCGGCCGCCGGCGGCGCGTTCGGTGCGAGCGGAAGCAAGACCGCCGGAGCGGCACCAGAGACGGGAGCGTGGAGCATGGAGGATACCTCGAAAGAGCGGGAGACGGGCGAGCCGGGCCGGCGCTTTCTCTCGACCGGACGGGCTCAACCCCGTCCCGGCCGACCTCTCACTCTGACGCGGGCAGCGGCCATCGCTCCGGCTTGCGGCAAGCTCGCCTTCGACAGTTGCGTCATGCCGGCGGGCGATGCGCCGCTCCCGGCTAAGGATCGCACTATCGTCGCGGATCTATTCGAGCGCCCGCCTCAGGTCGGGGCATCGGGCGGGCGGTAGAGCTCAAATGGGTTGCCATCGGCGAGATGGCCGAATGGTGTAAGAACATAGTCGCTGGCGTCACGTCCAACGGCGCAGATGACGTAGCGAACCTCGCCCGTCGCAATCTCGGTGCATTCCATCAACGCCAGGTCGCCGCTGGTCGCGGCGTGCAGCAGCGTCTCGAAATTGGCGCGGGCATGGTCGGGAATGCTCATCGCGCGCCTCCCTCGGAAAGCCGGTCGGCGAGCCAGCGCCCGGTGCTGATCCATTCAAGCGTACGGCCGGTCGAGAGATCGAGCAGGTGGGCGCCGCCGGCGAAGCCGTCGATGACGGGAGCCGAGGCAACATTCGCCCACTGGAATCCCCAACGTCCAGTCAGGCCGAAGGCCTCGGCGCAGCGCGTCACGAAGGTGATCGCGAGTTGCTGGTCGGCGCTGCCAGGATCGCGCAGCCACAGGCGAGCCGATCCGTATTCGGGCGAAAGGGAGAGCAGGAACGGCTCGGCCGGCGGATCCTCTCGGGCGTTCTCGGCCATCAGCGTTGCGTAGATCTCGAAAGCGCGCGCCGCGTTGGCGGCAGTGCCAACGTCGAGCAGGCAGGAAAAGCGGGTCAGAAAATCGGTCATGGCAGGCTCCAGAAACGAAAAGAGCCCGGCGCTAGGCCGGGCTCGGAAAGGATCGAAAGATTGTCCGGCTAGTAGCCGAACCGCCAGGACGGCCAGTCTTGACCGTCGTCGGCGGCCTGCACCGCCTCGCTGAGATAGGCGGGATCGCCCTCGACGATGGCGGGATCGCGGACTGGCGTCTCGTCGATGACCGTGACGCAGGCGACGAGCCCGTCCTCGACCTCGACCTGCACGGGAACGAGATATTGGAAGACGACGCGCCGGGGCGGCGGGCTGGATTGCGACATGACGTAGCTCCTCGATTGGGGGAATCGGCGGAGCGGCCGAAGCCGCCCCGCCTGCACGATCATTCGGCCGCGACGAGGTGGCGTTCATCGTCTTCGCCGGCGGCCTCCTCGTCATCGCCCGCGAGGAAGTCAGGCAGCGCTGCGCTGTCATCCTCGCCGCTGGTCTGGGTTTCCGCCGTCGACGCCTCGACCTCGGTGACCACGCGAAGCGGTTCCGGCAGCCAGCCGGTGTCCGCCAGCAGGCGCTCGGCCTCCTTCGCCATGTCGCCCTTCTTCAGATGGTCGATGAGTTGCGCGGCCTGCTCGCCGGCGCCCTCGCGGACCGCCTGCAGGATGCGGGGCTTTGTCACCCGGTTCAGGTAGTTGCCGAAGGTCGGCCGCCAGCCGACCTCGACCAGATCGAGGCCTGTCGCCATCGTCAGGCGGTCGGCCTGCGAAAGCCTCATGTCGAGGGTATGCTGGGATACACCGCTGCCACTGTGCGGGTTCGGCCGCTCATAGAGCGCATTCACGCCGTAGCTGACGCAATGCGCGAGAAGAGCCATGCGGCTGGGCTCATCCAGGTCGGCGAGCCAGTCCCATAGGGCAGCATCGTCCTTCGGGATATCACCCGCCCAGGCGGCGTGGCGGTCCTGCACCGCACGGGCGGACGGGCTGTCCTTCAGCGCATCGTCCTGGGCCGGGAAGAAGACGTGCTTCACCCCGGCTTCCATGGCGCCCGTATACATGCGGGTCATGAAGGTGTCCGAGACGAGCTTGTGGAGGAGCGCCGTCATGGCGACGTGCGGGTTCTCCGCGACGGCGTTGCGCAGCGCGAGCGTGCGATAGGCCGTCAGCTCGATCACCAGACGCTCCGGCAGCGGCTTGATGACGCCGTCATCCTCGTCGTCCTCGGGCTCGGCAGGCTGGCCGCCGATGGTAATGACCGCCCTCTGCACCGACGGCTCGGCCGGATCGCCGTCGGCGTCCACGCCGGTCTCGACCTCGGGATCGATCGGCGCGTCATCCTCCGCCCGCACGTAGCCACGGTCGATGGCGACGCTGCCGTCATGGGCGATGCTGATGAAGACGCCCGCGCGAGGGATATCGTCCGCCTCGTAGCGCACCGGCCGGGTCTCGAAGGCGGCTAGTGCCGTCTCGATCTCGCCGAGGCGCTGGTCTACCTCGTCCGGCAGTTCGTCGGCGCCTTCATACTCGGCTTCGAGCTTCTGATACTCGGCATTGAGCGCCTCGATGGTCGCCTGCTCCTCGGCCGAAAGGTCGAGCGGCTCGCCCTGCAATTCCCGCAGGCCGCGCGTCGTGTCGTAGGGAAAGCTGACAGCGACCTCGATCCACTTCCAGCCTTCGCCGGCGATCGTCTCGGCAGTAGCCCTGAGCTTTTCGGCGACCAGGCGGTCGAGCAGCCTCGCGTCCTGCAGCCAGCCGCCATCATCGGACTGGAAGAGATCGCGCATGACGACGCCGCCCGCCGCCTCATAGGTCTCGATGCCCACGAAAACCGCGCGCTTGTCCGAGGCGCGGACGGTTGTCTCGGTCAGCATGCGCCGGATCTGATAAGGCTCCTTCGACCAGGCGTCCTTGATCGCGTCCCAGACCTGCTCCTGACGGGCGTGATCGCTCGACACTGTGAAGGCCATGAGTTGCTCCAGCGTCATGCCGTCTTCGGCATAAATCTCGAGCAGCGCGGGCGACGCCGAAGCGAGCCGCAGCCGCTGCTTGACGACCTGGGCCTGCACGAAGAAGGCTGCGGCGATCTCCCCCTCGGTCATGCCCTTGTCGCGCATGTCCTGGAAGGCGCGATACTGGTCGAGGGGATGGAGCGGCGCGCGCTCGATGTTCTCGGCGAGCGAGACTTCTTCCGCGAGGATCGCGCTGTCGCGCTCGCGCACTACGCACGGCACAGGCGACACCTTGGCGAGGCGCTTCTGCTTCACCAGCAGTTCCAGCGCCCGGAACCGGCGTCCGCCGGCCGGCACCTCGAACATGCCGGTCTCGTTGCCTTCGGCATCGACGACGGGGAAGACGCTGATACTCTGGATCAGGCCGCGCCGGGCGATCGAGGCCGCTAGGTCTTCGATCGAGACACCGGCCTTGATGCGTCGGACGTTCGACTGGCTCAGGACCAGCTTGTTGAAGGGGATGTCGCGCGAGGGCGACAGGACGATCTTTTGAGCGGCAACAGCCATCGGGATATACTCCGCGACGGGCGGCCGAGAGCCTCTCTCTCGACCTCCAACCCGTCACGGAAACCCCGTCCTCCCTCTCACTCTATTTCTGGGTGCGCCCGGTGAGACGCCGGAAGGACAGCGGCGCGATCAAGGAATTTGGCAAGCCCCTCATCCTCAGGCGCATCTCGGTCGAACAGGATGTATTCCGCGCCGAGGCGCCGCGCGTATTCGGTGATCCTCACAAGATCGGCAGGGAGACTATCGCGGTCGCCTTCTCCGACCCAGATAAACCAGCCGTATGGCGTCGCCGCGACAAGCTCGTCGCCCTGAGCGGCGTGAACATTCAGATAGGTGCTCGACGCCTCCGACAGGTGAGCGGTCGAGCAATCGAAGAAGACCCGAAGCGGGTACGAGACCTTGCTCATGCCACCCTCCTTTCAAGCTCATCTGCGGTGACGACGTGGGCAGCGCCCTCAGGCGCATGGGCCAGCAGCCAGTCGGCCGCCTTGCTCGCCTGACTTGCGGCCCGAACGATGGCGCGGTTGTCCTCGCGCAGGACCTGCAGCCACGAGCCGATATAGTCGGCGTGGCGGACGGTGGGCACGATGCCGAGCGAAGCGCAGCAGAAGGCCGCGTTCATCTCGGCGACCAGTTCCTCGAATGCGTATTTCTTGGTGCCGAAGCCGCCGGTCAGGTCGCGGCCTACTCGGCTCGAGTGACCCGTCGCGTGTCCGAGTTCATGCAGGGCCGTGCGGTGCCAGTTGATCGGCTCGAAGTAGGCTTGTGGCGGAGGGACCTGCACATAGTCGAGCGCAGGCACGTAGAACGCCCGATCACCTGCGATGCGAAAGTCTATGCCTGAGGCGCGGATCAGCGCTTCGACCTGTGGTTCGATCATCCCTTGCGGCGGCGGGGGCGCATCGATCGCGACGTCTTCCGGCAGTCCTTCGCACTGGGCTGCGTTGAACACGGTGAAGCGCTTAAGGAACGGGATCGCCTGCGCGTCGTCACCGCTCTCGCGGGCGCGGCGCTTTTCGTCCTCCGGCGTGAAGCGGTCCGCATAGACGACGGTCGTGCCGCGCGCGCCCTTGCGGACATTGCCGCCAAGCGACAGTGCTTGACGGAAGGTGAGCCAGCTCTGGCCCGGAAAGCCGTGTTCGACCACGGCGCCCCAAAGGATCAGGATATTGATCCCCGAATAGTGCCGGCCGGTGGCGGCGTTTCTCGGCATGGCAAGCGGGGCCTTTGCGGCCGTCGTTCCCCACGGCTGGACCCAAGGCACGCGACCGGCCTCCAACTCGGCGACGATCTTATCGGTGATCTCGTCGTAAAGGCTCGCCCGGTTCTGGCCTGGACGTGGCAAAGCAGTTCGTCTGGACATCGCGGATCTCCGCGACGGGCGCCGGAAGCCTCTCTCCCAGCTCTCAACCCGTCACGGCAATCCGGTCCGCACTCTCACTCTCGGGGGGGCGTTGCGGGGTCTCCCCCCAGAAGGGGTCGGCAGAGACCTTGGGCTCGGCCGTAGGGGAAAGCCTTCCCCCCTTGAAGGATAATGAAATGTTTATCGTGTTCAGAGGTCAGCCGTTAAGCGAACTCCGATTACCGTCAGCCTTGGCGAAGTGTGTTCCTGGGTGACCCGTCGTTGCTGCGCTTTCAAAACGAAATTCTACGGATGATCGCGAACGGTGAGCCGCTCTTCGACACGATGCGGCAACTTTGCTTGCGGGTCGAAAAGACATGGCCCGGTGTGCTCTGTTCGGTGTTCGCCATCGATCGAACGGGCATGATGCGGCCGTTAGCGGCACCGAGCTTCCCGGAGGCCTACAGCCAGGCGCATGACGGGGTTGCGATCGGCGCCGACACCGATGTACCCGGGAGAGCCGCGTCTTTACGCCAGCCAGTGCTCCTGGAGGATCTCGCGTCCGACCCTCGCGCCTCCCATAGTGCGGCGATCGTTCACGGGCTTGGTGTATCGGCGTGTTGGTCACTGCCTGTGCTTGGGGCGGCAGGCGACACGCTAGCGGTGATGAACCTCTATTTTCACGGTGCGCGTCAGGTCGCAGATGTCGAGCGAGAGGTGGCTGAAGCTTGCGTGGAACTCTGCGAGACGGCCTTCCGCAGACACGAGAGTACGCTCGATCGGGACCGTCGAGCGAATGTCGATGCACTGACGGGCTTGGCCAACAGGGCAGCCTATAACGGCGCGATGACTCAGCTTCGCTGCGACGATGTCGGGTCGTGGGCACTGTTCATCATCGACCTCGACAACCTCAAGATCGTCAACGACACGTTCGGCCATCTGGCGGGCGACGCTCTGATCCGTGCCGCGTCGGCGCGTATCGCTCGCGCGATGGCGCCGGACGTCACCTATCGGATAGGAGGCGACGAATTCGCGGTCATCCTCCAGCAGCCGGCAAATGTCGCCGACCTGAATGCTGCGGCCGAACGCGTCTTCGACGAGCTCGAGGTGGCGGCGGACTGCGACGGACACACCGTTGTACCTCGCGCGACCATCGGCGGCGCGACGTTGAGCAAGACCGAACGCACAGCGACGAGCGTCGGAGAAGCGGCCGACTTCGCGCTCTACCATGCGAAGGAGACGGGCCGTGGCGGCTTCGTTCGCTACTGGCCTGGCATCGGCTCACGGATTACGAGCCGGCGCGCCGCGATCCGGGATGTCTCGGAAGCCTCGGCCGAGGATCGTATCGAGGCGCACTACCAGCCGATCCTGAGGCTGGACACCGGCCTCATCGTGGGGCTCGAAGCCCTGTGCCGACTGCGATCGCGAAGCGGCGATCTTCTTCCTGCCGGCTCTTTCCACGAAGCAACGACTGACGCTCATGTCGCCTCCGAGTTGACGGCCCGCATGATGGCGATCGTCGCTGACGACATAGGTCATTGGCAAAACGCGGGATTGCTCGTCGAACAGGTCAGCCTGAACGTGTCGACAGCGGATTTCTACACAGGCAGCCTCGCCAAGAAGGTCTCCGAGACCTTCTCCAAAGCCGGCATCGGGCTGAACAAGATCGTGTTGGAGATAAGCGAGGACGTCTATCTCGGGCGGAATGATCGCGTCGTAGCGCGGGAGATCGAAGTGTTGCGTGCGGCCGGGGTGCGCGTAGCCCTCGACGACTTCGGCACGGGCTACGCCTCGCTGACGCATCTGGTGAACGTGCCGGTCGATATCATCAAGATCGACCGGGCATTCGTCGCCCGGCTGTGGCCTGACGATCCGAGCACCATCATCGTGGAAGGGCTAATCGAGATCGCCCGCCGTCTCGGCGTCGCCGTGGTCGCGGTAGGCATCGAGACCGAGGTTCAGGCGAGTCAGCTTTGGGCGATGGGCTGTGGGCTTGGTCAGGGCTACGCATTCGCATACCCCGCCGATCGCGATGCGACGGGCACGTTGCTCTACCGGCATGCAGCGTCCGGCGTTGGAACCATGCCGCTCTATGCCGCTCGGCAATCGTCCGGTCTGGCTGAGCTTGTCTCAAGGCGCCGCCTTTCAACGAGATGAGCGGCCCTTGGTGGCAACGTCCTCACCGGTCGTTCCAACTAGCCGCTAGGGCGCCCAGAGGTTGCCATTGAGGCATAGCTCGCAACGTAGCCACTTTTAATCTAAGCAAGCACAATCAAGTATGTGCGACGTCGGCAAAATGATTAGTCTTGAGCTTGACCCGCGATAGACCGCGCGGGCTATTCTGGCTCGGGGGTTGATCCTTTGAAATCGGTTTTCTGCTGGTGCCCGGAGGGGGCGTGTCGTTTACCCTACGGGCGGATGGGTTTGGACAGTATTGCGGTGTCATCTTGTGACACCAACGTTCCGTTCGAACTTGCGACACTCGACATTCATACGAGGATGCCCAATCGAGAAGAGCCTGATCCGGGCCGCGCAAGAGAGGTTCGATGACCGGTACGCCCGCTATCGGATGGTTCATGCTCTCAGAGGCCGATCGAGATGCGGCTCACCGATTTCTGTCGAAGCTCTCGTCGGACGGGACGCGCGACGAGCTCGGCTTTGCACCAATCCACTTCGCGTTCGCCGACCGCTTCTTCCCAGGCACTTCGGTCCAGCATCAGCAACTGCGCTATGTATTCTTTGTCGCCTGGGCGTATCAGGAGCTATTGGCCAATAGCGACGGCGGTCGTTTCGACCGCGACCGGCTCTTCGAGGTAGAGCGCCGTTACTCTCTTCGATTGATGGAGGGTGTTCCGCAGCTACAGAACTCAGGCATCTCGGGATGGATGAAGTATCAGGCACGGGAGCGCCCGGTTGTTCGCGCGAGCACGATCTACTGGACCGCCCTCCGCTCCTGGCAGATCGCAACTCCTATCGCGGGCATGGACTACGCCCCGACCGAATCGCAGCTGCAGGCCGCTTGGCCAAGGCTTATCACGCGAGACGACAGCGACGCGCTGAGGGCATCGGTCACCGATCTATTCGAAGACATCCCGCGCGCGCCTGAGGGTTGGCGGCACAAGTCCGGCGCTCTCGATTTCGAACTCCGTGGCGTGGAGGCGGAGTACATCCGTCGGAAATGGCGGCAGGCCGGTCCAGGTGGGACGCGTCCACTGCTCAGCCGCCTCGCAGAAGCCGGCGTGTGCACTGTATCGCTTTGGTCGCGGAAGGTTCAGGACGTGGCCTCTACCGAGGAGCGGGATCTGCTCGCGCTGGCACGGAGGGCGGCGTCGATCGCCTGTATTGCGCGTGCAGCCTATGCCGCACTCGTCGAGGCGAAGCGCAACGTGGACCTGGAAATTGACGAACGGCTCCATTCCGACGCGCTGCCTGAGCTCATTGCGCAGCATGGCGAGGCCGCACTGGAGACCAACCTCGACGCCCTGCGCGCGGCCACCCGCATGGATGGCAACCTCACGCGCTTCGTGCAGGAGGTGCTCGAATGGGTTCGCTCCGGTAGGAAGTTGGACGGCATCTCCCGTGCCCTCGAGACCCGCGAGCGCGAGCTGAAGCGGGAGCGGGCGTACCTGCTGAACGCTAAGCGGCGCGTGGACTGGCGCAAGGACGTCGCAGCACCGCTCGACTATCGGTGGCCCGTGGTGCGGGAGATGATCATCCGCGTCGGAGTGGGCGTATGAGTTTCGACCCGGGCAGCCGCATCTCGGTTTTTGGCGCACTGCGGCCCTACGCTGGGCAATTCGTCTCGCGAGCGGTCGTCGCCACCTACTCGCTCGACCTTATCGCACTACTCGGACTCGTCCTTGCGCTTGGCGGAGATGCTGAGGCCGAGTTCGAGAGCTCCCCGCTCGGTCTCGTGAAGGCCTTCGACTGCGTGCGCGGCAAGCTCCGCGTGCTGCATCAGGTCGGTCGCATAATCGCACCCCGAGCGCACAGGTCGATCCTGCCTCTGCTCGACACGATGATTGAGGCGATCCCGGCCAACGAGCGCCGCCAGAGCTGGCATCCAAAAGTCGCCCTCGTTCGATACGATGGCGATCCCGTCCAGTGGCGATTCTGGATCGGCAGCCGGAACTTGACTGGCTCGCGAGACCTAGACGCCGGCCTTCTCGTTACGTCCTCGCACGATAAGGCGGCGCGTTTGGTTCCGGACATCGCCGAACTGGCGCGTGGCCTTCTGGTCGAAGGCCAATTCACTGCGACTGAACTCAACGAGCTGCGCACTGCGCGCTGGCTCGCTCCTGCCGGTACGGCCATTCGGCGATTGCTGTGGCGCAGGCCGGGTGGAGACACGTCCTTCATCTCCGCGCCGTTGCTGGGTGGGGCGGAGACGGCCAGCGCGGTCAGCCCCTTCATCGATGTGACCGGACTGCGAGAGGTGCTACGCGCGGGCGCCCCCTCCGTTACCCTGCTGACGAATGACGTGTCGGCTGGCAGCTGTGCGCCGATATCCGGGATCGTCTTTCGGACAGGTGCGGCGCCGGAGCCGGAAACGACTGTCTCAGTAGACCAGCAGACCGACGACAGGACCGCTGAGTTTATCGAGCCGCTACCGGCGGGTGTTCACGCCAAGATGATCGCCGTCAGCAAGGGGAAGCGGTCGGCCATCATGCTCGGCAGCGCCAACCTGACGAAGCGCGGATTGCTTGGTCCAAACGCCGAGGCTGTCGCCATCCTCGACGTCATGGACACGGCGCTAGCCAGCTCGCTTCATAGCTTCGTGCAATCTGGCTTTGAGTTCGACTATTCCCGAGTAGACGAGGATCTCGCGAGGCTTGAGGAAAGCCAGCGGCAGCTGGATGAGCGGATCGCTCTCCTCCTCGAATGCGAGCTCGCCCTTGAATACGAGGACGGCGGACTGATGCTTACAGTCGGCGAGGGAGCGGACGCCGCACTCGCGACCGCGCGGTTCGAGGCAGCACCGTTCCTCGAACCCGACGCCTGGGTCTGGATCGAGACAGGTATGCGAAAGGTCCGACTTCTGCGCGGGAATGTCGTGCCGAGCGAACGGACGTCGCTCGTCTCGTTCCGTGCGACCAGCCTAACGGACAGGACGATCCAACGATGCTGGGTGCTCTCGCTGCCAGTTACCGGTCTCGACCACGACCGGCGCGACCTCGCGCTCCTGACCCGATACGTTGGGGCCAGCAGGTTCCGGGATTGGCTGCGCTCGCAACTCGACGGTCTCGACGGCACGGCAGGGGAAAGGTGGTCCGACCGGCTGCATAATACCCATGAGCGCGAGCCCTCTAACGTGCCCGAGATGTTCACGCTTGAGACGATGCTGTCCGCCTGGGCCCGCGATCCTCGAGGCTTCGAGCGACGTACCGCCGGCATGATGGCGATGCTCGACTCATTTCGCGAGACCTTCGAGGAACTGCCCGACGAGGAGGAGAGGCGCGCTGCTCTCGCGGACCTGTCCGAGGTGCGGCCTTTCCTGCAGGCCGTCCACGACGCCATCCACCGGGACGTCTGATGGAGCTCGCACCGTTTCAGTCCCGCACCGTCGAAGTGGCAAGCGAGGTTCTTAAGGCAAACGGCCCGCGTCGCTTCCTCGTCGCCGACGAGGTCGGGCTGGGCAAGACCGTCATTGCCCGGACGATCGCCCAGCGGCTGCGGGCGGGACGCAGACGACTGAACGTGATGTACCTCTGTCCGAGCCTCGAGATTGCCGGTCAAAACCGCCCGAAGTTTGTCTCGCTGACTGGGATCGACCCCGATGAATACGATCCCGGTGGAGATCGTCTCGCGCTGGTCCCCGGCTGGCTGCCCGAGGAGGGGAATGGATTCCGGGTGTTCACCTTCACCCCGGAAACGAGCTTGCCCGGATGGAAGCCGGGCCCGAGGACCGGCCGGAAGACGGAGCGCGAACTGATACGCTCGGCGCTGGAACGGTTCCCTGCATTATTGTCTGCTGTGAAACGGCTCGACCGCGAGCGAGCCGCGGGAGGACGGCGATTGCTCGCCGACCGCGGCGACCTTAAGGGCTTCACCGCAATTGAGATCGAGCGGGCAATGCGGGACATCTTCGACTGCCAGTCGGGGAGCATCGACGGGACAGAGAAGCGTCCGACCTGGATCGTCGCGGCCGGGATCGAGCGCGAGATTAACGGGACAACATACCAGAGGGTTTCATCGCTGGCCGACAGGGTGAGCCGGGGCGCGAAGGCCAAGAACTGGTCCAGCCTGCCCAAGATCAACAGGGTCTCACCGGCGGAAGTGGCGGCGCTCAGCGACCACCTCCTGTCATCGCCGGGCTCGATCCTTGCGCGATGCCTTGTGCGCCACGATGTTCCGCAGGATCGGCCCCGCGATCGACAGCGGACATTCGCGTTCTTATGGGAGAACCTGCGGCCTTATCTCGGCCACAGGGCCTTCGCCGACCTCATCCAGTCATCGTCCAAGAAGAAGCGTTATCCCGACGCGCTCGCGGACGCGATGCTCAGGGGCGGCTTCGAGGCGGTACTGGACGAGCAGATGTGCCTCTTATCCAGTCTGGGCGATGCCGAAGGACAGGAGATCGTCGAACAGCTTTCGGCGAGCCTGCTCGACCGTCCCGGCCTCGTGCAATTTCGCCGCGGCAGAACCAACCACCGCGTCCCAGTGCAGGCCGTGACTCCCTTCGCCGGAGGCGAACAGAGCCGCGGCGGAAAGAAGGGAATAAAGCGCCTTCGCAGCAACACCCTTCGCCGCGCGTTCAACTCGCCTTTCTGGCCGCACATGCTCTGCACCACCTCGATCGGCCAAGAGGGATTGGACTTCCATCTCTGGTGCAGCCGGATCGTTCATTGGGACCTCCCGGGCGATCCGGTCGACTTCGAGCAGCGCGAGGGCCGCATCGCTCGCTACGGGAGTCTCGCGGTCCGGCGCTCGCTGGCGCGTGAGCATGGCGCGCAATCGCTCGCTGCCGCCCGTGGCTCGAGCCCGTTCGGCGAGTTGATCTCTCTCGCCAAGAGGGTCGATAGCGACCGCACGGGGCTCGAGCGGTGGTGGCTTCCAGTCGAAGGCCGCCCGACCAGCGTCAGCTTTGACTGGCGGTTCAGCCACCGAGCGGCCCGACGGGACCGCATGCTCGAGGACCTGCTCTACTACCGGCTCGCGTTGGGACAGCCAGATCCCAAGGCCTTCGTCGCGATGCTTCGCCGCGTCGGAGCTGACGAGACCGGAGCGCGGGAACTCGCGATCGACCTCTCGGCTATCTCGCGTGCCTCTGCAGCGGTCGTTACCGAAAGTCTCTCGTCTTTACCTTGATCGTGTCCAAGTGGAGGTCTGGGATGAAAATGTCGCGCGGCCGAACGGTCCGGGGCGGCAAGTCACGTGGATCGGGCGTCGGCGAGCCATGGTGAAACTCGTCGCCGCGACCATGCGGTAACGGGAAGGCGGTCTGTCGATCGCCGACGCTCGCCAGATCGGCGGAGAGGTCCGTGAGCCGCTGGGCGACGAGATGGACCACTTCACCCTCGCGCTGGACGCGACCGCGAACCGCGATCATACCTGCGGACAGGATCGTGCGACGGTTCTGCTCGAAGACCTTAGGCCAAACCACGAGGTTCGCGATGCCGCTTTCGTCTTCCAGCGTTATGAACATGACGCCCTTGGCAGACCCTGGCCGCTGTCGGACCAGCACGATGCCGGCCGCTTCGAGCCACCGGCCGTCACGCGCCTCCATAGCTTCGAGGCAGGTGACCATTCGGCGCCGCCGCAGGTCTTGCCGGAGGAAGGATACGGGGTGATCCCGTAGAGACAGGCTGACGTGGCGGTAGTCTTCGACGACATCGCCACCGGCCGTCATGGGTCGGAGGACGATGGCCGGTTCGGCAACCTCGGGCACGATTTCCGCTTCGCGGGCCGAGGCCGCAGCAAAGAGCGGCAATGGCTCATCCCGAAGTGCTTTGATCGCCCAGAGCGCTTCCCGACGAGCAAGACCAAAGGGCGGCCGGAAACCGTCCGCCTCAGCGATCTGCGTCAACGCGCCCACAGGCACGCCAGCTCGGCGCCAGAGATCGTCCACCGACATGAAGGGATGTCCCGCCCGGGCAGCGACGATCGCTGCGCCATGGGCGTTCGCCAGACCCTTGACCATGCGCAGGCCGAGCCGAACAGCAAATCGGCCGTCATCATCGATCGGCTCGAGCGTGCAGTCCCAACGGGACGCATTGGCGCACACCGGTCGCACCTCGATGCCATGATCTCGCGCATCACGCACGGTCTGGGCCGGCGCGTAGAACCCCATGGGCTGGCTGTTCAGGAGCGCTGCGCAGAAAACGTCGGGGTGCCAGCACTTCAGCCAGGCCGACGCGTAGGCGATAAGCGCAAAAGAGGCTGCGTGGCTTTCCGGAAAGCCGTAAGAGCCGAAGCCTTCGAGCTGCTTGAAGGTCTGCTCGGCGAAGGCAGCGTCGTAGCCATTGGCCACCATGCCGGCGATCAGCTTGTCCCGGAAATGCGATACACCCCCGGTGAACTTGAAGGTCGCCATCGACTTGCGCAGCATGTCGGCTTCCCCGGGCGTGAACCCGGCGCATTCGATCGCGACGCGCATCGCCTGCTCCTGGAACAGGGGAACGCCGAGCGTCTTGCCCAGAACCTTCTCGAGCTCTGGCTTCGGATAATGGACGGGCTCCAGCCCCTCCCGGCGCCGAAGATAGGGGTGAACCATGTCGCCTTGAATCGGCCCAGGCCGGACGATGGCGACCTGAACGACAAGGTCATAATAGGTACGCGGTTTAAGGCGCGGCAGCATGGACATCTGCGCACGGCTTTCGATCTGGAAGGTGCCGAGCGTATCGGCCTTCCGGATCATCGCATAGGTGCGAGGATCCTCGGCCGGGATGGTAGCCAGATCGAGGTTTACGCCCTTGTGCTCGGCGAGCAGATCGAGCCCTTTCTTCATGCAAGTCAACATGCCGAGCGCCAGGACGTCGACCTTCATGAACTTGAGAGCGTCGATATCATCCTTGTCCCATTCGATGACCTGGCGATCGACCATCGACGCGGGCTCGATCGGCACGAGATCGTCGAGGCGGTCATGGGTGAGCACGAAGCCGCCAGGGTGCTGGCTGAGGTGGCGGGGAGCGCCCATCAGCTGTCGGGCAAGGTCGAGCGTCATCCGAAGGCGCCGGTCGGCGAGGTTGAGGTTCAACTCCTCGACGTGACGCTTCTCGACGCCTTCCTCTGACCACGCCCACACCTGCGACGACAGCGTGCCGATCAGGTCTTCGGGCAGGCCGAGCGCCTTGCCGACGTCCCTCAGCGCGCCCTTGGTGCGATACCGGATGACGGTCGAGCACAGCGCGGCATGCTCTCGGCCGTAGGTCTCGAACACCCACTGCATGACGATCTCGCGCCGCTCATGCTCGAAATCGACGTCGATGTCGGGCGGCTCGCGCCGTTCCTCGGAGATGAATCGCTCGAACAGCAGGTCATTGCGGCCTGGATCGATCGAGGTGATGCCAAGAACGTAACAGACGGCGGAGTTGGCGGCCGATCCGCGACCCTGACACAGAATGTCCTTCGACCGTGCGAAGCGAACGATGGAATTCACGGTCAGGAAATAAGGCGCGTAGTCCAGCTTCTCGATCAACCGCAACTCATGCTGGAGGGCGGCGGTCACGCTCTCGGGTACGCCTTCGGGATAGCGTTCAGCCGCCCCTTCCCAGGTGAGCTTCGCCAACGTCTGCTGGGGCGTGAGTGCGGGATCGTCGCGCTCTTCCGGATACTGGTAGGCAAGCTCGTCGAGGCTGAAGCGGCAGCGGTGCGCGATCTGCAGCGTCCGGGCAAGGGCCTCGGGATAGCGGCTGAACAGACGATGCATTTCGTCCGGCGGCTTGATGTAGCGGTCGGCGTGTCGCTCTCGCCGATCGCCAAGCGTATCGATCGTGACGTTGTGGCGGATGCATGTGACGACATCCTGCAGGATCCGCCGGGCCGGCTCGTGGAAGAGGACGTCGTTCGTCACCACGGTGGGCACGCGCATCTGTGTGGCCATGTTCGAAAGCTCATGCAGTCGGAGTTGATCGTTTGGCCGGCGGCGCAAGGTGAGCGCGAGATAGGCTCTGTCGCCGAAAGCGTCCCGCAATCGCCGGAGCCGGAACGCGCACTCGTCATCCGCAAGGTCGGGAACGAGCGCGACGATCAGGCCATCGCCGTAGGCAACGAGATCAGGCCATTCGAGAATGCACCTGGCCTTGCCGCCTCGTTTCTTACCGAGGGAAAGAAGCCGGCAGAGGCGCGAATAAGCGGGTCGATCCGCTGGATAGACCAGCACGGATGTCCCATCGGCGAGGTCGAGCCGGCAACCGACAATCAGGCGAACGCCGGTCGTCTTGGCCGCTTCATGAGCACGGACGACGCCGGCGAGCGAATTCCGATCGACGATGGCGACGGCCTCGATCCCAGCCAAGGCCGCTTGCGCGAACAGTTCCTCGCAGGAGGACGCGCCGCGCAAGAAGCTGAAGTGTGAGGTGACCTGCAGTTCGACGTAGCGAGGCGACGTCATCCGAAGACCCCGTGGATGAACCAGCGGTGCGATCCCGTCGCTGTGTCTTCGCCGTCACCGGCACGATAAAGCCAGTAGCGTTCGCCGGCGTCGTCCTCGACCCGAAAATAGTCTCGGACGGCGACCAACTCCGCGTCGCGTTTCCACCACTCGCCGAATACGCGCTCCGGCCCATCTCCGCGGCGCAGCCGACGACGGACGCCGCGCCAGGTAAATGAAACGGGTGGATGGTCGGGCAACAGCGCTACAGTCTCGACCTGCTCCGGATGGGCCAGCAGACGCGAGGGCCGGGGCCAATGGCCGGGCCATGCTGCGCCTGTATCGGCGGCCATCGCCGGAATGCGGCCAACGGAGCGTTCCGGGACGTCGCTCGCAACCGGCGCCAGCCGATAGAGCGCGTGCTCACCTACCCGGTTCATGAGCGTATCGATCAGGTCCGAGACGTCCGGTGTACTCTCCTCTATCAGCGAACTGACGGTCTGCCGGCGCTCGATCGGCTCGGCGACGCTGGCTGCAAGCGTCATCACCTCGATCCCAAAGCCGGGCTCGATCGTCTCGATCTTGTCGCATAAGAGGCGCGTCAGGCGCTTTGTATCCCGGACCGGCGTCGCCATTCCAACCCGGACCGCCTGTGAGCGACTGTCGACACGGTGGCAGATGAGGTCGAGCCGTCGTGCGCCGAGACCAGCTGTCTCGAGGCGGTCGCAGAGCTGATCGACGAGCTTGGCGATGTAGCGGGCGATGGTCTCCGCCGCGCCGATCGGTTCCGCGAACGATCTGCGCACTTCGATCAGGTCGGCGGGTCGAACCGGATCAATCGGCTCTGACAGATCGCCGAGCGCTTGATCGATACGGCGGCCGATTGCTGGACCGAAGCGCAGGGTGAGCGGCGCGCGCGGCTGCGAGAGGATATCGCCGATGGTTTCGAAGCCAAGCGTTCGCAGCGCCGCGACGATCGAAGCGTCGATGCGCAGCGAGGCCAGCGGAAGCGGTTCTAACAGCGATGCATCATGACGTTCAGGAGCGATTATCGTTGGACGGGCTGCAAACCGGGCCAAGGCGTGGGCTGCGCCCCAGCTGTCGGCGATCGCGCCGCGAGCGGCGATGCCAGACATTGCCAGCCTTCCGATCAGGCCCTCCAGCATGGCGGCTTCGCCGCCGTGAAGGTGATCGGCTCCGGTCGAGTCGATGATGATCCCGTCTGGAGGATCAGGGGCCACGACAGGCGCGTAGCGCAGGAGCCAGGTGGCGAGCCGATCAAGTGCCTCCACATCGGCTGCCGGCTCGGCATCTTGCACGATGAGGTCTGGCACGAGGACCTGAGCCTTGGTCACAGGCATGCCGGGGCAAAGGCTGGCGGCCACGGCAGCGGCATTCGCCGCCAACACCACCCGCCTGTTTCCTTCCCGGCCAATCAGGACGAGCGGCGCCTCAGCCGGAGGCGCCGCGTCGCCAGCCTTCCGCCGGAGCCGGTCGGTGGACCAACTCGGCAGGAAGAGCGAGACGACCCGTGTCATCGCACGCCTCCAACTCGAAATCTGCACTCTCGCCCGCGCGTGCGCGGATCAGTTCGACTAGCCAGCGGGCACGCCCTACGCCCGGAACAGGCAGAGGTGTCGATGGCACCATAGACACGCGCCAGCGTGTCATCGCGGCGGTGGGTTGGCCGAAATCAGTGGCTTCGGTCTGTCGTCGCCAACGCCGCAGCGCGATCCCGATCGATCCGCTTCCCTCGGCCGCCAACTGCAGGCGGCGCGAGGCTGTCATGGAAAGCCGCGCCACCTCACCGAGAACCGCCCCTAGGCCACCATGGCGCAGCCCTTCCTCCATGCAGGCCAACACGGTCTTGTCATCGCCGGCTTCGAGATAGATTACGCGATCGGACGCGAGACCAGCTTGAGCGATCGCCGGCGCGAAGAGATCTGGACGCGTGATGCACCACAGGATCTTGCCCTTGGTCCGTGCCGCGACACCCGCGCTGAACAATGCCGCCGCCGCCCCATCGACCGCGCCGTTCCCGCCCCCTGCGATCTCATGCAGGGCGCCAAGCGCCAACCCGCCACCGGGGAGTCGTGAGTCGACGTCGGCAATCCCAAACGGGAGAACCGTATTGGCGCGCCGGCTTCTGCCTTCGATCTTTTCGATCTGCGCGCGCAAAGACTCTATGGCGGGCTCGGGCCGCACTCTTTTCCTTGACCTCCGGAGACGGGTATAGCATTGTGTTCATGTTTTGTTCTTTGATGGCTGGAGAGTCAAGGCTGTTTAACTCCGCACAATGCCAGTTGAATTTTTAAGGACTCTCGGCCAAGATCGATTGGTTGCCGCGGAATGCCGCGGATCGCCGCGGAGGTTGGAAGCTTGGGCAAGGATGGGCGGGATGCCGAGCGCGTCACCACTACATTGGCCAGGCGTCAGAAGGCCGAGCTTGATAGGCTCGCGAAGGCGCAAGGGGTCAAGGTAGCGTGGCTGATCCGGCGTGCGATTGAACGATATTTGGATGAAGCGGCTGGTGGCCCGATGCTACCGCTCGAACTAGAAGGAGGCGGAGATGTTAAGCGCTGAACTCTTCGCCGGTTGTGGCGGGCTTGCTCTGGGGATGTCCCGGGCAGGCTTCAAACACGCATATATGGCTGAGTTCGATCGTGACGCGGTTGAAACGGTTCTTCATAACAAGCTGAATGGCGTCGAGCACGTGCGTGACTGGCCTATGGGTTTACAGGACGTTCGTGAGATCGATTGGGAGAAAATTGCCACTCTTGACCTGATCTCCGGTGGGCCGCCGTGTCAGCCATTTGGGATAGGCGGAAAAAAGCTTGGCCAGGACGATCATCGCGATATGTGGCCAGAGGCTATCCGCGCCATTCGTGAGGCCTCACCGCGGATGTTCCTGTTCGAGAACGTTCGCAACCTCGCTGGTCCGCGTTTCCAACCGTACCTCAACTGGATAATCGCGAGCCTAGAGCGCCCAAGGGTGCTTCGGCGCGACGGCGAAAGCCATGGGTCGCATCTAACGAGGTTGAACGCCTCGCGATCGAAGCGCGAATATCGCGTTGTTTGGCAACTGGTGAACGCCGCTGATTATGGCGCGGCGCAAATTCGCCATCGCGTCCTTATCTTCGGAGTTCATATGAGCGTCGGTGTTGCGCCGACGTTGATGGTTCCGACGCATTCTCGAGATCGGTTGCTGTGGGATCAATTCGTAACAGGCGAATACTGGAAGCGTCATGGTTTGAAGCCACGTAAGGAGGCTGTCCTTGAGCAGGATCGACGCCGCGTCGCGGCTCTGAAGAAGCTCGCGATTGCTCCATCAACACAGCCTTGGATGACCGTTCGGGATACATTGCTTGGCCTCGGCGAACCCAATGGAAAACGCAACCATGTTCTGCAGACTGGTGCGCGGGTTTATCCTGGACATACGGGTAGCCCCCTCGATCTGCCTGCAAAAGCACTGAAGGCAGGAGACCACGGCGTTCCCGGGGGGGAAAACATGATGGTTCGAGACGACGGGACCGTCCGCTATTTCACTACCCGGGAGGCTGCTCGCCTTGTGGGGCTCCCTGACGAATACGAATTTCCCCGCTCTTGGACGGAAAGTATGCGCCAATTGGGCAATGCGGTTCCCGCCCAGCTTGGAGCTGCCGCCGGGGAGTGGCTTGTGGGTCTTGCGGCTGGTGGAGCGCAACCTTCGCTAGTACCAGCAAGAAAGGCGGCGTAAGGATTGAGCCTTGCCGTAGCCGGGAGAACGAGTCGCGACCAGAAGACCTCGTGTCGGCATACCGAAGAGGGATGAAGGATGGCGCTCGCACCTGATCGCGCTGCGATTAAGGCACTCGAGGATGCGTTAAGCGCGGTGCTAGCTGCTGCTGGCGAGAATCCGCCACAAGCCGTGGTAAGGCGTATACGAGAGGGCCTCGCCTCGCATGCGGCGGCTCTCGAAGCTGCAAGATCGGCCACCGATCCAATTCGGATGCCGAGAGCAACGTTTGATCCGGCCGATCCAAAGGCCATCGGGCGCATGGTCTCAATCGCCCTTCTCGCTCAGCCTATGATTCCGCTCGCCGATGTCCGCACAGCGTATGGCTCCGGCGTGTACGCGATCTACTATCGCGGCGAGCATCCACTTTATGCGGGCATCTCTGGGTCGGAAACACCAATCTACGTCGGCAAAGCCGATCCTGCCAATGACGATGCAAGCACTACCCGTGAACAGGGTGCAAAGCTGACCGCGCGCCTGCTGGAGCATGCGGGCACCATTGGTACGGCCGAGGCCTACACCGATCGACTGCCAGAACATCTCTCACCCATCAGACTGGCGGATTTTCGATGTAGGCGTTTGGTATGCGCGACGAACGCGCAACTCGTGGCTGAAAAGCATCTGATCCGCACGTTCTGGCCGATCTGGAATGCCGAGACGAAAGCGTGCTGGGGCATGAGCAAGCACGGCGATGCGGCGTCCACACGCGCCAACAAGCGCTCACCTTGGGACGTGGTCCACCCTGGCCGCGCCTGGGCAATGGATGAACGACTGGTCGATTCACTCAGTCCCACCGAAATTGAAGGCCGCATCCAGAGCACCTTGCAGCGTGTGCCCGCGCGGTTGGATCATGCGGCGCTCTTGGAAGAGATGCTGGAAGGGTTCCGCCAAGACGACCTAGTTAGCCGAGAGAGTGAGGAACCTCCAGTCGGTGAGGAAGCAGCTGGGCCAGCGCCCGACGAGGCTGGTGGTGCGGAAGACGAATGAAACAGACAAGGCCAGAAGCGCTCAAATGGCGCTTATCAAGGCGCGGGACACAAAACCTGAGCTGAAGGTCCGGCGCGCGATGCATGCGGCTGGCTTACGCTACCGACTTCACGCGAAGGATTTACCTGGCCGGCCTGATTTGGTGTTTCGTTCACGGCGTATCGCGGTTTTCGTGCATGGCTGTTTTTGGCACCAACATCCGGATCCCGCCTGCAAGCTAGCGCGAATGCCAAAGTCAAAGCTTGACTTTTGGAGGCCTAAACTAGTGGGCAATCGCGAACGGGATTTGAGAACGCGCGGCGAGCTGGAGGCGCGTGGCTGGTATGTCCTGGAGGTTTGGGAATGCCGGACGGGTGCCGATGATTTGGACGCTCTGGCGAGCAAGATAAAGAGCGCGCAGAGCGCGTTGCCGCTACGAAGGGGGAACGAGATAGAATGAGCCAGGAATTCGATCTGACGCCGGACCCCCGCGTCCTGCAGATGCTGGGTGAGATCAACCTTCCTCAATGGCGGTGCCTCGCGGAGCTAATCGACAACTCTATCGACGGGTTCGTCCACGCGACGCGATCTGGTGACCCCATCGACGCGCCAGAGATTAGCGTCGCGCTACCGACCGCCGATAACGAGAACGCGCGCGTCACTGTCAGGGACAATGGCCCGGGGATGTCGTTTGAGTCTTTGGAAAACGCCGTTCGAGCTGGCTGGTCTGGCAACGATCCATTGTCGAATCTCGGCCTCTTTGGAATGGGCTTCAACATCGCGACGGCTCGGCTGGGCCTAGTGACCGAGGTTTGGACTAGTCGCGCCGGCGATCCCGAGGAGGTCGGCGTGCGTATCGACCTTGATGAGCTGCGCACGACCCGTAGCTTCAAGGTCCCCCGCCAGACACGCGCCAAGCCGGATCACAACGCGCATGGGACAACGATTGTAATAAGCCGGTTGAAGCCGGATCAGCGTGCATACTTGGCGCGAGGCAACAATCAGAAAACGGTGCGCAAGCACGTCGCGCGAGCGTACTCCTCGCTGCTCGGTCAATCAGAGGCCGGCAAGATCCGCCTGATGGTGGGAAGCACGCGCTTGGCGCCGAGGCGTCACTGCGTTTGGGGTGAGGATCGCACGGTTTCGTTTCCAGATGGCACCGTCGCCCGGGCGGTGGAGCACATTGACTTCAAGCTCGCGCCGCGTCGTTACTGCATCCACTGCATGAGAACGCTCGCGGCGGCCGAGGAAACCTGCCCGACGGGGAGCCCGAGCTGCGAGGTGGTCGAGGCTGAGCGCCGGGTCCACGGTTGGATCGGCCTCCAACGCTATCTTCACAACACTGAGTTCGGTCTGGATTTCATCCGAAACGGGCGCAAGATCGAGATCGCGAATAAGGATTTGTTCGAATGGAGCGACGGCGACACGGCTGAAGTGGAATATCCCACCGACGATCAGCGAGGACGCGGTCGGTTTGTTGGCGAGATACATATTGATCACTGCCGCGTAAGTTACACCAAAGACCGCTTCGAGCGGGACGATCCCGCATGGAGTGAAATGTTGCGCGTCGTTCGTGGTGACGGGCCGCTCCGGCCTATCGTCGCCAAGCAACGGGGTTATGCTGGCAACGACAGCCCGCTTTACAAGCTCTACCAGACTTTCCGTCGGTCTAGCCCTCAAGGAAAAAACGGGCTGTGGTCACGTGTCTTGGTCGTGAAGGATAACGACCGTGCCCAGCAGATGGCAAACCTCTTCGAGGAGGATGATCCTGACTATCTGACAGACGAGCGCTGGTGGCAGCTCGTACTTGAGCAGGATAAAGAAGTCTTGGGTGAGAAACCGGCCGAGGGAGGCGATGCGCTCTTGCCGCCGGGCTTCGTAGATGAGCCGCCTGCGGGTGATCCGGAAGACACCACAACGACCGCACCGCCCCCGCCGCAACCCGAGCCGCCAGCGCCGCCGCGTCGGCAAATCCACGAGCTATCCCGTAAGTATGTGCATCCGACTTTTAGGGTCGAGTATGAGATTCAAGCCTATGGGGTCGCCAGCAATGACCCTGATCTTCCGGCCGGTCTCCCTTGGGTTCTAAAACTTGATGACGTCGCAACCAGGACTTACGGTTTTTTGGTCGACGTGAGCCATGATGTCTTTCGTTCTACCACGATGACCCCGCTTGACGGACTTCTCACCGAGCTCACTCATCGTACGGTCGAGTTCCTAAAGGGGCAGGCGCAAGATCCCTCAGTCGCTGGCGTACTCGCCGATTTTCGTAAGCTGTATTGCCTAAATAGCCGACTCGATCCTCAGGAGATCATCACGCTGGCGACGTCCGTCCTCAGCGACATGGCACGCGCTATCCCCACCCTTGTCGCGGACGGACAGGGCGAGGCAATGTTCAATGAACTCGAGAGCGCTGAACGCGATGCCGTCGCCCGCCGAATGGCCAATCGAGGCGTACCTGATCATAAGGCCTTAATCGCGGATGGGCGTTTCTGGGATTATGCGGACCCGGAATCCCTGAGAGAACTTTTTGCCAGACACCCTGAGCTGTTCCTGGACGGCAAGTATTGGGACGACGCTTACGGGAGCTTAGATTTCGGCAGTGACGTGATCTCCGAACAAGCCCGTTCGGCGGTGCGCTCACGATACGACGCGTATCTCAGCGATGCCGTGTGGCTCGCCAATCAATCGCCGGCCGATATTGAGCGTGCGAGCCGAGATGCGGTGATCCGAGCGAGCTGCTCCGTGAGGCTGTTAAAATCCGACGTGTCCGACTGATGCGCGAGCCCTTCCTCGACGCGGAGCGATTGTTAAAGGGGCCGTGGCAAGCCTTTGAGCGGGACGTTGCAAGGCTCCTTGTTTGCAACGGGTTCGAGGATGTGCGGCTGGTCGCGGGTTCCGGCGATCACGGCGCGGACGTGCTCGGTGTCAAGAATGGAGAGCTTTGGGTAATCCAGTGCAAGTTTACCACCGGCGGCTACCCGTCGGCGAGCGCGGTGAACGAGGTCGGAGAGGCCGCGCGGTTCTATAAAGCGGACCGCATCTATGTAGCGTCCAGCAGGAGAGCCGGTCCCGCCACACACGATGCCATTAAGCGCTGGAAGGCGCTCGGGATTGAGATTGGGGTCCTAGAACCAGCGATGCTTCTTGAGCTCGCTCGGAAAAGTCCTGAGTACTCGGTGCATCGAAGAGAGCTGCGCGACTATCAGGACGAGGCAGTCGAGAATTTCGTGGCGTCGCTCCGCGAGACCGGCCGAGCTCAGGTTGTCTTGGCCACAGGCCTGGGAAAGACCGTCGTTTTGGCGGAAAGCGTCGCGCAACTGTTTCGAGATGAGGCGATTCCTACGGGGCGAGCGCTGGTGCTCGCAGGCACACGTGAACTCGTCGATCAGCTACAACGCTCGTTCTGGGATCAACTTCCGAAGTGGATCAGGACACATCGTCTAATGGGCGGTGAGAGCCCAAGCCATTGGGCTGGTATCACCTTCGCGACCATCCAGTCCGCTGTGTCGAGGCTTGAGGAACTCCCTGACTTCGGCTTGGTGCTTATCGACGAGGCTCATCATGTTGGCTCGGAGACCTTCCGACGCGTCACGGACCATCTCTCCGAAGCGATGATTGGCGGTGTTACGGCCACGCCATGGCGCGGGGACGGATACGATATCGACGAACTCCTTGGACCTCCGGTGTTGAAAATTGGGATCGCCGAGGGCTTGAAACGAGGATTTCTATGCGAGGCAGACTACAGGCTCCTCGCTGATAACATCGACTGGGAACTCGTTCGCTCCCAATCGCGCAACCGCTACTCACTCAGTCAACTGAATCGCCTGTTGCTGCTTCCTACACGCGATGAGGAGGCGGCGCGCGCTATCCGTGAGACGTTCGATGCTGAGCGCCGGCGGTCGGCCATCGTGTTCTGCTCTTCGGTGCATCATGCCAACAGTTTCGCGGCCACGTTGCGCTTGTTCGGTTTCCGGGCTGAGCCCATCACCGGTGAGATGAGCGCCCGCGAGCGTGATAAAGTGATGGCGGCCTTTCGCAAAGGAAGCCTTGACGTCGTAACGACGCGCGATCTCTTCAACGAGGGCGTCGATGTGCCTGACGTCGACATGATCGCGTTCATGCGCGTGACCCACAGCCGTCGAATCTTCGTGCAGCAACTTGGGCGCGGCCTAAGGATCAGCCCCAAGAAAACTAAAGTGGTTGTACTCGATTTCGTGAGCGACTTGCGGCGCATCGCAGAGGTCGTGGAGCTTGAGAAGGCCGCGCGGGGTGACCTCGAGCGTCTTCGCCTGCCGGGCATGGTGCACTTCCGTGACGAGGGCGCTGGGAGTTTCATGCTTGAGTGGATGCGGGACCAGGCCGACCTGTTCATGCGCGAGGGCGATCCCACGTTGGAGTTGCCGGCCTTTGACTTTCCCCAACCGCATAACCGGGGAACCGTGCAATGATGATGCCCGAGGACATACGAGATGGCCTGCGGGACAAGCTGTGGGGCGCGGCGGATGATTTGGGCTGGGCCTCGCTCAACGATGCGGAGCGGTCTCGGTTTTATGAAAAGTGGACCAAGGATCCGACCATTGGCGGGCAGTTGGCGCACTTCATGGACCCGAGAAAAGTACGGGTCTACATCAAGGATTCCCTGATCAAGCCATATGAGCGTGCGCGGCTGCTCGCGAGCGAACCCGAGATCTGGCGCGCGCTCGACATGACGGCGCCGACCGAGGCGGCAGAAACATTCATCAAGCCACACGGCTGCCGCTTAGAAGATGGTCGCGTCATCTGCTGGGGCAAGAGCCGGGATTGGAAACTCGTCATCATGGCCGTCTTCGAGCGAGGAAAATCTCGTCATGAGGGCAAGCCGTTTGGCGCGGTGCTTCTGGAGACAGGAAAGACGCCGGACGAAGCGACACGCAATCTCGTCAGAGATGCCGCCACCCGCCTCGGGGTCGAGAAACTCGCCTGGTTGGACTGAATCATATGCGTGACAATTTTCCAGGATGGTACCCAAAGACGCCGGAGCACATCGCGAAGCTCTGGGATACCGCAGTGTTCGTTCCCGACGCGAACGTCCTCCTTCATTGCCTCCGGCACACGACCGTCGTGCGAGATGAACTGCTACGTCTTTTCGAAGCGCTCGGCGACGCTTTGTGGATCCCATATCAAGTCGGCCTCGAATTTCATCGCAATCGCCTGGACGTCGAGTTCGGCGCCCTGGATGCCTATGACGCGCTGATCAAAGATCAAGAGGCGAACATCGACAAAGCGCGCGAACGTCTCCGCCAACTGCGCGCGCATCCGACGATAGACGTGCAGAAGGAACTGGCCGCGCTCGATATGTTTGTATCGGACTTCAAGGGGCGCATGGAGGCTGCACGTGATGCCCATCCCTCTGTTGGGGCCGAAGGAGTCTTAGAGAAACTGACCTCGCTCCTTGGGCATCGGATTGGAGATAAGTGGCCGTCGGAGAGACTTGCTGCGCTGAAGAAGGAGGGCGAAGATCGTTACTCCAAGAAAATACCGCCGGGTTACAAGGACCAGAAGAAGGACGCGGGAGAATACGACAAATTCGGCGATCTCATCATCTGGAAGGACATGATCGCCAAGGCGAAAGCCGACAATCGGCCTGTGATCTTCATTTCCGATGACGCGAAGGAGGACTGGTGGTGGATACACCGCGGGCGGAAAATGGGTGCTCGCCCGGAGCTGATTGAGGAGTTTCGCTCGCAGGCCGGCGAGGATTTTCACATTTATGAGTTCAGTCAGTTCCTGCGTTTCGCAGCTGATCGGTTCCCCGATATCAAGCCCAACGTCGCGCGGGTCGAGGAAAGCATTCTCGCCGACGAGAAGGCTCGCCGGCGGCAGGATGACGCAGCAGCGGCGCTGGAACGTGACGCGACACTGCGCACCTTCGAAGATGAGCGTGACCACATCGTGGGTATACTGTCAGGGGCTCCGGGCGGCATCGGGACTGTGTCAGGTGATCGCGCGGCGATGAGGGCACGGCTTGACGAACTGAATAGACAAATCAAGTCGATGTCCGAAGTGGCATTACAAAACGGTCAGGACGTCGACGGAGACCTTGGCGGTGACACAGTGCATAAGCCTTGATTAAAGAAGCGCGATGGCAGCGAGCGTTGTCCTCATCCACGCTGGTGCCTGGATCGCCGCATAGGCCAGTGTCTTCTTATCGGGTGCCGAAAGCCGGCTCGCCGCGACGCTCGCGACGTCCGCCGCTCGGAGGGGGCCGACATGCCGAAGCGCCTGGATCACCGTCCCGGCGGGGCTGCCTGGCGCGATAAGATGTTTGGGCGAGGCGTGGCGAAGATCCACGACGCGCGTTCCTAGGACCACGCGACGCGATGGGCCGTCGGTCAGATAAGTGCTTTGTGCCGGGACTTGGGTTGAAAGGCCGAGCGCGTTCGCCGCACGCGCTCCGGCGATCTGCACCCGCAAGCCGGTCTCTCGCGCAAGAGCGAGTGCAACCTCGTCGGGTGCGGGTGACAACGCCCCGAGTTTCGGGTGTAGCTTCGGAAAGTCGTAGAGCCCACGCGCAAGCCGGCGGAGCTGTCCGGCCGTCACTAACCGGGAGAGTGCTTGATCAACAGAGGAGCGGGTGGCAACTGTGAGGAAGTCGCTAGGCGTGAAGACGCTGCCACGTCCGCTAGCGCGGACGCGCTTCATAACCCGCTCGGGGACTGAGGCGTTTAGCGTCTTCACCTGTCAGAAAATGAGGCAAGTTTTTCTGACATGCAAGTAGCGGCATTCCCGGCAGAATTCCACCGCCACTTGCTGAGCGTTATGCAGCGGCTCGCTGTTCGTCATTCGCCGTGCCGACGGCGTCCGCTGCCGTAGCCTGCTGTAAGAAGCGTGCGAGCGCTGCGCGGCGCGACTCCCGATCTACGGCATATGCCGTCTGCTTGAATTCAATGCCGTCCAGGAGGCCCTGGATGTAGCCAGAGATGGTGTCGGCGGCCATGATCAGTGCCGTGTCGAGCGTGTGTATGTAGTTGCTGGTGACGGAACCCTTCGAATGTCCAACCAGAGCAGCGATGGTGACCTCCGTAAAACCAAGATCATTTGCGATGCTGGCGAAGCTATGTCGCAGGACATGAGGCGTGATGTCGGCGAGCGGCGTACCGTCGAATATCTGCTCCCAATGGTTCGGCAAGCTTCCGAAAGCGTTATCATCTCCTTGTCCCGGGAAGACGTAGGTGCCTGCTCTCGTTTTCCGGCGCTTCTCGAGATACTCCACGACGGGCAGGCCGATTGGGCGGATAGATCTCCCCTCTTTGCTGTCCGTCAGTCGCAGGCAGCTTGAATCGGTATCGGCTTCGGCCCAAGTCAGAGTGACCATTTCGGTTCGGCGGCAGCCCGTGAGCGCAAGTTGGCGGATCAAATCGACCGAAACCTCATATTTCTCGTTCTCGACCGCCTTAGCGAGCAACTGGCCAAGCACGCGATATTCGGTCTCGCTGAGCCTCCGAGCGCGGACGCTGTCCTTCGGTCGCCGCACACCGTGTGCAGGGTTCACTTCGATAATGCCAGCATCCACGGCGTAGGTGAGAATTCCGCCGAACAAGCCGATCGTACGGGTAGCCGTCCCGGCTCCGCCCTTGACGATCGATTTTCCTCGCAGCTTCTTCGTCTTGGCAACGAGTCGCGTCTTGCCCGCCATGATGTCCTTCATGGCCTTGTTGACTTCGGCCTTGGTCAGATCCTTCACCCGTCGGGAACCGAGCAAGGGGACGATGTGCCGGTGGATTCGGCCAATGTCCGAGGCGATCGTGCCTGGCTTCTTGGGGCGCCCGCCTTTTCCGAGAATGAGGCCGGCGTTCAGGTCGGCGAGGTAGAGGTCGCACAGCTCTTTGACCGTGATCGCCCTGTTGTCGAGCTGCTTCTCTTCTGCCGGGTCTTCGCCTTTAGCGATACGCCCCAGTTGCACCTTCGCTTCCTGGCGGGCCCGCTCGGGCGTCCAGACGCCGTGCAGGCCAATCGTGAAGCGTCTCGATCGCTTGCCGAGCCGATACTGAATGACGTAGCTGCGCTTGCCGGAGGCGAACACTCTGAGGCCGAAACCGGGCAGCTCGTCGTCCCAAATGACGTAATCTTTTTCGCGACTATGTGTGGCGTCGACGACCCGTTTAGTGAGCTTAGGCATGGGCTTCCTCCGACCCTACCGTTTCCTCTCGCGTAAGCACCACGTAAGCATGCGGGCGAAAACTGTGGCGGGGAGAAGAGTAGCTTCGGCGGAGAAGAAATTCAAATTGTTTAGCGTTTACAGGGAGATAGGCGGACATTGGCGGCTCCTTGCGCTTTTTGGCGGAGCTAGCCATATTCCCTCCGAAGGCGAAGGTCACAGGTTCGAATCCTGTCGGGTGCGCCATTTCTTCCAATCAGGTCAGTCGTCCGGAGTCGTGTAGGGCACCCCGTAGTTTGGCATTTAACGCCATAGTGTGCACTCAATCACCTCATCAAAATGACCCATGGGCTGTTCGATTGGCTGAACCGGCATATAGCTTTTTGTGCGGGCGCTTTGTCCGTTCTACAGCGCCGCTTGCCGTAGGCGATGTTGAGGGCTCCGAGTTTCATTCGGGATGACGCATTCGGATAATCCCGCTTCTGCGACCAATGATGCCAAATACTTCAAGGCGGTGAAGCTCGCTAGCCGCACTCGCGAGGACATGGTCCTCATGCTTCAATCAAAAGAACTCGACGTAATCGGGAACTTCGTAGTTCGCTACCTCGTCCGGCATCGCCCAGATTCCGGGCTCAGTCAGAGGCGCTCTTCGCTTAGGCGTTGAGCCTACACCTGACACCTCTCGGCGATTACCCTTGAGCTTCGAGCCATTTGCGGATCATCGCGAGGTCAGAAATCTCCCCGCGCAGCATAATCTGAAGCGCTGAAATACCGTTGAAGGCAGCGTTCGGCTTTCGAATCCACTTGTAACCCTGGGAAGGAGTTTTGAACAGGTATCGCAAACTTCCATGGATTCCCATCAGGTCGGCCATTCTCGCCCGAAGATCTCGGTGAACCCGACCATGGGAGCCGTTCTTCCAACGCGCCCAAGTGTGTGGCGGCATGCCGCCCAACAGTGCGCAGGCTTCAAAGTCGGTCAGTTGCCAGACCTTGGCCAGGTTCACTGTCGCACGGGCCAGAGCGAGGGCCTCGTCATCGGTGATCAAAAGGCTATCCTCGTTTGCGGAGAGACTAACCAATCCTATGAACCCTTTCTGTCGCTGATCGCACATGCAAAGCTTCAAGTAGGCATTCAAGATCTGATCCGAACCCGGCTTGCAAGCCGGAGGATCTGCGCATGATCGCCTAGCAATTTAGAGCGATAGTAGCCCGAAACGGCCAGAATGCGCACGCAGGCTTGGACGAGATCATCGAGCGTTGCGCCGACTACTCCATGTCCGGGATACCCCCGCTCGGAACAACGTGACCGGCTCGCCATACTCGCCGACGTCGACATTCGCTTCGCGGCTCCAAGCAATGACGCCCGCGTGCTGATCGGCGAGGAGCTTTGCCTGTCTGACGGCACGGTCCTCTGACTGATAATCTTGCGGTCCGAATACGGTTTGAAGCTCGCCTGTATCGTCGGGATCGAAGGCCATCACCACGATGAGTCTCGGGAGTTTCGTTTCACTCATCCCTTCGGTCCTTCCGCAGCCCACGCGCTTCATCGGCCGCGCGGAGAGGCTCTCCGGACATGGCGAAGGCGGCGGTGAGATAGTCGATGGCAGCCGAAATCGCCACGTCGTCCCAACCGGCAGCACGCGCCGCTTCGCGGACTTGGCGAAAGTTTGGCTCGGATGCATGCGCGCGCTGATTGTCGGCCATACGAAGCAGCGCGTAAACATATGGGTCCAGCGCGTCCGCACAGTCATGAAACCGCTCGGGATCAAGCACGGATCGACTGGGCGGCTTGATCTTCATGCAGCGACCTCAACGAGCTGATCGTCTGGCAGCGGCCGTTGCAGCGCCTTTGCTTCGTCCCATGGCGCGCGTAGCCAAATGTCGATCTCCTCTGCGGTCTTGAGAATTACCGGCATGGCCTTGGGGTGGATCGGAGCGACGACTGCGTTCGGCTCGGTCGTGAGAAACGCAAAGATGTCGGCTGTCACCGTGCCTTCCTTCGCCTTGCGCACACCCGTCCAATTAGTCCACATGCCCGCAAAGACGAAAAGCGGCTTCATCTGATCGATGGCGAACCAGTGCAGCGGAAGTCTGCCGTCCGGTCCGCGCAAGGTGCTGTATTCCGAGAATGAGGTCGCAGGCACGACGCATCGGCTTTCGACCCCTTGCCACGGTCGCCAGTGCGGTGAGGTCAGGTTACGCACATTGGTCGTGCCGATGTCTGGTTCCAACGCCAGCAGGCGCTTAATCTCCTCGTCGTCGATGTCCTTGCCTTTGGCCCTCATCTTCTCGACCCGCTTCACGGTCGCGTCAAAGATCGCCTTCTTCGACGACGGCATTCCCCAGCGCGCACGAACCAACTCACGCTCACCATCCATACCTTGCCGCACGATGGGGGCTGGATAGTCGGGATAGATATCTTGCGGCTCGAGGTTGCCGACGCGGTTCGTCATCGCGCGCGTCAGTTCGAGAATCGCCTGCGGGCCAATGGTGATATTGTAGAGATTGCACAAGGCACGTCCCTCCCGTCAGCCGTTGGCCAGCTGCATCGGGACGGTCTCGCCAAGCGCGCGATGCTCGCCACAATACCACCGTGGCTCCGCGCGCCCGGTCGAAAAGCCAAAGCTCCCCCAGCGCGAGCACCCGGGATGGGTGCACCAATGCTCGAAGATGCCTGCTGGCGTCTGTGGCAGGTATGGGACGGCCTGTGGTTCATCGGCAATCATCGACAGCTTCCTTCGCTTCGACGCAAGGTAAGACACAGGATGGCTAGTCGTGCAAGTTTGTTCGCGTTATGTTCGCATTCATGCTCAGCCCCGTCCGCATTCCCAACATCATCGACCGCCGGTCTTATCGGCTGGTCAGCATCAATGTCGCGGCCGGGTTTCCATCGCCTGCTGCCGACGATCAGGAAGATACGGTCGATCCCTTCGCGTGGGTCGTTCGGCACGAGAGCGCAACGTTCTGGTGGCGGGTGTCGGGCGACAGCCTTGTCGATGAGGGCATCTTCGACGGTGACCTGATCGCGGTGGACAAGGCGGGCAAGGCACGGCCGGGCCGCATCGTGCTGGCGGTGGTGGAGGGTGGGGTCACGGTCAAAGTGATTGAGCGGCGCGACGGCGAACTGTGGCTGATGCCGCGCTCGCGCAAGCAGAACTATGCACCGATCCGCATGACCGAGGACTGCGAGATCTGGGGCGTTGTCGCCGGGGTCGTGCGGCGCTACCCGGTCGAATGAATCATGGCCGATCCGCTGGCCCTGATCGACTGCAACAACTTCTACGTCTCCTGCGAGCGCGTGTTTGACCAGGGGCTGGTCGGCGTGCCCGTGGTGGTGCTTTCCAATAACGACGGCTGCGCCGTTGCCCGATCCGACGAGGCCAAAGCCCTCGGAATCAAGATGGGCGAGCCGCTGCACCTCTTCCGCGACAAGGTCGAGCGCAACGGCATCAAGGTGCTGTCGTCCAACTACACGCTCTATGGAGACATGAGCCGTCGGGTGGTCGGCGCGCTCCATGCCTTCTCGCCATCGCTGGAGGTCTATTCGATTGACGAGACCTTCGTTGATCTGTCCGGCTTCGGCGGCCGTATGGTGGGTCAGGCGCGCGACATGCGTCAGTCCGTGCGGCAACTGACAGGCATTCCGACCTGCGTCGGCATCGGCCCGACCAAGACACTCGCCAAGCTCGCCAACCATGTCGCGAAGAAGAACCCTGTCTTCGCCGGCGTCTGCGACATGATGGACGCCACGATCCGAGCGGTCTGCTTGCCTCACATTGCGGTTGGCGAAGTCTGGGGCGTCGGTCGTCGCACCGAGGCCAAGCTGCTTGCACAGGGCGTCAATACCGTCGCCGATCTGCGGGACATGCCAATGGCACTTGCGCGCAAGGTCGGCACGGTCGTCCTGGAGCGAACGGTCGCCGAGCTGAACGGCGTGCGATGTCTCGACGTTGAAGAGGTCGAACCACAGCGCAAAGGCATGGCCGTCACGCGCTCGCCCGGAACGCCGATCACGGACATCGACACGATGGGCCGGGTGATCACCGCTCACGCCACGCGTGCTGCCGAGAAGCTGCGCCGTCATGGTCTGGTCGCCGGAACCCTTACCGTCTTCTACCACACCAACCCGCATCGGCCGGACCGCCCGCAGCGCCATGCCAGCAAGTCGATGGCGCTCAAACCGATGTCGGCGGACACGTTCGATCTGGTCGAAACGGCGATGCGATGCTTGCGAGCGTCATGGCGCACCGATCGGCCCTTTGGCTTCACCAAGGCAGGCGTCATCCTCGACGATCTGCTGCGGCCAGACGACGCTCCGCAGATGCTGTTTGCACCTGCCCGGCCACGTGACGGCCGCCTGATGGATGCGCTTGATCAGGTCAATGATCGCTTCGGTATGAAATCGCTCGTGCTGGCCAGCGAAGGGTTTCGCGACAAGAGCTGGCACCTTAAGGCTGAAATGCGAACGCCGCGATACACGACGCGGTTGGCGGACCTGCCAGTTATAGTAGCGTCGTAAGAACGTCCGCTACCGAGCCTAAAATGAGCTGGAAACCGATTTCCGATTGATACTGCCGTGACGTCTCACTCGGGGTGGTTTTCTGCCCGACTGCTTCTGGAAGACAAAGCCAGGAAAGCGGTCATTCACGCGATGAGTTAGCTGCTCACGGATATAACGCTTACTACGAAGCTGGCTCCTCTTCGCCCGGGTCTTCACTACCAAGCAAATTATCGTACATGGCGTCCGTGAAAGGGCGCATAAACTCATAGATCTGGCCGTACTGATCTGCTTTCAGAAGGTGATAGGCCTCATCGAGTTCGATCACCTTATCGAAACGGAACGTCGTCGGCGCTTCCACAGCCAGTATGACCTGCATGTCAGCCGGCAATTTCGTGGCGATATAGTTGATCATGACCGGTAAGTTCGTTGCGTCCTGTCCTTGTTGCTGGGGTGAGTCTATGACCGCAGGCATGGAAAACGAACCGTATTCACTTCGTGAAGTGTGCCAGAGAGCTGCGTAGTACGCCAATATGGACCTCGGCCCGCCGCTCCCGGAAAGCTTTGGGCGACTGGTCAGCTTCATTCTCTTGGTCTCAACGGGCGGCATATTGAGCGTCTGCAACGCAGCCGCATAAGACGTCCGGAAAATAGAAAGGATATCCTTGGACCTCTTTGTGCTGGTCAGTTCGCCGAGCTGCGCGATTAAGCTGTCGATCGCGATCACCAAGGGATTGATCTTCGCTTCGAGCTCAACCAGTTCGGCCTCGAAGGCAGCAAACGCAGATTCGGCACCCATGGCTCGGACAATATCGTCCAGCCGCAGATCGCCGCGTCGCGTCTCGAGAATGGCCGAAATCCGATTGTAGTTGTCGTCGAGTATCCTGAGACGAGCCTTTGATTTCTGCAGGTTATCGTTTGCCTTTCGAGAATCCTCTTTCAATTGAACAGCGAGACTTCGAAGGATGCGAGCATCCTCGGAATAGCGCAGGATGTCCATGAAGGTCTTGTCATGCTCGGCATGACAGACAGGGCAGACCAGCACCTCGTGGGACTCTGTTTTCAGATACGCGGCATCACTGTCGTATTGAGCTAGAGCCTGCTCCGCCATTTTGACTTGGAGGTTAAGGCTTTCGGCGGTTTCCTTCTCCCGTACGAGCGTGTTCCTGAGTTGCTCCTGCTCGGCGTTCAGCGCCGTGATCTCTTCTGTTAGCCGCGCGATGTCTTGGTCGAAGACGTCCGGTATCGTCTTCGGACCATCGAAGGGCACGGTCTTGCCGAACCGCTCCTTGATGCTTTTGATGACCTTCTCTTCGCCTCTAAGCTCGGCGAGTTCCTTCTGGCGGACCACCTTCTGCGAATTGAGCTCATAATAGGCCGGTGGTTTGATGCCCGTGAAATACTCAAGCACGGAGTCGACCGGCTTTCTATACTGCTGCAAGTTGGCAAACGTCGACCAGGTAGCGAGCCAGCTTCCATCCTGGTTGATGTAGAAGGGCAGGAAGAATGTTCTCGCATCCCCCGTCACCGACTTTAGTTGCTGGTCCGTAAGAACCAAGTTGAACCCAACGAGGTCAGCAAATCTACGACCCCAGTCGGTCGCATTAGCGGAAGCGAAATCCAGATTTCCGTCAGCGTCGAAAAGTCCGCGGTGATTGTGTTGCTGGACGACATAATAGCCCACGTCGTCAATGGAAAATTCAACCAGAACGGCCGCGTCCTTGCTCCATCGATCAAGTTCGCCGGTGGGAAAGGCTCCGAGGGCAGTGAAGAGTGACTTAATCAGGCTCGATTTGCCGGTGTGGTTCATCCCCACCAACAACGTCTTTTTCGGACTGAAGCTCTCCGACCTTGCCCGCTGCTCGCTTTCTGAGAGCAACCATATGCTTTTGAATCTGAAGTTTTTCATATGATTTTGTCCGTAGGCTCCTGACGAGGCGCGCTAGCTCAGGTCCACGCATTGCACGATCGCTTTCAGCAAAAAATGAGCTTGAAGTTCGGCCTTCTTGGCCGAGGGAAATTCCGCTCGGAGATGGCTCGTCCCGCTTTCGAAAACAGGCATGAGATTCGTGCCGATCTTGTTGATCCCTAGCCACGCATCGCAGCAGGCTGAAATTTCGACGTCGGCAGGCAGTGGGCTCCCGAACAGCTTCCGGCTGAATATCGCAGTGGCCGCCGCACGTATCTGCGAAATCTCCCAGAATACAAGCCCTTCCTTCGCGAGCTGGTCCAGCCATTGCTTAAGATGGAATTCTATGTCGGGGGTTTGCTGGAGGTCCCCCAGCGCGGCGTTCAGCTGTTCCAAGCTATAGCCGTGCCTCGACTTCATTTCCTCTATTGTCGTGGCCTTCGCCGTCTTCGCTCCAAGCGGGCCGAGCTTGGCCAGCAGGCTTTCGACGAAAGACCGAGCCTGTCCGGCATGCAAGGGGCTCACCTTGTCCAGGTACTGGTGCACGATGCCTATTGTATAGGTCTGCGCGTCGTCCACAGGTACGTCGACCTTTTCGAGCAAAACCTTCGACAAGTCAGCTTTCGCACTGCCTGACTTGTGCACGGTGTCGAGCGCGGCCTGCAGCAGATCGGTGAAATGCGAGGGGAGTTCGGAAAGCGCGACAGGGAGGGACGTTGCGACGTTGCCGCCCGAAGAGAGCACAAGATTGCATCCCGCGTTGGAAATAAAACTTCCCGAATTTTCCAAGGTCTTGAAACTGGCGAGTGAGGCAAAGAGCTTTCCGAGTGGACTGTCGGCGACCCCATCAAGAGGCTTCGTTTTCCTGACCTTGCTCTTCGCCTTCTTTGAAGGATCGTTGGGGACATGCAGGTTGGTGAGCGAAGCCCACGTCCATTCCATGCGATCCTTCTTTTTAACTTGAAAGACTTCTATGCTCGTCGGGGCAGAAGAAGAGTTTAGTATGGCGACGTCTTGGACGGCCTCAAATAGAAACAGGAAGTCGATCGCGCCCTTTTCCTTCAAAGCGAACATTTTCACGATCGCCCAGTTCTTCTGAAATTCAATTCCCTTCTGATTGTGAGCGCCGCCACTTTCTGCGGTGTCGGGATCGCCTATGGCCAGCACGACTTCGTCTAACGCAGTGCTCAACTAAAACGCCCCCTCCGCATATTCAATGCAACCTATGTCCACACTCTGCCGTGGGTCAAGAAACTCCTTGCCAAATGCTAGAAGTGGGATGTCAACGCTAGTGACCAGACCACGTTCGAACTCGCTCGAGCGGTTGTCGCGAGCTAAAGGGAAGGCAAGTTTCGGGAGGCGTCAGGGACGAGGTAAACGTCCGCAATGGGGTCGTTACCCGCCAGTCCCCGGGCACGGTGCGCCGCGTGCGCCGCGTGCGCCTGAATGACCTGCACGGGGTGCGAAGCTGCCAGTCTGCTTCGTAGCGCACCTACGCGGTTAGGCGACGTGCGGCTCACGGTGGCGTTGCCGAAGCGCTGGTCGTTATTGCCCGCAGAAGCGTCGGGAGGTCTCCGGGCCGGCCAAGCGCCTCGCGCTTGACGATTCAGAGGGACTGCATTCGTCTCAAATTATTCCGGGGCCAACACTGAGTTTAGCCAAACGGCAGGCTGGATGGCGTTTCCCTTGGCGTCAACTTCAGCTAGATTTGCTTCGCGTGTGGCAAGAAAATTGGCGGGCAAGTAATGAAACGGAACATGGCGGCTTTGGTTATCGGTAATGCCAACTACATCAAAGGTAGCGTTCTCAAGAACCCCGCAAATGACGCCGTCGACATTGCTGCCAAGCTAAAATCATATGGCTTTCATACCATCGAAACCAAAGATGCAACGCATAAGGAAATGGACAAAAGTCTCAAAGAATTCAAGAAACTTCTTGAAGACAATGAGGTGGGTCTGTTCTTTTTTGCGGGTCATGGAATGCAAATTGACGGACGAAACTACCTGCTCGCAACCGATACCGATAATGCTGACGAGACCGAGGCGAAGCACAGCTCGCTCGCGCTCGACAAGGTGATCGAGGTAATGGAGAAATCGCCCGCATCCACCAAGATCATCATCCTTGATGCCTGCAGAGACAATCCGTGGGAGCGGGCTTGGAACCGAACGGCGGCGACGCGCGGCTTGGCCTCAGTCTACGCGCCGAAGGGCACGATCATTGGCTTCGCGACCTCGCCCGGTGAGTTAGCGTCAGATGGCAAGGGGCGCAACGGCACCTATACCGCGGCACTTCTCCAGCACATCGACGAGCCGGACTGCACGATCGAAACGATGTTCAAGCAGGTCCGGAACACAGTCGCGGCAGAAACCCGGGGCAAGCAGACCTCCTGGGAACACACATCGCTCTCGGGAAACTTTTTCTTCAACCTGAGCCTTGGAAAGGTGGTGACGACCTACAGTGAGACTTCGCTCGCCGACGCTTTGTTCGTGGTCGATGAAACCAAGCCGTCGCACAAGATAATCAAGGGCCTCAAGAGTCACAATTGGTACACGCAGAACGACGCTCTCGGTCGCCTCAGCGACAAGAGTGTGAAGAAGATGGCCGACAACAATCTATTCGTGCTGGGGCGCAACATCTACCAAGCCGCGTGCGGAGGGTCGAACTCGGCCATCGCCTATGTCGGGTCGTTTTTTGAGATGACATCCGGATACCCGAAGGAGAAGCGCAAGGCGCTCCTTGACGGTATGCTGTTCGAAGTGTTTTTCGATCCGCAGGCGAAGCTCAGGCCAAAGATCAAGGCCAATCTGTTCAATGATCTGTTCGAGCTGCGTAGGCACACGGCCCTGCGAGAAAGCTTCGAGTTCCTCGCTGAGACGCTTGTCGCGTCGCGTGGTGAGTTCTACGTGCTACCCGGCCGCGGCCACGAGTTGGCGGTCACGGTCGCGACGACGAAGGTAAAGGATACCTATCGGGTCGATGCCGTCTATGTCGATGGCACCGATGTTCTTCGTCCCGAAGGCGAGGAGTGGGCGACCGACGACGAGGAAGGGAGACTCTACTCCCGCAAGACGGCGGCCGACCTTAAGGAACAGCTCTCCCAAGAGTTGGTTGTCCCTAGTCGCTCGCTAAAGATTACCTACACGCCGCCTGAGGCGGCGGCGGGCGAGATCAAGGTTCCGCTCGGATATACCGTCAGGAAGGCCTAACGCTCCGGTCGCGTCGGTAAGGTATCCCTTCCTATTGCGGAAGCGCTTGATGACGAACGTCCGCTTTTCACCATTGCGGAGAGTTGGCTGAGCGTCCGACTTTGGGGTCCGGAAGCCGTCATTTAGATTCGTTCTTCGACCGGAGTTTTTCGGCCCGCCACCCATATGCCAGCGATCTTGAAAACTACCCTTGATTTGGCGCAGGGGCACCTTCCGAACTATGCGCAAAAAAAGTTTCCTCAACCGGTCGCGTCCATAAGGACATACGGGTCACGCAATTCCTCGTGATCCAATGTCGGCATGACCTTTCTGAATTCGTCGGACAAAAATCCAAATTACGAGGACGATAACCGGAACCGCCAGCCCAACAGCGGACTTGGGCAAACCCGTGCCGAAAAAAAGCGGCAATCCCTCCAAAAGGTAGCCAATCAGTCCGATCACATAATATGATATGGCGGCGACCGATAACCCTTCTACAGTTTGCTGAAGCCTGAGTTGCTGTCGTGCGCGGTCGTTCATCGAAGCGAGCAGGTCGCGGTTCTGCCGTTCGACTTCCACGTCAACCCATGTTCTCAGCAGTTGCGTGGTTCGCGAAACTTTTCTCGATAGATTGGCTTGACGCTCTTCCACTGATCGACACGTGCGCATCGCGGGTGCTACACGTCGCGCCAGAAATTGCGACCAGCTTGCCGCCCCGTCAATCGGAGTTTCTCTTAGTGCATCCAGCCGCTCAAGAACGATCTCATAGTAGGCGCGGCTGGCTCCAAATCGGAACAGGCTGGAGGCTGCCTGCGCCTCAAGCTCGGCCGCCAGATCGGTAAGTCGGCCAAGCAAGCGTTCGCTGTCGTGGCGTCCGCCCTGTCGGATTTCATTCGTCAACTGCGCGACGTCTGCCTCTAGACGTCGCAGTTGACTGGAAAGTGACTGGGCAAGCGACAGTCCCAGCATACAGAAGACGCGATATGTCTCGATCTCGATAAGACGCTGCGCCAATGCACCTCGTCTGCTTTCGTTCAATCCCCTATCAATCATGAAGAGGCGCGTGAGACCGTCTGCATCCTGTCGAAAATCAGTCAGTATTTCGGCATTGCCGTCCTCGACGAGCGCGTGGCAAATGCTCTCCGGATCGATATCCAGGGGGGGTAGCGGCTCGTTCCCTTCGAGCGCTAAGATCTCCAATCGCACACCGGACATCACGGTTCCTGGTGGATTGAAGCCTGTATCAAATGGTGACCCGGTTTTCCAATCGTTGACACCCAGCGGCGGCGCGTCCCAAAGATAAGTCGAAAATTCACTGTGCCTTTCCCAGTGGAGGTTCCCCTTTTTCAGCATAAACGTGCGGTGCCTTGCCGTCCTTTCTGGCGGCGACAGATTTTCTTTGCGGCACAACTGGGCGACCACCGCGGTATCCACGACAGCGCCGCCCTCAGTCGCAAATGCCAACTGCACCAGTGTTCGTGGAGCAGGAAGCAACGGGTGTGGGCGAGAGTGCACTTCTCCGACCGCGGCCGATCGACCGGGATGCGGGTTAAAGCCTGCAACAAGAGTTTCCGAACGGTCGCTCCGTACGGTATCAGCGAAAACGCGGTTCATGGTGTCAACGCCTCCCTACAAGACCGGGTACCCGCACGTCTCACCAGCCGGAAATTGCAGGCATGACACCGGGGGCTATTCCTCATTCACGCTTTTGATGCCCAAACCGGAAATGTTTATGGCTCGGCATCAGTCGCGGCTTCGCTGGTCGATGCCTTCGATCGCTCATGCAGGCACTCACTCTGCCGATCGAAACTGGCAAATCGGCCATGTGACAACGGTCAAATCAGCTTTGCGGTCACGCACATTTCCAATGATCTGTCCTGCGGTAGACCGCGTGAGCCTCTCTCGTTGCCCCGATTGAAAGTGGCGCGCCGTCACAGCTCGCGCCGATCCGAAAACCTTTGCCGTGCGCGGGCATCAAAATCACAGGCCCCGCGCTGCATTGCCGCGCGGGGCCTGCAGACTTTTACTGCATCGATAGCTCGGGATGCTTTGCTACGACATCGTCCCTTGTCATCTTCGAAGTGAGTTGAGGATACATATAGCTGTATCCCTCATTTTGGTATTTTGCGATGTCGATCACGGCAGCTGGGACGACGGTGATCACGTCGTAAAAGTCCTCGGGCGCATAGCCCCGCCCCCGTGCAGCATTTGCACAGACATGGATTTCGACGCCAGCATCGGCGATTTCTTTCAATGCATCGTAAGCTTCCGGATACGCCTCCCTGTTGAGGCGGGAGAAGGCATGAAGTTCGTTGCCATGTGCGACCATAACGACCTTGGAATTCTCGCGGTCGCCATACTCGTCCATAGCCTTCAGGTGGTTGCGTATGAAACCGAGGGCCCTGATCCCATCTTCGGGCGCGTCGTAGTTCCAGTCGTAAAGAACTTTTTGCGCCTCGTACTTCACCGGATCGAAAGATGACGGGTCGTCCGGGCCCGCCATCGCGGAAACCGCTCCAATGCCGGCAAAGCAGATGCCCAGCATCACCATTGCTACTCGCTTCATTCGCTCAACTCCTTCAGGTGAACATGTCCGCAACGATGCCTTCGTACCAGCCAATCGACTCCTCATAGGTCGACTTGCGGAGCTCGGCATCCTCCCCCGATTGGCTGACAAACCCTTCGATCGACGTGATCTTGCCGTCTTTCGGTTCGTAATTCGCGCCGACCTTGATGCCGTCATCCGTCTCGATCAGCGACCAGCACGTATTGGAATAGCGGGCCGGAAACGTCTGCGACTGCGTCAAGTCTGCACGGATGTGAAGCGCTGCGACCTTTGCCTGGCTGTTGGCCGAGAACCCCGACTTCGGCATGTCGCCTGCAATCGATGCGTCGCCGATGACAAAAACAGCCTCGTCCATGGTCGAGCGCATCGACGCGGCGTCGATCGGGCAGAACCCATTTTCGCCCGCAAGGCCAGCATCGATCGCGATCGTGCCGGCGCGCTGGGCGGGGACGATATTAAGCAGTGTGCCTTCGAAGGTGTCGAGGTCCGTTTCCACCGTTCCGGCCTCGACATCAACACCGACGACACCTCCATGCACGTCCGGGCCGTACCATTCGACCATTCCGGGATAGTGTTTCTCCCAGCCCTCTTGGAACAGCGCCTGCTTTGAGAAGCTCTCCTTCGGGTCGATGACGAAGATTTTCGACCCGGTCAGACCCTTTTCCTTCAGGACATGTGCCATCATGGATACGCGCTCATAGGGACCGGGCGGGCAGCGGTAGGGATTTGGGGGAGCAAGCATGACGATGTTTTGCCCCTCTTCCAGTGCGTCCAGCTTCTCCTTGAGAAGGCGGGTTTGCGGACCGGCCTTCCACGCGTGCGGCGCGATTTCGGCAGCAGCCTCGGAGTAGCCCGGCACAGAATCGTAGATGATGTCGATGCCGGGTGAGACGACGAGACGATCATAGGGGACGGTCGAACCGTCGCCGAGCGACACGGTCTTGGCCTCGCGGTCAATCGCCGTCGCGCGATCCGTGACCTTCTTGATGCCGTACCTGGACACGAGTTCATCGTAGGAGTGGGTAATCGAATCCCAGTCGCGGAAATCGCCGAGATAAAGGTTGGAGAAGAAGCAGGTCGTGAATTCGTCATTCTCCTCGATCAGCGTCACGTCGAGCGCGCCGTTAGAATCCTTGGCGAGATACTTTGCCGCCGTCGCCCCGCCCGCCCCGCCGCCGATGACCACGACCTTCGGCTTTTCCTGCGCGCGCAGGTAGGCTGGTAGTGCGAGCGTCGCCGTGGACGCTCCCAAAATCAATCCAAATTGCCGTCTCGTCAGTCTGCTCATCTCAAACCTCCCATGGTGAGCTAGAATGTTCCGTCGACCGCTTGGCTACTGCGCTTCCTCCTGCGCGAAATAGGCCGCCAAGGCAGCGATCTCTTCGTCGGCAAGCCGCTTTGCCATCAACTGCATGACTTCGTTGGTTCGGATTCCAAGTCGATATTCGACCAGTGCCTGGACGGTGTAGTCGGCCGGCAGCCCGGTAATGGGTGGAATGCCGGAACCACTTCCCGATTGCTGATGGCAGGTGGCGCACTCCCCTCCCAGGTACGCCCCGAAAGCAGGGTCGCCGGCTGTTGAGAGAATGCGTGTGACCTGGTGCTCTGCTTCGAGCAGGCGCGCGGCTTCCTCGTCGGCAAGGGCGGGCACAGGGGTCATCACGATGCAAAAAAGGGCAGCGGTCGCCGCACCGCTGCCCTTTGCCAGGTTTTTCAATGACGAGAGTTTCACCCGCTCCTCCCAAAGCCGAACAGCGGCTGCATCAATCGATACCCGCTGCTGGGGCCTCCTCGCCGTCGCCAGCATCCGGCGTCACGTCGAGCACAGCTGCATGCATGGTGATCTCGGCCTTACCCTCGATGCAGTCCTGCATGCACGGCTCGCGATTCTCGGCGTAATGCGGCTCGGACAGCCGGTCGTCATCGATGAAATTGTCCTCGTTTGGCAGTCGCATATCGGCGAAGTTCTCGTTGGAGAGTTCGAACACCTCGTCATCGACGATGTCGTTCAGGTAGAGGATGTACGCAGTCAGCGCATAGACTTCGTCGTCGGACAAAGACCTTGCATTGCCGAAGGGCATCGCGCGCTTGACGTAGTCGTAGACGGTCGACAGATACGGCCAGTAGGAGCCGACGGTCTTTTCCGGGCGGTCGTCTTCGAGCGTTCCCTGCCCACCCGCCAGCACCGGCCAGCGGCCGATTGCCTCGCCGAAATCCCCGTGGCATGCGGCACACTGCTCGTCATAGACGGTAATGCCTTCCTCCACGGTTCCGCGCCCGACCGGCAATCCCTGACCGTCCGGACGCACGTCGATATCCCATGCGGCGACTTCGTCGTCAGTCGCAACACGTCCGAGCTCGAAGTTCCTTCCAGCGCCGCTAGCCATGACGTCGGTCGCGTTTTCGTGAGCCTCTGTCGACGACTGTTCTGCCGCAGGCTCGTCCGCAGTTTCCGTCGCCTGGGCAAATGCAGCGGCCGTTCCAAGAACGATGCCGCCGACGACGAGTAGATTACGAAATTTCGACATTTTCGATCACTCCGTCGCTGTCGACATGCCAGGTCTGGATGCCGTTGTTGTGGTAGATCGAGTTTGGCCCGCGCGCCGACCGAAGTTCATCCTTCGTCGGCTGCACGAAGCCCTTGTCGTCGATCGCCCGCGACTGCAGGAAGAGCTCCGAGCCATCCCAGTCGAACTCGTAGTAGAAGCGATGCAGCGCCATTGGCAGGCTCGGGCCGTCGATTCTGGCCTCGTGCCAGTTGCGCCCGCCGTCGGTCGTGACATCGACCCGCTTGATCGTGCCGTTGCCCGACCAGGCGAGGCCGGACAGAACCGTATGCCCGCGTCCGTGCTTGATCGGAGCCTGCGGGCTGGGATTGGTGATGACGGATTTGACTTCCATCACCCAGGTGAACCTGCGTGCCTTCCCGTTCGACAGGAGGTCCGTGTATTTCGAAGTTTCTTCGCGATGATGCCAGGGCTGGTCACCGATCTCGAGGCGGCGGAGCCACTTGACCCACATATTGCCTTCCCAGCCGGGGACGACAAGCCGCAGCGGGTAACCCTGCTCGGGGCGCAGCGCCTCCCCGTTCATGGCGAAGGCTACCATGCAATCGTCCAACGCCTTCTCGATGGGGATCGACCGCGTCATAGCAGATGCGTCCGCGCCCTCGGCGAGCACCCAGTTTCCGTTTGCCTTGACGCCGGCTTCCTCAAGGATCGTGCGCAAGCTGACACCGGTATACATCACGCAGTGGACCATGCCGTGGGTGTACTGGCAGCCGTTGAGCTGCGCGCCGCGCCATTCCATGCCGGAGTTGGCAGCGCATTCGAGGAAGTAGACCTTGTTCTCACGCGGAAACCGCCTCAGGTCGTCCATCGTGAAGATCAGCGGCTGATCGACGAGGCCGTTGATCATCAGCCGATGGTCGGCAGGCGCGATTTCGGCGATGCCCGCGTGGTGACGTTCGAAGCATAGTCCGTTCGGCGTGATAATTCCTTCGAGTTCATGAAGCGGCGTGAAGTTCACCGACGAGATGGGGTCGGACGTCAGCCAAGCGACGTTGCGCCGAACCACATGCTCCTCGAACTGCGAAGGCGTACCGTAGGGGCGCGCGTCGACCCCCTCGCCCAGATATCGGTTCCAGTCCTGGACATCGGTGACCAGCGGATCACTCTGCGCGCCGGCTCTGCCGACGAGAGCCGTGCTGGCTGCAATAGCCGCGCCGCCAGTCAGAGCGCCCTTGAGAAAATTGCGCCGCGATGCGCTCTTGGTGCTTGCGGGACCGTCCATCGGCTCCTCCCGAGTCATGTGATCCATTCTTACATATGAATTTGTATATGTAATGCCGAGCCCGTCAAGATCAGACATCGTCCGTTCAGACGACGACCTTTACGGATCGTTCGTCCGGCACATTCACCGTACCGAGGCGCGTCAGATAGGATTCCATGAGGTCGTAGATCGCCGGGCCTTCGACGCCCTGATTGACCGAAGCCCATCCGCCGACGACATAGGTCGACGAGGCGTCCAGCGGCTCGCCGGTCGCTGTCAGACGCAAATCCGAAATTCGGTTGCCGATCGTTTCGTTGACGGCGCAGGTGTAGGACATGCCGCCGACTCGAACCATGTCGCCACCCTGCTGGAAGAAGGGATCCTTGTTGAAGAGATTGTCGCAGACGTCTTCAAGGATCTCCTTGAGCTGCGCTCCGGTCATCTCGTTCCGGTAAACCTGGGGGTAGCTCATCGCCGTTTCGGTGTAGAGATCGTCCATGGTGATATCGTCACCGGGGAGAAGCGTCGTTCCCCACCGGAAGCCGGGCGAAAGCGAGATCTGGGTGTCGCGTTCTTCGATAATGCCCTGGCAGATCAGGTCGTCCCACGTCCCGTTGAAATTGCCGCGACGGTAAAGAAGCGAATCCGTGCGGGCCAGAACGCGTTCAAGTTCGGCCTTGTGGGGGTCGCGGAACTCGGCAATTTTGGCAGCCATCTCCGCATCCGGCTCGAGCACGTCAGAGAAGACGGGAATGAGCGACGAGCTGTAGCCAGTCACCTTGCCGTTCGCGACTTCAAGGTCGATCCGACCGAGAAACTTACCGTGAGAGCCCGACGCCATGATGAGGGTGCCGTCGACCTCGAGCGCGACCGGAACGGCATCATGGGTATGTCCGGTCAGGATGACGTCGACGCCGCTCAAAATGCCGGCAAGCTTGCGGTCGACATCGAAGCCATTGTGAGACAGCAGGACCACGACCTCGGCACCTTGCTCGCGTGCGGCGTCGATGTTCTGCTGCAGCACTTCGGGCCTGATGCCGAAGGACCATTCGGGAAACATCCATCGAGGGTTGGCGATCGGCGTGTAGGGCATCGCCTGGCCTATCACGGCCACGCTGACCCCGCCTTTTTCGAAATAAGCGGTGTTGTCGAAGGCCGGCTCGTCCCATTCGCTGTCGAAGACGTTCGAGGCAAGGAAGGGGTATCCCATCGCCTCGACCATCTCGAGAAAGCGTTCGGAGCCGAAGGTGAATTCCCAATGGCCCGTCATGGCGTCGGGCTTGAGAAGTTTCATGCACTCGATCATGTCCTGACCGTTGGTCTTTAGGGACGTGAACGAGCCCTGCCATGTGTCGCCGCCATCGAGGAAGAGGACTTTGTCGTCTCCACGATCGGCGCGAATGGCCTTGACGAGCGTCGCCGTCCGGTCGAGACCTCCCAGCCGGCCATAGCTGCGCGCAAGATCGACATAGTCCACGAAGGTATGCGCATACGCCAAGGGGGTGCCGCGCTCGATGCCAAACTCCTTCAAGAACTCCTCGCCGACGAGGTGCGGCGGAATGCCGGCATAGTCGCCGACGCCGATATTGGTGTCGGGCGGCCGGAAATAGACGGGCGCAAGCTGAGCGTGGACATCGGTAAAGTGCAGCAGGGTCACCTGACCCTTGCTGTCGAAACGCAGTAGATCATCCTGCGTCAGGCGTTGTTGCGCAATTGCGCGCGTCGGGTTGCCCAAGTGGCCGGCTGCTGCGAGCGCCATCGAGGCACTTACGGAAAACTGCAGGAAATCACGGCGGGAATAGGCCATCGCATAACTCCTCGGACCTCTTTTGGAAAAGGTCCATAATGGCGACTTGAAATGAGAGAGAGCCGCGCATACGCGAACAAGCGTAAGCGTTCTCCCGATCGACAATCTTCGGAAATTGGCCGGGAGCGCGCCCCCGGCGGCGAATCTATTGCCTGACAGCCGGCGTTTCGACTGACAGTCCGGTCCCGCGCCAGGTGACGTAGGTCTCAAGCGCCATCAACTCGTCGGAAAACGCTGCGGGCATCTCCGCACGGGTATCACGGATGCAGCCGCGGAATCGGTTGTGCAATGAAACCATGCCGCCGGTATTGAACCGATATGTGGGAAAGCCGTTAACTTGTCCCTGGCTCAAATGGTCGGCGCGGATGTACTTGCCCATGGACGCTTCGTGGCAGGACGAGCACGAAAAATCGAGCTGGCCGGTGCGGGTGTAGTAGAACTCCTTACCCTTCTCCCACCACTCCTGCATCTCGCCTTCAGACAGATCAATCGCTACGGGTTTGCCGAGAGACTGATGCTTGATGAACGCCGTCAAGGACAACTGCGGTTCAGCGTCAAACGCATAGGGCTCCGCTCCCATGTTCTCGACGCGGCACTTGTTGATCTGACCTTCGACATTGATTGGCTTGCCGCTATCGGCGTCCCACTTCGGATAGGTTGAACCAACATCCGCCATCGTGACTGACGCATCCTCATGACAGGATGCACAGGACTGGCCCGCGGTTCCCTCGACCGTTTCCCAAATTTCCGCGCCGCGTTCGACAGCCAGCATTCCCGGATTTTCGAAGGAATCTTCCTGCGTGGCACGCGTCTCTGCTTCGCGGAACAACCAGCCGGACAAGACCTCGTCGAAGGGATGGCCTTCCGGGGCGGGCGCTCGGGTGATCATCTCGGCACCGTCGATCTCCAGCGTATCATCGACTGGGTCCGCCGACGCCGTAACGATGACGAATCCAGTGATTGCCAGACACAACGCCGTCCCGGCGGCAAGCGCGAGCTTTTCCAAGCGAACTCCTCCCTTTGAGGACCAGACGCGCGGCCCATTGGCCGCGCGATGATGGTCAGCTCACTTCGATTTTCTGCTCGTCTTCGTAAACCGAACCGTCATCATCGACCCAAGTAAACTTGAACGTGCCGCTCTCGGGCACTTTCGCGTTGAACTCAAAGTAGGGATTGGCCGAGATAGCGGGATCGAGATCGCAGGAAAAAACTTCCTGGTCATTGAACGCGCAGGAGAACTTGTTGATGATCTTGCGCGGGATGACGTTTCCATCCTTGTCCTTGCGCTGTCCCGATTCCATTTCGTGGCTGATCAGCGTCTTGATGGCGATAACTTCGCCTGCCGAAGCCGTCTTCGGAACCTTGACGCGGGGCCTGGGTGCATTTGACATTTTTACTATCCTCCGTGATGCCGATCAGCCGCCGCAGCCGCCGATCGTGACCTTCACTTCTTTCTTGTCCATGTAGACGGTGCCGTCGGCCATCTTGGCGAGGGCAACGACATTCTGCGTCTTCGCAAGACGCATCCGCGTCGTGGCGGCCGCCGTACCGCTCATGGCGGTGAAATTAAACGTTGCAACCTCCGGTCGGGGATTGTCTTCGGCGAGTATCATAACCGACTGGACCAAGTCGTCCCCTTCCATTGCGCTCTCGACTTCGACAGTGATCGGCACGGTATTGCCGTTCTCGGCGATCTCCGGCGCAGTCAAGGTGAGCTTGCCACTCTGCAACTCTTGACCGCCGGCGAAGTCGTCGATCATCTTCTGTGTCTCTTCAACCGAAGCGAAAGCCGATGTCGGCAATAGCTGTAGCACTGGCAGTGCTGCCGCTCCGGCTGCAAGCGCCAGCACGCGGCGTCGGGTCATCATCATTTGAGTCTCCTTTCGCATCTCAAATTATTCTTTCAACGTCGCCAGATAAGCGACAACGTCTTCGACCTGTTGTGCCGTCAAAATGGTCTTGCCGACCAAATCCTTGCGCGGCGTGATGCCGTAATCGAGCGAGTAGAACGCTGGCATCACGGTTTCTTCGGAGAAGATCTGCTTGGCATCCACGACGATTGCCCGCAGTTCCTCGGCATTCCACCTGTCGGCGACGCCGTCGAGAGCAGGACCGACATTGCCATGGAACTGTTCCGTTTCGAGCGCCGACACAGCGTGACAGGCAAGGCAATTTCCCAGCCCCCTGTCGGCGAACGTCTTGGCACCTGCGGCGGCATCGCCGGCTGAGCCTGTCAATGGGTCGCTGATAGCGTAGTCGGCGATCTTGACGTCGGCTGGAGCGACTTCCTGTGCCGATGCCTGCGCAGCCATGGCAGCAAACACGAACACGGCCGCCATCAGGGGCTTTGCCAATTCACTCAGCATGCAGGCTCCTCCATCAACCTCGGACGACGAGCGCCCGATCCTCCGCTTGGAACGATAGCGACGTGGCTCCGACCAATCAATCGAAAAATATGAATTCTTGAATGTGTCTTGGCTGATCGCACCATTATTCCGCATCTAGCCGACCTTCGGAGCGCAGTTCCTGGATGATCCGCGCGTGGTAGGTCTGGAAATGCTCGTCGCTTTCGTAGCCCTTTTCGTTGACCCAGCGAAACATGTTGAGGAACGTCCATTTCCCGAAGGCTCCGGGCATGGTAGCGACTGCGGCGTCGCGAACAGTCGTGCCGTCTGAAGGCGGCTCCTCCGGAAGGAACACGATGGTCGGCGTGAAGACGTATCCCCATTTTCGGGATGCGGTCTTCTCGGTCAACGTCTCGCCGTCAAGGTCAGTCACCTCCTCGTCACCGAACATGTTATATTGGACGATCATGAAGTTCTCTTCGAGGTAATTCCGAACTTCGGCGTCGGACAGGATTTCGTCGTGCATCTTGGCGCAGTATATGCAGCCGCGCTGCTCGAACGTGATCACCAGACGCTTGCCCTCCGACCGCGCCTGCTCGATATCCTCGGCGATGTCGCGAAAGGTCATGGAAAACCACGATTGCTTGTGCAGGCCGTCCTCCCCGACCTCGCTCGCGAAGGCAGGCGAAATGGCGAAGAATGCCACCAAAGCCAGGCCGATCGTCGATTTCAGCATGCGAACCTCCTATCCGATGGTTTGAAAGACCGGGAAGGTCTCCAGAAGCCAAAATGAGATGACCGACATCTGCCCGGTCATGAAGAGGATGCCGGTCATGACCAGCAATCCACCCATCGCCTTCTCGACCGTTTCCATGTGTCGCTTGAATTTCGCTGCCCAATTCAAGAAGCGGCTGGCAAATGCGGCCGCCAGAAGAAACGGAATGCCAATTCCCAAGGAATAGACCGCAAGCAGCAGAGCCCCCCGCGCCGCGGTTCCTTCACTGCCAGCGACGAAAAGAATGGCGGCGAGGACAGGGCCAACGCAGGGCGTCCATCCAAAAGCGAACGCAAGCCCGATAAGGTACGCGCCGGCGAGCCCGGCCGGTTTGCGCGCAACCTGCACCCTGGCCTCGCGATAGAGAAACGCGATTCGGAAGACCCCCAGAAAATGAAGGCCCATGATCAGTATCAAAGCGCCTGCGATCATGGCCAGCGTATCAAAATGCTGCGCGATCGTCTGGCCGACAACGCTCGCGGTTGCGCCCAGCGCGATGAAAACCGTAGAGAATCCAAGGACGAAGGCCAGTGCCGACATTACGATGCGCCGCCGCTGTGCGCTACCAGGCTCTTCGGTACGCAACTCGTCGAAGCTCACGCCGGCAAGCCAAGCGAGATAAGGCGGCACCAGCGGCAATACGCACGGCGAAACGAATGACAGAAGACCGGCAACGAGCGCGCCGCCAAGGCTGATATCGAGCATTTGACTCCTCGGTCGTCGAAGACATCAGGTGCCTCCGCTCCTCTCGACCTGAAGCCAAGTATGCAATAAACAATATATATGGCAATCCATATCTGAACTGGAGTCCGTCATGCGCCTGATCTGGACCAGCGTATTGCTCGCAGCAATCATGCTTCACATAGCTCCCCTTCGTGCCGCGGAGCTTTTGATGCTGGAGCAGCCTGGCTGTGTCTGGTGCGCGCAGTTCGATGCCGAAATAGCGCCGGCCTGGCCAAAAACCGATGAAGGCAAACGCGCTCCGCTGCGCCGCGTCGACATAACCGAACCCTGGCCCGAGGATCTGGCGGGTGTGCAAAAGGAACGGTTCACGCCGACCTTCGTGCTCATGGCAAACGGGAAGGAAATAGCCCGGCTTCGAGGCTATGTGGGTGACGAGTTTTTCTGGTACCGTATCGGCGAGATGATTGCTCTCTTGCCCGATGGCAACTGACGGCAGGAGCACTTCGATGCCCGAAATTGCATATTTGCGGAACGACTTGATGAGCCTGCCCAAGCTGAGTGCCGACCAGACGCCCGAGGAGTTCGAGAAACTTCTCGATCAGGCGCGTAAAGCAAGCGAACTTCTTAAAGCACTGGCCCACGAGAACCGGCTGCTCATTCTCTGCCTGCTCGCGGAGGGTGAGAAATCCGTTTCCGAGTTGGAAGACATCATGAGGATGCCCCAAGCTGCCGTGTCGCAGCAACTCGCACGGCTGCGCTTCGACCGCCTGGTCAACACGCGCCGCGATGGGCGGACAATCTACTACTCCATCGCAAGCACAGAAGTGTCGTCAGTCATTTCCACTTTGTACGACCTGTTTTGCGCGCCGGTGCGATCGGCGAACTGACGGGACGGATCGCGCTTGCAGGGGCGCGGTTAAGTCGAACGGCCCCGCGGCCTAGGGAGGATTGCATGGAATTGGCATCATCGCCGTGGTTTCTCGTCTTGGCCGGTATCCTCGGCGGAGGCATCATGGGCTTCTCGGCAAGGCGCAACCATTTTTGCACCATGTCGGCATTCGAACGCCATTGGTATGCGGGGGACAGCTCGGGCCTGCGCACCTGGGCGCTCGCTGCCGCCATAGCTTTGATCTCGACGCAGGTTCTTCAGGCCGCTGGATATGTCGACGCGTCGTCGAGCTTTTACGTTCGGTCGGACCTGGCGCTCGTCGGTGCAATTGCTGGAGGCCTTGCCTTCGGGGTCGGAATGGCACTGGTGGGAACATGCGGCTTCGGTGCACTGGTGCGATTGGGCGGTGGCAGTCTCAGGTCACTGATCGTGCTTATCGTCTTGGGCCTCGCAGCGCTCAGCACTCAGAAGGGACTTTTGGCGCAGTTTCGCGTCGTGGCCTCAGACCAGAATGCCTACGATTTGTCCTCGGTAGGTGGCCAGTCGCTTGGTGCGATCCTCAGCACGCTTGCCGGCCGCGACGTGAATCTCATCGTCGCCGCGATCGTCTTCATCGCCATGCTGTCGTGGATCCTGGCCGACCCGCGATACAGACGAAAAGCTGGATCGATGATCACAGGGACCGTCATTGGCTTGGTCATCACGTTCGGCTGGTGGGCGACAACATTTGCCTCGCAGCACTCCTTCGATATCGTTCAGCTTGAATCCGGCTCGTTCGTCGTCCCCGTTGCAGACGCCCTCCTCCAGGCGATCGCATTCACGGGTATTTATCCCGACTACGGGGTCGGGCTGGTCATCGGGGTCGCGGTCGGCGCGGCTGTTTGCGCGTTCCTGAGGCGTGACATCCGCTGGGAAGCGTGTGACGATGCACGTGAACTCAGTCGCCATCTACTCGGCGGCACTCTCATGGGCATCGGCGGCGTGTTCGCCATGGGATGTACGATCGGGCAAGGCATCTCGGCCGTTTCGACACTGGCTGTATCAGCGCCCTTCGTCTTGCTGTCGATCGCGATCGGTGCGCGGCTCGGCCTCTCTTACCTTCTCGAGGGCTCACCGTTTTCTGCGTTCCGATTGCACGGCGTCGAACCAGCGGAATAGTCATGCCTCGACGTATATGAAACCTGTCTGCGATTTCTCGATTCGCCCCGCGCCTGGGTGAGGGAAGTGATATCCGATCAGCTGGATTCGGTCCGTTGCCAGTCGGTCGAGCAGCACATTGCGCATCTCGATCGCCTTCTGCGGGTCCTGATCCATTCCTGCCGGCCAGTCCGGCTGCTGCACGGAAATGATGGAATTGGACAGCGCATCGCCCAAGATGATGACAGGGTCTGATCCATGCACGATGAAGGATAGATGGCCCGGCGTGTGCCCGCTCGTGTCCATGGCCTCCACGCCCGGCAAGACTTCGTCACCGGGTGCTATGAAATTGATACGATCGGCGACGACCTCGAATCGGTTTTGCGCACCGACGACAAGAGCCTGCATGTTTTCCGGTACTTTCTCCAGCGTATCCTCTGCAGACCAATAGTCCCACTCTGCCCGCCCAATGTGGTAGCTGGCTTCGGGGAAAACGAGTTCGTCGAAGTCGTCCGTCAATCCCCACAGATGATCGGGGTGGGCATGGGTGAAGACGACGTCGGTGATGTCGGTGGGGTCGATACCCTTGGTTTCCAGATTGGCGAGTAGTTCTCCAGCCGTGGGCATAAAGTTCGTGCCAGCGCCGACGTCGAAAATCGCCAATCGATCGCCAGATCGCAGGAGGGTCACGTTGCAGTCGGGTTGCAGCATGTCTTCCGGCATGCCGTTGGCCGCGAGCAAGGAGACAAGTTCGTCCTGCGGGGCCTCAGGGAACGAAAAGGCGATCGGCAACTGTAGCTTCCCGTCGCTGATGGTCATCAACTCCCCGTCGCCAACGGTCAGAAGCTGCGCTTGCGCGCGACCTGCTAGCGCGGGAGTCATCGTCCACAAGCCTGTCGTTGCCAAGCCCGTCACCACATTCCTGCGTGTCAGTCGCATCCCAGTCCTCCCTACATATTTAATTTTTTGCATATTTGAGTTGGCCGCGCTAGCCTTAAGCTTGTCCAACGATCGGAAGGTTCAGAGATGCGTATCCATCTTATCGCAATCGCCGGCTTGCTTGCTGGCCTCGTAGGTGCCCACGCAAAGGACGCTGCGAAAACCTACACCAGCGATCAGCCCTACGAGGACGTCGCGGCAAGCCTCGAAGACGCTGTCGTCAATCGAGGCTACGTCGTCGATTATCACGGACAGATTGGGGACATGCTGACGCGGACAGCCGGGGACGTGGGTGCCGAAAAGCCTCTCTATTCGAACGCGGAGTTCATCCAATTCTGTTCGGCCGTCGTCTCGCGCAAGACGATGGAAGAGGATTTGTCGAACATCGCCTTCTGCCCGTACGTGCTCTTCGTCTACGAAGCAGAGGAAAAGCCAAGTGAAATTGTCGTCGGATACCGCCCTTTGCCAGCTGGTCCGGGCCGCGACGAAGTAAATGCCTTGCTCGATGAAATCGCCCAGGAAGCAGCCGAAGGCTTCTAAATCGGGCGTCGCGGGTTGACCATACATGCTATTATTGCAATGTTTCTATCCGAAGCAACGCATATGCGTTGCGCGGCAATTGGGAGGAATGAAATTGAAATCTGTCTATGCGATCGGCCTCGCTCTGGCGTTCGCCATGCCTGTGGTGGCCAATGCCGCGGAGCACGAGGTGAAGATGCTCAACAAGGGTTCCGACGGGACCATGATGGTCTTCGAACCGCTTGTCGTAATGGCTGAGCCGGGCGACACGATCAAGTTCATACCCACCGACAAGAGCCACAACTCGGCAACGATCAAGGACGGCGTACCGGAAGGTGCTGAAGAGTGGAAGGGCAAGGTCAACGAAGAGATTACGGTGACTGTCAACGCTGAAGGCGTTTACATGTATCAGTGCACGCCGCATTTCGGCATGGGCATGATCGGAGCGGTGGTCGTAGGCGAGCCGACCAATCTCGAAGACGTCAAGAAACTGCGATATCCGGGCAAGGCCAAGCAGGTGGCTGAAAAGATCTTCGCCGAAATCGAGGCTGGAAGCTGAATCCTTGCACCATATTGCAATACGAGGCGGCATTCGTGCCGCCTTTTTCATTGCGCAGTTGCCGGATCGCCATCGAGATGAGCAACTTCAGGCTAAGTCGGAAATCGATTTCCGTCCTTGGTTCAGGCCGTCACGGCTGTCAGCGACTTTGCGCCCCCTTGCCATCCCACATGCAAGCTCGGCCTCTGCCAATTCAGCGTACATGCTGCCTGAGGGAGGATGGCCGCTTACAATCGACTTACAGTTAGCTGAGGGTGCTAGCCACTGATATGTCTGGCGGCGACAGGCTCGGACGAAACCCGACGATACGACTGGATGCTGACCCGCACGTCCAACACTCCAAATCTTGTCGTCAAAGGTCATCCACCTTCCGGAGCATCGCCTCGTGCGATATCTCTCCTAGATGAATGTCGACCAGCCTGCCATCTGCACCGACGAACAGCGTCGCAGGCAGCCCCGGCGCACCGTAGTGCCGGCCAAGTTCGCCGAGGCCGTCCATCAGGACGTTAGGCAACAGCAGACGCTCGTGCGAGAGGTAGCGGCGGATGCGGGGCGCGTCCTCGCCTTGGTTCGCGAATACGAAAGTGACGTCATTAGTCGACGCCGCGACTTCGGCCATCATGGGCATCTCGCGACGGCAGGGCGGGCACCATGTCGCCCACAGGTTGATCACCATGGGTTTTCCGGTGAGTTCGGGAAGCGAGACGGCTTCTCCACCGAGGGACTGTAGCGGGTTGCCTGGCAGCGGCACCGGATCGACGCCTGACGTCAGGACCGAGGCGGCATTCCATACGAAGAGACCAACGGCCACGCCGGCAAGACCTGCGATTCGTCCACGCGTGTCCCTGACCTCGACCAGCAGAAGGACGATCGCGGCGAGAACGCCGGCGGGCCAGTAGAACCCGCCCTGCCAGACGGCCACGGCACGCCAAGGGTCTTTCGCGAACGTGCTCCAGTTGAAGGCGACATGAGCGATCCGCGCTGCGATGATGCCGATGACCAGCCCCCTCGTCGACCATTGGGCGACGCCGGGGCCGGCCTTGCGCGCTGCGACCGACGCGACAACGATGAAGACGAGTATGCCCGCGAGCGCGACGAGCCGGTCGACCGACAGCATGAACGGTCCGATCGTGACGGCATTCATCGCTTGAGTGCCGTCGCGGAGTCGATGAGGTCGGATGGCCCCATGCTTCCGATAAGCCGCGTCCCTTGCCGTTCCCGCCGGGCGGGATCGAAGAACATCATGGTCGGCGGACCGGCGACGTTCAGTTCGTCCAGAACAGACTGCGCGGCCGCGTCGAATTCGGTGACATCGAATTTTACGAGATGAACGCCCTCCAACGCTGCGGCGACCCCTTCGCCCGGGAACACCTTCCGCTCGATCGTACGGCAGATCACGCACCAGTCGGCCGTGATGTAGAGCATCATCGGCTGCGCCCTCTCGCCGGCTACTTGGAAAGCATGAAGAAGGCCTTCCCGCGATGCCGTCGTCGTGAAGGCGAGGTCCGACTGGACAGGCGGCGTGGAGCGAAGCGCAATCCTCGCCAGGGCCTGCATGGGCTTGCCGCTGCCATCGAGCGCGCCGAGAACCAGTACGCATGCAACGAGGGTGAGGCCCATGCCGGCCATCTTTGCCCGACGCGACGAGATCCGCAGCACGAGGTCTACCGAGGCGACCATCAAGAGCAGCGCATAGAGCGACAGATCCATCGCCAAGGGCAGTAGCGGCGTCGCAACCCAAATCGCCATGGCAATGAAGCCGAAGCCGAACAGACGCTTGATCTCCTCCATCCACCGTCCGGCGCGCGGCAGCAGCCCGGCACCGAAAGTAGCCATGACGATGAGGGGCAGGCCCTTGCCGAAGCCCAGCGCGAACAGCGCCAGCGCGCCGAGCCGCCAGTCGCCGTCCTGTGCGATGTAGACCAGCGCGCCGGCCAGCGGCGCGGTCACGCAAGGCCCGACAATCAGCGCCGAGGTGAATCCCAATGCGCCAGCCGATCCGAGCGAGCCGCCGCCGCTTCGTCCCGCGAATCGGGAGGTGAACGCGCTCGGCAGCTGAAGCTCGAAGGCACCGAACATGGAACTGGCGAGGATGAGGAACAGCACGGCGACTGCCACGGTGGTTAGCGGCGACTGCAGGGCGAACTGGATGTTCTGGCCGCTCCAGCCGACGACGGCACCGACGATCGCGAAGGCAAGCGCCAGACCGAAGACGTATGTGGTGGACAGGACAAAGCCGCGGCGGGCATTTGTCCGTTCGCCTTGGCGGCCGAGCATGCCGATGACGATCGGATAGATCGGGAAGACGCAAGGAGTGAAGGCCAGCAACAGACCGAAGCCAAGAAAGCTGAGCGTGACCCAGAAGACACTGCTGCTTTCAAGGATTGAGGATGCTTCCCCGCCGTCGTCCGCGATTGCGATGCCTGCTGCAGCCAACGAATCGTCGGCAATCGCCGGCGCGCCGAAGCCGCTGACGGCGTTTGTGACCTCGAGCGTGTCCGGCGCGATCATACGCGCCTCTGGCCGATAGCAGATGCCGCCGTCCTGGCAGCCCTGATAGTCCACACGAAGAGGTTCGCCGCTCTTTGGCGTGACAGTTGCCACGGCTTCGTCGAAGATGACCTCTACAGTGCCGAAGCCGGGGTCTTCCTTGGTGACGCCCTTCGAGATCGTGACCGGTAGTGCGTCCGCGCCTTGAATGATCCGGACATTGTCGCGGTAGAGATAGTAGCCGGACGCAATCGTCCATCGGAGCATCAACGTTTCCCCGTCTCTCGCCACTGAAAGCGCGAAGGCCTCGTCGACATCGAGCGGCGCAGCCGGCTGCGCAAGGGCAGCGCCCACTGAGAGGATCAGGGCAATCAGAGCCGAGAGGATGAACCGCATCTTGATCAAGCCTTCTTTCGTTGCGAAGGAGTGCCGTCTCGGCGGGGCAACTTAAGGCAGCCTTAAGCAGACACGTCGAGACGGTCCCTGCAATCGGAAGGAGCCGCCGCAAGCGATGCGCATTCTCATCGTCGAGGACGATCCCATCCTGCTGGACGGCCTGACGGTCGGACTGAAGCTCGCCGGCTTCAGTCCTGATGCGGTTTCGACTTGTGCTGATGCCGATGCAGCCCTGCGCGCGAGCGACTACGAGGCGGTCGTCCTCGACATCATGCTGCCCGACGGGTCCGGCATCGACCTGCTGGCACAACGACGACGCGAGCGCGACACAACGCCGATCCTGCTGCTCACTGCGCGGGACCGGGTCGGCGAGCGAATTGCCGGGCTCGACGCGGGTGCCGACGATTACCTCGGCAAGCCCTTCGATCTTGACGAACTGGCCGCCCGCCTGCGCGCGATCCAGCGGCGTAGCTCTGGCCGGGCGTGTGCGACCTTGTCCTGGCAGGATGTCGTTCTCGATCCCGCCATGCTGTCAGTCACGCGCGACGACAAGCCCGTCTCTCTCACACGACGTGAGTTCACCATTTTGCGCCTGCTCTTGGAACGCCCCGGCGCAGTCATTGCCAGGACGGCGCTGGAGGAGGCGATCTACGGCTGGCAGGAAGGGGTGGAGAGCAATGCGGTCGAGGTCCACATCCACAATCTCAGGGCAAAGCTCGGCGCGGGCGTCATCCAGACCGTGCGCGGCATCGGCTATCGTGTGGGCGCAGAGCAGCCATGAAGTCGATGCGCACCAGACTGCTGCTGATCCTTCTGCTCACGACCGGGGCCGTTTGGCTGTCCGCGGCGGCGTGGATTTACTGGAGCACCCAGGCGCGTGTCGAGCAGGTGCTGGATGCCCGGCTGCGCGAAGCCGCCCGCATGGTGGATTCCCTGATCACCGATCATCGGATCGAAATCGCAACGGCAGCCGGCGCGATTGAAGGGCTCGAAGTCGAGACGATGACCGACGAGCCCTACAGCCATCAGCTCTCCTGCCAGATATGGTCCTTGGCTGGAACGCTTGTTGGCCGATCTGAAGCCGCACCCCGTGAACGCCTGGCATCAAATGATGATGGCTTTTCGCAGACGACAATCAAAGGCGAGACCTGGCGCGTCTACACGGTCCTGAACTCCGACCGTGGTGTTCAAGTTATGGTCGGCGACAACCTGCAGGTTCGCCAGTCGCTGGTGAATGATGTCATGACCGGCACACTGCTGCCCATGACGGTTGTCTTGCCGATCGCAGGCCTCCTGACCTGGCTGTCGGTTCAGCGCGGCATGCGTCCGCTCGACCGCATGGCAGGTCTGCTGGGCCAGCGACACGCCGCCGATCTGCGGCCGGTTGATCTACCCGATGCGCCCGGTGAGCTGCGGCCTGCCCTGGATGCTATCAATGGTCTATTCGGCCGCGTCGCGGGTGCTCGGGAGCGGGAGAAGAGTTTCACGGCCTTCGCCGCCCACGAGCTGAAGACGCCGCTCGCCGGCCTGAAGACACAGGCGCAGATCGCGCTGGCATCGGATGATCCGGAGATCCGCCGACACGCCCTCGAACAGATTGCAGGAGGGGTCGACCGCTCGTCGCGGCTGGTCCGACAACTGCTTGATCTGGCGGCCGTCGACGCGAATGAGGAGCGGGAGACGATTTCACCCGCCGATCCCGGGGCAATCGTCCGCGATAGCGTACAGTCGGTGGAAAGCCTTGCTGCGCGCCTTGGCGTCACCATCGATTTGGAGGGCGCTCATGACCGGACCGTTTCCTGCGACCGGGCACTCGCGACGACGGCACTTCGAAACATCGTCGAGAACGCTGTTCTTCACTCGCCGGCCGGCGGGAGGGTGCGGATCGTCATTTCGTCATCCAGTCAGGAATCCCGCTTCGAGGTCATCGATGCGGGACCCGGTATGAGTGACTATGATCTGGCGCACGCCCGCGAGCGCTTCTGGCGCGGTGCAAGTCGCGACGGGGTCGGTTCCGGCCTTGGCCTTGCGATTGTGGATACGATCATGAGGCGCGTCGGCGGACGCTTAACGCTGGCGAACGAAAAGCGTGGCGGCTTCCGCGCCACCCTCCACTTTCAAAAGGGCTAAGCCGCTCAGCCGTCCTTTCCGCGCGCCCGCGCATCCTTGATCACCTGTTCGAAGCCGGCCGTGTCGAGCGCCGATGCGACGAGGTACGGCCCGACGAGGTAAGCCGGTGTTCCCCGCAGACCGAGCGCCTCGGCAATCGCCAGGTTACGGTCGAGATGTGCATTGATTTCGTTTGACTGCGCCGCACGGTCGGCGTCTAGCCGGGTCATGTCGATATCGGTTGCTTCCACCACGCTTCGCATCGCAGCCGAGTCGGCGCGCCCCTCCTGTGCCATCAGCGCGGCGTGCGCAGTCTCATACTTGCCCTGCCGCTGCGCGGCCAGCGCGAGCACAGCGCCGTCCCTCGATGCATCCGTCAAGATGGGCCATTCCTTGTAGACGAGGCGGATATCTCCGTCGGCCTGCACGACGTCACCCAGCGGCTTGCTGGCTTGGCGGCAGAAGGGGCAATTGTAGTCGAAAAAGGTGACGATGTTGAGCGAGCCCTTCGGGTTGCCGCCCAAAGGCGAAGCCGGATCGTTCAGCACCATCTCTGGATCGAGATCCTGCGCGAAGGCTCGGTCGCGAAGGATGCCGAGGGCCAGGAGAAGTCCCGCAGCACCCATGCCGAGAAGGAGCTGGCGGCGGGATGCCGGGCGGTCGAGAAGCGGTGCTGTCCATGCGTGGTTGCGTCGTTGGTCCATGATTGTCCTGCCTGTTGTCGATGTGCCGCAGCCTGACGATGGCCCTTAAGGCAGGCTTAAGCTGACGCAGGCCTCACGGCTTCGAAAATCAAGAAACATCGAGGCCAGCATGAGACTCCCTGTCGACTGTTCACCTTTGCTGAAGCGAGTTGGCGTTCCAAGGCGCGCATTACTCGTCGGCGCGGGCGCGCTTTTCCTGGGCGGCTGCACAACGGCGCTGCCGACAGCACCCGAGTCTGCACTCGTTGCCGCGCCACCACCGCCGCCGCCTCCCACGCCTTTGATGTATGCCGCCATGCTGAACGAGGAGTTTCTCATTCCGGCAGTCGACACGACGAAGCTCGATCCGCGGTTCTGGCGTCAGGAAATCGATTATCCGACAGACGAACCCGCGGGCACGCTCATCGTGGATACCCCCGGCAAATATCTCTACCATGTGCTGCCAGGCGGACGAGCGACACGCTACGGTATCGGCGTTGGTCGCGACGGATTTGCCTGGGCTGGCAGGGCGATAGTTGCCTACAAGCGCAAATGGCCGCGCTGGACGCCGCCCGACACCATGGTTGCCCGCCAGCCGGAGCTAGAACCCTATTCAATCGCTAATGGTGGCATGGGACCTGGTCTCGATAACCCGCTCGGCGCGCGAGCGCTCTACATTCACGAAGGCGGACGCGACACGCTCTATCGGCTCCACGGAACACCCGAAGCATCCTCAATCGGCAATGCCGTCTCGTCGGGATGTATTCGACTGGTCAATCAAGATGTCGCCCACCTCTACGACACGGTGCGCGACGGAAGTCCCTTGGTAGTGATCCCTGACCCGACAATGTCGCACCTGCTGGTCTAGGGCGGTACCAAAATTCTGGGTTGCATAATTGGGACGCGACTCGTAGGCGGCGGACGAGCTGCCCGCATGGCGCGCCGGCGCTACGCGGGCACTTAAGTCAAGGATCCGAAGTGAACTGCAGCTGTCAGCGAGGGGCAGCAAAACCCGGATGCGATTCCCTGCCCCACAGTGCCAGCAGCGCTCCAGATGCGAGCATGGAGCCTGCGACGAACCAGAACGCCGCATCGAGCGTCCCGACAAGGCTTGCTGCGAGGCCGAACCCTAGCGCCCCAATCGCGTAGCCCAGATCGCGCCAGAAGCGGTAGATGCCGATCGCCGAGCCGCGCCATGTTGGATCGGCGATATCGGCGACGGCGGCCGACAGGTTCGGATAGAGCATCGCCATGCCAAACCCGGTGAGGGCAGCAGAAGCGGTCCACCCCGCAAACCCCTCGAGCAACACCATAAGAGCGGTTCCGATGGCGCAGACCCACATGCCTCCGACATTGAGAATATGCCGGCCGATCCGGTCGGAAAGCGGCCCGGTTATGAGTTGGGCAAGACCCCAGACGACGCCATAGGTTCCCGCGACCCATCCGATCTGCGGCAGCGGAACGCCCTTTGCAAAAAGGTGGACGGGCAGAACAACCCAAACAAGCGCATCGACGAATTTTTCTACCAGGCCCGCCTGCGACAACGCCGCCAAACGGCGGTCCCGCCATGACATCAGTGCGAACACCGCCCATGTGCCGGGCGGCGGCTCGTCCTGGCCAGGACTCCGATTCCGATCAGCGGAAGGACGGATGAACTGCAGCGTCTCGCGGACACCAAACACGGTCAGTAAAGTGCCGGCGGCGATGATGGCGATGCCAAAGACCAGAAGGCCGGTGCGCATTCCAAGGCCTTCGGTCAGATAAGCGGTGGCGATACCTGCGGCGGCCACACCTGCATAACCGGCAAATTCGTTGAGACCAAGAGTGAGACCGCGTTGGTCGGGCCGGGTGAAGTCGAGCTTTGCTGTCTGGCTCATCGACCAGCAAAGACCCTGATTGACGCCGAGAAGAACGGTCGCGGCGACAATCCAGGACCAGCTCGGCGCGAAATAGATTAGAAAGGGAACTGGAAACGCGGCGACCCAACCGGCGAGCAGCACGGGCCTGCGACCGACCCGCTCGGACAGGCGGCCAGCGACAAAATTCAAAACGCCTTTCACAAGGCCGAAGGCAACGACGAACGACGACAAGAGCAGGATCGAACCGCGTGGGACCTCGAACTCGCTCTCGGCCAAGGCTGGAACCACGGTTCGAACCATGCCGAGCGTCAGGCCCACAAGCAGCACTTGCAAGAGCTGATGCGCAAACTGGTTGCGGTTGGCGACGATCCCGATTTGCGGTTCGATCATGCTTCAGGTCCTGCGTGCTCGTACGGATATGTGCGCAACAAAAAGTTCGTATTGTCTATTGCGTTTTTTTGCAATCGATTTTATATGCGGTTCATCAAACAAACGGCTCGGCCGCTTCCCCCAGGAGAGACGCATGAAACAGGTTTCCGATAAGCTCTTCATCGCCCCGCAACTGACAGCCGGCGATATCCTTGCGGCCAAGGCCAAGGGCATCGCGGCCATCGTCAACAACCGCCCGGACGGCGAAGAGCCAAGCCAGCCCACATCGTCGGAGAACCGCCGCATCGCGCAAACCGAAGGGCTCGGCTACACGCATGTTCCCGTCGTTCCGGGCCAGATCACACTGGGTCACGTGACCGACTTCCAGGCCGCGCTTGCCCGGGCCGATGGCCCTGTCCTCGCCCATTGCAAGACCGGAACGCGCTCTGCGACGCTGTACGCGATCGGCGAAGTGCTCGACGGCCGGATGGCAAAGGACGACGTCATGCCGCTTGGACAGCGTCTCGGCGTCGACCTTTCGGGCGCGGTCAAATGGCTTGACGCCAACAATCAATAGACGAAATCGCAACACGCAAATTACGGACCGAGTGCCACGATGAGCAACAGACCAGATGTCAAGGCGTTCTTCGACAAGCGCACCTTTTCGGTGCAGTACGTCGTTTCCGATCCTGCCACGCACAAGTGCGCCATCATCGACCCCGTACTGGACTTCGACGAAAAGTCCGGCGCGACGGCGACGATCAATGCCGATGCGATCCTCGACTACGTCAGGTCAGCCGGTCTGGAGGTCGAGTGGATTCTCGACACCCATCCCCATGCGGACCACTTCTCCGCCGCGCGCTATCTCAAGGAAAAGACCGGCGCGCCGACCGCGATCGGCGAGAAGGTGGTCGAGGTGCAGAGGCTGTGGAAGGGCTTCTACAACTGGCCCGACTTCCCCGCCGACGGCTCGCAGTGGGACAAGCTCTTTGCCGAAGGCGAGACATTCAAGGTCGGTGAGATCGATGCCAAGGTGCTGTTCTCGCCCGGCCACACGCTGGCCTCGATCACCTACGTGATCGGCGATGCGGCCTTCGTCCACGACACGCTGTTCATGCCGGATTCGGGAACCGCGCGGGCCGACTTTCCCGGCGGCAGCGCATCGCGGCTGTGGGATTCGATCCAGCAGATTCTTGCCCTGCCTGACGCGACGCGCATCTTCGTCGGCCATGACTATCAGCCGGACGGGCGCGAGCCGCGGTGGGAGTCGACGGTCGGCGAACAGAAGGCGGCGAACACGCACATGTCGAAGTGCCGCTCGAAGGACGAGTTCGTCACCGTCCGCGAGAAGCGCGACGCGACCTTGCCGATGCCCAAGCTGATCCTGCACGCGTTGCAGGTCAACATGAATGGCGGCCGCCTGCCCGCGCCGGAGGCCAACGGCCAGCGGTACCTCAAATTCCCCCTCGACGTTCTGGAGGGCGCGGCATGGGACTGACCGTCATGACCCGCGAATTGTCGCAAGAGACCGCCGAGATGGTGGACAATGCCAGCGAGGCGGCGGATTTCCTGAAGAAGCTCGCCCACCCCTCGCGGCTGATGATCGTCTGCGCGCTCGTCGATGGCGAACGCTCGGTGCGCGACCTCGAAGACACGCTCGGCATCCGCCAGCCGGGCCTGTCGCAACAAATCGCCGAACTGCGCGAGGCCGGCTTCATTACCGGCCGCAAGGAATCCAAGCACATGTACTACCGGCTCGAAGACGGCCGCGTATCCGAGTTCATATCGATGATGCACGCCATGTTCTGCGCGACGCCGGCCAAAGGATCGAACCCATGACCGAGTTCACACCCCTCGCCTCGCTTGTCGGCGGCATGATGATCGGCCTGTCGGCCGTCCTTCTGATGTTGTGGGAAGGCCGTATCGCGGGCATTTCCGGCATCGCCGGCCGCCTCCTGCCGCCTTATCGCGATGGCGCGTTCCTGTCGCGCTTCGGCTTCGTCGTCGGGCTCGTCGCCGCACCGCTTGCCATGATCGCCATCAGCGGCATCGAGGTGAGCCAGACGGTCTCGTCGAACATTCCGCTGATGATCGCCGCCGGCCTTCTCGTCGGCTTCGGCTCGGTCTGGGGCAATGGCTGCACGTCGGGCCATGGCGTTTGCGGTCTGTCGCGGCTGTCGGCTCGCTCCATCGTCGCCACAGGCGTCTTTATGGCGACGGCCATCGTCACCGTCTTCCTCGTCCGCCACGTCATCGGAGCCTGATCCCATGTCCTTCCTCGTCAATCTCGCGCTCGGTCTCCTCTTCGGCGCAGGCCTGGTCGTCTCCGGCATGTCGGACCCGGCGAAGGTCCTTAACTTCCTCGATCTGTTCGGAACCTGGGACCCCTCGCTTGCCTTCGTCATGGGCGGCGCAGTGATGGTGGCCTTCGTCGGTTATCGTCTGGTGCTGACGCGCGCCGAGCCTATCGTCGGCGATCGATTCCACCTGCCGACGCGCAGCGACATCGACGCCAGGATCGTCGCCGGCCCCGCAATCTTCGGCATCGGCTGGGGGCTTGGCGGGTTCTGCCCCGGCCCAGCACTGACCGCGCTCGGCCTCGGCGCGACCGGGACGCTCGCCTTCATTCCCGCCATGATCCTCGGCATGTGGGCTGCGCGCCTGGTGGCCGAGGGGACCGCCGCACCACGCACCGCCTGACGCGGGCAACACCCGAAAGACCACGACAATGAACCGGCTGGCAGATTACCTGCCGATCCTTCACTGGGGTAGGCACTACTCCCGCGCGACCCTGACCAACGACATGGTCGCGGCGATCATCGTCACCATCATGCTGATCCCGCAATCGCTCGCCTATGCAATGCTGGCAGGCCTGCCGGGGGAGATCGGGCTCTACGCGTCGATCCTGCCGCTGGTCGCCTATGCCGTGTTTGGCACCAGCCGCACGCTCGCCGTCGGTCCCGTCGCGGTTGTCTCGCTGATGACCGCCTCGGCCATCGGCGAGATCGCTGCGCAGGGCACACCCGCCTATCTCGCCGCCGCCATGCTGCTCGCCTTCCTGTCGGGCGCGATGCTGATCGCCATGGGCCTCTTCCGGCTCGGCTTCGTCGCGAACTTTCTCAGCCACCCAGTCATTTCCGGCTTCATCACAGCTTCAGGCCTGCTGATTGCGGCCGGCCAGCTCAAATATTTGCTCGGCATTCCGGCCAGCGGGCACACTTTGCCGCAGATCGTAATAGGCATCGTCGAGAACATCGGCTCTGTTAATTTGCCGACCCTCATCCTCGGCGCATCGGTGCTGGCTTTCCTCTATTTCGTGCGACTGCGCCTGAAGCGAGTGCTCGTCGCGGTCGGCCTATCACCGCGGACGGCCGATATCACAACGAAGGCCGGGCCAGTCGCAGCCGTTGCCGCGACGATCCTCGCCGTGACGATGCTCGACCTCGGCACGCAAGGCGTCGCCCTCGTCGGTGCCATTCCCCAAGGCCTGCCCGTACCGGCCCTCCCCGCGTTCGATTTCGAGCTCATCCGCATGCTCGCCGTCCCAGCACTCCTGATCTCGCTGATCGGATTCGTGGAATCGGTTTCGGTCGCGCAGACGCTCGCCGCCAAGCGCCGCCAGCGCATCATCCCGGACCAGGAACTGATCGGCCTCGGTGCGGCCAACATCGCCTCGGCGATCTCGTCGGGCTATCCCGTCACCGGCGGCTTTGCGCGCTCGGTTGTCAATTTCGACGCCGGAGCCGAGACGCCGGCCGCCGGCATCTACACGGCCATCGGCATCGCGCTCGCCACGCTGTTCCTGACCCCGCTTCTTGCCAACCTGCCGCAGGCAACGCTCGCGGCGACCATCATCGTCGCCGTCCTGTCTCTGGTAAATGTCGCCCTCATTCAGCGCGTCTGGACCTATTCCAAGGTCGATTTCTCGGCCATGGCCGCGACGATCCTCGGCACGCTCTTCCTCGGCGTCGAGATCGGCGTCGTCATGGGCGTGGCGCTGTCGCTGCTCCTCCACCTCCACCGGACGTCGCGCCCGCACATGGCCGTTGTCGGCCAAGTGCCCGGCACCGAGCACTTCCGCAACGTCGATCGCCATGAGGTGGAAACCTCGCCGCAAATCCTGTCACTGCGAGTCGACGAAAGTCTCTACTTCGCCAATACGCGGTACCTCGAAGACCGCATCTCCGCTCTCGTCGCCGAGCGGCCGGAGCTCAAACACGTCATCTTGATGTGCTCGGCCGTGAACATGATCGACGCCTCCGCGCTCGAAAGCCTCGAGGAGATCAACCACCGCCTAAAGGATGCCGGCATCACCCTGCACCTTTCTGAGGTGAAGGGTCCGGTCATGGACCGCCTGAATCGCACGGACTTCCTCGCCGAACTGACAGGCAACGTCTTCCTCAGCCAGTACGAGGCGGTGAAGAGTATGGATCGGTCTCGTTAAACCCCCTCCAAAGCAAAGGATTTCCAATGCTGAGGACTATTCCATTCGCCCTGATTGGCGCTGTTTCCGTTTCCTTCGCCCCCGTTCCCGCTTCGCTCACCAGACCCAGCCTCCAGCAGACGGTTCAGACGGACCCCGAACTCGTCGAGGAGATCAACGGCTATTTGGAAGAGCTTGCACCGCATTCCCCCGACTAAGCAGCACCGCTCATTGTGAACGGCACAAAGGCCCGCGCGTGCGTCGGCCTTTGTGCAATCAAGGCATGAGGTGTTTGCCCATCCGGGCATTTACGGTCTCACCGGAGGCTCCTCAATCCCGCCTCACGGCATCGCCGATTGGATTTCCTGTAAATGCGTCCAGTCAACTGCCGCGTCGGTCAGGGCTGAACGCGTCATTCTATGTCGGCATTTCCGGCAGTGCTATACGGCGCAACTCGAGCTGCGAGGCTGCAATAGGCGGGTGGCGCGACCTTCCCGTAGCCCCCGGCTGATTGACAGCCGGTCCCCGGGATATCAGCAGCCCCTGGCACCGTCGTTGAACTTGGTTTTCGCCGATGGGGTAGAGCATTGTCAAACGATCGTTCCCCGCCACCTGCAAGCGGAAACTAGCTCAGCGCCGATCAAGCGACGGGTTAATCTTCCAACGGCCCGCCTCGACTGAGTACCGTCCGTGCAGACTCCCTTCGCTCAAGCTCGACAAGCCTTACGCCGTAAACCTTCCCGTTCAGCGCGACGAATTGTTCCCGTTCACGCGCGGCCTCGAGTAGATCGTCGATCTGCCGGATTCCGGAATCGCACGTCCATTGATCGTTACCGATACGCTGGAGCTTGGCGGCGTGGATGTCCGGAGATTCGTTAACCATGCGTCAAACCTCCTCGCCTAGCATCAATTTGGGGGCAAGGCTGGATACCTGCAGTGTGGACGCGCAAAGGTTTCTGCTCGATACCAGCGTAGTGAGCGAACTGGCCAAAAAGCGGCCGGACCTACGCATCGTGGAATGGCTGACCGCCCTGCAGGATTTCTCGCTTGCACTGCCGACAGCCTCCATCGTCGAGGTGTCACGGGGCATCGAATTGCTACGACCCGACAACCCAATCAGAGCCGCGCAACTCGACGAGTGGTTGCAGACGTTGTTGGCGTCGGACGTGCACACACCGTTTCTATGCACCGCCGCCGCTAGATTATATGGTCGCATGACAGGGTGTAGAGCTCTAAAGCACCTATGGATTTCGGACCCTCGGATGAAGGCACCGAAGATGGGACTCGATCTCATGATAGCATCGCAATCCATCGTCGAAAGCATCCCTATCGCGACGCTCAATTCTAAGGATTTTTTGTCGATCCACCAGTTGTTTCCGTTGCCCGGCCTGTTTCATCCAGGACTCAGAGACTGGATCGTGAACCCTGTGCGGGAATGGACGCTGACGCCATCCTCTTGACCCCCTACTTCCCCACCCAGCTCGATCCCAAGTTGGACAACACTCTTCCGGAATTCGCCAAGCGGGCCAGACCCACCTGTCTCGCCGTTCCGGTCCAGCAGCCCGAGGTAAGCGGGCCGTCCCTCGCCTATCGAGGCGACCGTATCAAACGATTGCGGATTGACACGTCAATTTTTGTTCTTTATTTGTTCCGTATCAGAGGAGACCGGTCCCATGGGCCCTTCGCGCGCCGCCATTTGTTACGGTCGGATAATACGCAGCTGACGGAGCTGCAGGCGCGATCTGCCTTGCTCATTTTCCTGTCGGGCACGATGCCCACGCAAGGACCGTTTCCATGAAAAAGCCTAAAAATGCCATCGCGAGGCTGGCTGCCTCGCTGCCGACCGCAATTGCCTATTGCGCGGTCGCTCGCGCGATGCGTAACCAGCACCGCTTCAACCACTTCTCTGCCGGCCTCGTCGTCCTTAAGCTACCTCCGGATGCAACTGCCACTCATTATCGAGTAGCCGCTGAAGCATACGTCGAAGTCCCGCAGGGTTCCCGACGCCGGTCAGATCCCTTCGTCGTCGTGATCGGGGACAAAAAGAACGACAGCTGGCCGAAGGATGTCACTGACTGGCTGAGCTATACCGATAAGGTGGTCGCATTATGCGGGCATGGCGACGTTGTTCCGCTTGCAGTCGCCCTTGCGGCCGACGCGGTAATCGAACTGGACCCCGTTAAACCCGGCGACATCGTCGGAGCGTGGAAGATGGGTTCGCGCGGTCCGATTACGCGCGGAGAGGCCGAACTGCTACTGAAGATTCCTTTCCCGATTCTAGATGCCGCCGCGCGAACCGGACGTTCCGCCGCAGATATCGTCTCCCGCGTCACCGAGGCCGGTAAATGTGTTGCCGAGTTCGAGGCTGGTGCCGTGAAGGCGGCAAGCGGACCATATCTCGACGACTTGGTGGGTATGGGCGAAGCCGAAGAGTGGGGCCGGGAACTGGCCTTAGACTTAGCAGACTGGAAGGAAGGCCGGATCCCGTGGTCGGCCGTGGACCGCGGCATCCTTCTGTCCGGACCGCCAGGCTGCGGCAAGACCACCTTCGCGAAAGCCCTGGCCAACACGTGCGGCGTCGAGCTCGTTTCAGGATCCTTGGCGCGGTGGCAGGCGGCAGGCTATCTAAACAGCCTTCTGAAATCCATGCGCGAAGCCTTTGCCACGGCGAAGGAGAAAGCGCCGTCGATTCTTTTCATCGACGAGATCGACGCGTTCGGCGATCGAGCGAAATTCAACGGCCACAACGAGCAATATTGCACCGAAGTAGTCGCGGGATTGCTCGAATGCTTGGATGGAGTAGACAGCCGCGAGGGCGTGATCGTCGTCGGAGCGGCCAACCATCCGGCTAGGCTCGACGCCGCAATCACCCGGTCGGGCCGTTTGGACCGGCACGTGCGCGTTTCGCTTCCGGACCGGGAAGGCCGCGCGGAGATCCTTCATCGACTTCTCGGAAACCAGATCGACCGTCCCGACCTGGAGTCGATCGCCGCGCGGCTGCCAAATCGCTCGGGCGCGGACCTGGGGCGTCTGGCGCGCGAGGCCATCAGAAGGGCACGGCGACAGTCTAGATTCCCCGTCATTGCCGATCTGGAAGCTTCCCTTCCGGAGAGGATTGCCATGCCAAAGGACTATCGCTGGCGGATCGCGGTCCACGAGGCCGGCCATGCCGTCATCGGCCTCCAGCTCGGCTACGGCGCTATCCGCCAGGTTCGAATTCCGGAGTGGTTCGAAGCGGATGTGGAGGCGCAGGTGGAAGGCGCTGTCGAATTTGAGATCGTTCGAAGCGAATGCAGAACTCTTGCCAGGATCGAGCAAGAAATCACCACGTTAATGGCGGGGGCGGCGGCCGAGAGGATGTTGTTCGGTGACCATTCAGCGGGAGTCGGCGGGAAGGCGGGATCTGACCTCCACCGCGCCACTGCATTGGCGACGGCCGCTTACCGGTCGTGGGGATTGGGCGATCGGCTCACCTTTATGGAAGAAACGTCTGCGAGCACGGCTGGACTCGCTTTCGATCCCGCTGCTCACAGATGGGTTTCTGAACTAACTGCTTCTTGTTTCGAGCGAGCTCTTCGCATGGTGCGAGATCGGCGCGAGGCGATCGAGGCTCTCGCGCAGGAACTGCTCGCTGAAGGCACAATGACGGGAGTTCGAGTTGCGGCGATTGTGCCCCCTGAAAAGCAACCCGTCGTGCGACCGAGGGCAAGGCGGGGAGCAAGACGTTCGGCGGCTGAATAACGCGGTCAGGTATCGCCAGTTGCTTGTCCAGATAGCGAAAGCGCGAGCGCCGCGCGCGAACTTCTCATCCGCACGCGTCCAGCTCGCGCCGCCATCATGGATGAACGATAAGCCCGTCGGATTTCACGAAGCGACCACGATCGATCATGTCGGAAACGACGTCGATGATGATTGCACGCAACTGGGCGCTCGTCGATTTGAACCCGAGATGCCGTGCCAAAGTGGACACGATTTCGCCCTCCGCAGCGCCGAGGTTTTCCGTTACGACGCGCTCGATCCCAACCTCCAACTCAGAGGGTGGCAAGTTCTCCGGCTTTCGCAATCCCGGCGACGACACGCTGCTGCGGTCACGGACTTGCGGTTGCGATCCCTCTATAGACAGGAACCGTCCGTCGCGGACGATGCCCCTGTGGGCTACGGCGCGGTCGATAGCCTGCTCGACGGCCGCCTGTATCCGACCACCGGCACGTTGCAGTCCATAGGCATCGCGTATCCGCGCCACCACCTCGTCGGAATGTACGGGAGACTCTACCTGCACCACCTGGGCGACCAGGTCGGCTAGGCGGCCGACAGGTGTCTCGTGGAGTTCGTAAGGTCCCGGCCGGGATATCGTTGCCTCAATATAGGCAGTGTCGACCAGATCTCCGGAGATGGCGTCACCCACGTCGAAGAGCCCGATCTCGGTCACATCCCCCCTGTCGACCGTGACGATTTCTACGGGGACAGCGCGCGAATTAATCGCTCCCACTTCGGCACGCTCGTCAAGTTCGAGCTTGGCGGCCTCCACCGCTTTGACAAGCCGGTCTAGCTGTTCTTGCGGTCGCTGAAACCAGTCGGTGCTCCAAATGCGGTGCATGATCCACCCGTGATCCTCGAGGACCGCTTGGCGCAAACGGTCTCGATCCCGGGCAGACCTGGCGGAATGGTACGCAGCGCCATCGCATTCGACACCCAAGAGGTAGCGGCCCGGACGCTCTGCATCCGCCACAGCGAGATCCACGAAGAACCCGGCAATGCCGACTTGTGGATGTACATCGTATCCCCTGCCGCGGAGAGCTTGCGCCACCTGTTCCTCGAAGATGCTGTCCGGGTCGCGGTCGGTCGCTTGGGCGATGGACAGCCGGCCGGTGCGGGCGTAGTGCAAGAAGAGCTTGAAAGCGAAGATGCCTTTCCCTTTCCCCCGCTCCAGGTCAATGTCCTCATCCGTTATAGAGGCAAAAACCTCGCACCGGCGTTTGGCGCGGCTGATCAGGACATTCAGGCGGCGTTCGCCTCCTTCCGCGCCCAACGGTCCGAACCGCATCGCCATGTAACCATGGGAGTTCTTGGCGTAGCCTACAGATATGATGATGACGTCGCGCTCGTCTCCCTGGACGTTTTCGAGGTTCTTGACGAAGAACGGCTCAGCAGGATGGGAATGGAAGAAATCCTCGGTATCGGGATTCAGACGCCGCAGGAGTTCCAATTCGTCTTGGATCGCACGACGTTGCGAAACCGAGAACGTCGCCACGCCAAGGGAGAGCTGCGGATGCGTCTTCGCGTGTCGGATGATCGCTTCCGCTACGGTGCGGGCCTCCACGGCGTTGACGTACGTCTTGCCGGAATCGAATACGCCGTCCGGAACGTGGTGGAACCGCAGCCCCATTCCGGCTTCCGCCGTATAGGGGCTGGGAACGATGAAGAGCTTGTTCTGGTAGAACTGCGAGTTCGATACCGCGATCAAGGATTGGTGGCGGCTGCGGTAATGCCATCGGAGCATGCGTTGCGGCAGGCCGCGCGCGCTGCAAAGGCCGAGAATACTTTCGATGTCGGCCACCCTCGCGCCGTCGTCTTCGTCATCGTCGTCCTGCGCTCCAGTCATCTTGGCGAAGAACTTGGTCGGCGGCAGCTGCCTCTCGTCGCCGACGACGACGATCTGCTTCGCCCGCGCGATGGCACCCAGCGCGTCGACGGGTTGGATCTGGGAAGCTTCGTCCATTACCAACAAGTCGAAGGTCATCTTGCCCGGCGTCAGAAACTGCGCGACCGACAGCGGGCTCATCATCATGACCGGCTTCATGGCCTGGATGGCGGGTCCGGCTCGTTGCATTAGCTGGCGTATCGGCATGTGCCGGCTACGTTTCGCCATCTCCCCTCTCAGGATACCGACAGGTCCGACCCCGCCGTTCCGTGATGGTATACGACGATGGTGCGCCCGCACGACCTCGAGGCTCGAGGCCTTGATCCGTTCGCGGTCGAGGTTCGCGAACTCCCGGACATGTTGGCTGTGAAGGTTTCCGTCGAACCTGCCGAGTTCCGGCTCCGCCGCAACGAACGCCGCGAGCAAGGCCTCGTGGTATGCCATTTCGAAGGCCGGGGCGGCGCTGTTCGTCGACAGTGTCCCGTCCGAAAGGGCGTCGACAAATGCGGACAGCCCGGCAGCGTGAGCCCTGTCTGCGCGATCTCTGTAAGATACCCATTTTGATAGTTGTTCGGTATTTGCAATCCATTCATCGAGCCGGGAGGAGCAGGCGCTGATTGGAACGTCGTGCGCATCGGCGACTTCGAACAGACCCGATACGTTGGAATTCAGCGAGTCCGCGATGTCGTGCAGTGCCTTGACTGCGGCGGCAGCTTCCTGCTCGATCCCTCTCGCCTTGTCCGCCAGCGCCCGGCGGTCAACCAAACGGCTGGCCAGATACCGGAATTCTCCATATTCCTGCATCCAGCCAACGGCCGTCACTAACGAACTCCATTGCGTCTCAGGACCGGCCCAGAGGGGAGCGAAGACAGTCCGCCCCAACTCGTCGCGGTCCCTCAGAACCGATGCGGCAGCCTGCAATGCCGCAAGCTTGTTCAGTAGGGTGATCCTATCCTCCAGCGACGCAGGCACGTGCCGGATCACCGACTTACAGACATCGTCGGCCCAAACGATGTTGCGAGCGCGGGCCTCCACGAGCAAAAGCGTAGCCCGTTCCGGAGAAGCGACATCCTCGAACAGGCTCGCTGCGGTCGGACCGAGATCGTGCCAGAAAGCCTCCAACGTTCCCTTGACGTCGTCTGCAAGCCGCAGAACTTGTGCCGCGCGCGCTCCGACGGCAGCTCGGTCCGCCAAACGCCCCGCGATCAAGCGCGGTTCAGCGCCGAGACCCTTGAGGGTGCGCATCCAAGCGGCCAACGCCAGCAACGGTTCTGCGGTCGATCGTTCGCCCCGCCAGTCGGAGCCGAACGCGGCCCGGCCAAGCGCATCTCCTTCCCGGAGCCTCGCTGCCGCAGCCTGGCCCCTCATAAGCTGGTCGAACAATTCGATGATCTCGGCAGTCGGCGTCGTCGGGGCGCGAAGTAGCGATCTAGCCAGGGCCACGGCCCTGCGGTAGTCGCCACTGAACACTTTGAAAAGGCCGGTATTCGTCGCCAATGCCTGCCGTGCGCCTGCGACCTCAGCGGTCCACGCGGCGTCCGATAACCTATCACCGATCGCGGTCCGGGCTCGCTCGAGCGTCTGGACCGCCTCGGCGAGATCGGCTGCTTTCTCTACTCCGTTGTCCCATACGGTCGCTGCAAACGCGTCAGGGCTGGCATCGGGCGCAGCCGCCACCCTGTCGCCCGTAGAAACCAAGCGATAGATCTCGGCGAGACTGCGGCCTTCAATCGTCGAGCCCAGTTCGGAAGCGAGGCGGGCGGAGGCTTCTTTGAGCGCCGGCACGATCTCAACCAGTCGCCTGGCTCGGAGAAACGCATCTGGGCCAAACCCCTGCGGCAGCGACCTAAGGTGGCTCTCGACATCCTCCAAGGGCGTGTCGATCGCGTCGGAGGTCAGGAGACCGCCCACCTCCGCGAACCTCTTCTCAAAGTCCAATCCCGCGTCAACGAGGGCCAAAATCTCGTCGACCCGCGAATGCCAATGGTCAGCAACCATCGCCTCGCGGGAAAGGCTCGGAGCTCGCTCGAGAATTTCGGCGCGCTCGCGCAGGGCGGCTACGTCCGAAAATGCCACGGGTTTCCGTTCGAGTTCGAGATCGTTCGAAACGCGATCCACTTCATCACTAACGGCGGCTACCTTGGTCCGAAGGTCTGCGAGTCGGGGAACCAACCTTTCCATGGTCGTGGGAAGCACCATACCCAGGCCAACGCCTCGCCATGGATGGTGGCTTGGCAGTCCGATCTCGTCGACGCGCTGCACCAGTTCGGCCAAAAGCTTCCTGCGATCGGAGACGTCGTCCGGCGTCCATTGCGTCGCGCGGTCCAGTTCGAGGTCTACCGGACGTTGGCCTTGCTGCCGAAGTCTCGTCAACTCTCCGAACAATCGGTAGGGCGTCAGTCCCGATGGTTGCTGCACTTCATGGATTCGCGCGACATGTAGATTTAAGGTGTCGCGCGCGTCATTAAGCTTCACCGCCAAGTTCGCAGGGAAGTCGCCGCGCGGGGACCCAAGTTCCCAAGTCCGACGCAGCTCCTCGAGCAGCATACGCTTGTTTGCCTTGTTGCTGTGCAACTCGAGGCACGCGTCGCCAACGCCCGCTTGGTCCAAGCGGCGCTTCACGACTTCCAGCGCCGCCATCTTCTCCGCGACGAAAAGCACCGTCTTGCCGTCTGCTACCGCGGAGGCGATCACGTTGGCGATGGTCTGCGACTTTCCGGTTCCGGGCGGTCCTTGGATGACGATGTCCCTGCCGCGTCTGACGTCATGCACGGCGAGGGTCTGGGATCCGTCGCTGTCCACGATGTGCAGCATCTCCGCGGGTGAGATGTGTTCGTCGATCGCCGCATCCTCGGAGAGCAGCGGCGCTCCCGCTTCGAAACCGTCGGACAGGAGGGCACGGATGTTTTCCTGTTCGGTGATCCGGAAGCCTTCGGGCCAGTTCCCGGGGTCGAGATCGCGGTACATCAGGAATTTGGAGAAGGAGAAGAACCCGAGAACGATATCGTCGCGGAGAACCGCCCAGTCTTCCTTCGTGGAGACCGCGTCCGCGACGTTGTCGAAATACACCCCGACATCCAACTCGTCGCCGGAATCAAAGGCAGGCAGCCGCAGAGCGTGGACGCGGTCGAGGTAAGCCTCCAACGACAAATTGGAACTCATGTCCTCAGATCTTGCACGCAACCGGAAGCGTTCACCGGCTGTTCCCCGCTCCAGTCGGACGGGTATGAGGACGAGCGGCGCGTGCCGGACGTTCTCCTTGTTGTTGGGATCGATCCACCGGAGCATGCCGAGCGCAAGAAAGAGGATGTTGACGCCCTGCTCTTCCTCGAGAGTACGCGCGTCGTGATAGAGATCCAGCAAGCGCTTCTGGAGCCCTTGCGGCGTCATCCGCGTCTGGAGTTTTGTGTCGGCATGACGCTTGGCGACACCCCGCTCGTCGTAGTCCTGGTCCGCGTCTTCCGGCAACGCGATGTCGACCGCCGGAAGGTCTTCGTCGTCGCCGACGTCTTCGCCGTTCGCGCGGTCGGGCCGGCCCGCCGAGAAGGTCAGGGCCTTCGCATCCGAGACCAGAAGTCGGTAAATCTCGTCGGAGCGCTCGTCGACGACGTCTATGGTCTTTGCCGATTTCGAGAATCGCGGAACATTGAGCAATCGATTGCGAGCAGACAAGTCGAGTAGTTCCGCCCGGGCTCGGTCGAGCTTCGCGTCGATTGGCAGGTTGCTCTGGTAGATCGATGTTTCGGCTTCTGACATTTATCGGCCCCGCGGGAAGTTGACCGATCTAATCGTACGCGATGCTGCGATTCAACCTTGGACTGTGCCTTATACACTGCCTGACACCGATCGAGCGAGGACGCGGCATGCGGTTGGCATGCTGATGCGCAGGCCGGCACCCGCCGTCTCCCTTTTGGTTGAGGCTCTGCGCTATTGGGCAGGTGACTGACAGGTCGCCTGCTACCTAACTGCGGAACCTCATGACTCATACAACGCATATGCTCCCGCTCCACCTTGCACAGTGCCGCTGGAAGTCTGCGTTGAGACGAGCACCCCGGACGCGAGGACATATCTGACGCAACGAGGATCACGGGACAGGACTGCCTTCGCTTCTTTGCCACGGACTAGGGGAACTTCGCGGACCGCCTTTGAGCGAAATAATGCGATGAATGCTGTTCCGCGAGACGCCGTCCGCAGATCGACGTCAACGGTCTTTGTCCGCCCGGACCGACCGATGCCGCCTGGTCCCGCATGCCGAAAGGGAAGCTGTGGACAACGCTCGAACCGACATGGAAACGGAAGGACCAGTCTCGACTTCGTGATTCGGCCGGTCTACGTAGAATCATGGCGCATGGAGAGCCCGCTTTGGAACTCGATGACAAGCTTCACGCAAACATAAAAGCGGCGCAGCGTTTGAAACAGCGTCTCCGCGATATTGACGCCGAAGCAACGTACAAGAAGACCGCCGCCGTCAACGAAGCGCTGTCGGAGCTCGGCGCGCTTGAACTCATCGCGGGCCTCATTGCCTCGGGCGAGGAAACTGTAGAGCGCCCCTCGAATACATTGCTCGCAAATCTCGAAAATTCGGCGCGCGCGCAGTCGGACGCATCGGCTACGGTCAAGGAAAGCGTCTTAGGCCGGCCTGTCGACGTGGGCGCGAAGCCTGCGTGGCGCATTGTTCTCGAAGCCTTGACGGCATCGCAAAACCCCCTCGACTCGGGAGACCTCACGGAATTGCTTACCCGGCTGGGCTGGACGAGATCCGCGGCCGAGAAAGCCAAGACCCGACTCCGGAACAGCGGTTCGGTGGTTCGGGACGGTCGTCACTACACGATTACGGAGACAGGGAGGAAAAAACTGATGGACTGACGGGAAGTAAAAGAAAGGGAGCGGAATCGGCTGCAACCGACACCACTCCCAAATGCGGACGTTGCTGGTAAAACCGTGGTTAGGCACCTCGGCATGCGGGTTCAATTCCCGTCGTCCGCTTAGGAAAAGAACCTTGATGCAGTTAAGCCGGTCGGCGAACTACCGTCAAGGTGCGGCACGACTTATCCCCACCTTGCCGGTGGTGCCGAGAACGTGCCTTATCGTCCGCAGTTCGAGCGGTTTCGCGCCGCCCCTGCGCAATGTCGAAGACGCCCGGAAACGAGCACGGGGAACGCCGCCTATATCAGACCCACGCCAAATGGATCGATAGCTGCACAGATTGACCCGATCCGACTTGACGTCGTTGTCCCGGACAGGTACAGACATTGTCTGCCTTTGTTCGATCGAGTGTCCGTCATGATCGCCTCGTTATCGATACGTCTGTAAGCGATAGGCTGGTAAGCGGCAGCAACCGCCGCGCGTCGACACTTCGGTTTCCAAATTAATCTGCGGTCTTGTTTCGTAGCTCGCTTTTAGCGTGACTTGCGAAAGTATGTTCGCGTCAGTTTGTCCGGCGTGCGTTGTCGGCACCGGCTGTCGCGCATGCCCCCGCCGATGACGATGGATTCGAGCTTCGTGCGCTGACATCGCGGCCGTCCCAATCTACCGGTCCCATTCTTCCCGAAAAACCGCCCTTCCGTGGCCTGCGTTCAGGTCGGCCCGGAGCGGCTTCATCAAGACAGCTGCGTCCGACCTCATTCGGACAGCGAGGGATTGTGTCCTATGAAAAAAGATAATGATGTCCGCGACTGCGAAGGCAAGGCGTCGCTCCGTGGTGATCTGGATGGCTTCCAGGACGATCGCACCGCGCCACGAAAGCAACGATGCCATGATGGCCGGCGCGATGAAGGCCGGGAGCCCATTGTACTGCGCGCATCGCCGAAGGTCTCGCTTGCCGGACGGCCCATCGCGATGCGCTCGAGGGGTTCGTTCCGTGGGACGATCATCAGCCCACTGGACGATCGCGAGATTCACTACGAAAGCGCCCTCGAACGGGACGCCGCTTACATCTTGCTCGCCGACCCCCGGGTGGCGGCGCTTCGCGAGCAAGTCGGTCCCATTTCCTTCAAGGCCGCCGATGGCTCGTTGAGGCAGCACTACTTCGATTTCGTCGCGACGCTCTGTGACGGATCGAAGCACGCAATCGCCGTGAAATACGAGAAAGACGTCGATAAGAGCGGCATCCGCGACGTGTTGGCTCGCATCCGCGCGACGGCGACGCTCGACGCGCGCATCCTTTTGCGCACCGAGCGGCATATCACTCGCATCAAGGCGGACAACGCCAGACTGGTTTTGCACGCCAATCGCGTCGCGAACGTCGAAGTCGTCGCCGAACTACAGCACTTCCTAGCGAGTGTACACGGCGTCGCGCCCCTGGCCGACATCCTCCAGGCGGCCGGCCTTTCAACATCCGAAGGTTTCTATGCCGCCGCCCGACTTTTCGGGCTCGGCGTCATCGGATGCACAAACGGAGGAGCCCTCACCTACGAAACCCGCGTGCACCGCATCAACAATCATCAGGACAAATAAGGAGGCGACAATGACCAATCATCAGCCGCAAACGGTTCGGATGCATTTTAGCATCCACGACAATATCTCGATCGATGGCGTGGACTACACCCCGGTGTCCAGCAACAAGGAGGGCCACGTACTACGTCGTTTCGCGACCCCCGATCTTTGCGTCCACTTCTCGCATGAAGAGATCGCCAGCCTCTGGGATCGCGGGGCTCTCAAGCGGCACCCGGACTTTTACGCGCCGTCGAAAATCGAGGGGCGCGGTCCCGGCGAAATCGGAATTTCCACCCTATCCGAAGCGCACCAGAGAAAGATTTTCTGGAAGCAGGACTGGTGCGACCAATTCCACGAGTTGGAACGCCGAGGGCAATCCACCCGCTCCGAAGCGTTGATGTTGAAGGCTATCGAGCAGATCGCCCCCAAGATCGCGGGTGCGCACATTCTACGTCTCGACACCTCCCAACGCTGCGGTGGAGTAGTGGAAGCTCGTGTCCCCCCGAAGCCCACGACGTTGCGTCGATGGCTTCGCAAGTATGAGAGTGCGGGCTTCGATCCGATCGTTCTGCACGACCGGTACGGACGTAGCGGCAACAGGGTCGACAGATTTGATCCCGACGTAAGGGCGGCGCTCGTTCGTGTCGCGGCAAGCTACGGCGACAGCAGAAGACCTACCAAGAAGATGCTTTACGAGGTTCTCAGACGCGAGATCGACCTTTTGAACATGGTGCGCATCGACAAGGGTGAAGAACCTCTAGCGACGCCCGGACGAACCGCGCTGTCACGCCAAATCTCGAAGCTTAACGTTTTCCAAGTCGTAGCGGCCCGCGAGGGCCAGGCGAAGGCGCGCAACAAATTTGCGGCCATCGGCCTCGGTGTTTCCGTCATGCGGCCGCTTGAACGCACCGAAATGGACGAATGGAACGTCCAGCTTCACACCATTCTACAGCAGGCGGACCGTTGGAAGGACCTCTCTCCCAAAGAACGCGCCGCGGCGAAGCGTTCGCGCATCTGGGTGTCGGTGATGACCGACTGTGCCACCCGCAGCGTCCTTGCCGTGCATCCGATCAAGAAGTCTCCCACCGCATCCGACGCCTTGGCGACGATGCGGATGGCAATGCTCGACAAGTCGCCTATCGCTCTGGCGGCCGGCTGTAAGTCGCCTTGGCCGATGTCTGGCCAATTTACAACGGTGGTAACCGACACCGGACCCGCCTATGTCGCCGACATTACACGTGCCGCCATCAGCGACGTTCATGCCGAAGCGATGTTCTGCCCGGCTGGAGTGCCGGAAATGCGAGCGCGTATCGAACGGGTGTTCTCGACGATTCATCGGCAGTTCGTCTCCAACTTCGACGGAAGGACGTTCGAGAACGTCGTGGCGAAGGGCGACTATGACGCGGAAGCCAATGCCGTGATCGATCCGGAAGAGCTTTACAGGCTTCTGGTGCGGTATATCGTCGACGTTTACCACCACACACCGCACGAAGGACTGGCAGGCGAGACGCCTTTCGCATGCTGGCAACGGCTGACCGAGCGCTTCGGTGTGCCGATGCTCGATCGCGAGAAGGTCGGCCAGGTCTTCGGGGTTTCGATGGATCGGAGGCTGCGCCGCGAAGGGATCGAGGTCTTCGGCGTCATCTACGCGCACGATCGCGTCCACACACTTCACAAGAAGGAAGGCGCGCGCGACGTCAAGATCAGGTTCGACCAGACCGACATCGGCCGGATTTTCGTGCAGATCGACGAGGAGTGGATCCGCGTTGCCGCCAAGCGCGACGATCTCGATGGCGTCAGTCTGGACGATTGGCTGAACCGCCGCTCGTCCGAGCGGCAGGCGTTCGCTAAAGGCGCTGCGGAGATGAAACCGATTGCTGACGAAGCGAAGGCTGACATCACTGCTTTCGCCGACATGGCGCGACAGCGGGCGCAACTGATGCCCCTTGTTTATTCGAGCGACAAGCTCCGCGAACTCGCCTCAGTCGCTTCGAAGTTCCATCGCGATCCCGACATCTCGACCGAGGACGCGTTTTTCGAGGAGTACGATGGGGATCACCCCGATGTCGCGCCCGCGCCGGTCGCAACCGACGACGCAGAGCTGGCGGAAACGACCGTCGACGAAACCAACATCGCCGATTTCTTTCTGGAGGACTGACCATGCAGACGACCAAAGTCGAAGGCGCGCGGGACATCGAAACCATCGCACGGGACATCTTCAAGGCCTACCTGGGCAGCGAGCGCGACAAAGATCTAGCAGACGCCATGTACCGCTTGACAGAAAACAGTGCGCGGGCGGCCGACGCCGTCGGCGAAGCATGCGTAGGCCGGCTCTCGGAGGGCAGGATGCTCGCGCTTCTCGGAGCGTCGGGCGCGGGTAAAACCCGCGCGCTTGAACGCATCTTCGCGCGGACGGTGGAATTTGGGGACTGGCAGGACATCGACGCTGACAGTCCACTGATTTCAATCAAGGCTCCGTCTCCGTGTACGCTGAAGCAGCTTGGAATCGAGGTTCTCAGAGCGCTTGGATATCCCATCCGTCGGGACTTGAAGGAGTACGTCGTGTGGGAGCTCGTTCGCGAGCGCCTCCAACTGCGCAAAGTTCGTTATGTCCATATCGACGAACTCCAGCACGTCGCGAAGAAAGGCTATGTCAAGGAAGCGCAGAAGGTCCGGGACACAATTAAGAGCTTGGTTCAATGGCCGCAGTGGCCGGTGTCTGTGATCGTTTCCGGAACGCCGGAAATCGCGACGTTCATTGAGGAAGACACGCAGATCAAACGCCGTTGTCTGATCGTCAACTTTACCTCGCTCGACGTCGACGCGGATGCCGCCCAGTTCGCCCAGCGCCTGACGGCATTGGTCAAACGGAAAGCCGAGCTTTCGCTCGGCGCAGACGCTATCACCCTTTCTCGCAAGGTCATTCACGCCGCCGAGAGGCAGTACGGCACTGCTATTGAAATCGTCCAAGACGCGACCTTGGAGGCTTTGCGCGAAGGAACGGGCACCGTTGATAACGGGCATTTCGCCCGCATCTTTAAGATCAGGACGGGCTGCTCGGAAGACAGAAACGTATTCACCGCTGCCGATTGGAGGGACATCGACGTTGGCAGTTCGCTGCAACTGGCGCTGTCGGACCAAGGACGTGGTGCCGAACGCAAACCGAACAGGGTGAGGAGAAATGGTTGATCACCTGCCAAGGGCGCTGACCTTATCTCTCAACGACGACGAGACGACGATGAGCTATGTCTCGCGCGTCGCTATGCTGAACGGTCGGCCTCCCAGAGAGTTCTGCCGCGATATCGGAGCGAGCCCCAGTGCCTTGGCACTGGGGGATCGTGGGGCGATCGAGCACCTCGCTAAAGCCACCCGCGCCGATGCCGACGCCATTGAAGCGCGGATTTTCATTCGGAAGGAGCGGAATCGGTACGTCTTCAGAGAGGAACCCCTCGCCGTCCAAGGCCTCGATTTCAAGCGGCTACGTTTCTGTCCGCTTTGCATCGCTAGTGACGCTACCGACGGAGCCGGGCCGCCCCCCGTTCGTCCTTACCTTCGTGCTGCATGGATTATGACCTCGTACAGGAACTGTCCCGTACACCGTTCGCCATTGGTCACCCGGGCAAGTGTATCGGAACTTGATTTTGCCCGCATCATCGCAAGCGCGAACAACGCGACGGCTTCTGCGCACCTAACGGATAGCGATTGCCGCTTCGAGGCGTACGTCGATGAGCGTCTTCGAGGTCGCCGCGATCCGGCGCACTGGCTTGACTTGTTTCGCATCGACGCGGCCGGACGCGTTTGTGAACTCGTCGGAGCTACCGAACTCTTTCCCGGCCGGTATGTCTCGTCTCTCGATACATCGGAGGTTTGTGCCGCGCAAAGGCATGGGTTTGGTGTAACCTGCAACGGTCCGAAAGCTGTCCGGGCACTGTTCGAGCGCGTCCGCAATGCCCGCGATCTGCCGCCAGTCACGCCGGCGGAGGCCTGGCCTGCTCTGAACAATTATCTGCGAACAGCTTCCGATGCCGTTTATGACCCGCTTCGTGAAATCTTGTACGATTTTTCCGTAGCGACCATGCCGCTAGGCGAAGGTGATATCTGCATGGGGCGAAAAGTCAGTCGGCGTTTGATCCACTCCGTTCGAACGGCGGCAAAGCAGAGAAAGACGCACCCCAATCGCCTACGACGCCTTTTGGAAAAGGGCGGGTTCGTTTCCGACGCGTCGAGCGAATTCTATAACGAGCGAGTATTGTTCGACGCCAAAGCCTCGGACACATTCCTGGAGTTGGTCGCGGAGTCGATGCCTTGGCAGGCCGCCGTCAGGTATTTGAACCTGCCTCCTCGCTATGATCGCCGGTTACTTGGCGAAGAATTCCTCAAACCGCTCGTAAAGCCCGGCGATGGGCCACTTACCCAACATGTGTTTCCGAAGAGGCGGCTTGACGTATTTCTGGGCAGGCTCACAGCGAATGGTTCCGCGCTCTGCCTCGAGGACGATCGGTTCCTGGACATTCGAGGCGCGGCTCGTACGACGGAGTGCCATGAGTACGACATCGTGCGAATGTTGTTTAGCTCACAGCTGATCAACGTCCGCATCAATCCCGCCGAGCGAGCCTACAGGGCGATTTTCGTCGACCCCGAAGAGGTCGCACGGGTGATTTCCCGTCGCTATCATGGGATGACGAAACGTCAGGCTGGAAAGACCATCAGAACCAGAATCACGGTGGTCAACGCGCTGATCAACAACGGTATGATTGAGACTTTCATCTGCAATAAGCCGACCCAAGGCCGACGGCGGATCGCTTTGGTCCCAGAAAGTGTCGAGCGTTTTGCGGAACGGTACGTCAGCCTGGCGACGCTCTCGATCGAAACTGGGAAGCATCATACCGCGCTCCTGAAGTCGTTGGATCAGATCGAGGTCGAACCGGCGTTTCCGAAAGAGCTGCTCAAAGCTCAGTTTTATGAACGAGCGCGCTTAGCACATCTGTCATAATCAAATATCGAGGACGTCTTTAAGCCCGGCTCTGCCGGGCTTTTTTTGTGACTGCGGGTGGGGCTCCAAACCGCGCAGTTGGCTTTGAGTCATCCTGATGCAGATATTTGGCGATCCGAGAACCGATCTATGAAGATTTCTGAAGAAAAAGCAGCAGCTTACATTTGCAGTGAGTCGAACTTAGATATGCGCCACAAGTCGGCGCTTTACCAGCGCGAAATTCGCCCAAAAGAACGTCGAACCTGTCGAGAAAATCGCGCTGCCGGTCGAGCGTCTTCAGGCGCTTTTCCGAGTTCAGCAATGCCGCGCTCTGGCGATCGAGTTCGTCGGCCAGTCTGGCCCTCGAAGGTTTTCGGTCCAAGGCGTCGAATGCGAATGCTGCATCGTCGCGACGCTGCTCGTAGCGGCGACGCAAGCCGTCACGTTCCTGCACGACTTCCTCGCGAAGCGACGCGATCGCCGCCGAAAGCCGGTCGAAGCGCTGCCTGTCCGTGTCCTCGTCACGCGAGGCGGACCGGCTGCGGAAGGGTTTGAACAGGTTCATGTGCACTTTGCCTCTTGCTTCGAGATCATCGTATCTGCGGAGCGACCGATTTGCGATCGGGGGCAGGCCCGGCGCGCTTGGCGATCACCGGCCCCTTGCCGGCATTGAAGAGAAATGCCGGCAGCGCGAAACGGCTGACGAGCTGCATGCCGATGATGGCGGCGACGATGGCAAGGACGGGCTGAAGGAAGAACGAGATCGCAAACAGATCGGAGCCGTAATTGCCGAAGACCCGTCGCAACAGGATGCCGCCGAATTTGAACAGTATCGCGTGGCTGCAGAAGAGGAAGAACGCGTACGGCTCGAACCGAATCAACAGCGATCCGATGTGCGAGCGGCGCAGAACGTCCGTCAGAAGCCAGCATCCGGCGGCCATGGTCACGCGCAGCAGCGTGTCCAGCACGATGCGCAGCGTCTCGTTCATCTCACCGATCGACACGCGCCCGATGCGCAAGGCGAGGAAGATCGCCACCATGATGGCGAGGCCCGCCAGGAGCGGTCGCAGCGCGCGGTCGAGCGACCATTCGCCGATATCGGCCAGGCGCAGCCACATGCCGATGGCGAAGAACAGCAGCAATTGCGGCCGCTGCATGAGATACCAGTCTGTGCCGAACAGCGTATAGGCGGCCAGCACGGCGAACACCGCCGGCGCCGACCGGCGCAGGCCGATCAGCACAAGCGGCGACACGAGACAGCAGACGAACAGGTCGCGCAGGAACCAGAGCGGGACGACAAGCGGCCATTCGGTCAGTGCGAGAAAGGCATTGGCGATGCCGAGTGGCGTCGCCTGCGGCATGTCGCGCCAATTGTCCGAAAGCATGCCATAGGCGACGAGCAGCGCAAGCATCAGCGCGTTCCATGAAACGAGCGGAACGACGAGGGTGCGCAGCTTGGCGGCGACGACGCGGGCCGGGCCCGCCTTGACGAGACTGGAAACGATGAAATAGCCCGAGACGATGCCGAGCAGGGAGACGGAACTCAGGCCGATCAGCCGCGTGAGGACGAAATAGACGATGTCGAAAAACCCGGCCTCGCGATCGTAGACGTTCTCGGCTATGCCGGGCTGCACGTGGACGAAGGTCATAAAAGCGATGCACAGCGTTCGCGCGATCGCGACACGCTGCGACATGGAGTTCGAAACAGGTGGAACGGCGTAAGGTGCAGGATGGGTCTGCAACATCGACTTCTCCGGTCTTGCATGGGCCAGCCGCGCCTCAGGCTGAAGCGGACGTGTCCGGGCACGAGTTGAAGGCATGACAGGCTGGAAGCTGCCAAAGCTGTTCTCTTCCGGGTCTTCCGAAACGGGCCAAAGGCGCGGTCCGGCGCGGCTTCGCCTCGATATCGAGGGGTTCGTCGTCTACGCCGTCGGCGACGTGCATGGCTGCCTCGACGAGTTGCTGGCGCTGGAGGCGGTCATCGCCGATGACGCATCGCGGCTTGGCGGCGAAAAGCTGATCATCATGCTCGGCGACTATGTGGATCGCGGCCCGCGCTCGCGCGACGTGATGGAACATCTGTCGCGGCCGCCGCCGCCCGGCTTCGACCGCATCTGCCTGATGGGCAACCATGAACGGTTCATGCTCGATTTCCTCGACGACCGCATCGCGCTCGCCGACTGGCTGACGGTCGGCGGGTTGCCGACGCTTGCCTCCTACGGCATCGAAGCCGGCGATTTGCGCGCGCTGGGCTCCGATCCCGCACGCATCGCCGCCAGGGTGCGGGCAGCCGTCCCGGCGCATCACGCGGACCTTTTGCGTGCGATGCCGATCCTGATCGACACCGGCCATTTCCTGTTCGTCCATGCCGGCATCCGGCCCGGCGTCGCGCTCGAGGACCAGCGCGACGAGGATTTGCTCTTCATCCGCAAGGCATTCCACGAGGCGTCGCACCGTCTGCCGCGCTATGTCGTCCACGGCCACACGCCTGTCGACACGGCCGAGCGCATCGGCCGTCGGATGAATCTCGACACCGGCGCATTCAGGACCGGGCGGCTGACCGCGCTGCGCATCTGGCAAAATCGCGGGCGCTTTCTTTCGAACCGCCACTAACCGCTCTGCTCGCCATAATAGGCGGCATAGCGATGGAAGTAGCGCTCCGCGCCACCCGCCGATCCGTATTTGGGCAGGCGCTTCATGTCCGTTTTGTTCAAGATGACGCCCATCGTCCTGGCGGCGATCTGCGGTTCGCCCTGCAGGGTCTGGCGGACGAGCGCGCGAGGGGTCCCGCCCCATTCGGTGACGAATAGGAAACCGTCGGCGAGCGGCGCGAAGGCGCGGGCGTCGATCACGGGACCGAGCGGCGGCAGGTCGATGACGATATAGTCGAAATGACTGCGCATTTCCTCGAGCATCGTGCCCATCGCCTGGCCGGAGATCAGTTCGCTGGTATGGGACAGCCTCCCGCGGAGGACCGCCGGCAGGATCGACAGGCCTGTCTTCTGGTCTGCCAGAAGCGCGTTCTGCCAGGCAACGCGTCCGACGAGCGCTTCGACCAGTCCCGCCTTGGGCTGCGATCCGAGCCGGCGGCTCAAGCCCGGATTGCGCAGATCGCCGTCGATCAGGACCGTGCGGGCGCCATTGGCCGCCAGCAGTCCGGCAAAGTTCGCGGCCGCCGTCGTCTTGCCCTCGCGCGGCAGAACGGACACGAAGCCCATGACCTTCGAGGGCTTGTCATGCAGCACGACATCGCTCGCCAGCTTGGCGCTGCGCAGGGTGTCGGCGAAAAGCGAGGCAGGGGAAAAGACGGCGATCCTCAAGAGGCTCGACCCGGTATGGTCGAGCGCGCTCGGCTCGCCAGTCGGCGTGCTGGGTTGGGCTCGCATCGATCGGGTCGAGCCCAACAGCGGCAGGTAGCCGAGGAAATCGAGGCCGAGCCCGTCGCGGACGTCGTCGCCGGTGCGCAGGAAGCGTTCGCGGAATTCCAGCAATCCGCCGATGCCGGCCCCGGCCATCAGGCCGAGCGTCGCGAAGAGACCGAGGGCGAGCGTCTTGCTGGGGCTCGAGGGCGAAACCGGGTTGTTCGCCTGCGAAATCACGCGGGCCTCGGCGATCGGGAAGGATTGCTGCTGCGAGGCCTCCTCGTAGCGGGCGAGGAACGTCTCATAGAGCTTTCCGAGCGCGGAGGATTGCTGCTCCAATTCGCGCAGCTTGACCATCGACTGGCCGGTCGCCGAACTCTCGCCGCTCATCGTTCCGACATTTTCGCGCAGCGAAGCCTCGCGGGTGCGCGCCACCTCAAATTCGGTCCGGTAGCTTTCCGTGACCTGCCGCAGCTCCTGGAAAATCTGGCGGCGGAGCTCGCCGCCCTGATTGCGCAGGGCGACGGCCTGCGAATGATCCTCGCCGAACCGCGCCTCGATCTCCTGTGCACGCTCGGTGATCGACAGGTAGCGTGTCTTCAGGTCGGTCAGGACGGAACCTTGCGCCAGGTCCGTGGGGATGATCGCGTTGTCGACTGCGTTCTCCTCGCCGTTATCGATGATCGCCTTGTACTGATCGTAGCGGGCGCGCGCATTGGCCGTCTCGGCCTGCGCCAGGACGAGCTGGTTGTTGAGGTCGGACAATTGCTGTTCCGAAACGAGTTCGCCGCGGGCGGCCGTCAGGCCGTTTTCCGCACGAAATTGTTCGGCCGCCATCGAGGCGGACAGCCAGTCGGTGCGCAGCTGATCGAGACGCCCCTGGAGCCAGGTGACGGCAAGCTGCGTTGCGTCGAAATTCGCGTCGAGCTGGTCGGACAGATATTGTTCGGCATAGGCGCGCGCGACCGATCCGGCGATCTCGCGATCCTTGGCGCTGTACTTGACCTCGATGACGAAGCTGCGCCCGACGCGTTCGGCAACCAGGTTCTGCTGGAGGATCGCGGAAGCACGCCCGATGCGCGCCTCTTCCGACGGCTCACCGGCACCTGCACTGCCTGAAAGCAGGCGTGCGAGCGAGCGGACCTGACTGCGCAGCCAGCCCTGCGGAGACTGCGGCGGATCGAGAAACGCGGGATTGTCGTGCAGGTCGAGCGTTTCGACGACCACGCGGGCGAGCCGTGCCGATTTCAGGATTTCGACCTCGCTGGCGACCATGGAATCGGCCTGGCTGGGCGCCGGCCGGGCTTCCCGTTCCTCGGTGAACTTGGTCAGGTTCTCGTCGAGCAGGATGCGGGTCGCAGCCGTGAAGGTCGGCGGTGTCACCAGCAGGAACACGCCTCCCAGCACCAGTCCCAGCACCGCACAAAGCGCGACGAGGGACAGGCGTCGGCGCGCCATCGCAAGCAGGCGGTCGAGATCGATGAACTGGTCGGAATCCGCCGGCCTTGTCAGCCGGCGGGTATCCAGGGGGGTATTGCTGTGGTGCATAAGGGGTCGCGCCTGCGGCGCGTCTCGCTTTCTGGCCCGGCTCAGGCCGAGCGGTTGATGCGGGAAGCTTCGTCGGCATGCGAGGCGACGAGCTCCGCGATCGGTCCGAGGACCAGATCGCGGAGGTCGTCACGCGCAAGCGCCATCGCCACATTGGCCTCGATGAAGCCTGCCTTGGAACCGGTGTCGAACATGCGTCCGCTGAAGGGCGCTGCATGGAAGGGCTGGACGCGCGCAAGGCGCGCCATGGCGTCGGTCAACTGGATTTCGTTGCCCGCGCCGCGCTCCTGCGTTTCGAGCAGATCGAAGATTTCCGGCTGCAGGATGTAGCGGCCGTTGATGTAAAAGTTCGACGGCGCCTGCGACGGTTCGGGCTTTTCCACCATTTCGGTGATCGCGAAACCGGCGCCGACGGGACCGCCCTTGCCGACAATGCCGTATTTGGCCGTCTCGAGCGGATTGCACTGCTCGACCGACAGCACGTTGCCGCCTGCTTCGCGGTAAAGCTGCATCGCCGTCGCGAGGCATCCGCGAACGCCGAACGAGACCATGTCCGGCAGCAGGAGGGCGAAGGGCTCGTCGCCGATCAGGTCGCGCGCGCACCAGACCGCGTGGCCGAGACCATGCGGTGCCTGCTGGCGCGTGAAGCTGACGCGGCCGGCATCGAGTTGAAGTGCCTCGATCGCGGCGAGTTCGGCGCTCTTGTTGGCCCGGGTCAGCGTTTCGATCAGTTCGGGCTGGATATCGAAGTGATCCTCGATGACGTGCTTGTTGCGGCCGGTGACGAAGACGATGTGCTCGATCCCCGCCTCGCGCGCCTCGTCGACGGCGTATTGCACGACGGGACGGTCGACGACGGTCAGCATCTCCTTCGGCATCGCCTTCGTCGCGGGCAGGAACCGCGTGCCGAGGCCCGCAACCGGGATCACCGCTTTTCTGACTTTTTTCATCTGGTCTTCCATTCCATCGGTTTGAGCACCCCGCCCGTTTCGTCGCCCTCGAACTCCTATCCGTCCGCCGCCATGGCGGACCGCCGCCCGGCAAGGCGGCGCAGCCGGGCCATGATCGGCATCTTCAGGAGGCGGATCGCGGCCGGATCGGAAAAAGCCGCCTGCACCGCTCGATGCGCCGAACGCGCCTTGAGATGGGCGACGATGTCGAGAAACGTGGCCGCCTCGCGAAGACTGCGCGTGCGGCGCGCCTGGGCGGCCTTGGCCTCGTCGTCCAGCGCATGGCGCGACAGGAAGCGTTCGTCGCCTTCAAGGATCGCCGCGACGTGTTGCGGCTTCAATACGCGCGAGACCGAACCGTCGACGAGGTGATACCCGTAGCCGGGCTCTGGCTCGATGACGCAGCGCGCCCCATGCGCGAGCGCGTCGGCGACGAGCAGGTAGTCCTCGCCGATCCTCAGCCCCTCGTCATAGACGATGGCATGCGCGCGCATGAATTCGCGCGCGAAGACCGGCTTGAGATAGCCGAGCGAAAACTCGGCGTCGAACATCAGATTGCCGGCGATGAAGGAGGAGAGCGTCACGGTCGGCTGAGCTTCGAGGCGTTCGCGGCCGAACATCGGGCGCGACGAAGGTGGCGCGCCGCGCTCGTCGATGACGAGCAGGTCGTCGAGGACGATCTGCGCTCCGGCATCTTCGGCGCGCGCAAGGAGACGGGCGCTGCGGCCCGGCGCCACGGTATCGTCCGCATCGAGCACGGCAAGGTAGCGGCCTCTGGCGAGCGCGAAGCCGGCGTTGCGCGCCGCGCCTGGCCCGCCATTGACGCGCTTTTCGACGAGCACGATCCGGTGGTCGGCGATCGCGCGAACGCGCTCGATCGTGGCATCGGCCGACGCGTCGTCGACCACGATGATCTCGACCGACACCTTTTCCTGTGCAAGCGCACTTTCGACCGCGCGCGCGATGGTCTGCTCCGCATTGTAAGCCGCGATCACGAAACTGACGTCAGGCTGCATGGTCGCGCTCCCTTTCGGTGCCGGCGGAAGCGTCGCCGTAAAGGGTGATTTCTCGCACGCCGAGAAGACCGCTGACCACGCCGCCATGCATGATCGAGCGCAGCGCGTATCGATTGCGCGCGACGGGCCGAAGCCCGGTCAAGACGGCGCCACCGGCGCAGAAGGCAGCCTTGGCTGCGGCGAGCGCGACGGCCTTGCCGCTCGTGCCGCCGCTGGCCTTCGCGAGCAGCCGTCCGTGCGTCTGGCCGGTGCGGAAGCGCCGCTTTGCCAACCAGCCGAACTGCGCACGGTCGGCGGGGACGGGTTCGCTCGCGAGTGCCGTCTCGGCAAATGCGAGGCGCCCGCCATCGCGCACCATGCCGGTGAAGAATTCGGTGTCCTCGCCGCCGGTACGGCCCAGAGCCAGGTCGAACCGTCGGCCCTTAAGCGACGGAGCCGCGACGTTCATCAGGACGTTGCAGGTGTAGCCGGTCAACAGTTTGCCGCGAACGAAGACCGGGTTGGTCGAATGAAAGTCGCCGCGCCGCATCCAGGCGGGCGCCGCGTCGCCATAGATCGCGGCAACCGGGCCCAGAACCGCGTCGGCCCCCGTCTGGCGCGCCTTGGTGGCGAGCGCAGCCAGCCAGTCCGGCGAAGCGCTGCAGTCATCGTCGATGAAGGCCAGCCATTCCGCCTGCGAATGGTCGAGGCAGGCGTTGCGGGCGAGCGAAATGTTGGACGCCGGGCAGTGAACATAGACGACCGGGAACGGCAAGCGCCCAGCCATCTCGCCGACGATGCGCTCGGCGCTCGGCCCGATGTCGTTGTCTGCGACGATCAACCGGGGCGTCACACCGTCCGGAACCACAAGCGCGCCAAGTGAGCGCAGCGTGTCGGCAAGCTGCGGGCGCCTGTAGGTGCAGACCGCGATGTCGATGCACAACGTTTCGGTCATCGGGCACCCGATCGTTTGCGTCCTGGCGAGACGAGTTGAAGCCAGAAGCCGGCAGACCAGGCGAGATGCATGATCATGGCCGAGACGCCTGCCAACAGCCCGTTTCGCTCGCCGCGGAACAGGGCGAGCCAGCCGCCATAGGCAAGGCAGGCCCCGATCCAGACGAAAGCCGGCACAATGGCGGCAAGGCTGACGACGGCCAGCAACGCCCCGGCAACGGCCGGCGCCACCATAAGCGGGATCATCTGGCGCATCTTCGGGACGGATCGGTGCTTCAGGACATTTCTGGCCCGCCCGCGCCCATAAGCGAAATACTGCCTGAAAAGCGCATCCGGCGTCGTGCGCGGAAAATAGGTCATGAAGGTGCGGTCGGTCATCCAGATCTGGAAGCCGGCGACGTTCAGCCGGTGGTCGAGTTCGGCGTCCTCATTGTGGCTGAAACTCTCGTCATAGCCGCCGATGGCGCGAAACGCGGCAACCGACATCAAGGCGTGGTGGCCATGGTCGATCCAGCGGCCCGTCGCGCCCGCCCTGTGCTTCGATCCACCATTGCCCAGCGGCGAGTTCTGCGCCAGCGCCGTCGCCTGCTGGAAGGGCACCTCGCCCGCCGTCTTCATCGCCACGACGACCGAATCTGCGCCGGTACGCACCGCTTCCTCGACGAGCCTGTCGCAGTAATCGTCCGGGTAGCCGCCATGGGCATCGATGCGGATGAAGTAGTCGTAAGTCTCGCCATGATCGGCGACCGCCATGTTGATTGCGGCGCTCTGAATGCGGCGTGGATTTTCGATCAGCCGGACGCGCGGGTTGCGCGCTGCAAGGTCTTCGACGAGGCTCACCGTGCCGTCGCTGCTGCCACCGTCCACCACCAGGATCGGCATGTCGAGACGCTCGGCCGACGGCATCAATCTTGCGATGAGGTCGGCGATATGGACGGCCTCGTCGAGGCACGGGATGACCACCATCGTGCGCGGCAATTCGGTGCCGGGTTCATCGGTCATGACGCGCTGTGCCAGTTCCTGCAAGGTCATGCCGCCGCTCTCAATTCCGGTTGCAGGCGAAGGCTCGACAGTCGCGACACGAGGGCTTCGCAGTCGCTGCGCGTCGCCGTCCAGGTTGCGGGATCGATGGCATCGAGCCGTGCGCGGTGAGCCGCAAACCCGGCCGCGTCAAGGTTTGAGAAGACGCGCACCAGTTCGTCGGCGGAGCATGTGTCGAGCACGATGCCGATGCCGCGATCTGCGAGAAACCTGGCGGTCTCGGTGCCGGCGCGTGCAATGGGAATCGCGCCGTGGCGACCGCCTTCATAAAGACGGTTCGGCAGGAGCCATTCGGAGTTCAGGCCTTCCTCGAAGAAGTCGATGGCCCAATTAAAGTGAACCTCGCCATAAATCGCCTCGAGATCGTCCGGGTTTCGATAGGGGCCGTGGAAGGCGACATGAGGCGCGGCTTCGACCAGAGCGTCGAAATCGGGAATGGCGTCATAGGCGGGACGACCGCGCAGGACGAGTTCGACACGGCCATCGAGACGACGCGTCAGATCGATCAGCGTGTCGAGCGACCGCGCGCAACGCAGCGCGCCGAACCAGCCGATCTTCCATGGCTCGCCACCGGCCGGGCGCGTTGGCGCCAGGGATCGTCCGTTCAGATCGAGGACCTTGTTTTCAAGCAGCAGCGCCGGCGCGTCGAGCTGGCCATGGGGCTCGAAATAATCGCGCAGGAAGGCCGGCGAACTCGTCAAGAGAAGTTGCGCGCTTCGTGCGAAACGACGCTCGGCGGCGCGCATGGCACGGCCGACCGCATTGCCGGCCAATAGCAGTCGGTGAATGTCGAGGCTTTCGTAGACGATGGCCGGGCGAGCGGGGAAAAGCCCCTTCGCACGGTCGGCCAAGGCCAGCATTTCCAGATGCCGGGCGATGATGATGTCGGGCTGATCGACGGCGGCGAGCCGCGCGCGCAAGGCCAATGCCGCGCCGGCGACGGCCGCGATGCGCTGGGCGAACTTGCCATCGCGCGTGACGCCAAGATCGATCGGGACGGACCCGCCAAGCCGCGTCGGAGCCGTGCGGTCGTCGCGCCTGAACCCCGCGACGGCCACACGCGCTCCGCCCGCCTCAAGCATCGCCACGCGTCGGCTGACGGCAGGATCGGTCAGATCATGAACGAGATAGAGCACGTGAAGCATGCCGGTTTCAGTCCGCGCAGGCGACGGATTCGGGGAACTGGCATTCGTCGCCGGGCGCGGTGAACGCGACGCGATCGATTTCGGCCGCCACCGGCTCGCCGGGCGCTTCGAACGCCCCCATCCAGGATGTCAGCGTGTCCGAGCCCCAAAGGCTCAGATAGATCTTGGACGCGTGGCTGGGCAGCTTGTCCGGATCGGTCGCTTCGTGGACGAGTTCGCCATTGACGTACCAGGCGATGCGGCCTTCCTCCCAGACGAAGGCGTAGTCGTTGAAGTCGTCGGCCGCGCCGCCAGTCACTTCGACCAGTTTCTCGTCGCCGACATTCTCGCCATCGACATACTGGTTCACCTGCACCTTCGACGGGTCCTTGCCGAGCACCTCGAAATCGATCTCGTCATGCGGCTGTTTGTGGACGGGGCCGATATAGGTGAAGAACCCGGTGTTGAGACCCGAACCCTCCACTGCCTTCATCCGCACCTCGTAGGTGCCGTAGCCGAAACGTTCATTCGTCTGCACTTCTCCGCAGACGTTCTCGCGATCCTTGTAACGCTCGGCAGCGAAGCCGAGCCGCAGGACGCCATCTTCCACCGCGACCTGATCTTTCGACCAGGTGCAATTCTGATGATCGCCGTTGGACCAGCCATCGGAAACGTACCAGCGTTCGGAAGTGAGATCGTCGAATTCCTCGATGAAGGAGGCGCCACCTTCGACGGCATGGGCAATGGTCGTGCCTGACGCGAGCGCGGCAATGATCGTTGAAGCAGCGATGGTGCGCAGCCGGGTCGGTTCGTGAGCCATGGGTCCTTTACCTCTTCGTTCGCCGCCCCCTCCCAAGGGCCGCTGCGGAAACCTCCCGATGAAGCGTTTGCTGCAATGCAAATAGCCTCGCGACCGGATGAGAATGTGGCTGCACGCCCAAAAGCAGCGCCGGCCGGGATAACGAATTGTGAGGCCGCGTTAGTATCGCCCTCTGCCGGCCACGCGCATTGTCGGCCCAAATCCAGCATCCGCATGCTGCACTGCGACATGCGTCCGGTAACGTGAATCAGGATGCCGGGTCGGGTTGCGCCCGATTGCGGAATTTCGCGACCATGCCGAATAAATCGCGAAGCAGTGCCCGTTCCGTCAGGAGAATGAGCACTGCGTAGATCATGGCACCGGCAGCGGCGCCGATCGCTATCTGGACGACGGGACCGAAATCCGATTCGCGCAATCGGTCGACGAGGACCCGAACAGCGACGGCCATTACGAGGGCGCTTGCCATCGGCCGGCAGGTAGCGAGAAAATTGCGCAGGAAAGGAACGTCGTCGGTTCGGAACACGGTCCAGCAATAAAAGACGAGCGTTGCGGCATTCGCAATGCAAAGCCAGATCATCGCCTGGACGAGCCCGCCCGAAATCGCACCATAGGCCACCGCCGCGCTGACGAGTACGGCGCGGGTGACGGCGACCCACCAGAGCACATGGCTTTTGCCGACGCCCTTCAGATAGGGAATGTAGGTGCTGCACGGCGCCAATATGCCTTTCGACAGCGCCAGCAGGCCGAGCACCGGCCAGGCCCAGGCCCATTGCTGGCCGAAGATCACGTACATGCCCGGCTCCGCGATCGCCCAGATGCCGAACATCATCGGCGCGAGGACGAGGCTGCAGACCTGCGTCGACAGAAAAAGCGCCCGCGTGCGTCGTTCCCGGTCGTCGGCGATGTGGCTGAAAGTCGGGAAGAGCACGCCCATCAGCGCCGCCAGAACAATTTGGTTCGGAATGCTCGCGAAGCGGTTCGCGGCCGAATAGGCCCCCGCCTCCGCGATGCCGAGAAAGCGCGAGACGATCACGAGCGGCGACTGGAACGTGACGAAGTTGAAGATTTCGGACCCCATCAGCCCCGCGCTGTAGCCCCACAGTGCGCGAACCCGGGCAAGCGAGAAGACGAGGCGCGGCCGGTAGCCGGTGGCGTAGAAGAGACCTCCGAGACGCAGGATCGCCGACAGGAACAGTTGAGCGACCAGCGCCCACATGCCCCACCCCGCCAGCGCCAGCGCGACGGCGCACAGCGCCCCGGCAGATTCGGACAGGACGCTCCAGAAGGCATCCTTGTCGAAGGCCATGCGGCGGGCGAGCAGCGCATAGGCGACGTCGCCGCAAAGCAGGATCGGGATGATCAGCGCCATGATTTGGACCACACCGCCGCCCCCCGGCGCGCCCATCATCGCCGCCAGCGGTTCGGCGAACACGAAAAGCGCCAGCGCCATGGCAATTGCCATCGCAAAATTGGTCCAGAAAACCGAATGCACCGTCGTTTCGTCATGGGTGCGCTCGACCACCAATGCGGCAGCCAGACCGGCGCCGCCGACCATGGTCAGGAACAGTACGACCAGTTGCGCGACGGCGACGATGCCGAATTCCTCCGGGCTCAGAAGCCGGGCCAGGATCGGAACCGTGACAAATTTCAGCCCGAAAGTGCTGGTCTTCGAGAAGATGCTCCAACCGACATTGTTGGTCACCGTTCGCAGCGAGATCACTGGCGCCATCGGCAATTTCTCTTTCGTACTGGTCGTGGGACCAGTCAGGCAGGTCCGGTGAAATCGGCATCCAGACGCGGCCAGATCGCTGCGTCGTGCGAACCTTCCATCGTCAGAAAAGGCACGAAAAGATGACGAAGTGCAGCGTGGTCATTCCCTATTACCAGCGCGAAGCGGGCATATTGCGCCGGGCACTGGCCTCGGTGTTCGCGCAGTCGCATACATGTTTCGACATCATCATCGTCGACGACGAATCGCCTTCTCCGCTCGAGCCCGAACTCGCCGTACTCAGTGCCGAGGAACGCCGGCGCATCCGCGTCGTGACCCAGAAGAATGCCGGTCCGGGCGCGGCGCGAAATGCCGGCCTCGACGCCGTTTCGGCCGACAGCGACTATGTCGCGTTTCTCGATTCCGACGACGAATGGACGCCCGATCATCTCAAGATCGCCGTCGAAAACCTGTCACGTTTTGAGGCGGACTGTTATTTCGCGTCGATTTCGGGCGGCGAGGCCTTCCACTACCATTTCGGCGTCTCCGCGCTTGCGGACGTGACGGAAATCACCCGCCTCAGCGACGATCCGCCTGTCGTGGAAATTCCCGACATCGCCAGCGTGATGCTCCGGAACTGGAGCTTCATGCACCTGTCTGCGATGGTGATCGGCGCGCCGCTATTCCGCTCCACGCGCTTCGAGGCCGCCCTGCGGCTGGCGGCCGAGGACGTGCTCTTCTTCTACGAATGCGTGCGCACTGCCCGGCGCACCATCCTGTCCGACGCCATCGGTGCGACGCGCGGCGAAGGCGTCAACATCTTTCACGGCGTCGACAGCGGCTCCCCACTCTTCCTCAGACAGCAGTTCAATACCTGGGTCGCGCTCGACAGGCTCGAGACGCGGTTTTCGCACGATGCGCAGGATCGCGCGTCGATCGCGTCTTACAAGCAAACCGCCCGGCAGCAGGCATTATGGGGACAGGCGCGGTTGCTTCGCGAGCGCAAGACGCCGCAATTTCGCCAGCTCGCCGGCTGGGCCTGGCGCGACCCGCGCATCGTGACCAGCGCGATGCGACTTGCCGCCGGCAAGTTTCTGCCGAAGGCCGGCCCGCGATGACCCCGTTCTACTGGGAATCCGCGCACGGCAATTTCGGCGACGATCTGAACCTGTGGCTCTGGGATTTTCTGCTGCCGGGCTTTCGCGACGTCGCCGACGACGTCCTCCTCGTCGGAGTCGGCACGGTGCTCAACGCAAAGCTGCTGCCGCCCTCCGGACGAAAGCTCGTGATCGGCAGCGGTTTCGGCTATGGCGAAATGCCGGACATGTCCGGTCCCGACTGGGACATACGCGCGCTACGCGGGCCGCTGACTGCGCAAAAGCTCGGCCACGATCCATCGCTCGGGATCATCGACCCGGCGGTGATGGTGACCGAAATGCCGGAGTTCCGATCGATCGAGAAGATTGGCGGCACGGTGTTCGTGCCGCATTGGGAATCGACCATTGGCGGACTGTGGCCGCAACTTTGCGACCTTGCCGGAATTGGCTATGTCGACCCGTGCGGGGAGGCGAAGCATGTGATCAGGCAGATCGCCGGCGCCGATCTGGTCATCGCCGAATCCATGCATGCGGCGATTCTAGCCGACGCATTCCGGGTGCCGTGGGTCGCCGTGTCGACATCGGCGAGCATCAACAGCTTCAAGTGGAACGACTGGGCGCGCTCGCTCGAGTTGACCTATGCGCCGCGCCGAATCGCGCTCTCCTCCCGCGCCGAGGCGATCACCAAGGGAGCGCGCTTCTGGGGTGTCGACTATTCGGAAAGGGAGCAGGAGGCACCAGTTCGCGGCGGCGATCTCCTGCTCGCAGAACGGCAGACAACGCAGGCAACGGGCCTGCGGTCTCTGGCGAAAAACCTGCTCGGGAGCCCGGCCGCGCTCGGGCTGTGGCGCGCCGCCCGCGCCAAACCGCGACTGAGCGACGGCGCTATCCTTCAGGCTCGCAAGGACCGGCTCGTTTCCGTTCTCGACGAGGTCCGCCGCGACTACTTCTGAGAGACCTTGCGGGCCTGCAGCAGGAAACGCGGTTGCTCGACCTGCGCAGGTCCCCGCATCGGTCCGCCGCTCCGCGCTGCCTGCCATTTGTCAGATGCGATGCCGCCGACGACCGCCGGAATGGCCGATGGTCGTGCGAGCAGTTCGAGCCCGGCGCGCAAGGGACCGGCCTGCCCCTTCCGATCCAAAAAGTTGCGCAATTCATATCGACCGCGGATATGGCGCTCATGACGACGCAACGCCTGCTCGTCGGCCGGTTCGAGGCGAATCGAGGCCAGGATGCCGCGATCGGCCTCGTAGAGATGCTTCAGATCCAGTGTCCGGTGCCGTCCGCTGAGCGAGCCGGCGCGCACGACGGCACCATAACCGCAATGGCGCACCACCTTGTAACGCGCGCCGAGCGCCAATGCGCGCGCATAGAGGTCGAAATCCTCGCCCAGCCGCAGGGTTTCGTCGTAGCGCAAGCCATGCCGGTCGAGAAAGGACCGCCGCATGACCGGTTTCAAGAACCCGATCTCGCCCCGCTCGGCACCCTTGCGGGAGATGTTTCCGTCAACGAACGCCTTGAACCCGATGAAGCTCGGCTCGGCCTGGAAGGCGGGAATTTCGGGCAGGCTTCCCGCCTGGCGCTCATCGACGAAGACGATGTTGTCGGCGACGAAATCCCAATCCTCTCCGTCGAGCATTTCGTCGAAGCGGCCGGCGATGAAAAAATCGTCGGCATCGAGGATCGCAAGGAAAGGCGCCTTCGAACGGGCGATCGCGACGTTGCGCGCGTGAGCGGGCCCACGATTTTCGTCCAGCCGAATGACACTGACCCGCCCGGTGTCATCGTCGCCGGCCTGCGCCGCCCCAATCGTCGCATCATCACGCGATCCGTCATCGACGATCACGATCTCCTTCACCCGCGGCTCGTTTAGTGCGGAGGAAACCGCGCGGCCGATCGTGGCCGCCGCATTCATGGCAGCGATGACGACGCAGACATCGGCAGCGATCGGCTCGTTGGGGCGCGATGGCATCAAATGCTCACCTCTCGTTTCATTCGAGGGCGAGACATCGGTCAGAACTGTGGCGAGACGGTGCTGGCCGCAGGCGTCTAGGACGAACGTTAGGGGTGCCGCGAGCCTGGGACACTGCCGATGCGCCCCGGCTTCTTGGAGGATGCGGGATCGAGGCCGGGCGAATCGGCCCGCTCATCCTGGGCGTCATTGGCCGGTCCGGCTTTCGTGCGCCCGACCATCCAAAGGACGCCGATCACATAGCCGATCTGGATCAAGGCCGCGCAGATGATCGTATTGATGATAGTCGTCCAGACGGACTGCGTCAGGAAATACGTAACGACCGCAAAAATTGCGATCGCTACCAAGAATCCACGCAGGAACAACGAGAACGACATCGACGACCCCAAGAAGCCAAGCCGACATGCAACGCGGCGCAGGGCCCCTAGCCTGATTTGGCACCAAGCCTCTTGCGCGCCCCCGCATGCCTTGATCGTCTATAGTCACTTCGTCGAGGCCATGCAATCAAAAGCGCCGGATGCGCTCGACCTATGCTGCATTGCGATAGATAATTCCGCGCTGGCATCGAACGCAATATCGGTATTGATTTACGGCTTTCGCCGGGTGACCGCAAAACCGGAAGTACAAGTCGATATATAGATTATGATGTAAGGCGCCTGATTTATATCAGTCGGATGGTTTCAATTTTCGGTTGCGACTTTCTATTTCCGGAATGCCTTACAATATCCTCACGTCACAAATTATGATTCAATATTTGCCTGTCGTCCGATTGTGGGCACACAACGCGCTTATCTCCACTCCCATGTTTATGGTGCAATGCGAAACAGGCTTTCGCATGTTCGTGCATTTGGAGATCCGTATGAAACTCGCTTCATCCACGGCCAACAGAGAAGAAAAGCGGCGGCTTGGCAGTGACGAGCCGCCTGCCATCGGCGGCGCGTGGAAACGGGTCTTCGACGTCTTCGGCGCGCTCGCCGCGCTTGTCGTGTTCAGTCCGCTCTTCCTCATGCTCGGCATGCTGGTCAAACTGTCGGATGGCGGCAGCGTATTCTACCGCCATGGACGAATCGGCCGAAACGGACGGGTCTTCGACTGCCTGAAATTTCGCACGATGGTGCCCAATGGCGAGGAAGTCCTCGCAGCGCATTTCGTCCGCTGTCCCGAGGCGCGGGACGAATGGCTGGCGACCCGCAAGCTGAAGGACGATCCGCGGGTCACGCGGGTCGGAATCGTCCTGCGAAAGCTCAGCCTCGACGAGCTGCCACAAATCTACAACATCCTCATTGGCGACATGAGCATCGTCGGCCCGCGACCCGTCGTGAAGAAAGAGCTTGAGCTCTACGGCAAGGCGGCGAGCTACTATCTGAAATCGCGTCCCGGTCTCACCGGCCTGTGGCAGATCAGCGGCCGCAACGACGTGTCTTATGCGCAGCGCGTCGCCTACGACATGCACTATGTCGAAAACTGGTCGATCGTTTTCGACATGAAGATCATCCTCAGGACCGTGCCCGTCGTGGTGGCGGCGCGCGGAAGCTATTGATCATGCTGCGCCCCTCGATATTCCGCGGCCTTGCCGGCGCGCTTTGCGTCCTTTCCGGTTCGGTCACTTTCGCGACCGCCGAAGGCTATATGCTCGGCACGATGGACAAGCTCAACATCCGCATCGTCGAATGGCAGACGGCCGAAGGCGCCGTGCGCGACTGGTCGTCGATCAGCGGCGAATATGTCGTCGGCCCCGCCGGCGTCATATCGGTGCCCATCGTCGGCGAAGTCGAGGCGAACGGGCGCACGACCGCGGATGTCGCGACCGAGATCGGCGACGCGCTGCAGCAGAAGCTCGGCCTCATGGATCGCCCGGAAGCCTCCGTCGAGCTTGCCGAGTACCGGCCGTTCTTCCTCTCCGGCGACGTGGCGACGCCGGGTCGCTATCCGTTCGATCCCAACCTCACCGTGCTGAAAGCCGTCAGCATTGCGGGCGGCATGCGCCGCTCGGCCGAGACCGGACAGCGGATCGAGCGCGATTTCATCAATGCCAGCGGCGACGTCGACGTGCTCAGCGCCGACCGAATGCGGCTGATCGCGCGAAAGGCGCGGCTCGAAGCCGAGACGACGGGAAGCGCAGAGATTCAATTCCCGGAGGAACTGAGCGGCACCGAGCAGGGCCAGAAGCTGATCGAGGACGAAACCGCCTTCCGCGATGCCCGCGCCGAACGGCTCGAGCGCCAGCTCGCCGCGATCGACGACCTCAAGGAACTGCTCGAAAACGAGATCGTCGCACTCGAACGGAAGATCACCAGCCAGAACGAGCAGATCGAACTGTCGCGCGAGCAGCTTGCCGGCATCGGCGACCTGGCCGACCGCGGTCTCGTCGTCAACGAGCGCGTGCTGTCCATCGGCCGTTCAGTCGCCGACCTCGAGGGCCGGGTACTCGACATGGAAACCGCCGCCCTGCGCGCCAAGCAGGATATCGCGCAGGCGACGCAGGACGCCAACGCGCTGCGCAACGACCGCGACGCGGAAGTCGCGCAGGAACTCCAGCAGGCCGAAGCCAATCTGGAGGCGGCCAATCTGAAAATCCTGACCAGCAACAGCCTGATGCAGGAAGCCCTGTCGATCGCGCCCGAGGCCGCCGGTGCGGTCGGCGCCGCCGAGCCCGACATCAGCTACGTCATCGTGCGCGAGATCGATGGCGAGCCGCAGGAAATGCCCGCGCAGGAGCACACGCCGGTCCTGCCGGGCGACGTGGTCAAGGTGAAGATCGAGCCGGTCGCGGCTGCCGCAGTCGAGCAGCCAAGCTAGGGCAGATGCGGGTCGCCAAGGCATCCTTCGTCTCGCCGGAGCGCAATTTCGCCTATGGCGTCGTGGCAATTTCGCTGTCGGTGTTCGTCTTCGCCTACTCGACACGCTTCGGCCCGGCTGCCGTCCTTGCCTATTACGCATTGTGGCTGCCGCTCGTCCTCATCGACTATCGCCGGGTGCTCGGCAACTATGCGCGCTATCACTGGATACTGGCGTTCGGCGTGCTCGCCTGCCTGTCCACCTTCTGGTCGCTGGCACCCGGGACGAGCGCGCGGGCGAGCGTGCAATACGCCACGCACATCGTCTGCGCGCTGATCGCGGCGCGTGTCATCGGGGCGCGGACGCTGAGCTTCGGCGTCCTTGCCGGTGCGACGCTGGTGCTTGCCTATTCCTTTGCCTTCGGCGGCTATCATTTCGATCCGCTCGACGGCACCTACAGTTTCGTCGGTGCCTTCTCCTCGAAGAACCAGCTCGGTTTCTACGCATCGCTCGGCGTCTATTTCGCCTTCGTGGCGGTGTTTCTGCTCGACGCGGCCGTCGTCACCCGGCTCGTCGCGATGGCCATTGGCGGCGTCTCGGCCTATGCGCTCGTCGCCTCGCAATCGGCGACATCGCTCATCGGCATCGTGCTGACCCTCGCCGCGATGGCGGGTATGCGCGCGGTGCTCCTGTTCTCGCCTGCCGCACGCAAGGTGCTCTTCATCGCCCTGGCGATCGTCGCCACCGGGGGTATCGTCGTCGCCCTCAATGCCGGCGCGCTCGATGCGGTGCTGGCAATCTTCGGCAAGGATGCGACACTGACGGGACGGACCTATCTGTGGTCGGAAGGTCTCGCCTCCATCGCGCAGGCGCCGGTTTTGGGCGTCGGCTATCAGGGCTACTGGGTGCAGGGCTTCGGCGAGGCCGAACGGCTTTGGGCGGAGTTCTACATCGCAACCCGGACCGGCTTCCACTTCCACAACACTTACATCGAGGCCCTGGTTGAACTCGGCGCGGTCGGCTTCGCACTGATCTGCGTCCTCATCGGCGGCGTGCTCTTCGCCCATCTGGGGCGCCTTCTGTCACGCGCCAGCGATCAGGCAGCCTACGTCCTGTTCGGGCTGGCGGTCCTGCTTCTCATTCGCTCGTTCGTCGAGGTCGACATCCTCTATCCCTATACGATCGGCTCGTTCCTGATCTACTACGCGGCAGGCCAACTGACCGTCCGCCATGCCAACGTGCACGGCAGGACGGATACGGAATTGCTCGTGGCGGCCCGTTAGGCGCGCAGCGCCTTCTGGCTCGTCATCACGAGATAGGCTGTCAGAAACATGATGCCGAGAAGCTTGAAGCTCTCCTCGATGAAGACCTGTCCGCCGAAATCGACCGGGTAAACGTCGACCGCCATCGAAAGACCGAAGGCGCCGACGCAGGCCGCGAGCAGCAGCCAGGGCGTTGCCGATCGGAGCAGCCAGGCCTGATGGCACAGCATCGCCAGCAGCAGCGCGTGCGGGACGAGGACGACGATTTCGGGGATGCCGAACGTCGCGATCGATTCGTGCAGCATGAAAAGATCGTCGAGCCCCATCACGGCGGAGAAGGCGCCCCCGAAAAGCAGGAGGCTGCCGAAATTGCGGCCGGGTCCACCCTTCAACGCCACGTGTGCCTGCAGCGCACCGACAGCGCCGACCATCCACAGGACGATGCCGAGATTTGAGACGAGGCCGAAATAGTTGGGGTTGTTGGCGATCGCGTTGGGGTCGCGGACGAGATCGTAATGGTCGATCCCCCACAACTGGTCTGCGGCCAGCACCGCAAGACTTGCCATTGCTCCCACCGCCAGGATGATCGCTGCGACCTTCAACTCGCGGGTCGGCAATAGCAGGCGCGCGGACGCGCCGGAGGATGTGGAAATCGTCATGGGCCGCGATCTTCTCTCAAATTCGACGCGCCCCAGCGATCGTGATCTTGCCGGGTTTTATGACACTTCTATGACGATGCGGCGTTGCGGGCGTGCGGTCAGTAGACGGCCCGTCCGCCCGAGATATCGAATACCGCACCGGTCGTGAACGAGCAGTCCTCCGAGGCGAGCCAGGCGATCATCGCCGCCACCTCGGCAGGCTCGACGAAACGGTGGAGCGGAATCTTGGCGAGCATGTAGTCGATGTGTTCCTGCGTCATCTGGTCGAAGATGGCGGTGCGGGCGGCGGCAGGCGTCACGCAGTTCACCAATATGCCCGATCCCGCCAGTTCCTTGCCGAGAGACTTGGTCAAGGCGATGAGGCCCGCCTTCGAGGCCGAATAATGCGACGCATTGGGATTGCCTTCCTTGCCGGCGATCGATGCGACGTTGATGATCCGGCCATAGCCCGAGCCCATCATGAGCGGCACAAGCGCGTGGCAGGTCAGATAGGGAGCGACAAGATTGACCTCGACCGTCCGCCGCCAGACATCCGGCGCAAGGTCCCAGGTCTTCGCATTGCCGCCGGTGATGCCCGCATTGTTGACCAGAATATCGACGGGCCTCGCCTCGAAGCTTCTGCGCGCTGCGGCGGCGACTGCGCCCTCATCGGTCAGTTCGACCACCGCACCGCTCGCCTGATCGCCGAGCGAACGGGTCGCCTCGTCTATGGCTGCCGCATCGATGTCCCACAATTCGACGGCCGCCCCGCTGGCGATCATCCGCTCGGCAGTGGCAAAGCCTATACCGCGCGCTCCGCCCGTAACGATGGCCTTGCGTCCCTCAAGATCGATGCGGTTCATGCGCGGTCGCCTTCTTCCTTGCGAGTGATGCCGTTCAATTCGGCGACGATGTCGGCAAGCATCGGCACGTAGTCGTCGCCCCGTCCGATCCCTTCGGCCGTGGCGAAGCTGTTCTTCACGCTCGACGCCATATGCGAGGCAATGCCGCTTTCGCTGGCAAGGCCGGTCAGATAGCGCATGTCCTTGTGCGCGTTGCGCAAGGTGAATTTGTGCGCGTCGCGGTTTCGGTCGACCGCGTACTGCATGAAGGTCTGGAAGAAGCCGCAATCCATACGGCCGCCATCGATGATGCCGCGGAAGGTCGCGGCCTCGACGCCGTTGCGGGCCCCGATCGCCAGCACTTCCGCGTAAAGCGCGGCGTAGCCGAGCGCGACGAAATTGTTGAGCAGCTTGACCGTGTGGCCGGCCCCCACCTCTCCGACGCGCATGATGCGCCCCGCCCAGCATTTCAGGATCGGCTCGACGCGGGCGAAGTCCGCCTCGCTTGCCCCCACCATCGTGTCGAGCTGGCCCTCCCATGCCTCCTTGGGCGTTCGTGCCAACGGCGCATCGACGAAGGCGATGCCGACTTCATTGCAGGCCTTGGCAAGGCTGCGCGTCGATACGGGGTCGCAGGTCGAGCAGTCGACGATCGTGTGAACGGCGCCCTTGTCTTTCAATATCTGCGTGACGACGACCTCGACCTGCGGGCTGCCCGGAAGACACAGGAAGACGATGTCGCTGACGGCCGCAAGTTGGGTGACCGTGTCCGCCTCGCCTGCTCCGCGCTGGCGCATATCATCGATCGGGGCGCGGTTGCGATGCCCCATGACGGTCATCGGATAGCCGGCCTCTATGATGTTCTTGGCGATGCCGTGCCCCATCAGTCCGACGCCGACGATGCCGATCCGTTCACGTGTGCTGCTCATGCGGCATCTCCTTGGGTCGCCTGTTTTCGGGCGCGTTCGTCGGCGATGTGCGCCTTCACGATCGCCCCGAAATCGGTATCGGCCACGAAGCCCACTGATGTCGCCCGTTCGGCCGAAAAGTCGCGCGGCCAGCCGGCGACGATCTTGACGATCGCCGCGTCCGGCCTGCGCTTGATCAGCGCCGCGGTGTCGTTGCCGGCGATCTCGCGCAGCGTCTCGATCATCTCGCCCACCGTGATCGACAGGCCCGGCATGGTCAGCGAGCGTCGGTCGCCCAGAATTGCGGTATCGAGCGTTGCGGCGTGCAGCAGGAACCCGACCGCCGCGGCCGGGCTTGCCACCCAATGCCGCACGCCGTCTCCGACCGGGAGCACCGCCTCGATGCCGGCCAGAGGCTCGCGGATGATGCCGGAGAAGAAGCCGGACGCCGCCTTGTTGGGTTTGCCGGGACGAACGACGATGGTGGGCAGGCGGATGCCCACGCCATCGACAAATCCCTTGCGGCTGTAGTCCGACAACAGCAGTTCGCAGATCGCCTTTTGCGTTCCGTAGCTCGTCAGCGGCGCATGAAGAAACGTGTCGCGGATCGGCTCTTCGAAGGGCGCGCCGAAGACGGCGATCGAAGAGGTGAAGACGAGGCGCGGCCGATAGTCGTCACCCGCAAGGCGGATCGCCTCGAGCACATTCTGCATGCCGACGAGATTGATCCGGTAGCCCTTCTCGAACTCGACCTCCGCCTCGCCGGAGACGATCGACGCCAGATGGAAGATGACGTCAGGCCGGGCCGCGACGAGGCTCGAGATCGTCGCGGGATCGGCGATGTCGCCGGCACTGGTCGAGATCAGCTGCGACGGCACCCCTGCATCGACGACGTCGAAGGAGTGGATCGCCTCGATCCGGCGTCCGCCGAGTTCGCCGCCCGCCACAAGCGTTTCGACCAGCCGCCGCCCGATCATGCCCGCGCCGCCAAGAACCAGTATGCGCATCGGCGCCCTCCTTCGTTTCGACCGATCAGTGATTGTCGCGCGGGACCAGCGGCTGCTTGCCGTCGACGCCGCCCTGGGCGAGCCGGCGATAGGCGACGGCCGGCTCAAGGACCATGCCGGTCTCGAGCTGCGAGACGAGGCCGCGCTGGATTTCCTGCCACGGTGTCTGGTGGGCGGGAATTTCATATCCGCCCCGGCGGGCGAGTTCGGTGCGGCGATCCTGCAGCTCGGCGTCGTCGACCAGCATGTCGGCCTTGCCGTTCTTCAGGTCGATCCGGACGCGGTCGCCGGTTCTGAGCAGCGCCAGCCCGCCATTGAGCGCCGCTTCCGGCGAGGCGTTGAGGATGGAGGGTGAGCCGGACGTTCCCGACTGCCGTCCGTCGCCGATGCAGGGCAGGGCGTGGATGCCGCGCTTGATGAGGTAGTCCGGCGCGCGCATGTTCACCACCTCGGCGGCGCCCGGGTAACCGATCGGGCCCGCGCCACGCATGAACAGAATGCAGTTTTCGTCGATGCCGAGCGCCGGATCGTCGATCCGGTGGTGGTAGTCCTCCGGTCCGTCGAAAACGATCGCCCGTCCCTCGAACGCCATCGGTTGCGCGGGATCGGACAGGTAACGGTCGCGGAATTCCTGGGAGATCACCGACATCTTCATGATGGCGCTGTCGAACAGATTGCCGCGAAGGACGCGAAAACCGGCATTCGTCTTGAGCGGCTTGCCGAATGGCCTGATGACGCGGTCGTCCTCGATCGCGGCCTCGCGGCAGTTCTCGCCAATCGTCCGCCCATTGACGGTCATCGCGTCCGCAGCGATCAGGCCGTTGGCCATCAGTTGCGCGACGACGGCCGGCACGCCGCCGGCGTGGTAGTAATCCTCGCCCAGATACTCGCCGGCGGGCTGGAGGTTGACCAGAAGCGGCACTTCCTCGCCATAGGTCTGCCAGTCTTCGATCGTCAGCTCGACGCCGACATGGCGCGCGAGAGCGTTGAGATGGATCGGCGCGTTGGTCGAGCCACCAATGGCGGAATTCACGCGGATGGCGTTGATGAACGCGTCGCGCGTCAGGATGTCGGACGGTTTCAGATCCTCCGCGACCATCGCCACGATGCGCTTGCCGGTCAGATAGGCCATTTCCTGGCGATCCCGATAGGGTGCCGGGATCGCGGCAGAACCGGGAAGCTGCATGCCGAGCGCCTCGGCAAGGCTGTTCATCGTGGTCGCCGTGCCCATCGTGTTGCAATAGCCGGTGGATGGCGCCGAGCTGGCCACCAGTTTGATGAAGCCCGCATAGTCGATCTCGCCGGCCGCCATCATCTCGCGCGCCTTCCACACGATGGTGCCCGATCCGGTGCGCTCGCCGCGGAACCAGCCATTGAGCATCGGGCCAACCGACAACGCGACGGCCGGGATGTTGACGGTCGCAGCGCCCATGAGCATGGCCGGGGTCGTCTTGTCGCAGCCGATATTGAGGACGACACCGTCGAGCGGATAGCCGTAGAGCACCTCGACCAGGCCGAGATAGGCGAGGTTGCGGTCGAGCGATGCGGTCGGCCGCTTGCCGGTTTCCTGGATCGGATGGACGGGAAACTCGATCGCGATGCCGCCGGCCTCGCGAATGCCCTCGCGCACGCGCTTGGTGAGTTCGAGGTGATGGCGGTTGCAGGGCGACAGGTCGGACCCGGTCTGCGCGATCCCGATGATCGGCTTTCCGGACTGCAGTTCCTCCTGCGAGAGGCCGTAGTTCAGATAGCGCTCGAGATAGAGCGCCGTCATGTCCGGGTTCAGCGGATTGTCGAACCAAGCGCGCGACCTCAGCTTTGCACCTTCACCCGTCGTCATGATTGAACCTCCCCTTCACTGTCGCCGACAAGAACTGCCGGAGCAGTTTTGGCAGCGCTGCCATTCGTACAATGCGCAAGACGTCGACACAACACCCTTGCGTCCTCAAGTCGACCCTGCGCGCCTGCCGCGGAACGTCGTGTAGATTACGGAAACCCAGATCAGAGCCAGCGCGACTGCCAGAACCGCGGCGATCGGACGATTGACGAAGGTCAAGAGCGAACCGTCCGACTTGATCATCGTCGTGATGAAATTGTGTTCGAGAATGGGGCCGATCACGATGCCGAGGATGCAGGGCGCGATCGGGATGTCGTTTTCCTCCATGAAGAAGCCGAGCAATCCGAAAACGAGCATGATGACGATGCCGTAGGCCGCGTTGTTGGAGGCGAAAGCGCCGACGATGCAGAAGACGAGGATGATGGGCATCAGGATCGAACGCGGCGTGCGCAAGAGACCTCGCGCCAGCTTGATCACCATCCAGCCGAGCGGGATCATCAAGAGGTTGGCGAGAATGAAGATCAGGAAGACCGCGTAGATCGTCTGCGGGTTGAAAAGGAAAAGTGTCGGCCCCGGATTGAGGCCTTTCACGTAGAGGACCCCGATCACGATCGCGGTGATCGTGTCGCCGGGAATGCCGAAAACGAGCGCGGGCACCCAGGCGCTCGACAGCGAGGCATTGTTGGAGGATGTCGCCTCGACAATGCCCTCGACATGGCCCGTGCCGTATTTTTCCGGCGTCCGCGAAAAACGCCTGCTGACGGCATAGCTCACATAGGCCGCCACATCCGCCCCGGCGCCCGGCAGGATGCCGATGGCCGTGCCCGTGACATTGCCGCGGATCTGCTGGCGCCAGTAGCGGGTCAGCATGCCGCCCCAATCGCGAAAGATGTTGCCGACCCTGACCTGAACATTGTCCCAGGACGGCGCGCCGGCCGCCATGGTCCGCATGACCTCGGAGACGGCGAAAAGGCCGATCATGGCCGGTATGAAGTCGATGCCGGCCATAAGGTCGGTCGAGCCGAAGGTAAAGCGCGGCACGCCCGACGCGTTCTTGAGCCCGACCGTCGCGACGAGCAGGCCGATCAGCAGGCTGACCATTCCCTTGACCGGCGACGCGGCGCCGATGAAGGTCGCGCAGGTCAGGCCGAGCATCGCCATCCAGAAATATTCCTGGGACGAGAAGTTCAGCGCGAACTCGGCCAGCGCCGGCGCCGCAAATATCAGCACGATCGTGCCGAACAGGCCGCCGATTGCCGAAAAGAGGACGCAGGCGCCGAGTGCGGTTTCCGCCTCGCCCTTGCGCGTCATCGCATAGGCTTCGTTGGTGTAGGCGGCGGAAGCGGGGGTTCCGGGCATGCGCAACAGCGCGCCGGGAATGTCGCCGGCGAAGATCGCCATCGCCGCGCAGGTCACCATCGCGCCGACCGCGGGGATCGGGTCCATGAAGAAGGTCAGCGGCACCAGAAGCGCCGTCGCCATCGTGGCGGTCAGGCCCGGCACCGCGCCGACGAGGAGGCCGAACAGAGCTGCGGCGGTGACCGTGGTCAGAACCTGCCAGGTGAAGACGAGCCCGAATGCCTGGAGTATCGCGTCCATGTCGACCTCCTCCTACCAGGGCAGCCGCGGCATGACGCCGAACGGCAATGGGACCAGCAGCAGGCTGCGGAAGACATAATCGGTGACGAGCGTCGCCGCGACGGCGAAGAAGATCGCCTTGCCCCACGAGACCGACAGCAATCGAAAAAGGACGAGCAGGATCGCGAAGGAAACCGGCACGAAACCAACAGGGCGGGCGAGGAAGATATAGGCGATGACGCAAAGGACGGTGACGAAAACAGCGAGCAACGCGCCCGGTTGACGCGTCCATTCGGTACGTGTGACGAGCGCCACGCGCCCCTGCTGCCAGCCCTTGGCGAACAGGACGAGTGCGCATGCGACCATCGCGAGCCCGATCAGCGTCGGGAAGGCCGCGGCGCCATATTGCTGTCCCGGCACGGCGGGCAAAGTGCGCGCATAAACCGCTATCGCGGCTCCGAGAAAGAGGAGCACGGTGCCGAGCATCGTGTCGCTGAACCGCATGAAGGTCTCCACCAGATCGATGGGAAGCGTGGCGACCGCCTGCCGACCGATGGCCGGCAGGCTTTCGTCGATCGGATTACTGGGCGAGACCGACGGCCTCCATCGTCTCGCCAAGTGAGGCGTCGGCCTGTTCCATGAAGGTGCCGAACTCATCACCACGTGCCCAACGCACGCCATAGCCCTGGGCGGCCATGAAGTTCTGGTAGTCCTCGCTGTTGTAGACCGCCTCAAGCGCATCCATGAGGCGGGTGGCGACGTCCTCCGGCAGGTCTTGCGGGCCGACGATCCCGCGCCATGCGCCGATCTGCCAGTCCGAGCCGATGGCCTCGGACAAGGTCGGCACGTCGGGGAACAGGTCGGCGCGTTCGGGGCCCATCAGGCCGAGCGACTTGACGCGGCCAGCCTCGATCAGGCCGCGCGCCTCGACGAGCGAGACGGGGACGAGATTGACGCCGCCTGCCATCAAATCCTGAAGGCCGGACGCGGCGCCGTCGCTCGGCACCCACGGTACGCTCGCCGGATCGATGCCGCGATCATTGAGAAGCCCCGCGATGGCGAGATGCCAGATGCCGCCCTGCCCGGTTCCCGAGGCACGGAAGGTGCCGGCGGGTGATCCGGCGATCGCCTCCAGGAGGCTTTCGAGCGTGTCGTATTCGGAATCGGCCAGCACCTGCACCCCGGCCGCATCCTCGTTCATCAGTGCGAGGGGCGTATAGTTCGCGTAGGTCAGTTCCGTCAGGCCCTGCCAGTGCATCATGCCGATCTCGACCGTGGCGATGCCGATCGTGTAGCCGTCCGGTTCGGCCTCGGCGATGGCCGAATGGCCGACCACGCCCGATCCGCCGGTGCGGTTGACGACGCTGACCGGCTGGCCGAGCTCGCGTTCGAGGCCCGCGCCGATGATGCGCGCTGTGGCGTCGGTGCCGCCGCCCGCGCCCCACGGCACGATCAGGGTCAATGGCCTGTCCGGATATTGCGCGGCTGCATGGGGAATGGTCCCCGCCGCCGCGGCAAGCGCGACGCCCAGTGCCAGAACGGTTCTTGCGATCATCTTGGTTTCCTCCCTTGTGATGATTCGGATGCGCCCGATGCCTCCCCGCATCGACCGCTCAGGTCGTGGCTCCCCTGACAAGTTCGAACGGAACGTCGACGACCTTCGCGCCTCCCGGCTCCATCACCATGCGGGCGCCGATCTCGCCGATCTCGGTGCGCGGCGTGCGCAGGGTCGTCAGCGGCTGCGGTGCGAAGCGGCCGATGTCGAGGCCGTTGAAGCCCATGATGGCAAGTTGCGAGGGCACCGAGATGCCGTTGGCGAAACAGTGGAACAGGCCGCCCACCGCGAAGTCGTCATTCGAAAAATAGACCGCGTCGAGATCGGGGGTGCGCGCCAGCATCCGCTCGAGCGCGGCACGGCCGGCTTCCGTCGAGGACGTCCGGCCGATGAGTTCCGTTTCCACGACGCTGGCGCCCGCCTCGGCGAGGACCTCGCTGAAGCCGGCAAAGCGTTTTCGCGCCCGCGGGTCGCATGCGAATTGCGGGCCGACATAGCCGATCCGCCGGTAACCGCGCTCGACGAGATGGCGTCCGCTCACGGCGCCCGCCTCGCGCTGCGAAAAGCCGACGACGATGTCGATGCCCTCGCCATCGGTATCCAGCAATTCGGCGATGCGCACGCCGCTGTTCTTCAGCATGGCGCGCGTGCGCGGCGTATGCTCCAGGCCGGCTACCAGGAAGGCGGCGGGGCGCCAGGCCAGCATCGACTGGATGACCTTCTGCTCCTGGTCGAGATCGTAGTCGGTGACGGCGATGACCGTCTGGAAGCCGATCGGATCGAGCGTCACCGCAGCGCCGCTCAGCAGGTCCGGAAAGACGATGTTGTGCAGGGACGGGATGACGATGCCGACGAGGTTGGAGCCCGAGGAGGCAAGCGTTCCGGCGATCCGGTTCGGCACATAGCCCAATTCCTCGACCGCCTTCATCACGCGGTCCCGGGTCGCCTGCGAGAAGGAGCCGTGATTGCGCAGGACCCGCGAGATCGTGCTCATTCCAAGGCCGACGGCCGCACTGACTTCGCGCAGCGTGACCTCGTTCCGGTGCTTGTGATCGTCGTCCTGGTCCATGGTGGCGACACCCTAACCGCAACGTCCAGGCACGGCTACCACTATTTGGCAGCGCTGCCAAAAATTACTTGCCAGCAATTTGGCGATGCGTTACCCGTTTGCTCCAGGTTGCCCGCCCGCACATTCGTGAACGGTCAGGTTGTACCGGGAGGAGTGCCATGACACCGACAGTGCGGGTTTTGCCGCATGGTTAGCCATGACCGGAATTCCTCTTCTGTCGCGCTGGTGACGGGCGGCGGAACTGGCGTCGGCCTTGCGATCGCGACGGCCCTGGCGGAAGCCGGATGGCAGGTGGTCATCACGGGCCGGCGCGGCCAGATCCTGGACGACGCTGCCGCGCGGCTGGTCAGCAAAGGGCTGGCGGTCACCGGCATCGTGGCGGACCTCGCCGATCCGGCCGCGGTCAAGAATCTCTTCGCGGAAGTCGTCTCGGTTCACGGCAGGCTCAATCTCCTGGTCAACAATGCCGGGATAAATGCTCCGCCTTTGCCGCTGGAAGAGATCGACTTTTCCGACTGGAACGCGGTCCTCGCCTCCAATCTCACATCGGCATTCCTGTGCACCCAGCACGCGGTGCGCCTCTTCAAGACGCAATCGCCAAAGGGCGGGCGCATCATCAACAACGGATCGGTTTCCGCCACGACGCCACGCCCGAACTCGGCGCCCTATGCGGCGACAAAGCACGCGATCACCGGGTTGACCAAGGCGACGTCACTCGAAGGGCGTGCGCACAACATCGCCTGCGGCCAGATCGATATCGGCAATGCGGCGAGCGAGATGACCGACACGATCTCGAAGGGCGTCCTGCAGGCCGACGGCAGCATCAGGGCCGAGGCGACGATCGACCCGCGCAATGTCGCCGATGCGGTCGTCTACATGGCCGGTCTGCCGCTCGGCACGAACGTACTGACCTTAACCGTCATGGCGAACGCGATGCCGTTCGTCGGACGCGGATAGCGCGCCCGCGGAACAGGCAGGCGCAACGGGACATCAGGGAGGATCTCCAATGGCGTCAGTCGAAATCGACGACGTACGCAAGTCTTTCGGAAATCACCCCGTCATCAAGGGCGTCAGCATCGATATCGAGGACGGCGAATTCGTCATTCTCGTCGGCCCGTCGGGCTGTGGCAAGTCCACGCTTCTGCGCATGCTGGCCGGTCTCGAGCACATCACGTCCGGCGAGATCCGCATCGGCAACAGGATCGTCAACGACCTGCCGCCCAAAGAGCGCGACATCGCCATGGTGTTCCAGAACTACGCGCTCTACCCGCACATGACCGTCGCCGACAACATGTCGTTCTCGCTCATGCTCGCAGGAGCCTCGAAAAGCGAAATCGAGGAACGGGTGAAGCCCGCAGCCGAAATCCTCGGCCTGTCGAACCTGCTTCACCGCTACCCACGCCAGCTTTCCGGGGGGCAGCGCCAGCGCGTCGCGATGGGCCGGGCGATCGTGCGCGATCCGCAGGTCTTCCTCTTCGACGAGCCGCTTTCCAATCTCGACGCCAAGCTGCGCGTGTCGATGCGCACCGAGATCAAGAACCTGCATCAGAGACTGACCACAACGACCGTCTACGTCACGCACGACCAGATCGAGGCGATGACGATGGCCGACAAGATCGTCGTCATGCATGACGGCATCGTCGAGCAGGTCGGCGCGCCGCTCGACCTCTACGACAATCCGGCCAACCTCTTCGTCGCCGGCTTCATCGGATCGCCGGCGATGAATTTTCTCAACGGCCGTCTCGACGAGGCAGACGCGGCCCGCTTCGTCACCGATGACGGCGTGGCGCTTCCTGCGCCCGCAGATCTCGCTTCCGCACGCGGAAAGGCGCTGGTGTACGGCATCCGGCCGGAATCCTTTTCGTTGGGCGGTCCTGTCGAACTCAAGGTTCAGGTCATCGAGCCGACCGGCTCGGAAAGCCAGATCGTCGGGCTCATCGGTCAAACGCAGGTGACCTGCGTCTTTCGCGAGCGGGTGATGCTTGCGCCGGGCGAAACGCTGAACGTGTCGATCGATCCGCGCACGGTGCACCTCTTCGACGCGGGCAGCGGGATACGACTTAGGGACTGAGGCAGAGGAGCGGGCGAGAAGGGCGGAGGTCCCGATACGTCCGAAACAAGAAGGAGGAGATGACATGACGTTCAATCGCAGACAGATCATGACAGGTGCCGCCGGACTTATCGGAACGGCCGCGCTCGGTGGCATAACCATGCCGCGGCGCGCTTTCGCCCAAAACGCCATTCCCACCTACACGCCCGAAGCCGGCGCGACGCTGCGGCTCCTGCGCTGGGTTCCCTTCGTCAAGGCCGAGGAAGAGGCGTGGAACGCCAACACACGCGCCTTCACCGAGGCGACCGGCGTCGAGGTCCGGATCGATCAGGAAAGCTGGGAGGACGTGCGGCCCAAGGCGGCAGTCGCCGCCAATATCGGCTCCGGCCCCGATCTCGTCATGGGCTGGTTCGACGACGTGCACCAATATCCCGACAAGCTGGTCGACGTGACCGAGCTCGGCACCGCGCTCGGCGAAGCGCATGGCGGCTGGTATCCCGGTCTCGAAGGCTATGCTCGTCGCGACGACAGCTTCATCGCCCTGCCGCTCTGCGCCATCGGCAACGCGATCTGCTATCGCGCAAGCCAGGTCGAGGCGGCCGGGTTCTCGGAATTCCCGAACGACACAGCCGGCTTCCTGGAACTTTGCACGGCGCTGCAGGCCAATGGCACACCTGCAGGCTTCCCGCACGGCAAAGCCGTCGGCGACGGCAACAACTACGCGCATTGGCTGCTGTGGAGCCATGGCGGACGCATGGTCGACGAAAGCGGAGCGGTGGCCATCAACAGCCCGGAGACTCTGGCTGCCATCGAATATGCGCGGGCGCTCTACGCGACCTTCATTCCCGGCACCGAAAGCTGGCTCGACATCAACAACAACCGCGCTTTCCTGGCCGGACAGTGCTCGCTCGTCGCCAATGGCGTGTCGCTCTACTACGCAGCGCGCAACGACCCGGCCATGCAGGAGATCGCCGACGACATCCGCACCACGACGCTGCCGGTCGGACCGGTCGGCGAATCGGTCGAGTTGCACCAGACGTCGACGCTGGCGATCTTCAACCACACGCCCTATCCGGAAGCGGCCAAGGCCTATCTCGCCTTCATGTACGAAGCCGACAACATGAATGCGTGGATCGAGGGCGCCAGCGCCTATTGCTGCCAGCCATTGCGGGCATACGAGTCGAACCCGGTCTGGACGTCCTCGCCGATCCACGAGCCCTACTCGAAGGCGTCGGCGAGCTTGCGCCCGAATGGCTGGCCCGGCCCGCTCGGCTATGCGTCCGCGGCGGTGATGGCCGACTATGTCCTTGTCGACATGTTCGCCGAAGCCGTGACCGGCCAGCGCACGCCCGAAGACGCGATCGCAAACGCCGAACGGCGCATCAACCGCTACTACCGCGTCTGACGCGGTCGGCACCGGGCTCGCGTGAGCCCGGTGCTTCCCATTCGGGCCAAGTCGACCCTGTGACGGAGATCAACGGCCAATGTCCACGACCCTGGAAGGCGGAAAAATCGCCGTATCGCGACCCAGAACATCGATGCTGACGCGGCTCAGCGAAAGCCGCAACGGGCTCGGCCTTCTGTTCATGCTGCCAGCGGCCGCCTTTCTCCTGTGCTTCCTGACCTATCCGCTCGGCCTCGGCGTCTGGCTCGGCTTCACCGATACCTCGACCGGTCGACCGGGCGTCTTCATCGGTCTCGAGAACTATGTTTGGCTGTGGAACGACAACGTCTTCTGGCTCTCGGTCTTCAACACGCTGCTCTACACCTTCGTCGCGACGGTTCTGAAATTCGTACTGGGCCTCTGGCTCGCGCTCGTCCTGAACCAGCATCTGCGGTTCAAGAACTTCTTTCGCGCCATCATCCTGCTGCCGTGGGTCGTGCCGACCGTGCTGTCGGCGCTCGCCTTCTGGTGGATCTTCGATTCGCAATTCTCGATCATCTCCTTCGTCCTGATGGACTGGGGCCTGATCGAGCGACCGATCAACTTCCTCGGCGACCCTAACCTGGCGCGCGCCTCAGTCATCGCCGCCAATGTCTGGCGCGGCATTCCCTTCGTCGCGATCTGTCTCCTGGCCGGTCTGCAGACGATCCCGCAATCGCTGCACGAGGCGGCCGCGCTCGACGGCGCCAAGTCCTGGCAGCGCTTCCGCTATGTGACGCTGCCGCTTCTGACGCCGATCATCGCGGTCGTGATGACCTTCTCCGTGCTGTTCACCTTCACCGACTTCCAGTTGATCTACGTTTTGACGCGCGGTGGGCCCGTCAATGCGACGCATCTGATGGCGACGCTCTCCTTCCAGCGTGCCATACCCGGCGGCCAGCTCGGCGAAGGCGCGGCAATCGCCGTGGCCATGATCCCGTTCCTGCTCGGCGCGATCCTGTTCAGTTTCTTCGGCCTGCAACGCCGCAAATGGCAGCAGGGCGGAGCCGATTGAGGACATGACCATGACCGACAACGCAATCGAGGCAAAAGCCACAGAAGACGATATCGTCGGCATGAACCAGTACGACACGCTGATGCGCCGCATCGTCGTCGTCTACCTGCCGCTCTTCGTCTTCGTCTTCGTCTTGCTGTTCCCGTTCTACTGGATGGCGGTGACGGCGGTGAAGCCCAACCACCAGCTCACGAACTATCGCGACTACAGCCCGTTCTGGGTCGTCGGGCCAACGCTCGACCACATCAAGTATCTCCTGTTCCAGACTTCCTATCCGGGCTGGCTGTGGAACACGATGATCGTGTCGGTCTTCTCGACGATCCTGTCGCTGGCGGCGTCCGTCTTCGCCGCCTATGCGATCGAGAGGGTGCGGTTCACCGGCGCGCGGGTGACGGGGCTGATGATCTTCCTCGCCTATCTCGTGCCGCCGTCGATCCTGTTCATCCCACTCGCCTTCATGGTGTTCCAGTTCGGCATCTACGACACGCGACTGGCGCTGATCCTCACCTATCCGACCTTCCTAATTCCGTTCTGCACCTGGCTCCTGATGGGCTATTTCCGCTCGATCCCGTTCGAACTCGAGGAGAGCGCCCTCGTTGATGGCGCGAGCCGCTGGCAGATCTTGACCAAGATCGTCCTGCCGCTGGCCATTCCCGGCCTGATCTCGGCCGGCATCTTCGCCTTCACCCTGTCGTGGAATGAGTTCATCTACGCGCTGACCTTCATCTCGTCCTCGGAGAACAAGACCGTTCCGGTCGGCGTGCTGACGGAGCTCGTGCGCGGCGACGTCTATGAATGGGGGGCGCTGATGTCCGGCGCGCTGATCGGCTCGCTGCCGGTCGTCATCCTCTATTCGTTCTTCGTCGACTACTACGTGTCGTCGATGACGGGCGCCGTGAAGGAATAGACTTCCTCCCAGGAGAAGCGGCGAAAAGGCCGGTGCATCCCTGCACCGGCCTTTCATTTCGTCCGTTCTTGCGGTGTGCCGATCAGTCGGCGGCCGTCACCTGGCGCTGCTCGCCCAGCCCCTCGATGCCGAGCCGCATCGTCTGCCCAGCCTTCAGGTAGACGGGCGGCTTCTGCCCCATGCCGACGCCGGGCGGCGTGCCGGTGGCGATGACGTCGCCGGGGTGAAGCGTCATGAACTGCGACAGGTACGAGACGAGGTGGGCGACGCCGTAGACCATCGTCTTCGTCGAGCCGTCCTGGTAGCGGTGCCCGTCGACCTCCAGCCACATGCCGAGGTTCTGCGGATCGGCAATCTCGTCGGCCGTCACCATCCACGGACCGATCGGCCCGAACGTGTCGCAGCACTTGCCCTTGTCCCAGGTGCCGTGGCGTTCGAGCTGGTATTCGCGTTCCGACACGTCGTTGACGACGCAGTAGCCGGCGACATGCGAAAGCGCGTCGGCTTCCGACACGTATTTCGCCGTCTTACCGATGACGATGCCGAGTTCGACCTCCCAATCCGTCTTCACGGACCCGCGCGGGATGCGAACCTCGTCGTTCGGCCCGACGATCGCCGAGCGCGGCTTCATGAACATGATAGGCTCCGGCGGAACCTTGGCACCGCTTTCGGCCGCATGGTCGGCATAGTTGAGCCCGATGCAGATGAACTTGCCGACATCACCGACGCAGGGACCGATTCGCGGATTGCCATCGACCTGCGGCAGGCTTGCCGGATCGATCTTGGCAAGGCTTTCAAGCCCTGACGGCGTCAGCGCGTCGCCCGAGATGTCGGCGATCTTGCCCGAGAGGTCGCGGATGCGACCGTCCGCATCCAAAAGCCCCGGCTTCTCCTTCCCCGGCTCGCCATAGCGCAGCAATTTCATGCGTCGTTCCCTTCCCTGTTGTTCAAATCGCCCAGCCGCCGTCGATCAGGTGGATCGCGCCGGTCGTATAGCTTGCCGCCGACAGATAGACGACGAGATCGGCGATCTCCTCAGCCGTTCCGATGCGTCCGATCGGCTGGCGCGCGATGAAGGCCGTGCGCGCCGCCTCGTAGTCGCCCTGCGCCCTCAGCCTTTCGTGCAGCGAGGGGCTGTCCACCGTTCCCGGACAGATCGCGTTGCAGCGGATGCCTCGCGCCACATAGTCGGCCGCGACCGATTTCGTCAGGCCGATCACCGCCGCCTTGGAAGCGCTGTAGAGGCACCGGTTGGGCACGCCCTTCACGCTCGAAGCGACCGACGCCATGTTGATGATGCAGCCGTCGCGGCGCTCCAGCATGCTCGGCAGCACCGCCTTGATCATGCGGACCTGCGCCTTGACGTTGAGCGCGAAGGCGAAGTCGAATTCGTCTTCCGTGCAATCGAGAACCGTGCCGGCATGGACCACGCCGGCGCAGTTGAACAGGATGTCGACTTGGCCGATCTCACCGGCCAGCGCCGTGATGGCGTCCGGGTCGAGCACGTCCAGCCGACGCGCGGTAGTTCGCGGCACGCCGTCGAACGATGCGAGCCCCTCGGGATTGATGTCGGTGGCGACGACCGTCGCGCCGGCCCGCGCCAGAGCAAGTGCGCTTGCATGGCCGATGCCCTGCCCGGCGGCCGTCACCAGCGCCGTTCGACCCGTCAGATCGATCATCGTGACCTCCCCTCCTGCTTTCCACCCTCGTAACATCGCAAGGAGGCGATGGAAACCGATTATTGGCAGCGCTGCCAAGGTGAGCAACGCCGGCCATGACATGTCTGGCCCTAAAGCCGATCCGGTCTCGCCCTTGAGGCCTGCCCGGTGAGATGCGACAACGAGCCTGTCGCGAACCCCGAGGCCTGCAATGCTCAAGACCCCCTATCTCCTTTTCCTGGGCGACGCGCCCGATCCACTGGCAGCCAAGGTCGCCAATGGCATCAAGGACTGGCGTCCCGACCTCTCGGTCGGCCAGTTCCGCATGGACGGCTGCAAGGCCGATCTCGGGCTGACGGACATGACGATTTCCGAGGCGAAGGCCGCGGGCGCGAAGACACTCGTCATCGGCGCGGCCAATCGCGGCGGTGTCATCTCCAAAAGCTGGATCGCGGTGATGAAGGAAGCGATCGAGGCCGGCATGGATGTCGCGTCCGGCCTGCACGATCTTCTTGCCGAAGTGCCCGAACTTGTCGAAGCCGCCGAGCGCCACGGCACGAAGCTGATCGACGTGCGCATTCCGACCGTCGACTATCCGATCGCCAACGGCGTCAAGCGCACCGGCAAGCGGTGCCTCGCCGTCGGCACGGATTGCTCGGTCGGCAAGATGTACACGGCGCTCGCGATGGAAAAGGTCATGCGCGAACGCGGCCTCAAGGCGACCTTCCGCGCCACAGGCCAGACCGGCATCCTGATCACCGGCGAAGGCGTGCCGCTCGACGCGGTGATCGCCGATTTCATGGCCGGGTCGGTCGAGTGGCTGACGCCCGACAACGATGCCGACCACTGGGATCTGATCGAGGGACAGGGCAGCCTGTTTCACGCTTCCTATTCGGGCGTGACGCTGGCGCTGATCCATGGCGGCCAGCCCGATGCGCTGGTGCTCTGCCACGAGCCGACGCGCGATCACATGCGCGGCCTGCCTGGCTACAAGCTGCCGTCGCTGGAGGCGCTGCGCGATCTCGCGCTGACCATGGCGAAGATGGTCAATCCCGGCTGCAAGGTGGTCGGCATCTCGATCAACACTGCGGCGATGTCGGAGGCCGACGCCCGCGCCTATCTCGCCGAAGTCGAAGCGCGACTGGGCCTGCCGGCCGTCGATCCGTTCCGCGACGGGGCGGAACGGCTTGTCGAGGCGCTGGAGGGGTAGTTACCCGTCGTAGCCTTCCATGATGGTCATCTCGGCATCCGCCACTTCCTGGCGGATCGCCTTGGCGGCTTGGTACTCAGCCGAATTGTAGCAGTCGAGCGCGTCCTTGATCGAGGCGAACTCGATGACAACGTTGCGGCTGCGACCCTTGCCCTCCATGGCGTGGTAGGTGCCGCCGCGCGCCAAAAACTTCGCGCCATAGCGCTCGAAGGCCGGCTTGGCGGTCGACACGTAATCCTTGTAGCGCTCGGGATCGCGGACATCGACATGTGCGATCCAGTAACCCTTGGCCATGTTCATCTCCCTTGGATGGTCTTCATTTCATCGAGAATGGCGATCGCCGCGGCGCGGCGGTCGGATGCGGCGATGATGGGACGCGCGACGACCAGATGGCTCGCACCCGCGCGCAAGGCGTCGGCGGGCGTCACGACACGCTTCTGGTCTCCATGGTCGGCGCCGGCCGGGCGGATGCCGGGCGTGACGACCGCCATCGAAGGGCCGACGATACTGCGCACCCGCGCGGCTTCCGCAGCCGAACAGACGATGCCGCCCATGCCTGCGTCACGCGCCTGCTCGGCGCGTCGGGCGACCAGCGTCTCCGGGTCGTCGCGATAGCCGGCGTCCATGAGATCGGCGGCGTCCATCGAGGTCAGGACCGTCACGCCGAGAAGGGTGAGGTCGCTGCCGCGCGCGGCGGCCACCGCCGCGCGCATTGCCTTTGGGTAGGCATGCAACGTCAGCATGGTCACGCCCATCCTGACGATGTTCTCGACACCTTTCTCGACCGTGTGGTCGATGTCGAGCAGCTTCATGTCGAGGAAAACCTGTTTCCCTTCAGCGGCGAGGTCGCGGGCAAATTCCAGCCCCCCGGCGAAGACGAGCTGGTAGCCGATCTTGTAGAAGCCCACGATCCCATCGAGATCGCGCACAATCCGCTCGGCGTCAGCGATCGTCGGCACGTCGAGACCGACGATGAGGCGGTTGTCGGTTGTCGTCATCTCATCCTCGGTGAAAGCAGGCGCGCGCGGTCGATCAAGGTGCGGCAGACGTTTTCCATGGCCTTGCGCGTGCGCTCGTCCTTGAAGCGGCCATGTTCGTCGAACGCCTCGCCCGCCCGCGCGACGGAGCATTGCGGCGTGACGATCTCGACGCCGCAATTCATCAGGACGGCGCGCAGATGGTAGAGCCCGCGAATGCCGGCAAAATTGCCGTCCGACGACGAGCAGAGCCCCGCCACCTTGCCCGCGTAAGGCTTGAACGGCTTGCCATTGTCGGCATGGACGCGGCTGACCCAGTCGATTGCATTCTTAAGCAGAGGCGGGATCGAGGAGTTGTATTCGGGGCTCGCGATCAGCAGCCCGTCATGCGCCGCGATCTGGCGCGCGAGCCGAAGCGCATTTTCAGGGACGCCGTGCTCGCGCTCGAGATCCTGGTCGACGATCGGCATCGGGTAGTCGGCGAGCGAGATGCGGGTGACGTCGGCGCCTTGCGCGCCGAGTTCGGATTGCGCCACGTCGGCCGTCTGGCCGCTATAGGCGCCGGTTCGGATCGACCCTGCAAAGACAAGGATGCGTGGTGCTGCCTGCATGAACCCTCTTAATCGCTGCCAACGCGATTACCGGGGCGCGCCGCGTCTGTCAAAGTGTCAGACCAAGGGACGTCGATAGAGCCAGAGCTGGGTCGGAGGGAAATTGCGCATGACGAAATCGAGATGTTCGACGACGTAGTCGCCTTTACCAGCCGGCACCGGCGACATCGGCCCGTAGGTGAGCTGAACGACGGGGCGGCTGGGCGGTACGCGGCGCAACAGGTCCTCGACATAGGCGACGCGCTTGTCGACGGAAAAGTTGAGCAGCGGCACACCGGACACGATGGCGTCGAACTGAAGGCCGCTCTTGTCGCCGAGCGTCGCATCAAGATCGAAGGCGTCGCCCTTGATGACGTTCACCTGCGGGAACTGCTCGTTGAGATGTTCGACGAAATCGGCCGAATGCTCGATCGAATAGAGGTCTTGCGGCGAAACGCCCCGCTCCAGGATCGCCTTGGTGATGACGCCGGTGCCGGGTCCGAGTTCGAGAACGGGCAGGCCTGATTCGGGGTTGATGACCGAGGCCATGCGCCGCGCGGTGACGGAACTGGTCGGAAGCATGGCGCCGACGGCGCGCGGCTGGTCGATCCAGCCCTTGAGGAACTTCAGTTCTTCGTCGAAATGGCGCGTCAGCTTCTGCAGCCCGGTCTTCATCGCGGCGTCGTCCCTCCATTTGGCAGTGGCGGGAGACTACAGGCTAAGCGTGACCGAACAAGGACAAACATGTCGCTCACACGGGATCGTGTGTCGCAATTGCGCTCAGCCTAGTTGCCGAACGATTCGAAGAAATCCTTCATACGCGAGAAAAAGCCGGAGGATTGCGGGCTGTTCGCGGTCGAGGAAAGCTCCTCGAACTCCTCCAGCAATTCGCGCTGGCGCTTGGAAAGGCTCTGCGGCGTCTCGACCGCGACCTGAATGTAGAGATCGCCGACCTGGTTCTGGCGCAGGATCGGCATTCCCTTGCCCTTCATGCGGAACTGGCGGCCATGCTGGGTGCCCTCGGGCACCTTGACCCGCGTCTGCGTGCCATCGAGCGTCGCGACCTCGAACGCGCCGCCGAGCGCAGCCGTCGTCATCGAGATCGGAACCTTGCAGTAAAGATCCGCGCCGTCGCGCTGGAAGAACTCGTGCGGCTTCAGAGACAGGAAGATGTAGAGGTCGCCGGACGGCCCGCCACGCAGCCCGGCCTCGCCCTCGCCGGCAAGGCGAATGCGGGTGCCATCCTCGATGCCCGAAGGGATGTTGACCGAGAGCGCACGCTCCTCGGTGACGCGGCCCTGGCCGGCACATTTGCGGCACGGGTCCTGAATGGTCTGGCCGCGTCCCTGGCATTGCGGGCAGGTCCGTTCTACGGAAAAGAAACCGCCCGTCTGCGCCCGAACCCGGCCCGCGCCGCCGCACATCGAGCAGGTGACGGGCTGCGTCCCCGGCCGTGCGCCGGAGCCCGCGCATTCGTCGCAGGCCATGGAGGACGGCACCCTGATCTGGGCGGTCTTCCCGGCGAAGGCTTCCTCGAGCGTGACTTCCATATTGTAGCGCAGATCGGCGCCGCGATTGTTGGCGCCGCCGCGTCGGCGGCCGCCCATCATCTCTCCGAAGATGTCCTCGAAGATATCGGCGAAACCGCCGGCCTGACCGAAGCCCGCTCCGCCACCGCCGAACCCGCCCTGTTCGAACGCGGCATGACCGAAGCGATCATAGGCCGCACGCTTCTGCGGGTCCTTCAGCGCTTCATAGGCTTCGTTGATGTCCTTGAACTTCTTCTCCGCCTCGTGGTCGCCGGGATTGCGGTCGGGGTGATACTGCATGGCCAGCTTGCGAAAGGCGACCTTCAATTCCTTCTCGTCAGCGCCCTTCTGCACTCCGAGGGTCTCGTAATAGTCGGCCTTCATGGTCATCCCTGGTTCAGTCTCACGATTGGGCGAAGGAATGGCGCATCCGCTTCGAGCCGAAGCGCGGCGCCTAGCTGCCCGATTTAGGAAGCCTGCGGCCGGTATGCCATAGGCGGCGCCGTTCTCCATGCGCATTTCAGCAACAGCGCGCAGCTAAAAACGAAGAAACCCGGCGCACGGCCGGGTTTCCGCTTCGTCGGCCGATCAGGTCAGGCCGACTTCTTCTTGTCGTCGTTCTCGTCGATTTCCTCGAAGTCGGCGTCGACCACGTCCTCGCCACTCTTCTGGGCATCGGCCTTGGCATCGGCTTCAGCGGCTTCCGCCTGGCTGGCCTCGTACATGGCCTGTCCGAGCTTCATCGAGACTTCCGCCAGATGATTGGTCTTGGCGGTGATCGCCTCGGCATCGTCGCCTTCGGTCGCGCTGCGCAAATCCGCAATCGCATCCTCGATCGCCTTGCGATCCTCGGCAGAGACCTTGTCGCCATAATCCTTCAGCGACTTCTCGGACGAGTGCAGCAGGCTTTCGGCCTGGTTCTTCGCTTCGACGGCAGCACGGCGCTTCTTGTCCGTGTCGGCATTGGCCTCGGCGTCCTTGACCATATTCTCGATGTCGGCGTCGGACAGACCGCCAGAAGCCTGGATGCGGATCTGGTGCTCCTTGCCGGTGCCCTTGTCCTTGGCCGAGACGTTGACGATGCCATTGGCGTCGATGTCGAACGCGACCTCGATCTGCGGCACGCCACGCGGTGCGGGCGGAATGCCGACGAGATCGAACTGGCCGAGCGCCTTGTTGTCGGCGGCCATCTCGCGCTCACCCTGGAAGACGCGGATCGTCACGGCCGACTGGTTGTCCTCGGCCGTCGAGAAGGTCTGCGCCTTCTTGGTCGGGATCGTCGTGTTGCGTTCGATCAGGCGCGTGAACACGCCGCCCAGCGTCTCGATGCCGAGCGACAGCGGGGTCACGTCGAGCAGCAGCACGTCCTTGACGTCGCCCTGCAGGACACCCGCCTGGATCGCCGCGCCCATGGCAACCACTTCGTCCGGGTTGACGCCCTTGTGAGGCTCCTTGCCGAAGAACTGCTTCACGACCTCATGCACCTTGGGCATGCGGGTCATGCCGCCGACGAGGACGACCTCGTCGATCTCGCCCGCATTGAGCCCGGCATCCTTGAGCGCCGCCTTGCAGGGGCCGACGGTGCGCTGCACCAGATCGTCGACGAGGCTCTCGAACTTGGCGCGCGTGAGCTTCATCGTCAGGTGCTTCGGACCGGTCTGGTCTGCGGTGATGAAGGGCAAATTGATCTCGGTCTGCGCGGACGAGGACAGCTCGATCTTGGCCTTTTCGGCCGCTTCCTTCAGGCGCTGCAGGGCCAGCTTGTCGCCCTTCAGGTCGATGCCCTGTTCCTTCTTGAACTCCGCCGCAAGGTATTCGACGAGGCGCATGTCGAAATCCTCGCCGCCGAGGAAGGTGTCGCCATTGGTCGACTTCACCTCGAAGACGCCGTCGCCGATCTCGAGAATCGAGATGTCGAACGTGCCGCCGCCGAGATCGTAGACGGCGATGGTCTTGCCGTCCTTCTTGTCGAGGCCGTAGGCGAGCGCGGCCGCGGTCGGCTCGTTGATGATGCGCAGGACTTCGAGGCCGGCGATCTTGCCGGCATCCTTGGTCGCCTGGCGCTGGGCGTCGTTGAAATAGGCCGGAACGGTGATGACGGCCTTCTCGACCTTCTCGCCGAGATAGGATTCGGCCGTTTCCTTCATCTTCTGAAGGATCATCGCGGAAATCTGCGAGGGGGAGTAATCGGTGTCGCCCGCCTTGACCCAGGCGTCGCCATTGGCGGCCTTGACGATCTTGTAGGGCACCATGCCCTTGTCCTTCTGCGTCGTCGGGTCGTCGAAGGTGCGGCCGATGAGGCGCTTGATCGCAAAAAGGGTGTTCTCGGGGTTCGTGACCGCCTGGCGCTTGGCCGGCTGGCCGACGAGGCGCTCGCCGTCACCGGTGAACGCGACGATGGAGGGCGTCGTGCGCGCGCCTTCTGCGTTCTCGATCACCTTCGCGTCCTTGCCGTCCATGACGGCGACGCAGGAATTGGTCGTTCCAAGGTCGATACCGATTACTTTAGCCATTTTCTTTCTTCTCTCCGCTTAAGCAGGCCGTCTGGACCCAATGCGAGGCGTTCCGGACGACGGCCCCTGTTCGTTGGAAAATGCCGCGCCCGAACCTTTGCGAAGGCCCGGTGCGACCGTGCGGCGTATATAAGAAGGGGTCATTTTTGGCGCAAGTGACGCCGACCGGCGATTTTCGATACAGCGAGATGATCCTCAGACTTTCGACCAGCCATCCGCTTTGCCGGCCTCGAATACGGCGTCGATCACCTTTTGATTGCAGACCGACTCCTCCAGCGCGAACACCTGGCCGGCGCCGCCGGATGCGACCCGCGCGAACTCCTCGACCTCGAGCCGATATTGGCGGGTGCCGGGAAAGCGGAAGACGCGTGCCTCCACGCGGCGCTGGTCGTGCAGCTCGATCCGGTGGTGATCGAAATCGCCGGCATTGAACGGCGCCTGGACCTGTATGAAGCCGTCCTCGCCGTGGAACACCATCTCCTGGCGCAATGCCATCTGCGTCGAACAGTAGAAGGACAGGTCGAACGTGCCGAAATCGGCGGTGACGTTCGCATAGATGTCGGTGCCGAAATCGCCGTCGCGCTCGACCGTCGCGCGCACGCGAAGCGGCTCGGTGCCGGTCGCGATCCGCGTCGTGACGACGGGATAGACACCGATGTCGAGGAGCGCGCCGCCGCCGAGTTCGGGCTGGTTGCGCATGTTGCCCGGGTCGCGGTTGAAGTAGGAGAACGCGCCCTGGACGTGCCGCAGCCGTCCGATGGCGCCCGCCGCGATCAGATCGCGGACCTTCATCCATTGCGGGTGGTAGAACACCATGAAGGCTTCTGAGACGACGACTGAATTGCGGTCCCGCGCGTCGATCACCTGCTGGATATCGCTCGCCCGCAGCGCCAGCGGCTTTTCAACCAGCACATGCTTTCCGGCATCGGCCGCCCTGATCGCCCATTCCAAGTGATCGGACGTCGGCAGCGGGATGTAGACGCCATCCACCGTGTCGGAGGCGAGCAGCGCTTCGTATGAACCGAAGGCGTGCGGGGCGCTAAACCTTTGCGCGAGGGCGCATGCGCGCGCCTCGTCGCGGCTGGCGATGGCAGCCAGAACACCGTTTTCGGATTCGAGAATGGCTGGGATCACGTGATCGCGCGCGATCTTTGCCGTCGACAGGACGCCCCAGCGAAACATCGCATTCTCCTTTGCAGTCGGGAATAGACGCGAGCGCCTTTCGTTACCCTTCCGTTAACGGAGTGGGTCCTCATGCGAAACCGAAAAACGCTCGCGCTTGCCGCGCTGGCCGCAATGCTTTTCCCGTTCAGTCCCGCAGCGGCGAACCCTGCCTATCATGCCCGTGCCGCCGTCTCGGCGCTCGATATTCCGATTGCCAAGCGTCGGCCAACGGCTGACAGGACCTGTCTCGCCCAGGCCATCTATCACGAGGCACGCGGCGAAAGCGTCGCCGGCCAGATCGCGGTCGCCCAGGTCATCATCAACCGTGTGAAGAGCCGCGCCTATCCCGATACGGTCTGCGGCGTCGTCTACCAGAACAGGCACCGGCGCAATGCCTGCCAGTTCTCGTTTGCGTGCGACGGCATCTCGGATCGTCCGCGCGAGAGCGCGACCTACGCGCAGTCGAAACAACTCGCCGGCGAGATCCTTTGCGGCTCGGATTGCACCGCGACGCGCAAACTGGTCCGCATGGCCACACTGACGGGCGCCGTCGCGCGCGCCACCCATTATCATGCGACCAGCGTGATGCCCTCCTGGGGCGCCCGCAAGACACGTCTGACCACGATCGGCCGCCACATCTTCTACACCAGCCGACGCGTCACCAGGACGATGTGATCACGTCCTCAGGACACCGCCCGTGGTCTTCTCGACATTGGCGACGATTTTCGCCGCGAGCGATTCGAAATCCTCGTCGGTGAGCGTACGATCGGTCGGCTGGATCGCGACTTCGATGGCGATCGACTTCTTGCCCGAGCCCACGGATGCTCCCTCGAAAATGTCGAAGACGCGCACGTCCGTCACGAGTTTCTTGTCGGCGCCGGCGGCCGCCTTGACGATGGAAGCCGCCTCGACGCCCCTGTCAACGACGAAGGCGAAATCGCGCTTCACGCCCTGGAAAGGCGAGAGATCGAGGCGCGGTTTGGTGCGCGTCGGTTTCGCCTTCTGCTCGGGGATCGCGTCGAGATAGACCTCGAAACCGGCCAGCGGCCCGCTCGCGTCGAGCGCTTCCAGCGTACGGGGATGGAACTCGCCGAACGTGCCGAGCACAATCTTCGGCCCGAGTTTGATCGTGCCCGAACGTCCGGGGTGATACCAGTCCGGCCCGCCCGCCTCGACCTGCAGCTTGTCGACCGGCGCGCCGGCAGCTTCCAGCGCGGCGAAGGCGTCGGCCTTGGCGTCGAAGACGCCGACGGCGCCGGCATTTCCGGCCCAGTGGCGGCCTTGACCATCGAGCTTCGCCGTCCCGCGACGAATGCCGGCGGCGACGCGGCGCTGCTGGTCGGCGCCATCGCCCTCATAGATGCCGGAGACCTCGAACAACGCGACGTCGCCCATGCCGCGATCGGCATTGCGCTGCGCGGCGGCGATCAGCCCCGGCAGGAGCGAGGGCCGCATGTCCGACATGTCGGCTGCGATCGGATTGGCGAGCTTGAGCGCCGGCTGGCCGCCGCCGAACAGTTTCGCGTGCGCCTCGGGGATGAACGACCAGGTGACCGCCTCCATCATGCCGCGCACGGCGAGCGCGCGCTTGGCGGAGCGGGTGCGGATCTGGATCGGTGTCAGCATCTTGCCGTTGACCGCGCCGAAGGTCGGCAGCGGCGCGGGTGCGATCCGGTCGACACCGTGAATGCGCATGACTTCCTCGACGATGTCGGCCTTGCCGTCGACATCCGGCCGCCAGGACGGCACCGCAACCTCGATCGCATCGCCCTTGTCCTGCGGCGCGAAACCGAGCCGGTCGAGGATCGAGATGGATTCGGTCTTCGCCACGTCGAGCCCGGTCAGGCGTTTGACTTCGGCAACCGGCATCGAGATGCGCTTGGCCTCATATCCCGCATAGCCGACGACTTCGGTCTCGCAGGGTGTTCCGCCGCAAATGTCGAGGACGAGCTGGGTCGCAAGCTCGATACCCGGCACCATGAATTCGGGATCGACGCCGCGTTCGAAGCGATAGCGCGCATCGGTGATGATGCCGAGTTCGCGGCCTGTCCGCGCGATGTTGAGCGGCGACCAGAGCGCGGATTCGATCAGGACGTCGGTCGTCGCCTCGTCGCAACCCGAATGCTCGCCGCCCATGACGCCGGCGATGGATTCGACGCCGTTGTCGTCCGCGATGACGCACATCGAGGCATTGAGCTCATATTCACGCCCGTCGAGCGCGAGCACTTTCTCGCCGTCTTCCGCTGCACGCACCGTGAGGTTTCCGGCGACCTTGGCGGCGTCGAAAACGTGCAGCGGGCGGCCGCGGTCGAAAGTCATGTAGTTGGTGATGTCGACCAGCGCGTTGATCGGGCGCAGACCGATCGCGATCAGGCGCTGCTGCATCCATTTCGGTGACGCGCCGTTTTTCACGTCCTTGACGAAGCGCAGCGCGAAGCCGGGGCAAAGGTCGGGATCGGCGATCGACACCTTGACCGGCGTCTCGCCCTGGCCGGCAACTGGAGCGACAGGCTGCGTCTTCAGCGTGCCGAGGCCGGAGGCGGCCAGGTCGCGCGCGATGCCGTAGACACTGGTCGCGTCGGGTCGGTTCGGCGTCAAATTGATCTCGATCACCGGATCGTCGAGCTTGGCGTAGGTCGCGAACGGCGTCCCGACAGGCGCATCGGCCGGCAGGTCGATGATGCCGTCATGCTCGTCGGAAAGCTGCAATTCGCGCTCCGAGCACATCATGCCGTGGCTTTCGACGCCGCGGATCTTTCCGACCGAAAGGGTCACGTCGATGCCAGGCACGTAGGAGCCGGGCGCCGCGAACGCGCCGACCAGTCCTTCGCGCGCATTGGGCGCACCGCAGACGACCTGGATCGGCTTCCCGTCACCGGTGTCGACCATCAGCACGCGCAATTTGTCGGCGTCAGGATGCTGGACCGCGCTCACCACCTTGGCGATGACGAACGGCTTCAGCGCCGCCTTGTCGTCGACGGCCTCGACCTCGAGGCCGATCATGGTCAGCCGCTCGCAGATCTCGGCCAGCGAGGCGTTCGTGTCGAGATGGTCCTTGAGCCAGGAAAGCGTGAATTTCATAGGTCTCGTCCAGTTGGGTCGTCAGCGTTCGATCGAAAAGCCGTCGAAGCGCGGAAGGTCGTCGTCAATGTGAAGAAACGGCAGCCGCCGCTTCTCGAAGGCGTGCATGGTCGGCGCATAGCGCTCCGGCTCGTCCATGAAGCCGAGCGACAGATAGGTCTCGCCCGGCAGCTTGTCGTCGCGATAGCCGATCTGGCTGCCGCAATGCTCGCAAAAACGCCGCTCCACCCCGCCGGCCCGCCACGTCTTCGGCTCGCCATGCCAGGTCAGGTCATCGTCGCGGAAGGCGACGAAGGCCATCACCGGCGCGCCGGTCTGCTTGCGGCAGTCGCGGCAATGGCAATAGGAGCGCCAGAAGGGGTCTGCGCTCGCCTCGGCGGAGATCAGGCCGCAACGGCAGGAGCCGGAGTGAATTGTCATTCTTTCAGGCGACCTTCTGCGGAGCACGTGCGCCCGGCGCCTTCGCGCCCAGAAACATGCTCTTGACCGAGATGCCTTCGTCGACGGCCTTCCACCAGACGCCCTCGTACATCAGTTCGATGTCGTTAAGCTGCGCATGATCGAGGTTGGAAAGAAACGGATACCACCAGAGCGGAGTCGCGATGGAGCGGCCGTCGGCAAGCGTGACATGCACCTCTTCATCCGTGCACCACGCCCTGACCGGGCGCATCTCGTCTGTCTCAAATGCCAAAGAAGTCATTCCAAGCACCAATCCAGTCGTCGCGACGCTCGGCAACGACGTCGAGCAGTCGCGCCACTTCGCGTTCATTGTATCCCTTGTTCGTCGCGATCTCCAAGCTTTGCAGCCAGACCTTCAGGGATTTGCCGTCCTTGACGATGTGAACATGCGGCGGCTCGTCGACATCGAGGGCATAGAAGCGAAACTTGTAGCCGTGCCAGATCAGAAGCGTCGGCATCGCTTAGCTCGACAACCCCCCGAACAGCGTCGGCATGTCGAGCGGCCTGAATCCGTAATGCGACAGCCAGCGCACGTCGGCATCGAAAAAGGCGCGCAGGTCCGGCATGCCGTATTTCAGCATGGCGATGCGGTCGATGCCCATGCCCCAGGCGAAGCCTTGATACTCGTCCGGATCGAGCCCGCCGGCGCGCAGCACGTTCGGGTGAACCATGCCGCAGCCGAGGATTTCCATCCAGTCATTGCCCTCGCCGAAACGCACTTCGCCCGGCCGCGAGCGGTCGCACTGGATGTCGACTTCCATCGACGGTTCGGTGAACGGGAAGAAGGATGGGCGGAAGCGCATCTTCACGGACGGCACCTCGAAGAAGGCTTTGCAGAACTCCTCCAGCACCCACTTCATGTTCGCGACGTTCGCGGTCTTGTCGACGACGAGGCCTTCGACCTGATGGAACATCGGCGAGTGCGTGGCGTCGGAATCCTGCCGGTAGGTCTTGCCGGGGATGACGATGCGGATCGGCGGCTTCTGCGCCTCCATCGTGCGGATCTGCACCGGCGAGGTGTGCGTGCGCAGCAGCTTGCGCTCCCCGGCCTCGTCGGGCTGGAAAAAGAACGTATCGTGCATTTCGCGCGCCGGGTGGCCGTCGGGGAAGTTCAACGCGGTGAAGTTGTAGTAGTCCGTCTCGATGTCCGGGCCTTCGGCGATGGCGAAGCCCATGTCGCCGAAGATCGCCGTGATCTCGTCGATCACCTGGCTGATCGGATGGATGCGGCCGCGCTCGGCCGGCGCCTGGCGGATCGGCAGCGTGACGTCCAGCTTTTCGGCGGCCAGACGAGCGTCGATCGCGGCGTCGCGCAGCTCGATCTTGCGTGCGGTGATCGCGTCGGTGACGCGCAGCTTCAGCCCATTGATCGCAGGGCCCATCGTCTGGCGCTCGTCCGCGCTCATCGCGCCCAGCGTCTTCAGCTTTTCCGAGATCGAGCCCTTTTTGCCGAGTGCCGCGACGCGCACGGCTTCGATCGACTGCTCGTCGGATGCCGACGCGATGTCGCTCATCAGGCTCGTTTCAAGGGATTGCAGATCGCTCATCAATTCATCCTGCCGGACATTCCGGCCGTTCGTCGCACAAAGAAAAACCCGCGCCAGCCATGCCAGCGCGGGTTTCCCAAATCAAGTCGTGAACAATCGGGAAGCGCTGGTTAGGCAACCACGCTTTCAAACTGGTTCGGGGTCGTGTCCTTGAGATAGTCGAGTGAAGCCTTCGACTTGCCGACGAGCGCGGCGAACGCCTGCGGCTCGTGGATCGCCATGTCGGACAGCACCTTGCGGTCGATTTCGATACCGGCCTTGTTCAGGCCGTCGATGAAGCGGCCATAGGTCAGGCCGTGCTCGCGGACGGCAGCGTTGATGCGCTGAATCCAGAGCGCGCGGAAATTGCGCTTGCGGTTCTTGCGATCGCGATAGGCATACTGCAGCGACTTCTCGACTGCCTGCTTGGCGATGCGGATGGTGTTCTTGCGGCGGCCGTAGAAACCCTTGGCGGCCTTCAGAACCTTCTTGTGCTTGGCGTGGGACGTAACGCCCCTCTTGACGCGTGCCATGTCATGATCTCCTTAAATTCTTCGGTCCGAGGGCCTTAGAGGCCGCCGCCATTGGGCAGATAGTTGCGGGTCACCTTCTTGGCGTCGGGTTCCGCGAGAACCATCATGCCGCGTGCGTCGCGGATGAACTTGTTGGAACGCTTGATCATGCCATGGCGCTTGCCTGCGGCAGCCGCCTTGACCTTGCCAGTCCCGGTTATCTTGAACCGCTTCTTGGCCGAAGACTTCGTCTTCATCTTGGGCATTTTGCTTCTCCATCATTATGCGCTCACGCCCGCCGACTTGCGTCGGCAGCTCCGCGAGGGCGTCGAATGGTCGACGGCAGCCGGTCGGCTGCTTCTCGCTTCGCTCGATATAGGTGAGCTTCAAGCATTTCGAGCCGACACGGCATGCCCTGCCGGACGGCTCACGAACGCGCGGTCTATAAACGCGCGGCGAAAAAAGCGCAACGGAGATTCGTCAGAGTCTCCGCCGCGCGTTGAAATCGATCAGCGCGGCGCCAGCACCATCATCATCTGGCGGCCTTCGAGCTTGGGCTCGGCCTCGACCTTGGCGATCTCGGTGACTTCCTCGCGAACGCGGTTCAGAAGCTTCATGCCGAGTTCCATATGCGCCATTTCGCGGCCACGGAAGCGCAGCGTGAGCTTGACCTTGTCGCCTTCCTCGAAGAAGCGGCGCACGGCTCTCATCTTCACCTCATAGTCGTGGGTGTCGATGTTCGGACGCATCTTGATCTCCTTGATCTCGATGGTCTTCTGCTTCTTGCGGGCTTCGGCCGCCTTTTTCTGGTTGGCGTACTTCATCTTGCCGAGATCGGTGATCTTGCAGACGGGCGGCGTCTGGTTCGGCGAGATTTCCACGAGATCCATGCCCGCTTCCTCGGCGAGGATCAGGGCTTCATTGATCGACACGACGCCACGATTCTGGCCTTCGGCATCGATGAGCTGCACCTGCGGTACACGGATGTCACGGTTGGAGCGCGGGCCTTCCTTGGTCGGCGCCGCGGCTTTGAACGGTCTGCGAATGGTCGTAGTCTCCTCAAATCATTGACGTTCGGGGTCTGAAATCATCTGTCGCGGACAAGCTTGCGCTTCTGTCGCCGCGCCACGGGGCGTGTCAATAGCACAGACGGCGCGAAAAATCACGGGGGTCGCGAAAAAGTGGCGGCGGCGTCTTCCCATGCTATCAGATGGCGCGAAACGGCCGGAAATCAAGGAGACGACCATGGAGCGCCCTGCGCCCGCCACGCTGCAAGTCGACGGAATCGACATCGCCTACCGTCGCCGTCCGGGCCGCGCGCCGGGCATCGTCTGGCTAGGCGGATACCGCTCCGACATGCTCGGCACCAAGGCCGAAGCCCTCGACGCGTGGGCTGACCAGGAGGGCCGCGCAAGCCTGCGCCACGACTATTCCGGCCATGGCGAATCCGGCGGTGAATTCACAGACGGCACGATCTCGAAATGGCTGGCCGAGAGCCTCGCCGTCTTTCGCAGCCAGACCGAAGGCCCGCAGGTTCTCGTCGGCTCGTCGATGGGCGCCTGGGTCGCGCTGCGCATGGTGCAGGAGTTGCAGAAGACCGGCGAAGGCGGCCGCATCGGCGCGCTTCTCCTGCTTGCACCCGCACCCGATTTCACCATCGAGCTGATGGAGCCCCAACTGTCGAAGGCGCATCGGCGCGACCTCGAGACGAAGGGCTATATGGAAGAGCACTCCGAATACTCGCCCGAGCCCAACATCTACACCCGTGCGCTGTTCGAGGACGGGCGCGCGAACCGCGTGATGACCGGCATGATCGACACGCATTGCCCGGTGACGATCATCCAGGGCCTCGCCGATCCCGATGTGCCGCACACCCATGCGCTGAAGCTGGTCGAGCACCTGCCGGCCGACGACGTCACGCTGTCGCTGGTCAAGGACGGCGACCATCGCCTGTCGCGCCCGCAAGACATTGTGCTGATGCTGAAGGCTGCCGAAGGCCTCTGCGAGCGGATTTCCGCCTGATGCGGCTTTCGGTGGTCGTCTCCTCCTTCGTCGCAGCGATCGTCGGCTTCGGTTCGACGCTGGCGCTCGTCATCGCCGCCGCTGCTGCGGTCGGCGCGACGACTGAGCAGACCGCCAGCATGGTCACCGCCGTCTGCCTCGCCAAGGCCGCCGAGGCGGCGTTTCTCTCCTGGTGGACGCGCATGCCGGTCATCACGGCATGGACGACGCCAGGCGCAGCGCTTCTCGGCGCCAGCGCCGGCTTCTCGATGGCCGAGGCGGTCGGCGCCTTCATCGGCGCTGCGCTCCTTCTGACGCTCACAGGCCTGGTGCGCCCGCTGACGCGTCTCGTCTCGATGATCCCGTCCTCGGTCGCGTCGGGCATGCTTGCCGGCATCGTCGTCGCCTTCGTCATGGGTGCTGCGCGCGCCGTCGGCATAGATGCCGTCCTCGTCCTGCCGCTTCTGCTCGCCTTCTTCGTCCTGCGGCTCTTCAATCCGGCGCTTTCGGTGCTGGCCGTGCTCGTCGGCGGCGGGGCGCTCGCCGTTGCGTTCGGACGCGTCGGCGATTTGCCACCATTCGCGCTTTCAACGCTGGTCTGGACCTCGCCCGATTTTTCGCTGACGGCTTTCGTCGGCCTTGCAGTGCCGCTCTACCTCGTCACGATGGCCTCGCAGAACCTCGCCGGCATCGCTGTCCTGCGCGCGGCCGGCTACAATCCGCCGACCGGACTTTTGATCGGAACGACCGGCTTCATCTCGCTCCTCTCCGCACCTTTCAACGCGCTGACGACGAACCTCGCTGCCATCTCGGCGGCGATCTGCACGGACCCCGACGCTCATCCCGATCCGGCCAAGCGTTGGCTCACCGGACCGTTCTACGCGCTCTGGTATGTCGTCTTCGCGATCTTCGGTGCATCGCTCGTCGCGCTGTTCGACGTGCTGCCGCAAAGCCTCATCCTGCTCGTCGCCGGCATCGGGCTGCTGGCCCCGCTGACCAACGCACTCGGCCTTGCTATGGCCGACCCGGCCGAACGCATCCCCGCCATCGTTGCCTTCACGGTCACCGCATCGGGTCTCACCATCGGCGGGATCGGTGCCGCGTTCTGGGGCCTCCTCGCCGGGTTGTTCGTGCTCGTCCTCGACCGCATCGCCGCGCGCGGCAAGCGAAGTTGACCGCGCCATGTCCGATTTTTCTTGAAGTCGGTTTGGCCCGTTCCCATCTCGAAATGAAGCAGCCGGATGGGCTGCGAGCCACCGAAAAGGAACGGGTGACGATGACGAAAGCACTGATCCGTCCTGCATGGACGCCTGCCACCATCGCCTTGATGGTCATCGGCTTCATGGTGTTCTGGCCGCTCGGCCTCGCCATGCTCGCCTACATCATCTGGGGCGACCGCCTCGACGCCTTCAAGGGCGACGTCAATCGCGCGACGGACGGTTTCTTCTCCTCCTGTCGCAAGGCTTCGTATCGCACGGGCGCGCCGCGCACCGGCAATGTCGCCTTCGACGATTGGCGCACCAAGGAACTCGACCGCCTCAATGAAGAGCGCCGCAAGCTCGACGAGATGCGCGACGAATTCGACGAGTACGCCCGCGAACTGCGCCGCGCCAAGGACCAGGAAGAGTTCGACCGCTTCATGGCCAAGCGCTCGCGCAACACGCCGGACAAGCCGCAGGACGGCGAAATCCTCAACCCGGCCTGATTGGCCGCGATTGGGATGACATCGAAGCGGCGTCGCGCAAGCGGCGCCGCTTTTTCATTTGGTGGTTCAACCCGCCTCGAATCATCTAGGCTCGCACCATGGTTCTCGGCCTGTTCAAATCCCGCCCCCGTCCACCGACCGCCCCGATCGAGCGCATGCACGAGATCGGCACGCGCTCGCTGCCATTGCGCATCGTCGAAAATGCACGTGCCAGACGGCTGACGCTCAGGATCGAGACGGGTGGCAAGGGGCTGCGTGTCACCGTGCCGCCGGGCATCGATCCGCGCGAGGTCGACCGGTTCCTCGATCGGCACCGAGGCTGGCTCGAAACGCGACTGGCGAAGCTGCCGGACGACGCGGCCTTGCGTCCTGGCGTCAAGCTGCCCCTGCGCGGTGTCCCGCATCTGATCGTCCACCAGCCGGGACGCGGCACGGTGACGGTCGACGCAGTCGAGGGCGAACCGGCCCTCATCGTCCATGGCGATGGCGCCCACCTGCAACGGCGCCTCGCGGACTTCCTGAAGCGTGAGGCGAAACGCGACATCGAGATCCTCGTCGCCAAGCACACGGCCTCTGTCGGTCGCCGCGCGAAAACCGTGCGCTATCGCGACACGACGAGCCGCTGGGGTTCCTGCACCTCGGACGGCACCCTATCCTTTTCCTGGCGCATCATGATGGCGCCGAAGACGGTGATCGACTACCTCGTCGCGCATGAGGTGTCGCATCTGAAGGAAATGAACCACGGTCCGAAATTCTGGGCGCTCTGCCGCGAGCTCTGCCCCCGCACCGACGAGGCCCGCGCCTGGCTGAAGAAGAATGGCGGCGCGCTGCAGGCGATCCGCTTCGAATAGCGCCCGCTCCTCGACTTCGCCGCGATTCCATGGCACTTGCCCGGCCATGACCCTCGACATCAAGATTTGCGGCTTGAAGACGGATGACGCCGTCGATGCGGCGCTGTCCGGCGGCGCTTCGCATGTCGGCTTCATCTTCTTCGAAAAGAGCCCGCGCCACGTGAGCCCTGCCGAAGCGGGGCGTCTGGCTGCCCGCGTCAGGGGCAAGGCGAAGTCAGTCGCCGTCACGGTCGATGCCGACGATGCCACGCTCGACGCGATCGTTTCCGCCATGTCGCCCGACATGCTCCAGCTTCACGGGCATGAGACGCCGGCGCGCGTTGCCGAGGTCAAAGCGCGCTACGGCCTGCAGGTGATGAAGGCCTTTTCGGTCAGAGATGCCGCTGATCTCGACGCGGTCGCGCCTTATCGCGGCACCGCCGACCGCTTCCTCTTCGACGCCAAGCCGCCCAAGGGCTCCGACCTTCCCGGCGGCAATGGCGTCTCGTTCGACTGGCGGCTTCTCGCCGCCCTTGACCCCGGCCTCGATTACATGCTTTCCGGAGGCCTCAACGCCGGCAACATCGCCGATGCGCTGCGGCAGGCGAACCCGCCCGGCATCGACATATCGTCCGGCGTCGAAAGCGCTCCGGGCGTCAAGGACCCGGCGCTGATCGCGAAATTCTTCGAGGCGGTCGAGGCCGCCCTCGCCGGCCTGCCGGCTTCAAGGGAGTTGACGACATGAACAGTCCCGTTGCGCCCAATTCCTTCCGCGCGGGCCCCGACCCGGAAGGCATGTTCGGCATTTTCGGCGGCCGCTTCGTCGCCGAGACGCTGATGCCGCTGATCCTCGATCTGGAAGAGCACTGGAAGGTCGCGCGCACCGATCCGGCCTTCAAGGCCGAACTCGATCATCTCAACACGCACTATACCGGCCGGCCCTCGCCGCTCTATTTCGCCGAACGCCTGACGGAGCATCTCGGCGGCGCCAAGATCTACTTCAAGCGCGACGAGCTGAACCATACCGGCTCGCACAAGATCAACAATTGCCTCGGCCAGATCCTGCTGGCACGCCGCATGGGCAAGACGCGCATCATCGCCGAAACCGGCGCCGGCCAGCACGGCGTCGCGACGGCCACCGTCTGCGCCCGCTTCGGCCTGCCCTGCGTCGTCTATATGGGTGCGACCGATGTCGAGCGGCAGGCACCCAACGTCTTCCGCATGAAGCTTCTGGGCGCCGAAGTCATCCCCGTCTCGTCCGGCCACGGCACGCTCAAGGACGCGATGAACGAGGCGTTGCGCGACTGGGTGACCAATGTCGAGGACACCTACTACCTGATCGGCACCGCCGCCGGCCCGCATCCCTATCCGGAACTCGTGCGCGAGTTCCAGTCCGTCATCGGCAAGGAACTGCGCGAGCAGATGATGGCCGCCGAAGGCCGCCTGCCGGACCTGCTGATTGCCGCCGTCGGCGGCGGCTCCAACGCCATCGGCCTGTTCCACCCGTTCCTCGACGACGCATCGGTGAAGATCGTCGGCGTCGAGGCCGGCGGCAAGGGCCTCGACGGCGAAGAGCATTGCGCCTCTTTGACCGCCGGCGCGCCCGGCGTGCTGCATGGCAACCGCACCTATCTGCTGCAGACCGAGGACGGCCAGATCAAGGACGGTCACTCGATCTCGGCCGGCCTCGACTATCCCGGCATCGGGCCGGAGCATTCCTGGCTGAAAGAGACCAACCGCGTCGAATACGTGCCGATCATGGATGACGAGGCGCTGGAGGCCTTCCAGCTCCTGACGCGGCTCGAGGGCATCATCCCCGCCCTCGAACCCGCCCACGCGCTGGCGGAAGTCGTCAAGCGCGCGCCCAAGATGGGCAAGGATCAGATCATCGTCATGAATCTCTGCGGCCGCGGCGACAAGGACATCTTCACCGTCGGCAAGATCCTGGGCATGGGGCTCTAATCATATGACCACTCGCATCGACCGCCGCATGGCCGACCTGAAGGCCGAAGGCCGACCCGCCCTCGTGACCTATTTCATGGGCGGCGACCCGGATTACGACACCTCGCTGTCGATCATGAAGGCACTGCCGCGCGCGGGCTCGGACATCATCGAACTCGGCATGCCGTTTTCCGATCCGATGGCCGATGGCCCTGCAATCCAGGCGGCGGGCCTGCGGGCGCTCAAGGCCGGCCAGACTCTGAAGAAGACGCTGCAGATGGCGGCGGACTTCCGCAAGGATGACGATGCGACGCCGATCGTCCTGATGGGCTACTACAACCCCATCTACATCTATGGCGTCGAGAAATTCCTCGCCGATGCCAAGGCGTCCGGCATCGACGGCCTGATCGTCGTCGACCTGCCGCCGGAGATGGACGGCGAATTGTGCATCCCGGCGCTGAAGGCCGGCATCAACTTCATTCGCCTGGCGACGCCGACGACGGACGACAAGCGTCTGCCCAAGGTGCTCGAGAACACGTCGGGCTTCGTCTACTACGTGTCGATGCTGGGCATCACGGGCTCGGCCCTGCCCGATACGTCCAAGGTCGCCGGCGCTGTCGCGCGTATCAAGGGCCACACCGATCTGCCGATTTGCGTCGGGTTCGGCGTCAAGACGGCCGAGCAGGCCCGCGCCATCGGCGCTTCGGCGGATGGCGTCGTGGTCGGCACGGCGATCGTCAACGCGGTCGCCAACGTGCTCGGCCCGAAAGGCGAGAAGACCGCCGATCCGGCCGAAGCCGTCGCGACCCTCGTGTCCGGCCTCGCGCAGGGCGTTCGCTCCGCGCGCCTTGCACAGGCCGTCTGACACCCCATTTTCCAGATAGAACGGAAGGCTCCGCGATGAACTGGATCAACAATTACGTCCGCCCCAAGATCAATTCGATGCTCGGCCGGCGCGACATGCCCGAAAATCTCTGGATCAAGGACCCGGAGAGCGGCGAGATGGTGTTTCACAAGGATCTGGAGAGCAACCAGTATGTGATCCCGTCGAGCGGACACCACATGAAGATCTCCGCCAAGGAGCGCCTGCGCTATTTCTTCGATAACGGCCACTACGAGACGATCGAAAACCCCAAGGCCGTCGTCGATCCGCTGAAGTTCCGTGACGAGAAGCGCTATACGGATCGCCTGCGCGACGCCAAGACCAAGACCGGCATGGACGACGCGATCGTCAACGCCACCGGCACGATCGACGGCCTGCCGATCGTCGCGACCGTCCAGGATTTCGCCTTCATGGGCGGATCGCTCGGCATGGCCGCGGGCGACGCGATCATTCGCGGCTTCGAGACCGCGGTCGAGCAGCAGCGCCCGCTGGTGCTGTTCGCCGCTTCCGGCGGTGCGCGGATGCAGGAAGGCATCCTGTCCCTGATGCAGCTTGCCCGCACGACCGTTGCGGTCGACCGGCTCAAGGAAGCCGGCCTGCCCTATATCGTCGTCCTGACCAACCCGACGACCGGCGGCGTGACCGCCTCCTATGCGATGCTGGGCGACGTCCACATCGCCGAGCCGGGCGCACTCATCGGCTTTGCCGGCCCGCGCGTCATCGAGCAGACGATCCGCGAAAAGCTGCCCGAAGGCTTCCAGCGCGCCGAGTATCTGATGGATCACGGCATGGTCGACATGGTGGTCTCGCGGCTGGAACTGAAGGCGACCATCGCCGGTCTCCTGAAAATCCTGACGCATGCGCCCGCCGCAGACATGCCGGCACTAGCCGACATGACGCCCCCGGCGGCAGAACTCGCCGACAGCCGCGCCCCCGCCTGATCCTCCGGTCCGGATACCTGCCATGACCCTCCTGACCGCCGGGCAGCAGATCGAGCGGCTGATGTCGCTGCATCCGAAGGGCTTCGACCTGTCGCTGGAGCGCATCCGGCGACTGCTCGAAAAACTGGACAATCCGCAGGATCGGCTGCCGCCTGTCATCCACATCGCCGGCACGAACGGGAAGGGCTCGGCCGCCGCGTTCTCCCGCGCGCTTCTGGAAGCCGCCGGACGGCTCGTCCATGTGCACACCTCGCCGCATCTGGTGCGCTGGCACGAACGATACCGGCTGGGCGAGGCGGGCGGCGGCCAGTTCGTCGATGACGCGATCTTCGCCGACGCCATCGCCCGCGTGGCCGAGGCCAATCAGGGCCAGACGATCACCGTGTTCGAGATCCTGACGGCGGTCGGATTCGTGCTTTTTTCCGAGCATCCCGCCGACGCGGCGATCCTGGAAGTCGGCCTCGGCGGCCGCTTCGACGCGACCAACGTCATTGCGCGGCCGGCCGTCTCCGTCATCATGCCGATCTCGCTCGACCACGAGGCCTATCTGGGCGACCGGGTCGAGCTCATCGCGGTGGAAAAGGCCGGGATCATCAAGCGCGGCGCGCCCGTCGTCATCGGGGCGCAGGAGCATGACGCCGCGCGAGACGTGCTGGTCGACACCGCGGAGCGGCTCGGCTGCCCGCTCCTCGTCTACGGTCAGGATTTCATCGCCTATGAGGAAAACGGGCGGATGATCTACCAGGACGAGGGCGGCCTTCTCGACCTGACGCCACCACGCCTCGTCGGACGTCACCAGTTCGCCAATGCCGCCACTGCGATCGCCGCCATCAAGGCTGCCGGCTTCGACGGGTCGCTGCGCGTCGCCGATCGCGCGATGAAGAAGGTCGAATGGTCGGGGCGGATGCAGAAGCTGACCGACGGTCACCTCGTCGATCTTGCCCCTGCCGGCTCCGAAATCTGGCTCGATGGCGGCCACAATCCGGGTGCCGGAACGGTCATCGCCGAGGCCATGGCCGAGCAGGAGGAGAGGCGCCCGCGCCCGCTCTTCCTGATCGCCGGCATGATCAACACCAAGGACCAATCCGGCTACTTCAGCGCCTTTCACGGCATGGCGCGGCACGTTTTCACCGTTCCGGTGGCACATTCGGACGCCGGCGTGCCGAATGACGAACTTGCCGCACGCGCCATGGAGGCGGGCTTGTCGGCCGAGCCGGTCTCGTCGGTCGAAAGCGCGCTCAGGCTTCTCGCCGAAACCTGGAACGGGCTCGAGATCCCGCCGCGCATCCTGATCTGCGGCTCGCTCTATCTGGCCGGCGAAGTGCTCGACAAGAACGGCACGCCTCCGCACTGAACCGCGCCCGCAACGAAAAAGCCCGGCGCTTGGCCGGGCTTTCGAAAACTCTTGCCGATCGATCAGACGTTGCCGCTGATCCAGGACGACAGTGCCGTCTTCGGCGCTGCGCCGACTTTCATGTCGGCCACTTCGCCGCCCTTGAAGATCATCAGCGTCGGAATCGAACGCACGCCGAACTGGGCTGCGAGTTCCGGGTTCTCGTCGATATTGACCTTGGCGATCTTGACCTTCCCGCCCATCTCGCTGGCGATCTCGTCGAGCGCCGGCGCGATCATCTTGCACGGGCCGCACCATTCCGCCCAGAAATCCACCACCACGGGCTCAGCGGCCTGCAGGACGTCTGCCTGGAAGTTGTTCTTGTCGATCTTGACCGTGGCCATTTAGGGTCTCCTTGGAACCGTCGTTGAACCAGATGTGGTGCGCCGCGTAGCCTGCTTCAAGCCACAAGCGTGCGGGGAATCGCCTGCCAAAAGTCACAGCACAATTCCGCCCGCCATACAAACCCGAGCATCAGTCCTGGTCGGGAGCACAGCGAGTGCCGCGTTCGCAGGCTGACTTCGACAATTTCGAAATGAGAGGAAAGGAAGCAGCGCTATCGCCTGAAGCGGCCCGTCGGGCCGGAATTCCGAATGATTCGATCGCAGGATTTCCGCCGCTTCGACCACCTTTGAAGAAAGGTGGTGCCCAGGAGAGGCATGTATATGTAATACCACGGCTTTTCAGTTTGTTTCACCTTGTCTCAAAGTGGTTGAGACGGCTTGCCATTCCCGTTTCGTTCTGTATCAGATTTTCGCACCCGGTTTCATCCAACCGCACTCTTCTAGGTGGATTGGCGGGGGGACTGGCAAAGGTGAACTGGAAGGTCGATACATGCGAGCGATGAACCGGCTAAGCGCCCGCGCGGTCGCAACTCTCGGAACCGGAAAATACGCAGACGGGGCGGGTTTGTGGCTTCATAAACGTGAGGATGGCGGCGGGCAATGGGTTCTTCGCTATACCATCCACGGACGCCGCAGGGAGATGGGGTTAGGAGCAGCCGGAGCTGTATCGCTCAAGGAAGCGCGCGAGGCGGCAGAGCGGTGGCGGGCGGTCGTGCGGTCCGACAAGGATCCGATCAAAGAACGTGAGCGGCAACGCCGCGCCGATGCCCGCAACATCCATCTGCTCAACGATATCGCAGTAGACGCGTTCGAGGCGCGCAAGGCTGAGCTAAAAGGTGACGGCAAGGCCGGCCGATGGTTCACACCGATCGAGCTGCATATCCTGCCGAAACTCGGCAAGGTGCCGGTGGCGGATCTCGACCAGAAGGACATTCGGGACGCGTTGGCGCCTATTTGGCACACCAAGGCAGAGACGGCGCGGAAGGCGATGAACCGTCTCGGCATCTGTCTCAAGCATGCGGCGGCGCTGGGTCTGGACGTCGATCTGCAAGCCACCGATAAAGCGCGGGCCCTACTCGGCAAGCAGCGGCACAAATCGAAGAACATCCCGGCCATGCCCTGGAAGGACGTTCCGGCGTTCTACCAATCGCTCAGCGATGGCACGCCCACGCAGCTCGCGCTGCGCCTGCTGATCCTGACCGGCGCGCGCTCCAGCCCTCTGCGTCACATTCATGAAAGCCAGATTGACGGCGACGTGTGGACGATCCCGGCCGAGGCGATGAAGGGGCGGAAGGATGCGACTGCGGACTTCCGAGTGCCCCTGTCAGCGGAAGCCCTGGCAGTGATCGACCAGGCGCGGCGGCACGCCCGCGATGGATACCTGTTTCCCAGCGTCCGCCGTGGGGTGATCTCCGACATGACCATGGGCATGTATATGCAGCGGGCGAAGCTAGACGCGCGCCCGCACGGCTTTCGCTCGTCGCTGCGTGACTGGATCGAGGAGGCGACGACAACGCCTTACGAGGTGGCTGAAACGGTGCTGGGACACATTGTCGGCGGGTCTGTCGAGCGCGCCTATCGGCGGACGGATTATCTGGACCAGCGCCGGAAGGTGATGGAGAGCTGGGGAGAATTTCTTATTCGGCTTCCCGATCGCCAATCTTCTGATGAGATATGAGGTCAACATTTCGACGGTACTCATGGATTGCTTGAATAATGTCGTCAATATTTGCTGGCGACTCTGATGCATATAGAACATTGCTTAATCTAATAATTTCTGAATAAACGCTTCCAAGTATTCTCGATATCTCTGCGGTAACCGGTAAAAGCTCGATAAGTATTGAACGCGCGACCGCTGCGTCCCTCTCTCCATTCAGTTTAGCCGCTTTCATTTCGACTTCGAGAAATAAGGCTTCAATCTCGTCACCGAGATCCACAAGCGGTGGAATTTTTTCGGCGGTAACTAGACCAACCTGACACAGACGCCGGATCGCGTCCGCTCTGGTGGCAACTCTGTTTGAGAATCGCCAGTCGTCGATCGCCTCAAGCTCTGGCGTAGAAAACATGATCGGCACGCGGTTCTCCCGCGGAGCTTTAGGCATGATGCGTTCCTAAATCGGCACAAGTGGCACATTGGTCGTTGACACCAATAACCCCAGATTGGTACCACTAGCAAATCGGCACAAGTAGCGCCGTATGTGCTTTTTCGATTATGGTTTCTGAAAGGGAAACACGTGAATCGATCTGAACTGAAAGTGCGGCTTCCAGCAGACGTTAAGTCGTTCATTGAAGTGGAGTCGCGAGAAAACGGCAGTTCGCAGAACAGCGAGATTGTTCGGGCGATACGCTCAGCGATGAAAATAAAAGGCGCGACTGAGGGTGCAACCTCGTCGCGCCATGTCACCCCGAACCTGTGAAAGATTCCGAAGATGATGATGAATTCTATTCCGGCCGACACACCCTTGGCAAGGCTCTCGTCAGAAGCCGAGCAGATAGAGTTCGCGGACCGGATCAGAAGCGAAGCACTGTCGCTACGGCACATGTGCAGCATTCTTTATCAACAGCTGGACTGGCAGCTAAATCCGCGCCGCGGGACCGTTGAAGGGACGAGCGTAAAGCTGCAATTCCAGCAGGGCACCCTCGACCAGTTGGATTGGCTTGCAGGCGAGATATTGGATCAGGCCATATCCGTATCCAAGTCGCTCGACGCCCATCCGTTCGTGAGTGACGAATGATGGCTCACGATCCCTTGCTCAACGCAAAAGAGGTGGCCGGGATGCTGCGCATTTCGATCCCTTCGCTCTATCGACGTATTGGGGATGGGACTATCCCGCCGCCGATCAAGCTGGGGCATCTATCTCGCTGGAGCCAGGCCGACATCCAGGCCGCGCTGAACGTGTGCAGACGGGTCGCAAATGTGCGCGGGCAATAACCTTCCTGTCGGCGGGACCACGGGCCACTGTCACGAAAGCAGCGCCGCGATCTCGGAGGCGGCGTCCTGGTACGCGGTCCATCGCAACACTTGCGAGCGACCAATTGTCCCGGCGTTGCGCCGGCGCTTCGGCCTGACGGCTCACGAGGCTGTCTGTGCCCTGCGGGAGGCGGATGCAGGAGGCGCGAACGATGCGGCCCACGCGTAAAAGACTTCTCACGGCCATTCGGATGCTGCTTTACACACAAGATCTGCCTATGTCCGCTGTCCGCGTGGGCGGTGTGATCCTGGCCTGTCAAAGCGCGAATTTGCCAGATCCGGATACGAACCAGATCGCAACCGCTCTCGGTATCAGTCCGTCAACGGTGCGGCGAGCCATTGTTGCGCTATGTGCCGGCGACGAACCCTTTTTCAAGCGGAGCCGCGGAAAAACAGGTCGCGCAAACTATGCGCTCCAGTGGCATCGGTTTGCCGCTACAGAACGGGAATTCCTCCGGCGGGAGCGCGAGTGCGCGTTGTTGGAGGCTTCAGGTGGCAGATGAAGCCCTGCTGGCTGATAAAGCGCCCAGATCGGCCGCGCCGCTAGTCTCGAAATGGCGGCTCGGAATAATGCAGTCAGGTTTGCCGGCGACAACCCGGCATGTCCTGCTGACGCTCTCGTGCTTCATGAGCAATTCCGCCGGTCACTGTTATCCGACGACGCGGCAGATAGCGCAAGCGACCGGCCTTTCGGAGCGTGCGGTTTGCACGCACATCGCTCGAGCTGCGCAGGCCGGATGGCTCAGGGTATCCATGCGCAATGGGCGCACCTGGAAGCGGCATGAATATCACGCAGATTGGCCGGGTCGAGGTACTGAACGAGGTTCAGTGACTCCAGGCACTGAGGGGCCGGTCAAGGATCCCACCAACACTCAGAAGCCGTCGCCACGTACTGAACGTAGTTCAGTAAGAAGTGAAGGCAGGTTGCATCCCCGGTTGCAATCCGAGGACCCGAAAGCACTGAACGAGGTTCAGCAACAAAGCGGAAACGAAAGCAGTGCGCAGCCACATGATGCACTGAACGACGTTCAGTGCCTTACTGAACCTAACGACACAAACTCACTGAACGAGGTTCAGTGTAACTATCCATACAACTATCCAATAACTAGCCAGGAGAACCGCGCGAGCGAAATCGGAGCCGACAACACCCACACACACGGCAGCAAGGGGCTGATGAGGGAAGAGAGGGCATCAGGCCAAGCGTCAATGCTACTTCCGATTGTGGGCGGCAAAGGCGCTTCGAAAGCTGATGCTGCCGAGGCGGCGCGTCATCGTCGTGTCGCTGCGCAGATCAACCGATTGCCAAAACACGAGCGTGCCGCCGCCTGGCTGGCTGCGATGGGGGAACGCTGATGCGGTTCGGATCATGCACCGTCTGCGGGCGCAGCTTCGATGGCCCTGCTCGTGGCCCGATGCCGGCTTGCTGCTCGGCCGAATGCACGCAGGTCCACGAACTGGCGAAGCGTCGCGAGTGGCGAGCGGCGAACCCCGAGAAGCTGGCGGCACAGCAGGCGAGGGCGCGCGCTGGTCGACCGATGATCTTCGACGTTCCCTGCCGCGTGTGCGGCAAGCCGGTGCCTCAGGTGCGCAAGCCGCGTGGCCGGCACTCACGGTTCTGCTCGCCTGAATGCTGGCAGGAGCAGCACCGGCGGACGAACCGGAAACACAAGGCGAAGGCGCGCGAGAGGGGGGTGGGTCGAAAGTCTGGAAACCGCGATCCCGCTAGACCCGCATCCCCCTCATTCGCAGATTTTATTTCTCACCAGACGAATTTCGAGGCCGCAAAAGTCGTCGTGGCAGCAAACGACATTCCGCAAACCATTGAAAAACATAGGTTTGTTGAACGGGGCGAAAGCGAAACCCCCGAATTTTTCCCGATTTCTTTTATTTTTGAGCCCGAGGAGCCGAAGCCATGAAGCCGCGAAAAGTCACAGTCGAAGGTGAGATCGAGGAGCGTCGTCGTGCGGCCTGCGATCTTATCCTGGAGCGGGCCACGAAGATGATGGTGGATGAAGCCGAAGCTCCGGTGGCTATGGTCCTCGATCGGCTGCTGACCTACGCTGCCGCCCAGGCCTGCAAGATCGATGGCTCACCCTTGACCGCCAAGAACTTCCGAATGCTGGCCGATCGGATCGAGGCTGGGATTTTTCACAGCATCACAGGCGAGGGCCGGGAAGGCGGCGGAGCGAGGCATTGACGACGGTATCGAACCGGCGTACCTGTTCAGTCGGCTCGATCGAGAGCGCAACTGGCCACGCCGGGGCGCATAGCGACGATCCACCTTCGACGGCACCGGCCACCACACCGGGCACGAAGCATCAAACGGGCGATATGCCCGCGCTTTGTCATTCCTCGAAGGTGCTGCCGTGTTTCCACACTTGAACATTAAGAATTCCGCTGGAATCCGGCTTGCGCCGGTTCTGGAAGTCCGCGCTCGTGATGCCGACGCCGGTATCATCGAAGGCTATGCCAGTGTGTTCGGCGGTTCCCCTGACAGCTACGGCGACATCATCGCGCCGGGTGCGTTCAAGAGGACGCTGGCAGAGCACAAAGCGGAAAACTCGACGCCTGCAATGCTCTGGTGCCACAAAGGCGATTCGCCTGTCGGGCGCTGGTTGGAGCTACGCGAAGATGCCACTGGCCTTTTCGCTCGAGGAAAACTCAATCTCGACACCCAAGTCGGGCGCGAAACGCACGCCCATGTCAAAGGCGGTGACGTTTCCGGCTTCTCGATCGGTTTCATCCTGCCAGACGGTGGCAGGACGCGAAACTCTGAAGGCTCCTGGACAATCACCGACCTCGATCTCTGGGAAATATCGGTGACGCCGATCCCGGCAAATCGCCGCGCGCGCGTCAACGGCGTCAAATCCCTCCAGTCGAAATCTGAGCTGATCGACATGCTCCGCGAAGGCGGGCTCCCGAAAGCGGCAGCGGCACGCGTTGCCGCTGGCGGATGGCCGGCGCTTGCCGGTCAAGATCATCAAAAAGCAATCGACCTGGCTGAGCGCATTCGCCTCGCCACGGCAAATCTTAGGACCGCAAAATGAACAAGCTCGCATATTTCACCCGCTCGGCCGCCGCTCTGCTCGCCGCCGGCGCACCGCTGCATCGCAAGGAGGATCCACTCGATCTGCTCACGAAGTCGTTCGAGGAGCATAACAAGACGATCGATGACATCCTTCAGAAGCACACTCAGAAAGATGACGAGCTGCATCATCGCCTGTTCGAGTTGGAGCAGAAGGGAGCACGTCGCACCTTTGGCGGTCTCGGTGGTGGCACGCAGCTGACCGCTGGCGCGGAAGTGGCGCAAAAATCCAGCGAACTCGCCAGTGTCTATGAGGACAGGCGTGCGAAAGCCCGCATCGAGGTCAAGGCGATCACGTCAGCACCGACCTCCGCAGGCGCACTGGTTGCGCCCGATCGCGAGAGCGGCATCCTCATGCTGCCGAAACAGCGGCTGACTATCCGCGATCTTGTCGGCAAGGGCCGCACCTCCAGCAACGCCGTCGAGTACATGCGTCAAACCGGGTTCACGAACAGCGCTGCGATGGTCGCGGAAGGCGCGCTGAAGCCAAAATCCAACATCGCGTTCGACTTCAAGGACACGAAGGTCAAGACCATCGCGCATTGGGTGAAGGCTTCGCGCCAGATCCTTGCGGATGCGCCGCTCATTCAGACGACGATCGACACGGAACTCCGCTACGGTCTCGCCCTGATCGAAGAAGCCCAGCTTCTTCTGGGAGATGGGGTCGGGCAGAATCTGCTGGGGCTTATCCCACAGGCGACCGCCTATGATACCGCCCGCAACGTGGCCGGAGACACGCGCTTTGATACGCTTCTCCATGCGATTGAGCAGGCGGAAATAGCGTTGCTGCCTGCCAGTGGGATCATTCTCAATACATCGGACTGGTTTGCGATGCTCGGCATCAAGGACGGGGAAGGGCGCTACATCTCGGGCGGGCCGCTGGCGAACGTTCCGGAGCGTGTGTGGCGTCTTCCGGTCGTCTGGACGAACGCCATGCCGGCAGGCGAATTCATGGTCGGCGCGTTCGAGACTGCCGCGACGATCTATGATCGCGAAGATGCGGTCGTCGAGCTGGGCTATGTGGATGATGATTTCATCCGCAACCTGCTGACCATCCTTGGTGAGCAGCGGCTCGCCTTCGCTGTGAAGCGTCCGGAGGCGCTCATCCACGGCAGTTTCCCGACAGCGTAAGGAATCCGCTGCATCGTGTGTTGACGGCCGGTTTTCGCTTCAGAACGCCGGTCTTCAATCGGAGCACACGAAGCGCGAACGGCGGCGGCGGGTGCCCTTGCCCGTCGCCGCCATCCCCAAACAGCAGCGGAAAGCGAACCGATATGGCCGTGACTCTCGACGAACTCAAAGCCGTGATGCGCATGGAGATGAAGCCCTTCATGCGTGACTTGCAGAAAATGCACGGCGTGAACGGGCAGGCCGCTCGCAGGGTTGAGCAGACTTGGATGGCGGCGAACCGTCGGCTCGACGGCATCGGCAAGAACATGGCTCAATCGCTCATCGCGCCTCTCGCCGGCATCGGCGCGGCGCTCGGCGCCCGCGAACTCGTGCGGCTCACCGACACCTGGACCGACCTTAACAGTCGCGTGCGCCTCGCGGCTGGCGGCATGGAAGAGGGTGCGCAAGTCATGGAGCGGCTCGGCGATGTGGCGCGCCGCACCTATTCCTCGCTTGAGCAGACGGCTGAGGGATACCTGCTCAATTCGACCGCCATGCGCGAGCTGGGCTATTCGACCAATCAAACGCTCAACTACACCGAAGCAGTCAATAACGCGCTCGTCATCTCCGGTGCCAAGGGACAGCGGGCGGCGTCGGTCATGGACGCACTGGCGAAAGCCATGGCGCTCGGCGAGCTGCGCGGCGACAACCTCAACACAGTCATCCAGTCGGGCGGGCGTGTTGCTGAAGCGTTGGCCGAAGGGCTCGGCGTCGGCGTCAACCAGCTGCGCGCGCTGGGGCAGCAGGGCAAGATCACCGGCCGGGACGTGGTGCGGGCGCTATCGTCGCAGATGGAGCGGCTTCGCAAGGAAGCCGAGGCCATGCCCGCCACGATCTCGGACGGCATCCAGTTGCTGCAGAACGCCATGCTGGAATATGTCGGCAAGGGCGACCAGGCCGTCGGCGTCTCGGCCAAGATCTCCGAAGCGCTCGTGATCATGGCGGACAACTTCGATTCGACCGCTGACGTGGCTCTTCAGCTCGCAGCCGTCATAGCAGGCGCATTGGTCGGCCGCTCGCTCTTGCGGATGATCTCGACACTTGGTCTAGCCAGCACAGCTCTGATCAACTTCACGCGAGCGCTAACTGCGGCGCGAACGATGGCCGGCCTTTCGCTGGCATTCACCGGACTCGGTGCGGCGGCGGGTCCGGTCGGCCTGCTCATCGGTGGAGCCGTGGTCGCGTCGCTCGTGTCATTCAGCGAGTCATCCGAAGACGCCGCGATTGGGGCCCGAACGTATGCGGAAGCCCTCGAGGAGGTCCGCGCCAGAGCAAAAGAGGTGGCGCCTGCCGTCGAGAACATGGTTCCGGTCCTCGATGAGAAGATCAAAAACTCGCTAACGCGAGCTGTCGAGGACGCTGCATCCAAGGTCGAGGGGCTGATGGGTGAGATGCAGAAGGAGATCGGCGATCTCGCTGCAACCTTTGAGAACATGGCCGATATTGAGGTGGTCAGTCCCGATCAACTCGCCCAGCTGATCGAGCTGAAGAACCGCCTGGCCGCGAACCCCGCGGCGGCGAAGGAAGTGGAGCTGGCGCTCTTCGCTTTGGCAAACGCGAACCCGCGATTTCAGACGGTTGCAGATCGGGTCGGCGTCCTAACCGCCTCCCTGATCGAGGCACTTGCTGTTGCCAATCTGCTCGATGAACGACTGGCGCAGTCCGGTTTGCAGGAAACTGGCCTGCGCCGCCGTCAGGAGGATGGCCAATATCGGATCGATCGAGAGGCCGCGGCGCAGTTCGAGAAGGAGCAGCTGCGCCGAGCGCAGCTCGGCAAGGATCAACTGGCGCTCGAAAATGAGATCGCCCGCGTTCGCAAGCAAGCGCTCGATGATGGGGTCAAACTGACCGAACAGCAGATCGCCCGGATTGCCGAGGCGAACCTTGCCGGCAACGCGTCCCGCTCCGACGAGGGCAAGAAGCCCAAGAAGGAAGCTAAAGAACGCGCCGACGAATATGAGCGCCTGGCGCAGCGGATATCGGACAGCACGGCCGCCATGATTTCGGAAACCGAAGTCCAGCGCCAGCTGAACCCGCTCGTCGAGGACTATGGCTACGCCATCGAAAAGGCGCGTGCGGAGCTGGACCTGCTCAATGCTGCGAAAGAGGCTGGCGTCGAGATCACGCCGCAGCTGCGCAGCGAAATCTCCGCGCTGGCGGATCAGTTCGCTACGGCAACGGTGGAAGCCGCCAAGCTCGGCGAAACGCAGGACGATATCCGCCGTAAGGCGCAGGAGATGAGCGACTTCCAGAAGGACCTTTCGCGCGGCATCGTGGACGGGTTCATGCAGGGCAAGCGCGCTGCCGATATCTTCTCGGACGCTTTGAGCAAGATCAGCAGCAAGCTTCTCGACATGGCCTTCGATGGACTGTTCGACACTAAATCAGGTGGGGGCGGGTTCGGCGGCATCTTTGGCGCGATCGGCAAGGCGATCGGCTTCCGCAAGGATGGCGGCCGGACGGGCACGGCTTCATTTTCAACTCAACCGGAGATCTTCGCATGAGCGCGATGGCAGTCATTTTCCAACCGGAAGCCATTCACCTTTTTACCGATGCCGCCTTTTACGATCCGAGCACCGGCGTGCTCACCGGTGCCGCCAACAAGGTCTGGCGGGTACCAGGTGTCGACGCGGTTTTCTCCAGCCGGGGCGTGCGCGCGGCGTTCCCGTTCTTCCTGGAGCTATGCGCGGCGAGGAACGTGCATTCCTTCGACGAGCTCAAGGCGTGCCTGCCGAGCGTATTCCTGGAGCTGGACGAATGGCTGGCGGGCTATACCGGCGAAATCCTCATTGCCGGGTGGTCGGAATCGGCCTTGCGTGCTGAGGTGCTGTTTCGAGCAAATCACTGTGACTATGCCGACCTCGGGCTTGAGGCGGGCAAGATCTATCGTTGGACGGAGGGACGTCTCGCATTCGGCTTTGATGCAGCACTTCTGCCTGCGCCGGCCGACTTCACGATCGAGCGCGTGATCAGCGCATTCGAAACCGGCCGGCGTGAGCTGCTCGATCTGTCATGCGGCGAAGCATCGGAGCCGATCATGGCGCATGCCATCGGCGGTTTCATCCAGCACGCCATTATAGGTCCGAACGACATGTCATCGCAGACCGTTCACCAATGGGACGATCTGATCGGATCACCGATCATGCCGGTGATGTCGGAGCCAGTGCCTGTGGGTGCTGCTGCATGAAGGATCTGCGCGGATGGTATGGCTATTGATCGGCTTGATACTGGCGGGGTTCGTGGGCTCAATCGTCGCGGTCTCCATGATCCGAATCTGGATGCCGCTCGAACGCGAAAGATGACGAATGCGAGCTGCAAATTTGCAGGTGCCCGATCGACCGCCGACGAAACGCAAGACTGTCAAGGACGTTGCGCGCCAGGTGGAGATGAGCGAGCGCAACGTCTACAAGCACCGCGAAATCATCCGTCTCGGCCGTACTGATCTCATCGAGCGGATGAATGCCGGAGAACTCTCGCTCCATGCCGCCTGGCTCGCAGCGACGGGCCGGCAGAGGCCGTCGAGCCGTGACCGATTATGGTCCGCCTGGGCAGCGGCATCTGTCGAAGAAAAGGCCGAGTTCGTGGTGTGGATCTGGGATCAGTTCGACGATCCGCCAGAGTGCTAAACGCAAAATGTCGACGATCGAATCCACCAAAACGCAAATCCACAGCCAGTGTGCGTTTTCCGGCGCGCCGATGTCGCCGAGCCTAGTCCAGATTTTTGGCGAGTGAGCTGCTGTAGCTGTTGCGTCGAGCTTCTTCCTCAATGCGTTCTTCATAGGCCGCTGCGATCTCGCAGGCCCGATACGCCTCAAGCATCGCCGTGAACGTGCCTTGCGTGTGGAATGCGTTGCCGCTCTCGTCGTAGTTCCGTTCGATCATGAGGGATAGCTGCTCGCCGATGTAGTCCATCGCAACTGCGATCTTCGCCTGCCTTGATGCCATGCTTGTGCCTCCTGCGCATAGCGCCGAGGTTGGCGCAGCCGGATCGCGAACGCAAGCACGGCTACAACTTTCTATCTCAAGGTGGTTGGATTGGTGGATTAAAGCAACCGTGCAAATGCCAAGTCGCTGATTTATCTTGCTTTTTCAAGATAAAGTGGTGCCCAGGAGAGGACTCGAACCTCCACGCCTCGCGGCACACGGACCTGAACCGTGCGCGTCTACCAATTCCGCCACCTGGGCTAGGTGCGCCGCCGATGTAAGCGGGCGGGAAGATGGTGTCAACGGATAAACCGACGGGCGTTGCAAGAATCGCCCGCCGGGCCGTTGACCCTTGGTCAGCCGTCGAGGCCGAGGACGTCGCGCATCGCATAGAGGCCGGGCTTCTGGTCCTTCGCCCAAAGCGCGGCCTGCACCGCGCCGCGCGCGAAGATGGAGCGGTCCTCGGCGTGGTGGAAGAGCGTGATGCGCTCGCCCGTTCCCGCCAGCAGGACCGAATGGTCGCCGACCACCGAGCCGCCGCGCAGCGTCGCAAAGCCGATCGTGCCCGCCTCTCGCGCGCCGGTATGGCCGTCACGCGTGCGCACGGAGTTCTCGGCCAATGCAATCGCCCGGCCCTTGGCCGCCGCCTCGCCGAGCAGAAGCGCCGTGCCCGAGGGGGCATCGACCTTGTGGCGGTGGTGCATTTCCAGGATTTCGATGTCGAAGTCCGCCGCGGGCAATGCGCGGGCGGCCTGTTCGACCAATGCTGCCAGAAGATTGACGCCGAGGCTCATATTGCCGGACTTCACGATCGTTGCGTGGCGCGCGGCCGCTTCGATCGCGGCGTCGTCCTGCGCCGAGCATCCCGTCGTGCCGATGACATGGACGATGCGTGCCTGCGCGGCATAGCCGGCATATTCGACGCTTGCGGCAGGCGCGGAGAAATCGATCACGCCGTCGGCGCTGGCGAAGAGCGGCAGCGGGTCGTCGGTAATCGCAACGCCGATCTGCCCGACCCCTGCCAGTTCGCCGGCGTCGCGACCGATGGCGGGCGCGCCCTTGCGGTCGAGCGCGCCGACCACCTTGACGCCCTCGATGGCGGCAATGGCGCGGATGATCGCCTGGCCCATGCGGCCGGCGGCGCCGACGACGACGAGACCCATATCGCTCATGCGCTTTTCTCCTCCAGTTCCTGATCGGCGACGAGGTCGAGGCTGCGCTCGCCCTGAAGGCGATGGAAGCGTGCATAAAGTCCGGCCGGGTCGGCAATGAGAGCGCGATGCGTGCCCTGTTCGACCACGCGCCCTTCTTCCATCACGACGATCTTGTCGGCGTTGACGACCGTCGACAGCCGATGCGCGATGACGATCGTCGTGCGTCCCTTCATCACCGTGTCGAGCGCGTCCTGCACGCGCGCCTCGGACTCGTTGTCGAGCGCGGAGGTCGCCTCGTCGAGCAGCAGGATCGGCGCGTTGCGCACGATCGCGCGCGCGATCGACAGGCGCTGGCGCTGGCCGCCCGAAAGCGTGACGCCGTTCTCGCCGACCAGCGTGTCGTAGCCGGAGGCGCTTTCGCGGATGAAATCGTCGGCATTGGCGAGCCGCGCCGCCGTTTCGATTTCCTCGTCGCTCGCGTCGGGACGGCCGTAGCGGATGTTGTCGCGGATCGTGCCTTCGAAGAGATAGGGATGCTGCGAGACATAGGCGATGCGCGCGCGCAGGGAGGATTTGGTGACGCCGGCAATGTTCTGCCCGTCGATCTCGATCCGGCCGGAATCGACGTCGTAGAAGCGCTGGACGAGCGCGACGATGGTCGACTTGCCGGCGCCCGACGAGCCGACGATGGCCGTGACCCTGCCGGGCTCCGCCTCGAAGGACACGTCGTCCAGCACGCGCTTGTCGGCGCCGTATGAAAAGCACACGTTCCGGAAGGCGATTCCGCCGGCGCCGACGACCAGTTCGCTCGCTCCGGGCGCATCGCGCTGCGGCGGCTCCTGGTCGAGCAGTTCGTAGATCATCCGCGCATTGACCAGCGAGCGCTCCAGATTGACCTGCACGCGGGCAAGCCGGCGCGCGGGGTCGTAGGCGAGGAGAAGCGCGGTGATGAAGGCGAAGACCGAACCGGGCGACTGGCCGGCCGACGAGGCACGGTAAGCGGCGTAGCCGATGACGCCGGCAATGGCGAAACCGGCGAGCATTTCGGTGATCGGGGTCAGCCGCTCGGAGACGCGCGCGATCTTGTTGGCGCGGTTCTCGGCCGAGGCCACCAGTTCGGCCAGCTTGCGCGAAAGCTGCTCTTCCATCGTGAAGGCCTTGACGATGGCTATGCCCTGCACGGTCTCCTGCATCGCGCCGAAAAGATGCGAATTGACCTCGACGGATTCACGTGTGACGCGGCGCAGTCGGCGCATGAGGTAGTTGACCGCGTAGACCAGAGGCGGACCGATCAGGAGGCCGATCACCGACAGGAGCGGGTCCTGCATGACCATGACCGCGACGAGCCCGATCAGCGAGACGAGATCGCGCGCGATCGATGTCAGCGTGATCGACAGCATGTCGCGGATGCCGGTGACGTTCTGGCTGATCTGGGCGGCGAGCTGGCCGGAGCGGGCACTCGAGTAGAAGTCGAGGCCGAGCCGCATCAGGTGGTCGAACAGGCGGCGCTGGTAGCGCGCGACCAGATTGTTGCCGATCCGGGCGAGGATCACCGCCTGGCCATAGCTGGCGATGCCGCGGATCGCGAAGGCGGCGATGATCGCGCCGCAGATATAGGGAACGAGCGAGTAGTTCTCGCGGTAGAAGATCTCGTCGATGATGTCGCGCATGATCCATGCGCTGAACGCCGTGGTGGCGGCGACGGCCACGAGGCACAGGGTGGCGAGGGCGTATTGCGGCAGGTATTCGCGGCCGTTCTCGGCCAGAATCCGGCGCATCACCGCGACGATTTCGCCGGGCTCCGCCTTGCGCTTCGTGGTCTGGGCCTCTGCCAAGTGGTCGAAATCCCGTCTAGTCGCCCGCCGCTTGCGCGCAGGCCGCCTGCCTATGCCCCCTTGGAACCCGCGATGCAATCGCCAATCCGCCGCACGCGGCTCACGACGCGCGCCAATGACGCCCGGTGGTGCGGATATGAAACGCCTTTGGCGTGCGTGCGAATGCGCCGAGGCCGGCAAGGGCGGCGAGCGGGTGAGTCATGACGAACACCGGTAGATCGCGCATCAGGGCCGAATGCGGCGCCTTGTCCTCGAAGGCCGCACGGAAGCGGGCATGTTTCAGGGCCGGCACGATCTTCTGGGCGATGCCGCCCGTCAGGTAGACGCCGCCGCGGCTCATGAAGATCAGCGCTAGGTCGCCGGCAAGCCGGCCAAGGCAGGTGACGAAAATGTCGAGGGCCTCTTCGGCCACCGGATCGGACTTCGCCAGGGCCGCAGCGGTGATGCCCGCCGGCGAGGTGAACTCGGCCGGCTTACCGTCGGCGGCGGCGACGGCACGGTAAAGGTTGACGAGGCCGCGCCCGCACAGCATCTGCTCGCCGGAAATACGGCCCTCGATGCGCTCGATATGCGGGAACACCGCGAAATCTCGTGCGGTGCGCGGGCCCATGTCGACATGGCCGCCTTCGCCGGGAACCGGCACCCAGACATTGCCGGCGCGCACCAGGCCCGCGACGCCGAGGCCGGTTCCGGGACCCAGCACGACGCGACTCGCCTCCGGGTCGGCATCGCCGCCGCCGATCTTTTCCAGATGCTCCGGTCCGATCGCGACGACGGCCAGCGCCTGGGCCTCGAAATCGTTGAGGATCACGACTTCCCGGAAACCGAGCCGGTCGATCATGATCTTGGGGCGCACCGTCCAGGGGCAATTGGTCAGCCGGATCTCGTCGCCGGTAACCGGCGCGGCGATGGCGAGCACCGCAGAGCGCGGCTTGATGTCGGTCCGCGTCAGGATGGCGCGTTCGAGCGCAACGTCGATGTCGGGATAATCGGCCGTGGCGACGGTCGGAAATTCGATCGCGGCCGCCTCGCGCGACGGCAGGATGGCGAAGCGGGCATTGGTGCCGCCGATATCTCCGACGAGAACGGGGAACTGCAAGACGCCGGCGGCGTCGATTTCAGAAATCATCAGGGCGGCTGCCGCGTGTCGCTGTTCAAATCAAGGCTATTTGAAGGTCACACGCGGCCGGCCAAGTCAAGGCTGGGGGCGCGGGAAGGGCACCGGTATGGCGCTCTCCGGCGTCGGTGCGTAAGCGTTCGCGGCGATCGGCGGCGCGCCGGTCTGGACGATCGTGCTGCCCGGACCGCCGATGGTCACCATGGCCTCGGATTGCGGGGCGGGTGCCTGCAGGACGGCAGAGCATTCGCGCGGCAGGTCGGCCATGCGCATCACGTCGCGCGCGCGCGGCTGCTGCGGGCCGGTGGCCGGGCGCCACGGCTCGTCCGTGAACCACCACGCGAGCGAGGAATCGCAGCCGTCGCCGCGGCCGATCGCTTCCTGCGGGCGGCAGCCGGGAGAGCCGGCGGGGCAGCCGATGCGGATGTGGAAATGCGAATCGTGGCCCCAGAACGGGCGCACCTTGCCGAGCCAGGAGCGATCGCCCGTCACCGTCTCGCAGAGCTTCTTCTTGATGCCCGGATGGACGAGGATGCGTTCCACTTCGCGATAGCTCGCCGCACGGCGCAGGATACCGGCATGGGCAGGGGACCATTTGCGGTCGTCGACGGTCAGTTCGCCGTCGCGCAGCATGGAGACGAATTCGAGATTCTCGCGCTCCGATGCCGACAGGCGGCGCTGCGGCATCGGCTGGAACCAGATGTCGGCATCGAGGCCGAGCTGGTGCGAGGCATGGCCCGAAAGCATCGGCCCCCCGCGCGGCTGCGATATGTCGCCGACGAGGAGACCTGGCCAGCCATCGGCGGTCGCGTCGCGCGACAGGCGCTCGACGAGCCGCACCATGTCGGGGTGACCCCAGCGGCGGTTGCGCGACGGACGCATCGCCTGCCAGTTGGGGCCATCATTGGCGATTGCCATGCCGCCGGCAAAACAGCCCTTCGAGTAGGAGCCATAGACGCGCGCCTCGGTGGCGGCGGGTAGCGGCTGGTTGCCGAAGAGATCCTTCGCCAGTTGCGCGTCGGCGCTCGTCGCAGCCGTCATCGAAAGGACGACACAGGCGGCCTTGATCCAGTTCCTCGCGCGCATCGGTGATTCTCCCCGCTTTGCTTCCAGCCGAGCCTGCGTCCGGCAAGGTTAGCGAAATCCTAACGCGGCGGCTTCTGTCGCCAAGTGTGATCGCGCCACATGGCGTCCAGAGCATGGCGATAGGTCTGGAATCGAAACGAATATCCCGCCGATTTCACCTTCGCGTTCGAGACCCGCTTGTTCTCGCCATAGAAGGACCGCGCCATCGGCGTCATGGTCGCGGCGTCGAACGGCACCTCCGGCGGCGCGTCGATGCCCATCAGATTGGCCGCATAGGCGACGACGTCCTGCGGCGGAGCGGGTTCGTCGTCTGTGACGTTGAAGATACCGTCCGCCTCCCTCTCGGCCAGAAGGGCAAGCGCGCCGGCGATGTCGTCGACATGGATGCGGTTGAAGACCTGGCCCGGCTTGACGATGCGCTTCGCCTTGCCTTCCGCCAGATTGACGAAGGCATTGCGGCCGGGGCCGTAGATGCCGGACAGGCGCAGGATCGCGAGCGGCCTGCTGATTTCATCGCTTAGTTCGCGCCAGGCGTTCTCGGATGCAACCCGTGCCACCGAGCGTTTCGACACCGGCCGGCAGTCCGCATCCTCGTCGACCCAGCCGCCGTCATGATCGCCATAAACGCCGACGGTCGACAAATAGCCGATCCAGCGCAGCCGCGGCATCTGCCTGCGGATCGCGTCACTGGCGGCGCGAAGCACCGGATCGCCCGTCTCGTCCGGCGCGATGGAGACGACGAGATGCGTCGCCTCGCCCATCGCCTGTACGAGATCGCCGCTCAGCGTCGTGCCTTCGAAGATCAGCGGCTCGATGCCGAGCGCCGAAAGATCGGCGAACTTGTCGGCGCTGCGGGTCGTGCCGATCACCCGGTGTCCATCTTCGACCGCCTGTCGCGCGAAAGCGCGCGCCGAATAGCCGGCTCCGAAGATCAGGAAGGTCTTCGTCATGCCGGCTCCATCGCGTCCACCCATTCCGCTTTCACATCGTCATCCTGCTCCATCGATGCCAGACGCAGGCGATCGAACCTCTCCCGCCCTGCCAGCCGCGACAAGGCCCAAACCGCCGCGCCGCGAACCAGGGGCGACGGATCGGCAAGAAGGCTTTCGACCAGCGGCAGAAGACCCGGATCGTTCGAATTTCCAGCCGCGATCAGCACGCTCCGGACGAAGCGGTCGCGGCCGATCCGCTTGATCGGCGATCCGGCGAACTTTTCGCGAAAGGCGGTATCGTCGAGCCGGAGCAAATCAGCCAGCGCGGGCGCGGCGAGGTCGTCGCGGGCCGCGAGCTTCGCCTCGCGCGTCGCCTGCGCGAACTTGTTCCAGGGACACACGGCGAGGCAATCGTCGCAGCCATAGATGCGGTTGCCCATCGCGGCGCGAAACTCGTGCGGGATCGGGCCCTTGTGCTCGATGGTGAGGTAGGAAATGCAGCGCCGCGCGTCGATCTGGTAGGGCGCGGGAAACGCCTTGGTCGGGCAGATGTCGAGGCAGGCCCGGCACGAGCCGCAATGATCGATCTCCGGCGCATCGACAGGCAGTTCGGCGGTGGTGAAGATCGAGCCGAGGAAGAGCCAGGAGCCGAATTCGCGGCTGACGAGATTGGTGTGCTTGCCCTGCCAGCCGAGGCCCGCGGCCGCGGCGAGCGGCTTTTCCATCACCGGCGCGGTGTCGACGAAGACCTTCACGTCCTCGCCCGTGCGGGCGGAAAACTTCTGCGCCAGCGTCTTCAGCTTGCCCTTGATGACGTCGTGATAGTCGCGGTTGCGCGCATAGACCGAGATCGCCGCCCGGTCGCGTCGGTCGAGCAGCGCCAGCGGGTTTTCGTCCGGGCCGTAGTTCATGGCGAGCATGATGACGGAACGCGCCTCGGGCCACAGCGCATTGGGATGGGCGCGGCGTTGAAGCGTCTCGGCCATCCACTCCATCGTGCCGTGCCGGCCGGCCTCGACGAAGGCGCCCAGCCTTGGACCCGCCTCAGCAATCGCATCGGGCCGCGTCACCGCGACGGCGTCGAAGCCGAGCGTCTTCGCCTCGGCCTCGATGAACTCCCGAAGACGCGCCGCCGGAACGGGGTTTCGGGGGGGTGTCATGTCAGAAATCGAGGTCCGCATAGTGCGAGGCCGGGGTGAGGCCGCGGAACCTGTCGGCGAGCAGAGGTCGGAAAGAGGGGCGCGACTTCATCCGCGTGTACCATTCCTTGGCCGCGCCGTGCTCGCTCCAGTCGATCTCGCCCATATAGTCGAGCACCGAAATCGACGCCGCGGCGGCAAGGTCCGCATAGGTCAGGCGCGGGCCGGCGAGCCAGTTGCGGGTGCCGGCGAGCCAGTTGGTGTATTTCATGTGCTGGCGGATGTTCGCGCGCGCGGCCCGGATGGCGGTGGAATTGGGTGAACCGCCGCCATGCTCGGGCGGCATATGCGGTTTCAGCGCACGCTCGCGCACCAGATGCCGCGTCACCTCGCCATCGGCCTTGACCAGATACCAATCGACCAGGCGGCGGATTTCGGCGCGCGTGATCGGGTTTTCGGCCATCAGCCGCTTGTCCCGCTTCAGCGCGCCGCGCGTCTCGTCGACATATTCGGCGATCACCGATGCACCGACGATGGGCTCGTCGGCCTCGGCGAGCAGGACGGGCAGCGTCGCGGCCGGGTTCAGTTGCAGGAATTCCCGGCGCCGCGCCCAGGGCTTTTCCTCGATCAGCGAAAGGTCCTCGCCATATTCGCCGAAGGCTAGGCGAATGAAACGGCAGGACGCGAAAAGCGGATGGTGGAACAGGGTCAGCATGGGCACTCGGTGGGTATGTCGCAGGGGGACCGGCCCGAAAAGTCTGGCCTTTTGATGGCCCGGTGGCTAATCCTCGGCGCAGATTCGGGTTCGAAAGCGGCGATGCGCGGGCAGCTATAGGCAAGCGCGGCCCGCCTGACAAGCGAACCTTTGAGACAGGCCTGCCCCGGAGTTTTCATGGAAGAGCAATCCCTTCTCGTCGCGGCCCTTCTCGGCATTCTCGAAGGGCTGACGGAATTCATCCCGGTCTCTTCCACCGGTCACCTGCTGCTCGCGGGACACTTCCTCGGCTTCGAGTCGACGGGCCGCAGCTTCGAGGTGCTGATCCAGCTCGGCGCGATCATGGCCATCCTGACCGTCTATTCGGCGCGGCTGTGGCATCTGGCCGTCACCTTGCCGAAACATCGCGAGACGCAGCGTTTCGTCGGCGGCATCCTGCTCGCCTTCCTGCCGGCGGCCGTGATCGGCGCGCTGGCCCATGATTTCATCAAGACGGTGCTCTTCGAGACGCCGATGGTGATCTGCGTCATGCTGATCCTCGGCGGCTTCGTGCTGCTCTGGATCGACCGGCGTCACGTCGAGCCGGAATACACCCATGTCGCCGAATTTCCGCTTTCGGTCTGCCTCAAGATCGGCTTCATCCAGTGCCTGGCGATGATCCCCGGCACGTCGCGTTCGGGCGCGACGATCGTCGGCGCGCTGCTGATGGGCGCCGACAAGCGCTCGGCGGCGGAGTTCTCGTTCTTTCTTGCGATGCCGACCATGGTCGGTGCGTTTGCCTACGACCTTTACAAGAACCGCGACATCCTCACCGTCGACGATTTCTGGCTCATCGGCGCGGGCTTCGTCACGGCCTTCATAGCGGGCGTCTTCGTCGTCCGCTATCTGCTCGATTTCGTGGCGAAGCGCGGCTACACGCCCTTCGCCATCTGGCGCATTCTCGTCGGCACCATCGGGCTCGCGGCCCTGCTTGCCTTCGGCTGATCAGCCCTTGTTGGCGACGATCCGCGGCTTCGGCCGCTCGCGCTTGGCAGCGCCTGGGTTGCTCGCCATGAAGTCGACGATGCGCGGCACGATTTCGGAGCGGAAGCGCGAGCCGTTGAAGACGCCGTAATGGCCGACCTTCGGCTGCATGTAGTGGGCGCGCATGTCATCCGGAATGTTGACGCACAAATCGTGAGCGGCCTGCGTCTGACCGAGGCCTGAAATGTCGTCGTTCTCGCCCTCGATGGTCAAAAGCGCGACATTCTTGACAGCTTTCGGATCGACCAGTTCGCCGCGATGGCGCATCGTGCCGTTCGGCAGCGCGTGCTGCACGAACACGGTGTCGACCGTCTGCAGGTAGAACTCCGCGGTCAGATCCATCACCGCCAGATACTCGTCATAGAAGTCGCGATGCTTCTCGGCCGAGTCCCCGTCATCCTTGACGAGGTGCATGTAGAAGTCCTTGTGCGCGATGATGTGGCGGTCGAGGTTCATGCTCATGAAGCCCGACAATTGCAGGAAGCCGGGATAGACGTTGCGCGTGAAGCCGGGCTCCGGCCATGGCACCTGCATGATGACGTTGTCGCGGAACCAGTCGATGCCCTTTTCCTCCGCCAGTTTGTTGACGGCGGTCGGATTGCGGCGCGTGTCGATCGGCCCGCCCATCAGCGTCATCGAGGCGGGCGCGAAGCGGTCGCCACGCGCCTCCATGATCGATACGGCGGAGAGCACCGGCACCGATGGCTGGCAGACCGCCATCACATGCGTGTCCGGGCCGAGATGGTGGAGCATGTCGATGATGTAGTCGACATAGTCGTCGAGGTCGAACCGCCCGTCAGCGACCGGCACCATGCGGGCGTCCGTCCAGTCCGTGATGTAGACTTCGGCATGCTGGATCATCGACTCGACCGTGCCCCGCAGGAGCGTCGCGTAGTGACCGGACATCGGCGCGACGATCAGCAGTTTGGGGTCGGCCTTGCGGTTCCTCGGCAGATCGCGCTCGAAATGGATCAGGTCGCAGAACGGCTTCTTCCAGACCACACGCTCGCTCACCGCCACCTGGTCGAAGCCGACCTTGGTTTGCGTGATGCCGAAGGACGGCTTGCCGTAGCGCCGCGTCGTCCGCTCGAACATTTCCGCGCCGGCCGCGATCGTGCGCCCCATGGGCGTGTGCGACATCGGATTGAGCGGATTGGAATAGAGCAGCTTCACCGCGTCGGCGAAGGCGCGCGCCGGTTGCAGCGCGGCATGGTTCAATTCGTAGAACTGATAATACATGGATTGGCCCCCAGAGCCTCGGCCGGCGATTTGCCTGACCGGTCGGGGCTGTTGTCATCATGTTATAACGAATCTAGCAGTCACCTGTTGCATTGCAATAGAGCATAACTTTCAGCCGATTCGCCTTTCGTGGGGGTTGCGCCTTGCCAAGTGCCGGAAAGCATCTAGCTTTTTGGCCGAAGCGAGGAAAAATGCCGACAGCGTTGTGGATCACCGGGACGAGTATGTGTGCGCTGCGGCAGGAAGAGTTGCCCGTCGGCAACAATCTGGTCGAAGTCGAAACGCTTTTCTCCGGGATCAGCCGCGGCACCGAATCGCTCGTCTTTCAAGGCGCAGTGCCGGAAACCGAGCACGAGCGAATGCGCGGCCCGCACCAGTCCGGCGATTTTCCCCATCCGGTCAAGTATGGCTACGCCAATGTCGGGCGCATCGCGTCCGGCCCGCGTAGAGGAGAAATCGCATTCTGCCTGTTTCCGCATCAGGACCGTTTCGCGGTGCCGGACGCAGACCTGACGACGCTTCCCGTCGATCTCCCGCCTGCCCGTGCCGTGCTTGCCGCCAACATGGAAACGGCGCTCAACATCGTCTGGGACGCGCGCGCGGCGCCGGGCGACCGCATCGCGGTGATCGGCGCGGGTGTCGTCGGCGCGCTCTGCGCATGGCTTTGCAGCCGCATTCCCGGAACCGAGGTCACGCTGGTCGACGTCAATCCGGCGCGACGCGTGCTCGCCGAGCGGCTCGCCATTCCCTTCGCCTCGCACCCGCCGGCCGATTGCGACGTCGCCATCCATGCGAGCGCCAGCGATGCAGGGCTGCAGAGCGCCGTCGATTGCGCCGGCAGTCACGCACGCATCGTCGAAGCGAGCTGGTATGGCGACAAGCCCGTCGCGCTCTCGCTGGGTGGCGCGTTTCACGCCGGCCGCCTGCAAATCATTTCCTCGCAGGTCGGCTCGATCCCTGCCGAGCGCGCGCCGCGCTGGGATTTCAGACGGCGGCTTGCCAAGGCGCTCGATCTCCTCGCCAGCGACGATGCGCTCGATGCGCTGATCTCCCGTACGAGCCCGTTCGCCACACTCGACCGCGACTATGCGAAGATCCTCGCCGATCCGGCGACGCTTTGCCACCGTATCAGCTATGCTCCAACAGTCGAAGGACCCTGAATGTTTGCCGTCGAAGTTCGCGACCACATCATGATCGCCCACAGCCTGCCCTCGCCAGTCTTCGGCCCGGCGCAGAACATGCACGGCGCGACCTTCGTCGTCGACGCCGCCTTCTATACGCGCGACATCGACGAAAACCGCCTGACCGTCGACATCGGCCTTGCGACCGATGCACTAAAAGCCGCGCTCGACCCACTGCGCTACGGCAATCTCGACGAAATCGATGCCTTCAAGGGCAAGATCACGACGACCGAATTCCTGTGCAAGCATATCTTCGACCAACTCGCGACGACCGTTCGCACCAAGGGTCTTGGCGATAGTGGCCGCGTCGTGAAGATCCGTGTCCAGCTTCACGAGAGCCACGTCGCGCGCGCTTGGTATGAAGGCGAGTTGTGACGAGGCCGCATCTCCATTTCGTCATTCCGGGGGATATCGACACGCCCACCGGCGGTTATGGCTACGACCGGAAAGTCGCTGACGGGCTCCGCGAGCTCGGCTGGACGGTCGAGATCGTCTCGCTGCCCGGCAGCTATCCCGACACCGACGCCGCAACCCACCGCGCGGCCGAAGAGGCCTTTGCGAACCTGCCGGGTGATGCCTTGGTTTTGGTCGACGGCCTCGCCTTTGCCCGGCTTCCCGACCTCATGGCCGGCCAAGCCGGCCGATTGCGCCTTGCCGCACTGGTCCATCATCCGCTTGCCGATGAAGGCGGGCTGCCAGCCGAAAAGGCAGCCCGGTTCGAGGCGGACGAGCGCGCCGCACTGCGCCATGCGGCGGCGATCATCTGTACGAGCGAGACCACCGGACGCCGGCTGATGGACCATTTCGGCGTGCCTGCATCGGCCCTGCAGGTCGCTCCGCCCGGCACGGAACGTAACCCTACGCTTACCTATGAGAGAGATCGAACACGTCTCCTCTGCGTCGCGTCCATCGTCCCGCGCAAGGGTCACGACATTCTCGTCGAGGCGCTCGCAAAGATCGCCGATCTGGGTTGGAACGCCCGGTTCGTCGGGCCCTCGCGCGACGAAACTTGGCGCGCGCGGCTCGATCGGATGATCTCGGATGCCGGCCTCGCCGACCGCATCGAATTCACCGGCCCGCTGAACGATCTCGATCCCGAATACGCCCGAGCAGGGATCTTCGTGCTCGCGACGCGCCACGAAGGCTATGGCATGGCCTATGCCGAAGCGCTCGCCGCGGGCTTGCCGGTGGTCGGCTGTGCGGTCGGTGCCGTGCCCGAAGTCGTGCCGCCCGACGCCGGCGCACTCGTGCCTGCCGACGATCCGGCCGCTTTCGCGGATGCCTTGCGGCGACTCCTCACCGACGACGCATCCTATGCCAGCGCTGGCGAAGGCGCCCGCCGGGCCGCCGAGCGTCTACCGCTTTGGTCGGACACGATCACCATCATCGCCCGCGCCCTGCAGGAGATCGGCCGATGAGCTTTTCCACGGCATGGCTCGATCTGCGCGAAAGCGCCGACAACGCCGCACGCGATGCGTCGATGCTGGCAGACGTTCGCGCGTTCCTCGCGCAGCAACCCGACCCCGTCATCGTCGATCTCGGTTCGGGCACCGGCTCGACCCTGCGCGCCATCGGCGAAGTACCGGCACGCTGGCGTCTGGTCGACCACGATCCGGCCCTTCTCGCCGAGGCCGCGCGACGATCCGGCCCGGGCGTCGAGACGGTGGAACTCGACCTCACCCGCACCGACGACATCCCCCTCGACGGCGCCGCGCTCGTCACCGCGTCGGCCTTGTTCGACCTCGCCAGCGCCGGCTGGATCGACGCCCTTGCAGACCGGCTCGCCGCGTCCCGAACGGGCCTCTACGCCGCGCTCAGCTATGACGGCGTCCTCGAATGGAGCCCGGCAGACCCGGACGATGCGACGATCCGAAATGCCTTCAACGCGCATCAGCGCGGCGAGAAGGGCTTTGGCCCCGCGCTCGGCCCTTCGGGTGCATCCCACCTCGCCGAGGCAATGCGCAGACGCGGCTATCGCGTCACGATCGCCGACAGCCCTTGGAAACTCGGGCCGGCGGAGACTGAACTGCAGCGCGCGCTCGTCACCGGGATCGCGGATGCCGCGCGCGAACTCGACGTCGCATCGGCCGATGCCTGGCTCCGGCGCCGGCTTGCGGCTGCATCGAGCGCCCATTGCACGGTCGGCCATCTCGACGTCCTGGCCCTGCCCGCCTGACGTGGCTGCCGCCTTGCACATGCCGCCGTCCCGTCGCACATAGCAGGCGGACAGAAAGCGGAGTTGAGCGCGCGTGGAAGATCGGGTCATCATCGTCGGTGCCGGGCATGGCGGGTCGCAGGCCGCGGCAAGCCTTCGGCAGGAGGGGTATTCCGGTCGTATCGCGCTCGTCAATGACGAGACGGAACTGCCCTACCACAAGCCCCCGCTCTCGAAGACCTTCCTGAAGACGCCCGAAGGCGGATCGCAGATGCTGCGGCCGGAAAGCTTTTATCGCGACAATGAGGTCGATCTCGTCTTCGGCCGCCGCGTCGCTGCGATCGACCGAGCGGCCTCGACCGTTGCATTGGACGACGGCACGTCGCTGCCTTTCTCGCACATCATCCTGGCCACCGGCGCCCGTCCGCGCCTGCCGCCTCTCGATGGCCTCGCGCTCGACGGCGTCTTCGCGCTGCGCAACTTCGCGGATGCCGGCCGCATCCGTCAGGCGACCGAGGCTGCGCAGTCGGCCGTGGTGGTCGGCGGCGGCTTCATCGGCATGGAGATTGCCCACACGCTCGCCGGCCTCGGCAAGAAGGTGGCGCTCCTCGAAATGGCGCCGCGCGTTCTCGGCCGTTCGGTGGCGCCGGCGATCTCGGCCTATGCCGACGCACGCGCCCGGCAGGCTGGCATCGACTTGCGAGTCGACACCGGCGTCGCCGGCATCGAGGGATCGAACGGCCATGTGACGGCCGTGCGGCTCGCCGATGGCTCGCATGTTGCGGCCGATCTGGTGATTCTCGGCACGGGCGTCGTGCCGAATGTCGAGCTTGCAGCGGAGGCCGGGCTCGAAATCGCCAACGGCATCGTCGTGGACGAGGCACTGCGCACCGCCGATCCGCGCATTCTCGCGCTTGGCGACGCTGCCAGCTTCCATCATTGGCATGCGGCACGTCCGGTGCGGCTTGAATCCGTGCAAAACGCCAGCGATCAGGCCAAGCACGCCGCGCGCACCATCACCGACAAGGCGGGTGCCTATCGCGACGTGCCGTGGTTCTGGTCGGACCAGGGCGACATCAAGCTGCAGACGGCCGGTCTATCCTTCGATGCCGACCGGTTCGTCACGTCCGGAGACCCCGAAGAGAACGCGTTCTCCGTCTGGCATTTTTCAGGGCCGAGGCTGCTCGCGGTCGATTCGATCAACCGCGCTGCCGACCACATGATCGCGCGGCGGCTGCTGGCGGCCGGCGTCTCGCCGAGCGAAGCGGACATCGCCGCGGGCGCGCAGCGCCTCAAGGAACTCGCTCAGCCGAAGCCGTAGGCGGCCACATCCGCGAGAAGACGCCATCGCGGCGAACGAGGCCATGATAGGTCGCCGCGCCGACATGGAGCGCGATGAGAAGGCCGATGCCGAACTTGGCGCGGGCGTGGATCGACTTGGCCGTTTGCGCCAGCGCATCGTCGCGCGGCACGAAACTCGGCACGCCGATCGCGTCCAACAGTTCGACCGGGAAGCCCCCGGCCCGAACCCGCACATAGCCGCTCACCGCCATGACGATCAGCAGCAGGTAGAGCGCGGCATGCGTCGCGCGGGCTGCGAACTTCTGGATCGCCGGCAGGCTGTCGGGCAAGGGTGGCGCGCGGTGAGTTGCGCGCCAGACCAGCCGCACTGCGAGAAGCACGAGCAGCAACGCCCCGGCATTCTTGTGGAAGAGGAAGAGCGGGTCCTGAACGGCCCGATCATCGACATTGGTCATCACCAGGCCGACGGGGATCATCGCCAGAACGATCAGCGCGGTCAGCCAATGCAGGATGCGGGACATCCGATCGTAGCCCATCGTCGTATCTCATCCAGTTGGACGCCAAGAGAATGACGCAGAGTTGAGCAAAGTCAAAGGTCTAGAGCGAAGGGTGGGCTTGCAGCCGGCAAAGCACGCGCCATACTTGCAGGCTAGGAGCAAGCGATGACGACCAGTTCGACCCGAATTGCGCGAGTTGGGTTGCCGCATGGTCTGGCGGCACGAGCCGGGCTTTGGGTTCAGGCGATCGGCGCGGCGACGGCGCTGGCCGCCATGGGGCTCGACGCGCTCGGCCTCGGCTGGGGCGCGGCGAGCATCGTGCTTTACCTCGTCGTGGCCGCCTGCATCATCACCCGCATCACCGCCAGCCATCCACACGAGGCATTCGGCCCCGCAAATATCGTGACGCTGTTTCGCGCCGGGCTCGTCGCGCTCGTCGCCGCGACCCTGTTCGCGCCGGCGCCCAGCGGCGATGCCGCGTTCCTGATCGGCGGGCTCGCCTTCGTTATCCTAGCGCTTGACGGCGTCGACGGCTGGCTGGCGCGACGCACCGGGCTTTCCTCCACCTTCGGCGCCCGGTTCGATCTCGAGATCGACGCGCTGTTCGTCCTCGTCCTGTCCGCGCTCGCCTTCACCAACGACAAGGCCGGAGCGTGGGTGCTGCTGATCGGCGCGATGCGATACGCCTTCTTCTTTGCCGGCCGGCTGACGCCGAAGCTTGAGGCTCCGCTGCCCGACTCCATGCGGCGAAAGGCCGTCTGCGTGATCCAGATCGCAGCACTCGGCCTGCTCCTCCTGCCGCAGGTCCAGCCTCCCCATTCGGTCTGGATCGCGGCCGGGGCGCTCGTCCTCCTCGCCTGGTCGTTCGCCGTCGACACTCTCCATCTCCTGCGCCGGCCGGTGGATTCATGAGCGGCCTTCGCAGCGCCGCCGGGCTGGCGCGGTCGCTGATCATCTACTACTCGCGGCCGCACCGGATCGGCCGCACCGGGCGATTTTACCGCCAGTTCGCCGGTCCCGGAGACGTCACCTTCGACATTGGCGGACATGTCGGCAACCGCTCGCGAGCGCTTCGCCGCACCGGCGCCAAAGTGATCACGCTCGAGCCGCAACCGCTCTTCTACCGCTTCCTCAAGCATACCCTTCCTGCGGACATCACCGTCCTGCCGCTCGCAGTCGGCCCGCATGTCGGCCGCTCGTCGATGTCCGTTTCCAGCCTGCATCCCACCGTGTCCTCGCTGCGCGGGGATATCGACCGCGCCGTCAAGGGCGATCCGGGCTTCGATGCCGTGATCTGGGACGAGACGGCGCCGATCGAGATGATCACCCTCGATGCGCTGATCGCGGAGCATGGCGAACCTGCCTTCATCAAGATCGATGTCGAGGGTTTCGAGGATCAGGTCCTTGCCGGACTGTCGCGGCCGGTGCCGGCACTCGCCTTCGAATTCCTGCCATCGATGGCCGATGTCGCGGAGGCCTGCATCGCCAGGCTCGAGAGCCTCGGCACCTACGAATTCAACCTGATGACCGGCGAGAAGCTGAGGTTCCTGTCGCCCTCCTGGGTCGATGCGGCGGACATCCGCCTCCGGGTTGCTGCGGCAGTTCACGAAGGTCGTTCAGGAGACGTCTATGCGCGCCGCGCGGCAGGCTGAGCGGCCGCGCCTTCTGGCGGTCGCGGCCGCCTGCGCGCTCGTCTTCGCGATCCTGGCTATGCCGGCACGGCCGCAGGATGCCGTTCTGGCCGGCATGGCCCGGTTTCCGGTCGAACTCGCCCTGATTGCCGGGCTTCTTGCCGCCCTGCCGCGCAACAGCAGCGTCATGCCGGCCCTGCGGGTGATCTTCACCGGACTGCTCGGCATCGCGATCCTCGTCAAATGTGCCGATCTCGGCCTCTACGCCTCGCTCAACCGGCCGTTCAACTTTGCCTATGACCTGCCGCTGCTCCACGCAGGATGGATGCTGGCCTCGGGAACCAGCGGGACGTTCGCGGCGGTGCTCTATCTTCTTGGCGGTACGCTTGCCCTTGCGGCCGTCATCGCCGCGATCTGGTGGGCAACCGGCGTCTTTGCCCGCCTTTCGGCGCGGCGCACCGTTCCGATGCTCGCCATCCTCCTCATCTTCGCGGCCGCCCTTGCCCTGACGGGTCGCGCCTCGACGGCGACGAGCAACCTTCTTGCCACCCATGTCAGCGCCGCACGTTCCGCGCAGGAGCAGATCGCCGCGCTCGAAGTCGAGGCGCGCTCGGACGACGTCGCTGACGACCGACCGCTCCTGCGGGGGCTCGCGGGGCGCGACGTGTTCCTCGTCTTCGTCGAGTCCTACGGCCGCTCGACGCTCGAAAATCCCCTCTACGCCGCTTCGACGAAGTCGGCGCTCGCCGAACTCGAACAGGGCGCCGAACGCGCCGGGATGGAAATCCGGTCGGCGTATATGACGGCTCCCATGGTCGGCGGCCAGAGCTGGCTTGCCCATGCCAGCGTCCTTTCGGGCCTGTGGATCGACAGCCAGGGCCGCTATCGCGCCATGCTCGCCAGTTCGCGCAGGTCGCTGATGGCGCTCGCATCCGACTCGGGCTGGCAGAGCGTCGCAATCATGCCGGCCATCACCATGGCATGGCCGGAGGGCAGCTATTTCGGCTATGACCGCATCCTTGCGAAAGACGATCTCGGCTATCGCGGCCTGCCCTTCAACTGGGTCACGATGCCCGACCAGTACACGCTCTCGGCCTTCGAACGGCTCGTGCTCGACGAACCCGCCCGCCTGCCCGTCTTCGCCGAAATCGCGCTGATCTCCTCGCACGCGCCATGGACCCCGATCCCGCAACTCGTCGATTGGGACGCGATCGGCGACGGCACGATCTTCAACGACCAGGCACGCTCCGGCGACAGTCCAGAGACGGTCTGGCGCGACCGCGACCGCGTACGCACGCAGTTCGGCCTGTCGATCGACTATGCCCTTCGCACGATCGCCTCCTTCATCGAACGGAGGAGCCAGGAACGACCTGCGCCGCTGATCGTCGTCCTCGGCGACCACCAGCCCGCAACCTTCGTTTCCGGCGACGAAGAAAATCGCGACGTCCCCGTTCACTTCATCGGCGACCGCGCCACATTGGATTCAATCGAAAGTTGGTCATTCGACGAAGGAGCGGTTCCAGGGCCCGGCGCTCCGGTCTGGCGCATGGATACGTTCCGCAAGCGCTTCATCGACGCATTCGACGCGCCGGCGCAGGAGGAAACGGAGAGCGATGAACCAGCATGAACGCATCGAAAAGCCGGTAACGGCCCGTCGCGCCGAGACGCCGATGCCCGTCGCTGGCGCGACGGTTACGGACCGCGTCTGGGAGGCGCTTCTTGCGGCCCGAAGAAGCGGCCAGCCGAAGCGATCCGATTCCTGGACGCCGGCCGAGCGCGCCGGATGGGACCTCTACGCGCCACTTCTCGGCCAGGGCGACCGGCCGCTCGTCTTTGCCCAGATCGGCCAGTCGCTCGATGGCCGCGTCGCCACTGTCGATGGCGATGCAGCCGATGTGTCCGGGCCCGAGGGGCTCAAGCACCTGCACCGTTGCCGGGCACTGGCCGATTGCGTGATCGTCGGCGCCAACACCGCCATCCAGGACAATCCGCGGCTCACCGTCCGCCTCGTCAAGGGCGACAACCCGGCACGCGTCGTCATCGACCCGCGCGGGCGACTGGCGGACGATGCCGCGGTGATGGCAGGCGAGCGCTGCCTCGTCGTCCAGGCCTGCGAGCGGGAACGGCCCGCCGGCGTCGAAACACTGAAGGTCGCCATGTCCGCCGAGGGGCTCGATGCGGTATCGATCATCGCCGGCCTGATCGATCGCGGCTTCCGGCGGATCATGATCGAAGGCGGGGGCATCACGATCGGCCACTTCATGGATGCCGATCTGATCGACCGGCTTCACGTCGGCATCGCGCCGCTGATCATCGGCGCCGGACCGTCGGGCCTGACGACGAGCCCCGTCTCTCTGCTCGCGCAGGCCAAGCGCCCGCAAACCTTCGTCTACGGGCTCGCAAGCGACATCGTCGTCGACTGCGACCTGAGGGCCTAGCCCGATCGGGTGTCGGCCGAAATGCCGGCAAGGCTGGCATCCATCACGGCTTCGGGCACGTCGATGAGCACCGGCGCTTCGGTGAAGAGCAACGCCGCTCGAACGGCGTGCTGAGGATAGAGCGGGCGCAGCAGGGCACGATAAAGCGCAAGCTGCGCCAGATAGCCGGGCGGAACCTCCGCGAGCGTGCGCGGCGCAGGCCGGTTGGTCTTGTAGTCGACGATCAGCACCTCATCTCCGATGACGACCAGCCGGTCGATCTTGCCGGAAACAGCGCGCTCGGCGCCGCCGACCGTGACGCGGCCCATGATCGACACTTCGGCCCGCGAGCCTGGGGCGAACACGCCGGCAAAGGCCGGGTCGGAGAGGATCGCCGCGATCCCGGACCACATCTGCTCGCGCTCCGCTTCGCTCCAGCCCTGCCCCAACCGTTCCAGATAGCGCCGTGCCGAAGGCGCGCGCTCGTCTTCGGGCACGTCCGGCAGGGACTGCAGCAGGCGGTGGATTGCAGAGCCACGTTCAAGCGCCCGCGACGGTTCGGTCCCGGCCTGAAAGATCGGCGATTCCCGCGTCGCGACCGTTTCGCCGGCCGGCTCGATGACGGCGCCGACGCCTGACGGGGCCAGAGGACGCGGAAGGATCGACGCAGGCGGCAATTTGCCATGCAGGGCGGCAGGCAGCACCGGCGTCACCTGCTCGTTCGCGGCTTCGGCGGCCTCCACCACCAGCGGCCGGCGCGGGGTCTGACGGTAGACGATGATCTCCTCGCCAGACACCGGGTGCGGCTCCGGGCGCGAATGCGGCGATCCGGCCAGTGCAGAGCTCACCATGCCATGCCAGGTCAGGTCCGCCGGCGCGCGCTTGCCCTCATAGCCGCAGACGATCAGCCGGTCTTCCGCCCGCGTCATGCCGACATAAAGCAGCCGGCGATATTCCTCCTCGGCCTTCTCGCGCGCCACCGCCGCGATCTGCCGGGAAAAGCCGTTACCGGTCTCGCCACCGACGCGCCAGAGAAAACCCTGGCCCTGCCACGAGCCGCGTGGCGGATCGAAGGGCATCAGAATCGGCAAATGGCTGTCGGAAAACGGCACTGAGCCGCTGTCGACGAGGAACACCACCGGCGCCTCCAACCCCTTCGAGGCGTGAGCGGTCATGATCCGCACCTCGCCGCGCGCCTGGTCCATCTCGCGCTTGATCTCCGGCCCGCCCCCGTCGAGAAGGGCCAGCACGGCTTCGAGCCCGGCGGCGCCGCTGCGCTCGGCGGCGAGGCAGAAGCTCAGGAACTCGTCGACGACGTCGCCGGCTTCCGGCCCAAGCCGGGCGACGATCCGCGCGCGCGCCGCGTCGCGACCCAGCACCCGGCCATAGAACTCGAAGGCCGGCATGAAGCCGACTTCGTCGCGCCAGACCTGCAACTGGTCGCGCACGAGGCGCAGTTCCACGTCGGCTTCGGCCTCCGCACGAACGGCGGCATAAAGCGAACCCTTGCGAGGGTGGGCGAGAGCCATGAGCTTTTCTTCGGAGATGCCGAAGATCGGGCTCTTCAAGAGCGCGGCAAGCGAAAGATCGTCTTCCGGCTGGAGCGCGAAGCGACCGATCGCCATCAGATCCTGCACCGCGATGTGATCGGCCAGGACGAGCCGGTCTGCGCCGGCGACCGGTACGTGCCGGTTCTTCAGTTCGCGCGACAGCGCGTGGACGAAATTGCCGCGCTTGCGCACCAGCACCATCACGTCGCCTGCCGTCATGCGGCGATTGCGGCCCGGTATCGCCTCCCCCCGCGCCAGCCAGCCGGCCACGGTCCTCGCAATCAGTTCGGCAAGCCTTGCCGCAGGTGCCGACGTATGGTCGATCGCCTGCGTCCAGTCGTCGGGCGCCTCGACATCCTGCGGCGCCAGCGACGGCCAGACCTCGACCTGTCCCGGCGCATCGGTCCGGATGGCGCTGTGCTCGATGTCCTCGATGTCGCGGGTCAGGCCCTTGCGCGTTTCAGGCCGCGCGAAGACGAGATCGACCGCCGAAAGCACGTCCTGCGTCGAGCGGAAGGAATGGCTGAGCCGCACGCGCTCGAAGCTGCGCTCGGCCGCCTCGACATGCCGCGCGAATTCATGGCCCGATACGGCGAAGGCCTCGGGCTCGGCGCCCTGGAACGAGTAGATGGACTGCTTCTCGTCACCGACCGCGAACACGGTGCGTTCGATATCGCGCGCTCCTTGGCCGGCGAAGAACTCGTCGGCAAGCCGCTTCACCACCCGCCATTGGTCGGGGCTCGTGTCCTGCGCCTCGTCGAGAAGGATGTGGTCGATGCCCTTGTCGAGCTTGTAGTGCACCCACGCGCCCGCATCCTGGCGTGCCAGCAGCGAGGCGGTGCGCCGGATCAGGTCGTTGAAGTCGAGAAATCCGCGCGCGCTCTTGAGCCGCTCGTAGCGCGCGATCAGCCAGTCGGCGACGATCAGCGCGGAGCGTGATGCCTTCAGCATGGCGAGCAGCGCCGCGCGGTCGAGCGCCTCCTGCACCGACGCCGCCATGCGCGCGAATTCCTCGTCGAAACCGACGAAATGCTCGGCCACGCCCTTGGCAAGAATCTGCTTCGTCGCGCGCGGCTCGTAGACCGGTCCCTTCTTGGTCAGGAAGGTCTTGCGCAAGGCACGCAGGCACGTTTCCGCGTCACCCGCATCGCAGGCGGCCAGAAGGTCATCGGCGAATTGCTGCGCCTTGGCTTTCCCGGCCGCAAGCGCCTGGTCGCCGAAGCGCTCGGCCAATGGCCGACCGAAATGACCGTCCGGCCAGATGGTCGCCAGAATGTCGTCGGCCGTCTCGCGCCCGTCGAAGCCGAAGGCGGCGAAAAGCGGCGCGTGGTTCTCGGGTGCCGGGCCGACTTGCGCGATGAAGCTGCGCAGATCGTCACGGCGACGGACGATGGCGCTCAGCAGCGCCTCGAGGCCCGCTTCACCGCCGATGTCCAGAATGTCGGCGAAGGCTTCGGCCAGATCCGGCTCGTTGCCGCCCGACGCGCCCGCGATCATCGAGCGCCGCGCCTCGGCGATCAGCGCAGCTTCCATCTGGTTGTCGAGCAGCTCGAAATGCCCGGCGACGTTCGCTTCGAGCGGAAACTGGTGCAGGATCGCTTCGCAGAAGGCATGGATGGTCTGGATCTTCAGGCCGCCCGGCGTCTCCAGCGCCTCCGCGAAAAGCCGCCGCGCGCGAACCAGCCGCTCGCGCGTCGGCGGGCGCCGGTCGAGGTCGCCGATCTTCGCCGCGAGCGTCGCATCGTCCAGCGCGGTCCACGAACTCAGCGTCTCGAAGACGCGGTTCGACATGTTCGCCGCCGCCGCTCGCGTATAGGTCAGGCACAGGATGCGCGACGGGTCGGTGCCGTCGAGCAGCAACCGGATCACACGTTGCGACAGGACGTGCGTCTTGCCCGAGCCGGCATTGGCGGAGACCCAGGCCGAATTCTTCGGGTCCGATGCGCGCGCCTGGTCGCGGATCGTCGTCTCGGGAACGATGAAGTCCGATTTCATTCCTCGCCCCCCTCGTCGCCGCCGGCGGACCATTCGAGAACGCGCGCGAGATGGTCGTAGCGGCCGCTGACATCGCCTTCCTTGAACGGGAGGGCGCGCGACAGATAGCCGGCTTCGGCTCGCTGGTAGTGCGCCACAAGCTCTTCGAGCCGGCGCCACGCATCCTCGCCAAGTTCCGGTCCCGACTTGATCTCTTTCTTGAATTCGTGGATCGGGTCGTGGTCGACCTCGCCGTTCGGCTTCAATCGGACATAGGCGAGTTCGGCCGGCGTCGCCGGCCCGATGTCGCTGAACGCGCCACGCGCCAGAAGCGCGGCTTCGAGCGCTAGCTGCGGCGCCAACAGCGTGTGCGCCTGTCCCTTCGACGGGTTCGAGCCCGTCTTGAAGTCGACGATGTCGGCCATTCCGGCCGGTCGTTGGTCGATGCGGTCGGCAAAGCCGCGCAGCGTCGCGCCCGTCGAGCCGATCGGCGTTTCGCTCGCCCGCGCTTCGGCGAACCGGCGCGTCACGCCGAGCCGTTCCTGTTCCCACGCGACGAAATTTCCTGCCATCTTCGCAAATCGCGGCCACCAGACGGCGTCGACGTCGGTCGGCAGCGCCACCTTGTCGAATTGCTCCCGGCCGATCCGCAGCAGTTCCGCCGTCGCATCCGCCGCAAAAGGATCGATCGCAGCGACGGCAAATCCGTGCAGGATGTCGTGGAAAAGCGTTCCGCGCTCCGCGGCGCCGGGATCGCGCAGCAGGGGTTCAACAGGCTGCAGCCGGAGGATTTCGGCCGCATAGATCGCGTAAGGGTCGCGCCGGAGCGTCTCGATCTGCGTGACCGAAAACCGTGTCGGGCGCCAGTCGACGGGCGGCTTCGGTTCCGGCCGTCTGGCAAAGGCGACCTCCGGCCGCTCGTCCAGGAGCCGCGCCCAGAGCAGGATTTCGCGCCCACGCCCGCGCATGGCCGCAGCGCCATCCGGCCCGGCGCAGGTCATCAGCCTTTGCAGCCAGCGCGAGGCGACCGCTGGCGCCTCTCCCGCGCGCGCCGAGCGGGTCAGGACGACCTCGCCATTGGCCATCGCCATGGTGAAATCATGCGCGGACTGGCCGATCCGCCGCTCCGGCGGTTCGAGGTCGAGGCCCGATTTCATCATGCGCGACATGAAGCGGTCGGGTTCGGCCTTGCGCGGCCAGCTTCCCTCGTTCAGTCCGCCGATGATCATCGTGTCGACGCTTTGCAGGCGCGCTTCGAGCGGGCCCCAGATCGACACGCGCGGATCGCCGGCCGGCGTCGGCTTGACCGTCTCGCCCGCAATCAGCGCCGCGAGAATGTCGGGCCATTCGTCGGGAGCGAAGGTCAGCGCGCCGTCGAGACCGGCAAGACCACGCAGGAAATCGGCCAGGCGCCCGCCCGCCTCGCCGCCATAGACGGGGTCGAGCCGGCCGGTTTCGTCGCGCGCAAGTGCTTCCAGCGTCTCGACCGTGGCGCGCAGAGCCTGCGCGAGGTCGATCTCGGCGCTGTCGCGCAGCACGGACAGCGGGCGCACGGCGTCGGCGATCTTGTGTGCGATGTCCGTCGCTTCGCTGCGCCGTTCGCTCCCCAGCCGTCCAAGCCAGAACGGACGGCGCGAGGCCGTATCGTGGGCGGCCAGCCGGGCCGCGAAATCAACGCCCATCACGGCCACGTCCGGTCGCCCGGTGCCCCCGCGCAGCGCGACGAGATCGATGATTTCGGCTGCACGCCGCACGACGGCGCGCGGGCACCCGAGATGAAGCAGCGGATGCTTGAGCAGGGACAGAAGCCCGACCGGGTCTCCGGGTCGCAATGCTGCCTCGACCGCGATCCGCATCAGGACCGCCGGAGGCGAATTCGACAGAAGGGTTCCGGCGGAATCGTCGGCGACGATGCCGAATCGGCGCAACTCGTTGGCGACACGGCGGGCGAGTTCGCGGTCGGTCGTCACGAGGGCGGCCGTGCGGTCGGGCATATCGATCGCGAGGCGCAGCGCAATCGCGATCGCCAGCGCTTCCTCGCGCTCGTTTGCCGCCTCGATCAGCGTCACGCCGTCGAGCGCGCCCGCAGCCATCGCCGCATCGAGAATGTCGCGCTCGTGCGCCCAGGCTTCCGTCGTTTCGGCCGGGCGAAGCGCCTGTCCGATCAGTTCGATCCGCGCTTGCCGGCCAGGCGACGCCCTGCCGATGTCAACGACTTCGCGTCGATCGACGCCGAGGCGCTGAAGAAGCTTTTTCAGTCCCGTCTGCGGGTGACCATGGATCGAGGGTGGTGCGTTCTCGCGGCCGATCGCCTCCCAGCTCGCGGCGTCGATCGACCGGTCGAGCCCCGGCAGCACGACCGCGCCCTGCGGCAGGCGGCTGATCGCATGCAAAAGCTCGGCTGTCGCCGGAATCGAGCCCGTCGAGCCCGCGGCGACCACGGGTCCCCGGTTCGCACGCGCGGCCAGGCGTCGTGCTTCGGCGCGGATCTGCGCATCGCGATATTGAGCCGGATTCGAGCGGTCGACGGCCTCAAGATAGTCGGGCCAGGCCTTCGTCACGATCTGGAGGAATTCGAGCGTGATCTGCCACCAGCCGGCAAGATCGGCGGGCACGAGTTCGGACAGGCGCGACCAGTCGCCACCCTCCGTCTCGATTTCGTCGATCAGCGCCGACAGGTCGCGTGCAAGCCAGAGCGCATCGGCGAGCGATGCCGGGATGGCAAGGTCCTCGCCGTAGAGCGCGGCCAGATGCGCCGGCAACCGGCGCTTCCAGGCCTGCACCAGTGGCGCCAGCCGGACTATGCGCTCCAGCGGTTCGATCGGCGGCGGCAGGTCGAAAAGTGCCCCCTCGCCCGAAAGCCAGCCATCGTCCTCGAATTCGCCGAGCGGCCGGATCACCGGCAGGATCGCCGATTGGCCGCCGAGCCGATCAACGAAGCTCGACCGCAGTTCGCGCGCGGCACGCCGCGTCGGCACGTAGATCGTCACATCGGCCAGAGCGAGCGGCGATCCGTCATGACGAAAGCCGTCCACCAAATTTCCATCCAGCAGGGCATCGATCAGGGTCGCCAGAAACGGCGCTGCGGCCGGAATGTTCAGGACGTTCGGCGTGCCCGTCATGCCGGCGCCGGCTGCCGCATCCTGATCGCCGCCTCGGCTTCGCCGATCGCGCCGGGCGTTCCGACCGTGATCCAGTGACCATCCATCACCTGACCGTAGAGCCGACCCTTCTCGATGGCCCGGTCGAAATAGAGGTTGAGCGAATGCGGTTCAGGTGTGACGCCGGCAAAGATCGCGGGATCGATGATCGCGGCACCGGCATAGACGAGCCCCGTGGGATCGCCCTTGGCGCGCGCGAGGCGTCCGTCCGCATCGATCACGAAGTCCGTCTTGCTTCCATGACCGGTCGTGTCCCCGACCGGGACGAGCATCAACAGCATGTCCATGCGCGAAGCGTCCCACCCGCCGGCGAGCGAAGCAAGGCTCGACCGGTCGCTGTCGATCCAGAACGTGTCTGCGTTCAGGAGCAGGATCGGCGCCGAACCCAAGAGCGGCAACGCCTTGACGATCCCGCCGGCCGAATCCAGCAGCCGTTCCCGTTCGTCCGAAACGACAATCCGCGGATGCGCGCGGGCAGCGCAGTGGGCGACGACCTGATCGCCCAGATGGTGGACGTTGACCACCGCCGATCCGACCCCGGCCTCTTCCAGCGCATCGAGCGCGCGATCGAGCAATGTACGTCCGGCGACCTTGACCAGCGGCTTGGGGATCGTGTCGGTGATCGGGCGCATTCGCGTGCCGAGGCCGGCGGCCAGGACCATCGCCTTCATGCCGGAGATGTTCATGACGCTCCTTCCGGCAGCACCTGCATCGCGCGATAGAGCGCCCGCAGCTCGGCCATCGCCGGGTGCCGCGTCGCCCGCTCCAGATAATCTCGAATGCGCGGCAGGTGCTTCAGATATTGCGGCTTGCCATCGCGCACGTCGAGCCGCACGAAAATGCCGACGATCTTGGAATTGCGCTGCGCCGCCATGATGGCATAGGCCTCCTCGAACCCGGCGCGGTCGAAATCCGTGCCCCGCGCATCGACATAGGCGTTGCGGATGCCCGCTTCCAGTTCCTCGGAAATCGACACGCGCGCATCCATCGCCAGAGATGCCACATCATAGGCCGTCGGCCCGATCAGCGCGTCCTGGAAATCGATGATGCCGATCCGGTCCGTGCCCGTCTCGCCTTCGCGCCAGATGATGTTCGGCGAATGGAAGTCGCGAAGGACGAGGCCCATTTCCGCTTCGTCGAGCCTAGCGAAAAGAGCCTGCCAAGCCGCGCGGAACGCATCGCGTTCGTCATCGGTGGCCGGCCGACCGGCCGCAAAGGGCAGATACCAGTCGATCAGCAGCTCGGTCTCGATCGCCATCGCGGCGCGGTCGTAAGCCGGCACATGATAGGTTCCGCCGCTCGCGAGCGCGATGTCGTGCGGCCAGTCGTGACGATGCAATTCGGCCAGCATTTGAGCCGACGCGCGGTAGCGCTCGCCGATCGGCGTGCCGTCCGGCGCGAGGATCGTGCCGCGGCCCAGATCCTCGATCAGGAGCAGGCCGGCATCAAGTTCGGCCGCGCGGATCTGCGGCGCGCAAAAACCCCGGGCGCGCAGCGTCTCGTCGATCGCCACGAAAGGCAGTACGGATTCCGCCAGATGCGCGATCTGGCTGTAGGGCTTGCCGTCACGGATCGGAGGGCCGTCCGGCTGGCGCGGCGCGTTCATCAGCAATTCGATCGTGCCGTCGCCGCCGATGGTCTCGTAGGAGCGCGCCGAGGCATCGCCCGCGAGATAGCCGCGCCGGGCGTGTCGACGCCCCGAATCGTCCAGAAACCGGCGGATGGCGAACGTCCGGTCGAACCGCGCCACCGCCGCGTCGGGGCCGTCGATGATCAGCCGCCTGCCCGAGCCTTCTTCCGAAAGTTTCACGTGAATCGTGGTTTCGGGAAGGTAAACGCCCGCCTTGTCAGGCCATTCCACGAGCGCCGCGCCCTCCACCAGCGCCTCGTCAAGCCCGAGCTCGCGCATCTCGTCGGGGTCGCCGATGCGGTAGAGATCGAAATGAGCGACCGGAAGACGGCCCGGATATGCCTGGACGAGCGTGAAGGTCGGGCTCGGCACTTCCAGTTCGGGATCGCCGGCAAGCGAGCGGATGATCGCCCGCGCCAGCGTCGTCTTGCCGGCGCCGAGATCGCCATGCAGCGCCAGGACATCGCCCGGCTTCAGGGCAGCGGCGATGTCGTTGCCGGCCTCGCGCGTGGCGGCTTCGTCGGCGAGCAGGCGATCGACCATGAAGGGTTACTCCGCCGCCGCGCGGCTCTGCGTGGCGATCGCGGGCAGCCGGCAGATCACCGTCGTGCCCTGATCCCGGCCCGTGCGAATCTCGACCGTTCCCGAATGCAGTTCGACGAAGCTCTTGACGATCGAAAGTCCCAGTCCGGCGCCGCGCTTGCGCCCGCCATTCGCGTGCGATTCGAAACGCTGGAAGATCGTCTCCAGAACCTCCTCGGACATGCCCGGCCCATCGTCGCCGACGCGGAACTCCACAAGATCGCCGGGCAATGCCCTGACGTCGAGGCGGACGGTCGAGCCTTCCGGCGCGTAATTGGCGGCGTTGTTGAGAAGATTGTAGAGGATCTGGCGCAGCCGATGGCCGTCCGCATGAAGCGTCGCGGGCGCCCGCGACAGGTCGACGGCGAGCTTGATATTGTGCTCGCGCAGACGCTCAACCACCAGGTCGGAAGCCGACTGCACCGCCTCGTCGATGACGATCTCCCCGATATCGAGCTGCATGATGCCCGCATCGACGGTTGCGAGGTCGAGGATGTCGTTGACGATGGTCAGCAGAACGGCCGAGGACGAGCCGATATGGCCGACATATTCGCGCTGCCGTTCGTTGAGTGGCCCCGTACCGCCCAGCCCCAGCAATTCGGTGAAGCCGATGATGTTGGTCAGCGGCGAGCGCAATTCATACGAGACGTGCTGAACGAAATCGTTCTTCAGACGGTCCGCGCGCTCCAGCGCCTCGTTGCGATCCTTCAGGGCGCGCTCGACATTCACGCTGTCGGTCACGTCGACGAAGGTCGTCATCACCTGCCCGTTCGGCAGGTGGATGACAGCATAGCGCAGCACCGTCCCGTCGCGCATCTCGGCCTGGCCGTGCCGGTCGCGACGCTCCTCGTCGAAGCCGGTCACCACGGAAACGAGGTCGCTCCAGGGGCTCTCGATCGCGTTGCCCTCGCACGCAGCCCGGATCACGGCGATGTGGGTGCCGGTTTTCACCAAGCCTTCGGCGAGGTTCCACAAATGCGAGAAGGCCGGATTTGCAAGGCGGATCTTCCCGTCCGGGCCGAACACGGCGACGCCTTCCGCCAGATTGTCCAGCGTCTCGCCCTGAACCCGCACCGCGGTGTGGTATCGGCTTTCCAGATTGAGCTGTTCGGTGAGGTTCTCGAACACCCAGGTCACGCCGCCCTTGGGCTGCGGATTGCCGACGACGCGCAAGGTGCGTCCATCGGGCAGGTGCCAGACATGCTCCTGCGGATCGATGGCGCGGTAGGCCGCGAGGATCGTTTCCTTCCAGCGCCGCCATTCGGGCTGCTCCGCCAGCTTGCCGTCGCTGCGCAACCGGTCGAGCAGAAGCGTCTGGTCGGGCGCGCTTTCGAGGAAGGCGGGGTCGAGCGCCCAGAGCTTCTGAAAGGCCTGGTTGAAGAAGAGCAGCTTCTGGTCGGCGTCGAAGATCGCCACCGCAGTCTGGAGCTGGTCGAGCGTATCGGCGTGGCTGATGATCGTGCGCTGATACTCCTCGCGGATCGTCTCGACCTCGGTCTTGTCGAGCGCCAGGCCGGCCGACGCGTCCGGCGCGGCAAAATCGGTCACGGCATACATCTGCCGTTCGCCCCCGACCACAACCGACAGGGTCTGTTCGAAGACCGGGCGCGCCGCCCGATTGCGCGCCATCGCGTCGCGCGCATTTTCCGACAACAGCTCGCGCTCGTCGCGCAGAACGGCCTCGACCGTGCCGCCGTCGACCAGTCGCGCATAGGCCTTGTTGACCCATTCGAGCTTGCCGCGTCCGTCACGCAGCCAGAACGGCGCGGGAAGGGCGTCGATCAGAGCCAGAATCGTCTCATGGTCGCGCAGCACGCGCTGATGATCGAGCTGCAGTTCGGCCAGTTCGCGCTGGCGGCGCGAAAGGGCACTGAACCGCACCACGCAATGCGACAGGCTCGATCGGCCCTGCGCCTCCATCACCGATCCGGAAATCGTCTCGATGACGAGCTCGAAATTCGTTCCCTTGTCACGCAACTGGCCGAGTGCGCGTTCCAGCGCCGAGGCCGATTGCGGCGCCAGCCAGCGGCCGAAGGCGAGAAAGGTCGCGCGGTCTTCGGGCGCGCCCGCATCGGCGGGCAGCGTGCCGACAAGTTCGGGACGCGAATTGCGGTCGTCCCAGACGACGACCCGTTGGTCGCGCAGATTGAGGAGCGCATCGGATCGCCGCAGCGCCGTGCCGAGATCGGCGAGACGGGCCTTGAGCTGCTGGTTTTCGCGGTCGATGCGGCCCCGCTCGCGAATCAGGAGGAAGGCCGAGATGAAGGCGGCCGAGACGACGCCTGCCAGAAGCGAGAACTGTGCGACGTCGTTCACCCGCAGTCCGGTCTGCGCGAACGCGGTTCCGGGCACGATGGCTGTCGTCGCGGCAAGAGCGGCGGCAGCGGCCCGGACGCCGAAACCACGCGCACGCCGGCGCGCGTCGAACCGCCCTGCTTTCGCTTCGCCTCGTCCCAAAGTTCCCACCTCTCAGCCGCCAGTGGGAGTTACACCTTTTCGCCGGCCACCCCTCAGCGTCCGGCTCGTCCCCACGAATCAGGACAATGTATCGTCTCGCCCGGACTGCGTGAAGCTTGCCCCACCTTGAAACGACTTCGGCGGCCGTCAGGCCGCCGAAGAAAATCGAAGGTGTTGCCCGCGTGTCGCGCCGCGCCGGTCAGTAGCGATAATGTTCCGGCTTGAACGGCCCCTTCGGCGTCACGCCGATATAGGCCGCCTGCTCATCCGACAGGACCGAGAGATTCGCGCCGAGCTTGTCGAGATGCAGGCGTGCGACCTTCTCGTCGAGGTGCTTGGGCAGGACGTAGACCTCGTTCTGGTAGCGCTCGCCCTTCGACCAGAGCTCGATCTGCGCCAGCACCTGGTTGGTGAAGGAGGCCGACATGACGAAGCTGGGATGGCCGGTCGCGTTGCCCAGGTTGAGGAGACGGCCCTCGGACAGCAGGATCATCCGCTTCCCGTCCGGGAAGGTGATCATGTCGACCTGCGGCTTCACATTGGTCCATTTCAGGTTGCGCAGGGCGGCGACCTGAATCTCGTTGTCGAAATGGCCGATGTTACCGACGATCGCCATGTCCTTCAAAAGGCGCATGTGGTCGAGCGTGACGACGTCCTTGTTGCCGGTCGTGGTGATGACGATGTCGGCCGTGGGCGCGGCATCTTCCAGCGTCACGACCTCGAACCCGTCCATCGCCGCCTGCAGGGCGCAGATCGGGTCGACTTCGGTCACCTTGACGCGCGCGCCGGCGCCCTTGAGCGAGGCGGCCGAGCCCTTGCCGACGTCGCCATAGCCGCAAACGACCGCCACCTTGCCGGCCATCATCACGTCCGTGCCGCGGCGGATGCCGTCGACCAGCGATTCCTTGCAGCCATACTTGTTGTCGAATTTCGACTTGGTCACGCTGTCATTGACGTTGATCGCCGGGAACGGCAGCAGGCCGGCTTTCTGAAGCTGGTAGAGCCGGTTGACGCCGGTCGTCGTCTCTTCCGTCACGCCCTTGATCGCGTCGCGCTGGCGGGCAAAGAAGCCCGGCGTCTCGGCAAGACGCTTCCTGATCTGCGCGAAGAGGATTTCCTCCTCTTCCGAGCCCGGCTTCGACAGCACGTCCTCGCCCGCCTCGGCGCGCGCGCCGAGCAGGATGTACATGGTCGCATCGCCGCCATCGTCGAGGATCATGTTGGAGGGCTGGCCGTCCGTCCACTGGAAGATGCGGTCGGTGTAGGTCCAGTAATCCTCGAGCGTCTCGCCCTTGATCGCGAAGACCGGCGTGCCGCCGGCCGCGATGGCTGCCGCTGCATGATCCTGGGTCGAGAAGATGTTGCACGAGGCCCACCGGACGTCCGCGCCGAGAACCTTCAGGGTTTCGATCAGCACCGCCGTCTGGATCGTCATGTGCAGCGAGCCGGTGATCCGCGCGCCCTTGAGCGGCTTGTCGGTGCCGAATTCCTCGCGGCAGGCCATCAGGCCCGGCATTTCGGTCTCGGCGATCTCGATTTCCTTGCGGCCCCAATCGGCCAGCGAAATATCGGCGACTACGTAATCATTGGCGGCCATGGACGGCTCCCGATCTGAAATTTGGATGAAGGGTCATCGGCCGCGCACGGCCATACATGGCGCGCTAACTAGCAGACCACCGCCAGATCGGCAATGGGATATAAAGACATCGTTATGTCATGAACCGCTATGCCGGCGCAGATTTCAGATTTCCTCGCCGAAGCGGTTGGCGACGAGTTCCTCGATCGCGCGCATGGCGTCCTCGGCCTGGGGGCCACTGGCGGAGACGCGAATGCAGCAGCCGGGGCTCGCGGCAAGCATCATCAACCCCATGATCGACGTGCCGCCCACGGTCGTCCCGTCCTTCTCGACCTCGATGATCGCGTCGAAGGCGCCGGCGGTCTGGACGAACTTGGCCGAGGCGCGCGCGTGCAGGCCGCGCTGGTTGACGATCGGCAGGCCGCGAACGATGGAAGGGCGGTCGGTGGTCTCGCTCATTTGGCGTTCAGGACCTGGCTTGCGACATTGATGTATTTGCGGCCGGCATTCTGCGCCTCTTCCAGCGCCGTCACCATGTCGTCCGCCTTGCGCACGCTGGTCAGCTTGATGAGCATCGGCAGGTTGACGCCCGCGATGACCTCGACCCTGCCCGGCTCCATCACGGATATGGCCAGATTGGAAGGTGTTCCGCCGAACATGTCGGTCAGGACCACGACGCCGGTGCCGCTATCGGCGCGGCGGACGGCCTCGACGATATCGAGCCGGCGCTGCTCCATGTCGTCCTCGGCCTCGATCGAGACCGTTTCCAATTGCTCCTGATGGCCGACGACGTGCTGGACCGCCGAGCGGAACTCGTCGGCCAGGCGACCATGGGTAACGAGCACGATGCCGATCATGCCGCGCATGTCCGGGTGTCGATGGTTCTGTCTGCACGTTTCCGCCGGCCCCAGCGCGCGGTGCGTGTTTCGGTCAATTGGTGCTCCGTAAGCTTTGCGTCGTGCTGAATGCCGTATCGGCCGACCGGATCTGATTGGTTTCAGTCTTGTGCCGGTCTCTCCCCTTCGACAGGGTCGGTATCCTTGTCACGACTTGGGCGGTTGACAAGGCCGAATCCGCCGCGGCGACGCAGATTTCTTGTCATTTGAGACCTGACTGTGGCCTAAAGTCCCGATTTCGCCCGGTCGAGCGCAGCGGCGACATGTTGCCGCGCCATCGCACAGGAGCGCCACGGGACCCGCAGATGAGGCACGCCATCGCATTCCGTCGGCTCCGGCATGCGGGTGACGCTCTCGGGATCGACAAGTTCGACGACGAGGTCGATCACGGCACGCGGCTCGAAGGGCCGTGCGACGATGCCGATGCCGCGAATCTCGATCTGGCCGGCAATGACCGACGGAGCCCGCCCAATGGACCGCCCTTGCCGGCCGCTTTCGATGAGCACCCGGTCGTCGCTGACCAGCCTCGCAAATCCCTCGGCGTGGGCGATGAGGTCAAGCGCGAGGCTCGATTTTCCGCTTCCCGAGGGGCCGGTGATCAAAACGCCCCTGTCGCCCAGAAGGACGAGCGTGCCGTGCGCATTCCCGTTCACGCGGTCAGTCCTCCGCCGGCAGCCTGACGGTGAAACGCGCGCCGCGAAGGTCGCCCGGCTTGCCGCCGGGAATGTTCTCGGCCGTGATCGTCCCGCCATGCGCCTCGATGATCTGGCGGCTGATCGACAGGCCGAGCCCGGAATTCTGGCCGAAGGCCTCGCTGGAGGGCCGGTCCGTATAGAAGCGTTCGAAAATGCGGTCGATGTTTTCGATGCGGATGCCCGGCCCGTTGTCCTCGACCGTGATCAGCACCCAGCGCTGTGTACGCGCCAGCGTGACCGATACGCGTCCGCCGTCCTCGGGCACGAAGGAGCGGGCATTTTCGACCAGGTTGGTGATGACCTGGCCGAGCCGCAAATCGTGCCCGTTGACGAGGAAGCCCTTGCCCTGATGCGGCGCCTTCTCGACCTTGAAGTCGACCGCGATCACCTTGGCATGGGCGCGGCTCTGCTCCGAGAGAAGACGCGTCAGGTCGCGGGCGAGCTTTTCCACGTCGACGCGTTCGGCGTCCTCGCGCGCAAGCTCCGCATCGAGCCGCGAAGCGTCGGAAATATCGGTGATCAGCCGGTCGAGCCGGCGGACATCGTGCTGGATGACCTCCATCAGCCGCGCCCGCGACTGGTCGTTCCTGGCAAGCGGCAGCGTCTCGACCGCGCTGCGTAGCGAGGTGAGCGGGTTCTTGAGTTCGTGGCTGACATCGGCGGCGAAGCTCTCGATCGCCTCGATGCGCGCGTAAAGCGCATTGGTCATGTCGCGCAGGGCGACCGACAGATTGCCGATTTCGTCCTGGCGGTCGGAGAAATCGGGAATTTCCTCGCGGTTCTTGCCGCCGCGGCGCACGCGGACCGCTGCCGCCGAAAGCCGGCGCAGGGGGTTGGCGATGGTCGAGGCGAGCAGCATCGAGAGAATCGCGGTGACGAGCGCCGCGACACCGAAGAGGCGCAGGATCGCTCGCCGTTCGGCCGCAACAATGCGATCGATGTCGCCGCCCTGGGTCGACAGCATCAGCACGCCATGAACTGCACGAAACCGCTGGATCGGCACCGCAACGGAGACGATCTGCTCGCCCTGTTCGGACAGGCGGACGAGGTAGCCCGACGTGCCGTTGGCGGCGGCGACGACTTCGGGGAAGGCCGTCCCCGTTCCGCCGGGCTGCTCGCGATAGATCGGCAGGTCGGTGCGCCGGAAGAACTCGGCGAAGATCACACGCACGCGGTCGAAGAAGCCCGGCTCGGCGGGCACCACCGGCGGCAGGTCGTAGCGCAGGATCTGGCCGCGCGAATAAAGGTGACGCGAATCCAGCAGAAGGTTCATGTCGCGGTCGAAAATGCGCGCGCGGGTATGGGTCGGCGAGATCAGCCGCCGCAGCACCGGCGCGACCTTTTCCGGATTGATCGGAAATTCGAGGCTGTCGAGCGCGCGCTGGTCCGGCGGCAGGCTTTCGCCGGCCTGAAGCTCCAGCAGTCGTTCGGGGTCGATGGTGATCGTATCGGTCTCGACGGTCGCGGATGCGGCGATCGCGCCGGCGATGATTTCGCTTTGCGTCATCAGGCTTTCGACGCGGGCGTCGATCAACCCGTCGCGAAACTGGTTCATGTAGAGGATGCCGACAACCAACACGCCGAGCGCGGCGAGGTTCAAGAACAGGATGCGCTTGGTCAGGCTCGAGAACATGTACTGGCCAAGCAGGCGCCGCACGGCACGCCAGGACCGCGTCCAGCGCACCACGCTCGGCCTGGCTGCCCTCGGCAGCGTCCTGACGGGTCGATCCGTATCAGCCGCCATTCAACATCCGGTACTCCGGTCCCTGCGGCTCAGGCCTCGCGGAAGCGGTAGCCGACACCATAGAGCGTTTCGATCATGTCGAAACTGTCGTCCACCGACTTGAACTTCTTGCGCAGCCGCTTGATATGGCTGTCGATGGTGCGGTCGTCGACATAGACCTGCTCGTCATAGGCCGAATCCATCAGCGCGTCACGGCTTTTGACCACGCCGGGCCGCTGCGCCAGCGAATGCAGGATCAGGAATTCCGTCACCGTCAGCGTCACCGGCTCGCCCTTCCAGGTGCAGGTGTGGCGCTCCTGGTCCATGACGAGCTGGCCGCGCTCCAGCGAGCGGGCCTGCTGGGTCGTCGGCTTGGCGCCCGGTTCGCGGGCACTCGCCCGGCGCAGGACGGCGCGGACGCGCTCGACCAGAAGACGCTGCGAGAACGGCTTCCGGATGAAGTCGTCGGCACCCATCTTGAGGCCGAAGAGTTCGTCGATCTCGTCGTCCTTCGACGTCAGGAAGATGACGGGGAGATCGGTCTTCTGGCGCAGGCGCCGCAGAAGTTCCATTCCGTCCATGCGCGGCATCTTGATATCGAGGATCGCAAGATTTGGCGGACGGGCGCCGAGGCCCTCGAGCGCGGACGCACCATCGGTATAGGTCTCGACGCGGTAGCCCTCGGATTCGAGCGCGATCGAGACCGACGTGAGAATATTGCGGTCGTCATCGACAAGCGCGATCGTTGCCATCTCAAGCGGCTCCTTCATAGGCGGCTGTCCCTTGCTCTCAAAAGAAACGCGGGCCGTCTCTTGCGGGACAAATCTGGTACAAAATGTGGCACAGATTTCATGCGTGTCACAGCCGCAGATCGGACCGTGCCCGCGGCCATGCTGCACGGCATATGGCGACGCCGCGCTTCGATTAAATAAGATATAACCGATTAAACGTCAGGACTAAAGTTTTAAATCGATTAATGATTTGATATCGCTAGGCTTTTCTGTTTCTGGACCATTTAGCCCTGCTTGAAGTTGCCGTTTTCGGCGGCAACCATGCGGGGCCTCGCTTTATGTCGGTGCGGTTTTCTTGGTGGAGCAGATGACGGAAATCGGTAAGCGCAATCCCGCCTGCGGGATCGATGCCAGCGGTCTGAAAGACCTCGGCAAGGTCCATTACAATCTCGGCGCCGCCGAGCTCTACGAGGAATCGCTGCGGCGCGGCGAGGCCGAACTGACCGCCCACGGCGCGCTCGTCGCCCGCACCGGCCAGCACACCGGCCGTTCGCCCAAGGACAAGTTCATCGTCGCCGACGAGATGACGAATTCGCGCATCTGGTGGGACAACAACAAGAAGATGTCGCGCGAGGCGTTCGACCGCCTCCATGCCGACTTCCTCGAGCACGCGAAGGGCAAGGACCTCTTCGTGCAGGACCTGATCGGCGGCGCCGACGCTGCCCACAGCCTGCCGACGCGCGTCGTCACGGAATATGCCTGGCACTCGCTCTTCATCCGCAACCTCCTGATCCGCCCGGATGCAGCCGACCTTGCCGGCTTCGTGCCGAAGCTGACGATCATCGACCTGCCCTCCTTCCGCGCCGATCCCGAGCGCCACGGATCGCGCACCGAGACCGTCATCGCGGTCGATTTCTCGCGCATGATCGTTCTCATCGGCGGCACCTCCTATGCAGGCGAGATGAAGAAGTCGGTCTTCACCGCGCTCAACTATCTCCTGCCGGAAAAGTCCGTCATGCCGATGCACTGCTCGGCCAATGTCGGGCGCGATGGCGATTCGGCCGTCTTCTTCGGTCTCTCGGGCACCGGCAAGACCACGCTGTCGGCCGACCCGACCCGCACGCTCATCGGCGACGACGAGCATGGCTGGGGAGAGGACGGCATCTTCAACTTCGAAGGCGGCTGCTACGCCAAGACGATCAAGCTCTCGGCCGAGGCCGAGCCGGAAATCTTCGCGACGACGCGCCGCTTCGGCACCGTTCTCGAAAACGTCATCCTCGACGAGGCGCGCGTGCCCGATTTCGACGATGGCTCGCTGACCGAGAACACGCGCTGCGCGTACCCGCTCGACTTCATTCCGAATGCGAGCGAAACCGGCGTCGCACCGCATCCGAAGAACATCATCATGCTGACGGCCGATGCGTTCGGCGTCATGCCGCCCATCGCCAGGCTGACGCCGGCGCAGGCCATGTACCACTTCCTGTCCGGCTACACCGCCAAGGTCGCCGGCACGGAAAAGGGCGTGACCGAGCCCGAAGCGACCTTCTCGACCTGCTTCGGCGCCCCGTTCATGCCGCGCCATCCGTCGGAATATGGCAATCTCCTGAAGGATTTGATCGCCCGCCACGACGTCGATTGCTGGCTGGTCAACACCGGCTGGACCGGCGGCGCCCATGGCGTCGGCCGGCGCATGCCGATCAAGGCGACCCGCGCGCTGCTCGCCGCTGCGCTCGACGGTTCGCTGCGCGACGGCGAATTCCGCACCGATGCGAATTTCGGCTTTGCGGTTCCCGTCGCCGTCGAAGGCGTCGATTCCTCGATCCTCGACCCGCGCTCCACCTGGGCCGACAAGGCGGCCTATGACCGCCAGGCCGAAAAGCTCGCGAGCATGTTCACCGACAACTTCACCAAGTTCGAGGAGCATGTCGACGCGACCGTCAGGGACGCCGCACCGCGCTACCAGGAAGCGGCCGAATAACCATTCGGCATCCAGCAGAAGGCCCGGCATCGACCGGGCCTTTTCTTTTGGCCGGTGCCGGTGCAAATCTCCTCTGCCGGGAAGGAGTTTCATGAAGCACACGCCGCACCGACCGCTTGAGTTCACCCAGCGCGACGACGCCGATATGATGGCGCGTGCGCAGGATTTCAGGGCACTGATGAAAGCGCGACGCACCGTGCGCGACTTCTCCGCGCGTCCCGTCCCACGCGAATTGATCGAGACCTGCATCATGACCGCCGGCGGCGCGCCGTCCGGCGCCAACCAGCAGCCCTGGACCTTCGTGTGCATCGGCGATCCGGCCGCGAAGACGGCGATCCGCGCGGCGGCGGAAAAGGAAGAACGCGAGTTCTATTCCGGCCGCGCCTCCGAGGAATGGCTGGATGCGCTCGCCCCGATCGGCACCGACGCCAACAAGCCCTTTCTCGAAACCGCGCCATGGCTGATCGCGATCTTCGCGCAGCGCTACGGAGTCACTGCCGAGGGCAAGCGCGTGAAGCATTACTACGTGCCCGAATCGGTCGGCATCGCCACCGGCTTCCTCATCGCCGCGCTCCACAATGCCGGGCTGGCGACGCTCACCCACACGCCCTCGCCGATGGGCTTCCTCAACGAGATCTGCGGCCGGCCCGAGCACGAAAAGGCGCTGATCCTGCTCGTCGCCGGCTATCCGGAAGAAGGCGCGCTCGTGCCCGACATCTCGAAGAAGCCCGCCGGCGACATCATCGTCTGGAAGATATGACCGCACGCGACGGCCTTTCCATTGCGCCGAACATCGAGATCGCCGAAAGCGAGCTCGAGGAGCAGTTCATCCGTTCCTCCGGGCCCGGCGGCCAGAACGTCAACAAGGTCGCGACTGCCGTCCAGCTTCGTTTCGACGCCGCCAATTCGCCGGCCCTGTCCGAACGCGTGCGCGAGCGCACCATCAAGCTCGCTGGCCAGCGCGCGACCAAGGACGGCGTCATCGTCATCGAGGCCGGCCGCTTCCGCACGCAGGAGCAGAACCGCGACGACGCCCGCGCGCGCCTGGCCGAACTGATCGCCAAGGCCGCCGAGCCGCCGCCCAAGCCGCGCCGGAAGACGAAACCGACGAAAGGCTCGGTGGAGCGTCGTCTGAAGGCCAAATCCGGCCGCTCGACAATCAAGAAGAACCGCGGCAAGGTCGGCTTCGACTGATGGCTGGCTTCGTCCTTCCGGCCGGGTTCCGGCACCTGCCTGGTTATTTCGATCGCGACGCGCAGGAAGCACTCGTCGCCGAAATCCGCGCTGTCGTCACGGCCGCGCCACTCTACGTCCCGCGCATGCCCCGCACCGGCAAGGAAATGAGCGTTCGGATGACGAATTGCGGCGATCTCGGCTGGGTCACCGACAAGGAGCGCGGCTATCGCTGCCAGCCGACGCACCCCGAAACCGGCACGCCCTGGCCGCCGATACCGTCAGTGCTCCTGAAGCTTTGGGCCGAAGCGGCACAATTTGACAAGCCGCCGCAGGCCTGCCTCGTCAACTTCTACGACGCATCGGCGAAAATGGGCCTGCATCAGGACAGGGACGAAGAGGAATTTGCCGCGCCGGTCGTTTCCGTCTCGCTCGGCGACGACTGCCTGTTTCGCATCGGCGGAACGGCGCGCTCCGATCCGACGCGTTCGCTGCGCCTGTCCTCCGGCGACGTCGTGATCCTCGGCGGAGAGTGCCGCCTCGCCTTCCACGGCGTCGATCGGATTCATCCCGGCACCTCGACGCTTCTCAAGAATGGCGGCCGGATCAATCTGACGATGAGGCGCGTGACCAGTTGACTGCTTAGCGCAACCAATGCGCCCCCTCCACCATGCTGCGCATGGTCCCCCTCCCCCCGTAAACGGAGGAGGATCGAGCTTGATGCCGTCCGCAACCTCAACTCCTCCCCTGCGTAGCGGGGGAGGTGGCCCGAAGGGACGGAGGGGGCGCCACTCAAACCGTGCGCGGCCCGAACAGGATCACCGCCGCGCCGACGAGACAGATCGCGGCGCCCGTTAAATCCCAGCGATCCGGCCGCATGCCCTCGAACGCCCACAGCCAGACCAGCGACGCGGCGATGTAGACGCCGCCATAGGTCGCATATGCGCGGCCGGCGGCTTCCACTTCGACAAGCGTCAACAGCCAGGCGAAGGCCGCCAACGAGATCATGCCGGGAATGACCCAGAGCGGCGACTTGTCGAGCTTCAGCCATGCCCAGAAGGCGAAGCAGCCGGCGATTTCGGCGAGCGCCGCCGCGATATAGATGGCGGCGGTCAAAGGCGTCGCAGCGCCACTTCCTCGACCAGATGGTCGCCGCCCTTGCGCAGGATCAGATCCGCGCGCGGACGCGTCGGGAGGATGTTCTCGGTCAGGTTCTTCAGATTGATGTTCGACCAGAGACCTTCGGCGATCGCCAGTGCGGCGGTTTCGGAAAGCTGCGAATATTTATGGAAGAACGCGTCCGGGTTGCGGAATGCCGTCTCGCGCAGGCGCATGAATCGCTCGACGTACCACTGCCGGATCTGGCTTTCCTCGGCGTCGACATAGATCGAGAAGTCGAAGAAGTCCGAAACGAAGGGCACCACCTTGCCATCCTTCGGCAGATCGCGTGTCTGGAGGACGTTGATGCCCTCGAAGATCAGGATGTCCGGCTGATCGATGGTGACGAACTCACCCGGCAGCACGTCATAGGTGAAGTGCGAATAGAGCGGCGCGCGCATGTTGCGGGCGCCGGACTTGATGCCCGAGAGAAAGCGCAACAGCGCGCCGACGTCGTAGCTTTCGGGGAATCCCTTGCGCTCCATCAAATTCTGGCGGCGCAGTTCCGCATTGGGCTGCAGGAAGCCGTCGGTCGTCACCAGATCGACCTTCGGGCTCGACGGCCAGCGCTGCAGAAGCTCCTTCAGGACGCGCGCCGTCGTCGACTTGCCGACCGCGACCGAGCCCGCGATGCCGATGATGAAGGGCGTCTTGGTCGCCGCTTCGGACCGGAAGAAGATCTGCCTCTGGCGAAAGAGAAGCTGGCTCGCCTCGACATGGGCCGACAGGAGCCGCGACATCGACAGATAGATGCGCCGCGTTTCCTCGAGGTCGATCGGATCGCCCATCGAGCGAAGCCGGCGGATCTCGTCCTCGGACAGCGTCAGCGGCGTGTCGGCGCGGAATCCGGCCCATTCCTCGGCCGAGAAGCGGCGATAGGGCGAATAGAACTGGTCCGGCGTGAGCTGGTCCATGCCGCCCGCCTTTTCCTTGCGTGGTCGCTTGCGCGCGCTCATTGCGGTCGCGACGCCTTTTCGGCAAGGCCCGACTGGCCGGTGCGCCGCTCGAGTTCGGCCATCACGTCGGCAAGCGGGATGTCGGCAAGCGCCAGCACCACCGTCAGATGATAGAGAAGATCGGCCGTTTCGGACACGAGTTCGCTGCGGTCACCCTTGACGGCGGCGATGACGGCCTCGACCGCTTCCTCGCCCATCTTCTTGGCGGCCCGCTCCGGCCCCTTGGCAAACAGCTTCGCCGTCCAGGAATCGTCAGCGCCCGAACGCCCGCGCTCGGAAACGATGCGCTCGAGATCGGCGAGCGTGAAATCGGTCACGTTACCCTCCACGGCTCAGGCGGCGGGATCGAGCCGCATGGGCAATCCAGCTTGTGCCATATGCGCCTTGGCCTGCGCAATCGTATAGGTACCAAAGTGGAAGATGGAAGCGGCGAGCACCGCCGTCGCGTGCCCGTCGCGCACGCCCTCGACCAGATGGTCGAGATTGCCGACGCCGCCCGACGCGATCACCGGCGCACGCACCGCGTCCGCGATCGTGCGGGTAAGCGCCAGATCGTAGCCGATCTTGGTGCCGTCACGGTCCATCGAGGTCAAAAGCAGTTCGCCTGCGCCGAGATCGACCATCTTCCGCGCAAATTCGACCGCGTCGATGCCGGTCTTCTCGCGTCCGCCATGGGTGAAAATCTCCCAGCGATCCGCCTCGCCTGCGCCCGAAACCTTCTTGGCGTCGATGGCGACGACAATACACTGGTTGCCGAACTTGTCGGCGGCTTCGGCGACGAAGTCCGGGTTCTTCACGGCGGCCGTATTGATCGACACCTTGTCGGCGCCGGCGAGCAGCAGCTTGCGGATATCCGCGACCTGCCGCACCCCGCCGCCCACGGTCAGCGGCATGAAGCACTGCTCGGCCGTGCGCGCCACGATGTCGAAGATCGTCTCGCGATTGTCGGACGAAGCCGTGATGTCGAGGAAGCAGAGCTCGTCGGCGCCTGCCGCATCATACGCCTTCGCCGCTTCGACCGGGTCGCCGGCGTCGATCAGATCGACGAAGTTGACGCCCTTGACGACACGACCATCTTTTACGTCGAGACAGGGAATGACGCGCGCCTTGAGGGTCATTCGCGCGGTTCCTCGAACATGGCCGGCGGAACGGCCTTTTCGCCCTTCAGGATTGCCAGAGCCTCCGTGGGATCGATCCGCCCATCATAGAGCGCCCGGCCCGAAATCGCGCCTTCGAGCTTCTGCGCGTCCGGCATGGTCATGCGCACGATATCGGCCAGCGATGCGAGCCCGCCCGAAGCGATCACCGGGATCGACACCGCATCGGCAAGCCCGATGGTCGATTCCCAGTTGATGCCGGTCAGCACGCCGTCACGGTCGATGTCCGTGTAGATGATCGCCGAAACGCCGGCGCCCTCGAATTTCTGCGCCAGTTCCACGACGCCCAGGGTCGAGGCTTCCGCCCAGCCCTCGACCGCCACCTTGCCGCCCTTGGCGTCGATGCCGACGGCGATCTTTCCGGGGAAGAGCCGGCAGGCTTCCTTCACCAAATCAGGATCGCGCACGGCAACCGTCCCGAGGATCACCCGCGCAAGCCCCTTCTCCAGCCAGCTCTCGATATGCGCCAGCGTACGGATTCCGCCGCCGAGCTGCACCGGATTCGTCGTCGCCTTCAGGATCGCCTCGACCGACGCGCCATTGACCGACTGGCCCTCGAACGCGCCGTTCAAATCGACGACATGCAGCCATTCAAAACCCTGATCCTCGAAGGCCTTCGCCTGCGCGGCCGGATCGGGATTGTACACCGTCGCCGAATCCATTTCGCCCAGCTTCAGCCGCACACACTGGCCGTCCTTCAGGTCGATGGCGGGAAAGAGGATCATGGCTTCCACCTCAGGAAATTCGCGATCAGGGCGAGACCCAGCGCCTGGCTCTTTTCGGGATGGAACTGCGTACCGGCGATGTTGTCGCGGCCGACGACGGCGGTCACCAGGCCGCCATAGTCGGTCGTCGCCAGCACCTGCGCCGGGTCGGTTGCGGCAAGCTGGTAGGAATGGACGAAATAGGCGTGCAGGCCGCCCTCGCCGGTCGGGATGCCGGCAAAGAGCGGATGTTCCTGTTTCACGTGAATCGTGTTCCAGCCGATCTGCGGGATCTTCAGCGCCGGGTCGGCCGGCTCCATTTCCTTCACGTCGCCGGGAATCCAGCCGAGACCGTTCGTGGTTGTCTTCTCGAGCCCGCGCGTCGAAAGAAGCTGCATGCCGACGCAGATGCCGAGAAACGGTCGTCCCTTGGCGATGACCGCCTCCGTCAGCGCGTCGACCATGCCCGGCACGGCGTCGAGCCCACGGCGACAATCGGCATAGGCGCCGACACCCGGCAGCACGATGCGGTCCGCGCTCGCCACCCGCGCAGCATCGTCCGTCAGCTCGATCTGCGCATTCGTGCCGCCCTCGCGCGTGGCGCGCTCGAAGGCCTTGGTCGCCGAGCGCAGATTGCCCGACCCGTAATCGATAATCGCAACCCGCATCACTTCGCTCCGGGATAGCCGAACAGGCCGAGCGCCGGGCCGCTGTGGCGCGCGGCAGGCGCGGTGCGCGACCACGGCGCCATCACGCGCGGCGGCGTCTCGGCAGCAGCGATCACGTCACGGTCGGCCAGATAGCGGATTTCGGCATCCGCCGCGGTGCGCGCCTCGACCACGCCCCATTCGTTCCAGTCGGATCGCTTCAGCGAGGCGATGCGCAGCGCTGCGCCTTCCAGCCCGACATAGACGCCGACGAGCAGCGACAGCCAGGCCGTGGCCCCGCCAAGGCCCGCATAGGCCCCGGCCACCGAAAGCGCGATGGCCGCGACGAGCGCAATCAGCGCCTCGCGCCACATGCGATGAAACGCGAACCAGACGAACGGGATCAGGAAGCCGAAAAAGTGAAACCCGTCGCGGACCAGGACGGCCTTTTCTGCCGGGTCGCGTACCGGCGGCTCCATCACGACAAAGCTTGCCATCGCCTCAGCCTTTCAGCGTGCCCTTGGTCGACGGGATCATGCCCGCCTGCCGTGCATCCGGCTCCACCGCCATGCGCAGCGCGCGTGCCACCGCCTTGAAGCAGGTCTCGGCGATATGGTGGTTGTTGACGCCGTAATGGTTGAGGACATGCAGCGTGATGCCGGCATTCTGCGCCAGCGCCTGGAAGAACTCGCGCACCAGTTCGGTGTCGAACGTGCCGATCTTCGGCGCCGAGAACGCAACGTTCCAGACGAGGAACGGCCGACCGGAAACGTCGATCGCCGCCTTGGTCAGCGTCTCGTCCATCGCGAGGTCGATCGATGCGTAGCGTGCAATGCCGCGCCGCTCGCCGAGCGCTTTCGCAATCGCCTGCCCGATCGCGATGCCGGTGTCCTCGACCGTGTGGTGGTCGTCGATGTGGAGGTCGCCCTTGGCCTCGATCGTCATGTCGATCAGCGAATGGCGCGACAACTGGTCGAGCATATGGTCGAAGAAACCCACGCCGGTCGAAATCTGCGACCGGCCGGTGCCGTCGAGATCGACCGTGACGGTGATCTCGGTTTCCTTCGTCTTGCGCTCGATCGTCGCGCTGCGCGCGCTCTTGCCGTCGGCCATATTAGAATCCTGATCCAGCTTTTCCGATTAGGACAGCGAACTGTTCGCGTGCTCGTGGATAAGGGCAAACTGCTTGGCAAGCAAAGCGGAAATCAGGGACTCCATGTCCGATACGTCGATTTGGCCGGAGTCAAACCGAGCATCGGCAGCTTCGAGTGCGCGGTAGTAGGCCGATTTCGTCTGGACGATCTGATCGACGATAGTATTCGACCCGGGCAACCTCGTCCCGAGACGCAGAGATAGGACGATGTAAGCCGCGGCCCGCGAAGTTCGTCCATTGCCGTCGTCATAGGGATGAATCCAGTTCAATCGCCACATAACATAGGCGGCGAGATGAACGGGACTCTTGTCCCAATTGTCATTGACGTAGTCGCATAACTCTTCGAGCAGTTCCTGCACCTTGGCAGGCGCCGGAGGCGTATGGCCGCTTCCAGTAATGGACATGCCGTGAGGACGGGGAACACCGGCATAAGGCGTAAGGCCTTCAACGGCCAAACGGTTCAGTTCACCAAGCAAAGAAGGTCTGAGTCTGAACTTCCCATCCTTGGCAAGATTCCGCTCGATTGTTGTAAATACGAAATCCGTTTGCCGAACGCCGTTCGCTGCCTCCAGGCGCGCTCTTGCGTCCTTGTCCGTCTCAACCGTCATTCGGTCAGGAAGGCTCTCACGATCCATTTCGAATGACGTCGATCTTGGCAGCTTCGCTTGCAACCATTTCGCGCGTTATGCGGCTGTTTTCTATATGGGTATTCCCATATGCAAAACTGAGCCGTTGTTCGGCCTTTTCCTTTTCGCTCATCGGCACTTTTGCGGCTTCCGCGAGAAGCTGTTCCCATTCCATTTCCGAACTCCTCGAACCCGTATCGCTGTTCCGTGGGCGAATCATACCAGATCGGTTTGAACGCTCACAACCAACGTCCTATCTCCATGCAAACAAAAATATGGACCACTCATGTCAGATTCAAATCTTTCCATGCACGCCACGACCATCGTCACCGTGCGCAAGGGCAACAAGGTGGTGATCGCCGGCGACGGACAGGTCAGCCTTGGCCAGACCATCATGAAGGGCAATGCCCGCAAGGTGCGCCGCATCGGCAAGGGCAACGTCATTTCCGGCTTCGCGGGCGCAACCGCCGACGCCTTCACCCTTCTCGAACGGCTCGAGGCCAAGCTCGAGCAATATCCCGATCAGTTGACCCGCGCCTGCGTCGAGCTTGCCAAGGACTGGCGCACCGACCGTTACCTGCGCCGCCTCGAGGCGATGATGCTCGTTGCCGACAAGTCGGTCACGCTGGCACTGACCGGCAATGGTGACGTGCTGGAGCCCGAGCAGGGCATCATGGCGATCGGCTCCGGCGGCAATTATGCGCTCGCCGCGGCCCGCGCGCTGGCCGACACCGACCTCGATGCCGAGGAGATCGCCCGCCGCGCCATGAAGATCGCCGGCGAGATTTGCGTCTACACGAATTCCAATATTGTCATGGAAGTGCTGGATGCCGAATAGGCTTCGCTACGCATTCCGCTCGGTCGAGCCGGACGACCTGCCGACGCTGCGCGCCTGGCTCGACCAGCCGCATGTGCGCGAATGGTGGGGCGATCCGGCCAAGGGCGTCGCGGAGATCGAGGCGGCGATGGACGACATCTCGACCGAGCCGCTGATCGTCGAACTCGACGGCAAGCCGGTCGCCTACCTCCAATCCTACGATCCGCATCTGGAGGACGACCATCCCTATGCCGATCAGCCGATGGGCACGCTCGGTCTCGACATCTCGATCGGCGCCGCCGATCTCATCGGCAAGGGCCATGGCAGCGCAATCATCGCGCAATTTGCCGAGGAGCTCTTCGCCGAAGGCGCGCCGCGGCTCGTCATCGACCCGCACCCCGACAATGCCCGCGCGATCCGCGCCTACGAGAAGGCGGGCTTTCGCCACATCGACACGCGAAACTCACTTTATGGTCCGGCCCATCTGATGGCGCTGGACGCACCGCAGGACACCGAAAACTCATGAGCACATTCTCTCCCCGCGAGATCGTTTCCGAACTCGACCGCTACATCATCGGCCAGAAGGACGCCAAGCGCGCCGTCGCCATCGCACTGCGCAACCGCTGGCGCCGCCAGCAGCTCGAAGGCCAGATGCGCGAAGAGGTGATGCCGAAGAACATCCTGATGATCGGGCCGACCGGCGTCGGCAAGACCGAAATCTCGCGCCGCCTCGCCAAGCTCGCCGGCGCGCCCTTCATCAAGGTCGAGGCGACCAAGTTCACCGAGGTCGGCTATGTCGGCCGCGACGTCGAGCAGATCATCCGCGATCTCGTCGAAACCGCCATCGGCCTGACGCGCGAGAAGATGCGCGAGGACGTCAAGGCGCGCGCGCATCTCAACGCCGAGGAACGCGTGCTCGAAGCCCTCGTCGGCAAGACGGCGAGCCCCGCGACGCGCGATTCCTTCCGCAAGAAGCTGCGTTCGGGCGAACTCGACGACAAGGAAATCGAGGTCGAAGTCGCCGATGCCGGAACGCCGATGGGCGGGTTCGAAATCCCCGGCATGCCGGGCGCGCAGATGCTCAACATCAACGACATGCTGCAAAAGGCGATGGGCGGCCAGAAGACGCGCACGCGCAAGACGACGGTCAAGGAATCCTACGGCCATTTGATCAATGACGAGTCCGACAAGCTCCTCGACAATGACGAAGTCATCGCCCGCGCGCTCGACGTCACCCAGAATGATGGCATCGTCTTCCTCGACGAGATCGACAAGGTGGCCGGCAGCGACAGCCGCACCGGGCCGTCCCGCGAGGGTGTCCAGCGCGACCTGCTGCCGCTCGTCGAAGGCACGACGGTCGCCACCAAATACGGGCCGGTGAAGACGGACCACATCCTCTTCATCGCTTCCGGCGCATTCCATGTCGCCAAGCCGTCGGACCTCCTGCCCGAGCTTCAGGGCCGCCTGCCGATCCGCGTCGAGCTGCGCGCGCTCGAAAAGGACGATTTCCGCCGCATCCTGACGGAGACCGAGGCGAGCCTCATCAAGCAGTACATCGCGCTGATGGACACCGAGGGCGTCACGCTCGACTTCACGGACGATGCGATCGACGAACTCGCCGGCATCGCGGTCGACCTGAATTCGACGGTCGAAAATATCGGTGCACGCCGCCTGCAGACGGTGATGGAGCGGGTCCTGGACGAGATTTCCTACAATGCGCCCGACCAGTCGGGCACGGCGGTGACGATCGACGCCGAATATGTGCGCAAATATGTCGGCGATCTCGCCAAGAACACAGATTTGTCCCGTTTCATCTTGTAGGCGCTTCGGCAACACCTCGCGATGAAGTGAAACGGCAAGGTCCGGCGGGCGCAATCTGCGCTCGACGGGCCGATAGCCGCTCACTATGTTCGCGGCGCTTTGGCCGAGGCCCCGAATCTCATGAAAGCATTTGCCGGACTTCTCGTTTCGCTGTCGCTCGCGCTTGGCGTGGGCGAGGCGCATGCCGTGACGAAGGTCCCGCCCGGCAATCGCAATGTCGAGCAGCCGGCCGTTCCGGGCGGCTCCGCCAGCCGCACCCGGGCGCTGTCGACCACCTATGAAGCGAAGTACCAGCGCGTGCTGCGGCTCTTCCAGCAGGACGAATCGCTACGGGCGAAGATTCGCCAGGTGTCCGCGCGCTACGGCATCGACCCCGTTCACATGGCGGGCGCGATCATCGGCGAGCACACCTACAATGTCGACGCCTACGACCGGCTGCAGACCTATTACGTCAAGGCCGTCTCCTACCTGTCGACCAGCTTCCAGTTCGCCCATGGTGGAGAAAACATCGCCACATTCGTCGGGCGGCCCGAATTTGCCGAATGCAATGCCGTCGCAGCCGACAGCTACGATCTGTGGTCCTGCCGCGAGATGGTCTGGGAGCGGGATTTCCGCGGCCGGTCCGTCGAAGGCAACTCCTATCCGGACAACCGGTTCGGCGCGGTCTTCTTCCAGCCCTTCTATGCCGGCCAGACATTCGGCATCGGCCAGCTCAACCCGCTCACCGCCCTCCAGATGAGCGATCTCGTTCATCAGGTCTCGGGCCTGCCTAAGCTCGACGCATCGGACCCGCAGGCCGTCTACCGCACCATCATGGACCCGGACCTGACGCTCGCCTATGTCGCGGCGACACTGAAGACGTCGATCGACGCCTACAGGCGGCTCGCCGGCTTCGACATATCGGGCAATCCGGGGATTACGGCGACGCTCTACAATGTCGGAAACCCCGAGCAGCGTGCCTATCGGCTCAAGCGCGACAATGCCCAGCGTGCCGCCCGCGGCGAAGCTCCGCGCCTGCCCGAAGAGAATTATTATGGCTGGCTGGTCAACGATCGGCTGGAAGACCTCGAAGCGCTCTTCTGATCGATCTCGTCGAGCAGTGCGACGATCCGATCGATATCGTCGGGCGACAGCGTCGAAATCTGTGCCGCCAGCCTGTTGGCAAGCAAGGTCGCCTCGGGCGACAGTCCGGCCGTGTCGACCGTAACGCGCGGGTCGGAGCGCCGGGCGAGTTCCTCGAGCGCTTCCGCCTCGTCCCAGATCACGTTGAAGAAGCCGATGATCTTCTGCACCATCGCCCAGTTCGGCACGCCGCGCCTTCCATGCTCCAGCGCCGACAGATAGGCCGGGCTGACGCCGATCGCCGCCGCCATCTCCTTTTGCGCGATGCCGCGCTCGGTGCGCATCGCGCGCACCTTCTCGCCGAAGGGCGTCATGTCGCGTCTCCGGGCCGCCGGCGCAGGCGCACATACATCGCACCCTGCCCGCCATGGTGGCGCGCCGCATCCTCATGCGCCGAAACGAGACCGCGAAAGGCCGGCGTCGCAAACCATTGCGGCACCTGCCGGCGCAATACGCCGTCGCTGCCCATGGACGAGCCCTTTCCCGTCACCACCAGAACATGCCGCCGCCCCTGCGCATAGGCATTGTGCAGGAAGGCGAGCAGGACGCCATGGGCCTCGCCCAGCGTCATGCCATGGAGATCGACCTTGCCCTCGATCGCGAGCCGCCCCTTGGCGAGTTTCTTCTTGGTCGGCCGGTCGATCACCGGCCGCTGCGCCGGTTCGCGGCGCAGGATTTCCGCCTGATGCTTGGCCTCGGCGATCACCGGCGGCAGGGCCGGCGATGCCTTGTCCTCGGCAGCGAGCGCTTCCTCCATTTCTTCCGGAAAACTCTTGCCAGGCATCGGTGCGACGGACCGAGCGACCTTCGACCAAAGCTGACGATCCTCCCGGCTCAACCCCTTGGCGCGGCGCGTCATGCGCGCCGCTCCGGCACCAGCATGATGAAGTTCGCTGCGTGCTTGATGACGCCCGCCACCTCCCCCGCCGCATCGCCCGAACCGCAGAAAATATCGCCCCGCGCCGGGCCGACGATCGCCGAACCGGTATCCTGCGCGATCATCAGCCGCGCGAAATCCATCTCGGGCGCCTCGACGAAAAAGGGCGTCGCGAAGGTGTGCAGCCTGCGATCAACGGCAAGCGACCGCGCCGCCGTCAGCGGCACCTTCGCGGCGGCGATCGGGCCGAGCGCCGGGTCGGCGACAGGGGCATCCTTGAAGAAAATATACGAGCGATTTTGCCACAAAATCTCGTCGGTTTGGTCTGGATTGGCGGCAAACCAGGCCCGAATCGACTGCATCGTTACGTCTTTCAGCGGAATTTCGCCGAGATTTGCGAGGATTTTGCCCGGTCCGGAGAAGGAATGGCCGGATTTCGCAGCGTAAGTGACCCGCCTTAAGCTGCCGTCCGTCATCACCAGCCGCGCCGCGCCCTGGACGTGGATGAAGAACAGGTCGACCTTTTCGGCAAGCCACGCGATCTCCAGCCCGCGCCCCTCAAGCGCGCCGCGTTCGATCTCGCCGCGGTCGAAGAACGGCACGATGCCACCGGCCGTCTGCCTGCCGAAGGCGATGCCGGCATCCCAGCCCACCGGTCGGTTTTCGTCATCGATATCGACGAGGTCGGCCGGCCGCGACAGGATCGGATAGCGAAATCGCTCGGTACGCGCCGGGCTCGCCTCGACCACCGGCTCGTAGAAGCCGGTCACGAAACCCTCGGCGACGATGCGGGCCGGGCGGAAATAATGTTCGAAAAACCCTCGAGCGTCGTCGACACCGTCACGCGCTGCCGCGAAGGCGGGCCCGAGATTATCGGCGGAAATGCCGAACGAGCCGGTCTTGTAGGGCTTTTCGAGATGGCGGAACGCCGAGCGGCGAAAGGCATCGAAGGTGGCACGATGGTCGTCGCCCCGCCAATCGGCAATGTCGTCGAATGTCAGGAAATCGAGGGCAGCCGGCGTCTTCATGCCAGCAGACCCGGTCCTATTCTTCCGCTTCGGTCGCGACCAGCTTCCAGTTCGGATCGCGCGAGCGCGTGTCGCGGGCGAAGGTCCAGACGTCCTTGACCTCGACCACCGTCTCGGGATCGCCGTCGATCACTTCGCCCGAGGCGTTGCGCGTGGCCGAAATGAGTTCGCTGACGATGCGCAGCGTGATGTGCGCCTCGGAGCCCTTCTGCTCGGCGGCGACGATATCGGCCTTGTCGATGCCGACGAAGGACGACTGCACCTTCTCGTTGCGCGTCTCGCGGTCGGAGATCGCCTGCACGAAGCCGTCATGGACCTCGCGCGACAGAAGATTCTTCAATGTCCTGCGGTCGCCATCAGCATAGGCCATGACGATCATTTCGTAGGCCATCTTGGCACCGTCGACGAATTGCTTGGGATCGAAGCTCGGGTCGGCCTGGCGAATGGCGCGCAGGCCATTGTTGACGGGCGTGCCTTCCGGCGCGATGGCGTCGATCGCCGCGAAATCAGGCGCGGGCGGCGCGTCGCCCATGCGGCGGCGCGGAAGCGAGACGACATTCTCGGGCGCCGCCTGCTTGTCGGCGTCGGGGCGCGTATAGGGATCTTGCGGTGGACGCTCATTGCCTGTCCGTCGGCCGAGCACGCTGCGCAACTGGTAAAAGATCACCGCGGCGGCGACGAGGAAGAAGATGGTTCCGAAATCGAAAAATTCCATATCGTCCGCCAAGACCCTGTTCGTCGTTACACTGAAGCCCGGAAACGATGCTGGCCGGTCGGCCGGCCGTTCCCATGCCTGATCAACATTTCAGATCGCCCGGCGCGCATCGCACGCCCCTCAGCGCTCTAGGTGAAGTCCTCCAGCACGAAATCAAGCGCGCCGTCCATCTTTTGCATATAGATCGCAAGTCGCCTGCATTCAAATGCGCACAGGTGTTCCCTATATAGCGGCGAACCGCTTTTGAGGCCCCATCGTGCGATTGCCGCTGATTCCCCTGATCATCCTCGCCCTGCCACTGGTCGAGATCGCCACATTCATCGCCGTCGGCAGCCAGATCGGCGTCCTTGCGACCCTCGGGCTGATCTTCGCCTCGGCCTTTCTGGGCATTATTCTCGTGCGCGTCCAGGGTTTCCATACCATTCAGCGCATCCGCGCCGAGCTCGACCGCGGCGGCTCGCCCGGCCGCGACCTGGTCCATGGCATGATGATCGTCGTCGCCGGCATCCTCCTGATCATCCCCGGCTTCGTGACCGATGCGGTCGGCCTTCTCCTTTTCCTGCCACCGGTGCGCAATTTCGGCTGGCGCTTCCTGCGCGAGCGCATCCGCGTCACGACGGTCCAGAGCGGCGCTGCCTGGCAGGCACGACGCCGCGCCCGCGACGGCGTGGTCGATCTCGACTCCGATGATTACAGCGACCTTTCGGCACAGGAAGACCAGCCGACGCGATCGCCCTCCGATCCGCGCCTGCCGCCTCGCTAAACTTGTCACGATCGGGCGTGCATGTTAGCGAACGCCCGATTTCTTGGAGCAACAGCCGTCCGGTTCATCCATCCGGACGAGGAGAGGAACGACGACATGGCCGAAACGCCCGAAAACACCAATGGTCAGAACGGCGGCGGCGCAGCGCAGCCCGGCGCGCAGGCGCAGCAGGGAGCGACCTTCAACGTCGTCTCGCAATATGTGAAGGATCTGTCCTTCGAAAACCCCGGAGCGCCGGCATCGCTGCGCACGCGCACCCAGCCGCCCGGCATCAACATCAACGTCAACGTCAATGCGAACCCGATCGCCGACAAGGAATTCGACGTCGTCCTGACGATCAATGCCAAGGCCGAGGTCGACAAGAATGTCGTGTTCAATGCCGAGCTCGTCTATGGCGGCGTCTTCCGCATCGACGGCTTCCCGCAGGAGCACATGCTGCCGCTGCTCTTCATCGAGTGCCCGCGCCTCTTGTTCCCGTTCGCGCGCCAGATCATCGCCGACATCACCCGCCAGGGCGGTTTCCCGCCGCTGATGATCGACCCGATCGATTTCGCGCAGATGTTCCAGCGCCGCATGGCCGAGGAACAGGCCCGCGCCAAGGTCGCGCAGCCGACCGGCACCGCCTGATCAAGAAGCTGATCGCGACATGGAAAACCCGGCCTTTGAGCCGGGTTTTTTCGTTTCAGGAACCGTTCGCGGCCGCCGCGTAGGATGGGTCGACCACACGCCAGATCGCATTGTCGCCCAGCGTTCTGACGAGATCAGCATGCGCGGCGATCTCATCCGCGCCGAGACGTGGAGCAAGCGGTCTGGGGCGCGGCCGGATTTCGATCGCAGCGCTTCCGTCGGACCGTTCTCCGGCCGCGTTTGTCTGGACGTCGAGAACGAGCGCCGCCTGCCGTCCGCCGATCAGCTCGATATAGACTTCCGCGAGCAATTCGGAATCGAGCAGCGCGCCGTGCTTGGTCCGGTGCGAATTGTCGATGCCGTAGCGCCGGCAGAGCGCGTCCAGCGAATTGGGGCCCATCGGATGCTTGCGCCGCGCGATCGCCAGCGTGTCGACCACGCGCGCCGGCTCGACCATGTCGACGCCAAGCCGCCCGAACTCGGCATTGAGGAAGCCGACGTCGAAATTCGCGTTGTGCGCGATGAGATGCGCGCCTTCGAGAAAGGCGAGCAAATCGTCGAGAATGCCGGCAAAGACAGGCTTGTCGGCAAGCGAGGCATCGGTGATGCCGTGAACGGCCAGCGCCTCGGGATGGACCTGCCGGCCCTGCGGATTGATGTAGACGTGAAAGTTGCGCCCGGTCGGAAAGCGGTTGACGAGTTCGATGCCGCCGAATTCGATGATCCGGTCCTCGTTCGGGTCGAGGCCGGTCGTCTCGGTGTCGAAGATGATCTCACGCATCGGATGCCGCTTCGCCTTTGAGTTCCGCCACGATCGCCTCGACCGCCGCGCGCGCTGCCTCCAGCCCGCCGCCGCTCTCGACGACGAAATCGGCGCGCTTTCGTTTTTCGGCGTCCGGCACCTGCTTGGCAAGGATCGCCTCGAACTTCTCCACCGACATCCCCGGCCGCGCGAGCACGCGTTCGCGCTGGATGTCGGCAGGCGCGGAAACGACCACGATTCGGTCGACGCGCCCTTCCCCGCCGGTTTCGAACAGGAGCGGGATGTCCAGCACCACGAGTTTCCGGCCTGCCGCCCGATGTTCCGCCAGAAAGGCGTCGGCGTCGGCGCGCACCAGCGGATGGACGATGCGCTCGACCGTCTTCAGCGCCGCCGCGTCACCCAGAATGCGACTGCCGAGCAGCGCGCGGTCGACCACGCCGTCCTTCACCGTACCCGGAAAGGCGGCCTCGATCAGCGGTGCCGCCTTGCCGGCATAAAGCCGGTGCACGGCCTCGTCCGAATCATGCACCGGAACGCCCGCCTCGCGGAAGAAGCGCGCGGTCGTCGACTTGCCCATGCCGATCGAGCCGGTCAATCCGATGACGATCATCGCTGCGCCTCCAGATCGGCGACGATCAAGGCACGCAGATCAGGGGTGACCGCCGGCCTGACGCCAAACCAGCGCTCGAATCCCGGCACGGCCTGGTGCAGGAGCATGCCGAGCCCGTCGACGGTCTTCAAATTGCGGGATGCGGCGCGCGCCAGAAGTGGCGTGATCAGCGGTGCATAGACGATGTCGGTGACGATCGCGTGGTCCGGGAGCGCGTCGGGGTCGAGATCGAGCGACGGTTGTCCCTTCATCCCGAGCGACGTCGTGTTGACGAGAAGGTCGGTCCTCGCAAGCAGCGCCGGCGCCTGATCGAGACCCGCAGGCTTGACGCCCGGAAACGCAAGCGCAAGTTCGCCGGCTCGCGCGGCGGAGCGGTTGGCGACCGTCACCTTGGCTATACCGGCCTCGCGCAGCGCATGAAGCACAGCCCGTGCCGCGCCGCCGGCGCCGAGCACCAAAGCCGTTTCGGCCATGCGCCATTGCGGCGCGTTCGCGTCGAGGTTGGCGGCGAAGCCATAGGCATCCGTATTGCCGCCGACGAGTTCGCCCATTTCAATCCAGAGCGTGTTGACCGCGCCGATGGCGCCTGCGGCCGCGTCGCGGTGGACCACGGCCTCGAAGACCGCTTCCTTGTGCGGAATGGTGACATTTCCGCCCGCAAACTCCCCGCGCCGGACGCGGTCCAGAAATGCCGAGAGGTCAGCCGGCGCGACATCGATGGCGCGGTAGTCGCCAGCGATACCATGCGCGGCGAGCCAATGGCCGTGGATCATCGGCGAGCGGGAATGGGCGATCGGATGGCCGATCACGAAAGCCCGGGTCATGTCAGCCATCGATCGCGCCCAGCTCGCGCAGTTTCGCCAGCAGCGGCAGAAGCGGCAGGCCGACGATGGTGAAGTGATCGCCCTCGATCTTGTCGAAGAGCTGGATGCCCCTGCCCTCGATCTGGTACGCGCCAACCGATGACAGCGCCGCATCGCCGACGGCCGACAGATGACGGCCGACGAAGCCGGGATCGAGATCGCGCATGGTCAGCGACGCGACGGAGACGTGCCGCCAGATCGCCTCGCCATCCTGCGCGATGACCACCGCGCTGTTCAACTGGTGCGTCCTGCCGGAAAGCTTCAGGAGCCGGCGGCGCGCGTCCTCCATGTCGGTCGGCTTGTGCATGAGTTCTTCGCCCAGCGACAGGGTCTGGTCGCAGCCGATGACGAAGGCGCCCGGATGGTTCTGGCTGACGTCGACGGCCTTCGCCTCGGCGAGGATCTGCGCCAGATCGTCCGGACGGAGCCCCGCACCCGCAACGGCCTGCTCGACCGCGCGCTCGTCGATGGACGGCCGTTCGATGGTCACCTCGACGCCGGCATCCTTCAGCATCTTCGCGCGAAACGGGCTGGCCGAAGCCAATATGATGTTCGTCGTCACAACGCCTCCTCGCGCTGGGTCTTGTTGCGCAACGCGACGATGGCGGCTGCGGTTTCCTCGATCGAGCGCCGCGTGACGTCGATCATCGGCCAGCCATGCCGGTGGCAGATCTGACGGGCATAAGCCAGTTCCTCGGAAATCGAAAGCCGGTCGACATAGTCGCCATGGTCGAACCCCGCTCCGCCGAGCACGCGGTTCTGGCGCACCTGCGAAATCCGCTCCGCCGTCGCGATCAGCCCGACGATCAACGGCTTCTTCGCGCCGACGATCTGCGGCGGGATCGGCACGCCGATGACAATCGGCACGTTGGCGGTCTTGATGCCGCGATTGGCGAGATAGATCGATGTCGGCGTCTTCGAGGTGCGCGAAATGCCAATCAGGACGATGTCGGCTTCCTCGATGTCCGGCGGCAACTGGCCGTCATCATGCTCCATGGTGAAATTGAGCGCGTCGATGCGGCGGAAATAATCCGCGTCGAGGACGTGCTGCGCGCCGACGCGGCGGCCGGCCGGCGTTCCAAGATAGGACTGGAAGACCATCAGCACCGGCTCGAGCACGGAGACGCAGGGCAGGCCGAGCGACTGGCAGTGCGCGTCGATCCGCGCCGCCAGTTCCTGGTCCACCACCGTATAGAGCACGATGCCGGGCGCTTCCTCGATGTCGACGAAGACGTTTTCGAGCTGCTTGTCGGTCCGGATCAGCGGGTAGATGTGCTCGATCGCGCGCGCGTTCTTGTACTGCGCGGCCGCGGCACGGCCTGCCGCGAGCAGCGTTTCGCCGGTCGCATCCGAAATCAGGTGGAGATGGAAGAAATTCTGCGGTTTGTTCACGGGATTCTGCCTGCCCTGTGGGCGAGTGTGCATAAAGCGGGAGAGCGGCAGGGCCGTTCGCGGGCCAATGTATCAGATGGCCGTTTCTCCACAATTCGCGAAACTGTGGGGCGGAATCGGGCCTGTGGGAAATTGCGTGGGCAAGACGCTGGGATCGCACAGCCCCGCACGATCGGGCGGATCGTCAGGGATCGTCGCAAGCGTCTGATCCGAAACGACAAATCGTGACGATCCCCGTTGACCATCAACAGGTTTCGCAATTGCCCTTGCGGCGATATAACCACTGGCCGACGCGCACGCGTTCGGGGAGAAGCGGGAAACCCCGATTCCAACAGACTCTAAGAACCATAAGAGTTCTTAAAAATTTCTTTAATTTTTTAAGACGCTCGACGGAAAGGCCGCGAATGACGATCGAACGGAAGATGCTGAAGGTCTTGCAGGGAGAAAGCGTCTTTCCGCCTCCGATCTGGATGATGCGACAGGCCGGGCGCTACCTGCCGGAGTATCGGGAAACGCGCAAACAGGCGGGGAGTTTCCTCGACCTTTGCTACAATACCGATCTTGCCGTCGAAGTGACGATGCAGCCGATCCGTCGCTTCGGCTTCGACGCGTCGATCCTCTTCTCCGACATTCTCGTCATCCCGCATGCGCTCGGCCGCGACCTGCGCTTCGAGGAGGGACGCGGCCCGCTGATGACGCCGATCGAGGCGCATGAGGTCGAGCGGCTCGATGCGTCCCGGCTGCACGATCATCTGGCGCCGGTCTACGAGGCGGTGCGGCGCCTCCGCGCAGAACTCCCCCCGGAGACGACGCTGATCGGCTTTTGCGGCGCGCCGTGGACGGTGGCGACCTACATGATCGCCGGGCACGGCACGCCGGACCAGGCGCCGGCGCGTCTGTTCGGTTACCGGCACCCGACCGAGATGCGAAGGCTGCTCGCGCTTCTGGCCGACTGCTCGGCCGATTATCTGATCCGCCAGATCGAGGCGGGCGCAGATTGCGTCCAGATCTTCGATTCCTGGTCGGGCGTTCTCGACGAAGCTTCGTTCGAGGCGTTCTGCGTTCAGCCGATGAAGCGGATCGTCGACAAGGTCCGCTCGGTTCATCCCAACGTGCCGATCATCGGCTTTCCGAAGGGGGCAGGGGCGCTCTACGAGGGCTACCGGGGGAAGACGGGCGTGACGGCGCTCGGGCTCGACTGGAGCGTTCCCTGGAGCCAGGCACGACGCCTGCAGGCCGAGGGGCCCATCCAGGGCAATCTCGACCCGCTGCGGCTTGTCGTCGGCGGCGAGGCGCTGCGTGAGGGCGTAGCGGCCATTCTCGACAATCTCGCCGGCGGCCCGCTGATCTTCAATCTCGGCCACGGCATCACGCCGCCGACGCCGATCGAGCATGTCAAGGCGATGATCGCGCAGGTTCGGGGAGCGAGCCGGTGAGCGAGACGACGACCAGGGCCGGGCCGGGCACGCGGGCCGGCATCGCGCTCGCCGTCTTCCTCGTCCTGACCGCGGCCGCGCTCCTCCTGTTCCCGGCGGAGGCTTATCTCTGGGCCAAAGCCGTGCATGTGATCGCCGTCATCTCGTGGATGGCGGGCATGCTCTATCTGCCGCGCCTCTTCGTCTACCACGCCGAAATCGGCCCCGGCACGCCGCAATCCGAAACCTTCAAGGTGATGGAACAGCGCCTTTTGCGCGTCATCATCAATCCGGCGATGACGGTCGCCTGGGTCCTCGGCCTCTGGCTCGCCTGGCAGGGCTTTGGCTTTTCCGGCGGCTGGCTGCACTTGAAGATCCTGGCGGTCATCGCCATGTCGGGGCTGCACGGCTATTTCTCCAAGGCCGTTCGTCTCTTCGCCGAGGACCGCAACGAAAAGTCGGCCCGGCACTGGCGCCTGATGAACGAAGGCCCGACCCTGTTGATGATTGTCATCGTCGTCCTGGTCGTGGTAAAGCCGTTCTGAGGCTCGGATGCGCGGCTTGCGCTTTCAAAAGCGCAGCGCTAAGAGAACAGTCCTTCCTTTCGCCGCGCGGCCCGCTTCTTTCATGACGGCATATCCGCGCCGCAGCCTTCCTACGTCCTAATCGACTTCCCCCATCGCCAGCCGAGTGCGTCTATGCAGGAAATGAAACTACAAGAGCTCAAGAGCAAGGGTCCGACCGACCTCATTGCGTTTGCCGAATCGCTCGAGGTCGAGAATGCGAGCGTCATGCGCAAGCAGGAGCTCATGTTCGCGATCCTGAAGAAGCTCGCTGCGCAGGATGTCGAGATCATCGGCGAAGGCGTGGTCGAAATCCTGCAGGACGGCTTTGGTTTCCTGCGTTCTGCCAATGCGAACTACCTTCCCGGTCCGGACGACATCTACATCTCGCCCTCGCAGATCCGCCGCTTTTCGCTGAAGACCGGCGATACGGTAGAAGGCCCGATCCGTTCGCCTAAAGAAGGCGAGCGCTATTTCGCGCTTCTCAAGGTCAACACGATCAATTTCGAAGACCCCGAGAAGATCCGCCACAAGATCCATTTCGACAATCTGACGCCGCTCTATCCGAACGAGCGTTTCAAGATGGAGCTCGAGGTTCCGACCTCGAAGGACATGTCGGCCCGCGTCATCGATCTCGTCGCGCCGCTCGGCAAAGGCCAGCGCGGCCTGATCGTCGCGCCGCCGCGCACCGGCAAGACCGTGCTGCTGCAGAACATCGCGCATTCGATCGCGCACAATCACCCGGAAGCCTATCTGATCGTTCTCCTGATCGACGAGCGGCCGGAAGAAGTCACCGACATGCAGCGCTCGGTGAAGGGCGAGGTTGTCTCCTCCACCTTCGACGAGCCGGCCGTTCGCCACGTGCAAGTCGCCGAAATGGTCATCGAGAAGGCCAAACGCCTCGTCGAGCACGGCCGCGACGTCGTCATCCTGCTCGATTCGATCACCCGTCTCGGCCGCGCCTACAACACGGTCGTTCCGTCCTCCGGCAAGGTCCTGACCGGCGGCGTCGACGCCAATGCGCTGCAGCGCCCCAAGCGCTTCTTCGGCGCGGCGCGTAACATCGAGGAAGGCGGCTCGCTGACCATCATCGCGACCGCGCTGATCGACACCGGCAGCCGCATGGATGAAGTCATCTTCGAAGAGTTCAAGGGCACCGGCAATTCGGAAATCGTGCTCGACCGCAAGGTCGCCGACAAGCGCATCTTCCCGGCCATGGACATCCTCAAGTCGGGTACCCGCAAGGAAGATCTCCTTGTCCAGCGCCAGGATTTGCAGAAGATCTTCGTCCTGCGCCGCATCCTTGCGCCGATGGGCACGACCGACGCGATCGAATTCCTCATGGACAAGCTGAAGCAGACCAAGACCAATGGCGACTTCTTCGATTCCATGAACACCTGACCTCTTCGGGGGTTGCCAGTTAAGGCTTATCGATCCGGCGGGCAGCTCATGTCCGCCGTTTCGCATTGGAGTGACCAATGAGTGCGCCGACGACGATCTATGCGCTTTCGAGCGGCGCCCTGCCCGCCGGCGTCGCCGTGGTTCGGATCTCCGGCCCGCATGTGCCTGCCATCATTCCGCTCCTCACCGGTCGGCCGACGCTCGAACCCCGTCGCGCGGTGCTCTCGACGATCCGCGACGAAACGGACGCACCGATCGACGATGCGCTCTGCATTTATTTCCCGGCGCCGGCCAGCTTTACCGGCGAGGACGTGCTCGAGATTCAGCTTCACGGCAGCCGCGCCGTTGCGGCCGCGCTTTTCCGGCGGTTGGGGCAACTGACAGGCCTCGAACCGGCCGAGGCCGGCGCGTTCACCATGCGCGCGTTTCTCAATGGTCGGATCGACCTGACGGCTGCCGAGGCGCTGTCGGACCTGATCGTTGCCGAGACGGACGCGCAGCGGCGCCTTGCCTTGTCCAATGCCGACGGGGCTCAGCGCCGGCTTTATGAGGGGTGGCGCGCGGACCTTCTGTCGATCTGGGCGCGCATCGAGGCCGACCTCGACTTCTCCGACCAGGAAGACGTGCCGCCGGAGTTTGGCGATGCCGTACGTCTGGAGATCAAAGCTCTGGCGCTGCGTATCCGTCATCATTTAGACGGCTACAGAATCGCCGAAGTCATCAACGAAGGATTCCATATCGTCGTAGCCGGCGCCCCCAATGCCGGAAAATCAAGCCTTATCAATTATTTAGCGAAACGCGACGTTGCCATTGTGACGGATATCCCTGGAACGACACGCGATCTCATCGAGGTTCGTCTCGATATTGGGGGCAGGCTCGTACGTGTAACGGATACGGCCGGGCTTCGTACAACCCTCGATCCGGTCGAACAGATTGGCGTCGAACGGGCGAGGACCGCGTCCCGAACTGCCGATCTCGTTCTCCTTCTCGACGACGGCTTGGAACAGGTGCCCGAAATGGACGCAGAGCTGGTCCTGCCTGTTCAAAGCAAGTCCGACCAGCGGTCATGTTCGGCGGACGTCATTGCAATATCCACCAGGACTGGTGCCGGTATCGACCGCCTGATGGCCGAGCTGACGACAATTCTTGATTCGCGAACCAAAATCCTCGATACGGTGCCCTCAAGGCAGCGGCATGTTGCTCATCTAGAAGGTTGTATTGCCGCTCTCGACCGGGCGAATTGCAGCTCCGAATTTGAGCTCGTTGCCGAAGAATTACGCATCGCGGCCGATTCGCTTGGCCGGTTGACCGGCGCAATCGACGTCGAGGATTTGCTTGGCGACATATTTTCACGTTTTTGCATAGGGAAATGACTCACGTGAAACAGCAGCATCAACGTTTTGATGTCATTGTGGTGGGTGGCGGCCATGCCGGTGTCGAGGCCGCCGCGGCTGCCGCCCGCATGGGAGCCGTCACGGCGCTGGTCACTTTGAGCCCGGAAAATCTGGGCGTGATGTCTTGCAATCCTGCGATCGGGGGACTGGGTAAAGGCCAGCTCGTTCGCGAGATCGACGCCCTCGATGGGATCATGGGGCGTGCGGCCGATAGGGCGGGCATTCAGTTCCGCTTGCTGAACCGGAGCAAGGGCCCGGCAGTACGCGGACCGAGAACCCAGGCCGATCGCAAGCTCTATGCACGCGCGGTTTCCGAGCTGGTTCAGGAGCAGGAAAACCTGACAGTCATCGCCGATGAAGTGCTCGATCTGGAGGTTCGAGACAATCATCTTGCCGGCGCTCATCTAAAGCAGGCAGGCTATGTGGCTTGTGGAGCGGTGGTTTTGACGACCGGCACGTTCCTGCGAGGTCTCATCCATATCGGGACGAACCAGACCGTAGCCGGCCGTATGGGAGAGCAGGCAACGACCGGCCTCGCAACAACGCTTGCCCGCCTTGGTGCGCGCCTTGGTCGTTTGAAGACCGGTACGCCTCCGCGGCTGAAACGATCTTCGATCGATTGGGACGCGTTGGATAAGCAGGCGGCAGACGCCGAACCCACGCCGTTTTCCACGCTGACCGCATCAATTTCCACGCCGCAGATCGAGTGTGCGATAACGCGGACAAACGACGTCTCGCATAAGGTCATTCGCGACAATCTCCACCGCTCCGCAATGTATGGCGGGGCGATCGAGGGCGTCGGGCCTCGATACTGTCCTTCCATCGAGGACAAGATCGTTCGGTTTGGCGACCGCGATGGCCACCAGATCTTTCTGGAGCCGGAGGGGCTGGACAGCGATCTTGTCTATCCCAACGGCGTGTCGACTTCGATGCCGCTGGACGTGCAGGTCGACTTCATTCGGTCCATGGATGGCCTGCACGCTGCGGAGATCGTGCAGCCAGGCTACGCGATCGAGTACGATCACATCGACCCCAGGGACTTGTCGTCCAGTCTCGAAATGCGAGCCTGCTCAGGCCTGTTTCTGGCAGGCCAGATCAACGGAACGACCGGTTACGAGGAAGCGGGCGCGCAGGGCATACTGGCCGGCATGAATGCAGCAAACCGCGCTGCCGGGGCCGCGCTCATCTCGCTGTCACGGTCGGATGCTTATATCGGCGTGATGATAGACGACCTAACGACCCGGGGGGTGACGGAGCCCTATCGCATGTTCACGTCCCGCGCCGAGTATCGCTTGTCTATCCGGGCGGATAACGCCGATGAGCGACTCACCCCGCTTGGCTTGAACATCGGCGTCGTGGGCACCGAGCGGGCCAATATGTTCGCCCTGCGCACCAAGCGACTGGCGGCGTTGAAGTCGCGACTTGACGAACTGAAGCTCTCGTCATCGGAGGCCATCAGGAAAGATTTGCCGGTCAATGCCGATGGTAAAGTTCGAAGCGCGTACGACCTTCTGGCGCATTCGTCGATCGCGTTTGAAGATCTGACACGCGTCTGGCCGGATCTGGCGAGCGTCGACCGGACGACCTGTGAACTGGTTGAAATCGAGGCCGGCTATTCGGTCTATCTCCAGCGGCAGATCGCCGACATCGATAACCTCCGCAAGAACGAGAACATTCTTATACCGCCGGACATGGATTTCGACTCGATCCTCGGGCTCTCCAACGAGATGAAGGCCAAGCTTGGCTCCGTTCGGCCGACTACCCTCGCGCAAGCGGGCCGCATCGAGGGAATGACTCCAGCAGGGCTTTCCCTGCTCCTGGCCCACTTGCAGCGAACGCCCAAGACGGTCGCGGCATGACGCAGTATGATCAACTGAGCCGGGTTGCCGGTGAGGTTTCACGTGAAACTTTTGCACAGCTAGTTGAGTTCGAAAGACTGTTTCATCACTGGAACCGCGCGATCAACCTTGCAGCATCAGGGTCTCAGACCGACTTTTGGAATCGCCATATCGTCGACTCAGCCCAGTTGTGGCGCTTCCGACGCGACGAGAGGGACTGGACTGACATTGGGAGTGGCGGAGGCCTGCCCGGTCTTGTGATCGCAATCCTCGGGGCGCCGCACGGCCTTGTCACGACATTGGTCGAAAGCAACCGAAAGAAGGCGGCGTTCCTGCGATCCGCGGGTGTGGAGCTAGGGCTCGATCTGGTTGTTCGACCCGAACGGATCGAGGCCGCCGTTAGCGCGCTGCAACCGGCACTCGTCTCGGCCCGCGCACTCGCGCCGCTTGGCAAGCTTCTGGAGCTTACAGAAACATGGCTGGAACCCGGAAAATCACGCGCCCTCTATCCCAAGGGGCGCGATTTCCAACAGGAAATTCGCGAAGCGCGTGACCATTGGCGCTTCGATCTGATAGAACATCCTAGCATGGTTGACGCGATGAGTCGCGTTCTGGAATTGTCCAACGTTCAGCGTCTGGAGCATTGATCATGGTGGGATCACAGCCACGGATCATCACGGTGGCAAATCAGAAGGGCGGCGTCGGCAAGACGACGACTGCGATCAATCTCGCGACCGCCCTCGCTGCAATCGGTGAGCGTGTGCTAATCGTGGACCTTGACCCGCAAGGAAATGCGAGCACCGGCCTCGGTATCGAACGCGCCGAGCGCGAGATTTCGTCCTATGACCTGCTGATAGGTGAGGCGACGATCGCGCAATCCGCGGTCAAGACTGCCGTTCCGGGGCTGTCGGTCGTGCCATCGACGCTCGACCTTCTCGGGGTCGAGATGGAAATCTCCTCTGCGCCCGACCGTGCCCTGCGCCTGCGCAAAGCGATCCAATCGGTGGAGGGGGGCTCGGGCTCTTTTGACTACATCCTGATCGATTGCCCGCCATCTCTGAACCTGCTGACGCTCAACTCCATGGCCGCAGCCGATTCGGTGCTGGTCCCGCTCCAATGTGAATTCTTCGCGCTCGAGGGTCTCAGTCAGTTGCTGCATACGGTCGACCAAGTCCGGGCCAACCTAAATCCCCGCCTGACGATCCAAGGCATCGTGATGACCATGTTCGACGGTCGCAACAATCTTGCCAATCAAGTCGTTCAGGACGTGCGAAGCCATATGGGCGATAAGGTCTATGAGACGGTGATCCCCCGCAATGTGCGCGTCTCCGAGGCGCCGTCCTATGGAAAGCCGGCGATCCTCTACGATCTCAAATGTTCCGGCAGTCAGGCCTATCTGCAATTGGCGTCGGAAGTGATCCGGCGCGAACGCGTATTGCGCGCCGCTTGAAGGGAGAGCGAGATGAACGAAGATCTGTCCCGAAAGCGGCTTGGCCGCGGCCTGGCCGCCCTTATCGGCGATCTCGACAGGCCAGCGACGCCCTCCGAACAATTGCCGGTTCGTGCGGACCGCACGGCGCCGATCGAGCATGTGTCGCCCAACCCGCGCAATCCGCGGCGTAGCTTCGCGGAAAGCGATCTCGAGGATCTGACGCAGTCGATTCGCGAGCATGGGATCGTTCAACCCGTCGTCGTACGGACGATGCCGGACGGACACTACGAGATCATTGCCGGCGAGCGCCGGTGGCGGGCGGCGCAACGCGCGGGGCTGACGGCCGTCCCGATCGTCATTCGGGACGTGACGGATCGGGTCGCCCTCGAGCTTGCCATCATCGAAAACGTCCAGCGCGCAGACCTTAACGCGGTCGAGGAAGCGCAAGGATATCAGCAGCTTATCGATGAGCACCAGTATACCCAGGCCGATCTTGGCCAGGTCATCGGCAAGAGCCGCAGCCACGTTGCCAACACGTTGCGCCTGCTCAAGCTGCCTGATCACGTCCGGTCGCTCGTGACCGACGGCTCGTTGTCGGCGGGCCATGCGCGCACGCTGGTGACGGCGCTCGACCCGGCCGGTCTTGCGCGGCGGATTGTCGATGAGGGCTTGTCAGTGCGGCAGGCGGAGGCCTTGGCGCAGCAGCCCGCCAGACAGGAATCGGCCAAGGCCGAGCGGCATGCCGCGGCCGAGAAGGATGCCGACACGATCGCGCTCGAAAAAACGTTGTCCGACGCGCTGGGTCTGAGGGTTTCTATCACGCATGGCCAGCGTGGCGGGGACATCAAGATTCGATATTCGAGCCTCGAGCAACTCGACACGATCTGCCACCGTCTGCAGCGTCACTGACTGGACTCACGTGAAACACCCGGCTTGCCTATCGCAGGCGCCGGGCCTCGATGGCGATTGCCAGCATCGCCTGGCGGGCGGTCGGCTCATCGAGTTGCGATCGAGTTCGCATGGCAAGAACCGTCGCCTGCAGCCTTTCGAGCCCGCGCGAGATCGACGATGACGTCCACTTCTGAACCGCCCTCTCGACGTTGTTTCGCCGGCTAAAGAATACAGGTGGCCGCGCGGCCGCGACTGCCGTGGAGGCGCTTGCGCCGCCATCAACTGCTGCGCGGAGCATCTCGAGTTGCTGAAACTGCCGCATCACCGCTGAGACGAGCTGGAAAGGCGCGTTTCCCGCATTCACCCAGCCCGAATAAGCGCGGTCGAAGCCGGCGACATCGCCTGCCAGAATCGCATCTGTCGCGTCGTCGAGGGACTTTGCCGAAACATCGCCGACGATCTCAGTGACATGAGCGAGTTCGATCCGGCCGTCGCGACCGGCATAGAGCGCCAGCTTCTCGATCTCCGATCGGGTGGCGAGCCGGTCGCCGCCGAGCGATGCCTTGAGGGCCTGACGCGCGTCGGGCGCAATGGTGATGCCGTCCCTCCCCAGCACCTCGTCGATCACGCCCTCGATCGCTCGCGCCTGGTCGACATAGCAGGGCAGCGCCATTCCGGCCGAACCCTGCTCCACGGCTGCGCGCACCGGTGCGCCCTTCTTCAGGTCGCCGCCTTCGACGAGGATAATGGTCGCCTCCGGCGGGCTTGCGCACAAATCCTTCAGCGATGCGCCCAGCGCCTTGTGCGTGCCGGCGCCCTTGACCCAGATCAGCCGCCGGTCGGCGAACATCGCCACCGTATTGGCCTCGTCCATGAGACGCCCGGGGTCGGATTCGATCTCGCCGGCGTCGAGGCGCGTGACGGAAAACGGGTCGTCAAGCCGGAACCCGGCCTGGCGCGCGTAAAGCGTGGCGCGTTCGGAAACGAGCCCCCGGTCGGGACCATAGATCAGCACGACCGGAAACGCGCCCTGCGGCCGCGCCAGCCAACCGTCGACTTCGTGGGCCTTTTTCTGTGCCATAATTCCCGCTTCCTGCTGACGCTAGGGGCCAAGAATCGCGGCCTCTGTCAAGAGCGGGCGCCGGTTGCCGGGGCCGCGCGGCTTGACCCGGCCGCCATTCCCTAGAATAGGTTCGTCGGCACCTGCGCGGCCCGGATATCGAGCGAGGAACAGATGAGCGAGCTTGTAAGGGTCGAACGAAACGACGCCGCGGGCATCGTCCGTCTCGTCCTCAACCGACCCGACGTCCTCAATGCGCTGGACGTGCCGCTTGCCGAGGCGTTTCGCGACGCCGTCGAAGATGTGGCGCGGGCGGGCGGCGTGCGCGCCGTCACCCTTGCCGCCGAGGGGAGGGCGTTCGTTGCGGGCGGCGATGTCGCCGCGTTCGGCGCGGATTTCACCCGCTCGGCCGAAGTGGTCAACGCTCTTCTCGATGCGCTTCATCCCGCGCTCCTGCGCCTGAGGGCGATCGATGCGCCGGTCATTGCAGCGGTGAAGGGCGTCGCGGCCGGGGCCGGGCTTTCGCTGGTGCTGAATGCGGATCTGGTAATCGCCGAAAAAGGCACGCGTTTCGTCGTCGCCTACGACAAGGTCGGATCGTCGCCGGATTGCGGCGGGACGTGGTTCCTGCCGCGCAAGGTCGGGCGGGCCAAGGCGGCGGAACTGATGTTTCTGGGCGAGGCGCTCGATGCCGGTCAGGCTCTTGCCGCAGGCATCGTCAACCGCGTGGTCGCGGCCGGCGAACTGAGCGCTGCTACGGACGAGATCGCGGCACGGGTCGCCAGTGGTCCAACGCGGGCATTCGGCCAGTTCAAACGATTGACCGACCAGGCGCTCGAGCGGCCACTCGCCGAACATCTCGAAGCCGAACGCGCGGCCTTTCTGGCGGGCACGCGAACGGCGGATTTCCGCGAAGGCGTCACTGCCTTTCTGACCAAGCGCAAGCCGGATTTTGCCGGCGAATGAGAGCTGAACGATGACCCTGACCGACGAACAGACGATGATCCGCGATACCGCGCGCGCCTTTGCCCGCGAGGTTCTGGCGCCCGGCGCGGCGCAGCGCGATCGCAACAAGACGATCGAGCCCGAAATCGTTGCGGGCCTTGCCGAACTCGGTTTCATGGGCATGACCGTTCCCGAGGCCGATGGCGGCGTCGGTGCGGACTATGTGTCTTATGCCTTGGCGCTGATGGAAATCGCGGCCGGCGATGGCGCGATCTCGACGGTCATGAGCGTTCACAACGCTCCGTTCAACGCGATCCTGCAGCGATACGGCAATGCCGACCAGAAGGAGCGCGTGCTGCGCCCCGCAGCGGCGGGTGCGTTCATCGGCGCCTTTGCGCTCACCGAGGCCGAGGCAGGCTCGGATGCCGGCTCGCTCAAGTCCCGCGCTCGCAGGCAGGGCGACCGCTACGTCATCGACGGGTCGAAGGAATTCATCACGTCGGGCAAGATCGGCGGCTGGACGATCCTCTTCGCCCGCATGGAAGATGCCGGGCCGAAGGGCGGCATAACCGCATTCCTGACACCGACCGACGCGCCTGGCTATGTCGTTGCGAAAGTCGAGGAAAAGCTTGGCCAGCGCTGCTCCGACACATGCTCGCTTCGATTCGAGAATCTCGAGATTCCGGAGGAAAACCGGATCGGTGCCGAGGGCGAGGGCTACCGCATCGCGTTGTCGAGCCTCGAGACGGGGCGCATCGGCATCGCCGCCCAATCGGTCGGCATGGCGCAGGCCGCCTTCGACCTCGCCGTCGCCTATGCCGCGGAGCGCCGCTCTTTCGGCAAGACGCTGATGGAGCACCAGGCCGTCGCCTTCCGTCTCGCCGACATGCGGACGCAGATCGAGGCCGGACGCCAGCTCGTCCTGAATGCGGCGCGGATGAAGGATGCCGGCGAGCCGTGCCTCACCGAAGCGGCGATCGCGAAGCTGTTTGCGTCCGAGGCCGCAGAACGGGTCATTTCGGGGGCGCTGCAGACCTTTGGCGGGTATGGCTACATGGCCGATTTCCCGCTCGAGCGCATCTATCGCGATGCGCGGGTGTGCCAGATCTACGAGGGCACGTCCGATATCCAGAAGATCATCATCGCGAGATCGTTCGCCGGCTAGATATCTGCTGGATCGCCGGCATCAAGGCAGGAAGATATAGCGGATGACCCGGCCGGCCTCGAGCTCGTCCAGGGTCTCGTTGATGCCTTCGAGCGGCCCGGTGCCGGACATGAGCCTGTCGACCGGCAGGATGCCGCGCCGGAACATCTCGATGTAGCGCGGGATGTCACGCGAAGGGATGCAACTCCCGATATAGCTGCCCTTGAGCGTCCGCTCTTCGGCGACGAGCGAGACCTGCTGGATCGACACCCGGCTCGCCGGATTGGCGAGCCCGCCGGTCACCGTCGTTCCGCCCCGCCGGGTGATGCGGTAGGCAAATTCGAGGGCAGGCACGGAGCCGGCGAGTTCGACTGCTACGTCGACACCGCCGCGCGTGATGGTCCTGATGTGCTCCATTGCTGCCTCGTCGCGCGGATCGACCGTGTGGGTGGCGCCGAGTTCGCGGGCCAGCGCCAGCTTTTCGGGCATCAGGTCGGCTGCAACGATGATGGAGGCACCGGCGGCTCGTGCACCCAGCAAGGCGGCGAGCCCTACGCCGCCAAGGCCGACGATCGCGACGGACTGGCCGGCCTTGAGGCCCGACGTGTTGACGACGGCGCCGACGCCGGTCAGCACCGCGCACCCGAAAAGCGCGGCATGCTCGAAGGCAATGTCCTTGTCGATGCGGACCAGCGAGGTGCGCGATACGACGGCGTGTCCGGCGAATGCCGAAACGCCGACATGGTGGAACATCGGTTGGCCGTGGCTCCTGAGCCGTATCGCGCCGCCCAGCAGCGTGCCGGCGCCGTTTGCCGCCGCCCCCGGTTCGCACAGCGCGGGCCGGCCTTCCGCGCAAGGGACGCAATGGCCGCATGATGGCATGAAAACCATCACCACGTGGTCGCCCACTTCGAGGTCGCGCACGCCTTCGCCGAGCTGTTCGACGATGCCGGCCGCCTCATGGCCGAGCGCCATCGGCAGCGAACGCGGTCGGTCGCCACTGATGACGGACAGGTCCGAATGGCAAAGCCCGGCCGCCTTGATTGCGACGATAACCTCGCCGGGGCCCGGCGCGTCGAGTTCGATCTCCTCGACCGAGAGGGGGCGTGACTGTGCATAGGGGCGGGTTGCGGGGGCGTTGCGAAGCACGGTCGCGCGTGTGCGTGTCGTCGATCCCGATGTGACGGCGGCCATGATGTCCCTCCCTTGTGCCGACGCGCAGGATTGCCGTTCACGGCGCCCGGCGCCAATAGGAAAGCGATATGGAAGCCATAAGCCAGGCATGGGGGCGACGTCGGGTCCGCCATAAGAAGCCGTTATAGCGATTCAAGCAAATCTGTCTTTGCGTTCCAATTTCAAACCGGGAACCATCCTGAAGTGGAGGAACGTGCGCAGCAGATGCGCCGTCGCAAATTCTGGGAGGAATTCGTGAAAGGCAAACTCGTCCTATCGTCGCTGGCAGCCGCGTTCGCGCTTGCCGTGGCACAACCCGCAATGGCGCAGGACGCGCCGGAAAACATCAAGATCGGCATCACGACGTTCACCTCGGGCGCAGCGTCGGTGTTCGGCGTGCCGGCCCAGGCCGCGGCGCAGATGATTGCCGAGGACATCAACGCCGCCGGCGGTATCCAGGGCGCGCAGGTGCAGCTCTTCTTCGTCGATGAAGGCGCGGGCGCCGAGGCGCTGACCACCGAAGTGCGCCGCCTCGTCCAGGACGAGGACGTCGACGTGATGATGGCCTCGATCTCGTCGGGCAACTGCATCAACCTGACGCCGCTGATGGAAGATCTCGAAGTCCTCAACATCCTTTGGGATTGCGGCACGCAGCGCATCTTCGAGGAAGAGGAATCGACCTACAATTTCCGCACGCAGGCCAATGCGACGCCCGAGATGATGGCGGCGCTGCTCTATCTCCTGAAGACCAAGCCGGATTTCGAGACGATCGCCGTCGTCAACCAGGACTATGCCTGGGGCCGCGATAGCTGGGAGCTGTTCTCGGCGGCGCTGAAGAAGCTGAAGCCCGAAGTCGAGATCGTGGCCGAGCTCTTCCCGCGCCTCGGCGCACCGGATTTCTCGGCCGAGATTTCGCGCCTTCTCGCCACCCAGCCCGACGTCATCCTGTCGACCTCGTGGGGCGGCGATCTCGACACGTTCGTGCAGCAGGCCAACCAGCGCGGTCTCTTCAACAACTCGACCTTCGTGCTGCCGCTGGCCGAATCGTCGATCCAGCGTCTGGGCGGCGTTCTGCCGGATGGCGTCATCGTCGGCGCACGCGGCGACCACTACTTCCTGCATCCCGAGACCAAGGACGACGAGGACATGAAGGCCTTCGTCGACAAGTTCAGGGAGAAGACGGGCGCCTACCCGATCTACTCGGTGTTCCACATGGCGCAGGCTTTCGCCGCGTTGCAGGCGGCCTACGACAAGGCGGCCGAGGCCAATGGTGGCGACTTCCCGGATCGCGCCCAGGTCATCGCGGCGATGGAAGGGCTCGAATTCAAGGGCTATGGCCGACCGCTCACCATCCGCGAGGACAACCAGGCGCTCGAAGCGCAGTTGATGGGCGTGTCGCGCACCGTCGAGGGCTATGACTTCCCGATCATCGACGACATGATGATCTTCGACGCGGAAGGCATCATGGCGCCGCCCGGCGAAAACTCGCTCGAATGGATCGGCACGCTCGATGCGTCCTTCATCGAGACCGAGGCGAGCGAATACAAGCACGAGGAATAGTCCTCCCGCACCGCCGCGCCATCGCATCCCCGCATGCGAAGGCGCGGCGGCCGCATCGTTCCCGCTCATTTGTGCAAAGGCCCCGAACGGCCCATGTCCCTGCAGATTCTCGTTCTCGCCGCGCTTGACGGCATCGCCTACGGAGCGCTCGTCTTCCTCGTCGCCGTCGGCATGACGCTCGTCTTCGGCGTCATGCGCATCCTCAACGTGGCGCATGGCTCGTTCTACGCGCTCGGCGCCTACGCGGCCGCCAGCCTCGGCATCGCCATGGCCGGCATGGGCCTGTCGCCCTGGCTCGCCTTTCCGATGTTCATCGTCGCGGCGGCGGTGGTCGGCATCACGGTCGGCGGGCTGATGGAGCGGTTCCTGCTCCAGCGCATCTACGGCTACGAGGAGACGCTGCAGCTCCTCGTCACCTTCGCCGTCTTCATGATGCTGGAAAACGTCCAGCGTCTCGTCTGGGGCGTGCAGCCCTATTTCTATTCCGATCCGCTGCGCCAGCTCGGCAACGTCAATGTCGCCGGCATCACCTACACCGCCTACCAGACACTGTTCCTGCCGCTGGTCGCGCTCGCCGTGCTGTTCGGCCTGCGGTTCTTCCTGCGCTACACGCTCGCCGGCTCGGTCATCGTCGCGGTGACGGAGGACCGCGAGGCGGCGACGGCGATCGGCATCAATGCGCGGCGCGTCTTCTTCCTCACCTTCGTCATCGGCGTGACGCTCGCCTCGCTCGGCGGCGCGCTCGCCTCGCCCACCACTTCCGTCCTTCCGGGCATGGGGGCGGAGATGATCGTGCTGTCCTTCGCCGTCGCGGCAACCGCCGGTCTCGGCCAGATCGAGGGTGCGGCCATCGCGGCGCTGCTCATCGGGCTCGGCCGGTCGATGGCGGTGTTCTTCGCACCCGAATTCGAGGTCGTCATGCCCTACCTCATCATGGTCCTCGTTCTCCTGATCCGGCCCGAAGGTCTCTTCGGCAAGACGACGGCGAGGAAGATCTGATGCTGATGCGCGTGATCTTTCCTGCGATCGTTCTCCTCGCCGCGCTCAATCCGCTGGTCTTTCCGCAATGGGACGCGTTCCTGACGATCGTCTTCGCCAAGGCGCTGCCGGTGATCGGCATCATCCTTCTGCTGCAGGCGGGACAGGTTTCGTTCGGCCATGCGATGTTCTTCGCCATCGGCGCCTATACGGCCGGCTTCGTCGGCCGCTGGATGGGGGGCGGGGGCGAGCTTTTCCTGCTGCTTCTCGCCGCGCTCGCCGCTTCGGTGGTCGCCGGCCTCTTCGTCGGCATCTTCGTCGTGCGCTACCGTTACATCTTCTTCGCCATGCTCAACCTCGCCTTCTCGATGGTGCTGTTCTCGCTTTTGGAGAAGTTCATCCACATCACCGGCGGGTCGGACGGGCTGCGGATTTCGCGTCCCACACTGCTGGGACAGGAGATGTCGCGCGCCAATTACGAGTTTGGCATCTACTACGTCTCCCTCGCCCTTCTCGCGCTCGCCATCTTCGGCGCCTGGCGGCTGATGGACAGCCCGGTCGGCCATGCCATGAAGGCGATCAAGAGCAACGAGACGCGGGTCGAATATCTCGGCATCTCGCCGCGTCGCACCCTGCTCGTCGTCTATGTCGCCTCGGCTGCGCTTGCCGGTGTCGGCGGGGCGCTGGTGGGCGTCTTCCAGGGCATCGCCACGCCCGACTACGCCTATTGGACGCGCTCGGGCGAGTTCGTCTTCGTCGCCATCCTCGGCGGTGCGGGACAGGTGCTGGGCGCGCTCGCCGGGTCGTTCTCGTTCGAGTTCATCCGCGTCACCGCCGCCGCCTATCTGGGCGATACGTGGCAGCTTACGCTCGGCCTGATGCTGCTCGGCATCATCCTCTTCGCGCCCGCCGGCATCGTCGGTTCGCTCGTCAATGTCGGCAATCGCTGGCGCGGCCGGCGCACGAGGGAGAAGCCGAGCCCGCTCGGCGAAGCCAAGGAGGCGGTGCGATGAATGCGCTTCTGTCCGCACGCGACATCGAAATCCGCTTCGGCGGCGTGGTGGCGGCCGACGGCGTCGCGCTCGACGTCTTCGAGGGCGACAATCTGGCCATCATCGGCCCGAACGGCGCCGGCAAGACCACCTTCCTCAACATCTGCACCGGCTATCTGAAGCCGCAGGCAGGCCGCGTCACCTTCAAGGGCAGGGAGCTGCTCGGTTCCTCGCCCCGCGCCATCACGCGGCTCGGCATCGCCCGCGCCTTCCAGATTCCGCAGCTCTTCGCCGAGCAGACCGTGCTGGAGAACATGCTTCTGGCGTCGGCGTCCCGGGCGGGCCGGCTCGGTATGTTCACGCGCCTTGCCGACATTCCCCAGCGCGCCGAAGCCGAGGCGATCCTGGAACAGGTCGGCTGTTCCGACGTCAAGGACCGCGTCGCGTCCGAACTCCCCGAAGGCAAGCGCAAGCTCGTCGATATCGCGCTGGCTCTGGCGCTGAAACCTGCCGTGCTCCTGATGGACGAGCCGACCTCCGGCGTCGCGTCGTCGGAGAAATTCGCCATCATGGACACGCTGATCGGCGCCTTGCGGGCGCAGAAGGTCACCTCCGTCTTCGTCGAGCACGACATGGAAATGGTCTCGCGCTACGCCAATCGCGTCGCGGTGTGGAGTTCGGGCCGCATCCAGAAGGAAGGCCCGCCGGACGAAGTTCTGACCGACCCCGAAGTCATCCGCACCGTGATCGGGAGCTGATCATGCTGGATCTGAAGAACCTTCACGTCTCGATCGCCTCGACGCCGATCCTGCGCGGCGTCAACCTGACGGTCGGCCATGGCGAAACGGTCGCGTTCGTCGGCCGAAACGGCGCTGGCAAGACGACGACGCTGCGCGCGACGATGGGTCTCGTCGCCTCGACAGGAGACATCGTGCTCGACGGCAGGGCGATCGACAAGGTCCCCGCGCATGAGCGTCCCGGCCTCGGCATCGGCTACGCGCCGGAGGATCGGCGCCTCTTCTCCGCTTTCACGGTGGAAGAGAACATCCGCCTGCCCGCGCGCGTGGCCAATCTGTCTGGCGACGAGACGAAGCGCCGGCTCGACCGCGTCTATTCGATCCTGCCGGAGCTGAAGGAGATGGGCCCTCGCCCCGCCGGCTCGGTTTCGGGCGGGCAGGGCAAGATGGTGGCGCTCGGCCGGGCGCTGATGCTCGGCACCAAGCTTGTGCTACTCGACGAACCCTTTCAGGGCCTAGCCCCGGTTCTCGCCAATCGCTATGCGGAGGCCCTGCGGGCCTTGCGCGATCAGGACAGGTCCTTGTCCCTGATCATCACCGAATCCAATCCGGGCCTGCTCAAGAGTTTCGCCGAGCGGATCGTCACGATCGAGCGCGGCGAGATCCAGCAGTCCGAACTCGTGGAGGCCGTTCACTGATGAACATCCAGTCCAAACCCGCCGCCGGCCAGATCATGGAAGCCAAGGGCATCTTCGTCGACAACAAATGGCACGCGAACGAAACGGGCGGGACGGTCGACGTCTACGCGCCGGCGACCGGCGCCGTCGTCGCGCGCATCGCGGCCGGCAGCGCGGGCGATGTCGACCGTGCCTACAAGGCCGCCCGCCGTGCCTTCGAGGAAGGTGCCTGGGGGCGGCTCACCGCCGTCGAGCGCGGGCGGCTTCTTTTGAAGCTGTCGCGCGCGATCGAGGACCATGCCGACGAACTCACCGCGCTCGAGGCGCTCGACTGCGGCAAGCCGCTGAAGCAGGCCCGCGCCGACATCGTCGCCTGCGCGCGCTATTTCGAGTTCTATGGCGGCGCCGCCGACAAGGTGCATGGCGACACGATCCCGTTCCTCAACGGCTATCTGGCGCTGACCGAGCGCGTGCCGCACGGCGTCACCGGACAGATCATTCCCTGGAACTATCCCGCGCAGATGTTCGGCCGCACGCTCGGCCCGGCGCTCGCGGTCGGCAACGCCACCGTCATGAAGCCGGCGGAAGACGCCTGCCTGACGCCGTTGCGGCTGGCCGAACTTGCCGCCGAAGTCGGCTTTCCGGAAGGCGCGATCAACATCGTGCCGGGCACGGGAGAGGAGGCCGGCGCGGCGCTCACCGCCCATCGCGGCTTCGACTTCCTGTCCTTCACCGGCAGCCCGGAAGTCGGCACCATGGTGCAGATCGCGGCGGCCAAGAACCATATCGGCTGTACGCTGGAACTGGGCGGCAAGTCGCCCCAAGTGGTCTTCGCCGATGTCGATCTCGACGCGGCGCTGCCCTCTCTCGTCAACGCCATCGTCCAGAATGCCGGCCAGACCTGCTCGGCCGGCTCGCGTCTCTTGGTCGAAAAATCCGGCTATGACCGCATCGTTGGCGCCGTCGCCGAACGGTTCGCCAAGCTCACCGCGGGCACGCCGGACATGGACCTCGACCTCGGCCCGGTCATCAATCCCGGCCAGAAGCGCCGCGTCGAGCGCTTCTGCGGCAATGCCGGCAATGACGGCATCGAGGTGATCGCCGAGGGCAGCATCGCCGATGGCGTTCCCGAAGGCGGCTACTATGTCGCGCCGAAGATGTTCGGCCAGGTGCCGCGCGACAATGCGCTGGCGCTCGACGAAGTATTCGGCCCGGTTCTTTCCGTCATCCCGTTCGAGGATGAGGCGGACGGCGTGGCGCTCGCCAACGGCACCGATTACGGCCTCGTCGCCGGCGTGTGGACCCAGAACGCCAATCGCGCGACCCGCGTCGCTCGCAAGGTCCGCGCCGGCCAGGTCTACGTCAACGCCTATGGCGCAGGCGGCGGCATCGAGCTTCCCTTCGGCGGCATGAAGAAGTCCGGCCATGGCCGCGAGAAGGGCTTCGAGGCGCTGAAGGACCTCTCCGTGGTCAAGACCATCGTCGTCAAGCACGACTAGATGCCATCGTTTCGGGCGGCGGCGTGCCGCTCCACCATCGATTTTGAAGGAAAGAACTGATTATGCGTTTGCAGGGAAAGACGGCACTGGTGACGGGCGGAGCCTCCGGCTTCGGGGCGGAGATCGCGGCGACATTCGCGCGTGAGGGCGCCCGCGTCACCATCATGGATCTGAACGAAGCCGGTGCGAAAGCGCAGGCCGAAGCCTGCGGCAATGGCGCGGTCGCCGTCGGCGGCGACGTGACGAAGGCGGCCGACATCAAGCGTGCCGTGGAAGCCGCCACGCAGGGCGGCCGGCTCGACATCGTCGTCAACAATGCCGGCTGGACCCACCGCAACAAGCCGATCATGGAGGTGACGGAAGACGAGTTCGACAAGGTCTACGCGATCAACGTCAAGTCGATCTTCCACATGACGGCGGCGACCATTCCGGTCATGCGCGCGCAGGGCGGCGGGGCGATCATCAATGTCGGCTCGACCGCCGGCATCCGGCCGCGTCCGGGCCTCACCTGGTACAATTCGACCAAGGGCGCGGTGAACCTCCTGTCGCGTTCGATGGCCGTCGAGCTTGCGCCCGACAAGATCCGCGTGAACTGCGTCGCTCCGGTCATGGGCGCGACCGGTCTCCTGTCCGCCTTCATGGGCGTCGAGGACACGCCGGAAAACCGCGCGAAATTCGTCTCGACCATTCCGCTCGGCCGCATGTCGACGCCGAAGGACATCGCCAATGCGTGCCTCTATCTGGCATCCGACGAGGCCGAGTTCATCACCGGCGTCATCCTCGAAGTGGATGGCGGCCGCACGATCTGACGAGAAGCGAGGAGGGCAGGCACAGACAGGAACGAAGACGAAAATGCCAATCGACTAGCCTTGCGGGGCCGGCTACCGCCTCCCCGCCATGATTTCGTCAGGGAGGACGAACATGTTTTCGCATTCATACCGCCTGCCCCTTCTGGCGCTCGCATCCGCGGCGCTGATCTCGACCGGCGCGCTTGCGCAGGACACCGATACCGAAGACGACGCGGCGCCCGAGGCCGCGCAGGAAGAAAGCGCGGCGCCGGCAGATGCCGCTGCCGCCGAGGAATGGCCCGCCAACGCGCCCGACGCGCCAGAATGGTGCAAGTCGAAATGGGGGCCGGAGGACCAGATCGGCGCGGCCAATCTGCTGTCGCCGGAACTCGCGCTTGCGGCCGCCGAACTCGTCACCGAAGGCAAGACCTATTCGCTCGGCGTCGAGGTCAACAAGGACACGCCCGCCTTCGGTCCGCGCTCCTGGGCGCTGGTCATCAACCAGCCTGGCCAGACCGGCGGCGTCGGGCTCGGGCCGACCAACACCAACTACAATGACGACATCTATATGGGCTATGTCGGCACCGGCTCGCAGATCGACGGGCTGGGGCATATCGGCGTCAACAACGTCTACTATAATTGCCACAAGAACAGCCTCTTCGTGCAGGCCGACGGGCTGACGAAGCTCGGCATCGAGAAGGTGCCGAACATCGTCACGCGCGGCGTCGTGCTCGACATGACCGACCATTTCGGCGAGGAGGTACTGGCCGAAGGCACCGCCTTCAACAGCGCCGAAATCCAGGCGCAGGCGGAAAAGCAGGGCGTCGAGATCCGCGAGGGCGACGTGGTGCTGTTCTATACCGGCTGGCTGTCGCTCGTCGGCAATGACAATGAGCGCTACATCACCTCCGAACCCGGCCTCGGCCTCGACGGCGCGCGCTGGCTCGCCGAGCAGAACGTGATCGCGGTCGGCGCCGATACCTGGGGGCTGGAGGTCATTCCCTTCGAGGAAGGCACCGGCGTCTTCGAGGTCCATCAGGAGTTGATCGCGAAGAACGGCATCTACATCCTGGAGAACATGAACACCGAGGAACTCGTCGCTGACGGCGTCTCCGAATTCATGTTCGTTCTCGGCCATTCGAAGATGACGGGCGGCGTTCAGGCCATCATCAACCCGACGGCCATTCGATAGATCGCGGCAGGGCGGCCCGACACGGCCGCCCTCCTCACTCCAAGCTGACCGATTGTCGGACAAAAACTTGCCTGCTGCACCCGGATTCATGCTAGATCGAATCCGGATCGAGTGCGGAGCGGGACGCGTTGGAAATCGAGAAACTGAAAGTGCCGCCGGCCTACCAGGCCGTATCGACGGAACTGCAGAAGCACATTCTTTCGGGCGCGCTGAAGCCAGGCGAGCCCTTGCCGAGCGAAATCGAGCTCGCGGCGAAGTTCGGCGTCAACCGCTCGACGGTGCGCGAGGGCATCCGCCAGCTCGAAAGCGAGGGACTGGTGCGGCGCGAGGGGCGCAAGCGGCTTCTCGTCACGGTGCCGCATTCGGCCGATCTCGCCCCGCGCACGACGCGGGCGCTCGTCATGCACGAGGTGACGTTCCATGAATTGTGGGAAGTCGCGATGGTGCTCGAGCCGCTGGCCGCGCAGCTTGCGGCGGACGCGGCGAGCGACGCGCAGATCGCCGCCCTCAAGGCCAATCTCGACGCCACTGCCGCCATCGTCGAGCGCGGCATCTCGCCCGGCAAGCTCGACCTCGAATTCCATTCGCTTGTTTCGGCGGCGGCCGCGAACAAGGTTCTGCTCCTGTCGCGCGAGCCGGTCGGGCTCCTGCTTTACCCCGCCTTCGAGACCTTCCAGATGCAGTTGCCGCAGGCGGCACGCCGGCTGGTGGATGCCCATCGCGAGGTGGTGGCGGGCATCGAACGGCGCGACGGAGCCCATGCCGAATTGTGGATGCGCAAGCATGTCGCGGATTTGAAACGCGGCTGGGAACTCGCCGGGCTCAGCATCGACCAGCGCATCGAGCCGGGCGTCACCCCGTAGGGGCGTTCCCGCTCGCGGCATCGTCCTCGCGCCCGCGCGCCAGCGCCCGGCCGTCTCGAACGAGCGTCGCGATCATCTCGATGATCATCAGCCCGAAGGCCAGCGGCACCATCATCAAGAGCGGCCAGAGCGGATAGTAGTCCGAGCCGATCTGCATGGTGCGGGCGCTCGTGAAGCCCGCCCAGGCGAATTTGCCGACATACCAGGTCAAAAGAAGGAAGATCGCGAGTTCGATCGCGACGACGAAGAGCGCGAGAAGCTTGCGGGCCGCAAAGGGAAGGGCGTCGGCGAGGATTTCGAGCTTCGGGAACACGCCCTCGCGGTGGGCCAGCGGCAGTGCCCAGAAGATCAATAGCGGGAAGACCACCCGCTCGATGATGTTGTAGGCCCCCGGCACGAGGTCGGTCTGGAGCACGTAGCGGCCGAAGACGCTGATCACGGTGATCATCATCATCACGAACAGGCACAGGCCCGCTCCGATCGAGGCCATGCCCCATTCGAACTTTCCAAGGCCGCGATAGAGGTTCATCGAAAGCTCCTAGCGGATGTGGCTCGGCAGCCAGGTGACGAGGCCCGGCACGAGGATCATCGCGCCGCCGACGACGATCGCCGCGACGACGGCGAACTGGGTCGCCGGCCGGAACACCTGCGCCACCGGATAGCGCGCAGCGGCCGATGCCGCATAGGCGGACAGGCCGACCGGCGGTGTCAGGAGGCCGAGCGCGATCATGAAGCTCGCCATCACGCCGAACCAGAGGAGATCTATGCCCGCCGCCTGCAGGATCGGCAGGACGATGGGGACGATCAAAAGGATGACCGCGGCCGATTCGAGGATCATCCCGGCGATAAAGAGCAGGAACAGGAGCAGCGCCGCGATGATGCCGGGGCTCGCCAGAAGCGGCTCGGCAAGGGCGAGCAATTCGCGCGGCACGCGCGAGATCGACAGGAAGCGGGCGAAGATCTGTGCGCCGATCACCAGCATCATCAGCATCGCGGTGATCTTGACCGAATCGGCGAGTGCATGGGCCAGATCGCCGATGCCGATGCGGCGCATGAATGTCAGGCCGACGAGCGCGGTGAAGGCGCCGATGGCGCCTGCCTCGCCGACCGTGATGACGCCACCATAGATGCCGCCGAAGACGACCACCATCAGGAAGACGAGGAAGGCGCTCGCCGCAAAGCTCGATCCGCCGACGTGATCGGGCCCGGTCGGCGCGACCCCTTCTGTTGCTCCGGGCGTCACCTCGCCGAACAGGCGGGTGCAGACGACATAGACCAGCATGCACAGGAGGCCCGGTCCGAGAAGGCCGATGAAGAGCTGGCCGATCGGCACTGTGGTGATCGATCCGTAGATGATGACGATCAGGCTCGGCGGTATGACGGCCGACAGCGAGCCGGCGACGGCCGCAAGCCCGATCGCGAAGCGGCGGGTATAGCCGACGCGTTCAAGCTCCGGACCGGCGAGCGTCGCCAGCGCCGCCGCGCTGGCCGAACCCGATCCCGACACCGCGCCCAGCATGCCACCCGTCACCAGCGTCGCCACCCCGAGCGGAAACCGCCGGTAGCCGGACAGTCGATGACCGACGCGGAAGAGATCGACGATCAGCCCGCCGCGCATCAAGAGCTGCGCCATCAGGAGGTAGAGCGGGATGATCGACAGCGAATAGGACGAGGCGGTGAAGAAGATGTCCTGGCCCAAAATGCCCTGGAAGAGCTGCAGTCCGACCCACAGATACATGCCCAGAAGGCCGGCGCCGAACAGCACCGTGGCGACGTTCTGCCCGAGAAGGAGGAAGGCTGCGAACCAGAAGGCGACGAACCACAAGGCGAGGCTGTGCGACACTTGGCATCATCCGTTGGTCGAGGGAAGGAGACGGCGCCGGAGCGCCGCCTTCAAGACGTCAAAGCTCGAGGAATTCGGCGACGCCCGCGGGCAGTTCGCCGCCCTCCTCGACCACCAGTTCGGCCCAGCGCTTGGCGGTGGCGCGGCCGGGGTGACCGGCAGCCTCCGTCTGCTCGACCCAGGTCTGCCAGGTGTTGGTCGAAGCCATGGCGATGTGGTCCTGCATTTCCTGCGACATGTCGGTGATCGGCGTGAAGACCGAGCCTGCGCCCGCGGCCTCTTCCTGCACCTCGATGTCCTGTGCGTCGATGCCGGCGGCGTTCTGCATGGCGATGTCGCGCGCGACGCGGTCCCAGGTTTCCTGCTGCTCGGGCGTCAGCGTCTCCCAGGTCGCGTTGTTGATCGCCAGATAGCTGCCCCAGTGGCCGACGGCGACACCGGTGATCGTGTGGGTCAGCACGTCCTGGAGCGAATAGGAGCGCCAGTCGCCGATCGACAGGATCGTACCTTCGACCGTCCCGCGCGACAGCGCCTCATAGGATGCTGAAGACGGCATCGTCACCGGCGTGACGCCCAGTTCGTTGAGGAAGATGGTGTGCAGCGCCGACCCGGCACGCATCGGCTTGCCGCTCAACCCGGAGACCGAATCCGGATTTTCGCCGGCAAAGGAAATCGCATAGGCGGCGGTCGTCGCCACCGGCCAGGCGCGGATTTCCTTCGGCTCGATCTCGTACTGATAGAAGGTCTTGCCGTCCGCCAGTTCGGTGTCGTCGTCCATCAGCTTCAGGAAGGCCCGCGTCATCAGCTCGGAATTGGTGCCGATGGTGGGAAGCTGGGTCACGTCGGAAAGCGGAAAGGTCCCCTCGTGATAGGGCGCCAGCAGCGGCGCCGCGACGGCGACTGTCCCGCCCTGCAGCGCGTCGAGCTCGCGGCCGACAGAGGTCAGTTCGCCCGCATAGAACCGCGTGAAGGCGATCTCGCCATTGGTCTCGGCCTCGATGGCGTCGGCGAAGGGGTCCATGTGCTGGCCGACCCAGAAATGAACCTGCGGCAGCGAGGCCGAGATCATCAGATTGGTCTGCGCGAGTGCGGCGCCGGACAACAAGGTGGCGGAGGCAAGCACCGCCAATTTCGCGAGTTTCGTCATGTTTCCTCCCTGAGTGACAGATTGCGGGTCTTTTCCCGCCTTCACGTGATCAAGGCCCGATCGCGCGTCATTTCCGTCTCGGAAGTGCGCCTCTCCCGGCCTGCAAGCGTCGCCGCCTCCTCCCAGAGGCACTTATCGGAATGTCCGACATTCCAACATTGACACCCGGCCTCGCGACTTGTCAACGCGCGGCAGCGACATCGTCCGCCGGCAGCATCTGGCGCAGCGACGTCTTCAGAATCTTGCCGTTCGGGTTGCGCGGCAGGGGGGCTTCGAGGAACGTGATCGCGTCCGGCACCTTGTAGTCGGACAGGCGCTCGGCGCAGTAGGCGCGGATGGCTTGCGTATCCGCAGCCCCCGGCCGCGCGACGATGAAGGCGTGGACCTTCTCGCCGAGAACCGGATCGGGGTGGCCGACGACCGCGCTCTCGATCACCGCCGGATGGCGCGACAGGACGCTCTCGACCTCGATGCAATAGACCTTGAAGCCGGCCCGGTTGATCATGTCCTTCTTGCGGTCGAAGACGTGCACATACCCCTCCGCATCCACCGAGCCGACATCGCCGGACACCCAGTAGCCATCGATGAAGCCGGCGGCGTCGGCCTCCGGATTTTCCCAGTAGCCGGGCACCACCATCGCGCCCGCGATCATCAGTTCGCCGCTTTCGCCCGGCGCCACTTCGCGGCCGTGCTCGTCGACGATGAGGATGTCGCAACCGGCGACCGGCCTGCCTACCGATTTCGGATGTGCGGCGATGTCGCCGACCGGCAGGATCGTCGCCGGAGACGTGGTTTCGGTCGAGCCGTAGCAATTGACGAGATTGAGGGAAGGCGCCGTGTCGGTAAGGCGGTCGATCGTCGCCTGCGGCATCGGTGCCCCGCCGAAGCCGGCAATGCGCCAGTGCGACAGGTCGAAGCCGGCGAAGTCGGGGTCGAGCAGGCACAGATTGTACATGGCCGGAACCATGATGGTGAAGGTCGCCCTCTCGCGCGCCGCCACTTCGAGAAAATGCCGCGCCTTGAAGGCCGGCAGCATCACCGTCGTGCCGCCGGCACGGATCATGGTCAGAAGAACGGCGACGAGACCGGTGACGTGCGAGGCCGGAACGGCGAGCAGCCCGACATCGGCCGGGGTCAGCGCCAGCGCGGAGGCGTAGTTGATCGTCGAGTGGATGGTCGAGAAGTGGGTCAGCTTCGCGCCCTTCGGCCGTCCCGTCGTCCCGGATGTGTAGAGCAGGCAAAAGACGTCGTCTTCGGCCACCTGCGGGAACGACGCGACAGCGGCCAGCCGCGCCAGATACTCGTAGGGCACGTCCGGTCCCTGCCCGACAACGAAGCGCGCCCGCAGATCCGGCACCGCATCCTCGGTCGGAAGGTTGGCGGCGTGCTCGGCGTCATAGACCAGTGCCGCAGCGCGGCACTGGTTCAGAACGAACTCGATTTCCGGCCGCCGCTGCCGCGTGTTCATCGGCACCACGATCAGGCCCGCCCGCGCCGCAGCCAGCACGCATTCGAGGAAGGCGAAGCCGTTGTCGAGAAGAAGCGCGACCCGGTCCCCCTTTCCCAGTCCCTGCGCGACCAGATTGGCGGCGACGGCCTCCACACGCGCATCGAGCGCCGCATAGCTCATGCGCTTCGCGTCCATCACGATCGCGTCGCGCTCCGGCGAGGCGGCGACCGCGGCTCGGAACATCGCGTCGATATGCGCCGGCCGGTCGACGAAGGCGCGCACCACCCGGCTGCCGTAATGCACCTCGTGGCGGGTCTGCGGATAGGCCATCTGTTCCTCCGTTCCGGCGCGTCCGTGCAGAAGCTAGGCTAAGTCGGAATGTCCGACAACGGGTTCATTTCGAGACCTTCGCGCCGCGGCCGAGCAGGAAGCCGGCATCCACCGGCATCAGTTGGCCCGTCATCTTGCGGGCGTCGCAGACGAGGAAGGCGATGGCGTCCGCGACATCGTCGGCTGTGCAGATGTCGTCCAGCACCGATTGCGCGGCGAAGCTCTCCTTCACCTTCGCGAAGGCCTCGCTGCCCAGCCCCGCCTCGAGCCACCGCGTGTCGAGAAGGCCCGGCAGCACGGTATTCACCCGCACCTTCGGCGCCAGAAGCCGCGCCATGGTCAGCGTCAGCGTGTTCAGCGCGCCCTTCGAGGCGATGTAGGCGATTGAACTGCCATTGCCGTTGACGCCGGCGATGGACGAGACATTCACCACCGCGCCCGCTCCGCTTGCGCGCAACGGATCTGCCGCCGCGCGCATCATCTGGTAGGGGCCGATCAGGTTGACAGCATAGACGCGCTGGAAATCCTCCGCATTCTGCACCTCGAGGTCGTCGAGCGCGGCGAACTGCGTCGCGCCGGCGCTGTTGACGAGGGCGTCGAGCCGTCCGAACCGCGACAGCGTATCCGCGACCAGCCGCCGGCAGTCGGCGTCGTCGGCGACCGAACCTTGCATCGCGATCGCCTGCGCGCCGGCATCGCGCACGGTGCCGACCGTCGTTTCCGCCTCGCTCGCGCTGCGACTGTAATTGATCGCGACGTCGAAGCCGCGTGCCGCCAGCGCGTGGGCGGATGCCGCGCCGACGCCGGTTCCGCCGCCGGTGATCAGGGCGACCTTGCGTCGTCCGTCCGTCATGTCCACGCTCCTCCTATCGGCATAGCAGCAGCTCCGTCGCTCCCGTCAAAACAGAATGTTATAGGCCAGATAGCGCATAAGTATTGGCGCCGGAGGGCTTTGGCGACCACCATCGAAGCCGGAAAAATCGGAGGTACAATCGTATGAGGCCACTCGACGGTCTTCTCGTCGTCGCGCTCGAACAGGCGGTCGCAGCCCCTTATGCCTCCGAACGGCTGGCGGAGGCAGGGGCACGCGTCATCAAGCTGGAGCGCGCCGAGGGCGATTTCGCGCGCAAATACGACCGCTTCGCCGAAGGCTCGTCATCCTATTTCGTCTGGCTGAATGGCGGCAAGGAAAGCTGCGTCGTCGACCTGCGCGCCGAAGACGATGTCGCCATGGTGCGCGAGATGCTCGCTGGTGCCGACATCTTCATCCAGAATCTCGCGCCCGGCGCGGCGGCCCGGCTGGGGCTCGGCCACGATTTGCTGCGCGCGGCCAATCCGCGCCTCGTAACCTGCTCGATCTCCGGCTACGGCGCAGAGGGACCGATGGCGACGCGCAAGGCCTACGATCTTCTCGTCCAGGCCGAAAGCGGCCTGTCCTCGATCACCGGAACCGAACACGGCCCGGCCCGGGTCGGGGTCTCGGTCTGCGACATCGCCACCGGGATGCACGCCTACGAGGCCATTCTCGAGGCGCTGATCCTGCGCGGACGGACAGGCGAGGGCACCCATATCGAGGTGTCGCTCTTCCATTCGCTGATGGACTGGATGAACGTGCCGTGGATCGCGCATCGCTACGGCAATTCGGCTCCGAAGCGGCTCGGCCTCGCCCATCCGTCCATCGCGCCCTACGGCATCTTCGACGCGGCCGATGGCGAATCCTTCCTGATCTCGATCCAGAACGATGTCGAATGGCAAAAGCTCTGCATTGCCGTCCTCGCCCGCCCGGATCTGGCGGCCGACCCCTGCTTCGCCACCAACAACGACCGCGTGGCGCGCAGGGCTGACACCGACGCCGCCGTTCAGGACGCGCTCGGGCGGCTGGCCGGCGACGAGGTCGTCGAGCGCTTGCAGGCGGCGTCGATCGCCTATGGCAAGGTGTCGGAAGTGGCCGATATCGAGGATCATCCGCAGGCGCGTTTCGTCGACCTGGCCGTGCCCGGTGGCGCGATCCGCATGTTCTCGCGCGCGGCGAGTTTCGATGGCGAGGTGCGCGCGCCCGGCCCCGTGCCGCCGCTTGGCAGCCATACCGAGAAACTGCGCGACGAATTCAGTCCGAAGCGCGGCCGCAAGGCGTCATGAGCCGGCGGGCGCCTTGACGGCGCCGAGGAACCTTGCGTCCCAGACGCCTTCGCCGACGAGCCGCGACAGCATCTCCATCGTCAGGTTCTCGATCGCCTTCGTCGCACTGCTCATCGGCCGGTCGGCCGGCGTCGCGACCAGAAGCTGGCGGCGCAGATCGGGCTCGCAGATGCGCCACGACACCAGCCTTCCGGCCTCCGTCTCGGCCTTGATCGCCATCGCCGGCAGGATCGAATAGCCCAGTCCCTGTTCGACCAGTGTCTTGATCGGCGCATAGGAATCGATTTCCGTGCGGGCGTTGAGCGGCGTCTCGCAATGGCTGAGCGCCATTTCGTCGAGCAGGTCGCGCAGGCCGTGGCCGGGGCTCGGGACGATCAAAGGCAGGGCGATCGCATCGGCGTAGCGCACGGCGTCCGCTCCCGGCCGCCGATTGCCGACGGCCATGCCCGGGGCCGCGAACAGGCGCAGTTCTTCCGAAAGCACCGGCGTCAATGCAAGTCCGCGCGTCTCGCGGGCGCGGTAAAGGACGGCGATGTCGACCTTGCCCTCGCGCAACCAGTCGAAGATGAAGCCGCTCATCGCCTCGGCGATCCTCAGCCTGATCTTCGGGTAGCGCCGCGAAGCCTCGTCGATCAGCCGCGCGGAGAGCACCTGGCTCACCGTTCCCGGCAGGCCGAACCGGACCTCGCCGGAGAGTTCGACCTCCGTGCCGCCGACGATGTCGAAGAGCTGCTCGAAGGATTCGACCACCAGCCGGCCATGCTCGAGAAGCCGCTTGCCGGCTTCGGTCAACTGCACGCCGCGCGAGGAGCGGAAGAGGAGCGTGACCTTCAGGTCCTCCTCGATATTGCGCATGTGCTGGCTCAGCGCCGGCTGCGCGACGTTCAGCCGCTCGGCCGCCTTCGACAGCGAACCTTCCTCGGCGATGGCGATGAAATAGCGCAGATGCCGCATGTCCATGCCGGCACGATATAATGAAAACCTATCGTCGCTAAAAGGAAATTATCTTTGCCTTAGAGCCCGATCGGGCACAGTTTGCAGGCTCCGAGCCCCACTTCAGTGAGACCGATGGATTCCGTTCAGCCCATTTCCGACGACGACCTCGAGCCCATTCGCGAGACGACGCGCGCGCTCTGCCGGCGCTTTCCCGACGCCTATTGGCGCAAGGTCGACCGGGCCCGCGAATACCCGACCGAGTTCGTCACCGCGATGGCCGAAGCCGGGCTGCTCGCCGCGCTGATCCCGGCGGAATATGGCGGCAGCGGCCTGCCCTTGCGTGCCGCGGCGGCCATCCTCGCCGAAGTCCATGCCTCCGGCGCCAACGGGGCCGCGTGCCACGCCCAGATGTACACGATGGGCACGCTGCTGCGTCATGGCAGCGAGGCGCAGAAGCAGAAATACCTGCCGAAGATCGCGAGCGGCGAATTGCGCCTGCAGGCGTTCGGCGTCACCGAACCAGGCGCGGGCACCGACACGCTGTCGATCGCGACGACGGCCGAGAGGCGCGGCGACACTTATGTCGTCAACGGCCAGAAGGTCTGGACCAGCCGGGCCGAGCATTCCGACCTGATGATCCTCCTCGCCCGAACCGCCCCGAAGGGCTCGCTTCCCTCCCGCACGGACGGGCTGTCGGTCTTCATCGTCGACATGAAGGCGGCGCCGAAGGAGCAGATGCGGATCACGCCGATCGCGACGATGATCAACCACGCGACGACGGAAATCTTCTTCGACAATCTCGAAATTCCGGCCGACGCACTGATCGGCGAGGAGCACAAGGGTTTTCGCTACATTCTCGACGGCATGAATGCCGAGCGCATCCTGATCGCCGCCGAATGTATCGGCGATTGCCGCTGGTTCATCGAGCGGGCGACGAATTACGCCAAGGAGCGCAAGGTGTTCGGCCGCCCGATCGGCCAGAACCAGGGCATCCAGTTTCCGATCGCGCGCAACCACGTCGAGCTTCACGCCGCGCGCCTCGCCGTGCGCCACGCCGCCGAAATGTTCGACCGCGGCGAGCCGTGCGGGCCGGAGGCGAACATGGCCAAGATGCTGGCTTCAGAAGCCTCGTGGCGCGCCGCCGACACCTGCCTGCAGACGCATGGCGGCTTCGGCTTCGCCGAGGAATATGATGTGGAACGCAAGTTCCGCGAGACGCGCCTCTACCAGATCGCGCCGATCTCGACCAATCTGATCCTCTCCAACGTGGCCGAGAAAGTGCTCGGCCTGCCCCGCTCGTTCTGAAGGCGATCATGACGGATACCAGAGACTGGGTCGGCCGGACCCGCAGCGTCACAGACGACATCGTGCGCTCGCCCGCGACGCGCGCCCGCGCCATGCTCGGCGACTGGTCCACCGCGTTCGCCGAAGGTGATGCGAGCCTGCCGCCGCTCTGGCACTGGTTCTATTTTCTCGAAGCGACCCCGCGCGATGAGACCGGCCTCGACGGTCACGCGGCGAAAGGCGGGTTCCTGCCGCCGATCGCGCTGCCGCGGCGCATGTATGCCGGCGGGCGCTTCACCTTTCCCGGCGATCTTGCCTTCAGGGCCGAGGCCGAGAAGCGCTCGACCATCCTGTCGGTGACGCAAAAGCAGGGCCGCTCCGGCCCGCTCGCTTTCGTCACCGTGCGGCACGAGATCGTGCAGGGCGGCAATGTCGTCGCCACCGAGGAGCACGACATCGTCTATCGCGAGGCGGAGGACCCGGCGGCGCCCAAACCGCCCGCCCCGCGCGCCGACAAGCCGGTTCTGTCCGAGGAAACCGTGACGCCCGACGAGGTGACGCTCTTCCGCTTCTCCGCGCTCACCTATAACGGCCACCGCATCCACTACGACCAGCCTTATGTGACGGGCGTCGAGCATTATCCCGGATTGATCGTCCATGGCCCGCTGGTCGCCATGCTGCTCTTCGAGCGCGCCCGCAGGATCGCCGGCAAGCGGCCGTCCGCCTTTTCGTTCCGGGCGATGTCACCGGTCTTCTGCGGCACCGAAATCCGTCTTGCGGAAGTGGCCGGCGAGACCGGTCTTGCGCTGGAAGCCCGCGATAGGGACGATCGCCTCATCATGATCTCGACCACGGAATTCTGACCCATGACGCTGACCCGCGAACTCGTCCGGCTGATCCGCAGCAAGCCCGTCACCGACGCCGACCTCGAACGCGCCGCCGGCTTCGTCGTGGACACGCTCGCCTGCGCCCTCGCCGCGCGCGACACCGCGCCTGCCAAGGCGATCGCGACGCTGTCATCGTGGTCGACGCCCGATGCCGGCCGGCGCGCCTTCTATTTCGGCGGCCTGGCGCACATTCTCGAACTCGACGACCTTCATCGTACGTCCGTCACCCATCCGGGCACCGTCGTCGTGCCCGCCGCTGCCGCCCTGGCGGAGACGCTGCTGGCGAGCGGCCGGGACTTCCTGATTTCGGTGCTTCACGGATACGAGGCCTGCTGCCGGGTCGGCAATGCGGTCGGCAAGGCGCATTACCGCGTCTGGCATAACACCGCGACCTGCGGCACGTTCGGCGCGGCGATGGCGGCTGCCCATCTTCTTGACCTTTCCGAAGATGAGGCCGTCTGGGCGCTCGGCAATGCCGGCACGCAATCGGGCGGCGTCTGGGAATTCTTGTCGGCGGGGGCGATGAGCAAGCACCTTCACACGGCGCGGGCGGCCGAATCCGGCGTCATCGCCGCGCTTCTGGCACGCGAAGGCTTCACCGGCGCCGACACGATCCTGGAAGGCGAGAAGGGCTTCTTCGCGGCACTCTGCCCGGACCCTGTTCCCGATGCCGTGCTGGCCGATGCGGACGGCCCGTGGGAACTCGTCCAGACCTCGATCAAGCCATGGCCCTGCTGCCGCCATACGCATCCGGCCATCGACGCCGCGCTGGCGCTCAATGCGCGTCTCGACGGCGCGATGCCCGATGAGATCCGCGTCGAAACCTATCGCGCTGCGCTCGACGTGTGCGACCGGCCGGACCCGACCGAGCCCTATGGCGCAAAATTCTCGCTCCAGCACTGCGTCGCCGAGGCGATCCGAGCCGGCGCCGTCACGACATCGTCCTTCGACGGCGATCACCGCGCCGCTGCGCGCGAGTTGCGCGCCATCACGTCGCTCGACGTCGACCCGGCGATCGAAGCCGCCTATCCGGCGGCCTGGGGAGCAAGCGTCAAGGCGCGCGTCGGCGACGTCTGGCTCGAGGAGCGCCGCGAGGCCTGCAAGGGCGATCCGGAAAATCCGCTCGACCGCGAAGAACTGACGGTCAAGGCGGTGGAGCTTCTGGGCCTCGCCGATTTCGATGCCGGCGCCGCACACGGCCTGATAGACGAGATCTACGGCCTTGCCGACCGCAACGCGCCTGTCTCGACTTTCAAGGACGTCTTCGCACGCGCCTGAACTCCGGCGCGCTTTTTGCGTCATTCCGCCGCAATTTGGAACGACCATTCGCAAAGCCCGCCAAGTTTGGTCGCGGGCTGCGTTCCGCTGGGCGGCGACATGCGTAGGATTGGGGCTGTCAACGGAGGCAGTCGACATGTTCACGCGAAGACATCTTCTCTTCACGGCGGCTCTGGCCGCATCGGTGCAATTTGGCGGATTGGGTTTCGCCTATGCGCAACAGACCATCATCAACGTCTCCTACGATCCGACGCGCGAACTCTACCGTGAGTTCAATGCGGCCTTTGCCGAGCATTGGCAGGGGGAAAAAGGGGAAACGGTCAACATCCAGACCACGCATGGCGGCTCGGGCAGCCAGGCGCGCACCGTCATCGACGGGCTCGAGGCGGACGTCGTCACGCTGGCGCTCGAAGCCGATATCGACGCCATCGTGTCGAATACCGGCAAGATCCGCGAAGACTGGCGCGGCACGCTCGACAACAACAACGCGCCCTACACCTCGACCATCGTTTTCCTGGTGCGCAAGGGCAATCCGAAGAACCTGACCGATTGGGGCGATCTCGTCGGCGAGGGTGTCGAGGTCATCACGCCCAATCCGAAATCCTCGGGTGGCGCGCGCTGGAACTTCCTTGCCGCCTGGGCATGGGCACTGAAGGAACATGGCGGCGATGAAGCGAAGGCGACCGAATACGTCACCGAACTCTTCAAGCACGTGCCTGTCCTCGACGGCGCCGCGCGGGGCTCGACCACGACCTTCGTCCAGCGCGGGATCGGCGACGTGCTGCTCGCTTGGGAGAACGAGGCCTTCCTCGCCATCGAGGAGCTCGGGCCCGACCAGTTCGACATCGTCGTCCCGTCTCTCTCGATCCTCGCCGAGCCCCCGGTGGCGGTGGTCGACGCCAATGTCGACGCCAAGGGCACCCGCGAGGTCGCGACCGCCTATCTCGAATATCTCTATTCGGATGTCGGCCAGAACATCGCGGCGCGCAACTTCTACCGCCCGGCAAAACCGGACGTGGTGGAACCGGCCGAACTGGAGCGCTTTCCCGATCTCGAACTCGTCACCATCGACGATCTCGGCGGATGGCGGGAGGCGCAGCCGCGCTTCTTCGGCGACGGCGGCGTCTTCGACCAGATCTACCTGCCGGGTCGCTGATCGATGAGTGCGGTGCTTTCAGCGCCGGCGCGCTGGCGCTGGAAGGAGCCGAGCGTGATCCCGGGTTTCGGGATCACATTCGGTTTCACCATCTTCTATCTCTCACTCCTGATCCTGATCCCGCTCGCGGGGCTGGGCTGGAAATCGGCGTCGCTCGGCTGGACCGAGTTCTGGCGGCTGGCGACCGACCCGCGCGTCGTCGCCGCGCTGCGAACCTCGTTCTGGACGTCGGCTTTCGCGGCGAGCGTCAATGTCGTCTTCGGCGTCATCGTCGCCTGGGTGCTGGTGCGCTACCGTTTCCCCGGCCGGCGGCTGATCGATGCGGCGGTCGACCTGCCCTTCGCGCTGCCGACGGCGGTGGCGGGCATCGCGCTCACCGCCATCTACGCGCCGAATGGCTGGGTCGGGCAGTGGCTTCAGCCCTATGACATCCGCATCGCCTATACGCCGACCGGCATCGTGATCGCGCTGATCTTCATCGGCCTGCCCTTCGTCGTGCGCACCGTCCAGCCGGTGATGGAGGAGATCAGCCGCGAGGTCGAGGAAGCCGCCGCGACGCTCGGCGCCAACCGGTTCCAGACGGTCTGGCGGGTCATTCTTCCGGGCCTCCTGCCGGCGATCCTCACCGGCTTCGCCCTCGCCTTCGGCCGCGCCGTCGGCGAATACGGCTCGGTGCTGTTCATCGCGGGCAACATCCCGTTCGTCTCGGAGATCGCACCCCTGCTGATCGTCATCCGGCTGGAGGAATTCAACTATCCGGCCGCGACCGCCATCGGCGCGATCATGCTGGTGCTCGCCTTCGTGGTGCTCCTCACCATCAATCTCATCCAGGCCTGGAGCCGCAGGAGGTTCGGTTATGGCGGATAGTCTGGCCTTGCAGGGCTCGTTCGCAGCCACCCCCGAGACGCCCTTTCGCGATCCGACCGGCGAGAGCCCGGCGGCGAAATGGGTGCTGATCTCGATCGCCGTCGCCTTTCTGGCGCTGGTTCTCTTCATGCCGCTCGTCGCCGTCTTCGCCGAGGCGCTGCGGCGCGGCTGGCAGGTGGCGCTCGCCTCCATCGTCGAGCCGGATGCGCTCGCCGCGATCAGGCTGACGCTGCTCGTCGCGGCCATCGCCGTGCCGGCCAATCTCGTCTTCGGCGTCGCGGCCGCGTGGGCAATCGCCAAGTTCGAGTTCAAGGGCAAGGCGTTCCTCATCACGCTCATCGACCTGCCCTTCTCGGTCTCGCCGGTGATCGCCGGCCTCGTCTACGTGCTGCTCTTCAATGCGCAGAGCTATTTCGGCCCGCTCCTCAACTCCTACGGGCTGCAGATCCTCTTTGCCGTTCCGGGCGTGGTGCTGGCGACGATCTTCGTCACCTTCCCGTTCATCGCCCGCGAACTGATCCCGCTGATGCAGGACCAGGGCACCGGCGACGAGGAGGCTGCGATCTCGCTCGGCGCGTCGGGCTGGCAGGCCTTCCGGCTGGTCACGCTGCCCAACATCAAATGGGGCCTGCTCTACGGCGTTCTCCTCTGCAACGCCCGTGCCATGGGCGAGTTCGGCGCCGTGTCGGTCGTCTCCGGCCGGCTGCGCGGCGAGACCGTCACCATGCCGCTGCAGGTCGAGATTCTCTACAACGAGTACAATTTCGTCGCCGCCTTCGCGGTCGCCTCGCTCCTTGCCGTCCTCGCCCTCGTCACGCTCGTCCTCAAAGCCGTTCTCGAACGCGTCTACGGTCGCGGCGACGGCCTGCGCGGACATTAATCGGGAATCCCTCAATGGAACTTCGCGTCAACTCCATCGACAAGACCTTCTCGGGCTTCCATGCGCTCGACAACGTCTCGCTCGACATCCGCTCCGGCGAACTGATCGCGCTTCTGGGACCATCCGGCTCCGGCAAGACGACGCTCCTGCGCCTCATCGCCGGGCTCGACTTCCCGACCGGCGGGGCGATCCATTTCGGCGACGAGGACGCCTCTCGCAAGAGCGTGCAGGAGCGCAATGTCGGCTTCGTCTTCCAGCACTACGCGCTTTTCCGGCACATGAACGTCCTCGACAATATCGGCTTCGGGCTGAAGGTGCGGCCCGCTGCCACCCGTCCGCCGAAATCGGAAATCCGCCGCCGCGCGCTCGAACTGCTCGACCTCGTCCAGCTTTCGGGCCTCGAGAAGCGCTTCCCCAACCAGCTCTCCGGCGGCCAGCGCCAGCGCGTCGCGCTCGCCCGCGCGCTCGCCATCGAGCCGAAGGTGCTGCTCCTCGACGAACCCTTCGGCGCCCTCGACGCGCAGGTGCGCCGCGATCTGCGCCGCTGGCTGCGCGAGATCCACGACCGCACCGGCCACACCACCGTCTTCGTCACGCACGACCAGGAGGAAGCGCTGGAACTTGCCGACCGTGTCGTCGTCATGAGCCGCGGCCGGATCGAGCAGGTCGGCTCGGCCGACGACATCTACGACACGCCGAACTCGCCCTTCGTCTACGGCTTCATCGGCGAATCGAGCCGGCTGCCGGTGCGTGTCGAGGACGGGCAGGTGTGGCTGGAGGACCGGACCATCGGCCTCGAGGCGCACAATGCGCCAGCCGGTCCGGCCGAGCTCTATTTCCGCCCGCACGACATCGACGTGCTGGAAGGCTGCGGCGGCTGCATCGCGGGCACCGTCACCGCCACGCGCCGCGTCGAGGCGCGCCGGCGCATCGAGCTTGCCGTTGGCGGCCCCGGCCACCGGGTCGAGATCGAATTGCCGGCCGACAGCCCGGTCGCGGAGGGCACGCGCATCGCGTTCAGGCCGCGCGCATGGAAGCTCTTCCCCGCCCATTGAGGCCGGCAATTGCGCGCTGGCGGCGAAACGGGTTCGAATTTGCTCGCATCCGCGGCAAAATGAGAGCCCGTTTCCTGTCGCGGCGCGGCCCGATCCCGCATCTTTGCAGGCATGACGCACGCACCTGCCGCCATTGCCGCCCTCGCCGACGAACTCAGCTCCCTCGATCTGGAAGCGAGGCTTCAACGCGTGGCGCGCTTTGCCGGCCGCAAGGTGTTCACGACCTCGCTCGGCATCGAGGACCAAATCATTACGGCGGCCATCGCGCGTTCCGGTACGGCGGGCTCGATCGAGATCGTCACGCTCGACACCGGCCGCCTGTTCGACGAGACACGCGCGCTGATCGACGAGACCGAGCGCCGCTTCGCCCTTGCCATCGAGCGCTACCGCCCGGCACCCATCGACATCGAGACCTACACCGCGCGCTACGGCCTCAACGGCTTCTACGACAGCGTCGAGGCGCGTCACGCCTGCTGCGACATCCGCAAACTGCGCCCGCTTTCGCTGGCCCTCGATCGGGCTGAAATCTGGATCACCGGCGTGCGGCGCGGACAGTCCGGCGCGCGCGCGGAAACGCCGCTCGTCGAATGGGACGCGCAGCGCGGCCTTCTCAAGGTCAATCCGCTCGCGGACGTCACGCTCGACGCGATCAATGCCTATGCGGCGCGCCATGACGTGCCGCTCAACCCGCTCCACGCGCGCGGCTATCCCTCGATCGGCTGCGAGCCGTGCACCCGCGCGATCAAGTCCGGCGAGCCCGAACGCGCCGGCCGATGGTGGTGGGAACAGGACCAGACCCGCGAATGCGGGCTCCACGTCAAGGAAGCCGCCTCGCCGATCACCCCGATCTCCTCCCCGAAAGTGCAAGTGCCCGCAACATGACCGCAGCAGCAGCCCGCCTCCAGACCACCGACGACAACAGCCACTCCAGCCGCCTTTCGCCGCATCTCCAGGCCCTCGAGAACGAAGCGATCCATATCTTCCGCGAGGTCGCGGCAGAGTTCGAGCGGCCGGTGATGCTCTATTCGGTCGGCAAGGATTCGTCCGTCCTGCTGCATGTCGCGCGCAAGGCCTTCTGGCCCGAACCGATCCCCTTTCCCCTGCTCCATGTCGATACGGGCTGGAAGTTCTCGCAGATGATCGCCTTTCGCGACCAGACCGCGCGCGACCTCGGCCTCGACCTCAACGTCCATACCAATCCGCGTGGCGCGGCCGAGGGGCTGAGCCCGTTCAAGCACGGCTCTTCCTACTTCACCGACGTCATGAAGACCGAGGCGCTGCGCCAGGCGCTCGATGCCGGCCGTTACGACGCAGCCTTCGGCGGTGCGCGGCGCGACGAGGACGCCTCGCGCTCCAAGGAACGCATCTTCTCCTTCCGCTCACCCGACCATCGCTGGGACGCGCGCAACCAGCGGCCCGAATTGTGGAACCTCTACAATGGCCGCATCGCGCGCGGCGAAAGCGTCCGTGTCTTCCCGCTCTCCAACTGGACCGAGCTCGACGTCTGGCAGTACATCAAGGCCGAGGAAATCCCGATCGTCAATCTCTATTTCGCCAAACGCCGGCCCTTCGTGCTGCGCGATGGCATGATCATCCTCGCCGAGGACGAGCGCCTGGAACTCTGGCCCGGCGAGGTGCGCCAGGAAGGCTCGATCCGCTTCCGCACCCTCGGCTGCTTCGCGCTTTCCGGCGGCATCTTCTCCGAAGCCGAGACCATCGACGACATCATCGACGAGATCACCACCGCAACCGTTTCCGAGCGCCAGGGCCGCGCCATCGACCGCGACGAGGCGGGATCGATGGAAAAGAAGAAGCTCGAAGGATATTTCTGACCATGAGCCTCGACGCCGAAATCCTGCCGCTCGAATCCGAGTTCGAGCGTGACGGCGAGCCCGTCGCCACCGATCATGAAGACGGCCGCCGGCTGCGCTTTCTCGTCTGCGGCAGCGTCGACGACGGCAAGTCGACGCTGATCGGCCGCCTGCTGTGGGACACCAAATCCGTCGCCGAGGATCACCGCGCGGCGTTGATCGCCAAAGGCTCGAAGCAGAACGATCTGTCACTGCCCGATTTCGGCCTGCTCCTTGACGGGCTCAAGGCCGAGCAGGAACAGGGCATTACGATCGACGTCGCCTACCGCTATTTCCAGACGCCGAGGCGCGCCTTCATCGTGGCCGACACGCCCGGCCATGAGCAATACACGCGCAACATGGCGACCGGTGCCTCGACGGCGGACCTCGCGGTGCTTCTGGTCGACGCGCGCGCCGGCCTTCTCGAACAGACGCGCCGCCATGCCGCCATCGTCCATCTGATGGGCATCCGGCAGGTGGTGCTTGCGGTCAACAAGATCGACCTCGTCGGCTACGATCGCGCTGTCTTCGACGATATCGAACTCGAATTTCGCGCCTATGCCGCCCGGCTCGGCGAGATGGCGATCACCGCAATCCCCCTTTCCGCGCTCAAGGGTGAGAACATCGTCACGTCGGCGCGTGAAAATCTCGGCTGGTATTCCGGCCCGACATTGATCGAAGCTCTGGAGACGGCCCCGACGGCGCAGCTTTCGGGCCTGTCCTTCCGCATGCCGATCCAGCGTGTCTCGCGCCCGGGCGAAACCTTTCGCGGCTATCAGGGCACGGTCGCGGCCGGCTCTGTCGCTGTCGGCGACCGCGTCGTGGTCGCGCCGTCGGGTCAGACGGTCTCGGTTGCGCGCATCGTCACCTTCGACGGGGACGTGGAACGCGCCGAAGCCGGCGCTGCCGTCACCCTCGTCTTCGACCGGAAGGTCGACGCCGCGCGGGGGGACGTGCTGACGGCTGCGGATGCCACGCCGCTCACCGGCCGCGATTTCACGGCGACATTGGTCACGCTGCAAACGGACGGCCTGAAGGATGGCGCGCGCCTCTGGCTCAAGGCTGCCGGCCGGATGAAGCGCGTCCGCGTGTCCATCGACGAGGCTTACGATCTCGGCGCCGGACGCTGGACGAAATCGACCGCGCTGCCCGTCAATGCCATTGGCCGGGTCCGCCTGCACTTTGCGGAAGATGCAATCTTCGACCGTTTTTCCGATTGCCGCGACACCGGCGCCTTCATTCTGATCAGCCCGAAGACCAACAACACGGTCGCCGGCGGCATGATCGCCGATCTCGCCGAGACCGAAAGCGACGGCAAGGAACACGTTACTTTGTCGCTGCCGCACGATCTCGCAGAGTTCATCCTCGGCTTGCCGGCCGTCAAGGCGCGGCGCTCGGAAATCGAGATCATTCCGGACCGCTGAGCCGGTCCGGACATATCGACCGTCGCCCTCGGCTCCTCGATGCCTTGCACGAAGCGATACGTTATGTTCATCTGACACCATCGCCATTGCGGTGGGAGGTTTCAGATGCGCAGATTTCTTGCGGCCATTGCGATTTCCCTGTGCGTCGCTTTGCCGGCGCGCGGGCAGGAACCGGTCACTGTCTTTGCCGCCGCCAGCCTCAAGACCGCTCTCGACGCGATCAGTGAGTCTTGGTCGCAGGAAGAGGGCAGGCAAGCCACGGTTTCCTACGCCGGCAGTTCCGCGCTTGCCAGGCAGATCGAGGAAGGCGCGCCGGCCGATCTGTTCATCTCCGCAGATCTCGACTGGATGGCCTATCTCGCCGATCGCGACCTCATCGACACGGCAAGCGAGCGCCGCCTTCTCGGCAATCGCATTGTCCTCGTCGCACCGACAGACTCCTCGGTCGAGCTTTCCATCGCGCCCGGGTTCGACCTTGCCGGCGCGCTCGGCGATGGACGACTTGCCATGGCCAATATCGACGCCGTTCCCGCCGGCCGCTACGGCAAGGCCGCGCTCGAAACGCTTGGCGTCTGGGACGACGTGGCCGACAAGGTCGCGCAAGCCGAGAACGTCCGCGCCGCGCTCCAACTCGTCGCGCTCGGCGAAGCGCCGCTCGGCATCGTCTACCAGACCGACGCGACGGCCGAGCCCGGCGTGCGCGTCGTCGGGACCTTCCCCGAAGACAGTCATGACCCGATCATCTATCCCGCCGCGCTGACGGTCGCGAGCGCCAATCCCGACGCCGCCGCCTTCCTCGATTATCTACAGGGCGATGAAGCGCGGGGCATCTTCGAGGAACAGGGCTTTACCGTCCTCGCCGGCGACTGACCGGGAATGGAGTGGCTGCAGCTTTCACCTGACGAATGGACCGCTGTGCGCCTGTCGATCTGGGTCTCGACCTGGGCGACCGTTTTCAGCCTGCCCTTCGGCATCCTCGTCGCCTATGCGCTCGCCCGATGGTCCTTCCCCGGCAAGGCGCTGCTCAACGGCCTCGTCCATCTGCCGCTGATCCTGCCGCCCGTCGTCACCGGCTATCTCCTGCTGCTCGCATTCGGCCGTCGCGGGCCGCTCGGCCAGTTCTTCGAAACGGTGTTCGGCCTCGTCTTCTCGTTTCGCTGGACCGGCGCCGCGCTGGCCGGCGCCATCATGGCATTTCCTCTGATGGTGCGGGCGATCCGGCTCTCCATCGAGGCGGTGGACCCAAAGCTCGAACAGGCGGCCGGCACGCTCGGCGCCCATCCGGCCTTCGTCTTCGCCACGATCACCCTGCCGCTCGCGCTGCCCGGCATCATCGCCGGCACCATCCTCGCCTTCGCCAAGGCGATGGGCGAGTTCGGCGCGACGATCACCTTCGTCTCCAACATTCCCGGCCAGACGCAGACCTTGCCGTCCGCCATCTACACATTCACGCAGGTTCCCGGCGGCGGCACCGGCGCGATGCGCCTGACGCTCATCGCCATCGCCGTCGCCATGTCCGCGCTCGTCGCCAGCGAAATCCTGGCGCGCCGCGTGTCGCGCCGGATGGAGGGCGCATGAGCCTCGACGTCGCGCTGCGCCACACCATGGGCGATTTCGCGCTCGACATCGCGTTCCGCTCGGCCGGTGGCCTGACCGCCCTCTTCGGCCCGTCCGGGTCGGGCAAGACGTCCGTCGTCAACATGATCGGCGGGCTGGTGCGACCCGATTCGGGCCGGATATCGACGGATGACCGTGTGCTGGTCGACACCGGAACGGGCACGTTCCTGCCGCCGCACAAGCGCCGCATCGGCTACGTCTTCCAGGATGCCCGCCTCTTCCCGCACCTCACCGTGCGCCAGAACCTCGTCTATGGCCGTCGCTTCGTGCCGCAGGCCGAGCGCTACGGCGATTTTTCCGAGGCGGTCGATCTTCTCGGCATCGGGCACCTGCTCGACCGCAAGCCGGCCAGGCTTTCCGGCGGGGAGAAGCAGCGCGTCGCCATCGGACGCGCGCTCATTGCCAGTCCGCGCCTGATCCTGATGGACGAGCCGCTCGCCTCGCTCGACGACGCCCGCAAGGCGGAAATCCTGCCTTTCATCGAGCGTCTGCGCGATGAAGCGCGCGTGCCGATCGTCTATGTCAGCCATTCCGTCGCCGAGGTCGCCCGGCTCGCCACCGATATCGTCGTGCTCGATCGCGGCCGCGTCAGCGCGACGGGCCCGGCGCGCGACGTCCTTGCCGGGCTCGACCTTCTGCCGGGTGCTGCCGGAGACGAAGGCGGCTCGCGTCTGGTGCTGGACTTCGAACGCCTCGACGCGGCAAGCGGCCTGTCGCTCTTCCGCTCGCCCGCGGGCCTGTGGCACCTGCCGCCCTCCACCCACAGGCCCGGCGACCGTGTGCCGATCTTCGTGCGCGCCTCCGACATCCTTCTCGCCACGCAGCCGCCCGAAGGCATCAGCGCACTCAACGTCTTTGCGGGCCGCGTCGTTGGGCTGCGACCCGCGCATGCGCATGACCTTCTGGTCGATCTCGATTGCAATGGCGACCGTCTCACCGCCCGCATCACCCGTCATTCGGCCGCCCGGCTCGATCTGGCCGAGGGCATGGCCGTCCACGCCATCGTCAAGACCGTTCGCCTGAAGGAGAGCTGAGCCATGCTGGAACCGCCGCGCCTCAGCCTGCGCATCGACCTGCCGCCGAAAGGTCGGATCGGGCCGGGGAAGATCGCGCTTCTGGAGCACATCGCGGCCACGGGCTCGATCTCGGCCGGCGCGCGCGAGATGAAGATGTCCTACCGCCAGGCGTGGTCGCTGGTCGAGGAACTGACCCAGCTTTTCGGCCGGCCGGTCATCCTTGCGCAAAAGGGCGGTTCCGGTGGCGGCGGCGCCGAACTCACCCCGCTCGGCCTTGCCCTCGTCACCCGCTACCGCGCCATCGAGCGCGCAGCATCGAGCGCCGCGCAGGCGCATCTGGACGCACTCGCGCGGGAAATCGACGAAAACTGAGCCTTGAAAACACGAAAGCCGCGGAGAACCGCGGCTTTTCGGTGGGGATAACTGGAGCGGGTGAAGCGATTCGAACGCTCGACCCCAACCTTGGCAAGGTTGTGCTCTACCCCTGAGCTACACCCGCTCGCACCCGGCATCGCCGGGAACGGGGCTTATATGGCCGAACTCGATTGTGATTGCAACAGGGAAATATCGCCGAACCAGCTTTCGCAACGGAGCCTCGCCGACTATGAGGACGCATCTCGAACTCCCCTTGCGAGCACCCATGCCGAAGACACAGGACGACCTCTTCAACATGCTTGCCGAACTCGGCATTCCGGTCGAGACCGTCGAGCATCCGCCGCTCTTCACCGTCGATGAATCGCAGTCGCTGCGCGGGCAGATCGCGGGCGGGCATACGAAGAACCTCTTCCTCAAGGACAAGAAGGATCGCTTCTTTCTCCTGACGGTCGAGGAGACGGCCGAGGTCGACCTGAAACAGGTCCACCACGTCATCGGCGCGTCGTCGCGCGTTTCGTTCGGCAAGCCGGAGAAGCTGATGGAGTATCTCGGCGTCATTCCCGGCGCGGTGACGGCCTTCGGAGCGATCAACGATGCGGGCGGCAACGTCACCTTCGTCCTCGATGCCGCGCTGATGGCGCATGAGACGATCAACGCCCATCCGCTGGTCAACACCGCCACCACCTCGATCCGCGCCGACGACCTCGTCAAATTCCTGCGCGCCGCCGGACATGAGCCGCTGATCTTGAATGTTTCGGCCGTTTCGCCACATTGACGACACGCCGCGCCGCGCACGCTTATCTTGAAAGGACAGTTCCCATGCACCGCGATCCCGCACAGCCCGACTTCGCCGCCTCCATGGAAGGGGGCGCCGGTCTCGTCGGCGCCCAAGCCGCGCCGGCGGACGGGTTGATCAAGGACACGACGACCGCAAGCTTCGGCGCCGACGTCGTGCAGGAATCGCGCAAGCAGCCCGTTCTCGTCGATTTCTGGGCGCCATGGTGCGGGCCTTGCAAGCAGCTCCAGCCGGCGCTGGAAAAGGTCGTCGCGGCCGCCAAGGGACGGGTCAAGCTCGTCAAGATGAACATCGACGACCACCCCTCCATCGCCGGGCAGCTCGGCATCCAGTCGATCCCCGCCGTCATCGCCTTCAAGGACGGCCAGCCGGTCGATGGCTTCATGGGCGCGGTGCCGGAAAGCAAGATCGTCGAGTTCATCGACAAGGTGGCCGGCCCGGGCAATGCCGGCGCGGCGATCGAGGATGCGCTGGCGGCGGCCGGCGAGGCGCGCGCGGCGGGCGATCTGCAGGGCGCTGTCGGCATCTATTCGGCCGTCCTCGCCGAGGAGCCCGGCCATCCGCAGGCCAGCGCCGCGCTCGCGACGCTTCTCCTCGACGCCGGCCAGAAGGACGATGCGCTGTCGGTGCTCGAACAGGTTCCCGCCGACAAGGCCGGCCATGCCGACATGCTCGCCGTCAAGGCGCGGCTCGATCTCGACGCGCAGGTCGCCGGGCTCGGCGATCCGGCAGCGCTCGAACGCCGCCTCGCCGCCGATCCGGCGGACCACGAGGCGCGCTTCGACCTCGCCTTGATCCAGAACGCGCGCGGCGACCGGGCGGCAGCGACCGAATCGCTCCTCGCCATCGTCAAGGCCGACCGGGAATGGCGCGAGGACGGCGCGCGGGCGCAGCTCCTCAAGTTCTTCGAGGCCTGGGGCATGACCGACCCGGCGACGCTTGCCGCGCGGCGCAAGCTCTCCTCCGTGCTCTTCTCCTGATCCTCCGGCCTTGAGGTTCACCGCCGCTGCACCACATAAATCGTGGAAGCGGAACCGGCCGAGTGGAACCGGCCCGGGCCAATGAGGGAGCAGCCGTGCAGGCGGGAAACGCACGTTATCGCAGCGCGAGGGACATACCGGAGATGGTGCCGGTGTTTCCGCTCGCCGGCGCACTGCTCCTGCCGGGCGGGCGCATGCCGCTCAACATCTTCGAGCCGCGCTATCTGGCGATGATCGACGCGATCCTGTCCAAGAGCCGCCTCGTCGGCATGATCCAGCCCGCGCTCGACGGCAGCCTGCGCGAGGATGGAGAGCCGCAGCTTTGCGAGGTCGGCTGCCTTGGCCGGCTGACATCCTTCGCCGAGACGGGGGACGGCCGCTATCTGATCTCGCTCCAGGGCGTCTGCCGCTTTCGGCTCGACCACGAGGCGCATGTCAAGACCGCCTACCGGCAGTGCCGCATCCTGCCCTTCGTCGCCGATCTCGACGAGGCGTCGGACACGAGCGAACTCGACCGTCCCGCGCTGCTGCGCGCTTTCCAGGCCTATCTGCAGGCGAACGACCTCGAGGCGGACTGGGATTCGATCCGGCGGGCCGAAAACCGGTCGCTGGTCAACGCGCTGTCGATGATGGCGCCTTATGGCGCGGCGGAAAAGCAGGCGCTGCTCGAAGCGCCGGATCTCAAGACCCGCGCCGAGACGCTGATCGCGATCACCGAGATGGCGCTCGCCCGCGACGGGGATCTGGGCGGCGGGAGCCTCCAGTGACGACCCATCCCCCCGTCCGCAGCCGCCTCACCGATCCGAAGCTGCTGGAGCTTCTGGTCTGCCCGCTGACCAAGGGCGGCCTGGAATATGACGAGGCGCGGCAGGAGCTCGTCTCGCGCCATGCGCGGCTTGCCTATCCGATCCGCGACGGCATCGCGGTCATGCTGCCATCGGAGGCGCGGGCGCTCGAAGACGACGAACGGCGCTGATTTCCGGCGGGGGTCGAAATCGGCCTGCAAAAGGTCTATATGGCGCTGCATGGGCCGCATCTACAAAACGCGCGCCTGGCACGATCAGCTCTCCCCCTCGCTGGAAGAGTTCGAACTGCTGGCGCTGGAAACCTACGCACACCTTCCGGAAACCTTCAGGCAACTGACGGGCGAGATCGTCATTCTCATCGCGGAATTTCCGACCGACGAGATCATGGACGATCTGGCGCTCGAAACGCCGTTCGATCTGCTCGGCCTGTTCGAGGGCAAGGGCATCGCCGAGCGATGGAACCCGCAATCGGGCGAAGGCCCGAACCGCATCACCCTCTACCGCCGCGCCATTCTCGATTACTGGTCGGAGAATGAGGAGACGCTGGGCGACATCGTCAGTCATGTCCTGATCCACGAGATCGGACATCATTTCGGCTTGTCGGACGACGACATGGAAAAGATCGAGGAAAACGCGGACTAGCATTTTGCAGCCGGACGGTATCGTCCGGCGTCGCACAAATGCGGCTGGAAAAGAATACTAGGGCGGCATCGCGGCATTCGCCAGAATGCCCGCCGCGCTAGTTCCCGACGGCCAGGGAAGGCCTCGGGATGGCAGCCTTGCGTGGCCGGTCGACGGGCATCGAGACCGGCGCCACCGGCTTCGGCCCCTGCTCGACGGAAGCTTTCGGCAGCGCCGCACGCTGAACCTTCGCCGGCGGTCGCACCGCCTTCTTCTCCGCCGGCCGCTCGATCTTCGCCGGTGGCGTTTGCGCCGCATCGTGCATCCGTCGCGCCGCGTCGTCGCCGAGCCAGAGATAGGCCCCGCCCGCCAGCGCTGCCGTGAGCGCGCCGGTGACGATCCATTTTCCGGACTTCGATTTCCTGCGTCGTGCCATGCCGCGATTATGTCGGCAGACCCTTAAGAGGGCGTAAGCCGCGCCGCGGACCGCGCACAAAAAAGGCCCGCCGGGGGAGGAGGTCCGGCGGGCCGATTTCCAGGCGACGCGGGAGGAGGTGCGTCGCCGACGTCTCGGGATCGGGGAGGAGGTCGATCCGTCGACTTCCCTTATCTAGGTATTCCGATTTATTTCGGCAATCGAAAAAATCGCATGGAAGCCATGCAAAACCGTCTGCGACAATCTGTCAGGGCCGATACGCTCACGCGCCGAGGCGCGATTCATCGACCGCCTGGACGAACATGTTGCGCGCAAGCTGCGGCGAGGTTTCGCCCCTGACAGCGCTGCGGCAGGCGCGATTGGCGGCATGATACCATTTGCCCCGCGTCGCCGGCCACGCCTCGGCGAGCGTCTGTGCCGCCTGCATGGCATCGCGGATTTCGAGCACGCGGTCGCCGGTTCGCAGCACGACGGGTTCGGGAAACTGGACGTTCGTCGCGGTCATGAAGCCTCCTCGCGCCATTTCACGCTTTATGTCGTTGTAATGCTTTCCGTGAAATTAAGTTCCCGTCAAGATGGCGAATTGGTGACGGCGATCAAAATCCGCTCACGCGCGGCGCCCAGGTCGAGAGGGCCGGGATGAATGTGATGAGCAGGAGCACGATCAGATGCGTCGCGAGAAAGGGCGGCATCTCGCGGACCAGCCGGCTGACCTTCAGATCGACCGCCGATGAGACGACGAAAAGGAGGCTCCCTACCGGCGGCGTGATCAGGCCGATCGTCAGGTTCAGAATCACGACGATGGCGAAATGGGTCGGGTCGATGCCGAGCGTCGTCGCGATCGGCGCCAGGATCGGCACCAGCACCATGACGCCCGGCAGTGGGTCCATGAACAGGCCGAAGGCGAGCAGCAGCACGTTGACGGCGAGCAGGAAGACGATCGGCGACAATTCCATCGCGATGATCGCGGCGGCGAGCGTCTGCGGCACGCTCTGGATAATCAGAACCCAGGCGAATGCGCGCGCGGCCGCGAGGATGAGCAGGACCGAGACGCTGACCAGCGCGGCGCGCAGGATGATCTCAGGCAAGGCGCGGATCTTCAGCGTGCGGTATACGAACATGCCGCACAAAAGCGCATAGAACACCGCAACGACCGAGGCTTCCGTCGGCGTGAAGACGCCGAAGCGGATGCCGCCGATGATGATGACGATCAGGAGCAGGGCGGGGATGGCGTGGATGGTCGTGCGGATCATGTCGCGCACCGGCGGGCGCGGCTCGTCGCTCTTGTAGCCGCGCTTGCGGCTGACGAGGAAATTTGTCCCGCACAGTGCCAGCGCGATGATGAGGCCGGGCACGATGCCGGCGACGAAGAGCCCGCCGACCGAAACCTCCTGCACCTGCAGCGCGTAGATGATCATGATGATCGAGGGCGGGATGATGGGCCCCATGACGGCGGAGGATGCGGTCAGCGCGCCGGCATATGCCTTGTCGTAGCCGCTCCGTTCCATCATCCGCGTCATCATCGCGCCGGGTCCGGCGGCGTCGGCGAGCGCCGAGCCCGAAATGCCCGAGAACATCGCCGACGACATGACGTTGGCGTAGCCGAGCCCGCCGCGCAGATGGCCGACGAACTGCGCGGCGAAGCGCAGCAGCACCATCGTCATCGCGCCGCCGGTCATCAGCTCGGCCGCCAGCACGAAGAACGGCACCGCCATCAGCGGGAAGGAATCGAGCCCCGAGAACATCTCCTTGACGATGACGAGCATCGGATAGTTCGAGCCGAAGGAGACCGCCAGGAAGGCCGAAATCGCCAGCACGAACGCGATCGGAAAGCCGATGACGAGGAGGATCAGAAACGAGGAGAAGAGGATCGTGGTCATGATGCGTCAGCCACCGGCAGCCGAGTTTTCGTCGACGCCGGCGATGCGGTCGAAGGCGTTGTCGCCGATGAAGCGGCGGGCGATGAGCAGGAGATGGATCGTCATCAGCGCGAAGCCGATCGGCATTGCCGCATAGATGGCCGAGAAGGGGATGCGGGTCGCAGGCGTCATCTGAAAGCGCATGCGCAGCGCATAGGAATAGCCGACCCAGATCATCACCGCGAAAAAGACCAGGAGGCCGGCGACGATGATGGCACGCAGGGCACGCTGCGGCTTGTCGGGCATGGCGTCATGCAGATTGGTGATCGCGACGAGGCCGCCGGTGCGCAGCGCCAGGCCCGCGCCGAGAAACGTCATCCACACCATCAGATAGCGCGCGACCTCCTCGGCCCAGACGATCGAGAAATTGGTTGTGTAGCGCAGGGTGACGTTGGCGAAGACGATGGCCGACATGGCGGCGAGGATCAGGACGAGCGCCCATTTGTTCGCTTCGACGAAGATGGTTTCGGCGGTCCGCATGGGCGCATCCCTACGAGGGTGAAAGCCGGGCCGGTCGGAGCCGGCCCGGTCAATGCACGGGCTTTACTCGACCGCGGTGATCTTTTCGATCAGGGCGCGGTCGTATTGGCCGTAATACTGCTCATAGGCGGTCGCCAGCGCTTCCTGGAACTGCGCCTTCTGCTCGTCGGAGAGTTCGCCGACTTCCATGCCCGCGGCACGCAGTTCCTCGACGCCGCTCGCCTCGACCTCGTCGACGAAGCCGCGCATGGCGGTGACGGCCTGGGTCGCGCCATCGGTGAAGACGGCCTTGTCCTCGTCCGACATGGCGTTCCACAGATCCGGCGAGACCAGCAGCATGGCCGGCGAATAGACGTGGCCCGACAGCGTCAAATGCTTCTGCACCTCCGAAAGCTTGGCGGAAGTGATGACCGAAAGCGGGTTCTCCTGTCCGTCGATCGTGCCCTGCTGCAGCGCGCCGATCACTTCGGGCCAGGCCATCGGGGTCGGCGCCGCGCCCAGCGTCTCGAAGGCGGTGATGTGCACCGGGTTTTCCATCGTGCGCAGCTTCAGGCCGGCCATGTCGTCCGGGCCGTCGATCGCGCCGCGATTGTTGGTGATGTGGCGGAAGCCCTGTTCGCCCCAGGCGACAGCGATCATGCCGGCATCGGCGAACTTGGTCAAAAGCTCGTCGCCGACCTCGCCGTCCATCACTGCGCGGGCATGTTCGAGATTGCGGAACAGGAAGGGAATGTCGAAGACGCCGGCTTCCGGCACGAAGTTCGACAGCGTGCCCGAGGAGACGATCGTTGCCTCGACGGTGCCGATCTGCAGGCCTTCGAGCACTTCACGCTCGCCGCCGAGGCCGGACGAGGGGAAATGGGTGAAGGTGTAGCGGCCGTCCGTGCCGGCCTCGACGACTTCCTGCCACTTGTTGGCGGCGACGCCGTAATGCGAATCGACGGCGAGTGCGTAGCCGAGCTTCACTTCGGTCTGCGCCAGCGCCGAGCCGGCGAGAAGCGAGCCGGCCAGAAGCGCGGTCAGCCCGGCGAGGTGGGTTCTGGTCAGGTTCATGCGTAGTCCTCCCTGTTGATGGCGCAGCCTTCCGGGCTGCGTCGTTCCTTGAAATCGATGCCGTGCGAAATCCTCCCGCCGGCATGGGCTTTTCGTCTAGCGTCTGGCGGGCGGGCTTTCAAAAGGAAAGTCGCCCGCCGCGGCGCTGGTTCAGTCGATCTCCGGCACCTGCCGCACCGCGCCTTTCGCGGCGCTCGTTGCAAAGGCGGCGTAGGCCTTCAGTGCCGGCGTCACGTTGCGCTTGCGCTTCTCGGCCGGCTTCCAGCCCGCTTCGGCCTGCGCCTTGCGGCGTGCATCCAGTTCGGCATCGTCGACGGCAAGGTGGATGGTGCGGTTCGGGATGTCGATCTCGATCCGGTCACCTTCGCGCACCAGGCCGATCGTGCCGCCCTCGGCCGCTTCCGGCGAGACGTGGCCGATCGACAGCCCCGACGTTCCGCCCGAAAAGCGGCCGTCGGTGAGGAGCGCACAGGCCTTTCCGAGGCCCTTCGACTTCAGATAGCTGGTCGGGTAGAGCATTTCCTGCATGCCCGGCCCGCCGCGCGGCCCTTCATAGCGGATCACCACGACGTCGCCCGGATTGATCTTGTTCGTCAGGATCGCGTTGACCGTGTCGTCCTGGCTTTCGAAGACGCGCGCCGGCCCAGAGAATTTCAGGATCGATTCGTCGACGCCCGCCGTCTTCACGATGCAGCCGTCGAGCGCGACGTTGCCCTTCAGCACCGCGAGGCCGCCATCCTTGGAGAACGGGTGCTGCGCGTCGCGGATGACGCCCTTTTCACGGTCGAGGTCGAGCTCGTTCCAGCGCGCGCTCTGGCTGAACGCAACCTGCGTCGGCACGCCGCCGGGCGCGGCCGAGAAGAGCTCGAGCGCGGCCGGATTGTCGGTGACCGCGATGTCCCAGCGGTCGATCGCATCGCCAAGCGTGGGCTCGTGAACGGTCGGCAGGTCGCGGTGGATCAGCCCCGCGCGGTCGAGTTCACCGAGGATCGCCATGATGCCGCCGGCGCGATGAACGTCTTCCATATGGACGTCCGACTTCGCCGGCGCGACCTTCGACAGGCACGGCACCTTGCGCGACAGCCGGTCGATGTCGTCCATCGTGAAGTCGATCTCGCCCTCATGCGCGGCGGCGAGGATGTGCAGGACCGTGTTGGTGGAACCGCCCATGGCGATGTCGAGCGCCATCGCATTCTCGAACGCGCCCTTCGAGGCGATGTTGCGCGGCAGCGCGGTCGCGTCGTCGCTCTCGTAATGGCGCTTGGCGAGGCTGACGATGCGCTGGCCGGCCTCGAGGAACAGCCGCTTGCGGTCGGCATGGGTGGCGAGCGTCGAGCCGTTGCCGGGCAGCGACAGGCCGAGCGCCTCGGTCAGGCAGTTCATCGAGTTGGCGGTGAACATACCCGAGCACGAGCCGCAGGTCGGGCAGGCCGAGCGCTCGATGACGGCCACGTCCTCGTCCGACATCGTGTCGTCGGCGGCGGCGACCATCGCGTCGACGAGGTCGAGCGCGTGGATCTTGCCGTCCGACAGCTTCACCTTGCCGGCCTCCATCGGCCCGCCGGAAACGAAGATGGTCGGGATGTTGAGGCGCAGCGAGGCCATCAGCATGCCGGGCGTGATCTTGTCGCAGTTCGAGATGCAGACCATAGCGTCGGCGCAGTGCGCGTTGACCATGTACTCGACCGAATCGGCGATGATCTCGCGGCTCGGCAGCGAATAGAGCATGCCGTCATGGCCCATCGCGATGCCGTCGTCGACGGCGATGGTGTTGAACTCCTTGGCGACGCCGCCGGCCGCCTCGATCTCGCGCGCGACGAGCTGGCCGAGGTCCTTAAGGTGGACGTGGCCCGGCACGAACTGCGTGAACGAGTTCACCACCGCGATGATCGGCTTGCCGAAATCGGAATCCTTCATGCCGGTCGCGCGCCACAGTCCGCGCGCGCCGGCCATGTTGCGGCCATGGGTGGTGGTTCTGGAACGGTAGGGGGGCATCAGAATCTCCTCATCGCGCGACCGGGCAACGAAACATCGCTGCGGCGGCTGCGCACGGTCACAATCTTGCGTCGGCGCCGTTCATAAAGCCGAACGCGCGCGAGAGCCACCCCGAAGAGCGGCCGGCGATGACTGGAATTTCGGCAAAAAAGAAGGCCCGTCGGGGGAGGAGATCCGACGGGCCTGATTTCGTGCGGTGCGGGAGGAGGTGCACCGCAGTCATTGTCTCGGGCCAGGGAGGAGGTTGGCCGTTGACAATCCGAAGATAGGAGCACCGCCTCGATGGTGCAATGCAACAAATTGCATGGCAGCCATGCAATTGTGCCTGCGTCATTCTGGCCCGCCCTACAACCCATTGGAAACGCTCATTACCTTAGGACATTGACGAGGAACTGCGACATCTGCGGAAAGGCCGCGATGATGGCAAGGCCGATGGTGCAGGTCAGCAGGAACGGCAGTGCACCATAGGCGATCCGCTCCAGCGGCAGCTTGGTGATGTTGGCCGCGACATAGAGATTGATGCCGACCGGCGGCGTGAACAGGCCGATGGCGAGGTTCACCATCACCAGCACGCCGAACCAGACCGGGTCCCAGCCGAGTTCGCGCGACACCGGCAGGAAGATCGGCAGCGCGATGAACATGATGGTGATCGCGTCCATGAACATGCCGGCGATCAGGAGGATCAGCATGATGACGGCGAGGATCACCCATTGATTGTCGGACAGGCCCAGCAGCGCACTCGAATACTGGCCGACCAGATCGTCCACGGTCACGACCCAGCCGAAGAGGCTGGCATAGGCGACGACGAGCATGACGACCGCCGAGGACGCACTCGCCGCGACGGTCGCCTCGTAGAGCCTCGTGATGGTCAAGGTGCGATAGGCGAGGCCGCCGACAAGGACCGCATAGACCGTCGCGACGATCGCCGCTTCGGTCGGCGTGAAGGCGCCCGAATAGATGCCGCCGAGAATGACGACCGGCGTCACCAGGCCCCAGAAGGAATCGATGAAGGAGCGCCACAGGCGCTTTCCATAGGGCAGGCCGGCGTCCGGCATCGGCATCAGCGCCTCGACGCTGGGGCTGCCGGCCGCTGGCGACGATTTCTTCGCGAAGGGCAGCGTCGCCAGCATCAGCACGCCGAGGAAGAGGCCGGGAATGATCGCGGCGATGAAGAGCTGCGAGATCGAGGTTTCGGCGATGACGCCGTAGATGACGAGGCCGATCGAGGGCGGGATGACGATCGACAGCGCTGCGCCGGTGCAGACGAGACCGGCGGCGAAGGAGCGCGAATAGCCGTCCTCGTGCATGCCCTTGATGATCAGCGGGCCGATCGCCGCCACCGATGCGGGGCCCGAGCCCGAGACCGCGCCCCAGAACAGGCAGACGACGGTTCCCACCACGCCCATGCCACCCGGCAGGCCGCCGATCAGCACGCGGAAGAAGCGGATCATGCGCTCGGCGATGCCGAGTGAGCCCATCAACGTTCCGGCGAGGATGAAAAAGGGGATGGCGAGCAGGGAGAATTTGGCGATGCCGGTGGCGATCAGATCGCCGACGAGGTCGAGCCCGAAGCCCAGAACCCACATCGCATAGATCGCCGACAGGCCGAGCGCGAAGGCAACGGGAACCTTGAGAAACAGCAGCACGAAGAAGACGATGACCATCTGTGTGCCGGCGCCCATGTCGAACATCTCAGCCATTGGCCACCTCCGTCCCGGCGCGGCCGGTCCACACCTCCTGCGCATATTGCAGGTAGCGGATCAGGATCAGCGCAAAGCCGAACGGCAGGCCGACGCTGTAGTACCACGCCGGAATCTGCAGGGCGTAGGAGCGGATGCCGCTCGACATCTGGTTGGTGACGAGTTGCCAGCAGAACCAGGCCGACAGCGCCAGAAGCAGCGCCGAAAGAGCCGTGGCAAGCAGCAGGATCGCCTTGCGCGCCGGCGCCGGGACGAGATCGTAGAGAAGCGTCACTGCCAGATGGTCGCCGCTGCGCGCGGCGATCGCCGCGCCGAAAATGGTCAGCAGCAGGAAGCCGTTGGTCAGGAGTTCCTCGGACGAGGCCAGCGAATAGCTCGTCAAGTAACGCACGACGACGTTGACGAAGCCGAGGGCCGTCATGGCCGCGAAGATCGCCACGCAGACGATCTTCTCGAAGTCACGCAGGATGAAGTTCATGCGCTCGCTTTCGTTTCGCGGATCGGAAATGGAGGCGCTCCATGGCGCCCCCCTCTGGGCTGCCGCCCGCCCTGGCCCGAGCCACTTGTCTCGGCCCGTCCTTCGGACGCCCCGCGAGGGGGGAGATTAGTCTCGTCGACGACACCGCGTGATCTCCTCCCATGCGGGGGAGATGCCCGCCAAGGCAGAGGGGGGCGCGGCAAGGCGCTTCCCTCTGCCCGTCAAGCCTCAGCTCAATTCGCCGAAATCGCATCCTGGAAGGTCTGCACCAGGTCCGTGCCGACCTTTTCGGCCCAGGTGTCGAAGGCGGGCTTGGTCGCATCGCGGAAGGCCTGAAGTTCTTCGGCCGTCGGCTCGTAGACTTCCATGCCGTTCTCGCGCAGCGTGTCGAGGCCCTTGTCGGTGTCCTCGCGCGTGATCTGCTTCTGATAGGCCATCGCCTCGGTGGCCGCCGTCTGCATCTTTTCCTGGGTTTCCGCGTCCCACGAATCCCAGAGCTGCTTGGAAACGCCGAGGAACACCGGGTCGTACGAATATTTCCAGGTGGTCAGGTATTTCTGCACTTCATAGACGCGCTGCGGGATGATCACCGCGCCGACCGGGTTTTCCTGGCCGTCCACCACGCCCTGCTGAAGCGCGGTGAAGGTTTCCGTCCACTGCATCTGCTGCGGGTTGGCGCCGAGCGCATTCATCACGTCGATATACATCGGACCCGCGACACGCATCTTGAGGCCGGCCAGGTCTTCCGGCTTGGTGATCGGCTGCTTGCTGTTGGTCACCTCGCGAAAGCCGTTCTCGCCCCATGCCAGCACGACGATGTTGTGCTTGAGCATGATTTCCTTCATCGCGTCGCCCGGCGCGCCATCGACCGTGGCGTCGACTTCCTCGTAGGAGGAATAGAGATAGGGCAGCGAGAAGACCGCCATCTGCGGCTCGAGCGGCGTCACGTTGATCGCCGAGGTCATCACGAAATCGATTGCGCCACGGCCGACCATTTCGGCCTGGCGCATCTGGTCGCCGCCGGAGAGCTGGGCATTCGGAAACGTGCGCACATCCATCTCGTCGCCGGTCGCCGCCTTGACGAGTTCGTTGAACTTCTCGGCGCCGCGATGCCAGGTCGTGGTGTCGCCGGTGTTGTGCGACAGGCGGAACGTCTCGGCCGATGCGGCCGACATCATGGCGAGACCCGCCAGAACCGAGGTGAGCGCGGTCGCGCCCGTCTTCAGGAAGTTCATTGGTTTTCCTCCGTTAATTGAACCACACCGCCGGGTTTCTCTCTCCCGCCGACGATGTGGTCCACGATATGGACCGCAGCATCCTGCCGCGAACGGAGTGACGATACGGATGCGGGGCGAGATTGCAAGGCGAAATTCGTTGCGGCTTTACAGCCGGCGAGGAGCTGACTACGCTGCCTATCCATGATGTGGACCGCGCTGATGCGGGACGGGAGGAGCATCGGTTGGATTTCGGCGGAGCCCAGAGCGTGGATCGGGCGCTAGGCCTTCTGGCCCTGGTGGGGCGTCATGCCGGGCGCGGCGCAGCCCTGTCGTCGCTGGTCGAGGAATCCGGGCTCAACAAGCCGACCGCCCGCCGCCTGCTGCTGGCACTGATACGCGCCGGCTTCGTCGAACAGGATGAGGCGACGCGGCGCTATTATCTCGGCGCCGAATCCTATGTTCTCGGCTCGCTCGCCGCGCCGCGCTACGGCCTTTTGCAATTCGCCATGGACAGCGTCGTGCGCCTGTCGCGCCAGACGCAGGATTCCGCCTTCGTCTCGGTCCGCCGCGACCTCGTCTCGGTCTGCCTGCACCGCGAGGAGGGCACCTATCCAGTCCGTACCCACGCGCTCCAGACGGGCTTCGAGCATCCGCTCGGCTGCGGCGCGGGCTCGCTCGCCATTCTGGCAGCCCTCCCCGACGCGGAGATCGAAGCCGTGCTGGAAGCCAATGCGGCGGTGCTGGCGGCAAGCTACCCGCTCTATCCGCCCGAACGCATCCGCGCCGACGTCGCCGAGACGCGCGCGCAGGGCTATGCCCTCAATCCCGGCCTGATCGTCGCCAATTCCTGGGGGGTGGGGGTCGCCATCCGCGATCCGTTCGGCCGCGCGATCGGGGCGCTTTCCATCGCCGCGATCGACAGCCGCCTGCAAGGACCCCGGCAGGCCGAGATCGGTGCACTGCTGGCCGCAGAGGCCACCCGGGTCGAGCAGAAGCTGGCCCAGCGCCAGTCCGTCTATTTCACGCCCGTGCCAGAGGCCGGGCGCAAAACCGCATGAGCCTTCAGGATTCCTCGATGAAACCAGTCACCACCCGCGCGATGAACCTTGCGAATTTCCTCGCCCAGTCTGCCCGGCGGCACCCCGATGAAATCGGCTTCGTTTGGCGCGATGAGACATGGACCTGGGCGGCGATGCAGGCGCGCGTCGAGGCTTTCGCGTATGCCCTGACAACGGAATTCGGTGTTCAGAAGGGCGACCGGGTGCTGGTCCAGTCGGCCAACAACAACCAGATGTTCGAATCCATGTTCGCCTGCTTTCGCATCGGCGCGGTGTGGGTCCCGACCAATTACCGGCAGTCGCCAGACGAGGTTGCCTATCTGGCGAATGCGAGCGGTGCGGTCGGCATGATCTGCGCCGCCCCTTTCGCCGGCCACGCGCAGGCCGTGCGCGAGCAGGCGCCGGACGCGCGCTTCTTCATTGCCATCGGCGAGGCCGAATTCGGCGAGGATTACGACGCCATCGTCGCCCGCAACGAAGGCCGGAAAGTCCCGATGGCCGTCGTCGACCGCGACGATCCATGCTGGTTCTTCTTCACCTCCGGCACGACCGGACGTCCCAAGGCTGCGGTGCTGACGCATGGCCAGATGGGTTTCGTCGTCACCAATCACCTTTGCGACCTGATGCCCGGAACGACTCATGAGGACGCCTCGATCGTGGTCGCGCCTCTGTCGCATGGCGCCGGCGTTCACCAACTCGCGCAGGTCGCGCATGGCGTAAAGACGGTGCTTTTGCCGACCGACAAGCTCGATGTTCCAACCGTCTGGCAACTGGTCGAAAAGTGGAAGGTGTCGAATGCCTTCACCGTTCCGACCATCCTGAAACTGCTCGTCGAGGACCCGTCGGTCGACCGTTTCGATCATTCCTCGCTGCGCTACGTCATCTATGCCGGGGCGCCGATGTACCGGACGGATCAGATCAAGGCGCTGGAGAAGCTCGGTCCGGTCATCGTCCAGTATTTCGGCCTCGGCGAGGTCACCGGCAACATCACCGTCCTGCCGCCCGCGCATCATTCGGTTGACGATTCGCTCGCGCGGATCGGCTCGTGCGGCTTCGAGCGCACCGGCATCGAGGTCGAGATCCAGAACGATGCGGGCGAGGCGGTCGGAATTGGCGAGACGGGCGAGATCTGCGTCGTCGGACCGGCTGTCTTCGCCGGCTATTGGGACAATCCGGAAGCCAACGCCAAGTCGTTCCGTAATGGCTGGTTCCGCACCGGCGACCTCGGTCACATGGACGCGCACGGCTTCGTCTACCTCACCGGCCGCGCCTCGGATATGTACATTTCGGGCGGCTCCAACATCTATCCGCGCGAGATCGAGGAGAAGATACTGACCCATCCGGAGATTTCCGAGACCGCCGTCCTCGGCGTGCCCGATCCGATGTGGGGCGAGATCGGCGTTGCCGTCTGCGTCGCCCGGCCAGGCGCCGACGCGAGGACCATCGACATGCGCGCCTTCCTCGAGCCGAAGATCGCGCGCTACAAGATGCCGAAGCTCTTCGTCTTCTGGGACGAAATGCCGAAATCGGCCTATGGCAAGATCGCCAAGAAGCTGATCCGCGAGGAACTCGAAAAGCGCGGCGACCTTGCCGCCCTCACCGCGAAGGCAAGCTGATGGCGGGCGCGGTCTTCATCACCGGCGGCGCGTCTGGCATCGGCCTCGACACCGCCGCGATCCTCGTCGAGCGCGGCATTCCCGTCTTTCTTTTCGACTTGAAGCAGGATGCTATCGACGCCGCCTGCGAAAAGCTCGGGCCGAAGGCTTCAGGCGCTGCTGGGAATGTCGCCGACGAAGCGGATGTCGAACAGGCTTTTGCCAAGGCCGGCGCGCTTACAGGCGTCGTCAATTCGGCCGGCATCGGCATGGACAAGCCGGCCGTCGACACTGAAGTCGCCGATTTCCGCCGCATCGTCGACGTCAATCTGACCGGCTCCTTCATCGTCGCGCGCGCCGCCGCGCGGCAATGGCTTGCCGCCGGCGCGTCGGGGTCGATCGTCAACATCAGCTCGGTCTCCGGCCTCACCGGCAACAAGGGCCGCGTCGCTTACGGCTCGTCGAAGGGCGCGGTCAATCTGATGACCATGATCATGGCGACCGAACTCGGCCGTCACGGCATCCGCGTCAACGCCGTCGCGCCCGGCCCGATCGACACGCCGCTCGCCCGTTCGGTCCATACCGAGGACGTGCGTCGGCAATGGAGCGAGCGCGTGCCGCAGGGGCGCTATGGCCAGCCGCGCGAAATCGCGCAGGCGGTGGCGTTTCTGCTCTCCGAGGAGGCGAGTTACGTCAATGGGCAGGTGCTGGCGGTCGATGGCGGGTTCGTCAATGCGGGGTTGGCGGTCTGAATGCGGACGATGCGCCAGCCCGGACCTGTCGCGGCGGAGCGCGCGGTCGCCGTTCCGTGCCGGATCGAGCCGGTCGAATTGCATCTAAAGGCCGGGCTGACGGTCAATGACGCGATAGCCCAAGCTCATGGAATGCAAGGGTTTTCCGGCTATGTAGACCTTTCGGGCTTAGCCCTTGCGCCGCTCGACTACGTCATTCCCGGCGCCGCGCCGGATGCCGATCATGTCGCCTGGTATTCGCAGACCCATACGCTTCAAGCGGCGACCATCGAGCGGGCCGGCGCGATCGTCGGAATCCGCGATGGAGAGCCATTCCTGCACTGCCATGGAGAGTGGGCGGGGCGGATGGGTCACCTCCTGCCGCTCAACAGCATCGTCGCCTCGGACTGCGTCGTCACCGGCCTCGAAATGGACGGTGCGCGGTTCGAGGTCGGGGATAATTCCGAGACCAATTTCCGATTATTCGCTCCAAAGCGGGCTGAAACCACCTCCAAACCGGGTGGTTTTGCGCTCGTTCTGCGCCCGAATGAGCCCGTTCTTGCCTCGATCGAGGCAGTTTGCGTTCGAAATTCGGTCGAACGAGCCCGAATTTTCGGGGTCGGAAGCACGGTCGGGGCCCTGTTCGAGGACGGCCCGGAGGTCGCGTCCTACGCGACCGAACTCCTCGTCACCGATGGTCGGTATCAGGATGGACGCTGCCATCTCGACGTCGCCATCGTCGGTCTCGACGGGGCGGTCGGCCATGGCCGGCTTGCCCGCGATGTCGCCGTTCTGATCACTTTCGAACTGGTGATCCAAGCAGTTTAAAATTTCCGCAGGAACATTGACCGGCGCTTGGCGGTTAGTCCGTCGAAGCAGGCATGGCGCGTGTCAATCGGGCACGACGGTACCGGGGAACGAGGCGATTTTCCCGATTTCCCGCCTCGGCCAACGAAATGGCAGACGAGCCTCACGTCCCGTCCGCGCCATGCCTGTGCCACCCATCGCCGCGCGCCTTGCGCGCGGAACCACGAAAGGCAGCGGATGCACCCGTTACGACTGACCGTCAACGGCACGCCCCACGATCTGAAGATCGATCCAAGGGTGAGCCTCCTCGACCTCCTGCGCGAAAACCTTGCCATGACCGGCTCCAAGAAGGGCTGCGACCACGGCCAGTGCGGCGCGTGCACGGTGATCGTCAACGGGCGGCGGATCAATTCGTGCCTGTCGCTCGCCGTCGCGCATGAAGGCGACGAGGTGACGACGATCGAGGGCATGGCCGATGGCGAGGCGCTGTCGCCGCTGCAGGCCGCGTTCGTCAAACACGACGCGTTCCAGTGCGGCTATTGCACGCCGGGGCAGATCTGCTCCGCGACTGCTCTCCTGGACGAACTGAAGCGCGGTGAGCCAAGTGTGGTAACCAAGGAAAAGGTCGAGTTGATCGACGAGGAAATCCGCGAGCGCATGTCGGGCAACCTCTGCCGCTGCGGTGCCTACAACAACATCGTCGATGCGATCATGGAAGTTGCGGAGGCGCGGACATGACGCCGTTCAGCTATTCCCGCGTTTCCGACGACAAGGCGGCAGTCGCCGCCGCCAGTGCGAAGAACGCCAAATTCCTCGGTGGCGGCACCAATCTCGTCGACCTGATGAAGCACGAGATCGAGCGACCGGAGACGCTGGTCGACGTCTCGCGCCTGCCGCATGAGGAAATCGAAGAGACGGAGAACGGGCTGCGCATAGGCGCGGCGGTGACCAACAGCGCGCTTGCGGCCGATCCGGTGGTGCGGGAGAAATATCCGCTTCTCTCGACCGCACTCCTGTCGGGCGCGACGCAGCAATTGCGGAACCGGGCGACGACCGGCGGCAATTTCCTCCAACGCACGCGCTGCCAATACTTTTACGACACGCAGCGCGCCTGCAACAAGCGCGAACCCGGCTCGGGCTGCGACGCGATCGGCGGCCTGAACCGCTTCCACGCAATCCTCGGCGCGAGCGAGAACTGCATTGCCGTCCATCCGTCGGACATGGCAGTGGCGATGGTCGCGCTCGGCGCGGATATCGAGACGGTGCTGCCACAGGGCGGCGTGCGGACCATCCCGGCGGATGCGCTGCACCGCTTGCCGGGCGATACGCCGCATGTCGATCATCAGCTTGGCCAGGGCGAACTCATCACGCATGTCGTCCTGCACAAGGCGCAGGAATTCCAGATGTACCGCAAGGTGCGCGACCGCTCGTCCTACGCCTTCGCGGTCGTCTCGATCGGCATCGCCTTCGATCTTCTGGAAGGGCATTTCCTGAAAATCAGGATCGGCCTCGGCGGCGTCGCGCACAAGCCCTGGCGGGCAGCGCGGGCCGAGGAGGTGCTGGAAGGCAAGAAGCCTTCGCGGGCGCTGTTCGAAGAAGCGGCCGACGCCGAACTCGCCGAGGCGAAGGGGCAGGGCGACAACGATTTCAAGATTCCGCTGATGCGCCGGCTGATCGTCGCCAGCCTCACCGAGATGACGCAAAAGCAGGAGAAGGCGGCATGAGCGAACACGAGTTCAAGGGCCTGATCGGCCAGCCGCTCGACCGCGTCGAAGGCCCGCTGAAAGTGTCGGGACGGGCGACCTATGCCGCGGACTGGCGCGGCGACAAGCCTCACCTCATCGGCTTCATCGTGGAATCGCCGGTCGCGAAAGGACGCATCGTGTCCATCGATACCAAGGCGGCCGAGGCTTGTGCGGGCGTCGAGGCTGTCGTGACGCATGAAAACACGCCGAAGCAGATCCCGTTCGGCGAGCGCGCAAAAGGAGGCCGCTTCGCGCAATCGCATGCCATGATGCGAACCGACGCGATTCGCCATCTCGGCTATCCTGTGGCGCTTGTCGTCGCGCAAACATTCGAGCAGGCACGGCATGCCGCCTCGCTCGTCCGTTGCGAAATCGCGGCGGAAGATGGTGTCTTCAACCCCGAAAAGCACGAAGATCAGGCGGTCAAGCCGGACGAGCTGGACGGCACGCCCGAGGTCGACACCGAGGCGGGTGATTTCGAGGCCGAATATGGGAAGGCAGCGCATCAGGTCGAGGGCGAGTTCCACACGCCGAGCCAGCATGCCGCCGCGATGGAGCCGCATGCGACGGTGGCGCAGTGGGATGGCGACAAGCTGACCGTCCACATGTCGATCCAGATCCTCGGCGATGGGCGCAAGGCCTTCGCCAACACGTTCGACATTGACCCCGAGGACGTGCGAATCGTCTCGCCCTATATCGGCGGCGGGTTCGGCTCGAAGCTCGGCGTCCACAACGAGGCGATCCTCGCCGCGCATGGCGCAAAGCTGACGGGAAAGCCGGTGCGCATCGCGCAGCACCGCCGAAACGTCTTTTCCAACGGGCCGCACCGGCCCCGTCATCGGCAAAGGCTGAAACTGGGTGCCGACGCCAATGGCAAGATCGTCGCGATCGACCATGCCACCTTGTCGATCATGGCCCGCGACTACCCCTTTGCCGAGGCAGCCGCCTCGCCGACGCGCGCGAGCTATGCCACCAAGGCGATGCGCACCAGCCATCGCGTGGTCGAGGGCGACATTCCGAAGGCGGATTCGATGCGCGCGCCGGGTGAAGCGGTCGGGACGCTGACATTCGAGAGCATGATCGACGAGCTGGCGCATTCCTGCGGGGTCGATCCGGTGGAGTTCCGGGTACGCAACGAGCCGGAAAAGGACCCGCATTCGGGCAAGCCCTTTTCCACGCGCAAGATGCGCCGCTGCCTGCAGGAAGGCGCGGAGAAATTCGGCTGGAAGGGACCGGTTTCGCGTCGCGAAGGCGACTGGCTGATCGGTCACGGCATGGCTGCTGCCATCCGACCAAACCTGATGCAGGAGGCCGAGGCCGAAATCGAGCTTTCGACCGATGGTCATCTGACGGTGCGGCTCGACATGACCGATATCGGGACAGGCACCTATACGATCCTGACGCAGATCGCCGCCGAGGCGATGGGCGTTGCGCCCGAGCATGTGACGGTGAAGCTCGGCGATACGGATTTCCCCGAGACGTGCGGTTCGGGCGGCTCATTCGGCGCGGGTTCGACCGGCACGGCCGTGTTCGAGGCCGCCAAGGCGCTGAAGGACGATCTTCTCAAGCGCGCGGCCAAGGCCGACAGCGAGTGGAAGGGCACGAATTCGAAGGAGCTGCGGATCGATGGCGCGAACATCGCCCTCGGCAACCGCTCGCTGCCGATCGCGCAACTCGGCGACGGTTCGGGCGGAATTTCCGCCAAGGGCGCGGCGAAGCCGGGCAAGGAATACAAGACGATGGCGCAGTATTCCTACGGCGCGCAGTTCGCCGAAGTGGCCGTCGATGCCGTGACCGGCGAAATCCGGCTGCGGCGGCTGACCGGCGTCTTCGATGCCGGCCTCATCCTCAACGAAAAGACTGCCCGCTCGCAGCTCATGGGCGGCATGATCTTCGGCATCGGTGCGGCGCTGATGGAAGAAAGCCTGATGGACGAGCGCTATGGCGCGTTCATGAACCGTGACCTCGCCGAGTATCACGTGGCAGTCAATCGCGACGTGCCGCGGCTCGACGTTCACATGATCGAAGGCTTCGACGAGAACTCGAATCCGCTGGGCTCCAAGGGTATCGGTGAACTCGGCATCTGCGGCGCGGGACCGGCGATTGCCAATGCGGTGTTCGCCGCGACCGGCCATCGCGTGCGCAAATTCCCGATCCACATGGAAGATTTGCTCGAACATCTGCCAGCCATTGGCTGACCCAGGCTTTCGCCGACTGTTGCAGAGGCGCCCCATCCGGGCGCCTTTTGCGTCCGCAGCCCTGACTTTTGCGTGAAAAACGCGCTTCGGCGGTTTGAGGGCGGGATCATTCCGCCTATAGCTGCGTTTGAAGGCGACTAACATATGTTAAAAAGAGAGTGCCCGGCATGCTGGACACCCCCAAGCGCAATCAGGATCAGGATGCGGTCGGCGAACTCGGCTTCCTGATGACGCCGATCGAACAGGAAGCCGTGCCGACGGCTTTGACGACGCTTGCCGAAGAACTCGGCGACGCTCTCGTCATGCGCACGACCAAAAGCGTCGAGCCTGCCTGAGGCAAGATGCGGCGAAGCGGATTGCGGTATCCGCCATCACCGGCGCGACAAGGTCCGAACGTGAACTGTCGCTAGGCGGGATCGCCGAAGCGTCCGCGCGTCAGGCCTGCAGCAAGGGCTTGCTCGGCTCGTTCGTCGGGCAGCGCCTCATCCGATTCCTGGTAGGCATTGTCGTCGTCTTCCTCGAGCGATTCGAGCGGGCGGCCGTCATTCGGCATGTCCAGCGAATCGAGGGAAACCTCCTCGTTGCCGTTGGCCGGCGTCAGCCCGTCGGGAAGCGCGGTGGTCGCGCCGATCGCCTCGACGGCGGCATTCAAGAGGCTGCGCACCTCGTCGAGGATTGAGGCGCGGTCGTCGCTGGAGGCGGGGCCGAGCGGCAGGCCGACGCGGATTTCCGCACCATCGTCGTCGCGAAGGAAGACTTCTGCGGAACCGCCGTCACTGGCGGCGCGCGAGACGCGGATATCGTCGATTCTCATAATTGTTCTCCTTGAGCGTCAAGGAAAACGTGCGGTCCGATTGGCGGTTCCGCTGCCGACCCAAGTGGAATCCCGTCAGCCGACGAAGGCGCGCTCGACGACGAAATCGGCCGGCTTGTTGTTTGAGCCTTCCTCCAGCCCATGCGCCTCGACCAGCGCCTTGACGTCTTTCAGCATCGCCATCGAACCGCAGATCATGACGCGGTCCGTTTCGCGGTCGAAGGGCGCGCAGCCGACGATGCGGAAGAGGTCGCCATTCTCGATCAGCGTGGTGATGCGGCCCATCTGCGGCGAGGTCTCGCGCGTGGTGGTGGCGACATATCTGACGCGACCGGCCGTCAGTTCGCCGATCAGCGGGTCGTTTTCGAGAGAGGCGACGAGCTGGTCGCCATAGGCGAGATCGGCGACGTCGCGGCAGGTGTTGGTGACGACGATCTCGTCGAACTTCTCATAGGTTTCCGGATCGCGCAGGAGGCTCGCCCAGGGCGCAAAGCCGGTGCCGGTCGCGACCATCCACAGGCGCCTGGCCGGCGTCAGCGCGTCGAGCACCAACGTGCCCGTCGACTTGTGCTTCATCAGCACCGTGTCGCCCGGCTGGATCTTCTGCAGGTGCTGGGTCAGCGGGCCGTCGGCCACCTTGATCGAATAGAACTCGACCTCCTCGTCCCAGGCGGGGCTGGCGATCGAATAGGCGCGGAAGACCGGGCGCTCGGCATTGGGCAGGCCGATCATGACGAACTCGCCCGAGCGGAAGCGGAAGGCGGCCGGGCGCGTGATGCGGAAGGAGAACAGGCTGTCGGTGTAATGCGTGACCGAGACCACGCGCTCGGCATAGGTGTTCGCCGGGATCGGAAACGCGTGAGCCTCGTCGGTCGTCACGGCAAGTGCTGCGGTCTGCATGATCATCCTTGAGGCTGTTGTGAGGAGCGCTCGGGCGGCTTCGCGATCAAACGCGTGGCGGGCGCGGACAGTTGCCGTTGGAATAGCATTCCGGCCGATCAGGGGTCAATCGGCCGGAAAGGATCGCTTTGCCGCGGATCGCGCCATGCGCGACCTGTTTGTTTCGCCAAACCGGCGCGGCTTGGAATCAGGCCGAAGCGGCGCGGAATTTGGCCACGATGGCGTCGCCCATCTCGGAGGTCGAGACGGTGTCCATGCCTTCGGACGCGATGTCCTTCGTGCGGATGCCGTCGTCGAGCACGGCGGAGATCGCCGCCTCGAGACGATCGGCCTCGGCGATCATCTCGAAGGAATAGCGCAGGCACATGGCGAAGGAGGCGATCATCGCGATCGGGTTGGCGATGCCCTGGCCGGCAATGTCGGGCGCCGAGCCGTGGACGGGCTCGTAAAGCGCCTTGCGCTTGCCGGTCCTGGCGTCCGGTGCGCCGAGCGAGGCGGAGGGCAGCATGCCGAGCGAGCCGGTCAGCATCGCGGCGACGTCGGAGAGCATGTCGCCGAAGAGGTTGTCGGTGACGATGACGTCGAACTGCTTGGGCCAGCGCACGAGCTGCATGCCGCCGGCATCGGCCAGCATGTGGGTGAGCTTGACGTCGGAATATTTCGCCTTGTGGGTTGCGGTGACGACCTCGTTCCACAGGACGCCCGACTTCATGACGTTGCGCTTTTCCATCGAGCAGACTTCGTTGCGGCGGGTGCGCGCGAGCTCGAAGGCGACGCCGGAGATGCGCTCGATCTCGAACGTGTCGTAGACCTGCGTGTCGATGGCGCGCTTCTGGCCGTTGCCGAGATCGGTGATGGTCTTCGGCTCGCCGAAATAGACGCCGCCGGTCAGTTCGCGGATGATGAGGATGTCGAGGCCTTCGACGACTTCGGGCTTCAGAGACGAGGACTGCGCCAGAGCGGGATAGCAGATCGCCGGGCGCAGGTTCGCAAAGAGCTCCATGTCCTTGCGCAGGCGCAGGAGGCCCGCCTCGGGGCGCACGTCATAGGGCACGCCGTCCCACTTCGGCCCGCCGACGGCGCCGAACAGAACGGCATCGGCCGCCATCGCCTTTTCCATGTCGGCATCGGAGATGGACTGGCCGTGCGTGTCGTAGGCGCCGCCGCCGACCAGGCCTTCCTCGATCTCGAAGCCGGCACCCATCTCGTCGTTCATGACCGCGATCAGCTTGCGGACCTCGGCCATGGCCTCGGGGCCGATACCGTCGCCGGGGAGAAGAAGAAGCTTGCGCGATGCCATGAAGAACCTCCGATCGTGAAAGATTGCCCGGCACGCATGCGCCGCGACAGATTGTGTCGCCGTCGCTGATATTGCGCGAGCGCCGATCCGTCCAGCCTTTCCGTCAGCTACGGACTGGTCCAGACGCGGCCGCCGACGCCATCGTCCGGTTCTCGATCGCCTGGAGAAAGGCGCCGATCGCCTCGCGGCCGCCGTGACGGACGATGCTGAAATGATTGGCCTCGGGGAAGGTCTCGACGGACGCGAAGGTTGGATTTGCGGCGGCCAGTGCATGAGCAAAGGAGGGTGGCGTCACCGCATCGCGGCCGCCGGCCAGAAGCAGGATCGGCGCACGGATCTGCGGAATGCGCGACAGATTGTCGAGCCTTGTTCGCACGAGGAAGCCCGGCACGTAACCGGCCTGCTGGCGCACGGCGGCGAGGAAGTTCGACAGCGGCGCCTCGAGGATCACCGCCAGCGGATCGACCTGCGCGGCGGCATTGGCGGCGAAGGCGGAGCCCATCGAATAGCCGTAGAAGACCAGGCCGCTGCCGGCGAGATTGTCGGACCGCAGGCGCGCGACGAGGCCCTGGATGTCGCGGTGCATGTCGATCTCGCGCGGCAGGCCGGGATTGCCGCCATAGCCGCGATAGCCGACGAGGACGAGGCCGAACCCGTCCTCGACGCGCTCCACCAAGTGAGCGGGCTTGCGCAGAATGTCGCCGTCGCGGCCGGCGAAATAGACGATGACCGGCCGCCCTTCCTGCGGTGCGACGTACCAGGAGCGCAGCGTCAGGCCGTCATGGGTGCGCTGGTCGAGCGCGATCATCTCGCGGGCGCTGCTCATCTCCAGGATCGAGAAGGCGAGCCTCTGGCGAAAGAGGATGTGGTCCGGGATGAAGGTCAGCGCGGCGAGGACGGCGACGCCCAACGTGCCGAGCAGGGCGGCGAGGCGCGCCAGCGGTCGCACGCGGCGACAGCGCGCGAAAAGGGACTTGATGCGAAGAAGGGCGAGTTCGGGCAGGCGGCGGGCGATCGGCATGGCAGGGGTTTAAGCCCGGCGATGCCGATCGGTTCCCCGATCAGGCGCGCGGCGCGGCCGGTGCGGGGGTGGGCACGGCGTCCGCCTCGCGGTGGTAGTCGACGACGCGGGCGACTTCGTCGGGATCGCCGAGCACCACGCCGACGCGCTGGTGCAGCGCCGTCGCGTCGATGTCCATGATCCGGGTGCGCCCGTCATAGGCGGCGCCGCCGGCCTGCTCGATCAGGAACGCCATCGGATTGGCCTCGTACATCAGGCGCAGCTTGCCGGGCATCTCGGGTTTGCGGGCGTCCCAAGGGTACATGAAGATGCCGCCGCGCTTCAAAATGCGGTGGACGTCCGCCACCATGGAGGCGGTCCAGCGCATGTTGAAATTCTTACCGCGCGCGCCGTCCTTGCCGGCCAGGCACTCGTCGACATAGCGGCGCATTGGCGGGGCCCAGTGGCGGTAGTTCGACATGTTGATGGCGAATTCGGCATAGCCATTCGGCAGCTTGATGTCCTTTTGCGTCATGCGCCAGGAGCCCATGTCGCGGTCGAGCGCGAATTCGTAGACGCCGGTGCCGACGGTCAGTACGAGCAGCGTCTGCGGGCCATAGATGGCGTAGCCGGCGGCGACCTGCGTCGCGCCTTTCTGCAGGAAGTCGTGCTCGTCGATCTCGCGGCCTTCCGCGCCCGCCGGGGCCTTGAGGACCGAGAAGATGGTGCCGACCGAGATGTCGACGTCGATATTGGACGAGCCGTCGATCGGATCGAAGAGCAGGAGATACTCGCCCCGCGGGAAGCGGTTCGGGATCGCATAGATCGATTCCATTTCCTCCGACGCCATGGCGGCGAGGTGGCCGCCCCATTCATTGGCCTCGAGCAGGATTTCGTTGGCGATGACGTCGAGCTTTTTCTGGACTTCGCCCTGCACGTTCTCGCTGCCGAGATCGCCCAGCATGCCGCCGAGCGCGCCCTTGTTGACCGAATGGCTGATCGCCTTGCAGGCGCGGGCGACGATTTCGATCAGGAGGCGAAGCTGGCCGGGGAGTGCATCCTGCTGGCGCTGCTGTTCGACGAGAAAGCGGGTCAGGGTCTGGTTCGTCACGCGTGCGATCCTCGATTGGAGAGCTTTGGCGACGGTTTAGCCGTTTTTCGTGGCGGAACAAGGAAATCCGCCTTCAGGGGCGGTTTTCACGGTTCAGGCGGGCCGGACGATGACCCGCAGGATGCGCCGCACGAAGGGCGCGACGACGAGGACGGCGGGGAAGGCGACGGCCCAGGACGACATCCATGCCCGGAACCAGAGCGCCGCAAAGCCGGGCGCATCCACGCTCGCCACCAGCACCGTCGAGATGCCGGTGATGATGAAGGTCATGAAGAATGTGAGGAACAGGCCGAAGGCGACCGGCTCCAGACGCTTGGGGACAAAGGGCGCCATATGTGCGGTCAGGCCCAGGGACGGGTCTCGGCGTAGCTCTTCTCGAAGCCTTCGATCGACGGCGCCTTTTCCATCGTCAGGCCGATATCGTCGAGGCCGTTCAGGAGGCAATGGCGCTTGAAGGCGTCGAGGTCGAACTTGATCATGCCGCCGTCGGGGCCGCGGATCTCGCAGGCCTCGAGGTCGATCGTCAGCGTCGCGTTGGCGCCGCGCGAAGCGTCGTCCAGGAGCTTGTCGAGGTCTTCCGGGCTGACCGTGATCGGCAGGATGCCGTTCTTGAAGCAGTTGTTGTAGAAAATGTCGGCGAACGACGTCGAAATCACGCAGCGGATGCCGAAATCGAGCAATGCCCACGGAGCGTGTTCACGCGAGGAACCGCAGCCGAAATTGTCGCCCGCGACGAGGATCTGCGCATTGCGGTAGGCCGGCTTGTTGAGGACGAAGTCCGGGTTCTCGGTGCCGTCCTCGTTGAAGCGCATCTCGGCGAACAAGCCCTTGGAGAGGCCGGTGCGCTTGATCGTCTTCAGATAATCCTTCGGGATGATCATGTCGGTGTCGACATTGACGATGGGCAGGGGGGCGGCGACGCCCGTCAGTTTCGTGAACTTTTCCATCTTCCGAAGTCCATATTCGTTTCGATTGTTGCGCCTGCTTTACACAAAGCGGCGCGGCAACGCAAAGCCTCTCAGATCACGTTCAATTCGCGGAACGGCCGCCCTTCGGCGATGCGGGCGTAGCCGAAGGCGGTGCAGTCGATGGAGCGGTATTCGCCGTGGACGATCCATTCGGCGAGCGCCTTGCCGACGGCCGGCGCCTGCTGCAGGCCGTGGCCGGAAAAGCCGTTGGCGAAGAGGAAGTTCGCGACGTCGGGATGGGGGCCGATGACGGCGTTCTGGTCGAGGCTGTTGTAGTCGTAGTGTCCGGCCCAGGCGCGGCCGGGCTTCAGCGCCTCGAAGGCAGGGATGCGCGTGGCCAGGACCGGCCAGATTCTTTCTTCGAAGAGCGGCCAGTCGGGCTCGAAATCCGCGGGATCGGCCGGGCCGTCCGTCGCGGCGTCTTCGGCGCCGCCGGTGATGTAGACGGAGCCTTCGGGGCGGACATAGACGCCGGACGGATCGACGAGGAGCGGCATGTCGTCAAACCGATCCGCGGCTTCGAACACGAAGACCGAGCGCTTGCGTGGCTCGACGGGAAGCCCGAGGCCGGCAAGTGCGGCGACGTTTCCGGCATTGGGGCCGGCAGCGTTTATGACAAGGCCAGTCTCGATGGTGGTGCCGTTGGCGAGCGTGACGCCGGTGATGCGGTCGCCGCTGCGGGCGATGTCGGCGACGTCGCCCTTCACGAGGTCGATGTCGCGGGATTTGAGCGCGGTGCGCAGAAGGGCGAGCAAAGCGTGAGCGTCGAACCAGCCCTCGCCGCTCAACCCATAGGCGCCGGCGGCGACGCCATCGGCCGAGAGCCAGGCGAAGCGGGCTTCGAGTTCGGCGGCTGACAGGAGCGCGATGTCTGCGCCCTCGGCTATTTGCACGCGATGATTGGCGGCGAGGATGTCGCGGCCTTCATCGCTGGCAAGGATGAGATAGCCTTTTTCGCGGAAGGCGATGTCGGCCGAAGCTCCGAACCGGGCCTGAAGCTCGTGAAAGAACCGGAGCGTGAAGCGCGACAGGCGGATGTTTTCGGGGATCGAGAATTGCTGGCGGATGGAGGCGCAGGAGAGCGTCGTCGCGGCCTGCGCGAAGCTTGGGTCGCGCTCGATGACGGCGATGGTGCCGCGATAGCCTTCCTCGCGCAGGAAATAGGCGATGGATGCGCCGACGATCGCGCCTCCGACGATGACGATGTCGCGGTGCATGAATGGGTTCCCGTTTGGCAGGAAGGAATCAGGTTCGCACGGTGTGGGCAAGCCCTTGCAGTGACTGCGATGCTAAGCCACAAAGCGGCATGACCATGCGACCCAACCGCCCACGCCGCTCGGTGCTTTATGTTCCCGCCACAAACGCCAAGGCGCTCGCCAAGATCGCGACGCTTGCCTGCGACGCGGTGGTGATCGACCTCGAGGATGCGGTCGCGCCGTCGCAGAAGATCGAGGCGCGGGAGGCGGCGTGCCGGTTCATCGCGGAGCGGGGAGCGGGCGCGAAAGAGACTGTGCTGCGGATCAACGCGCTTTCCACCGAATGGGGGCGGGACGATCTGCGCGCCGCGCGCGAGGCTTCGCCCGATGCGGTGCTGCTGCCCAAGGTCGACGGGCCGCGCGACGTTCTCGACGCCGACCGGCTGCTCGATCGGGGCGATACCGAATGCTGGCTGTGGGCGATGATCGAAACGCCGCGCGCGATGCTCAATCTCGGCGCCATCGCCGAACTCGGGCGGGACAATGCGGCGCGGCTCGCCTGCCTCGTCGCGGGCACCAATGATCTCGTCAAGGATACCGGCGTGTTGGCCACCCCGGACAGGCGATACCTGACGCCTTGGCTGATGCAGATGGTGCTTGCGGCGCGCGCGGGCGGGCTCGACGTTCTCGACGGCGTGTCGAACGATTTTCGCGATCTCGACGCGTTCGGCGCCGAGTGCCGTGAGGGCGCGAATATGGGTTTCGACGGCAAAACGCTGATTCATCCCGCGCAGATCGATCCGGCCAATGCGGCGTTTTCGCCGAGCGAGGCGGCGGTTGCGGAGGCGCAAGCTATCCGCGCTGCCTTCGCCCTGCCGGAAAATCGCGACAGGGGCGTCATTTCGCTCGACGGAAAGATGGTCGAGCGGCTTCATCTGGAACAGGCCGAGCGGTTGCTCGCCAAGGCTGGAAAATAAGGAAGACCCATGCGGCTTTATCGATTGCTGACCGGACCCGACGATTCGAGCTTCTGCCACAAGGTATCGAACGCGCTCGCCAGGGGCTGGCATCTCCACGGCTCGCCGACCTATGCCTATGACGCGGAGGCCAAGGCGATGCGGTGCGGGCAGGCGGTGATCAAGGACGTGCCGGGCGTCGAATACGACCCGTCAATGAAGCTCGGCGAGCAGTAGCTCGGAGGTGACTTCGAGCGCGCGGTCTTCGCGCGCAGCGATGCCCTGCGGCGGCACGTGGGCGGCGAGGACGCGGTCGCGCTCGGCGATCAGGCGCGCGATTTCGTCCTCATAGGCGGCGAAGATCGCGGTCAGCCAGCGGTTCACGAGATAGGACGGGCGCGGCATCTGCATGTCGAAGCGGCGGGCGAGCGGGATCGTCGCTTCGGCGTCCAGCCAGTCGTCGCCGACCACCCACTGGTTGACCGTGAAGATGCGCAGGCGTTTTCCGTAAGCATCGACGCCGATGGCGGCGAGGTGATGGATCGGGCCCGCGATGCCGTCTGGCCGCAGGAAGCAGTGGAAATGGCCGTGCTCGGCCGCTCCCTCTTCCGCCGGGTGGCAGTGGTAGAACCATTGCGCGCCGGAGGCGGGGTCGAAGACGTCGCCTTGCGGGTAATGATCCCAGACCGTGACGCCGGATGCGTCGCGGAAGGTTTCCGTCAGGACGTTCTGCCCGCCCTTGGCGAGGATCGCTTCGCAAAAGGCGATCTCGTCGCGCGCGCGGGCTTTCGCGTCGGTCATCAGTCCACCACGAGGTCGGGCGCTTCCGCGTTCGGGTCCGGCAGGGGCGTCGGCGGCGGAGGCGGGGGCGCGAGTTGGGGTGCTTCTGCCTGTGGTGCGGCGGGCGGCGGTGGCGGTGCGCGCAGGGCCTGCGGTGCGGCGGCCGCGCATGGAGCGGCAGCGGCGCAGGGTGCTTGAGCGGGCGGCGGTGGAGGTGCGGCCAGCGGCGCGCCGGCAGCGCAAGGGGCTGCCGCTGCACACGGGGCTGCTGCCGCACATGGCGCTGCCGCGGCGCAGGGGGCGGCGCCGGTTTGGGCCTGACCCGCGACGGGCGCTGGTGCGCGCTGGACCGGATGGTTGACGTGATCGACGGCGATCGCCGCGGTGGCGGCGGCGAGGGCGGCGCCGAAGAGGACGGTGTTGCGGGCGCTCATTTCTTCGCGAATCCGTCGAGGCCGAAGAGGGGACGGGCCCAGACGCCGACCCATGAGCCGGCGAAGGCGGCGGCGAACCAGAGCCAGCCGTGAAGGCTGCCCGAGGCGATGCCGGAAAAGAGCGCGCCGATGTTGCAGCCGAAGGACAGCCGCGCGCCATAGCCCATCAGGATGCCGCCGATGGCGGCTGCCAGCATGGACAGGAACGGCACGGCGACCTTGGGCGCGAACTTGCCGGCGAGGCTCGCGGCAAGGCCGGCGCCGAGGATGATGCCGAAATTCATCACCGAGACGGTGTCGGCGAGGACGGAGGACGAGAGTGCGCGCTGCGGTCCCGGCCAGTTCCAGAATTCCCAGGTCTCGACCGGGATGCCGGCGACCTGCGCCGCCTTTGCGCCCCACAGGCCGAAGCCGAAGGTGACGGACCAGGGGTGGCCGGCAAGGAGCAGCGTCGCGATGTTGAGGAGCGCGAGCAGCACGCCAGCGCCGACGAGCGGCCAGGGGCCGGAGAGTATCCACGTCCAGCCGGGCCGGGCCGGCGCGGGCTCGGCTTCGAGATTGCCATGGGCGCGGTGCTCGATCAGCGCGGTCACCAGCGCGACGAGGCCGAGTGCGGCGAGGGTGGCGAGGATCGCCGAGCCGATGCCGATCTCGTTGCCGAGGCTGATGGCGGGCAGGGAAGGCTGCGCCAGCCACCAGGGAAGGTGCGCGGTGCCGATGACCGCGCCGACGATGAAGAAGGCCAGCGTGACGAGCATGCGCGAGGAGCCGCCGCCGACGGTGAACAGCGTGCCCGAGCCGCAGCCGCCGCCAAGCTGCATGCCAAGGCCGAAGATCGCGGCGCCGACGAGGACCGAGACGCCCACCGGGGCGGTCGCAGGCGCGAGCGCCTGGCCGCCGAGGCTGCCGGCGGCGAGAAGCGGGATCATCGCGACCGCCGCGACTGCGATCATCAGCATCTGCGCGCGCATGCCGCGTCCGCGCTTTTCGACGACCATGCGCCGCCAGCCGCCGGTGAAACCGAACGAGGCGTGGTAGAGCGTCGCGCCGAGAAGGCCGCCGAGGACGAAGAGCGAGGCCTGGCGCAGGTCGACCAGCCAGGCGATCAGCAGGAAGCCGGCGACGAGCGCGGTCGCCGCGACGAGCATCGGCGCGCGGTCGGGAATGGCGGGTGGCAGGTAGTTCGGGCGGGGAAAGGCGGCGTCGGTCATGATGTCCGGTTGGTCTCGGTCAAAAAGCGAATGCCCGGCGGGGCCGGACATTTAGCACATTCGGCTTGTTTGGCGGATTGGGCAAGGGAGGGGCCGTTAGTGCAGCGCCCCCTCCACCGCCTTCGGCGGTCCCCCTCCCCCGCTTCGCAGGGGAGGATTTAGGTCGCGGCCGTCCGCAACGGGGCTCCTCCTCCGTTTACGGGGGAGGTGGCCCGGAGGGCCGGAGGGGGCGTCGCGCGCCGCTCTTACGTACCCGACTTGTTCTCGACCGGGCGGCTTTCGTCGACGGTCCATTCGGCCATCGAGCCGTCATACATGGCGGTCTGCTTGTTGCCGAGCACTTCCGACAGGCCGAACCAGGCGATCGAGGCCCAGTGGCCGGTGTTGCAGAAGGCGATGTTTTCCTGGTCCTTGGCGAGGCCGACGGCGGTCGACAGGGCTTCGACGGTCTCGGGCTTGGCGAAGGTCGCGTATTCGGCGCTGTAGAGCTTGGAATGCTCGATGTTCACGGCGCCGGGAATGGTGCCTTCGGTGCGCACGACCGGGCTCTTCGACTTGCCCTCATACTGCTCGGCCGGGCGGCCGTCGACGAGGGTGACGCCGGCGTCGAGCGCGGCCTGGACCTCTTCGGTCGTGGCGAGGATGTCGTCATTGATTTCGGCGGTGAATTCGGCCGCTTCCGGCGTCGCGGCTTCCGCGACGCGCGGCAGGCCGGCGGCGTCGTACTGGCGCCAGCCGCCGTCGAGGATCGATACGGCGTCGTGGCCGAGATGCTTGAAGGTCCAGTAGACGCGGGTCGCGCCGCCGAATTCGGACGAATCCGTGCCCCAGGGCACGATGACGACATGGTCATCATTGTCGATGCCGAGCGAGCCGATCAGCTTGGTGATGTTCTCAAGCGGCGGAAGCTGGCCCGGGACGCCGTCGACTTCGGTGCGCCAGCCGGCCGAGGCATAGGGCGCGACGACGGCGTTCTCGATATAGGGCGTCTCGCCGAGGTCGGTGCCTTCGATCTCGTCGCGGATGTCGAGCACGACGACGTTCTCGCCGCCGGCATTGGTCTTCAGCCATTCGGCGGTGACGAGCGGCGTCACCTCTGCGGTCTGGGCGAAGGCGGGCGCGGCGGCGCCGAGTGCAAGGGTCATGGCCAGAGCTGCGATGCGCATTGCCGTCTCTCCTGAGAAAGTGAAATTTCCAGGCTCAATATAGGCGATGCAACGGCGCGGAGAGGGGTATGCGCCGTTCAATCTGCCGGCGTCACCGAGAATTTCGATCCGATTATCGGTCCGACTCGGGAATTGTTTTCCAACCCAGATGATTCAGCGCGGCGGAGCGGAGCTTTCGCGGGCGACGAGCTGGACGGGCAGGATATCGGATGCGCCGGTGGCGCTGCCGTTTTCGCGGCCTTCGGCGATGAGCGCCAGCAGCTTGCGCGCTGCCGTCTCGCCGATCAGCGCGCGGGGCTGGGCGATGGTGGTGAGCGAGGGGACGAAATGGGCGGCGATCTCGATGTCGTCGAAGCCGACGACCGAGACTTCGTCCGGCACGCGCACGCCCTTGTGGTGCAGTTCGCCGATGAAGCCGCAGGCCATTGCGTCGGAGGCGCAGAAGACAGCCGTCGGGCGGTCGTTCAGGGCCAGCCAGGCATGGGCGGCGGCGGCGCCGGAGGCGAGCGAGAAGTCGCCATCGAAGAACCAGTCCTGGCGGATCGCAAGGTCGAGTTCGGCGAGCGCGGCACGGGCGCCCTTCGCCCGCGTGATGGTCAGGATGTTGTCGGGCGGGCCCATCAGATGGCCGATGCGCGTATGGCCGAGGTCGGCGAGATGGCGGATGGCGAGCTTTGCGCCCTCCTCGTTGTCGATCGTGACGGTCGGGCGCGGATCAGCGTCGAGCCATTCGCAAGCGAAGACGATCGGCGGGTGGTGGTTCGGCGTGTCGCCGGCCGACAGGACGTCTTCGGGCAAATTGGCGTCGAGCACGATCAGCCCGTCGGCGCGGTTGTTGTGGAGATAGTCGAGAATGCGGTGCTCGGCATTCGGCGCCTGTCGCGTATCGGCGATCAGGACGTTGTAGCCGGAGGTCGCCATGGCGAAGGTGATGCCCGACAGGATCTGCGAGAAGAACGGATTGGCAAGGTTCGGGACGAGCACGACGATGCCGCCTGCCTGACGGCGGCGCAGATTGCGCGCGGCGTGATTGACCCGGTAGCCGGTTTCCTCGATCGCCTTCAGGACGATCGCCCGGGTATCGGCCGAGACGCGATCGGGCGCGGACAGCGCGCGGCTGACGGTGGCCGTCGAGACGCCCGCGGCATCCGCCACGTCCCTGATCCTCGGACTGTTCTGGGCAAACCCCTTCATCTTCTCTCCCGCCCTCATATGAAAGGGCTTGTGCAAGGCTTCGCCGCACTTGGCAATCGGCGATTTCAGCGGCGCGACGAAAGCCGCTTGTAATCCATTACATTCTCTGTTTTAGTTTCATGCAATCGATTACATCGCTGCAACGCAGCAGTTTTGCGCTGCAATTGCGAAAATCGGCAGACGGGCGTGGAGGCGTCCGGGAGGAGAGGCATGAAGACGATCAAGGGCCCAGCGCTCTTTCTGGCGCAGTTCGCAGGCGACGAAGCGCCGTTCAATTCCTGGGATTCGATCACCAAATGGGCGGCCGACACCGGCTATGCCGGCGTGCAGGTTCCAAGCTGGGACGCGCGCCTGATCGATCTCGACAAGGCCGCATCCTCCAAGGATTATTGCGACGAGTTTGCGGGCAAGGCGCGCGAGAACGGCGTCGAGGTGACCGAGCTTTCGACGCATCTGCAGGGCCAGCTCGTCGCCGTCCACCCGGCCTATGACGAAGGCTTCGATGGCTTCACCGTTCCGGCGATGCGCGGCAACCCCAAGGCGCGGCAGGAATGGGCGGTCGACCAGGTGAAGAAGGCGCTGACCGCGTCGAAGCATCTCGGCATCGGCGCGATGGCGTCCTTCTCCGGCGCGCTCGCCTGGCCCTACATGTATCCGTGGCCGCAGCGCCCGGCGGGTCTGATCGAGACGGCGTTCGACGAACTCGCGCGGCGCTGGAAGCCGATCCTCGACCATGCCGACGAATGCGGCGTCGACGTCTGTTATGAGATTCATCCAGGCGAGGATTTGTTCGACGGCACGACCTTCGAAATGTTTTTGGAGCGCGTCGGTAACCACCCCCGCGCGAACATGCTCTACGACCCGTCGCACTATGTCCTTCAGTGCCTCGACTATCTCGACAATATCGACATCTATGCCGAGCGCATCCGCATGTTCCACGTCAAGGATGCGGAGTTCAATCCGACCGGTCGGCAGGGCGTTTATTCCGGCTTTCAGCCCTGGGTCAACCGCGCCGGCCGCTTCCGCTCGCTGGGCGACGGGCAGGTCGATTTCGGCGCGGTGTTCTCCAAGCTGACGGCGAACGATTTCGACGGCTGGGCCGTGGTCGAATGGGAATGCTGCCTCAAGCACCCCGAGGACGGCGCGCGCGAGGGCGCGGAGTTCGTCAAGCACCACATCATCCGCGTGACGGAAAAGGCGTTCGACGATTTCGCCGATGGCGGGACCGACGAAGCGGCCAACCGGCGCATGCTGGGGCTCGGCGCATAATGGCGATCACCGGAACCTCCGAAAAACGCGCAGGGCCGATCCGGCTCGGCATGGTGGGCGGCGGCAAGGACGCGTTCATCGGCGCGGTACATCGCATTGCAGCGCGCATCGACGGCGAGTTCCAGCTCGTCGCGGGCGCGCTCTCCTCGACGCCGCAGCGGGCGCTGGAGTCCGGCCGTGCGCTTGGGCTCGACGACAAGCGCATCTATGGCTCCTTCCGCGACATGGCTTCACGCGAGGCGCGACGCAAGGATGGCATCGAGGCCGTCGCCATCGTCACGCCGAACCACATGCATTTTCCGATCGCGCGCGAATTCCTGAAGCGCGGCATTCACGTCATCTGCGACAAGCCGCTGACGTCGACGCTGGCGGATGCGAAGAAGCTCGCCAGGCTTGCAAGCGAGAGCGATGCGCTGTTCGTGCTGACGCACAACTATACCGGCTATCCGATGGTGCGGCAGGCGCGCGAGATGATCGCCAATGGCGACCTAGGCGCGATCCGCGTGGTGCAGGCCGAATATGCGCAGGACTGGCTGACGGAAGCCGCCGAAGAGACGGGCTCCAAGCAGGCGGCGTGGCGCACCGACCCGGCGCAGTCGGGCGCGGGCGGCTCGATCGGCGACATCGGCACGCATGCCTACAACCTCCTGTCCTTCGTGACCGGACTGAAGACCGAGGAGCTTGCCGCCGAACTGCATCGCTTCGTGCCGGGCCGGCGGGTTGACGACAATGCGCATATCCTGCTGCGTTTCGACGGCGGCGCGCGCGGGATGCTCTGGTCGAGCCAGGTTGCGCCCGGCTGCGAGAACGGGTTGAAGCTGCGCGTCTTCGGCGACAAGGGCGGCATCGAATGGTGCCAGGAAGAGCCGAACAAGCTCTGGTACACGCCGTTCGGCGAGCCGAAGCGCCTCATCACCCGCAACGGCGCTGGCGCGGGCGCGGCAGCGGCACGGGTCAGCCGCATTCCGCCCGGCCATCCCGAAGGCTATCTCGAGGGCTTTGCCAACATCTATGCCGAGGCCGCGCGCGCGATCCGCGCGAGAACGGCCGGTGAATCCGTGCCGGCCGACGTCGTCTATCCGACCGTCGAGGACGGCGTCGAAGGGCTGAAATTCATCGACGCCTGCGTTCGTTCGTCGGCAAAGAACGGGAGCTTCGTCAAGCTGTGAGCGGCACTCCGATCCTCGAGGCACGCGACGTTTCACGGTCCTTCGGGCCGATCGAGGTGCTGCACGAGGTCGGGCTGGCGCTGCATGCGGGCGAGGTCCATGCGCTGATCGGCGAGAACGGCGCCGGCAAGTCGACGATGATGAAGATCCTGTCGGGCTATCTGGCGCCGACCAAGGGCGAATTGCTGCTCGACGGCAAGCCGGTCGCCTTTTCGTCCAGCGAAGATGCCGAGGACCAGGGCGTCATCCTCATCCATCAGGAATTCAACCTCGCCGAGCAATTGAGCGTCGAGGAGAACATCTTTCTCGGTCGGGAACTGAAGCGCGGCTTCTTTCTCGACAAGAAGGCGATGCGGGCGGAGGCGGAACGGCTTCTGTCCGAATTGGAGACGCGGGTGAGCCCCAATGCCCGCGTCTCCGACATCTCCGTCTCCGACAAGCAGATGGTGGAGATTGCCAAGGCGTTGTCGCGCAATGCGCGCGTGCTCATCATGGACGAGCCGACGGCGGTGCTGACCAATCGCGAGGCGGCAGTGCTGTTCCGCCAGATCGAGCGGCTGAAGGCGACGGGCACCGCGATCCTCTACACCTCGCACAAGCTCGATGAAGTGGCGAAGATCGCCGATCGGATCACCGTCTTCCGCGATGGCGCGCGCGTCGCGGTGGCGGGCGCCGGGGAGATGAACGAGGACCAGATGGCGCAGGCCATGGTGGGCCGCGAACTCTCCAATCTGTTTCCGCAAAAGCATATCCCGGCCGATGGCGATGTCGTGCTTTCGGTGACGAATTTTTCGGTCGGGAACATCGTCCGCGACGCTTCCTTCGATCTGAAGCGCGGCGAAATTCTCGGCTTTGCCGGGCTCGTCGGCGCGGGCCGGACGGAGCTGATGGAAGGGCTGATCGGCGTGCGGGACGCGCAGGGCCGGGTCGAGGTCGGCGGCAAAGATATTGCGATCGGCTCGGTCAAGGATGCGCGGCGTGCGGGCATCGTCTACCTGACCGAGGATCGCAAGGGGCGCGGTCTCGTGCTGACGCAGGGAATGCGCGAGAATCTGACGCTCCTCGCGCTCGACCGGTTCGGCCGCTATTCGATCGACGCCAAGGCGGAAGACGCGGCTCTGACGAAGGCAATTTCCGAATTCGACGTGCGCGCACCAAGCCGCGACATCCGCGTCGGGAATCTTTCGGGCGGCAACCAGCAGAAGCTGCTTCTGGCCAAGACCATGCTGGCCGAGCCGGACATCGTCATCATCGACGAGCCGACCCGCGGCATCGACATCGGCACCAAACAGCAGATCTACGAATTCATCCAGAAGCTCGCCGCCTCGGGCAAGAGCGTGATCGTCATCTCGTCGGAGATGGCCGAGATCATCGGGCTCGCCCACCGGGTCGTCGTGATGCGCTCGGGCCGCATCACTGGCGTGCTTCAGGCTGACGAAATCAACGAGGACCAGATCGTGCGCCACGCAATGGGACTTGAAGGCAGGGCCGCAGCATGACCAGCGAAACCGCATCCGCCGCACCCGCCCGGTCGGGCCTGCGCATCGACTTCCACATCTGGGGGCCGGTCATTGCCCTGCTGGCGCTGATCGCGCTCGGCGCATTCCTCAACCCGAATTTCCTCAGCTACGGCAACGTCACCAACGTTCTCGCGCGCTCGGCCTTCATCGGCATCATCGCGGTCGGGATGACCTTCGTCATCACGTCGGGCGGGCTCGACCTCTCGGTCGGCTCGATGGCAGCCTTCATCGCCGGGGTGATGATCTTGGTGATGAACGCGCTGGTGCCGTCGATGGGCGTCGGCTGGGGCGTGATCCTCGTCGGCATGGCGGCGGCGCTCGTCGTCGGGCTCGTCGCGGGCCTCGTCAACGGGCTGCTGATCACACAGGCGCGGATTGAGGCCTTCATCGTCACGCTCGGCACGATGGGCATCTTCCGCTCGCTGATCACCTGGCTTGCAGACGGCGGCACGCTGTCGCTCGACTATGCGGTGCGCGAGGTCTACCGGCCGGTCTATTATGGCGGCATCCTGGGCGTCGCCTGGCCGATCATCGTCTTCGCGCTGGTCGCGATCCTGGGCGAGATCATCATGCGCAAGACGCCGTTCGGCCGGCACTGCGCGGCGATCGGCTCCAACGAGCAGGTCGCGCGCTATTCGGCCGTCCATGTCGACCGCGTCCGCCTGATGACCTACGTTCTGCTCGGCGTTCTCGTCGGCGTCGCGACCATCATGTACGTGCCGCGCCTCGGCTCGGCCTCGAGCTCGACCGGCGTTCTGTGGGAACTGGAGGCGATCGCTGCCGTCATCATCGGCGGCACGGTTCTCAAGGGCGGTTTCGGCCGTGTGTGGGGCACCGTCGTCGGTGTCCTCATTCTCAGCCTGATCGGCAACATCCTCAATCTCGCGAACCTGGTCAGTCCCTATCTCAACGGGGCGATCCAGGGCGTGATCATCATTTTGGCCGTCGTCCTGCAACGCCAGCGCAAGGCGGAACGGTGACGGGCAAAAGCGCTCGAAAAGCAGAGCTAACCAAGGGAGAGAGACCATGAAACTGAAAGCATTGGCCGGCGTATTGGCGCTCGGCGTCGCATTTGCCACCCCGCTCTACGCGCAGGACGCCGAGACGGCCGTGATCGGCGTCTCGATCCCGGCGGCGACGCATGGCTGGGCCGGCGGCATGAACTTCCACGCGCAGGCGACCATCGACGCGCTGGAAGAGCGCTACGAAAATCTCGACTTCGTCCTGTCGACGGCCTCCGATCCGGGCCAGCAGGTCTCCGATATCGAGGACATGATGGCGACGCGCAACATCGACGCGCTGGTCGTCCTGCCGTTCGAATCCGAGCCGCTGACCGGCCCCGTCGCGCGCGTCAAGGAAGCCGGCAAGTGGGTGACGGTCGTCGACCGCGGGCTCAGCCAGGAGAACATCGAAGACCTTTACGTCGCCGGCGACAATCCGGGCTTCGGACGCGTTGCGGGCGAGTTCTTCAAGGAGAAGCTGCCCGAGGGCGGCAACATCATCGTCCTGCGCGGTATTCCGACCACGATCGACAATGAGCGCGTCGAGGCCTTCGAGGCAGCCATCGAGGGCTCGGGCATCGAGATCGTCGGCATGGAGCACGGCAACTGGAACCGCGACGACGCTTTCGAGGTCACGCAGGATCTGCTGTCGCGCAACTCCGACGTGGTCGCCGTCTGGGCTTCCGATGACGACATGGCCGTCGGCGCCATCGAGGCGATCAACCAGGCGGGCCGCGAAGGCGAGATGTGGGTGCTCGGCGGCGCCGGCATGAAGGAGATGATCCAGCGCGTGATGGACGGCGACGAGATGGTCCCGGCCGACGTGACCTATCCGCCGGCGATGATCGGCACGGCGATCGAGCTGACCGCGCTGAACTTCGTCGGCAATGCACCGGTATCGGGTACCTTCATCATCGGCTCGGTCCTGATCACCGCCGACAATGCGGAGCAGTACTACTATCCGGATTCGCCTTTCTGATCCCATGCGGCGGATCTGATGAAGGGGCGGTCCTTGCGGGCCGCCCTTTTTCATATCTGCGTCCGTTGCGAAGATCGGTAGGTCCAAAACGCGCAGACGCATATCACGATTGCCAGCACCGCCGCCCAAGAGCCGTCAAGGTCGGTCAGCATGACCTCGTGCATCAGCCGGCCGGGCAGGAAGGTGAAACCGCCGGCGACGATCAGGCCGCCGAAGAACGTCCCCTGCATGGTTCGGCGATGGGCGACGATGCGCCGTTGCCGGGCAAGCCGGACGCCGCCGGCCAGGAACCAGAGCGTGGCGAGCGAAACGAGGTGGATCGGACTCCAGGGACCGAAGACGCGCAGTTCGTGGATGAAGAAGGACGACAGCGCGACGATGACCATGAGTGCAACCCAGACGCGGCCGCCAAGCCTGTGCAAGCGGTCCCCCTTGCGGCGGAAGAGCACGACCGACCCCAGGGCGAGCGCGCCCGTCGCGGCCGCGACATGAAGCTGGATGGCGAAATCGGCCTGGGCGAGCGGTTCGAGGTTCAAGACGGCGTCTCCTGTTCTGCCGGGCATCGAATGGCTTGACCTTTCCGGCGGCCGCGGCCTTTTCTCAACGGCGACTTCGTCAACGACCGGATTGCTTCGTGGCCAGCAACGACCTGCACTTCACGATACGCGAACTGCAACGCCATCTGCGCGCGCCGCTTCTGTGGGCCGCGCTGTGTGGCGTGTCGGCCGTGCTGGGACTGGCGGGACCATTCGGCACCTATTCGGCGCTGCCCCTCCTGCCACGGCTCGGCTATTGGGGCGCGACCGTCGTCGTCACCTACCTGATCTGCGTTGCCGTCATCGCCGGCCTCGAACGGGCGTGGCATCCGCGCGGTTCGGTTCCGACCTATGCGCTGTTCGGCGCGGCGGGCGGCGTGCCCATCGCGCTGTTCGTCTGGCTTTTCAACCGCCTCGTCTTCGGCGGGTCGGCGATCGGTTTCTGGCCGCTCCTTGCCTATGCGACCGTCATCGCGGCGGTCGGCTCCGCTCTGATCGCGACCTTCACGCGCTCGCTCGCTTCGCAGCCGGTTCCGTCCGTAGCGCCACGAAGGCCGAGCCTTCTCGACCGGCTGCCGCTGGAGGTGCGCGGTCGGCTCACGCATCTTTCGGTGCAGGACCACTATGTCGAGGTGCGGACCGAGAAGGGGCGGCACATGCTGCTGATGCGCCTTTCGGACGCCATAGCCGAGACCGACGGAGCCGACGGCCTGCAGGTCCATCGCTCCCACTGGGTGGCGAAAGACGCGGTGCTGCGCAGCGCGCGGAGGGACGGCAGACTGTATCTCCATCTGGCGGACGGAAGCGAAATTCCGGTCAGCCGCAGCTACCTGAAGCCGGTTCGCGATGCGGGTCTCGCTTGAGGTCGGTTCGACCCATGGGGTTGATCCCACGCGCTTCCTGTTGAATACGGGCGCAACGCAACCTTAAGGAGGCATCCGAGCTTGAGCGAAGCTGCGACCGGAAACGAACGATTTCCCCTGAAGCCCATCCCGATCTTCGCGGGACTGGCTCTCTTCATCCTTCTCCTCGTCCTTCCCGCCCCCGAAGGCCTTTCGGTCGAAGGCTGGCGCGTGGTCGCGGTGGCGAGCCTGATGATCGTGTGGTGGATCACCGAGGCGATCCCGGTGCCGGCGACGGCGCTGGCGCCGATCGCGCTGTTCCCGATCACCGGCGCGACGACGGGCGGTGCGGCGACGTCGCCCTATGGCGACCCGATCATCTTTCTCTTCATGGGCGGCTTCATCCTGGCGCTCGCCATGGAGCGCTGGAACCTTCACCGGCGCATCGCGCTCAACATCGTCGCGCGCACCGGCACGCAGCAGGGCCGGATCGTCGCCGGCTTCATGCTCGCGACCGCTTTCGTGTCGATGTGGGTGTCGAACACCGCGACCGTCGTGATGATGCTGCCCGTCGCGCTTTCCGTGGTCGGCCTCCTGGAGGACGACACCGGCGAAGCGAAGTCGAAATTTCCGCTCGCCCTGCTGCTGGGCGTCGCCTACGCGGCCTCGATCGGCGGCGTCGCGACGCTGATCGGCACGCCGCCCAACGCGCTTCTGGCCGGTGCGCTCAACCAGACCTATGGCTACGACATCGGTTTCGGCCGCTGGATGATCATCGGCGTGCCGGTGGCGGTGCTGATGCTTCTGGCCGCTTGGCTGTTCCTGACCAAGCTGACGATCCGGCTCGACAAGGGCGAGGTCGCGGGCGCGGCCGAGCTCTTCCGCTCCGAGATCGCCAAGCTGGGCGCCTGGTCGGTGCCGGAAAAGCGCGTCGCCGTCGTGTTCGTCGTCACCGCATTTGCCTGGGTGTTCCGCACCATCCTCGACGACTACATTCCCGGCCTCAACGACACGTCGATCGCCATTCTCGCCGCTTTGGTGCTGTTCGTGCTGCCGGCCGGCGACGGCAAGGGCGGCGCGCTGATCGAGTGGAAGCACGCGCTGCGTCTGCCCTGGGGCGTGCTGGTGCTGTTCGGCGGCGGGCTGAGCCTTGCCGCGGCGGTCGTCTCGACCGGGCTCGACCAGTGGATCGGCGGCCAGGTCGGCACCATCGCCGGCGTGCTGCCGCTGATCGGCATCGTGGTGCTGGTGGCGGGCGTGATCCTGCTCCTGACGGAGTTCACCTCGAACACGGCGACGGCGGCGACCTTCCTGCCGCTCGTGGCCGCGCTCGCCATCTCGCTCGGCGAGAACCCGCTGATGCTGGCGGTGCCGGCTGCACTCGCGGCCTCGATGGCGTTCATGCTGCCGGTGGCGACGCCGCCCAATGCGCTCGTCTTCGGTTCGGGCCATGTGACGATCCCGCAAATGGCGACGCAGGGCATCTGGCTCAACCTCGCCGCCATCGTCGTCATCTCGACGCTCGGCTATGCGGTGCTGACGACGTTCTTCGGCGTCGAAGTCGGCTCGATCCCCGACTGGGCCGCGCGGGCGGAATAAGCCAAGAAAAAAAGCCCGGCAGCGATGCCGGGCTTTTTCATTTCTCAGGCCGATCAGGCCTCGACGGGCCAACGCCAGAAATCCTGGCCCTCTTCGTTCAGGTGCCGGTTCAGCACCATCTTGTGAACCTCGTCGGCGCCGTCGACGAGGCGGGCCTGACGGGCGTAGCGGTAGATCCACTCGATCGCCGTGTCCTTGGAATAGCCGCGGGCGCCGTTAATCTGCAACGCCGTGTCGGCGGCCTGATGGAGGACGTTCGCCACCTGGATCTTGGCCATCGAGACTTCCTTGCGGGCGAACGAACCCTGGTCGAGCGCCCAGGCGGCCTTCATCACCAGAAGCCGGGCGATCTCGATCTTCATGGCAAGATCGCCGAGCATCAACTGCACGCTCTCGCGGTCGGCGAGGCGCTGGCCGAAACCTTCGCGGCGGGCCGCATATTCGGTGGCGATCTCGACGCAGCGCTTGGACAGGCCCAGCCAGCGCATGCAGTGCGTCAGCCGTGCCGGCCCGAGCCGGATCTGCGTGACCTTGAGGCCGTCACCCTCGTTCAGCATCACGTCGCGGGCCGGGATCTCGAGACCGTCGAAGGTGAGTTCGCAATGGCCGCCATGCTCCTCCGGGCCCATGATCTCGATGCGGCGGTCGATCTTCCAGCCCGGCTGGTCGCGGTCGAAAAGGAAGGCGGTGAGGCCCTTGCGCGGGTCGTCCGAGGTGCGGGCGAGAAGGATGAAATGCTGCGCCTCCTCTGCGCCGGTGATGAACCATTTTTTGCCCGTGACGACATATTTGTCGCCGTGCTTCTCGGCCTTGGTCAGCATCATCGACGGATCGGAGCCGGAACCGGGCGAAGGTTCGGTCATGGCGAAGGCCGAGCGCACCTTGCCCTCGACGATGGGCTGCAGCCAGCGCTCCTTCTGATAGGGCGTGCCGACGGCTTCGAGCACCATCATGTTGCCGTCATCGGGCGCGGCGGAATTGAAGACGGCAGGGCCGAAGAGCGAGCGGTTCATCGCCTCGTAGCAGACCGCCATGCCCATGCGGCCGAGTTCCTGCCCGCCCGTCTCCTTCTTCAACTGGAGGCACCAGAGGCCCTCGGCCTTCGCCTTCTCGCGCACGGCGTCGAGCACGTCGATGCGGATGTTTTCATGCGCATCGTAATTCGCGCGGTCGGCTTCGAGCGGCAGGACATGCGCGTCGACGAAGGCGGCGATGCGACGGCGGTAATCCTCGACGCGGGGCGGGATGGTGAAGTCCATGGGCTGGGTCCTTGGAGCGAGACAGCGGGAGCGATCTTCCGGTGTCGATGAAAAAATCGAGCGAGCGCTCGATTTATTATCGCATTCGTGCGAGATTGGCAATCGAGGCCCGTCCGCGTTAAGGCGAAGGCTGCTGCGTGTCGTTTTCGCAGATCGTTGAAAGGTCCGTTCATTGCCGCCGGAGAAACGACTGGCCCCTTATGGCGACTACTCGCTCGACGCCGCTGCCGGCCGTATCCTGGCGCGGCATCGCGATCGTATCCGCACGCGAAAGCCGCATGTCGCCGTGGCGAAGCTCGCCCGGATCATCGAGGCGACGCTGAAGCTTTCGAACCGGCAGGGCTTCCAGGCGATGTCGCTGCGCGACCTTGCCGAGGCCGCGGGATTGTCGATGGGTGGGCTCTACTCCTATTTCGACGGCAAGGAGACGCTGCTGGTCATGATCCTCGGCGAGGTGTCGTCGGCTGCCGAGGGCCTTCTGGCCGCGGCGCCCGACGAGGTCCGGGACGACCCGGCGGCGCATCTCGCCTGGCTGATCGAGATGCATGTGCTTTTGAGCGAGGCGATGCAGCCCTTTTTCGTCTTCGCCTATATGGAGGCGAAGTCGTTTCCCGCGCCGGCACGCAAGCGCGCCATTGCCAGCGAGGCGGCGACGGAGGCGATCTTCGCCAAGGTGCTTGCGGAGGGCGCGGCACGCGGCGTGTTCAAGATCGACGATCCCGATTTCGCGGCGGCGCTGATCAAGCCGCTCATCCAGGACTGGTATGTGAAGCGACCGAAATACGCCAAGCGCGGCGTGAGCGCCGAGGTCTATGCGCGGGGCGTATCGGATTTCGTCCTCAGGGCGCTCGGCGCGCGCTGATGTGAAGAGGGCGGCCTTTCGGCCGCCCTTTGATATCGGTCAGTTCAGCGACGGATAGTCGACATAGCCCTTCGCGCCGCCGCCATAGAAGGTCTTGCGGTCGGGCTCGTTCAACGGCGCGTCCTGCTCGAAGCGCTCGACGAGATCGGGATTGGCGATGAAGAGGCGGCCGAATGCGACGAGGTCGACGCGGCCGTCCGCCACGGCCTTTTCGGCCAGTTCGCGGTCGTAGCCATTGTTGCCCATCCAGGCGCCGGTGCCGCCCGCATCGCGGTAGGCGGCCTTGAACTGCGCCCAGTCGAAGGGCGTCTCGCCCTGGTTGTGGTCGCGGGCGCCGCCGGTCGCGCCTTCGATGACGTGGACATAGGCGAGACCGTATTTGCCGAGGCCCCTGGCGACATGGTCGAAAAGCGGCTGCGGCTGCGGGTCGGCCGCATCGTTGGCGGGCGTGACCGGTGACAGGCGGATGCCCGTGCGCCCGCCGCCGATCGCCGCCGTGATGGCCTCGACGACCTCGAACAGAAGGCGGGACCGGTTTTCGATGGAGCCGCCATAGGTATCGGTGCGCCTGTTGGAGCCGGAGCGCAGGAACTGGTCGATCAGATAGCCATTGGCGGCGTGGATCTCGACGCCGTCGAAGCCGGCCTCCTCGACGGCGGCCTTCGCCGCTTTCGCATAGACGGCGACGATGCCGGGCAGCTCCTCGGTCTCCAGCGCGCGCGGCTCGGACGTCTCGGCAAAGCCGCCGGAGCCGTCTTCGTCGACGAGGTAGGTCTTGGCGTTGGCGCGAATCGCCGAGGGCGCGACGGGCTTTGCGCCTTCCGGCTGAAGCGTCTCGTGGCTGATGCGGCCGACATGCCAGAGCTGCACGACGATCCTGCCGCCCTCAGCGTGGACCGCATCGGTCACCTTCTTCCACGCGGCGAGCTGGTCGGCGCCATAAAGGCCCGGAACGTCGGCATAGCCCTGGCCCTGCTGCGTGATCGCGGTGGCCTCGGTGATCAGGAGGCCGGCCGAGGCGCGCTGGCGGTAATAGTCGACCGCCATCTGCGTCGGCACGGCATTGGGCGAGCGGTTGCGCGTCAGCGGCGCCATGGCGATGCGGTTGGCGACGTCGATGTCACCGACGCGCACGGGTTCGAAGAGCTTGGACATGGGGTTCTTCTTTCTTCTTGGGGGGAATCAGAGGGTTTGAAGGGAGGCGCGGAAGGCGGCGATCGCGTCTTCGTCGCGCTTGTAGAAAATCCACTGGCCGACGCGGCGCTGGGTCACGAGCCCGGCTTCCGAAAGGGCGGCAAGGTGGGCCGACACCGAGGATTGCGACAGGCCGCAACGTGCGAACTGACCCGCGCAGACGCCCATTTCGAGCGGATGCTCCTGACCGGCGAAGTGCCGTTCCGGCTCCTTCAGCCAGGCCAGCATGTCGCGCCGGACGGGATGGGAGAGTGCTTTCAGGATCAGGTCGTCGTCGGGCATCGGACAATCGCGTTCTTATTTCGGCTTCAGACGATATATGGATCGACTTTTCCCGAATTAAAGGGCTGGTCCAACGGGATTTCATTCACATGAGAAGAATTTGCGTTGCAGTCGGCGCGCGCGAGGCGTAGCCAACGGCGTGATGAGCACGATGTCCGAGTTCCTGCCCGAAATCCTGATCGCCTTCCTTTGCCTTGCCGCCGGCGGCGTGCTCAAGGGCGCGACCGGGGCCGGGGCGCCGGTTCTGGCCGTGCCGGCGCTGGCGATGATGTTCGACGTGCGTGTCGCGGTCGTGACGATGCTCGTGCCGAACCTCCTGACCAATGTCTGGCAGGCCTGGCAGTTTCGCGGCGACCGCCTGCCGAACCGCTTCATCCTGGCTTTTTCGCTCGCCGGGGCGATCGGCGTCGTCGGCGGAACGGTGATGCTGGCGGCGTTCTCGCCGCGCGTGCTGCTGCTGATCGTGGCGGTGGCGGTGCTGCTCTACATTGCGGCGCGGCTGGCGCGGCCCGATCTCTTGCTGAGCCGCGAACTGGCGACCCGGCTTGCGGTGCCGGCCGGCGCGGTTGCCGGGGTGCTGCAGGGTTCGGGCGGCCTGTCGGCGCCGGTGTCGCTGACCTTTCTCAACGCGATGGGCCTGACGCGCACGCATTTCATCTCCACCGTGTCGATCTTCTTCGCCGTCATGACGCTGGCGCAGGTGCCGATGATGGGCGCGCTGGGGCTCCTGACCTGGCAGGGGCTGGCGCTGTCCTTCCTGGCGATGCTGCCAATCCTCGCCTTCATGCCGGTCGGCGCGGCGCTGGCGCGGCGCTTTTCGAAGGAGGCCTTCGACCGCGCGATCCTCGCGCTCCTGAGCGTTCTCGCGATCAAGCTCATCTACGATTTCGCGATCGGGTGACGCGTTCTGGGAACGGTTGTCGCGTCCGGCGGTTGGAACGGCAAGGAGGCAACCGATGTCCCAGATGCCGAACCAGCCCGATCCGCGCCAGCCGAACGAACCCGGTCCCGACCTGCCGCCCGATCCGTCGCCGCCGCCCATCGAAGAGCCGCAGCCGGAGCATCTGCCGGACGAGACGCCCAATCCCAATCCGGACGAGCAGAACGACCCGCCGCTTCATGTCTGAGGGGCTGGAGGCGGCGTTTTTCGACCGGCATCCCTTCGAGGTCGCGCGCGAATTGATCGGCGCGAGCCTCATTGCCGACGGCGTGGGCGGGATGATCGTCGAGAGCGAAGCCTATGCCCATGACGACGCGGCGTCGCACAGTTTTCGCGGGCCGACGCCGCGCAATGCGGCGATGTTCGGCCCGGCAGGCACGGCCTATGTCTATCGCTCCTACGGGCTGCACTGGTGCCTCAACATCGTCTGCATGCCGGGAAGCGCGGTGCTTCTGCGAGCACTCGAGCCGTCGCATGGGCTCGACAAGATGCGTGAGCGGCGGGGGCTCGAAGCCGACCGGCTTCTTTGTGCCGGTCCCGGACGGCTCGCGCAGGCGCTTGGCGTCGACATGGGCTGGAACGGGCGGCCGCTGCACGACATGCTGACGCAAGAACGCCGGCCCGCACTGATTGCGGGCCGGCGGATCGGGATTTCGAAGGCGGTCGATCTCGAATGGCGGTTCGGCGCGGCCGGCTCGGCCTATCTCAGCCGGGCGTTTCCCAAGGCCTAGTCGCCGTCCTTGACGTCCACTTCGGGGCGGTCGCCGCCGCTCGACTGCTCTTCGTGCCAGACGCCGTCGCGGTCCTGATATTCGATGGCCTCGTCGTCGCCGCCGAGCTGCTGCTCGGCCGCAGCGCTCTCTGCTGCGGCTTTCGCGGCGTCATGGGTCGGGTAAGGCTCGGAGAAGACGTCGCCGAGCTTGTAGGCCCAGCCGCCATCATGCTCGACCACTTCGTAGACGAGCCTGGTCACGACCGGTTTCCACCCGCCCGAACGCGCCGGGTTCCGCGGTCTGGGCCGCGCGTGTCGGACAGGAGCGCACGCGGACCGGTCTCGCCTTCAAGCGGCACGTACATGCGGTAGAGCGTGTAGGCGCCAAGCGCCATGAGCATCAAACGGATCATCTGGACAGTCTCTCCTTCGGGGGCAGGCTGCGCGTCGCGCGCGATCTGCCTGACAACCGCCAGACCCGGCCAGTTGTTCCGCTGCCGACGCCGATCAGGGGTCGGTATAGGAGCGAACCGTCAGCTCCAGCCCGGCCGGCTCGCGGGCGAAGAGCAACGCGCCCTGTCGCATCGAGCCGGCGGGGACGTAATCGAAGGTGATCTCGCTCGTCTCGCCCGCTCCGTCCTCGCCGCGCAACACGACGTCGGCGGCGGTCTTGTCGCCCGTATTGCGCAAGCTGATGCGTGCATGCCAGCCGTTCGAACCGGCAAGCACCTCGTCGACCGCGACCTCGAAGACCGGCGGGCCGTCCGCTTCCGTGAGTGCCGTCACGCAGAGATAACCGATCAGCGCCAGGACGCCGAGCGCCGAGGCCGCGCCGATGATCCACTCCGCCGGATGCGGCGGACGGTTGACGGGATGGGACTCTGGTTCGTCGTTCATGCGTAACTCACAGGATCAGGCGGGCGGCCGCCGCGCCGATGGCGCTCGGGAAGGCGAGTACGACCACGGCCATGACGATCATTTCGAGGCCGAGACCGTCGGTGCGGCCGAAGACCCAGAGCAGGAACAGCGAAATCAAAGCGGCGATCGCGTAGCCCGGAAGGGTGAACCGCAACAGCGCGCTCCACCAGGGCGTCTCCTCGGAGAGTTCGCTGCCGCCCTTGAACTCGACGGCGAAGACGAAGCCGTGCATGGCGGCGATCGAGATGGCGATCAGCGCGATCGCGTGCCATTCGCTCATCTGGTAGGAAATCAGGATCATCTCCTCGGTCGGCGCAAGGTTGAAACCGAGGAAGAGTGCGCCCACCGCCATCAGGAAGAGTTCGCCGCCATAGGTCTCCTCGCGCTCGTCGAGCGCGTCGTCATCCGCGTCGCCGAGCTGGCTGCGGGCCAGAAGCGCGCCGATCGCCGCCGGCACCGACTGGATGGCGATCTTGCCCGCGATCTCGTCGGCCGACATGCCGGGCGCAAGGACGCCGAGCATCGTCAGGACGACGGCGCTGGTAAAGGCTGCGATGCCGAGCGCGAAAAACGCGTCCATCGAGCTATCGGCGAGGTTGCGCCGATCCTCGATGCCGATGACATGGGACAATCCGACCAGCAGCGGCACCGCGACGGCGACGAGCACGGCCAGCCGCCACGCGTCCATCGTGTAGGCGAGCTGCCACATTTCCATCGTCATCAGCATGGGCAGCGAAAAGACGAGGGCGCCGCCTATCGCGCGACCCGCATCGCGCAGAAAACCGGGTGTTTCAGGATGGACGCGCCTGGAAGTGGTCATGCCGAAAAATCGCCACCCTGCCGCAGGGGCAGGTGCGCTGCGCACGGTGTCGATGCCCGGAAATGGCCTTGGAATCGCCCCATGAGTCTCAAGCTCTGGTCAAACCCGCCCGCCAGTTCACACCCCCGTGAAACGTAGCCGTAAACATCCAGTTAACCGGGGTCTTCAAGAAATGTTCCATTCCAGAACTGCGCGTGCCGGGGTTTTGTCCATGACGGCGCGGGCCGTCTTCATCGCATCGATTTTCGGATTTTCGGGCGTGGCTGCCAAAGCCGACGACAAGATCGAAGTCCTGCAGACGATCACCGGATCGGCGTCCTGGTATGGCGGTAAATTCCACGGCCGGACGACGGCCAATGGCGAACGCTACGACATGAACGAACTGACGGCGGCCCACAAGACGCTGCCGTTCGGCACCAAGGTCCGGGTCATCAACGAGCGCAACGGCAAGGCCGTCGTGGTGCGCATCAACGATCGCGGGCCGTTCGTCGGCAAGCGCGTCATCGATCTGTCGCGCGGGGCTGCGCAGGCGGTCGGCATGATCAACCAGGGTGTTGCCCGCGTTAAGCTCGAAGTCTTGTAAGACTTACTGCTCGTTCGACGCGACCTGAAGCGTCTCGTCTTCCTGCGGTGTTTCGAACATGCGCTGCACCGTCGTCATGACGAACCATTCCGCATAGCCGACGGCAGCCAAGTTCTGCTCGCCGGAGCGCGAGAAGTCGATTTCCTCGCTGGCATCGGGCAGGAAATTCGCGCCGACGACGCGGACGTCGCGCCGCGCATCGGGGATTTCCTGCGCATTGGTGGAAATGCGGACGACTTCGCGCGGGGGAAGTGGCGCGGCGGCAACTGGGGCACTCGCCTCCACCGCCGGGCGCGGCATCGGGACCGGGCCGAGATCGGGAAGGACGACGGCGCCGGCGACTGCCGGCAGGGCGATTGCCGAGGCCAGGGCGAGTGCTGCGAGCTTGGCGGTGCGGGTCGTCGGGATCATCTGTTCGGCCTTCTAATCGGGGGCTGCCATGCGGCAGTCGTCTTCTGGCCGGGAAAACGTCCTGCCCCCCTCGCGGTTCCAATGAAATCACGAAGAGTTTCCGATTGATTCGTCCGGAGGTCAGCCTGCCCTGCGTTCGCCTTCGAGCCGGCCCTGTGCTTCGGCGACGTAGAAATCCAGACATTCGGGGTTGGCCATCGTCTCGCGCGAGATGATCTTTTCGAGCGGGTGGCCGAGAAAAAGGCGGCGGATGGGGACTTCCTGCTTCTTGCCCGAAAGGGTGCGCGGTACGGCCGGCGCCTCGATCACCCGGTCCGGCACGAAACGCGGCGAAACCGCTTGGCGGATCGCCGCCTTGATCCGGGCGGCATCCACCGTCTCGCCCGGGCGGGGCACGACGAAAAGCAGCATCTCGCTCTCACGTCCGAGATATTCCAGGTCGATCAGCATGGAATCGAGGATTTCAGGCAGGTCCTCGACGGCGGAATAGATCTCGCTCGTGCCGATCCGCAAGCCGTGCCGGTTGATCGTCGCGTCCGAACGACCATAGATCACGCAGCTTCCGTCCGCGCCGATCGACAGCCAGTCGCCGTGCCGCCAGATGCCGGGGAACATGTCGAAATAGGAATCGAGATAGCGCCTGCCGTCCGGATCACCCCACAGGAACACCGGCATCGACGGGAATGGGCGCGCGCAGACGAGGTCGCCGACCTCGCCGACGAGGCTCTCGCCGTTCTCGTTCCAAGCCTCGACGCGCGCGCCGAGCTGGCGGCACTGCATCCGCCCCGGCACCAGCGGCAGTTCGCGGTTGCCGGCGATCCAGAGGCCGCAAATGTCGGTGCCGCCGGAAATGTTCGACCACCAGATGTCAGGCCTTCCCATCCGCGCGAAAGCCTCGGTGCCCCAGTTCTGGACGGCTTCGGGAAGCGGCGAGCCGGTCGAGCCCAGCGCGCGTACGGCCGACAGGTCGCCGGTGGCGGCCGGGTCCAGCCCCGCCTTCATGCAATTGCCGAAATAGGCCGCGCCGGCGCCGAACATCGTCACGCGCGTCTCGGCGACGAAACGCCAGAGCGTGCCCCAGTCGGGCGCGTCCCTGGGTCCGCTCGGCGACCCATCGAAAAGGCAGATCGTGGTGCCGCCCAGAAGGCCGTTGACCTGGCAGTTCCACATGATCCAGCCGGTGCTCGAATACCAGTGGAAGCGCTCGCCCAGCGAATTGGGCGCGTAGCTGGGACCGATGTCGAGATGCTTGAGCGCGGCATAGACGGCGAGAATGATGCCGCCATGACTGTGGACGAGCGCCTTGGGCTTGCCGGTCGTGCCGGAGGAATAGACGATCCAGAGCGGATGGTCGAAGGGCACGAAATCGGGCGCGAAGGCCTGCGTTGCCGCATCGTCCCGGCCGAGGGCGTCGTCGAGCGCCAGATCGCGTGCGAGTTGCACCGAAGCGTAGCCGCTTTCCTTCAGGATCAGTTTCGGACGGCTTGTCAGGGCGTTGCGGATTTCCTCGATCTCGCCAGACCGGTCGAGTTCGCGGCCGGCATAGAACACGCCGTCGGCCGCGATCAGCACCTTGGGCTCGATCTGCTGGAAGCGGTCGATGACCGCACGGGTGCCCATGTCAGGTGCGCAGACGCTCCAGACCGCGCCGATGGAGGCGGTCGCAAGGAAGGCAATGACGGTTTCGGGCACATTGGGCAGATAGGCCGCCACGCGATCGCCCCGTCCAACGCCCATGTCGCGCAAGGTGGCGGCAAGCGATGCCGTGCGGCGCTTCAGCTCGGCCCAGGACAATTCGGAGCGGTTGCCGCGTTCGTCGGCGGCGACGATCGCCGGCTGGCCGGCCGCGTCCGCCTCTTCGCAGTGTCGGAACACCTGATGGGCATAATTCAGCGTCGCGCCGGGAAACCAGACCGCGCCCGGCATCCGGTCTTCGGCCAGGACGGCTGCGTGCGGTGTCGGCGAGTGAACGCCGTCATGATCCCAGATGGATTGCCAGAATGCGTCGAGATCGGTCGTCGACCATTCCCACATGCCTTGATAGTCGGCAAAGGACAGGCCGTGCCGTTCCTCCAGCCAGTCGCGATAGATGGCCATCAGCGGCCGAAAAGGTGCAGTCACGGCGATCCTCCCTGATCGTGCCGGAGATTAGGGAGGGCGTGCGGATATTGCCAGAGGAACGGTCGCCAGAATCGTCGAAATCGTCTGCCGCGACTGGAACGATCCGGGCGGTGGAACATTTCTGCCCGTGGGCTTGCTCGCACGAGCATCGTGCCCGTGCGCATTGACAGGGACGGAGCCAGCGAATGCCGACAGCGGCCGGTGAACTTGACCGATCGTCTGATCTTTCGAGCTCGGAAATGTCGCGCCGCGAAGTCGTCGGCCTCATCCCCGCCCTGCGCGCATTTGCCCGCACCTTCCACCGCGACGTCAGCGATGCCGACGATCTGGTGCAGGAAACGCTGACCAAGGCCATCGCCAACATCCATCAGTTCCAGCCGGGAACGGCGATGAAATCGTGGCTGTTCACGATCATGCGCAACAGCTTCTACACCAAGATCCGCAAGACCGGGCGCGAAGCGCCTGCACTCGCCGACGACGCCGCCGGTCGCCCGGCCGTGCTCGCCACGCAGGAATGGTCGGCGCGGGGGCATGAGATCCGCGGCGCGCTCGAGCGGCTGCCCGAACAGCAGCGCGAGGTCATCATGCTGATCGGCGTGCTCGGCGTCTCCTATGAGGAGGCGGCGCAGATCTGCGGTTGCGCGATGGGCACCATCAAGAGCCGGCTCAACCGCGCCCGGGCAAAGCTGCTCGTCGAGATCGGCGAGATCGACGCGCGCGCCTCGGTCGAGGCGGACGCGCATCTGCCGTCGACTAGCCCCGTCAGGGCGCCGACCTACGGCTGAACTTGTCGTCCGTTACTTGGCGGGTGTTGCGGCTGCTGTGTCCTGGGCGCGTGCCGAACCGTTCTTGCGGGCGAGCACCGGCGATTCGAGGCCGAGATAGGCCGGATTGAACTCGGCGATCTCGGCCAGTCCCGACCAGTCGAGGATCTCGATCCAGTAATTGGTCCATGCGATCACGCCGTCATGGCGCAATTCCTTGAGGACCCGGTTGACGTGGACCGGGGACAGGCCGAGCACGTCGGCCAACTCGTTCTGGGTCAGGGGCAGGTGGAATGCCGCCGCCTCGCTGCGACCGACGGCGGCAAGGCGCACCATCAGTTCGCAGAACAGATGCGCCATCTGTCCCTTGGCCGAACGGCGGCCCATCGATACCAGCCATTCACGCTGGATCGCGGCTTCGATCGAGGTTTCGGTCCACAGCAGATGCGTCGCGGCCGGATTGGCCTCGCAGACGCGGCGCAACTGCTCGTGTTCGATCACGACGGTCCGGCAATTCGTGACGGCGACGACGCCGAAATCGCGCCGCGGGACGAGGAAGCTCGACAGGTCGAGGAAATCACCGGGAACGAGCAGTGTCGTGATCTGGCGGCGACCGCTCGACAGCAGCTTATAGCGCGCGGCCAGCCCCTCCGTCAGAAGCATCACATTGGCGGAACGGTCGCCCTCGCGGGTCAGGTCCTGATCCTGGCTGAACTGGCGGTCGCGCAAGCCGAACTGCGCCAAACCGGCGATGGGTGCGCAGTCGTGGCCCCGACGGCCGAATTTCAGAAGAAGAACATCGAGCAAATTGAGACCCGGCCGCACAAATCAAGGCCTCTGCGACACCATTGCGCAGGAAGGCTATTCGCTTTAGCGAAGTCTGAATGAGCAGGCTTTTACATTTGTTAGTCGATACTCAACTATTCGGCGTCTGAGCCGCTTCCTCAAACAATAAGCCAAGTCGTTCAGTGTTGCCGCAGGCTACGAATGCGCACCGGGACAGATTTCGCGGCCGGAACGTGGCTTTCCTCCGCGCGCTGGGAAAGCGGCACCAGCACGTTGGCTTCGGGATAGTAGGCACCGACGCATCCGCGCGGGATGTCGTAGGCGACGACCCGCAGGCCCGGCAGTTGCCGGTCGACGCCGTCGTCGGTCGCGGCCTCCAAGGCGATTGTCTCGTCCGCCGCGAGGCCAAGTGCCGCGATGTCGGCGCTGTTCATCAGGACCACGTCGCGCGTGCCCTCGATGCCGCGAAACCGGTCGCGATAGCCATAGACCGTGGTGTTGAACTGGTCGTTCGAGCGCAGGGTCATGAGCCGGAAGACGTCGTCGCCCGAACCGGCGGCGAAACTCGCATCGAGCGCCGACGGCACGGCAAAATTCGCCTTGCCGGTTTTCGTGTCCCATTCGCGCTTGCGGGCGGGCAGCGGGCGGGGAAAGCCGCCGGGGGTGAACATGCGCCGGTTGTAGTCGGCGAACTGGTCCGGATAGGTCGCCTCGATGGCGTCGCGCACGAGACCGTAATCGGCCGCCCAGGCATCCCAGTCGAGCCTGGGATTGGGCTCGAGCGTCGCCCGGGCCATTCCGACGACGATGCTCATCTCGGCCAGCAGGTGCTCGCTCGCCGGCTCCTCCTGCCCGCGCGAGGCATGGATCGAGGTCAGGCTGTCCTCGATGGTCACCACCTGCTCGCCGGTTGCCTGACGGTCGATCTCGGTGCGGCCGAGACAGGGGAGAAGGTAGCTTGCCCGGCCGGTGATGAGGTGTGCGCGGTTCAGCTTGGTCGCGATCTGCACCGACAGGTCGAGATTGCGCCAGGCGGGTTCGATGCGGCTGCGATCGGGCACGGCGCGGACGAAATTGCCGCCGAGGCCGATGAAGGCTTTGACCGAGCCGTCGATCACGCCCTCGCAGGCCGAAACCGTGTCGAGCCCGCGCTCGCGCGGCGGCTCGAAGCCGTATTGTGTGGCTAGGCGGTCGAGCGGAACGAGGTCCGGCCGGTCGGCGATGCCGACGGTGCGCTGACCCTGCACGTTGGAGTGTCCGCGCACTGGACATAGGCCGGCGCCCGGCCGGCCGATATTGCCGCGCATCAGCGCCAGATTGGCGATCATGCGGACATTGTCGACGCCCAGCCGATGCTGGGTCAAGCCCATGCCATAGATCAGGATGGCCGAGCGCGCCGATGCGTAGATGCGGGCCGCCTCGGTGAGGTCGCCGCGGGAAAGCGCGCTGTTGGCTTCGATGTCGGCCCAATCGAGCCCGTCCAGCCAGGAAAGCCACTCGTCGGCGCCGGCGGTGTGCTCCTTGAGGAAGGGGTGATCGATGACGCCGGCCGACGGCTCGGCGCGGTCCATTTCCATGAGCGCTTTCGCCATGCCGGCGATCGCCGCAATGTCGCCGCCGGCGCGGAGCTGATAGTAATTCGACGAGATGCGCGTCGGCCGGTTGGTCGCAAGCTGCAACGGGCGCTGCGGATTGACGAAGGCTTCGAGCCCGCGCTCACGCAGCGGGTTGAACGAGACGATCGGCACACCGCGCTCCGACGCCTCCTGCAGATTGTGCAGCATGCGCGGGCTGTTGGCGCCGACGTTCTGGCCAAAGAAGAAGATGCAGTCGGTGCGCTCGAAATCCTCCAAGAGGACCGTACCGACTGGAACGCCGATCGCGGCCTTCAGGCCGACGGACGTGCTCTCGTGGCACATGTTGGAACTGTCGGGCAGGTTGTTGTTGCCGAACATGCGGGCAAGCAGCGAATAGGCGTAGGACGTTTCGAGCGACGCGCGGCCCGAGGCGTAGAAGACGACCGATTTCGGATCGACGGCGCGCAGGCGCTTGAGTTCGGCGCCGATGGCGGCGAAGGCGCTTTGCCAGTCGGTCTCGACATAGCGATCGGTCGCCGCATCGTAGCGCATCGGATGGGTCAGCCGGCCCTCGGCCTCGAGATCGAAATCACTCCAGCCGAGTAGTTCGGACACCGTGTGGCGGGCGAAGAATTCCGGCGTCGTGCGCTTGTCGGTCAGTTCCCACAATGTCGCCTTGGCGCCGTTCTCGCAAAACTCGGCGACATGGGGTTTGGCGGGCTTGGCCCAGGCGCAGGAGACGCAGGAAAAACCGTCCGGTTTGTTCTGCTTCGCCAGAATTGCCGGGCCGTCGATCATTCGGCCGTTGCGCTTCAGATGGCGCAGAAGCGATTTCATCGAGCCCCAGCCGCCGGCGGGCTGGTCGTAGGGCTCGATCTTTACCCGGTGCCGGTCCCCATCGGTTCTGCGGTCGGTCACGATGCCGTCGCCCGGCCATGTCCGGCGGCCCGCTTCGTCCGTGCGTGATTGGGTTCCATGTGACACTCCTCGGCTTCCCGGTGATCTCAAGGGGCAATCCGCGCGGCTTCGAAATTGTTCCCGAGGATTTGGGGCTCGAACCATTTGCGCGTAAGGTCGTTTCAGCAACTCATCGAAAACGCGCAAACCGGAGAAAGGGCCAATGGACGCATTGATCCGCAAGCTGGAGCATTTCAGCCAATTCACCGATGAGGAGCGACGCGCGCTGGGCACGCTTTCCGACCTGCCGGTGATGGTCGGCCCGCGTCAGGACATCATCCGGGAGGGCGACAATCCGACCGGCGTCAACCTGATCGTCGAAGGCTACGCCATCCGCTACAAGGCGCTGCCGGACGGGCGACGGCAGATTCTGGGTTATTTCGTTGCCGGCGACATCTGCGACCTGCGAGTGTTCGTTCTCAAGCGGATGGATCATTCGATCGCCGCTCTGACGCAAGTCGCCGTGCGCGTCATTTCCGAGCAGCGCATCCTCGACATGACGGACCGCTATCCGCGCATCATGCGGGCGCTGTGGTGGGCGACGCTGGTCGAGGAATCAATCAGCCGCGAGTGGCTCCTCAGCATGGGCCAGCGCACCGCTGCGGAGCGGATCGCGCACATCTTCTGCGAAATCCATCACCGGGCCCGCGCGGTCGGGCTGGTCGAAGGCAACAGCGTGCCGCTGCCGCTGCGCCAGACGGATCTTGCGGAAATGTCCGGCCTCTCGGTCGTTCACGTCAACCGCGTGCTGCAGGAACTGCGCAAGCGGCGCCTGATCACCTTCGACGGCCAGATGCTGACGATCCTCGACGTCGACCAGCTCGCGGCCTTTGCCCTGTTCGATCCGCTCTACCTTCATCTCGACGAGAGCAAGGGGACGATGACCAAGCGCCAGCCCATATCGGCCGTCGGCGCCTGAGCCCGTCGCCCAGGTGGCGATTTTGTGGCGGCAAGGGAACGAAGGTCACATTCGCGTGTTGATCCGAAGCAACTGAACGCTTGGGAGCCCAATATGCACGGCATCATCTATCTCGTCGGCCTCGTCGTGGTCGTCCTGTTCCTTCTGTCCCTTCTCGGCCTGCGCTAAGCGCCCACCCGGAGACGTATCATGAATCCAGATTACGGCGCGGCCCCGACGCCGCCCGTCGGCGCGACTGCAATCGCGACCGGCGACGAGAAGTCCTATGTCGACTGGGCTGCCATCATCGGCGGCACGGTCCTGGCTTCCGCCATCTCCTTCGTCCTCCTCGCATTCGGTTCGGCGCTCGGCCTGACTTTCAGCTCGGCCTATGAAGGCTCGGGCATGTCGCTCGTCGGCTTCGCCATCGCCGCTGCTTTGTGGCTGCTCTGGGTGCAGGTGTCGTCCTTCATGGCGGGCGGCTACCTGACGGGCCGCCTTCGTCGCCGCAACTACGATGCCACCGAAGACGAATCCGACATCCGCGACGGCTCGCACGGCCTCCTGGTCTGGGGCCTCGGCGTCCTCGTCGGCGCTGTACTGGCCTTCTCCAGCGCGTCGGCCGTGCTCGGCTCGGCGACCAACGCCATCGGCAATGCCGTCGGGGGCGCTGCCTCAGGTGCGGCGACGCTGGTCGAGGAAATCGACCCCAATGCGCTGTTGACCGATCGCCTGCTGCGTCCGGGCACCGCGACCGACACGGCCAATGAAGAACTGCGTTCGGAAGTCGGCCGCATCCTCGTCACCGCCGTCACCGATGGCGAACTCGCCGAGGATGATCGCGCTTATCTGGCGAGCGTCGTCGCTGCCCGTACCGGCGTCGAGGAAGCCGAAGCGCAGGCTCGTGTCGACGAAGTCTGGGCGCAGGCCCAGGAACTCGAGGCAACTGCGCGTGAAACCGCCGACCAGGCACGACGCATCGGCATGATCGCGGCCTTCATCACCGCCGCCTCGCTGCTGATCTCCGCCGCCGCCGCCTATTTCGGCGCCGTTCTCGGCGGCAATCACCGCGACAAGCAGACGATCATCCAGGGCTGGGTCCGCCCCTGGTAAGTCGAGGCGATCTGCTTCGTGACACGACGCCGTCCCGGTTCGCCGGGGCGGCGTTTTCATGTTTGAACCGGCCGGAACATCTGACCTGAACCCTTGTTAGGCCAGCGTGCCGTTTCGGCGCGACGCAATCGATCTCAAGGGGAAAATCATGGCCAAGGCGCGCAGTTCGACGAAGTCCGTCCGGCAGGGCGAAGCGACGATCCACGACCAGAAGCTGGTTCGCGGGAATGGCGGGGAGCTTCACCAGATCGCCGATGGCGACACGCCGCTCCTGACGACCGCGCAGGGCGGGCCTGTCGCCGACGACCAGAACACGCTCAAATATGGCGAGCGCGGACCTTCGCTGATCGAAGACTTCCATTTTCGCGAAAAGATCTTCCATTTCGACCATGAGCGCATTCCCGAGCGCGTCGTCCATGCGCGCGGCTATGGCGCGCACGGTTATTTCGAGACCTACGAGTCGCTGGCGAAATATACCCGCGCCGACATCTTCCAGCGCGCTGGCGAAAAGACGCCGGCCTTCGTGCGGTTCTCGACGGTCGCCGGCTCCAAGGGCTCGTTCGATCTCGCGCGCGACGTGCGCGGCTTTGCCGTCAAGCTCTACACGCAGGAAGGTAACTGGGACATCGTGGGCAACAACATCCCGGTCTTCTTCATTCAGGACGCCATCAAGTTTCCCGACATCATCCACTCGGTGAAGCCCGAACCCGATCGCGGCTTCCCGCAGGCGCAATCGGCGCATGACAATTTCTGGGACTTCATCTCGCTGACGCCGGAAAGCATGCACATGATCATGTGGGTCATGTCCGACCGCGCGATCCCGCGCTCCTTCCGTTTCATGGAAGGGTTCGGCGTCCACACGTTCCGCTTCCTCAACGCCGAGGACGAGTCGACCTTCGTCAAATTCATCTGGAAGCCCAAGCTCGGCCTGCAATCGGTGGTCTGGAACGAGGCGGTCAAGATCAACGGCGCGGACCCGGATTTCCACCGGCGCGATCTCTGGGACGCGATCCAGGCCGGCGACTTTCCCGAATGGGAGCTGTGCGTGCAGCTCTTCAACCAGGAATTCGCCGACGGTTTCGACTTCGACGTGCTCGACCCGACCAAGCTGATCCCGGAAGAAATCCTCGAACCGATCCCGGTCGGCCGGCTCGTGCTCGACCGGATGCCGGACAATTTCTTCGCCGAGACCGAGCAGGTCGCGTTCATGACGCAGAACGTGCCGCCCGGCATCGATTTCTCCAACGATCCGCTCCTGCAGGGCCGCAACTTCTCCTATCTCGATACGCAGTTGAAGCGGCTCGGCTCGACCAATTTCACGCATCTGCCGATCAACGCGCCGAAATGCCCGTTCCACCATTTCCAGCAGGACGGGCACATGGCGATGCGCAACCCGGCCGGGCGGGTGAACTACCAGCCCAACTCGTGGGGCGAAGGTCCGCGCGAGCATCCGGCGCGCGGACACCGCTCCTATCGCGAGGAGGTCGAGGGGCCGAAGGCGCGGCTGCGCGCGGAAAGCTTCGCCGACCATTACAGCCAGGCCCGGCAGTTCTATTCCAGCCAGACAGAGATCGAGCAGAACCATATCGCGATGGCGCTGACGTTCGAGCTTTCCAAGGTCGAGACTGCGGTCATCCGCGAGCGCGTCGTCTCGCATCTCCTCAACATCGACGAGACGCTGGCGACCAAGGTCGCGGACAAGCTCGGCATGAAGAAGCTGCCGAAGCCGGCCGATGCGGCGGTTGCGCCGCGCGACGATCTGGAGCCGTCGGAGCGGCTGTCGATCGTCAGGAACGGGCCGGAAAGCTTCAAGGGCCGCAAGGTCGGCGTGCTCGTCACGGATGGCTGCGACGCGAAGCTGGTCAAGGCGCTCGACGCGGCGCTGGCAAAGGAGGGCGCGAAGATGGAGATCGGCGCGCCGAAGGTCGGCGGCGTCGAGGCGTCGGATGGCTCGCTGATCGAAGGCAAGCAGATGATCGATGGCGGGCCATCGGTCCTCTACGACGCGGTTGCCCTGATCGTCAGCCCGGAAGGCGTCGAGCAGTTGCTCAAGGAAGCCGCCGCGCGCGATTTCGTCGCCGATGCCTTTGCGCATTGCAAGTTCATCGCCCATGTCGAGGCGGCGCAGCCGCTTCTCGACAAGGCCGGCGTCGAGCCGGACGAGGGCGTGATCGCGATCGGTTCGGGCAGCGACTGGCAGGGCTTCGTCGAGGCTTGCCGGAAGCTTCGCCTCTGGGCGCGCGAAACGAAGGTCAAGCTGTGAGACCCGCCAAAACTTGACTCGGGCGCGAAATTGGGGTCAAAGGCCCCAGTTTCCGCGACGAGTGACAACTCCGAGCAGCCGACCGGGGCACCCTTTCTACCGTGAGAGGGCCGATCCCGGAGGTCAACACCCGGCAGCGCCATGCGCCCCCGGGTGTCGTTCTGCTTTGGCTGTTGGGTTTCGGCGCGGCACGCACTACCTCTCGGGCGACGACGCACGAGAATAAAGGACGGCGGATGTTTGAATCACTTCAGGAGCGGCTTGGCTCCATCCTGAACGGCCTGACGGGCCGCGGCGCGCTTTCCGAGGCAGATGTCTCGGCGGCGCTGCGCGAGGTTCGCCGTGCGCTGATCGAGGCCGACGTCGCGCTCGAAGTCGTCCGGTCCTTCACGGACAAGGTCAAGGCCAAGGCCGTCGGCGCGGACATCCTGAAGTCGATCAAGCCCGGCCAGATGGTCGTCAAGATCGTCCATGACGAGCTGGTCGAGATGCTGGGCGCGGAAGGCGCGACCATCGATCTCAATGCGCCCGCGCCCGTCGTCATCATGATGGTCGGCCTGCAGGGCTCGGGCAAGACGACGACCTCGGCCAAGATCGCCAAGCGGCTGACCGCGCGCCAGGGCAAGAAGATCCTGATGGCCTCGCTCGACACGCGCCGCCCGGCCGCGCAGGAGCAGTTGCGCCAACTCGGCGAGCAGACGCAGGTTGCCACGCTGCCGATCGTCGCCGGCCAGTCGCCGGTCGACATCGCGCGGCGCGCGGTACAGGCGGCCAAGCTCGGCGGGCATGACGTCGTCATGCTCGACACGGCCGGCCGCACCCATATCGACGAGCCGCTGATGGCGGAGATGGCCGAGATCAAGGCCGTCGCCAAGCCGCACGAAATCCTGCTGGTCGCGGATTCGCTGACCGGCCAGGACGCGGTGAACCTCGCGCAGAATTTCGACAGCCGCGTGGGCATCACCGGCCTCGTCCTGACCCGCATGGACGGCGACGGTCGTGGCGGTGCCGCGCTTTCGATGCGCGCGGTCACCGGCAAGCCGATCAAGCTGATCGGCACCGGCGAAAAGATGGATGCGCTGGAGGAGTTCTATCCCAAGCGCATCGCCGACCGCATTCTCGGCATGGGCGACATCGTCTCGCTCGTCGAGCGCGCTTCCGAGACCATCGACGCCGAAAAGGCGCAGGCGATGGCCAAGAAGATGCAGGCCGGGAAGTTCGATCTCGACGACCTCGCCGACCAGCTTCGCCAGATGCAGAAGATGGGCGGAATGGGCGGCATCATGGGCATGATGCCCGGCATGGGCAAGATGAAGGACCAGATCGCGACCGCCGGTTTCGACGACAAGACCTTCGCCCGCCAGATCGCCATCATCCAGTCGATGACCAAGGCCGAGCGCGGCAATCCGGACCTCTTGAAGCATTCGCGCAAGAAGCGCATCGCTGCCGGTTCCGGCACCGACGCCGCGGCGATCAACAAGCTCTTGAAGATGCACCGCCAGATGGCCGACATGATGAAAGCCATGGGCGGCAAGGGCAAGGGCGGCGGCATGATGCGCGGCCTGATGGGCGGCATGGCCTCCAAGATGGGGCTTGGCGGCATGGGCGGTCTCGGCGGACTCGGCGGTGGCATGCCGGATCTGTCGAAGATGGACCCCAAGCAGCTCGAAGCCCTGCAGAAGCAGGTGCAGGCGTCCGGTCTGGGCAATGGACTGCCCGGCATGGGCGGTGGTCTTCCGGGCCTGGGCGGCGGCGGGTTGCCCGGATTGGGCGGCCTTCCCGGCCTGCCGAAGAAGAAGTGAGGAGACGATGACACAAGACGATACCGCGCGCGCGCGCGACCTCCTCGCCGGCTACCGCGCCTCGATCGACAATATCGACGCGGCGCTGATCCACATGCTCGCAGAGCGCTTCCGCTGCACGCAGGCTGTCGGCAAGCTGAAGGCCGAGCACGGCCTGCCGCCAGCCGACCCGGCGCGCGAGAAGACCCAGATCGAACGGCTCCGCCGGCTTGCCGACGATGCCAATCTCGACCCCGATTTCGCGGAGAAGTTTTTGAACTTTATCGTCCGCGAAGTCATCCGCCATCACGAGGCGATCGCCTCTGAGAAACACGAAAACGCTTGAATTCAACTTTTCCAGGAGAACTGAAATGGCACTGAAAATCCGCCTCGCCCGCGCCGGCTCCAAGAAGCGCCCCTATTACCACGTCGTCATCGCCGACGTCCGTTCGCCGCGCGACGGCCGCTTCATCGAGCAGGTCGGCTCGTGGAACCCGACGCTGCCCAAGGATGGCGAGCGCGTGAAGCTCAACAATGAGCGCATCCAGCATTGGCTCGACCACGGCGCCCAGCCGACGGACCGCGTGCTGCGCTTCCTCGACCAGGCCGGCATCGTCAAGCGCGAAGCCCGCAACAACCCGAAGAAGGCCGAGCCCGGCCAGAAGGCCCAGGAGCGCGTCGCCGCCCAGAAGAAGGCCGAGGAAGACGCCGCCGCCAAGAAGGCCGCCGACGAGGCTGCTGCAGCCGAAGCCGCCAACGCACCGGCCGCCGAAGAGACTTCGGAAGAAGCTGCTTCGTAAGCTTTCGTTTCAGCAAAGTTCAAAAGCCCCGCCGGTCCTGCCTGCGGGGTTTTTGTTTGCGCGCTCCCGCGCAAATTTTTCGAAATTGCCGCAGCGGTATCTGTCGGCTACGCCTGTCGTCGTTCGTCTTTTCATCAAGCGCGCGAGGCCAGGACATGCTCTACGCCATTCTTTGCTACAACCATGAAGACACGGTCGGCCAGTGGACCAAGGAGGAGGACGACGCCGTCATGGCGCGTCTCGACGCCGTGCTCCAGCCTATCGAGCGGTCGGGCAGGCTCGGCCCCGTCGCGCGCCTTTTGCCGACCACCGCCGCCACGACGCTGCGCAAGGCAGGCGGCGAGCCGCTCGTCATCGACGGGCCCTTCGCCGAGACCAAGGAACAGTTTCTCGGCTTCTATCTCGTCGACTTCGACAGTCTCGACGAGGCGCTCGCCTTCTCGAAAGATCTCGCCGAAGCCAATCCCGGCGGGGGCTCCTATGAAATCCGACCGGTCGGCTACATGCGCGAGCGGGACAAGGACAAGCACGCTTCATGACCGACGCCCGCGCCATCGAGACGCTGATATCCGCCGCCCGCCCGCAGGCGGTCGGTGCGCTGCTGCGCTATTTCCGCGACCTCGACCGCGCGGAGGAAGCGTTTCAGGAGGCGTGCCTGAGGGCGCTGAAGAACTGGCCGAAGAACGGCGCTCCGCGCGATCCGGCCGCGTGGCTGATCTTCGTCGGGCGCAATGTCGGCATCGACGCGGTGCGGCGCGACAAGCGCCTCGTCGCGCTGCCGGACGAGCCCGCGCTGTCGGACCTCGACGACGTCGAGACGCCGCTCGCCGAACGTCTCGACGGCGCCGACTATCGCGACGACATATTGCGCCTTCTGTTCATCTGCTCCGATCCGTCGCTGCCGGCCGAGCATCAGGTGGGGCTGGCGCTGCGCATCGTCTCCGGCCTGACCGTGCCGCAGATCGCGCGCGCCTTTCTCGTCTCGGAAGCGGCGATGGAGCAGCGGATCACCCGCGCCAAGGCGAAGATCGCCGCATCCGGCCGGCAGTTCGAGACGCCGGACGCCATCGCGCGGTCGGAACGTGTCGGCGCGGTCGCGGCGATGATCTATCTCGTCTTCAATGAGGGCTATTCGTCGCGTCCGGAAGCGGGGCAGGCGGCGACGGTGCTGTGCGAGGAGGCGATCCGGCTCGGCCGGCTGCTCTTGCGCATTTTTCCGACCGAGCCCGAGATCATGGGGCTTCTGGCGCTGATGCTGCTTCAAAATTCGCGCAATGCCGCGCGTATCGATGCGGCAGGCGAAATCATCCTTCTCGACGATCAGGACCGCTCGCGCTGGAACGCCAAGATGATCGGCGAAGGCTTGGCGCTCGTCGACAAGGCGTTCCGCCACCGCCAGCCCGGCAGCTACCAGATCCAGTCCGCGATCGCCGCGCTTCATGCCCGCGCGAAGACGGCGGCGGAAACCGACTGGACGGAAATCGAGCTCCTCTACCGCATGCTGGAGCGCATCGAGCCCTCGCCGGTCGTCACGCTCAACCGGGCGGTGGCGGTTGCCAAGGTGCAGGGCGCGCAGGCCGCGCTCGATTTGATCGAACCGCTCGGCGACCGGCTTTCCGGCTATTTCAACTATCATGGCCTGCGCGGCGGGCTGCTGCTCGAGCTCGAACGCTGCCGCGAGGCGCGCGAGGCGTTCGACCGCGCCATCGCGCTGGCGCGCAACCCGGCCGAAGCTGCCCATATCCGCCGCCATCTGGACCGCATGCAGGCGAAGGCGCACTAGATTTTCGGCCGGCGAATGTCGGTATGCGGGGCTGCGGATCGTCCTTGGATCAGACATCATGAAGGAGACCGCCATGACCGCCGAACCCAAGGCCGAAACCGAACACGAACTCGTTCTCACCCGCCTTCTCGACGCGCCGCGCGACACGCTGTTCCGCTGCTGGACCGACGCCGAGCTTCTGCCGAAATGGTTCGTGCCGGCGCCGTGGACGATCGCCAAGGCCGAGGTCGATCCGCGTCCCGGCGGACGGTCGTTCGTCGTCATGCGCGACCTGGACGGCAATGAATATCCGAATGACGGCGTCTATCTGGAGATCGTGCCGAACGAGAAGATCGTCTTCACCGACGCCTACACGCAAGGTTGGGTGCCGTCGCAAAAGCCGTTCTTCACCGGCATCGTCACCTTCGCCGACGAGGGCGGAAAGACGCGCTATACGGCGCGGGCTCGCCACTGGCGGGCCGAAGACAAGGAAAACCACGAGAAGATGGGTTTTCACGAAGGCTGGGGCATCTGCGCGGATCAGCTCGAGGCGCTTGCCAAAACACTTTGACCTAGAGCAGCCATTCGATGTCGAGGCGTTTCAGGATGCCGATCGCCAGCCGGTCGCGCAGCCCCATGCCGGGCTCGCGACGCAACGGCGCCGACAGGTCCGGGCGCTTCCAGATGAGGCCGCGATGCTCGGACAGCGCCACCTCATAGGCGTTCTCCGGCACCACATCGTCGAAGGCATCGGCGACGAGGCCGGCCAGAAGCGGCGATTCGATGACGATGCCCATCTCGGTGTTGAGGTCGATCGAGCGCGGGTCGAAGTTGAACGAGCCGACGAAGAGGCGCTGGCGGTCGACGGCGAAGGTCTTGGCGTGCAGGGTCGAGGCGCCGGCACGAAGGGCCGAGGCCGAGCCGCTGCCCGATCCGCGCAGGCGGCCCGATACGCCAAGCCGCGAGCCCTTGCGCCGCTCGCGGCGGGAGGGCGCCTGCCGCGCGCCGTCGCACATCTCGAACAGGCGGATGCCGGCGCGCAGCAATTGCCGGCGATAGGGCGCGTAGCCGGCGTGGACCGCGCCGACATCGGTCGCCTCATAGGCGTTGGTCAGGATGGAGACTTCGACGCCGCGCGCCCGCAGCGCCCGAAGATTGGCGACGCCGCGTTTGCCCGGCACGAAATAGCCGGCGATGATGGCGAGCTCGCGTTTCGGCGTGCCGATGGCGTTTTCGAGCAGGCCCGAAAGCCGCGCGTCGCTGCCCTCGGCCCTCTTCAGATAGCCGAGCGCCTTGCCGGGATCGTCGTGCAGGAGCGACACCTTCGCCCATTCCATCGGCAGCCGCGCCTCGGCGAGCTGGCGCACGATCTCGAGGTCGCGCACGGCCTTCAGATAGCGCCGCGCGGTCGGGTCGCGCTCGACGATGGATGAGCGCTTGCGCAGACGGCGCAAATTGCGTGGGCCGACGCGGCGCAGTAGCAGGCGGGCGGGGAAGGAGGATGCGGCGTTCCAGTAAGCCTCGAACTGCGTCGCCACCTCATCCACGACCGGGCCGATGGCGAGGACGTCGAGGTCGGCAAAGAGGGGGCCGTCGGCAACGCCGAAATATTCGTCGCCGATGTTGCGGCCGCCGATGACCGTCGCCTGTCCGTCGACGGTGAAGCTCTTGTTGTGCATGCGCCGGTTAAGGCGCGGAAAGTCGAAGACGTAGCCCAGCACCTTCGGCCAGCGGACGGGGAAGGGATTGAACAGCCGCACCTCGACGCGCGGATGGCGATCGAGCGCGAACAGCACCTGGTCGAGCCCGTCGATGCCGTTGTCGTCGAGGAGAAGCCGGACGCGAACGCCTCGGTCGGCGGCGTCGAGCACTTCTTCGAGGAGCATGGTGCCGGTGCGGTCGCCGCGCCAGATGTAATATTGCAGGTCGAGCGTCTTTTCGGCCTGACGGGCGAGCGACATGCGCGTGGCGAAAGCCTCGGGGCCGTCGGCAAGGAGATAGACGCCGGAGAGGCCCGGATGGGCGTCGACCGAAGGTCGCGTCATGCGGGCGAGGGTCGTCTGGCTGACGTCCGGGGCAGGGGCGGGATCGGGCAAGGCGCGCTGCGGCAGCGTGAAGGCGCGGCGGATGGCGGCGGCCGCGACGAGCGCGGCACCCATGGCCAGCAATTTTCCGCTCGCGCGCATTCATTCCTCCGATCGCCGCAGTACAATCGTTCCGCGCGCTTCCGGTTCCGGCCGATTGGATGGCGAAATATTTCCCGAACCATGTCGGGAGGACGCGCGGCCGTTCGTCATCCTGTCGCAACACGATCAGAGGAGAACACCCCATGAGCTATGTCGACGGATTCCTGCTTTCCGTTCCGAAGTCCAACCTCGAGACCTATAAGGAACATGCCCGCGTTTCGGCCGGTGTCTGGCTCGAGCACGGCGCCACCGGCTATGTCGAGTGCCTGGCCGACGACGTTCCATATGGCGAACTCACCTCGTTTCCGCGTGCCGTGCAGGCCAAGGACGACGAGATCGTGGTCTTCGCCTGGGCGACCTATCCCGACAAGGCCAAGCGCGACGAGGTGATGAAGAAGGTGTTCGAGGACCCGCGCATGAAGCCGGCCATGGAGAACATGCAGTTCGACGGCAAGCGGATGATCTATGGCGGCTTCGACGCGTTCATCGAACGCTGAACCAGAGGAGGCAGCGATGTCGGACTATCACTATCCGGGCGTGACGCCGCATCTGATGTCGAAGGATGCGGTGGCAGCCATCGAGTTCTACAAGCGCGCGTTCGGCGCCGAGGAACAGGGCGAGCGCATGCTCATGGATGACGGCAAGCGCATCATGCACTGCGAACTGAAGATCAATGGCGGCACGTTGATGATCGCCGACGCGATGCCGGAATATGGCTATCCATGGGTCGAACCGCAGGGCACGACGCTGAACATCATCGTCGATGACGCGCGCGCGGTCTGGGACCGGGCGATCGCGGCGGGTTGCACCGTGAAGATGCCGCTCGAAGTGGCGTTCTGGGGGGATTTATACGGGACGTTCGATGATCCGTTCGGGCACAATTGGGCGGTGGTGGGGCCGGCGCCGAAGGGGTGAGCTGCGGTTTTGTTTTGGTTGCCTATCCGATCCTTCGGGATCGGATAGGGACCCCCACCCTTTATCCCTCCCCACAAGGGGGAGGGAG
>NZ_AYOD01000036.1 GCF_000497755.1 Aliihoeflea sp. 2WW
CCCCTTTGTGGGGAGGGATAAAGGGTGGGGGTCCTCTTCACAGAAACGGCAAACAAAAAGGCCGGGCGTGAACCCGGCCTTTTTGCATCAGTCCATCCGAACGCTTACGCCGCCTGCTTCTTCGGCTGGATCAACCCACGCGCGACCAGCAGTTCGGCGATCTGGACTGCATTCAGCGCGGCGCCCTTGCGCAGATTGTCGGAGACGACCCACATGTTGAGGCCGTTTTCGATGGTCTGGTCCTCGCGGATGCGGCTGATATAGGTCGCGTCCTCGCCGGCCGAATCGAGCGGGGTGACGTATCCGCCGTCCTCGCGCTTGTCGATGACGAGGCAGCCGGGGGCGTCGCGCAGGATTTCGCGCGCTTCGTCGGCGGTGATCGGATTCTCGAACTCGATGTTGACCGCCTCGGAATGGCCGATGAAGACCGGCACGCGCACGGCGGTGCAGGTGACCTTGATCTTCGGGTCGAGCATCTTCTTGGTCTCGGCCATCACCTTCCATTCTTCCTTGGTCGAGCCGTCGTCCATGAAGACGTCGATGTGGGGGATGACGTTGAAGGCGATGCGCTTGGTGAACTTCTTGGCCTCGACCGGATCTGCGACGAAGACGGCGCGGGTCTGGGTGAAGAGCTCGTCCATGCCTTCCTTGCCGGCGCCGGAGACGGACTGGTAGGTCGAGACGACGATGCGCTTGATCGTCGCCTTGTCGTGCAGCGGCTTCATGGCGACGACGAGCTGCGCGGTCGAGCAGTTCGGATTGGCGATGATGTTCTTCTTCGTGAAGGCGTCGATCGCGTCCGGGTTCACTTCGGGCACGATCAGCGGCACGTCCTGGTCGTAGCGGAAGGCGGACGAGTTATCGATGACGACGCAGCCCTGGCGGCCAATCTTCGGCGACCATTCCTTCGACACGTTGCCGCCGGCCGACATCAGGCAGATGTCGGTGTCGGAAAAGTCGTACTGCGCAAGGTCGCGCACCTTCAAGGTGCGGTCCCCATAGGAGACTTCCGTGCCCTGGCTGCGGCGCGAGGCGAGCGCCACGACCTCGTCGGCCGGAAAGCCGCGCTCTTCCAGAATGTTCAGCATTTCGCGCCCGACATTGCCGGTGGCGCCTGCGACTGCGATCTTGAAACCCATATCGTTGATCCTCGATCTCTCCGCGCTTCGACCCTGAGACCGTCCGCCGGCCATGAGCGGACCTTCTCCCTGGCCAGACCGGGGAGAGAGCGGAAAGGCCAGAAGATCAGACGGTTTTGGTGGTGGTTTTGGAGAGCTTGGTGGCCGGGGTGGAACGAGCGCGCGCGCGCGCCTCGCCGCGTCCGAAGGCGCCAAGCGAAGAGGCCATGAATGCCAGTATGAGGCCGCGCATTGCGAGTTTCCCGTTCGGCGGGGGTTTTACGCGGTTCTGTGGCGGAGTCAATCGGGGGAAGGAGGGGAGTAAGGGAGTAGGGGAGTAGGGGAGTAGGTGAAGAAAAAGGCCTGGCGAACAAAGCGAGCGACTTGCGCCCGCATTCGCACGTCCAAATACTCCCCTACTCCCCGCTCAATGCGGCCCCGAACGCCCGCGCGTCTCCGCCATCAACTCATGGACGAAGCGCAGTTTCTCGGCCACGGGCTCGGAAATGACGAACGGGTAGAGGTCCGGCAGGCCCATGCAGCGGTTGATCTGGTTGGAGGCCTCACACAGGATCAGCCAGCGGGTCAGGAGTTCGTCGAAATCGGCCGGCGGCTCGGGGTCGGCGGCATGGGCCGCGACGGGCTGGTCGGCGAATTCGCCTTCGTTCGGCGGCAGATCGTGCTCGACGGCGGTGTCGAGACGGCCGAGCGGCATGTTGAGGGCCGCCGTCATCTCCAGCGTGTCGTAGATGTGGAGATAATGCGCCCACGTCTCGGCCCAGTCTTCCCAGGCATGGCTCGCGGCATAGTGCGAGATGTAGTTCTGTTCCCAGCCGGGCTGGGGCCCGGCGTCGTAGTGGCGCTGCAGCGCCTGCATGTAGTCCTCGGTGTCGTCGCCGAAGAGCGCGCGGAAGCGGTCGAGCCATTGCCCGTCGTCGCGGATGAGGCGATCCCAGTAATAGTGGCCGAGCTCGTGGCGGAAATGGCCGAGAAGGGTGCGATAGGCCTCGCCCATCGCGACGCGCATCTTCTCGCGCTCGGGGCTGTCGGCCTCGGCGACGTTAAGCGTGATGAGGCCATTGTCGTGGCCCGTCAGGACGCGTTCGCCTCCGGGCCCCGCGCCGATCGGGTCCGCCAGGAAGTCGAAGGCGAGGCCAACCTCATCATCGGGATTCGCCTTGGGAAAGGCGTCGAGACCGAAATGGAGGAGCTGATAGACGGCGCGCTTCTTGGCCGCCTCCGTATGCGCCCAGCGCTCCGGGTTGCCCTCGATCGAGAGGTCCGGGATGGTCTGGTTCAGGGAGCAGGCCCGGCAAAAGCCGCCCTCGATTTCGGCGACCCAGTTGCAGGCGGCCGGAAGGGCGTTGGTGCAGGTGAACCCGCCCTGTCCCGTCACGACGAAATTCTCCTGCATCGGGTCGTAGAGGACGGCCGTGCCGCAGGCGAGGCACATGCCGTTCTCGAAATAGAGACGGCTCGAACATTGCGGGCAGGAAAAGAGCTTCATGGGAGGGTCATCCGGGAGAGGGCATCGAAACCGGGAAACTCGCGACAATCGCAGCCGTTCCGGCGATCGGCACGCGGCGCAAAAGAAAAGCCGCCGGCACACGGCCGACGGCTCTTCCTGCGAGATGTCCGGGCTTAGCGGACGATGTAGACGATCCGGCGCGATTCCGGCTCGATGACGACCGGCTGGCCGTTGATGTAGGCATAGCGGTAGTCGTAGTCCGGGATTTCGCGGATTTCGACCGTGTCCGGTACGCCCGCGCCGACGACGACTTCGCCGTCGAGATAGACCGGCTCGACTTCGTTCTCCATCACATAGGTGCGAAGCTGCGGGTCCGGGTCGGTCAGAACGCCTTCGGTCAGGCCGCCGGTCGCGGCGCCTGCAACGGTTCCGACGGCTGCGCCGATGGGACCTGCGACGAGGGCGCCCGCGATCGCGCCGGTGGCGGCGCCGGAAATCGCGCCCGCACCCGTTGCGGTGCTTTCCTCATAGGTCGCGACCGGGATCATCTCGGCCGGACGTTCGGTGACGACGATCTGTGCGCCGGCATTGTCGGCGATCAGATAGTCGGAATAGGCCCAGCCTTCCGCGCCGGCGGCCGAAACCTGGCACCACTTGGAATTTTCGAGGCAGCCGGCGAGGGTCGCTTCGCCGCTGGCGGCGATCGAGCCGACGATCGGGTATTGCGGGCCGGGGCCGGCGCGCACGTTGAGGTCGGTCGTGGCAGTCACGGCGGTCTGTGCAAAGGCCGTCGACGAGGCCAGCAGCACGACGGCGATGGCCGCCGACGAGGTCAGGATGTTCTTCATGTTCGTGTTCTCCGCAGGGGGTGTCACCTTCGCGGTAACAACGGCGTGAAAGCCCCCTGGTTCCGCGGCGCGATGCTTGTTTGCGGGCGGATCACAATTCGGTCAACATGATCGGACAACCACGACGGGATAACGTGCGGGTAAGAAGCTTATGCAAGAGTGATCGGCATGCCGACGCTTTGGCGTCCACGCGCCCGCATGGGCCACACTTCATCTCAGGCATTTCGAAAGGCAGACGGATGGCAGGACGGGGAAAGATTTTGCTGGGCGCAGTCGTGGCACTGGCAGCGAGCGTATCGCTCGCCCAGGCGCAGCAATGCGGCAATGATGGCGCGGGCTTCGAGGCCTGGAAGGGCCAGTTCGCACAGCGCGCGGCATCGAACGGCGTCGGGCAGCGCGGCGTCTCGGCCCTCCAGGGCACCAGCTACGCCACGCGCACCATCGCGGCCGATCGCAAGCAGGGTGGCGGCTTCACCCTGACGCTCGACCAGTTCCTCGAGCGACGCGGTGGCAACGCCATCGTCTCGCGCGGCACGCAGCTCAAGCGCCAGAATGCCGACCTTCTCGCCCGCATCGAGCGCGTCTACGGCGTGCCGGCCGGTCCGCTGATGGCGATCTGGGGCATGGAGACCGGCTTCGGCGGCTTCCTCGGCAACGAGAACATCCTGTCCGCCGTCGCCACGCTCGCCTATGACTGCCGGCGTTCGGAATTCTTCTCCGGCCACCTGATCGGTGCGCTGCAGCTCGTCGATCAGGGCAACCTCAACCCGGCGGCCAAGGGCGCGGCGCATGGCGAAATCGGCCAGACGCAGTTCCTGCCGGCAAACGTCGTGCGCTACGGCGTCGACGGCGATGGCGACGGGCGCATCGACCTGATCAACAGCCGCGCCGATGCGCTGGCCTCGACCGCCAACTTCCTGCGCGGCCATGGGTGGCGCGCGGGCGCCGGCTACCAGCCGGGCGAGCCGAACTTCGCGGCGATCCAGGGCTGGAACGCCGCCAGCGTCTACCAGCAGGCGATCGCCGTGCTCGGGCGCCAGATCGACGCGAACTGAGACGGAAATCCGGACAAGAAAAAGGGCCCCGCGAGGCCCTTTTTTATGGATCGTACTCGGGGCTCAGCCCTGCCGCTTCCTTGCCGCCAGCGTGCGCAGGCGCAGGGCGTTGAGACGGATGAAGCCTTCGGCATCCTTCTGGTCGTAGGCGCCGCGGTCGTCCTCGAAGGTGACCAGGGCATCGGAATAGAGCGACTTTTGCGAGCGGCGGCCGGTGACGATGACGTTGCCCTTGTAGAGTTTGAGGCGCACCTCGCCCTCGACGTCTTCCTGGCTCTTGTCGATCAGCGCCTGCAGCATCTCGCGCTCGGGCGAGAACCAGAAGCCGTTATAGATCAGCTCCGCATAGCGGGGCATGATGTCGTCCTTCAGATGCGCGGCGCCGCGGTCGAGCGTGATCGATTCGATCGCCCGGTGAGCGGCGAGAAGGATCGTGCCGCCGGGAGTCTCGTAGACGCCGCGCGATTTCATGCCGACGAAACGGTTCTCGACGAGATCGAGACGGCCGATGCCGTTGTCGCGGCCGAGGTCGTTGAGCGCTGCGAAGAGGCTCGCCGCTGACATTTCCTTGCCGTCAAGCGCGACCGGGTCGCCCTTGCGGAAGTTGATGACGACATCCGTCGCCTTGTCCGGGGCGTCCATCGGCGAGATGGTGCGCTGGTGGACATATTCCGGCGGCTCGACCCACGGATCTTCCAGAACCTTGCCCTCGGATGAGGAGTGCAGGAGGTTGGCGTCGACCGAGAAGGGCGCCTCGCCCTTCTTGTCCTTTGTCACCTGGATCTGGTGCTGCTCGGCGAAATTGATCAGGTCGGTGCGCGACTTGAAGGTCCAGTCGCGCCATGGGGCGATGACCTTGATGTCGGGGTTGAGCGCGTAGGCGGAAAGTTCGAAGCGGACCTGGTCGTTGCCCTTGCCGGTCGCGCCGTGCGCGATGGCATCGGCGCCGGTCTCCTCGGCGATCTCGACGAGGCGCTTGGAGATCAGCGGGCGGGCGATCGAGGTTCCGAGAAGGTAGGTGCCTTCATAGACCGCATTGGCGCGGAACATCGGGAAGACGAAGTCGCGGATGAATTCCTCGCGCACGTCCTCGATGTAGATTTCCCTGATGCCGAGCATCTCGGCCTTCTTGCGGGCCGGCTCCAACTCGTCGCCCTGTCCGAGATCGGCGGTGAAGGTGACGACCTCCGCCCCCAGCTCCGTCTGGAGCCATTTCAGGATGATCGAGGTGTCGAGACCGCCCGAATAGGCGAGCACGACCTTCTTGACGTCTTTCCATTTCGACATTCGGGAACCTGCCTGCGATGAATTCCGTTTCGGGCGCCAAAGCCCGTCCGGCCGTTCTTTTAGCAGGAATGGCGGGCCGGACAAGGCGTCCGGCCCGGGCCCTATCTTACAGGTTGTGCACGCGCGCCCGCTTCGAGCGGACCCCTCGGCGGGCCGTCTCGTAGAGATCGTAGAGCACGGCAGCGATGCCGATCGCGATGACCATGCCGAGGTCGAGCCGCGGCACCTTCCACAAGATGACCGCGAAGAAAGCGACGAACCCGATCAGGGCGAGCGGCGGAGCCAGTCTGTTGGCAAGCATCGAAGCGTCCTTTCCTATCTTCCGTAGATCGCCTGGGGCAGGCCGTAGACGAGCTGCGGGAAGATGTAGAGCAGCGCCATGGTGATGAAGACCATGCCCACATAGGGCAGCGATCCGGCGAAGATTTGCGTCAGGCGGACCTCCGGCGGGGCGATGCCCTTGAGATAGTAGGCCGACATCGCCATCGGCGGTGTCAGGAACGACGTCTGCAGGTTGAGCGCGATCAGGATGCCGAAGAACAGGGGATCGATCTCGAAGATCACCAGCAAGGGCAGGAAGATCGGCACGAAGATGATGATGATCTCCGACCATTCGAGCGGCCAGCCCAGGAGGAAGATGATGAACTGGGCCAGGATCAGGAACTGGAACGGGGTCAGGTCCATGCCGACCACGAAGTCGCGCACGACATGCTCGCCGCCGAGATAGGAGAACACGGAGGCGAAGACCCAGGAGCCGACGAACAGCCAGCAGACCATCGCCGTTGTGCGCACGCTCAGATAGACCGATTCCCGCAGTCTTCGCCACGTCAGCGCGCGGTAGGCGATCGCCAGGACGAGACCGCCCAGAGCGCCGATGGCCGCGGCCTCGGACGGCGTTGCGAGGCCGAACAGGATCGCGCCCAGCACCGACATGATGAGAACGGCGAGCGGGAAGAACGAGGTCAGCATCATCCACATGAGGCGCCCGAGCGGGATCGGCTCCGCCGGTTCGACGGGCTTTGGCGCAAGGCTCGGCTGCATGACCGCGCGGATGATGATGTAGACGAGATACATGCCCGCCAGCAGGAAGCCGGGAACGAGCGCACCGGCATAGAGCCGCACGATCGAGGTGCCCGACGCCGCCGCATAGACGATCAGCATGATCGACGGCGGGATCAGGATGCCGAGCGTGCCGCCGGCGCAGATGACGCCCGAGGCGAAGCTGGTGTCGTAGCGCGCCTTCATCATGGCCGGGAAGGCGAGCAGGCCCATCAGCGTGACGACGGCGCCGACGATACCGGTGGCGGTGGCGAAGAGGGCGCAGGTGATGAGCGCGGCGACCGCCATCGATCCGGGCACGCGGCGGGTGGCGATGCTCAGCGTCTCGAACAGGCGGTCGACGATGTTGGCGCGTTCGACGATGTAGCCCATGAACAGGAACAGCGGGATCGCGGTCAGGACGTCGTTGGCCATGACCGAATAGGTCTGGTTGACGAAGAGATCGAAGATGCGGTTGTTGAAGAAGCCGCCGATCCAGGACTGCCAAAGGTCGAAGGACGAGACGTCCTGATCGAGCATCCGGTTGTACGGCGCCCACATGCGGCCGGCGTCGAAATAGGCGTAGTAGCCGAAGCCGATCGCCAGCGCCATCAAGGTGAAGGCAATCGGAAAGCCCAGCATGATGACGAAGATGAACAGCCCGAGCATCACCAGGGCAATGACGGGATCGCTCATGGGCGGGGCTCCTTCGGCGTGACGACATCGACGGCTTCGCTGCCGTGTTGAAGCACCGGCGCGTTTTCGCGCAGCATGATGGTTTCGAGTTCCTCGACGTCAGGCGCGGGCTGCGGCCATTCGTTGGTCCTCATGGTGACGAGGCAGCGGCAGACCTGCGCGAAGCCCTGGATCAGGAGCAGGGTTCCCGCGGCGACGATGACGGTCTTGAACTGGTAGATCGGCATTCCCGCCGGGCTCATCGTGCTGACTTCCATGTAGCCCCAGGAGCGGCTGGCATATTTCCAGCCGGAAATGACGAGAGCGAGCACGCCGGGGAAAAAGAAGAAGAAGTAGAGGACGAATTCGATCTTGGCCTGCGTGCGCGGCTGCCAGAGCCGGTAGACGAAATCGCCGCGCACATGTCCGTTGCGCGACAGCGTGTAGGCGCCGGCCATCATGAACATCGTGCCGTACATCATGTAGCTCAGATCGAAGGCCCAGGGGGTGGGGGCGCGGAATGCGTAGCGGACGAGAACCTCGTATCCGACGCCGAGAGCCATGATGACGATGCACCAGGCGAAAACCTTGCCGAACCACGCCGACAACTCGTCGGCGAATGCAATGAAGCGGAGCATGAACTGCCAATCCCGTTACAGATAAAGTCCGGCCCCTGACGAACAGGAGCCGGACAAGAAGAAGGTTCCGGGCTCGGCCCTTAGCCTTCCATCTTCAGCTTGCCGGGGAAATAATGCTCGTAGGCAAGCGCCAGGTCCGCCGAGTTCATCAGTTCGTAGAAGGTGACACGTTCGACCCATTCGCGCTGGCTGTCGAGCACCTTCTTCATGAAGGGATCGGCCTCGAGCGTGGGGATGATCTTGTCCCAGGCCTCGAGCTGCGCGGCGAGGATTTCCCTCGACGTGCGGTGCACCGTCACGCCGCTTTCTTCCTGCAGCTTGACGAGGTCGGCCGAATAGTTGTCGAGCGCGAGCGCCGTGTTGGCGGTGCTGGCAGCTTCGACGCCATATTCGAGGATCGCCTTCAGATCGTCGTCCAGCCCGTCGAAGACGTCGCGGTTGAACATGAACTCGAAGGATTCGCTCGCCTGGTGGTAGGACGACAGGATGTAGTGCTTGGCGACGTCCTGCGAGCCGAAGCGAAGATCCGACGAGGGATTGTTGAACTCGAAGGCGTCGATGACGCCGCGCTCCATCGCCGGCACGATTTCGCCGCCGGGAAGCTGCGCGACGCTCATGCCCATTTCCTGCAGCAGGTCGGCAGCAAGGCCGACGGTGCGGTACTTGAACCCGTTGATGTCGGCGACCGTGGTGACGGGCTCCTTGAACCAGCCGAAGGGCTGGGCCGGCATCGGGAAGCCGTAGAAGGCGACGACGTTGAGGCCCATGATGTCCTGCGTCAGCTCCTGGTAGAGCTCCTTGCCGCCGCCCTGGTGGAACCAGGCGAGCATGGTCGTGGCGCTGCCGCCGAAGACCGGGCCGGTGCCGAAGAGCGAGGCCGCCTTGTGCTTGCCGTACCAGTAGACAGGAACGGTGTGGGTGGCGTCGATGATGCCGTCATTGACGGCGTCGAGAACCTGAAAGGCGCCGACGACTGCGCCAGCCGGCAGTAGCTCGAACTTGATGCGGCCCGCCGACATCTTCTCGACGCGCTCGATGTACTGGCGCGCGAAATCCATCCAGATGTCGGATGAGGGCCACGAGGTCTGCATCTTGATGGTGACGGGTGCCTGCGCGAGCACGGCGGGCGCGGCCAGCGCGCTGGCGGCGGTCGCGCCGACAACGGTGGTTGCACCTGCGCCGAGGAATTTCCGGCGCGAAAGCGATCTGTTTTCCATATTGGTCTCCTCCCAAAGACAGCGCCGGCATTTCTCGCCGGCCCTGCCGCGGAGGATAGCTATTACGTTAAGTAACGCAAGCGGCCGTCGCGCGATGTGTGGCGCATACGACTAATGGCTAATATGATCGCGACTGCCTTTTCTGATCCGGATGACGCCCATGGAATTCCTTCCGACCACCGCCACGCTTGTCCAGTTCGCCATCGCCACGATCGTCATCGCGATCACGCCCGGGCCCGATATGACGCTGTTCGTCGGCCGCGCGTTGTCGGAAGGTCGGGCGGCTGGGTTTGCCTGCATGCTGGGCGCGATGACGGGTATCGTCATCCACACGGCGCTGGTCGCTCTCGGGCTTTCCGCGCTCATCGTCGCCTCCCCCGAGGCCTTCTTCGTCCTGAAGCTCGTCGGTGCGCTCTATCTCGTCTGGCTCGCCTATCAGGCGATCCGGCACGGATCGGCCTTCTCGCCCGGCACCGGGGAGGCGCGGGCGAAGCGCTCTTTCTTCGCCAACTGGGCGACGGGGCTCGGCATCAACCTTCTCAATCCGAAGATCATCCTGTTCTTCATGACCTTCCTGCCGCAGTTCGTCTCGGCATCCGACCCCGATGCGCCGGCCAAGCTGTTCTTCCTCGGCGCGCTGTTCATTCCGCTGTCGCTGCCGATCACCGTGCCGATGGTGATCGCGGCCGACAGCTTTTCGGCGCTCCTGAAGCGCTCGCCGCGCGTGACGCGGGTCATCGACTATGTGTTCGCAGGCGTGTTCTCGGCCTTCGCGCTGCGCATTCTCATGACGCAGGCGCGCTAGGCTCGTCGCGCCAGCGGCCCGCATTGCGACCGGCGACGAGCCAATAGGCGAAAGCGCCAACTGCACCGGCGATCGAGAACAGGATCGCCATGGAGAGGCCATCTTCCGATGCGCGCGGATTGAAGACGGTCAGCAGACCGATCGGCGCGGGTATGAAGGCTCCTGTCGCTACGTAAACCAGCCAGTGCCGCCACCGTCGCCACTCCGCCAGGACGACGAAATTCAGCGCAGGAATGAGGGCGTATGCGGCTAGGATCAAGACGATCGTCGTCACTCGATCGGCCTGACCGAGCATCGACTGGGTAAACTCGCCGGTGAGAAACGTTCCGAGCAAGGCGGGAAGAAGAAGCGTCGCTGCGGCAGTGAGGAATGCGAGGGCGAGCCCCGTCACGATCGTGACGGTCCGGATCAAGACGGAGCCCGGCCGGCGTCGTCTCTCCACATTCCCGCATTGCGTCCGGCGATGAGCCAATAGGCGATGCCGCCGACGAGGCCGGCGGCGACCGTCAGCAGCATCAGGCCGGGATCGTTGGCAGCGCCTGGCGCATCAAGCATTTCGGCCATCCGCCAGCCGGCGTAAAGCGCGACCGGCGCACCGGCGAGCGCATGGGCGAGCCATGAGCGCCAGCCCAGAAGCTCGGCCGCGACCGCGACCAGCAGGAAGGCGCCGAAGGACAAATTGCCGATGATCAGGGCGAGAAACGGCACGGTGACGAAGAGCGTCGGACGTGCCGCCTCGGACAGTTCCGGGATGATTGCGACGACCGTCGAGGCGAAGAGAAAACTGAGGAAGAAGCTTGCGGCGAGGCAGGCGACGACGAAACCGGCAAGGATCGCGATGAAGCGGAAGATGTAGGTGACGAGGCGGTTCATTCTTAGCCGTGCGATCCGACTTCGATGTTTGGCGGATCGTAAGATTTTGGCCGGCGAGCGATCACGATCCCGGTGTCTGGGTCCGTAACCGTTGCAGGCAGCAAATTTCTCTCCAAATGGATTTTCTTGATCGAAGCGAGTTTCTTTTTTCCGACCAATGCCGCGATTTCCTTGCTATGCCCGGCATTCGGCGGAGAAATCATCTTGATCGACTTTTTGGGAAATTCCGTCAGCAGCATTTTGACTGCTGGCGTCAAATCACTGTCGCGACTTACAATAAAGGCCTCGTCAAACTCGTCCTTGTACGCGCCGTTGATGAGCGCAAGCGCGATGTTGACGTCGGTTTCCTTCTCTTCGTGAGCGACATAGGAGGTTCCGCACTTCCGGCAGACACGGTCCTTGGCTTTGAAGTGGCCCATCACAGGCCGAACGCCGTTCGCCTTGATTGCTTCGACATATTGCTGATGTCGCGCATGCGGTCCTGGAAGCCAAGTCGCGTAGGCGGAGAAATAGAAAACAGTGCCGAGTTCGTGTTCGGCAGGATCGAGAAAAACGGAAACGAGCTTTCGGAGATCGAACCATTTGAGGTGCGCAATCCCAAGATTGGCGACCGCATGGTATAGATTGAAGCCGTCGACAAAACAGTCGACGCGTTTCCGTTGCCCCATTCGAACCCCAAAAATGAAAACCCCCGAGCCGTGGCCCGGGGGAAGCGCTAAGGCCGTAGCCCTAGCGGGATTACTCCGACGCTTATATGGGATTTTGGGGCATGAAGTAAAGAAGGAATCGTGCGGAGGACTCCAACTCCATGAAGAGTCAAGTACCGATCACTCGCCGTGTCCTGCGATCATCATCGCCTCGAGCGCCAGGCGCTCGGACTTCTTCATCCGCTCGGATTCGGACTTCAACTGGCCGCAGGCGGCGAGGATGTCGCGGCCGCGGGGGGTGCGGATCGGCGAGGCGTAGCCGGCGGCGTTGACGTAGTCGGCGAATTTCTCGATCTGCTCCCAGTCCGAGCACTGATAGTTCGAGCCGGGCCACGGATTGAACGGGATCAGATTGATCTTGGCGGGAATGCCGCGCAGGAGCTTCACCAGTTCCTTGGCGTCCTCCAGCGAATCGTTGATGTCCTTGAGCATCACATATTCGAAGGTGATGCGGCGGGCGTTCGACAGGCCGGGATAGTCGCGGCAGGCCTGGATCAGCGTATGCAGCGGATACTTCTTGTTGATCGGCACCAGAAGGTCGCGCAAATCGTCGTTCACGGCGTGGAGCGAAATCGCCAGCATGACGCCAAGCTCGTCGCCGGTGCGGTAGATTTCCGGCACGACGCCGGAGGTGGAAAGCGTGATGCGGCGCTTGGACAGGGAAAGCCCGTCGCCGTCGGAGGCGATCAGCAGCGCCTTCTTCACTTCCTCGAAATTATAGAGCGGCTCGCCCATGCCCATCATGACGATGTTGGTGATCTTGCGGCCCTCGGCCGGCACGATCGCGCCGTCCGGCGTGTCGCGGTCCGGGAAGTCGCCGAGCCGGTCGCGGGCGGTCATCAACTGGGTGAGGATTTCCTCGGCCGTGAGGTTGCGCACCAGCTTCTGCGTGCCGGTGTGGCAGAAGGTGCAGGTCAGGGTGCAGCCGACCTGGCTCGAAATGCACAGCGTGCCGCGCCCTTCCTCGGGAATGTAGACGGTCTCGATCTCGACCGGGCGGCCGGCGCCGCGCGGGGGAAAGCGGAACAGCCATTTGCGCGTGCCGTCCTCGGATATCTGCTCCTCGACGATTTCCGGCCGGGCGATGGTGAAGGCGTCGGCCAGCTTGCCGCGAAGTTCCTTGGAGATGTTGAACATATGCGCGAAATCGGCGACGCCGCGCACATAGAGCCAGTGCCAGAGCTGCTGGACGCGCATGCGGCGCTGCTTTTCGGGAATGCCGATCTCGCCCAGCGCCGCGGCCATCTCCTCGCGCGACATGCCGATCAGCGACGGCTTCTCGGCGCTCTTCGGGCGAAGGGCGGCACGGGTGGCGGGCTGGGTCAGGTCGAGCGTCAGGGTCATCGGTCGGTGATCTCGGAAATCGGGGCAATCGCGGCGGCTGAACGTCAATCGTTCCTATCACGAACGAAACGTCGCCGCTAATCGGGCGGCGCGAGGGCCGGCCGGTCGGTGGCGCTCACATAAGCGACGTTGCGGCAAATGAAAAGGCCGGAGCTTTCGCCCCGGCCAATTCAGCGTTTCTCAAGCCGATCCTAGCTGCAGTTCTGGATCGATGAGAGGGCGGCGGTGATGCCGCGAAGCGAGAAGGTGTAGTTGGTCTCGTTGCCGCGGCCGGAGCGCGCCGAAATCTTCATGTCGGCGCCGCCGCGCATGGCGGCGATCAGCTCGCCTTCCTGGGCGGCGTTTTCGAGCCATGCGGAGGTGCCGCGCGTGAACATCGAATAGGTCGAATTGCCCACTTGTACCGTCACCTTCGAATTGTCCTGCAGATTGTAGGACGCGATGAACTGCGGCTCGTAGGAGACGTTCTGGCCCGGCTTCTGGCTGACGAAGAAGAAGATGTCGCCATGGTTGAGGCTGGTCGGCTGCTTGTCGGTCGGAACCGTCAGCACATAGCACACGCGCCCGCCATCACCCTCGTAGGAATAGGTGCCCCAGGCATTGTGCTGGCCGATCTTGGTTGCGGACTGGGCGAGCGCCGGCGTGGCGAGAGCGACCATGCTGAGGCAGGAGAGTGTCGCGATTGTTCTGCGCATGGCTTACCTTTGATCCCTGTCTGATCGTTTTGGACTGCTTAACGAAACGGGCGCTGAGGCCCGGATTGCCTCGAATTTTACGGAAACGGGGTTACCAAAGAATAAACCGGCTGGCGCTGGCTTGCCGATCCCCGAGCTTCCCCTCCCCTCATCCGGTCGCCCGGCCTCAGGGTCAGTTCTGATTGCACGGGCGCATCCGTGCCGTGGCCTTGCGCGCCCGTCGTCCCTGACCGGATGTTGAACCGGGCAAAGGCGGCAAGATTTTGACTGAATGTGTCAGGCCGTGAAGTTGGCTGCGAAGTTGACGGTTGCGCGCGCCAGACACGCCGCTTACTCTTGCCCGAAACAGCGGCAGCAAGGCCGTTCGGGAGAGTTTTCCGCATCGCATGACGACGACGCCTGCACAGAACCACGCAAGGCTGGCCGCTCGCGTGGCCGTCGACCGCGACCGGGCCGCCTTTGAAATCCTGTTCGACCATTTCGCGCCGCGCGTGAACGGCCATCTGCAGCGTCTGGGGATGGATCGGGGGCAGGCCGAGGACCTCGCGCAGGAGGTCATGTCGGTTCTCTGGCACAAGGCGCATCTGTTCGATCCGGCGAAGTCCTCGCTCGCCACGTGGCTCTACCGCATCGCGCGCAACCGGCGGATCGACCTTCTGCGCCGCGACAAATCGCATCGGCTCGATCCCGCCGATCCGATCTTCGAGCCGGACGCGCCCGAACCCGCCGACGAGGCGGTGGACGGCGCGCGCCGCGACGAACGGGTGCGGCTGGCGCTTTCCGCGCTGCCGGCCGAACAGATCGAACTGATCCGCCTCGCCTTCTTCGCCGGGCTGACGCATAGCCAGATCGCGGAGCGCACCGGACTGCCGCTCGGCACCGTCAAGTCGCGGATCAGGCTGGCCTTCTCACGCCTGCGCAAGGCGCTGGAAGCCGATGCGCAGGTCGATACGGCGGATTGATCAGGCCGAGCGCGCGAAGCGTTCGAGCGCGCCGCGCGCGGCGTCGCGATGTTCGGGCGTGATGTGGGCGCGAATGTTCGCGATCGCGGCGGTCAGCACCGCGATGTCGTCGGTGAAGCCGAGGCCGAGGATGAAATCCGGCACCAGGTCGAAGGGCAGGACGAAATAGGCGAGCGCAGCCAGGAGCGTGCCGCGGGCGCGCAAGGGCGTCTTCGGGTCGAGCGCACAATAATAGGCGGCGACGAGTTCGTCGGCGAAGGGGATGTGGCGCGAGGCGCGCTTGAAGGTGCGCCAGAAGCCGCCCGCCACGCGGCGCGCGCGCTCCTCGTTGGTGCGCCGGTCGCCCGGCTGCAGAATGTCGTCGATGGTCGCCTGCTTCATCGGTTTTCGATCCCGTTCAACGGTTGAGAAATGGGATCGGCGCGAAACCGCTTCAAGCCTCGAACAGCTTGTCGAAGCGCTTCGCCATGTCGATGTCGCGCTGCGACAGACCGCCGACATCGTGCGAAGTGAGGCGCACGTCGACGCGGTTGTAGACGTTCGACCATTCGGGATGGTGGTCGGCCTTTTCGGCGGCAAGCGCGCAGCGCGTCATGAAGCCGAAGGCCTGGCTGAAATTCTTGAACTTGAAGCTGCGCGAGATGCCTTTGCCATCCGCGTCGCGCGTCCAGTCCGGCAGCGTTTCGAGCGCTGCCGGGATTTCCGTTTCCGCAAGGGCGTCCTTCGCCATCAACGCGGCGTCCATGCCGGCTGGGGGATGCTCGCCCAGCCGCCGCGTGCCGGCTGCTCGACGCGGTCGAGCGGCCAGGCCTCCTCGACGACATAGGGGCCGCCGCCGATCGAATCGCGCGAGGACATCATGACGAAGCGGGCGACCCGGAACGGCGCGGTCGAGAAATTGCCGCGCATGGAAAGGTAATGCGCGACTTCGCCCGGCGAGACGTTGCGCAGGCGTGCGACCGTGACATGCGGGGTGAACTTGCGCGCATCCGCCGGCAGGCCGAGGCGCTGGCCGATCCGCTCGATCTCGGCCTGAAGCGCATTCAGTTCGGGCGAGGGCGCAACGCGGGCATAGACCGAATGCGGCTTCTTCGAGCCGAAGGCGCCGACGCCGGACAGGCAGAGCGTGAAGGGGGGCCGGTGGACCCGGTCGAGCGCGACCGCGATCTCGTCGGCGACATGGCCGGGCACGTCGCCGTAAAAGCGCAGCGTCAGGTGATAATTCTCGGGGTCGATCCAGCGTGCGCCGGGCAGGCCGCCACGCAAGAGGGAGAGCGAAAGGGCGGCGTCGCGCGGGATTTCGAGAGCGGTGAAAAGTCGCGGCATGGTCTGGTCCTTCCCCAAATCCGGCCGGCTGCTGACGGGAGCAGGCGGCCTTGGCCGCTTCGACGCATGGTTGCCTGGAAGGCGCCGAAGCCGGGATGTCAGCCCGAAGATCGGGCGGCGAACCGGTCGGCGAAAAACGACGCTTGCAGTGCGGCATCTGCCGTCCGGGACTTTTCACCGGTATTTCGAGACCGGCTCTGGCCCTCCTCGAATCGACTGCGTCTGACTACAAGCGAATCACCGGCGGCTTCGTTCCGCAAGCGATTTTGCAGCGCAGCGTAATTCATCAACCGTTAACGTTACCCTTGCGCCTCGATATAGGCCTCCACCATCGGCAGCACGCCCTCGACCATGCGGTCGACGCCGGCCGCGCTCGGGTGCATCCGGTCGTCGAGCGTCATGCCCGAAACGGTGGTCACGCCGTCGAGAAAGAAGGGGTAGAGCTCGACGTCGAAGCGGCTGGCGAGGCCCGGATAGATGCCGTTGAAGCGGGTGCCGTAGGACGCGCCGAGATTGGGCGCGGCAAGCATGCCCATCAGCATCACGTCGATGTCGCGGGCCTCGAGCCGTTCCATCATCTGGGTCAAATTGCGCTCGGTGACGTCCGGGTCGACGCCGCGCAGCATGTCGTTGGCGCCGAGGCCCAGGATGACGAGTTGTGTATCGTCGGGCACGGACCAGTCGAGGCGGGCAAGGCCCGCGCTCGTCGTATCGCCGGAGACGCCGGCATTGGCGATCACCACATCGTGACCGCGCGCCTTCAGCACTTCTTCCAGCCTTTCGGGGAAGGATTCGCCCGGGTTCAACTGGTATCCGGCCATCAGACTGTCGCCGAAGGCCACGATCCGCACCGGTTCGGCCATCGCCGAGGCGACACCGGCGACGAGCGCCAGCGCGCCTGCGACCAAAACGCGTATGGAAGAATTGAACGCCATCACCCACAACCCATATGAAACCAGCCGGTTCGCCGGCCCGTCAGGGAACGACCGTTCCCGCTTCAAAAGTGCATATAGGAGCGATCGGCCGTGACTAAACCCGTCATCGAGATGAAAGACGTTTCGCTCACGCTCGGCGAGGGCGCATCGTCCGTCCATGTCCTGAAGGGCATCAGCCTCGACATCGCCGCCGGCGAGACGGCCGGCATCGTCGGCCCGTCCGGGTCGGGCAAGTCGACGCTCTTGATGGTGCTCGCCGGGCTGGAGCGCATCGATGCCGGGCAGATTCGCATCGCCGGCGAAGATCTGACCGCGATGAGCGAGGACCAGCTTGCCGCCTTTCGCGGCCGCAATGTCGGTATCGTCTTCCAGTCCTTCCACCTGATCCCCAATATGTCGGCGCTGGAAAACGTCGCCGTGCCGTTGGAGCTTGCCGGCCGCGACGATGCCTTCGCCATTGCGGAGCGGGAGCTGACTGAGGTCGGGCTCAAGGATCGCCTGACGCATTATCCGGGCGAGCTTTCGGGCGGCGAGCAGCAGCGCGTCGCCATCGCGCGGGCCCTTGCGCCCTCGCCGCGCCTGCTCATCGCCGACGAGCCGACCGGCAATCTCGATCAGGCGACGGGCCGGCAGATTGCCGACATGCTGTTCGCCAAGGCCGTCGAGCGCGACATGACCTTGATGCTGGTGACGCACGACCCGGCACTGGCGGCGCGGTGCTCGCGGCAGATCGCCATTCGGTCGGGGCGGATCGAGAGCGAGCCGCAATTGCAGGCGGTGCGGGCGTGATGGGGGGTCTGAGTCTTTTGGAGAGGACCCCCACCCTTTATCCCTCCCCACAAGAGGGAGGGGGACGTGAGCGCGGCGCATCCCATGGCGGCGACGCATCAAGCTTAAATCGCAACGTGGATGCCTCCCTCCCCCTTGTGGGGAGGGATAAAGGGTGGAGGTCCGCTACCAAAGACTCTCGCACTGCGAGGCCGCTCCCATGACCTCCCGCCACCTCGCCCTCGCCTTCCGTTTCGCCGGCCGCGAAATGCGCGCCGGCCTTTCCGGCTTCCTCATCTTCATCGCCTGCATCGCCCTCGGCGTTGCCGCCATCGGAGGCGTCAACTCCGTCGCACAGGCGATCACCCTTGGCGTTTCCAACCAGGGCCAGACCCTGCTTGGCGGCGACATGCGCTTCGAGCTCAACCAGCGGGAAACGACGCCGGACGAGGCGGCTTTCCTCGCCGAGATCGGCGACGTGACGCACACGGCCGGCATCCGGTCCATGGTGCGGCTGGAGGATGGGTCGGACCAGACGCTGGTCGAGGCGAAGGCGGTCGATGCTGCCTATCCGCTTTATGGCGCGGTCGAAACCACGCTCGCCGATCCGATCGCGACGCAGATCGAGGAACGTGACGGCGTCTTCGGTGCGGTGGCGCCGGACATTCTGTTCCAGCGGCTCGGGCTCGAGATCGGCGACCGTGTCGTCCTCGGCGACCAGGTCTTCGAGTTGCGCGCCGAACTTCTGAACGAACCGGACGCGATTTCGGACGGGTTCGGCCTTGCGCCGCGCCTGATGGTGTCGATCGACGGCCTGCGCGCCTCCGGGCTGTTGCAGGAGGGCAGCCTCGTCGAGCATGGGTACAAGATCCGCATGCCGCTCGGTACGTCGGAAGACGAGATCGAGGCCATCCGCGAGGCCGCTGGCGCGCAGTTTCCCGAGGCCGGCTGGTCGATCCGCTCGCGCACCAACGCCGCGCCGTCGCTCTCCTCCAATATCGAGCGCTTCTCGCAGTTCCTGACGCTGGTCGGGCTGACCGCGCTCGTCGTCGGCGGGGTGGGCGTGGCGAATGCCGTGCGCGCCTATCTCGATGCCAAGCGCGGCGTCATCGCCACGTTCAAGAGCCTCGGTGCGTCCGGCGCGCTGGTCTTTTCCATCTATCTGATCCAGATCTTGATCATCGCCGGCGTCGGCATCGCCGTTGGTCTTGTGCTGGCCGCGATCATGCCGTTCGCGGCGAGCGCCATGCTCGCCAACGTTCTGCCGATCCCGTCCGAAGGCGGCATCTATCCCGGCGCGCTGGCGCTGGCGGCGCTGTTCGGTCTGCTGGTGACGCTCGCCTTCGCCATCCTGCCGCTCGGCCGCGCCCGCGACGTGCCGGCCACCGCGCTCTTCCGGGAATTGGGGCTGGAAGGCCGCGGCCTGCCGCGTGCGGTCTATGTGATTTCGGCGGCGGCGATCGCCATCATGCTGGCGGTCCTTGCCGTCGGCTTTTCCGGCGACCGGCGCATCGCGACCATCTTCGTCGGCGCGACCATCTTCGCCTTTCTGGTGCTGCGCGTCGTCGGCGTACTGGTGCAGACGCTTGCCCGTCGCAGCCCGCGCGTTTCCTCCACCGCGCTCCGGCTTGCGCTGGGCAATGTCCACCGTCCCGGCGCGCTGACACCGTCGGTCGTCCTGTCGCTCGGGCTCGGCCTGACGCTCCTCGTCACGCTGGCGCTTATCGACGGAAACCTCCGCCGCCAGATTTCGGGCAACCTGCCCGAACAGGCGCCGAACTTCTTCTTCGTCGACATCCAGGCGAACGAGGTCGAGGATTTCGCGTCGCTCGTCGAGGCCGAGGCGCCCGAGGGCAAGCTCATTCGCGTGCCGATGCTGCGCGGGCGGGTGATGGAGATCAACGATGTCGACGTGCGCGAAATTCAGGTGCCCCCGGAAGGCGCCTGGGTGCTGCGCGGCGACCGCGGCATCACCTATGCACGCAACGCACCGGAGAACTCCACGCTCTCCGAAGGCCAATGGTGGCCGGAGGATTACGATGGCGAGCCGCTGGTCTCCTTCGCGGCCGAAGAGGGCGGCGAGATCGGCCTGAAGCTCGGCGATACGATCACGGTCAACGTGCTCGGCCGCAACGTCACCGCACGCATCGCCAATTTCCGGCAGGTCGAGTGGGAATCGATGGGCATCAACTTCGTCATGGTGTTCTCGCCCAACACCTTTGCGGGTGCGCCGCATTCCTGGCTGGCGACGCTTGCCGACGATACCGCGACCAACGCCGACGAGGCACGTATCCTCAACGCGATCACGCGCACCTTCCCGTCGGTGACCTCGGTGCGGGTCAAGGATGCGCTCGACATCGTCAACCAGATCGTCGCGCAGCTTGCCGTCGCGATCCGGGCGGCGGCTGGCGTCGCGCTCGTCGCCTCCGTGCTGGTGCTGTCGGGGGCGCTTGCCGCCGGCAATAGAGCGCGGGTGCACGACGCGGTGGTGCTGAAGACGCTGGGCGCGACGCGGCGAACGCTGATCACCGCCTTTTCGCTCGAATACACGATCATCGGGCTGGCGACGGCGATCTTCGCGCTGTTCGCGGGCGGCGTTGCGGCCTGGTTCGTGATCGCGCGGATCATGGGGCTGCCCTCGGCATTCCTGCCCGAAGTTGCCGTCTCGACGATCGTCATCGCGCTGGTGCTGACGGTCGGTTTCGGGCTCGTCGGCACGTGGCGCGTGCTCGGTCACAAGGCGGCACCCGTCTTGCGCGAACTTTAGAATGGGCTCACATTGTCGTCAGCGTTGACGGATCGGGACCATTTGCCGCCGTTCACGCCACATTTCAGCGCCGGTTTGGTCTTGTGATCGTCGCACGGAATGCGCATATTCTGCCACAGGCATGCTGGAGTCCCGCCAGCGGCGCCTGGGCGCATGTTTAACGACATGTTCATGAGTACGCCCGACACCGGACGGGACAGTAGCAAAGAGGACCATTCACATGGCTGACCTTCGTAATTATCAGGCGCGGTACGGGGCCGCCGGCGTCCAGGCCGATGCCTCTATCGACCAGGGCCTGCGCGCCTATATGCTCAGGGTCTACAACCTGATGGCGCTCGGCCTCGCCATCACCGGCGTTGCCGCCCTCGGCACCGTTTCGCTCGCCACCACCTCCGATCCGAGCCAGGCCGTCGCCACGCTCGGCAACGGCTCGATGCTGACCGCGCTCGGCGCGACGCTCTACGGTTCGCCGCTGCGCTGGGTCGTCATGCTCGCGCCGCTCGCCATGGTATTCTTCCTGTCGTTCCGCATCGACAAGATGAGCGTATCGGCCGCGCAGACCACCTTCTGGGCCTACGCCGCGATGATGGGCGTGTCGCTGTCGTCGATCTTCCTGGTCTACACGGCCCAGTCGATCACGCAGACCTTCTTCATCACCGCGACCGCCTTCGGCGCCCTGTCGCTGTGGGGCTACACGACCAAGCGCGACCTGACGGGCATGGGCTCGTTCCTGATCATGGGCGTGTTCGGCCTGATCATCGCGATGATCGTCAACATCTTCCTGCAGTCCTCGGCCCTGCAGTTCGCGGTTTCCGCGATCGGCGTCTTGATCTTCGCGGGCCTCACCGCCTACGACACGCAGAAGATCAAGGAGATGTATTTCGAGGGTGACGGCGCCGTCGCCATGGGCCGCAAGGCGATCATGGGCGCGCTGCGTCTCTACCTCGACTTCATCAACCTCTTCATGTTCATGCTGCAGTTCCTGGGCAACCGCGAATAGTCGGCACGAACGGAAATAGACAAGGGCGGCCTTCGGGCCGCCCTTTTTCGTTGGGCCAGCCGCACGCGGGATTTTCCTTGCCGGAAAGCTCTCCTATCAATGGTCGACCGGAGAGCCCTTGCATGACCGCCATCACCATCCGCCCCGCCACGCGCGCCGACCTTCCCGCCATCACCGAAATCTACGCCGACGCCGTTTCGAACGGCACGTCGAGCTACGAGCTCGTCCCGCCGGATCTTGCCGAGATGACGGCGCGCTTCGCCGCGCTCGAGGCGGGCGGCTTTCCCTATCTCGCCGCGGAGCGGGGCGGGAAGCTCGTCGGCTATGCCTATGCCGGCGCGTTCCGCCCGCGCCCGGCCTATCGCTTCATCGTCGAGAACTCGGTCTATGTCGCTCCAGATGCCAAGGGTGCGGGCGTCGGGCGGCTTTTGATGGAACGGCTTATCGAGGCGTCGACCCGGCTCGGCTTTCGCCAGATGATCGCCGTTATTGGCGACGGACGGACGGACAGCGCCTCGGTGAGGCTCCATGCCAAGATGGGTTTTGCGGATGCCGGCAGGCTCGTCGGCACCGGCTACAAGCACGGCCGCTGGCTCGACACCGCCTTCATGCAGCTTGCGCTCAACGAGGGCGCGGATGCGCCGCCGGACCCCGTCTCGCTGCCCGAGCGCCGGTTCCGCGGCGAGGCCTGAGGTTCAATCCGAAGACGATTTGAGCGCCAGCGCCGCCGCAAACGGGCCGATCACCGCGAAGAAGAGGGTGAGGGCGCACAGGATCAGGAACGGCGGCAGGAAGGGCTGCGGGTCGTTCGCCGCGCCATAGGCGGCGGAAACGCCGAAGATCAGAACCGGGATCACCAGCGGCAGGATCAGGACGGAAACGAGCAGCCCGCCGCGCGGCAGCGACACGGCGACCGCCGCGCCCACCGCGCCGATGAAGGCGATGGCCGGGGTGCCGGCGAGGAGGGTCGCCGAGGTGGCGAGGATCGCGACCGGCTCCATGTTCATGAAGAGGCCGAGCAGCGGCGAGGCGACGACCAGCGGCAGCACGCTCGCGGTCCAGTGCGCGGCGCATTTGACAAAGATCGTGACGGCCAGCATGTGGCGCTGGTCGGCGAGGATCAGGAGATCGAGCGAGCCATCCTCGCGGTCGGCCTGGAACAGGCGGTCGAGGCCGAGCAGGCTGGCGAGCAGCGCGCCGATCCAGAGGATGGCCGGGCCGATGCGGGCGAGGAGGTTCAGGTCGGGTCCGACGCCGAACGGGACCACGGCGACGACGGCGAGGAAGAACAGGACGCCCACCAGCGCCCCGCCGCCGGCGCGGATGCCGAGCCGGATGTCGCGGTGGAGGAGGGCTAGCATGCGGGTGATCCCGAAGCGTTGTGGGAGACCACCCCCACTCCGTCCCTTCGGGCCACCTCTCCCCC
>NZ_AYOD01000037.1 GCF_000497755.1 Aliihoeflea sp. 2WW
GGGGAGAGGTGGCTCGGGCGCAGCCCGAGACGGAGAGGGGGCCGCAACCTTCCCGAAACCCACGACCTCAATCCATCTCGACCCAGCGGAACTCACGTCCGCACCGCCCGCACGTACCGAACCTCGTGATTGTCCATTTCCCCAAGTCGCCCCTCGACCGCCGCCAATATCGTTTCGCACACGCTCGCCCGCTGCTTCAGCACGTCCACATTCCAGAACCGCAGCACCGAATACCCTTCCGCCCGCATGAACCGCTCCCGCCGCCTGTCGTGGTCGGAATCGGCATGCTGGCTGCCGTCGACCTCGACGATCAGTCGGACGCTCCGGCAGGCGAAATCGGCGAAGTACGGCCCGCACGGCATCTGGCGAACGAATTTGTGCCCGCCAAGCTTCTTTGCCTTCAGTTCGGTCCAGAGAATGGCCTCGGCGATATTGTCGCCCTGCCGCAAATCCCGCGCTCGCGCGATCGAGGTCGCCGCGCGACGCGCGGTCGTCCCCCTCTCCGTCTCGGGCTTCGCCCGAGCCACCTCTCCCCCGCTACGCAGGGGCGAGGAACCCTGATCCTGCAAGGTCCCGCCCATCAAAACCTCGGAATATCCGGAAACGCCACCTGTCCGCGGCTGATATGCATCCGGCCCATTTCCGCACATCGATGCAGTTGCGGAAACACCTTCCCCGGGTTCAACAGATGCTCCGGATCGAACGCACATTTCACCCGGATCTGCTGGTTCAGGTCGATCTCGGTGAACATTTCCGGCATCAAATCGCGCTTCTCCACGCCCACGCCATGCTCGCCCGTCAGCACCCCGCCGACCTCGACGCACAGCCGCAAGATGTCCGAGCCGAACGCCTCGGCGCGGTCGAGTTGGCCCGGCTTGTTGGCATCGTAGAGGATCAGCGGGTGCAGGTTCCCGTCACCGGCATGAAACACGTTGGCGACTTCCAGCCCGTATTTCACCGAGAGTTCGCGCATCCGCGCCAGCACGGTCGGCAGTTCCTTGCGCGGGATCGTGCCGTCCATGCAGTAATAGTCGGGCGAAATGCGCCCTACCGCCGGAAACGCCGCCTTGCGGCCGGCCCAGAAGACGGTGCGCTCGGCGTCCGACGTCGAAATCCGGCTCGTCGTGGCGCCGTTTTGCGCCGCCAGCCGCTCCACCTCGCCGATCAGGTGGTCGATCTCGGCCACCGGCCCGTCGAGTTCGACGATCAGAAGCGCCTCGACGTCGAGCGGGTAGCCGGCATGGACGAAGGCCTCGGCCGCGTGGATCGCCGGCCGGTCCATCATCTCCATGCCGCCTGGAATGATGCCCGCGCCGATGATGTCGGCGACGCATTGCCCCGCCTGTTCGGAGGAGGGGAAGCCGACCAGCATCGCGCGCGCTGCCTCCGGCTTCTGCAATATGCGAACGGTCACTTCGGTGACGACGCCGAGCAGCCCTTCCGAACCCGTCATCAGGCCGAGCAGATCGTAGCCTTCCGCGTCGAGATGCTTGCCGCCGAGCCGGATCACCTCGCCGTCGATCAGCACCACTTCGAGGCCGAGGACGTTGTTCGCCGTCAGCCCGTATTTCAGGCAGTGCACGCCGCCGGAATTCTCCGCGACATTGCCGCCGATCGAGCAGGCGATCTGCGAGGAGGGGTCGGGCGCATAGTAGAACCCTTCCTCTTCGACGGCCTTGGTGATGCCGAGATTGGTCACGCCCGGCTGCGCGGTCACGGTGCGGTTGGCAAAGTCGATGTCGAGAATTCGGTTGAACCGGCTCATGACGAGCAGCACGGCATCGGCGAGCGGCAGCGCGCCACCCGAAAGCGAGGTGCCCGAACCGCGCGGCACGACGCGAATGTTGCGCTCGTTGCAATATTTCAGGATGCGCGAGACCTGTGCTGTGGTCTCGGGCAGCACCACGACCAGCGGCAACTGGCGATAAGCCGTCAGCCCGTCGCTCTCGAAGGCGCGCATGGCGTGCTCGGCCTCCACCACGCCTTCGCCCGGCACGATGATGCGCATGTCGGCGACGATTTCGGCGCGCCGCGACAAGGTCGCCTGGTCGGCGGCCGGCATGACGGGTCCTGACATCGAAGCTCCTCCCCTCGCTTGCCCCTCATGCAGTTATAACGAGCCACGCCCGACTGGCCACTTGAAAAAAACGCCCTCCGGGTCTATCGTGCCGGCCAACGAAAAGACGGGAAACGCTCTTGCAACATCAATCGACGAAGCGACCGACGGTGGGCCTGTTCGTCACCTGCCTGGTCGACCTTTTCCGCCCCAGCATCGGCTTCGCCGCGGTCAAGCTGATCGAGGACGCCGGCTGCGCGGTCGACGTGCCCATGGCGCAGACCTGCTGCGGCCAGCCGGCCTACAACTCAGGCGACCGCGAAGACACGCGCGAGATCGCCAAGGCCACCATCGCCGCCTTCGAGGAATTCGACTACGTGGTCGCGCCCTCGGGCTCGTGCACGGGCATGCTCAAGAAGCACTATCCCGCGCTCTTCGCCGGCGATCCGGCGTGGGAAAGCCGCGCGGCCGAGTTTTCCAAGAAGGTCCACGAACTCGTCTCCTTCCTCACGGATGAGATGAAGGTCGAGGGCGTCACAGCGAAGCTCGCCGCCACCGCGACCTATCACGATTCCTGCTCGGGCCTGCGCGAACTCGGCATCCACGACCAGCCGCGCAAGCTCCTCGCCTCGGTCGAGGGGCTGAAGATCGCCGAGATGCAGGAGGCCGACGTCTGCTGCGGCTTCGGCGGCACGTTCTGCGTCAAATATTCCGACATCTCGAACGCCATCGTCACCAAGAAGACCGCCAACATCGAAACCGCCGGCGCCGACCTGCTCCTCGCCGGCGACCTCGGCTGCCTGATGAACATGGCCGGCAAACTGAAGCGCGACGGCTCGGCCATCGAAGTCCGCCACGTCGCCGAGGTCTTGGCCGGAATGACCGACCAGCCGCCGATCGGGGGGAAGTTGTGATGAGGATGGACAAGATCGCGCCCCGTCACACCCCCCTCTGGGCTGCCGCCCATCTCCCCCTCAAGGGGGGAGATCACGCGGTGTCGGCGACGAGACTAATCTCCCCCCTTGAGGGGGAGATGTCCGGTAGGACAGAGGGGGGTGCGCCAGAGCACAAATCGCTCCGCAGAGGCGCCCTCTAATGCAAATCACCTCCCCGACCTTCAAGGCCAACTCCGTCAAGGCCCTCTCCGACGCCCAGCTTCAAAAGGCGCTCGGCAATGTCCGCGCCGGCTTCATCGACAAGCGCAAGAAAGCCGTCGATGCGCTGCCTGAATTCGAGGCGCTGCGCGAAAACGGCAAGGCGATCAAGGATCACGCGCTCGCCCATCTCGATCTCTACCTGGAGAACTACGAGGCACAGGTGAAGGCGGCCGGCGGCCATGTCCATTGGGCGCAGACCGCCGAAGACGCGCGCAACATCATCCTCGACCTCTGCGCATCGCGCGGCGTGAAAACCGTCACCAAGGGCAAGTCGATGATCTCCGAGGAGATCGCGCTCAACGACGCGCTCGAGGCCGCGGGCGTGCGCCCGGTCGAGACCGATCTCGGCGAATACATCATCCAGCTCCGCGGCGAGCATCCGAGCCACATCATCGCGCCCGCCGTTCACTTGAACAAGGAGCAGATCGAGGCCGATTTCCGCCGCGTCCACACCCATCTGCCGGCTGACCGCGAACTCGTCGAGCACGAGAAGCTTTTGACCGAGGCGCGCGCGGTGCTTCGCGCCGAATACTTCAAGGCCGATCTCGGCATCACCGGTGCCAACTTCCTCGTCGCCGAAACCGGCTCGTCGATCATCGTCACCAACGAGGGCAATGGCGACCTGACGCAGATTCTGCCGCGCGTCCATGTCGTCATCGCCTCGATCGAGAAGATAGTCCCGACGCTGGAAGACGCCGCGCAGATCCTGCGCCTTCTCGCCCGCTCGGCCACCGGCCAGGACATGAGCGTCTACACCACCGTCTCGACGGGTGGCCGGCGCGAGGGCGACCCGGACGGGCCGGACGAATATCACGTCGTCCTGCTCGACAATGGTCGCTCGTCCATGCTCGGCACCGAATTCCAGGAGATGCTGCGCTGCATCCGCTGCGGCGCCTGCATGAACCACTGCCCGGTCTATCACGCCGTCGGCGGCCACGCCTATGGCTGGGTCTATCCGGGCCCGATGGGCGCGGTGCTGACACCCTCGCTGATCGGCGTCGACAAGGGCGGGCATCTGCCTAATGCGTCGACCTTCTGCGGCCGCTGCGAAAACGTCTGCCCGATGAAGATCCCGTTGCCGAAGATGATGCGCCACTGGCGCGAGCGCGAATTCGAGCGGGGGCTGAACCCGGCCGCGGCGCGCTACGGCCTCAAGACATGGGCCTTCTTCGCCAAGCGCCCGTCGCTCTATCGCTTCTTCGCCTCGCTCGGCATCCCGGCGCTTTCGGCCTTCGGTGGCGCGAAGCACCGCTTCTCCTGGCTGCCCTTTGCCGGCGGCTGGACGAAACATCGCGAACTGCCCGCGCCGGAAGGGCGAACCTTCCTGCAGCAATGGGCGCAGCGCGAAGCGAAGAAGCAGGAGCCGGTCCGATGAGCGGCCGCGACGCGATCCTCAACAAGGTCCGCGCCTCGCTCGGCGCCGGCAACGCCAACCGTGCGGACGCCGTCCGCGACCGTCTGTCCGGCGCCCCGCGCGGCCTCATCCCCGTACGCGGCCAACTGCCCGATGCCGCCCGCATCGACCTCTTCGCGTATCAGGCCGAAAAGGTCCACGCGACCACCGAGCGCCTTGCCTCCTATGCCGACCTCCCGGCCGCGATTGCCGCCTATCTGCGCTCGAAAAACCTGCCGGCCTCGATCCGCATGGGCGACGACCCGCGCCTAAACGGCGCCGACTGGTCGACCCAGCCGGCGCTTGAAATCCTGCGCGGCCCCTCCGACGGCAATGACGAGACCGGCCTGAGCCACGCCTTCGGCGCCGTCGCCGAGACGGGCACGCTGGTGCTTCATTCGGGCGGCGACAATCCGACGACCGTCAACTTCCTGCCCGAGCATCATCTGGTGGTGGTCGATGCCAGGGACGTCGCCGGCGACCTCGAAACCGTGCTCGCCCGCATCCGCGACAAGTTCGGCAAGGGGCAGATGCCGCGCACCTTGAACATGATCACCGGCCCCTCGCGCTCCGGCGACATCGAGCAGAAGATGCTGCTCGGCGCCCACGGTCCGCGCGCGCTCCACATCATGGTCGTCGGCGGGTAGGATGGAACCCGACGTCCGATACGAGGACGCCGCCGCGCCCGAAGGCATGCGCCTTTACGCCATCGGCGACATTCACGGCCGCGCCGATCTCCTGGCGAAGATGCTGGCCTTGATCGAAGGCGAAATCGTCCGCGACAGGCCGGCCGACTGGCGCGTCGTCTATCTCGGCGACTATGTCGACCGCGGGCCCGACAGCGCCGGCGTCATCGAAATGATCGCCCGCCGGGTCACCTCAAACCCGCGCCACGTCGCGCTTCTCGGCAATCACGACAAGGTGCTGGCCGAGTTCCTCGCCGACGCCGAAACCTGGTGGCGCTTCGCCGATTTCGAGGGCGAGACGACCGCGCGCTCCTACGGCGTCCGGATCGACTTCTCGTCCGACGCCGCCATTCGCCAGAGCCGCGAAGCACTCCTCACCGCCATGCCGCCGGCGCATATCGCGTTCCTGACCGGCCTGAAGCTGTCAGCGATTTTCGGAGATTTCTTCTTCTGCCATGCCGGAATCCGCCCCGGCGTCGCGCTCGACGCGCAGGACCCGCAGGACCTGATCTGGATCAGGCGCGAGTTCTCGGATTATCCCGGTCTTCATCCCAAGCTCATCGTTCACGGCCACACGCCGCATCACGAGCCGGAAATCCGCGCCAATCGCGTCAATCTCGACACATATGCTTTCGCCAGCGGCCGGTTGACGGCGCTGGCGATAGAGGGCCGCGACAAGCGGTTTCTGGAAGTGACGGGCTGAAGCGCGCGTCCCGATTTCGGGTCTGTGCGAGTCGAAAATGGCAGATTTCGAGAACCGGAGCGGAGTGTACCTTTGGGTACATGAGCACCGGAAGCGCAGAAAGCTGCCATTTGCAGGCCGCTCAGGCGCGAAATCCTACTCGGCGACGACGCCGTAGCCGTCTACGACGACGAAATCGCCGGCTGCGTCGGCCGTATAGATGCCGGCGCCCCAGAACACGATGGCTGAAAGCATGGAGAGGGTAATGAGGGTGGCGCGCACGGTGTTCATCTCGGTTGGGTCCTGCAACTCTTACAACGGGGTCCGTTACAAATCGGTTTCATCTGGAGAATCCGCGGCGCGAAATTTCGTTCCCCGCGATTTGTTTCGCGGTGGTTTCGAAAGGGCGCGTTTGGGCGGAATCTCCGTCTGATGCGGCCGCTGATCTAGGCTTCCAATCGGGCGAAAGCCAGACGGTCCAAGGCTTTGCCACGCCTATTTTTGGTCAGTTGCATTTCTGCAACTCTTCAGCTTGAGATCGTGGAAACCCAGGCCCTGGCAAGCGCCGCGCCGGCCGCATCGGCGTCCGGGCCGAAGCGTTCGGCCTGCCCTTTGTGGCGGCTGCCCCAATCGGGCTCGCGCTCGGCGATCCATCCGGCGAATCGCTCGTTCCATTCGGCGACGAGCGCCCGGTCGGCCTCGAAATGGAACTGGATGCCATAGGCCCGCGCCCCGATCCGGAACGCCTGGTTGTGCGAGACGAGGTTGCCGGCAAGCCGCGACGCGCCGCGTGGCAACATGTAGTGGTCGTCATGCCACTGGAAGATCGGGAAGCGGGCGGGCAGGGCGCCCAGCACCGGGTCCTCCCGACCTTCCGGCGTCAGCACAATTTCGCACCAGCCGAACTCCCGCGCCCCGCCGATCAGGTTCTGCGCCCCATGCGCGCGGGCGAGAAGCTGCGCGCCGAGGCAGATGCCGAGCACGGCCTTCCCGCTGGCGGTGAAATCGCGGATGAAATCGACGAGCCCGGGCAGGTAGGGATGCTCGTCGTCGGCGAGCGCGTTCTGCCCGCCACCGAGCACGATCAGCGCGTCATGGTCGTCGATCCGCTCCGGTAGCGCGCCACCATCGTGCAGCGCGCGGATGTCGATCTCGGCGCCCGCCGCGTCGAGCGCCGGGCGCAACTGGCCGAGCCCGGTGCCGTCGAAATTCTGGATGACGAGAACGCGCATCGGCCTGCCTGATTTGCCCATCGATATTCGGCGGGTAACATGGACGGCGAAGCTCTGCCAAGGGATCGAAATGCCGCTCCAAAATCGTGCCGACCCATTCGGCTCCCTCCACGCCGTCTCCCCACGCGGCCTCTTCACCGGCAATCGCGGCATCCTGCACGATCCCGACACCCGAAAGCTCATCGGCAGGCGCTGGACGACCCGCGCCTGGATCGTCTGCACCTGCGACTGGAAGGGCAGGCGCCGCGACGTGTGGGGCCGCAACGGACGCGGCGGCGGCGCCGGCTGGACCGAACTCTTCTTCGCCGATGAGGTCACGGCGCTCGCCGCCGGACATCGCCCCTGCTTCACCTGCCGCCGCGACGCCGCCCGCTCGTTCCAGTCCGCCTTCGCCGCCGGCAACGGGCTCGCCTCCGTCACCGCCCCGCAGATCGACACCCACCTCCACGCCGAACGCCGTCTCTCGTCCCGCACCGCGCCCATGCCTGTCTCCCCCGACGATCTCCCCGACGCCGCGATGATCGAAGCCGCCGGCAACCCACTCGTCCGGCGCGACGGCAACTGGCTACGCTGGACCTTCGAAGGCTACGTCCCGACATCCCGTCCAACCGCCCCCGTGCTCGCAATCACCCCACCCTCGACCATCGCAGCCCTTCGAGCAGGCTTCCGCCCGGTCTGGACGGATAAACCAGCTTATCCCCCAGCGAAGCGCCCCGATTGAAGGAGGAACGCGACGCCGCCGCCCCCCTCCTCCTTGTGGGGAGGGGTATGGGGTGGGGGTGAGCGCTGAGGTCACGATCCAGGCGCAACGTTCACGCCGGCGTTG
>NZ_AYOD01000038.1 GCF_000497755.1 Aliihoeflea sp. 2WW
CCGGCCGCATCCTTGCAGACCCCCACCCTTTATCCCTCCCCACAGGGGGGAGGGAGGCCATCCACACGGCGATGCATCCGTCAGCCTGGTTCCTCGATTGACGGAAGAACGCAACGCATACGCCCCCCTCCTCCTTGTGGGCAGGGGTATGGGGTGGGGGTGAGCGCTGACGCTGCAGTTTGGGTGCCACACCCGCCGTCGAGAGGCGAACGACGCGTCAGTCCCACTTTTCCTTGTAGATCTCGCCCGAATAATCGACATGCAGCTCGACGCGCTCGCCATAGGCGTTCACGGCCTCGACCTCGTAGTGCTTCTTCTTCCGGTCGATGTCGCCGCGCCATTCATAGCCGGCATTCTCGACGATCTGCCGAAGTCCGGCATCGTCATAGGTCGGGTCGTCCATGGCGATGCGGCGGATATTGCCGGTGAAGTCGATGTGAAGCTCGACCTCCGCGCCGTTCGGGCCGAAGGCTTCCACTTCGTAGTGGTCCTTCTTGCGGTCGACGTCGTAGCCGAACACGTAGCCGGCATCCTCGGTGATCTTCTTCAGGTCGATTCCGGTGCTCAGCGCCGTGTCGATCTCGCGCTGGTCATCCGCATCTGCCCGCCGTTGAAGACGACGTTCGCTGCCATCGGGCGAGGCCTGTCCGGCCCAGGGCGGCGGCATGTCGGGTTCGCGGATGACGATTTCGCGCCCGTCGCCATGCCTGATCCTGAAGGCGTCGAAGGTTCGCGAGGCGCCCGGTTCGCCGATGACCGTCACGTTCTCGTCGACCGAAACCTCGGTCGTCCGCCACCAGGAAGGGCCGGTCTCCACCAGGATGCGGCCCGAATCGTCTTCCAGCACGAACTTGTTGCCGAAAACGTCGGTGACGCGCCCTTCGATGGTGATCGACCTGCTGGCCTGAAGGTCGCCGATGGCCGTCTGCGCCGTCGCCGGCGCTGCGGTCGCGAGGGCGGCGATGAGAGCGGCCGAGGCAAATATGTTCATGTGGCTCAAACATCGTCTCCCTTGGTTCGGTCTTGTCGGATGGCAACGATAATGGCCCAGGCAGGTTGAACGCCAGCCAAACGACACGGTTCAACTTCGGTTCAAGCCGCCCCGCTAAGAGAGTGTCCCATGAATTTCGGAACGATGAAAACGAGGCTGGCCGCACTGATCTGCGCATTTCTGGTCGCCATCCCTGCGCTCGCGCAGGGCCGCGATGAAGTGCTGCCGCTGCCCGAGATCATCGCAGCCGTCGGCGAGCGATACCACGGAGAGGTGGTCGCTGCCGAAGTCGTGGCGGGCAACGATCCGGACCTGTATTATGAGCTTCGGCTCATCACGCCGGCAGGCAATGTCCTGCGGATCAGGATCGACGCGTTCACCGCGGCATTCATCGAGGTCGATGGGCGTGGGCTCGTCGATGCCCGCAAGCCGGTCCCTGATCAGCAGTAGGAACATCGCCCGCATGAAAGCGCTCCTTGCCGAAGACGATGCCAGGCTCAGCCAGCAGCTCGACGCCGCATTTCGCGAAGCCGGCTTCGTGCCGACGGTCGCCCATGACGGCATCGACATCGAGCATCTGGGCGCGAGCGAGCCCTTCGACGTGGTCGTGCTCGATCTCGGCCTGCCGTCGAAGGACGGCATTTCGATCCTGCAGTCCTGGCGCGGGCAGGGGGTCACGACGCCGGTGTTGATCCTGACGGCGCGTGACGAATGGGCCGAGAAGGTTTCCGGTTTCCGCGCCGGCGCGGATGACTACGTCGTCAAGCCGTTCCGCATGGAAGAGGTGATCGTGCGCGCCCGCAGCCTGATCCGCCGCGCCGCCGGTCACGCCCAGTCGATCATCGCCTGCGGAGCGCTGGAATACGACACCCAGACGACGTCCTTCACGCTCGACGGCCTGCCGCTGAAACTCACCGCCTTCGAGGCGCAGATCCTGTCCTACATGATCCATCATCAGGACCGCGCGATCTCCCGCACGGAGCTTTCCGAGCATGTCTACGACCGCGACACCGATCGCGATTTCAATTCCATGGAAGTCATCATCGGCCGTCTGCGGCGCAAGATCGGAACCGACATGATCCGCACCGTGCGTGGCCGCGGCTACGTCCTGGCCGCCTCCAGCGAGAGCGAAGCCGAACGTGCGTAAGTCGCTTCGTCTGCGGCTTCTGGCCGGCGCGGCGATCTGGATCGCCGGCGCGCTTCTCGTCGCCGGCATGATCATCGCCTCGCTCCTGCGCGATTTCGTCGAGCGCAATTTCGACGAACGGCTGAACGCGCAGATTCTCTCCATCATGAGCGCGGTTTCGTTCGATGCCGCCGGCACGCTGCAGCCGGGCGGCGTCGTCTCCGAGCCGCAATACCAGCAGCTTTATTCGGGCTGGTACTGGCAGATCGCCAATGCCGATACCGTTCTTCTCAAGAGCGCGTCGCTGTGGGATGCGGACCTTGGCGCGGCGGTCGGCGAGATCGGTCAGTCCGGCCATGTCCCCGACCTCGTCGGCCCGCGCGGCCGCGAACTCCATGCGCTCTACCGCGACTTCACGGCGCCGGGCGGCGGGTCGAACCTGCGGGTCACGGTCGCGGGTCCCGAGGCCGAGATCGAGGACGCGCTCGGCGGCATCGTCCCGCCGCTCGCCATCTCGCTCTTCGTCCTCGGCGTCGGCCTGATCTTCGCCGTGCTCCTGCAGATCCTCTACGGCCTGCGCCCGCTCGACGCGTTGCGCCGCCAGATCGCCGACATCCGCGAAGGCCGCGCCCAGCGGCTGCCCGATGCCGAGCATGTCGAACTCCAGCCGATGGTCACCGAAACCAATTCGCTGCTCGAACACAACCGCGCCGTCGTGGAGCGCGCCCGCAACCATGTCGGCAATCTCGCCCACGGCCTGAAAACGCCGCTCGCGGTGCTGGCGAACGACATTGCCGGCCGGCCCGATTCGGACGTCGCGGCCGACTGCGTGCGCACGATGGAACGCCTCGTCGCCCATCACCTGCGACGCGCCCGCTCGGCGGCGAGCCGCAACATCGTCGGCGTCTCGACCGAGGTCGAACCGGTCATCGGCGACCTGACGCTCGCGATGAGCCGCATCTATGCGGATAAGAATCTGGAGCTTCCGGTTTCGGCCGAAAAGGGCCTGAAATTCGCCGGAGACAGCCAGGATCTGGAGGAAATTCTCGGCAATCTGATCGACAATTCGTGCAAATACGCCCGAAAGCGCGTGGAAATCGTCGCGAAAAAAGAGGGCGGGGATATCCTGATCGTCATAGACGACGACGGTCCGGGCCTCGATGCCGGCGAGCGCGAGCGTGCGCTCGGACGCGGCATCCGCCTCGACGAACGGCCGATCGGATCGGGCCTCGGCCTGTCCATCGTCCGCGACATCGCGGAGCTTTACGGCGGCTCGCTGGAACTCGCCGCAGCGCCCTCGGGCGGCCTGCGCGCCTGCCTCGTCCTGCCTTCGCTATAGGGCGGCGACGGCCGCCACGACCTCGTCAACGGCGATCTGATCCGCGGCGGTCCGATCCTTGATCGAAGAGAACAGGCAGGCCTCCGATTTCAGGATCACGCCGTCGGCCAACACCTTGAGATGATTGGCCTTCAGCGTCGATCCGGTGGTGGTGATATCGACGATGATATCCGCCGAGCCCGCCGCCGGCGCGCCTTCCGTGGCGCCCAGGCTCTCGACGATCCGGTAGACCTGGATGCCATGCGTACGCGAAAAGAACTGCTGCGTCAGCCGCCAGTATTTCGTGGCGATCCGCAGGCGGCGGCCGTGCCGCTGGCGGAACTCGGCGGCGACGTCCTCGAGGTCCGCCATCGTCTCGACGTCGAGCCAGGCATCCGGCACCGCGACCACCACGTCGGCCCGCCCGAAGCCCAGCCGCGCGCCGATGGTCGCGCGCTCCTGCCAATCGGAAATCCCTTCGCAAACAAGGTCTTCGCCGGTAACGCCAAGGTCGATTGAGCCTTGCGCGAGCTCGCGCGAAATCTCGGACGCGGAGAGAAACGCGACCTCGATATCGTCCCGCCCGTCGATCCGGGCACGGTAGCGGCGGTCGTCGTCCGGTGTGGCGACCTTGAGGTTTGCGGCGGCGAGCTTTTCGAGCGCGGCGTCCTTGAGGCGGCCCTTGGAAGGGAGCGCGAGCGTGATGGTCATGTCTCGGCTCCCGTCATTCCGGTTACGGCGGCGCCGTACCCCCACCCTTTATCCCTCCCCACAAGGGGGAGGGAGTCCGTCCGCGTTGCGCCTGGACCGCTTGTCTCATCGTTCAAACACGACGCTCTCCGATCTCGTATCCCTCCCCCTTGTGGGGAGGGATAAAGGGTGGGGGTCACTTCAGGAAAACCCTTCCGCCGCATCATCAACCCTCTCCCTTCAAGGCTTCGATCCGATCGAGCCAGACGGAGAACCCCACCCCCGGAATCGGCGACTTCGCACCGAGCAGCGTCAGCAGCCGGTCATACCGTCCACCACCGACCAGCGGCCGATCTCGGCTGCCGGCTGAAATCTCGTAGACCAGCCCGGTGTAGTAATCGAGCGGGCGGCCGAAGCCGGCGTCGTAGTGGATGGCGGCTTCCGGCAGGCCGAGTTCGGAAATGCAGCGCGAGCGGGCGGAGAAGATGTCGAGCGCGGCGCCGAGAGAAATGCCCGCATCCCCGGCGAAATCGCGCAGCGCGTTGCCGGCCTGGCGCAGCGGCGCGTGGATCGCGAGGAAGGTTTTCAGCGCGCCGAGCGCCTCGTCGGACAGGCGCACGGAGCGCAGTTCCGCCTTTTCGATCAGCCGGTTGGCGATCTCGGCGGAGGTGCGCCCGGCGCTCTCGGCGAGGCCCGTATCCGTCATCAGGCCGGCGACGTGGGCCGCGAGCGCGTCGCGGTCGCCCTCGGCGATGAGCGAGGCGACGGGCTCGTCGAGCGTCAGCTTGCGCGATGGGTTGGCGAGGTCTTCGAGAGCGGCGTCCAGCATCTCCTTGGAGCCGAAGGCGCGGGCGAGGCGCTTTTGCCAGCCGCGCGGCAAGCCGAGCGCCGCCAGTACCGCCTCGAACACGCGCTGGTCGCCGATGGTGATCGTCAGCTCGTGGTCCGGCAGGACGCCGGCCAGAAGCGCGTGCGCGTCGGCGATCGAGCGGGCGTCGGCGCGGGCGATGTCGGTCTCGCCGAGATCTTCGATGCCGGCCTGGAAGAACTCGTTGCCGCCCTCACGGCGCTGGCGGAACACCTCGCCGAGATAGGCGTAGCGGCGCGGCGTGCCGGCCTTCGACGCGATGTGGTCGATGCAGACGGGAATGGTGAATTCGGGCCGCAGGCAGAGCGCCGCACCGGTCTCGTTTTCGGTGAGGAAGATGCGGCGGCGAAGGTCCTCGCCGGCCATGTCGAGGAACGGGTCGGCCGGTTGCAGGATCGCGACGTCGACCATGCCGGCGCCGCGCGCGGCGAAGATGGCGCGGATGTCGTCGGCGATCTGGGGGATGCGGGAGGTCATTGGAGAGCGAGGCGCGAGGCACCCCCCTCTGTCCTGCCGGACATCTCCCCCTCAAGGGGGGAGATCACCCGATGTCCACGAACCCGCCAATTCGTCGAGGGAGCAGAAAACGAGAGAGTGATACGTGCTTGATCTCCCCCCTTGAGGGGGAGATGCCCGGCAGGGCAGAGGGGGGTGACTGCCGCGCTCAACCCCGATCCGCCTTCTGCGCCTCGAGCACCTGACGCACGGCGTTCACCAGCCCGCTCTCCTTCACGGAAAACTGCGCCGGGCGGCTTTCGCGCCATTCGGTGTTGTCGGTTATGCCTTCGGCGGCCTTGGCGCCGGCGATCAGATCCTTGATCTGGACTTCGCCCGCCGCGCGTTCGTCGCCGCCCTGGATGACGACGCAGGGTGCGCCGCGCCGGTCGGCATATTTCATCTGCGCCTTCATGCCCGCACCGCCGAGATACATTTCGGAGCGGATGCCGGCGCGGCGTAGTTCTGCGACCATGCCCTGATACTTGCCGAGCGACTCCGTGTCCTTGTCCATGACGAGGACCACGACGGGGGCGAGGACTTCGGCCGTATCGAGTTTGCCGAGGTTCTTCAGCGCCGTGACGAGGCGCGAGACGCCGATGGAAAAGCCCGTCGCGGGAACCGGCTCGCCGCGAAAGCGCGAGACGAGGCCGTCGTACCGCCCGCCGCCGGCGACCGAGCCGAAGCGGACGACCTGGCCGTCTTCGTTGGTGACGTCGAAGGTGAGTTCGGCTTCGTAGACGGGGCCGGTGTAGTATTCGAGGCCGCGGACGACGGAGGGGTCGATGCGGATGCGGTCGGGGCCGTAGCCGGCCGAAAGTAGCAGTTTTTGTATCTCAGCAAGAGATGCCAAACCTTCATAGAAGGTGCCGCCAGGCCTCGACTCCCCGGAATCTCGGAGTGCGTCTTCCAGCTCAATAGGTATGCGTACGAGGAGATTTGCCTCCGGATTTAATTGGATGTACGAGCCACCGCTTGTAGGTTTCTGCCTATCCCCTTGGGCAATCTCGAACGTCATTAATGAAATCAGGCCATTTGCAAACCTGGGGTCCAACTTGGCCCCTGGCGTAAAGTCACCGCTTTCGTCCTTACGGCCTTCACCAAGTAGCAACAGTACGCCTTCGTCTCCAAACTTGTCGCGCTTATCCAGGGCCCGCAGCACGCCAAGCCGGCGCCCGGCATTCTCGTCGCCGCCGAGGCCAATCGCCTCCAGCACCCCATCCAGCACCTTGCGGTTGTTCACGCGGATCACGTAGTCCCCGCGCTTGATGCCGACAGCCTCGAGCGTATCTGCCATCATCATCGCCATCTCGGCGTCCGCTGCGACGCCCGGAGTTCCGACGATATCCGCATCGAACTGCATGAACTGGCGGAAGCGGCCCGGGCCGGGCTTTTCGTTGCGGAAGACCCAGCCGGAGCGGTAGGAGCGGTAGGGTTTTGGCAGGCGCTCGAAGTTTTCGGCGACGAAGCGGGCGAGGGGGGCGGTGAGGTCGTAGCGCAGCGACAGCCACTGCTCGTCGTCGTCCTGGAAGGAGAAGACGCCCTCGTTCGGGCGGTCCTGGTCGGGCAGGAATTTTCCGAGCGCGTCGGTGTATTCGATCATCGGCTGCTCGACCGGATCGAAGCCGTAAAGCTCGTAGACCTCGCGGATTTTCGCGGTCATGGCGTCGACGGCGCGGATGTCGTCGGCGTGGCGGTCGACGAAGCCCCGCGGGAGCCGCGCCTTCATTTTTTCCGCCTTGTCGACCATGTCAAAAATCCGCCTGCGATGATTGGAAAAGCGCCCGGAACGGGCGCGCCGTGTCGTAACCGATAGGAACGAACGCGGCAAGTGTCGGGGGATACTGGCCGACGGCAGCGCTCCCCCTCTCCGCCTCGCTGCGCTCGGCACCTCTCCCCCTGAGGGGGCGAGGAAACGAGGGCAGCGGCAACGCTTTTCCAGCTTGGCGTTCCTCGCCCCCATCGGGGGAGAGGTGGCTCGGGCGAAGCCCGAGACGGAGAGGGGGCGGCGCTTCGTCGACCGACCGACACGAGGGCCTGCTCATGACCACCTTCACCCCCTCCTCCGCCGCAGAAACGCTCGATGTCGTTCAGTGGGCTGTCTCCGAAGAGACGCCGCTTGAGATCGTCGGGCATGGGTCGAAGCGCGGGATCGGGCGGCCGGGGCAGACGGAACATGCTATCGACCTTTCCGAGCTTACGGGCGTGACGCTTTACGAGCCGGAGGAGCTGGTGCTTTCGGCACGGGCGGGGACGCCGATTGCCGAGGTGGAGGCGTTGCTCAAAGAGCATCGGCAGGAGTTCGCGTTCGAGCCGATGGACTACGGGCCGCTGCTCGGGACCGAGGCTGGGCGCGGCACGGTGGGCGGGGCGCTGGCGGCTAATCTGTCCGGTCCCCGAAGGCTGAAATCAGGCGCGGCGCGGGATCATATTTTGGGCGTCCATGCGGTGTCGGGGCGCGGTGAAGCGTTCAAGTCCGGCGGGCGGGTGGTGAAGAACGTGACCGGCTACGACCTTTCCAAGGGGCTCGCGGGCTCGTGGGGCACGCTGGCCGTCGTCACCGATTTGACGTTCAAGGTGCTGCCGGCGGCCGAGACCGAAAAGACATTCGTCATTCGCGGGCTCGACGACGGGCCGGCGTCCTTTGCCATGGCGGCGGCGATGGGCTCGAGTGCGGAGATCTCGTCCGCCGCGCATCTGCCGCCGAGCGTGACGGGGCGCGTGCTCGACGGCGCGTTGAAGGGGCATGCGTCGACGCTGCTGCGGCTCGAAGGGTTCGGGCCGTCGGTCGAGTATCGGCTCGCGACGCTGACCGGGCTGCTTGCCGCGCAGGACGCGGTCGAGGTTCTGGAGGAGGCGCAGTCGCGGCAGGTGTGGCGCGAGATTCGCGATTGCCTGCCCTATGCCGACGGCACCAGCCGGCCAGTGTGGCGGATTTCGATGGCGCCGAGCCAGGGGTGGAAGATGGTCGCGGAATTGCGGCTCCATGCCGGGGCGGACGTCTTCTACGACTGGCAGGGCGGGCTGATCTGGGCGCGGATGGAAGCCGAGCCCGACGCCGAGGGGCTGCGCGCGCTGATCGCGCATTTCGGCGGCGGACATGCGACGCTGGTGCGCGCGAGCGGGCCGGTGCGCGCCGCGGCTCAGGTGTTCCAGCCGCAGGCAGGGGCGCTGGGCGCGCTGGCGCGGCGGCTGAAGGATCAGTTCGATCCCAAGGGAATTCTCAATCCGGGCAGGATGGGCTGATGCAGACGAATTTCTCCCTCGCGCAGCTCGCCGATCCGCATGTGGCGGAGTCCGAGAAAATCCTCCGGAGCTGCGTCCATTGCGGGTTCTGCACCGCGACCTGCCCGACCTATGTGACGCTCGGCAACGAGCTCGACAGTCCGCGCGGGCGGATCTACCTGATCAAGGACATGCTGGAGAACGACCGGCCGGCGGACGAGACGGTGGTGACGCATATCGACCGGTGCCTGTCGTGCCTCTCCTGCATGACGACCTGCCCCTCCGGCGTGCATTACATGCACCTCGTCGACCATGCGCGGGCGCATATCGAGAAGACGTATCGGCGGCCGCTGATGGACCGCCTGGTGCGCAGACTGCTCGCTGCCACCCTGCCCTATCCTGACCGGATGCGCGCGAGCCTGAAGCTGACCGGGTTCGGGCGTGCTTTTGCCGGGCTGTTCCGAGCCGTGCCGGGGCTGAAGCCGCTGGCGGCGATGCTGGAACTGGCGCCGAAGAGCGTGCCGGCGGCTTCGGTCGTGTCGCGACCGGCTGTGCATGAAGCGTCGGCGGGCAAGCGTGGGCGGGTGGCGATCCTGACGGGATGCGCGCAGTCGGTGCTCGATCCGGGCATCAACGAAGCGACGGTGCGGCTGTTGACCCGGCTCGGGGTCGAAGTCGTGGTGCCTCAGGGCGAAGGGTGCTGCGGGGCGCTGACGCATCACATAGGGCGCGAAGAACAGGCGCTCGATTTTGCGCGCCGAAACGTCGATGCGTGGATGCGCGAGGTCGACAAGGGCGGGCTCGACGCGATCGTCATCACGGCTTCGGGCTGCGGGACGACGATCAAGGATTACGGTTTCATGCTGCGGCTCGACCCCGCTTATGCAGAAAAGGCGGCGCGGGTGTCGGGGCTGGCGAAGGACGTGACGGAATATGTTGCCGGGCTGGAGCTGCCGGAGCCGGCAGTGCGGCCGGGGCTGACCGTCGCCTATCACTCGGCCTGCTCGATGCAGCATGGGCAGAAGATCACGAGCCTGCCGAAGATGCTTTTGCAGGGCGCGGGGTTCACAGTGCGCGAGCCGCGCGAGGGGCATCTGTGCTGCGGGTCGGCGGGGACTTACAACATTCTGCAGCCGGAGATTTCGGCCAAGCTGCGGGACCGCAAGGTGGCGAATATCGAGGCGACGGGGGCCGATCTCGTCGCGACGGGGAATATCGGCTGCATGACGCAGATCGCGTCGGGGTCGAGCCTGCCGATCGTCCATACGGTCGCATTGCTCGACTGGGCCTATGGCGGGCCGAAGCCGGTGGGGGTGCCCGAGGCGAAGGTCATGGAGGCGGCGGAGTAGGTTTGAGGCGGAGTGCATGGGGATAGTTCGAGGCCTGGATTCCTGTGACAAGCACAGGAATGACGGCATTGAGGGATGAGGCAATCCGGCAACCGAGGCTGAAGTTCGCTTCGAAGTCGCAAAGCGAAAGGGCAGCGCGACGGATCGCACTGCCCTTCAAGCGACGGTTCTGATTGTTCTTGCCGTCGCCGCGGTCACCGTCCCCCGATGCCCGCTTTCCCCTCTCCGGGAATTCGTCGACTGGCGCAGTTTCCACCGCGCCGGGAATTGTTCAGCTCACCACAACCCTTGTACCGACTTTGACGCGTTCGTAAAGGTCGGTGACGTCCTCGTTGCGCATGCGGATGCAGCCGGACGAGACGGCCTGGCCAATGGTCCAGGGCGCGTTGGTGCCGTGGATGCGGTAGAGCGTGGAACCGAGATAGAGGGCGCGGGCGCCGAGCGGATTCTCCGGGCCGCCGGGCATGTGTGCAGGCAAAATCTTGCCCTTGGCGCGCTCGCGCGCGATCATCTGGGCGGGCGGCGTCCAGCCCGGCCACTCGGCCTTGCGGGTGATGGTTTCCGAGCCGCGCCAGGAAAAGCCTTCCTTGCCGACGCCGACGCCATAGCGGCGCGCGGTTCCGCCTTCCTGCACGAGGTACAGGAACTTGGCATTCGTATCGATGACGATCGTGCCGGGCTTCTCGCGGCCGGTATAGGCGACTTCCTGCGGCAGGAAGATCGGGTCCATCTGCGGGGCGGCACTGCGCGGCGCGGCAGGCGCCATCGCGGCCGTGTGCACCGGATCGGGCGCGATCACGACCGAGCGCTGGCGGATGATCGGGGCTGGCGCGACGGCCATGCGGGCGCCGGGCGCAACCTGCCGGCGAACGGTCTGCTCGCGGATCGGGGCACCGTGCGGCGCGCGCTGCAACTGCATGACCCAGGGCGCCGAAAGGTCGGGGCTGACGACCAGCGGCGGGCGCTCGGCATAACGGTCCTGCGCCATGGCCGAGGCCGGCAGGAACACGGCCAGAGCCGCGCAAAGGAGAAGCGATTTCATGGACGGTCTCACCTGAATTGACAGTCGTTTCAACGCACATTGTCAGGAGGCGCTGCCACGAAAGCGTGAATCCGCTTTCATAAAATGCCGTTCTTCGCGTAAAGCTTCAGGTGTGGTTACCGGCCGGTTCATGACGGTGGTGAATGCGGCGTTAACGAGGAAAAACAAAAACATGGCGGGCGACATTCCGGGATTGATCGAGGGCGCGGACGGGAAGCTGCGCTGCGCCTGGCATGGCAATCTGCCGGATTACCAGACCTACCACGACACGGAATGGGGACGCCCGGTTACGGCCGACATTCGGCTCTTCGAGAAGCTGTGCCTCGAGGGATTTCAGTCGGGATTATCTTGGCTGACGATCCTGAGGAAGCGCGAGAATTTCCGCGACGCCTTCGACGGTTTCGATTTCCGCGTACTGGCCACGCGGCCCGAAAGCGAGATCGAGCGACATCTGCAAAATGCCGGCATCATCCGCCATCGCGGCAAGATCGCCTCGGTCTACAACAATGCCAGGCGGGCCGTGGAACTCGTCGAGGAGCATGGATCGCTGGCCGCGTTCTTCTGGTCGTTCGAGCCGCAGGCGCATGAGCGGCCGGACGTGTTCGACTTCGATGCGCTCCGGGCCAACCCGAAGACGGAGGTGTCGACGCGCATCTCGAAACTCCTGAAGAAGAAGGGCTGGAGCTTTGTCGGGCCGACGACGGTCTATGCGTTCATGCAGGCGATGGGGCTGGTCAACGACCATATCGAGGGTTGCTTTTGCCGCGCCGAGGTCGAGCACGAGCGGCAGAAGCTGAAGCGGCCCATTACGGCGAATTAATCCGGCGGACAATTCCCGGTAAGGTTGCGGCAGGCACAGTCTCTTCAGGGACAACGCATACGAGGACTTGCCATGAAGAAGACCATCGCCGTCGTACTGATCACCAGCTTCGCCGCCTCCACCGCCGCCTTCGCGCAGGACGCCGCGCAAGACGACCAGTCGCCGCGCCAGATGATGCGCGAACTGCGCAAGGAAATCCGCGCCGACGGCGTCGACCAGGAGCGCTTCGCCTCCTTCGTCACGGAGCGCGCCGAGGCCCGCTTCGACCGGCTCGACGCCGATGGCGACGGGCAGATCTCGCGCGAGGAATTCCTCGCCAGCATCGACAACCGCGTCGAGCGCCAGTTCGCACGGATGGACCGCAACGATGACGGGATGCTGACCAGTGAGGACCGTCCGTTCCGCGGCGGGATGCGCGGCGAGCGCGGCAAGCGCGCCGACAGGGCCGAGCGCACGGCGCCGACCGAGCAGACGGACGAAGCGCCCGCCGAGTGAGTTCGGCGGCCGGTCCGCACTTGACCGCGGGCCGGCCCCTGCCCCATCTGGTTCGCCATGCGAGCGAATTACAAGATGCAACGGCTCTTCGTGGAGGGCGGCCTTTCCGGTGACGGAACGGTCGCCCTTTCCGCGCAGCAGAGTCATTACCTCACCAACGTCATGCGGATGCGCGAGGGCGGCGAAGTGCTCGTCTTCAACGGGCGCGACGGCGAATGGCGGGCGGTGATCGCGGTGGTTTCGAAGAAAAGCGTGACGCTGTCGCTCGCCGAGCAGACGCGCCCGCAGCCAGCAACGCCCGATCTCATTTACTGCTTCGCGCCGATCAAGGCCGGGCGGCTGGACTACATGGTCCAAAAGGCGGTGGAGATGGGCGCGGGCACGCTGCAGCCGGTCATCACGCAGCATACGCAGATGACGAAGATCGGCACCGATCGGCTGCAGGCGAACGCGGTGGAGGCGGCGGAGCAATGCGGCGTGCTGGCGGTGCCGCTGGTTCGCGAGCCGGTGAAGCTGGATAGGCTGCTGGCGGAGTGGGATGCGGAGCGGGCGCTGGTGTTCTGCGACGAGAGCGCGGCGGGGGACAATCCGGTTGCGGCGTTGACGGGCTTGAAGGGGCGCAGGCTGGCGCTGATCGTCGGGCCGGAGGGCGGGTTTTCGGAGGATGAGCGGCGGCAGTTGCATGCGCTCGATTTCGTCACCGCGATTCCGCTGGGGCCACGGATATTGCGGGCGGATACGGCAGCGGTGGCGGCGCTGGCGGTGATTCAGGCCACGGTGGGGGATTGGTGAGGAGTGGCCGGATTGCGGAGTTTTCGGGTGTGAGGTGTTGCTGTTTTTTTCTGAAGTGACCCCCACCCTTTATCCCTCCCCACAAGGGGGAGGGAG
>NZ_AYOD01000039.1 GCF_000497755.1 Aliihoeflea sp. 2WW
GATGCCCTCCCTCCCCCTTGTGGGGAGGGATACAGGGTGGGGGTCAATTCAGGAAAACAGCAGCGTCTCGGAACGAACTTCGCGAATGGTGCTGCACAGCGCGCCATCCCATCAACCCGCGTTGACGCAGCGGTCAGGATTTTTCGCTTGATCGGCGGTGGCATTTGCGGCCAACACACCCACATCTTTCGCAAGGCTCGGGACCCGGGGACATTTCATGGCACGCGACACGACCGATTTCCGGCCGATCGAAGAGAAATCGGAGCTCGTCGCTCACCTCGCCGAAGGCTGCAAGCCCAAGGACAAGTGGCGGATCGGGACCGAGCACGAGAAGTTTCCGTTCTATGTCGACGGCCATGCGCCGGTGCCCTATGGCGGCGACAAGGGCATTCGGGCGCTGCTCGAAGGGATGCAGAAGACGCTCGGGTGGGACCCGATCGTCGATGCTGGCCACATCATCGGGCTCGTCGAGCCGACCGGACAGGGCGCGATCTCGCTCGAGCCGGGCGGGCAATTCGAGCTTTCGGGCGCGCCGCTCGAAACGATCCACCAGACCTGCCGCGAGGGGAACGCGCATCTGGCGCAGCTTCGCGAGATTGCCGAGCCGCTCGGCATCCGCTTTCTCGGCCTTGGCGGCAGCCCGAAATGGACGCTGGCGGAGACGCCGCGCATGCCGAAATCGCGCTACGACATCATGACTGCCTACATGCCGAAGGTCGGCAGCCACGGGCTCGACATGATGTACCGGACCTGCACGATCCAGGTAAATCTCGACTTTTCCTCCGAAGAGGACATGCGGCGCAAGATGCAGGTTTCGCTCAAGCTGCAGCCGCTTTCCACCGCGCTCTTTGCCAACTCGCCCTTCACCGAAGGCAGGCCGAACGGGCTGCAGAGCTGGCGCGGCGAGATCTGGCGCGACACGGACAACCAGCGCGCGGGCATGCTGGAGATGTGCTTTTCGCGCGATTTCGGCTTTGCGGACTATGTCGAGTGGGCGCTCGACGTGCCGATGTATTTCCTCATTCGCGAGGGGCGGTATTTCGACGTCACGCACGTCACCTTCCGCCAGTTCATGGACGGCGCGCTGAAGAACGAAATCCCCGACGGCCTGCCGACCATGGGCGACTGGGCGAACCATCTTTCGACGCTGTTTCCCGACGTGCGGTTGAAGCGCTTTCTCGAAATGCGCGGGGCCGATGGCGGGCCGTGGCGGCGCATCTGCGCGCTGCCGGCCTTCTGGGTCGGGCTGCTTTACGACGAGGCGGCGCTGGATGCGGCCGAGGAACTGACCGCGGACTGGACGTATCAGGAGTGCCTGGAGCAACGCGACGCGGTGCCGGCGCAGGGCCTCGCGACGCCATTCCGCAACCACACGCTGCGCGAGATCGGCCGCGAGGTTCTGGCGATTTCGCGGCTGGGATTGACCAACCGGGCGCGCAAGAATCGCGAAGGTTATGACGAGACGGGGTTCCTCGCGCCGCTCGACGAGGTGATCGCGCGCGGGACGACGAGCGCGGAGGAGATGGTGCGGGCGTATCATACGCGCTGGGGCGGGTCGATCGAGCCGGCGTTTCTGGAGTATGCGTATTAGGGTGGGCTTGCGGGCTTTTCGCTTGTTGATTTCGGCTGCTGTTTTTCTGAAGTGACCCCCACCCTTTATCCCTCCCCACAAGGGGGAGGGAG
>NZ_AYOD01000040.1 GCF_000497755.1 Aliihoeflea sp. 2WW
GATGCCCTCCCTCCCCCTTGTGGGGAGGGATACAGGGTGGGGGTCGCCTTCAGAAAGACCATCCTTCTCCAACCCACACCCCATGCTTGTGTCGTTCGCCGGTTCAGCTAGTCTTTCCCGAAACCAATCCGGGAGGACGACATGCTGCCGCTCTACGACATGATGATGAAGGCGCAGAACGGGCGGACGGCGGATCTTCTCGCGCGGCAGATGAACCTGACGCGCCAGCAGGGTGAACTTGCGCTGGAGGCACTGCTGCCGGCCTTTTCCGAGGCGCTGAAGCGCAACACGGCCGACCCGTTCGGGTTTTCGCAGTTCATGACGGCGATGGGCGGCGGGCAATACGCGAAATATTTCGAGGACGCGGCGCGCGCGTTCACGCCCGAGGGTGTGTCCGCCGGCAATGACGCGCTCGGCCAGATTTTCGGTTCCAAGGAACTGGCGAGCGCCGTTGCGGCGCAGGCCGCGCAGGCGACAGGGATCGCGCAGGAAGCCTATCGCCAGATGATGCCGTCGCTCGCGGCGATGATGATGGGCGGTTTCTTCAAGCAGGCGACGGGGCAGATGCCGGGTTCGGGCGCGAATCCCTTCCTCGACGCGTTCCGGCAGATGATGCCGCAGGCGCCGACGGCGAGCGCCGATCCGTTCGCCAACCCCTACGCCAAGATGATGCAGGAGATGTTCGCGCCGAAGCCGACCGAAAAGCCGAAGGCTGCGCCCGATCCCTATGCGCACAACCCGTTCATGAAGATGTTCGAGGAGATGGTGCAGTTCGGCCAGCCGGAGGCGAAGACACCGCGCGATCAGGTGACCGATGCGCAGGTCTTTCCGTTCGAAAATTTCTTCGGCGAAATGTTCGAGACCGGCCGAAAGCAGCAGGCGGATTACCAGAAGGCGATGACGAAGCTGGTGGATGATTTCTTCGCGCAGGGCAAGCCGCGCGGGTGAAGCGCAACCGCGTTGCCCTTTGACGAGCATAGGCGTGACGGCATCGAAGGGCGCGCCGGGAGATAGAAAAAGCCCGGCCTCGCGAGGAGACCGGGCAGGATGCGGGCGGCCGAAGGGGATCGGCGGGGAGTGGGAGTGCCCGCAATCTTGGTGGCTATCAGGTCGGATTGCCTGAACGTGTCAGCAGACCTGACGGGCGAAGCGTTCTTCCTCGCGCCGGCGGCGCAGGGAGGCGAGGGTCGCCGTCGGGTCGGCGACGATGCCGGTGCGGGCGGCCTGGTGGAGGTCGGTGCGCAACAGGCCGATATCGGCGAGGTGATGGTCCGACAGTTCCGCCAGATTGCCGATATGGCGTCGATTGAAGAGCGCGCGGAAGACAGTCTTGAACCCGTTCGTCACGCGCGACGCCACATCCGTGCGCGTCGGGGCGGCACCGGCATATGTGGGGTGGTGATCGAGGGCGGTCATGACTGGTCTCCTTTGATGAAACGGCTTTGGTATAGTCAGGATGAGCGTGGCGGCGACGGCGCGCCACCCGATTCCGGATGGCTGTGCCGCGTCGTCGAAGCTTCTGCGACGCGTGCAAATTGCGTTGCTTCGATTGATTAGTCGAACGAATGTTTCTAATATTTAGCATCAACGATCATGATGGATTGATCCGATGCCCGCCGCGCCCCTCGACCTCGACCAACTCCAGACCTTCATCACCATCGCCGATATCGGCTCGTTCACGCGGGCCGCGGAGGAAGTCCACCGCACGCAGTCGGCGGTTTCCATGCAGATGCGCCGGCTGGAGGAGCGCGTCGGCAAGCAGCTTTTCGAAAAGGACGGGCGTACCAACCGGCTGACCGAGGACGGCGAGCGACTGCTGGTCTATGCGCGCCGGCTGATCCGGCTCAACCGCGAGACGCTGGCCGCCTTCGACGACCATTCGCTCGAAGGCCACATCAAGATCGGCACGCCCGACGATTATGCCGACCGCTTCCTGCCCGAGATCATGGCGCGATTCCTGCGCTCCAATCCGCGCGTCGAGCTTTCCGTCGTGTGCGAGCCGACCGCAAACCTCGTCGAGCAGATCAGGCGCGGACAGCTCGACATCGCGCTCGTCACCCATGACGACGACAAGGGCCGCTCGGAAGTGGTGCGGCGCGAGCCGCTGCTCTGGGTCGGCTCGATGAACCACGAGGTGCATCAGGAGGAGATCCTGCCGCTGGCGCTAGGCCGGCCGAGCTGCCTGTGGCGGCGCACCGCCTGCGACGTGCTCGACCAGATGAATCGCGACTACCGCATCATCTTCACGAGTTGGTCGGCGACGGTCATCATGGCGGCAGTGCTGTCGGGCCTCGCGGTCTCGGTGCTGCCCGAATGCGCGCTGCGGCCCGGCATGCGCATTCTCGGCGAATCGGACGGGTTCGGCGCGCTGCCCGATTGCCGGATCGGCATTTTGCGCGGGCATTCCAGCCAGCCCCAGATCGTTGATGCGCTGGCGCGGCATATTTCGGAAAGCCTCGACAACATCTCCGTCGTGCCGCCGGCCAACGAGGATAGCGGACATTTCGACTTCGCCGGCGTCGCCTATGGGCGCGGCAAGCGGCTGCGGCCTAGCCAGATGCTTCCCGGTTGGTAGAACTAGCGGCATGTCAGACCTTCTCGCCACCGATTCGAAGACCAACGCGGCCGAATATTCCGTCTCGGAGATTTCCGGTGCGCTGAAGCGCGTCGTCGAGGACACATTCGGAAACGTGCGCGTGCGCGGCGAGATTTCCGGCTATCGCGGGCCGCATTCGTCGGGCCATGCCTATTTCTCGCTGAAGGACGATCGGGCGCGGATCGAGGCGGTGATCTGGAAAGGCACGTTCTCGAAGCTGCGCTTCCGGCCCGAAGAGGGCATGGAGGTGATCGCTTCGGGCAAGCTGACCACCTATCCGGGCTCGTCGAAATACCAGATCGTCATCGACAATATCGAGCCGGCAGGCGCCGGCGCGCTGATGGCGCTGCTGGAGGAGCGCAAGCGGCGACTGGCGGCCGAAGGGTTGTTCGAGACGGGCCGCAAACGCTCCCTGCCCTTCATGCCGAGGACGATCGGCGTCATCACCTCGCCGACTGGCGCGGTGATCCGCGACATCATCCACCGCATCGCGGACCGGTTTCCGGTGCATGTCATCGTCTGGCCGGTGCGCGTGCAGGGCGAGACGACCGGGGCGGAAGTTTCGAACGCGGTCGCGGGCTTCAACGCGCTGCCGGACGGCATGACGCGACCGGACCTCCTGATCGTCGCGCGTGGTGGCGGCAGCCTAGAGGACCTCTGGGGCTTCAATGACGAGGCGGTGGTGCGCGCGGTGGCGGCATCGACCATTCCGGTAATTTCGGCCGTCGGGCACGAGACCGACTGGACGCTGATCGACCTCGTCGCCGACCGGCGCGCGCCGACGCCGACGGGCGCGGCCGAAATGGCGGTGCCGGTGAAAGCCGAGTTGGAAGCGGCCGTTTCGCGGTTGTCGGCGCGGGTGAAGGGTGCGGTCTCGCGCTGCACGCAAAGGAAGCGCGATGCGCTGCGGGCGACGGCACGGGCGCTGCCCTCCGCCGATGCCCTGCTCGCTTTGCCGCGTCGGCGTTTCGACGAGGCTGCGAGCCGGCTGCAACGCGCGCTGATCGCCAATACCGAGGCCAAGAAGCAGAAATTCCGCGGGCTGCGCCTGTCGCCGGCGATACTGTCGCGGCGCCTTGGCGATGCGAGGCTGCGCACCGAGCGGGCCGCGGGGCGGCTGCCGGGATGCTTTTCGGCGATGGTGACCAACCGGCGCAACCGGCTCGCGCGCGATGCGGCCCGGGTGACGCCGAACGCGCTGATGCGGCGCATCGAGATGGCAAGTCAGCGGTTGGAAACGTTCGAGCGCCGGCAGCGGCAGTCGATCGACCGGGCGCTTGAAAGGCGCCGCCAACGCTTCGAGCAGGCTGCGCGGCTGGCAGGGTCGCTGTCCTATACGAGCATATTGGAGCGCGGCTTCGCGGTGGTGCGCGACACGGACGGCAACCTCATCAAGCGGGCGGGGGAAATCGCGACGGGCGATGCGCTGTCGATCCGTTTTGTCGATGGCGACGCCAATGCCGTGGCGGCGGGATAGACGGCGAAGCCGAAGCCGAAGGCCAAGCCAGCGACGCCGACCGGCGGCCAGGGCACGCTTTTCTGACGCCATCCGATTTTCCAACGGAACATCGGCCGATCCGGATGCTTCGGAGGGTTCCTCACGGTTTCGTGAGCCAACCTCATCGATGCATAAGGATATTTCCCATGGCCAAGGAAAAGACACTCGAAGATCTCTTCCACGATACGCTCAAGGACATCTACTACGCCGAGCGCAAGATCCTGAAGGCGCTGCCGAAGATGGCGCGCGGCGCGACGGCCCCGGCGCTGAAGCAGGCGTTCGAGAAGCATCGCGAGCAGACCGAGACTCATGTGGAGCGCCTGCAGCAGGTGTTCGAACTGATCGGCAAGCGCGCCCAGGGCAAGACCTGCGATGCGATCGAGGGCATCATCGCGGAGGGCGAGGAAATTCTCGACGAGTTCAAGGGAACGGCTGCGCTCGACGCCGGTCTGATCTCGGCAGCGCAGGCCGTCGAGCATTATGAGATCACGCGTTACGGGACGCTGAAGCGCTGGGCCGAGACGCTCGGCATGAAGGATGCGGCCAAGCTGCTCGATGCGACCTTGCAGGAGGAATCGCAGACCGACGAGGACCTGACGATGCTTGCCGACAAGACCGCCAATCCGGCCGCGATGAAAGCCGCCTGAGCGCATCTGCCGAACAGGACGAGGGCGCCGTATCGGCGCCCTTTTCCATTCTATTCGTCCGAGAACTGGTCCTGATCGCAGGGTTCGCCGGTGCGGAACTGCTCCGACAGGCACTCGCCGCGATCGAACCCCTCGCCCGCCGTGGTGACGGCACGCGCCATGCCGCCCGCGCCGCAGGCGGTGAGCATAAGAGCGGCAGCGAGGGTCGGGATTACGATCTTTGACAAAATGCGCGCAGCCAGCATTAAAACTCCAATGCACCAACGTCTGTGAGATCGGTGCGCAGGTCAAAAAAAAAAGCCCCGGCTCGGAAGTCGGGGCTGTCAACCTTCGGGCTTGGTCTCGCCAATCCAGGTTCGCCACCTTTCAGTGGACTTGAGGCGCACTACGAGAACACTCCCGCAAGCGCTATCGACATCAATATGTGGCGTTACAAGTACCCCGTCAAGTGATCCAACCCAAGGGCGTGCAGGAGGCTTATACGAATCTTGCGGAGTTCCATCGAATCAACGACCATCTTCAGATATCGTCGCTTCCCTGACACCGGGTCTCTCCCCGTGTACGGCATCGACAGTCGGCGAAAAGCGACCGTAGCAAGCATGTCGGCCTTGGCGAATTTGAAAGAACCCTCATAGGGCTTGGGTGCCTCGTACGGAAGTTCGATCTTGCACTGATATCGCACACCGGACCGTGGCGGTGTCTGGCTCAACGGCACCACGGTGCATAGACCGTCGCGGTACGGGAGGCGTGGAGAAACGACAACCACTAGGCGCTCCTTCACCATCTCTGGTTCGCGAAATCCAGTCTGATAATCGCAAATCAACACTTGGCCCGGAACCGGTGGAAACTGAATACCTTTCACGCCAGTCAAATCGTTCCCGCCCTTGTGTGCAACTCTTCCTTGTCTAAGTTGACCTTAAGGAAAAATCCAGAGCGTACGCATCGGAGCGCATGACCGCTTCACCTGCAATCGCTCAATACAACGAGCGACGCGTAGCACTTAACTGAAAGAAGCCAGCTTTCTCGACCACCAAGTTTTAAGAGGAACTGTACACTTGGCAGGAAATGGTACGGTTGGCTGGGGTCGAACCAGCGACCTCCGGATCCACAATCCGGCGCTCTAACCAACTGAGCTACAACCGCACATCCAATTGGCGCATGACCAACTGGCTGGGCAGGCTATTACGGTCATTCAGGCCCGATTTCAAGCGGGAATCCAGGGCGAATGCGCAAAAATGCCTGTCGGAAGGGAAGCTGCGCGATGCGGGATCGGGCATCCCCCAAATAGGAAAAAGGCCGGGGGGGAGGAACCCGGCCTTTCCATGTTCCGGATGCCGCCGGGAGGAGGTGGCGGCTCCGGTGCCCGGCTGCGGAAGGGAGGAGGTTTCCGTCAGCAGGGGAACTTGGCTTAATAATGCATCAGGCGGCTTCGAGTTCCTTCACGGACTTCTCGAAAGCGTCTTTCATCGGCTTCATGACCTCTTCGGTCGCCTTGGTGGAGGCAGCCTGGAAGTCGCGGGCCTGTTCCATGGCGAGTTCCATCGACTTGCGCACGAAGGCCGTCTGCAGTTCCACGACCTCGGAAATCGACTTCGCCTGCATCAGCGCCTCGAGATGGGCAAAGCCCAGTTCGGTATTGGTGCGCATCGCGGTGAGCGACTTCTTCGACATTTCGGTACCGGCCACTTTGGCGGTCTCGAAGGTCGATTCCATCGACTTCTGGGCATATTCGGCGTTCGAGCGCAGTTTGTCGTAGGCCTGCTTGGACTGTTCCATGCCGTTCTCGGCGAAGGCGCGGAACTGGTCGGTGGCCTTGGAGGCGTCGAATGCAGCGGCTTCCATCGCCTCTGCGGTCTTAGCAGCAGTCTTGGTCATGCCATGTCCCTTTTCAGGTTGGTGCGGCCATGGTCCGTCGCGTCGAGGCCGCTGGTTTGTTCCGGGTCTTATACAGTGAATTTTTGTGCAATGCAATATCGACGCGTGCGTTGCGGTAGAAAACTGCCCGCGGATTAACCATTTCGCCAATCGAACGGGCGTGCGAGCCCGCCGATTGTGGACGACGGCGCGATCCGCTTTTATTAACGAAGGGTTAAGTGGGACGAATCCCGCATTGAAGTCCGAGCGGGGTGGGAGCCCCGCAAGGAAGCCCCGGCGGGGTGCGAACCCCGCGAGCACAGGAAACCGATGACGGCCGCGACCTACTCCTTCATCGACATCGCCGTACTCGGCGGCGTGCGCGACCGGTTCGCGCGCGGCGACGCGCTCGTGCTTCTTTCGCCCGATCTCGAGCGGGTGCTCTGGGCGAACGGCCCGGGCGCGGCGTTTTTCGGCATCGGCGACATCGAGAGCGCGATGGACAGCCCGGCCCGGCTTTCGGTGCAGGCCATGCGGCAGATCGCATCCCTTTCAGGCTATCCGCGGATCGGTGCGGAGCGGACGGTCTCGCTGCGCCTTGTGCAAGGCATGGCAAGCCGCATGACCACCTTTCAGGCGGCGCAAATCCGGCTGCCGCGCGGCGAACTGGCGATCCTGCTCGCGATCCCGGCGAGCCTGCGCGGCGAAGCGCGCATGAAGGCGGCGATATCGGGCATCGAGGACGCAGGATATGCCGCGGCGCTCGTCGACGCCGAAGGCGCGGTAGCCGCGGCGACATCGGGATTCGAGCGGCTCGGCCTCGGCCGCACGGCGCTTTGGACGTTGGTCCAGGACGTGTCGCGTGAGCATGACCGGCTGGTGAAGAAGCTCGTGACGGTCGAGGGCGGCACGCTGCCGGTCGGCTTTGCGCGGCTGACCGACGAGCCGGCGCTTCACCTTCTCCTGACCTCGAACGAGGTCGATGCCGACGAGGAAGATGAGCCGGCTGCGGCCCCGCCTGAGGCGGAACTGCCGGCGGTGTCGGCGCAGGTCGCCGCTGAGGCGGAGCCGGAAGAGATCGTCATGGCAAAGGTCGCCTCGGCCGTCGACGAGGCAGATGCGCCCCCCGCCCCTGCGCCCGTTCCGCGAGCGCCGGACGAGCCGCGCGTCCTGCCGACGCAGCCGATCCGCTTCGTCTGGCGCACCGATGCGAGCGGGCGCTTCGCGCAGGTCTCGTCCGAATTCATCGATGCCGTGGGCGGCAATGCGGCCGACGTGATCGGGCGCTCGTTCCGCGATGTTGCGACCGTGTTCGGCTTCGATCTCAATGACGAGATCGCCGCGCTGCTCGACCGGCGCGACACCTGGTCGGGACGCACCGTGCTTTGGCCGGTCGAGGGCCACGCGCTGAAGGTGCCGGTGGACCTCGCCGCCCTGCCCGTTTACGACCGCGAACGCATGTTCGAGGGATTTCGCGGCTTCGGCGTCGCGCGCATGGCCGATGCCGTCGCGGACCCGGACGAACTCGGCCTCGCGCTGATGAGCCCGAAGCAGCCGCAGCCCATCGACCCCGACGATCCGTTCCAGGGCGAGACGCCGGTGCTGGCGGGCCTACCGGATTTCGGGCGGCGCGCGAGCGACAAGGTTGTGCGGCTCGACGATGTGCGCCCGGGGACGAACGGCAAGACGCTTTCGCCCGGCGACCGGCAGACGTTCCAGGAAATCGGTACGAAGCTGAAGAAGGAGATCGGCGACGAGGAGATAGAGGCGCCCGTCGATTCTGAGGCGGAGCGGCACGCGCAGGAGCGCGCGCGGTTTGCCGAGGCCGAGATGTCCGAAACCGAAATCGACGCGGCCGACAATGTCGTGCGGCTGACGGACGCGAAGCCGGCCGATGAGCCCCCCGCCGAGGCGAAGGACGAGCGACCCGCGCCGGCCAGCATCCACTTCCTGCCGTCGGCCTTCGCGCCGCGGGCGAGCGGCGACGAGAGCGTGGAGGACCGGCTGATCGACCATCTGCCGGTGGCGACGCTGATCCATTCCGGCGAGGTGCTGCACCTGGCCAACCACGCCTTCTTCGACCTGACGGGCTTTTCGTCGCTCGATGCGTTCACGCGAGCCGGCGGGCTCGACGCGCTGTTCGAGGATTGCGACGACGGGGAAGACGGCATCCTGTCGCTGAAGCGCGCGGACGGGGCGGAACTGCCGGTCAGGGCGCATCTGCATTCGATCCCCTGGCATGGCGCCAAGGCGCTGATGCTGACGCTGCTGCCGCAGCCGCAGGTCGAGCCGGTGCAGGTGCCGATGCCGACCGGGGACGAATTCGATGATGGCGAGGAATTGCGGGCGCGGCTCTCCGAGTTCCAGACGATCATCGACACGGCGACGGACGGCGTGATCCTGATCGACAATGATTTCGCGGTCCGCTCGATCTCGAAGCCGGCCGAGGCGCTGTTCGGCTTCGATTCGGGTGCGATCGAGGGCCGGCCCTTCCGCGAACTCTTCGCCATCGAAAGCCAGCGCACGGCGCAGGACTATGTCGAGCGGATCGCGCGCAAGGGCGTCGCATCGGTGATGAATGACGGGCGCGAGGTGATCGGGCGCGAGGCGGAAGGCGGGTTCATTCCGCTGTTCATGACCATCGGCCGCCTGCCGAAAGATGGCGGCTATTGCGCGGTGCTGCGCGACATCACCCACTGGAAGCGGGCCGAGGAGGAACTGACGCAGGCGCGCGCCGAGGCCGAGCGCACGTCTTCGCAAAAGAGCGAATTCCTCGCCCGCATCAGCCACGAGATCCGCACGCCGCTGAACGCGATCATCGGTTTTTCCGAACTCATCATCAATGAGAGCTTCGGGCCGATCGGCACCGAGCGCTACCGCGACTATCTGCGCGATATCAGCCGCTCGGGCAATCACGTGCTCGACCTCGTCAACGACCTCCTCGACATCTCCAAGATCGAGGCGGGCGAGCAGGAGATGAACTACGAGGCGGTGTCGCTGAACGAGGTGCTGGGTGAGGCCGTCGCCATGATGCAGCCGCAGGCGAACCGTGAGCGCGTGATCATCCGCTCCTCCTTCGCCTCGCGCCTGCCCGACGTCGTGGCCGATCTGCGCTCGATCAAGCAGATCGCGCTCAATCTTCTGTCCAACGCGGTGCGCTATACGCCGGCGGGCGGTCAGGTGATCCTGTCGACGGCGTTGGAGCCCGATGGCGGCATCGCCATCCGCGTGCGCGACACCGGAATCGGCATGAACGCGTCCGAGATCGACCAGGCGCTGAAGCCATTCAAGCGCGTCAATGCGCTGAAGCGCAGCCACCGCGAGGGAACCGGCCTCGGCCTGCCGCTGACCAAGGCGATGGTGGAAGCCAACCGGGCGCGCTTCGCGATCAGTTCCAAGCCGGGCGAAGGCACGCTGGTCGAGATCGACTTTCCGCCGACGCGGGTGCTTGCCGACTGAGGGTGCGTCGATATTCGAGCCTGAGCGGCCTGCAAATGGCGGTTTTCTGCGCTTCCGGTGCTCATGTACCCAATGTACATTCCGCTCCGGTTCTCGAAACCCACCATTTTCGGCACGCACAGACCCGAATCTCCACACACCCTCGCTCCGCAGTTTAGAATTCTTCTAACCTATTGATCGCCCTCGCGAAATAACTTGACTAGTCCGCTCCGATTTTACAAAGACTGGCCACTGGAGCGCGCGTGGAGAACGTGCGTCCCAGGCAATCCTTTGTTCGGAGGACAACCCAAATGAATCTCAAGTCGATGCTGCCGCGCCAGGCTGCCTTCGCAGCCGCCGCCCTTGCCGGAACCATGCTTGCAGCGCCGCTGGCGCTCGCGCAGGAAACCGTCAACATCTATTCCTATCGCCAGCCCGACCTGATCAAGCCGGTGCTCGACGCCTTCACCGAAGAGACCGGCATCGCGACCGAGGTGCTGTTCCTCGATAAGGGGCTCGAGGACCGCATCGCGGCGGAAGGCACGAACTCGCCGGCCGACGTCATTCTCACCGTCGACATCGCCCGCCTCCAGGCGGCGAAGGACAAGGGCGTGACGCAGGCGCTCACCGACGAGACGGTCGACGCCAACATTCCTGCCGAATATCGCGACGCGGAAGGCCACTGGTTCGGCGTCACCCAGCGCGGCCGAGTGATCTGGGCCTCCAAGGACCGCGTTGCCGACGAAGCGATCTCCTATGCTGACCTCGCCGACCCGAAATGGAAGGGCAAGATTTGCATCCGCTCGGGCCAGCACGACTACAACATCGCGCTCTTCGCCTCGCTGATCGCCCATTGGGGCGAGGCCGAAACCGAGGAGTGGATGAAGGGCCTGAAGGAGAACCTGGCGCGCGCGCCCGATGGCGGCGACCGCAACCAGGCCCAGAACATCATGGCCGGCGAATGCGACCTCGCGCTTGGCAACACCTATTATGTCGGCCTCATGATGAACAATGAGGAAGAGCCGGAGCAGAAGGACTGGGCGAACGCGATCCGCGTGATCTTCCCGACCATCGACGAGGATTCCGGCACGCACGTCAACGTGTCCGGCATGGCGCTCGCCAAGAACGCGCCGAACAAGGACGAGGCCGTCGAGCTGATGCGCTTCCTCGCCTCCGACACGGCGCAGGAAATTTACGCGGCCGAGGTCTACGAGTATCCGGTCAAGGAAGGCGTCGAGGCGAGCGCGGACGTGCAGTCCTTCGGCGAGCTCAATGCCGACACGCTGCCGCTGACCGACATCGCCGCAAACCGTCGCGCAGCCTCCGAAATGGTGGACCGTGTGGGCCTCGACGATGGCCCGAGCTCGTAAAGCTCGCGTCCAGAACTGACGTTCAGGCCGGTCCGGCAGCGGACCGGCCTTCGCCGTTTTTCCGATGAGCGCATCGTGACCGACCAGCTTCTGATCGACAGGACCGCCGCTATCTCCCCACCTGCGCCGCGCGCGCGGCGGCAGCGGCATCCGCTGGCAATCGGCTTGAGCGCCGTCGTTGCCGCGATCGTGCTGCTGCCGGTGCTGACGCTCGCCGGCATCGCGCTTTCGGGGACTGGCGAGGACTGGCCGCATCTGGTCAATTTCGTGCTGCCGCGCGCGGCGACGACCACGCTGTGGCTGATGACGCTGGTGGCGATCGGCACGGCGACGATCGGCGTGACGACGGCCTGGCTCGTCGTCGCCTACGACTTTCCGATGCGGCGGATGCTCGCCTGGGCGCTCGTGCTGCCGCTTGCCGTGCCGCCTTATCTGGCGGCCTATGCGTTCGGCGAGTTCTTCCATTTCACCGGGCCGGTGCAGACCGCGATCCGCGACATGTTCGGCTTTGCCACCACGCGCGATTACTGGTTTCCCGACATCCGCTCGACGACGGGCGCGGCGATCGTGCTGTCGGCCGTGCTCTTTCCCTACGTGTACCTGACGACCCGCGTCGTCTTCATCATGCAGGGGCGCAACGTCGCGGACGTCGCGCGCACGCTCGGCGCGCGGCCGGGCAAGGTGTTTCGCAAGGTCCTGCTGCCGATCTCGCGGCCGGCGATCGCGGCGGGCGTGGCGCTGGTGCTGATGGAGACGCTGAACGACATCGGCGCTTCGGAATATCTCGGCGTGCGCACGCTGACGCTGTCGGTGTTCTCGACCTGGCTCAATCGCGGCAGCCTCGAAGGCGCCGCGCAGATCGCGATGATCATGCTCGTCATCGTCTTCGCGCTGTTGATGGCCGAGCAATGGGCACGGCGGCGCCAGCGTTACCACGCAATGCGCGCGACGCAGATGAAGGCGAAGCCGCCGCGCGTGAGGCTGACCGGCATCAAGGGTGCGCTGGCGATGCTCGCCGCCGCGCTGCCGGTTGCGGCCGGCTTCGGCATCCCGCTCTACGTCTTCGGCGACTATGCCTCGCGGCGCTTGCAGCAGTTCGCCGATCCGGCGCTGATGCGCGCGCTGACCAACTCGATCCTGACGGCGACGGCGACGGCGGTGATCACCATTCTCATCGCGCTGGTGCTGATCCAGGCGGCGCGGCTGGCGCGCTCGCATCTGGTGACCGGGCTGACGCGGTTCGCGATGGTCGGCTATGCGCTGCCGGGAACCGTGATGGGGCTCGGGCTTCTGTTCGCACTCGCCCGCTTCGACAATGCGCTCGACGCGGTGATGCGCGATGCGTTCGGCGTGTCGACGGGGCTGCTGTTGACAGGGTCGGCGGCGGCGGTGGTGCTGGTCTGCTCGATCCGGTTCCTGGCGCTAGCGGAAGGGTCGATCCGCTCGGGGCTCGAAAAGCTGCCGCCCAATATCGACGAGGCGGCGCGCAGCCTCGGGCGCACGCCCGGGCAAAGCGCGCGCGCGGTGATCCTGCCGCTGCTCGGGCCCGCCATATTGACGGCGGCCGTGCTGGTCTTCGTCGACACGATCAAGGAATTGTCCGCCACGATCCTGCTGCGCCCGTTCGGCTTCAACACGCTGGCAACGCATGTCTACGAGAACGCATCGCGAGGGCGGCCGGAGGATGGGGCAGTGGCGGCATTGCTGATCATCGTGACGTCGCTGATCCCGGTGGTGCTGTTGTCGCGGGCCTTGGCTCGGGATCGGGAAGCGATGATGTGAGGGGTGGCGGTTGGTTCCTGTGAAGAGGGACCCCCACCCTTTATCCCTCCCCACAAGGGGGAGGGAGTTCG
>NZ_AYOD01000041.1 GCF_000497755.1 Aliihoeflea sp. 2WW
GCTTGTGGGGAGGGATAAAGGGTGGGGGTCACTTCAGGAAAAACCGGCACAACTGCAGACAAAAAAAGCGCCCCAAAAGGGGCGCTACGGAATTTGTGTCACACAGGGACTTGAAGCGGGAGGCGCGCGGCCTTTCGGGGCGCGTCTTTTGTCTCAAGTTGCACCCACAATGGCGCGGCAACCGTTAACGAAACCTTGCTGCGGAACCGAAATTTTTACCGAATGCTAGGGACGTTGGCGAAGCGGTAAATTTTGGCGAAAGGTTCGGTTAACCATGATCAGGTGCGCAGGGTCGGCAGATCGCGGAAGAGGTCCAGAGCTTCGGGATTGGCGAGTGCTTCCTGGTTCTTGACCGTTCGGCCATGGACGATGTCGCGCACGGCGAGTTCGGTGATCTTGCCGGACTTGGTGCGCGGGATGTCGGTGACGGGGACGATGCGCGCCGGGACGTGGCGGGGGCTGGCGCCGGTGCGGATCTGGGTGCGGATCTTCTTTTCCAGTCCCTCGTCCAGCGTCACGCCCGCTGCGAGGCGGACGAAGAGCACGACGCGCACATCGTCGTCCCAGGTCTGGCCGATGCAGATGGCTTCGGCGATCTCGGGCAGTTGCTCGACCTGATTGTAGATTTCGGCGGTGCCGATGCGTACGCCGCCCGGATTGAGCGTCGCGTCCGACCGGCCGTGGATGACGATGCCGCCATGTTCGGTCCACTCGGCGAAATCGCCATGGCACCAGACATTGTCGAAGCGCTCGAAATAGGCGGATTTGTATTTCGCGCCGTCGGGATCGTTCCAGAACATGATCGGCATGGCCGGGAACGGCTTCGTGCAGACGAGTTCGCCCTTATCTCCCCTCACCGGCTTCCCGTCATCATCCCAGACGTCGACCGCCATGCCGAGGCCCGGCCCCTGGATTTCGCCGATCCAGACGGGCTTCGTCGGCACGCCGAGGACGAAGCACGAGACGATGTCGGTGCCGCCGGAGATGGAGGCGAGATGCACGTCCTCCTTCACGCCGTCATAGACGAAGCGGAAGCTTTCGGGCGCAAGAGGGGAACCTGTCGAGGCGATGGTGCGGACGGAGGAGAGGTCGTGCGTCGATTTCGGCTCGAGGCCCGCCTTCTTCACCGCGTCGATGAACTTCGCTGAGGTGCCGAAGAAGGTCATCTTCTCGGCCTGCGCAAAGTCGAAGATGACGTTGCCGTCCGGGTAGAAGGGTGAGCCGTCATAAAGGAGCAGCGTCGCGCCCGAGGCGAGGCCGGAGACCAGCCAGTTCCACATCATCCAGCCACAGGTGGTGAAGTAGAAGAAGCGGTCGCCCTCGCCGATCCCGGCATGGAGACGCTGCTCTTTGACGTGCTGGAGCAGCGTGCCGCCGGCCGAATGGACGATACATTTCGGGATGCCCGTCGTGCCCGACGAAAACAGGATGTAGAGCGGGTGCGCGAAGGGGAGCCGGGTGAACTCGACCGCCTTCGGCGCAATGATTGAGATCGCGTCCGACAGGGCTTCGGCGCGGTCGATCTTCGCGGCGGCTGATTTCGCGTTTCCGAGATAGTCGACGATGAAGGCGCGGGTTGCGCTCGGCAGCTTGGCGACGACGGCGGCGACCTTGTCGGAGATTTCGAGCGCCTTGCCATTATAGTGGTAGCCGTCGACGGTGATGAAGAGCTTCGGCTCGATCTGGCCGAAGCGGTCGAGCACGCCCTGTTCGCCGAAATCGGGCGAGCAGGACGACCAGATGGCGCCGATGGAGGCGGTCGCGAGCATGGCCGCGATGGTTTCCGGCATGTTCGGCATCATCGCCGCGACGCGGTCGCCCTCACTGAGGCCATGCGCCCGGAAGAGCTGCTGGAGCTGCGAGACCAGGGCGTGAAGCTCGTCCCACGACATGCGGCGCGAAACCTTGTCCTCGCCGCGGAAGACGAGCGCATCGTCGGCGCCGTGCTTCGACAGGAGGTTTTCGGCGAAGTTCAGTTTCGCATCGGGGAAGAAGCGGGCGCCGGGCATGCGGTCGCCGTCTTCGAGCACGCGCGCGCCCTTCTCGCCCTTGACGCCGCAGAAGTCCCAGACGAGGCTCCAGAACGCCTCGCGATCCTCGACCGACCAGGCGTGGAGCGCGTCGTAGTCGCCGAGTTCGCGGCCGGCCACGACCGAGGCCTGCCGCGCAAAGGCGGTGATCGGCGCGGCCTCGATATCCTGCGGTTTCGGGGTCCAGATCGGCGCGGTTTCGGTCATGCGGGTCCTCCCAGAAATGGTCGCGCTCTTGAAGCACGGCGCGGGCTTGGCTGACAAGCCACGCGCGGCATCGTAGAAATACGTTGGCAACGGCCCTTCCAAGGCCACAAATGCTTGAAAAGGCATTCGCATCGAATAGGCTCCGCGGCAATGCAGACGTGCGGGTGTCTGCCAGTCGGCGAGGTTGAATGCAGGGACAGGTCGTCAGACGAACGATCATCGGGCTCGCCGCCCTCATCGTCGTGGGCGTCGGGCTGGTTCTCGCGCTGCCGTGGATCGCCTCGACCCAGCTCGTGCGCGACCGGATCGCCTACGAATTGTCGGCCTGGAGCGGCTATCGCGTGCAGCTTGGCCAGGCGCCGCACATCGATGTCTGGCCGACCTTTTCCGCCCATCTTTCCAATGTCGCGCTCTATGAATGGGGCGCCCATGACAGCCGCCCGGTGCTCGAGGCCGAGCGCGTCGACATCGACCTTTCGGCGCTGGCGGCGCTGCGCGGCAATGTCGTCTTTTCCAGGCTCGCGCTCGAACACCCGCTGCTGCGGCTGACGCGGGCGACGCCGGTCTTCGACCTGCCCCCCCTGCCCGGCGGCGGACGGATGAGCCGGGCGATCGACACGGCCAGCCAGGTCGTCGGCGCCAATGCCGTCGAGCCGGACCTTTCGGCGCTGCCGAGCGACCCGTTCGGGCAGGTGACGTTCAATGACGGGCGCATCGCGGTCGTCGAGGACGGCCAGGACCAGGTGATCCTTTCGGGCCTGACCGGACAGATCGGCTGGCCCGCGCTCGACCGGCCGGCGACGCTGACGGCCGCCGGGGTCTGGCGCAGCGAAGCGATCCGCGTCGAGGCCTCGAGCGCGCAGCCGCTGCTGCTCATGGCCGGCGGCACGTCGCCGATGCGCCTTTCGCTCGACGCCGCGCCGGCCAAGCTGCGCTTCGATGGGGCGGCGAACCTTTCGGTCAATTCGTTCTTCGACGGTGAGGCGAGCTTCGAGACGCCCTCGCTGCGCCGCGCGCTCGAATGGTCGCGAACCGACATCGCGGCCGGCCAGACGATCGGCGCGGCCAAGCTTTCGGGGCGGATCACCGGCAGCGCGGAACGGCTGCGGATCGAGGACGCGGTGCTCGACCTTGCAGGAAGCCCGGGCAGCGGCGTTCTCGAACTTTCGAATGACGGCGCCGCACCGACCATCGGCGGCTCGATCGCCTTCGACCAGTTGAACCTGGGCACGTTCCTCGCTGCCTTCACGCCGCAGATCGACCGCGTCGACGAGGCGGCCGACCTGATCGACGAGAACGCGGCGCGCCAGCTCAATCTCGACCTGCGGCTTTCGGCGACGCAGGCGCAGCTCGGCAGTTTCGCGCTGGCGGGGCTCGCCGCGACGGCGCAGCTCAAGGACGGCAATGCCGCCTTCGACATCTCCGACGCGACCGCCTTCGGCGGCACGATCCAGGCGGGCATCCGGATCGAGCCGGCAGGCGGCGCCAATGCCGTCGAGTTGCGGTTCCTGGCGAGCGAGATCGATGTCGGCGCGATGACGCTTCAGGCGGGCGCCAAGCGCTTCGTGCCGCAGACGCGCGGCAACCTGTCCGCCATCCTGCGCGGCAAGGGCAATGACTGGAACTCCGTGATCTCGACCTCGGAAGGCACGCTCACCGCCAATTTCGGGCCGGGCGACATCGTCGGCATCGACGCCAACGCGTTCCTGGCGCGGTCGGCGGATGGGCGGATGTTCCCGCTGTCGGACGTGGCCGAGGGCGCCCTGCCGATCCGCGGCCTCCAGTTCAGCGCCGCCGTCGGGCGCGGACTGGCGCGGATCGACACCGCGACGGTGTCGATGGAAGGCCGGCGCGCCTCGCTGACCGGCATCGTGCCGCTTGCCGGCCGCGCGCTGGCGCTTTCCGGCGAGGTCGCGCCGGTGGACGGCCAGGGTCAGGTGACGGGCGAGGCTGCGAAATTCTTCGTCGGCGGGGGCTGGGACGAGCCGTTCATCTCTCCGGTGGCGAATGCGCCGGATGTGCGGGATGGGCCGGAACTTTGATTTTTGGCAGGCGGGTGCGGGTCTTCTGCGAAGAGGACCCCCACCCTTTATCCCTCCCCACAAGGGGGAGGGAGGGCGTCGGCGTTGTGCTTCATCCCTTGAAACCGGGTCCTAGCTTGACGGTGGAATGCGGCGTTGAAGGCCTCTCTCCCCCTTGTGGGGAGGGATAGAGGGTGGGGGTTGCCTGGCGCGGTCCGCCCAGAAAACTCACCCCTGCGCGGCGGCCTGTTCGTCGCGGCGGCGCTGGACGTCGCGGCGCTTGTTGACCAGCGAGGCGAGGATGACGCCGATGCCGACGACGCCGATGAGGATCGTCGAGACGGCGTTGATCTCGGGCGTCACGCCAAGCCGGACCTGGCTGTAGATGCGCATCGGCAGCGTCGTCGCGCCCGGGCCGGAGGTGAAGCTGGCGATGACCAGATCGTCGAGCGAGAGGGTGAAGGCGAGCATCCAGCCGGCGACGATGGCCGGCAGGATGACCGGCAGCGTGACGGTGAAGAAGGTGCGCGCGGGGGTGGCGCCAAGGTCCTGAGCGGCCTCCTCCAGCGAGCGGTCGAAGCTCAGGAGCCGCGATTGCACGACGACCGCGACGAAGCACATCGAGAAGGTGATGTGGGCGAGCGTGATGGTCATGAAGCCGCGCTCGAGGCCGATGGCGACGAAGAGCAGGAGCAGCGACAGGCCGGTGATGACTTCGGGCATGACGAGCGGCGCGAACACCATGCCGGTGAAGAGGATGCGGCCGTGAAAGCGCGTGTAGCGCGTGAGCACGATGGCCGCGAGCGTGCCGAGTACGGTTGCGACCGAGGCCGACAGGAAGGCGACGCGGAAGGTGACCCAGGCGGCGTCTATCAATTGCTGGTTCGACAGGAGCGAGGCGTACCAGCGCGTGGAAAACCCGCCCCAGACCGTGACGAGACGGGACGCGTTGAACGAATAGATCACCAGCAGCAGGATCGGGATGTAGAGGAACGCGAATCCCAGCACCAGCGAGACGATGTTGAAGCGCGAGAGGCGGTTCATCGGCCACGCTCCTGGGCTTTCGCCTGCGCCTGCTGGAAGAACATGATCGGCACGACGAGGACGAGCAGGAGCACGATGGCGACGGCGGAGGCCACCGGCCAGTCGCGATTGGCGAAGAACTCGTTCCACAAGGTCTTGCCGATCATCAGCGTCTGCGAGCCGCCGAGAAGGTCCGGGATGACGAACTCGCCGACGGCGGGGATGAAGACCAGCATGCAGCCGGCGACGATGCCGGGCACCGAAAGCGGCACGGTGATCTTCCAGAACGCGCCGGCGGGCGTCGAGCCGAGATCCTGCGCCGCCTCGATCAGCGAGAAATCCATCTTCTCCAGCGTCGCATAGAGCGGCAGGACCATGAAGGGCAGGTAGGAATAGACGATGCCGATATAGATCGCCGTGTAGGTGCCGGTGATGATGAGCGGCGCATCGATGATGCCGAGCCAGAGCAGGAACTGGTTGAGCAGCCCCTCGGGCTTCAGGATGCCGATCCAGGCGTAGACGCGGATCAGGAACGACGTCCAGAACGGCAGGATGACGAGCATCAGCAGCAGCGGGCGCAGGCTGTCGGGCGCGCGCGCCATGGCATAGGCCATCGGGTAGCCGATCAGGAGCGCGAGGAAGGTGGAGACGCCCGCGATCCAGACGCTGGTCAGATAGGCGTTGAAATAGAGCGCGTCGTCCCAGAGCCAGAGGTAGTTTTCGAAGGAGAGTTCGGAGAGGGCTTCGGTGAAGGCCGCCCAGCCTTCGGAAAGGTCGAAGGTCGGGGTGTAGGGCGGCATCGAGATCGCGGTGAAGGACAGCGAGATCTTGAAGACGATCAGGAACGGGACAAGGAAGAAGACCAGCAGCCAGAGATAGGGGACGATGATCGTGACGCGCGAGGCGATGGCGGCGACGAGGCGGTTCATGGGTGGGTCACCTGCGCAGCCGGCCGACGATTGCGCTTCGTCGCGCCCCCCTCTGTCCTGCCGGACATCTCCCCCGCGAGGGGGGAGATCAGTCTCGTCTTGGAAAGGTCGCGCTCCGTCGC
>NZ_AYOD01000042.1 GCF_000497755.1 Aliihoeflea sp. 2WW
GGGGAGATCAGTCTCGTCGTCGTTCCGCTGAGACTTCGGCGATCGTGGCGCGGAAAATGGGGTGCGTGATCTCCCCCCTTGAGGGGGGTCCGAAGGACGGGCCGAGACCCGTGGCTCGGGCCAGGGCGGCCGGCAGGCCAGAGGGGGGGGTGACGGAGCGCAACCATTGCCATTTTGCCCTACCGCGTCAGCACGACGCCGGCGTCGGCGGGGAAGGTGAGCCAGGCGCGGTCGTTCCAGGTGAGTGGGTCTTCGCTGGTGCGGTGGCGGTTGAGTTCGCTCGAGCGGACGATCTGGCCGCCTGCGAGCTTGACATTGTAGACCGTCATGTCGCCGAGATAGCCGATATCCCAGACCTCGCCCTCTATTGCGTTGAGCGCCGGGTTTTCCGGCTTTTTCGACGAAATGCGGATCTTTTCGGGGCGGACGGCGTACCAGACGGTGCCCTCGCCTGCCGCATTTGCATCGTCGGCGCGGATGGTGACGCCGTCGGCGGTGGCGATTTCGATGCGGCCTTCATCGCGGCCGGCGATGCGGCCCTCGAAGATGTTCACCGAACCGACGAAATCAGCGACGAAGCGGGAGGCCGGGGCCTCGTAGACTTCGGCCGGGGTCGCGACCTGCATCACCTCGCCCTTGTCCATGATGGCGATGCGGTCGGCCATGGTCATCGCCTCCTCCTGATCGTGGGTGACGACCATGAAGGTGAGGCCGAGCTGCTGCTGCAAATCCATCAGCTCGAACTGGGTTTCCTCGCGCAGTTTCTTGTCGAGCGCGCCGAGCGGCTCGTCGAGCAGCAGCACCTTCGGGCGCTTGGCGACCGAGCGGGCGAGCGCGACGCGCTGGCGCTGGCCGCCGGAGAGCTGGTGCGGCTTGCGCTTGGCGAACTGCTCGAGCTTGACCAGCTTCAGCATCTCGGCGACGCGCTTTTCGATGTCGGCCTTCGCCATGCCGTCCTGCTTCAGGCCATAGGCGATGTTCTTCTCCACCGTCATGTGCGGGAAGAGCGCGTAGGACTGGAACATCATGTTGACGGGGCGACGATAGGGCGGGATGCCGGCAAGGTCCTGCCCGTCGAGCAGGATGCGTCCCGCGCTCGGCTCCTCGAAGCCGGCCAGCATTCTGAGCAGCGTGGACTTGCCGCAGCCCGACGCGCCGAGCAGCGCGAAGAACTCGCGCTCGTAGACATTCAGCGACAGATTGTCGACGGCGGTGAAATCGCCGAAACGCTTGGTGACGTTCTCGAAGGCGATGAACGGTTTCGCGGTCGGATCGGTCCAGGGCGCAAAGCTGCGGCGGATGCTTCCCAGCGATTTCATTCGGGGCCCTCTGGGTCGGTCGGGAATGAAGAGGCCCGGATGAACCGGGCCTCTCGGATGGTTTACTGGCCGGTGACGATGCGGGTCCAGCTTCGGGTGACGAGGCGCTGGAAGCGGGGCTCGTAGGGCATGACCGTGAACATTTTCTCCAGCGTCGCATCGTCCGGATAGATCGCCGTGTCCTCGATGATCTCGGGCTCGATGAACTCCTTCGCCGCCTCGTTGCCATTGGCGAAGTAGACGTAGTTGGTCGCCCGCGCGATGACTTCCGGCTCCATGATGAAATTCAGGAATTCATGCGCTTCCTCGACATTCTGCGCGTCGGCGGGGATCGCCATCTGGTCGAACCAGAGCTGGGCGCCCTCTTCCGGCACCGAATAGGCGACTTCGACGTTGTTGTTGGCCTCGGCCGCACGGTCGGCCGCCTGGAAGACGTCGCCGGACCAGCCGATGGCCATGCAGATGTCGCCGTTTGCGAGCGCGTTGATGTATTCGGACGAGTGGAAGCGGCGGATGTGCGGGCGCACGGCCAGCATGACCTCTTCGGCGGCTTCGAGATCTGCCGGTTCGGTCGAGTTCGGGTCCTTGCCGAGCCAGAGCAGGACGGTTGGCAGGATGTCCGTCGGGCTGTCGAGGAAATAGACGCCGCAATCGGCGAGCTTGGCGAGGTTTTCCGGATCGAAGGCGATGTCCCAGCTATCGATTTCGGCGGTGCCGAGACGTTCCTCGACCATGGCGGGATTGTAGCCGATGCCGACCGTGCCCCACATGTAGTTGATCGAATAGGCGTTGCCGGGATCATATTTCTCGGTCTGGCCTTCGACGAAGTCCCACATGTTTTCGAGGTTCGGCAGCTTGGACTTGTCGAGTTCCTGGAAGACGCCGGCCTCGATCTGGCGCGACAGGAACAGGCCCGTCGGCACCACCACGTCATAGCCCGAGCCGCCAGCCAGAAGGCGCGTCTCGAGGATTTCGTTGGAATCGAACACGTCGTAGACGACGCGGATGCCGGTTTTCTCGGTGAACTCGGCGATCAGCGAATCGTCGATATAGTCCGACCAGTTATAGACGTTGACGACCCGGTCCTGCGCGGCGGCCCCGCCGGCGAGGACGGCGGCAATGGCCGAAGCGGCTGCGCCGAGCAACATGTTGCGTGACTTCATTCGATGGCTCCTCTGTCGGTTTCTTGGGGCTTGCGAAAGCCCGGATATGCTTACGATATTTTTGTTTTTGCACTGCGGCAAGCCGCAAAGGCTTCACAGATAGGTGGTGCGCTCCAAAGGCGTGATCTCGGCCCAGAAGGCGATGATCTCCGCCCGCTTCAGATCGCGGTAGACCTTGGCGAGGAACGGCCCGAGCGCGCGGTCGGCGAACTTGCTCCGGGCCATCAGTTGCAGCGCGTCGTCCATGTCGTCGGGCAGCATCAGCCCGTCCTCGTCATAGGCGTTGCCATCGACGGGCGGCGGCGGAACGGCTTTCGCCTCGATGCCCTCGACCATGCCCTGAATGATGGCGGCGAGGACGAGGTAGGGGTTGGCGTCGGCGCCGGCGATGCGATGTTCGACTCGGCGGTTGGTGTCGTTCGAAACGGGGATGCGCAGCGCGACCGAGCGGTTGTTCTCGCCCCAGACGGCCCGCGTCGGCGCGTAGGAGCCGGGCGTGATGCGGCGGAAGCCGTTCCATGTGTTGATGAAGATCAGGAGCGATTCCGGCATCGAGGTCAAAAGCCCCGCGACAGCGGATTCCAGCACCTTGCGCCCTGCCGGACCGCCGAAGATGTTCGATCCCGACCCATCCAGCATGGACGCGTGGACGTGCATGCCGTTGCCGGCATATTCGAGGAACGGCTTGGCCATGAAGGTTGCCGTGAGCCCATGCGCGCGGGCGCAGCCGAGCACGATGCGGCGCAGCATGATGACGTCGTCGGCCGCCTTCAGCGGATCGGCGCGGTGCTTCAGATTGACCTCGAACTGGCCGGGCGCGGCCTCCTTGATGATCGTGTCGATCGGCAGGCCTTGAGCGTCGGCCGCGTCGCGGATCATGTCGAAGAGGTCGGCATGTTCGGCCAGATCGTCGAGCCCGTACATGCGCAGCCGGTCGGGACCGGCAGTGGCGCCGACGGGGCCGGGCATCCCGTCGTGCCAGGCGGTGTTCGGGTCGAGCAGGTAGAATTCGAGTTCGAAGGCGACGACGGGGAAGAAGCCCTTCGCGTTGACCTCGGCGATCTTCTTCTTCAGTACCTGTCGCGGGTCGGCCATGTAGGGCTCGCCCTCGGGGGTGAAGGTCTGGAGCAGGACCTGCGCGGTCTTGCGCTTGGCCCAGGGCACGATGGAGAGCGTGCCGCGCGTGGCGCGGCAGTAGCCGTCCTGGTCGCCTGTCTCGATGTGGATGCCGGTCTCGGTGACCTCGCGGCCCCAGACGTCGAGGCCGTGCAGCGACATCGGAAAATTGACGCCTTCCTCGAAGGCCTTCTTCAGCGCATCGCCGGGCGCCCATTTGCCGCGCATGACGCCGTTCGGGTCGACCAGCAGGAACTCGACGGCTTCGATATCGGGATGTTCCTCGATGAAGGCGCGGTATTCGCGCTCGTGATCCGCGGAGACGAATTTGGACGCTGACTGTCCGCTCTGGGGCGGGGAGGTCGGATGGTCCGCGGATGTTTCAGGATGCGTTTCGAGGATGCCCGTTGCCGTGGGTTGCAAGATAAACCTGTCTGACTGTTGCCGATCCGCGAAGGGTGCCCCTCGCCTCGACCGGAGTCAAGCTTGGTTCAGGGACTGCTAATTCGGCTGCTGGACCCCGGTGACGCCGGGTTTGAGCGGGCGGCGCTGGCGGCGGAACTCGAGCCCGATATGGACGAGGAGCGCGGCGAAGACGACCGCGCCGCCGAGGATGGTTCGCGCCGAGGGCACCTCGGCATGGACGAGCCACACCCAGACCGGGCCGAGCAGCGTTTCGAACGTGCCGAGAAGCGCGGCGAAGGCGGCCGGGATGAGCCGCGCGCCGGTGGCGAAGAAGGCGAGGCCGAGGCCGAGATTGAGCGCGCCGAAGGCGAAGAGGAACGCCATGTCGGGGGCAGTCACCGCGAAGGTCGAGGTTTGCGTCGCGGCGAACGTACCGGCGATGAGCGTGCCGAGGCACGTCGCCGGCGTCATGCGGACATGGGCATAACGGCGCGTGATGACGGTGGCGCAGGCGAAAACCAGCGCGATCAGCACCGCAAGGCCGTCGCCGATGGGCGAGACGTTTCCGGTGAGCGAATCCGAGACCATGATGGCGACGCCGATGATGACGGCGGCAATGGCGCACCATGTGGCCAGCGAGACGCGCTCGCGGAAAAGGACGAACGCGATGAGCGCGGCGATGAGCGGCACGCCGGCCTGCATCAGGAGAACGTTGGCGACCGTCGTGTAGGAGAGCGCGACGACGAAGGAGGTCGACGCCGTGGCGAAGCAGTGGCCGACCGCGACGCCGGGCAAACCCATCTGGCGAAAGAGCGCCTTCGTGCCGGCAAAGCCGTCGCGCCAGACCATGTAGCCGATGAGAAAGGCGGCCGCCCAGAGCGAGCGCCAGAAGACGACCGTCCAGGAATCCGGCGCCTCGATGAAGCGGGCGATGGCGCCGCCGAAACTCCAGAACAGGGCGGAGAGGAAGACGAGCAGCAGCCCGACGCGCTCCTCGCGCGGGGAGACCGCCGGAACGGCGGCAGGGACGGCGGTGACGGGCGCGACCTGCGACATGCTCGGTTTCCACGGAACGCCGCAACCTTGCGGCCCTGCCATCTACTTCGGTCGATCTGCCAATGGCGTGATCCAGCCAGTTCAGCTAATTGGGGCAATTCATGCTGCTCCAATCGCGCCCCTTCCTGTTCAGCCTTCTCATGCTGCCCGCGCTCGCCATGCTGGCGCCGCTGGTGCTCGGCGCGCCGTGGCGCGTCTCGATCCGCCCGACCGGCGAGGCGGCCGCGGTGCTCCTGATCCTCGCGCTGGCGATCTCGCCGCTGAAAGCGCTGTTCGGCGCGACGGCGTGGACACGCTGGCTGTTGCGCCAGCGGCGGGCGATCGGGCTTGCCGCGTTCGGCTATGCGGCGATCCATATGGTGGTGTTCGCGCTGTCGATCGGCAGTCTCGCCGACATCGTCGCGGGGATGGCGTGGGCTTCGATGTGGACGGGCTGGGCGGCATTTGCCGCGCTTCTCGTCATGGCGGCGATTTCCAACGACCGGGCGGTGCGCGCGATGGGACGCGGATGGAAGGCGGTGCAGCGCCTTGCCTATCCCGCAGCCCTGCTGACGCTGGCGCACTGGCTGCTGCTCACCCGCGACTGGAGCGAGGCGATCATCTGGTTCGCACCGCTCGGGCTCTTGCAATTGGCGCGTCTGGCAACGAGTTTGCGGCGCAGAGTTTCGAACGGGAGGACGGGACGATGAAGGCTGGCTGGTATGAGAAGAATGGCGAGGCGAAAGATGTGCTCGTCGTTGGTGAAATGGAAACGCCGAAGCCGGCCGCAGGCGAAGTCCTTGTCAGACTGATGGCCTCGGGCGTCAATCCATCCGACGTGAAGAGCAGGCGCGGCCGGCCGCTGATCGCGCCGCGCATCATTCCGCATTCGGACGGCGCCGGGGTCATAGAGGCGGTGGGCGACGGCGTCGATCCGAGCCGCATTGGCGAGCGGGTCTGGACCTGGAACGGCCAATGGAAGCGGCCCTTCGGCACGGCGGCGCAGTTCATCGCGCTGCCGGCCGTGCAGGCTGTGCGGCTGCCGGACGGCATCGATTTCGACGCCGGCGCGTGCATGGGCATTCCGGGGCTGACGGCGCTCCATGCTGTCAAGCTGCACGGCGACATCGCAGGCAAGACGCTTCTTGTGACGGGTGCCGCGGCGGCCGTCGGTCACTATGCGGTGCAGATGGCGAAAGCTGCCGGCGCGCAGGTGATCGGCACCGCCTCGCCTGCCCGATGCGACCATGCGCTCGACGCGGGATGCGACGCGGTGATCGACTATCGCAGCGAGGACGTCGCGGCCCGGGTGAAGGAACTGACTGGCGGCAGGGGCGCCGACGGCATCATCGACATGGATTTTTCTTCGACCGCAGGGCTGCTGCCGGGCGGCGTCTTGGCCCAACACGGCAGGTTCGTCTGCTACGGCTCGAACGTCGCCGGCGACGTGCCAATGTCGTTCCCGGCGCTGCTCTGGGGGAGCCTGTCGCTGCAGGTCTTCGTCGTCTACGAACTGACTGCAGAGGAGCGCGCTGTGCGGCTGCCGGAGTTGAACGAGATGCTGGAAGCGGCAACGCTGAAGCACACGATCGGCGCGACGTACGGGCTGGACGAGATCGTCGCCGCGCATGAGGCGGTGGAAGGCGGCAAGGTGACGGGGAACGTGGTGTTGCGACTGGGGTGAGCGACGCTAAGCGACCCGCCGCTCGACCTCGGACAACTCGCGCTCATCGACCAGCGCAAGATCGCAGTTGGACTGCAGGTTCATCCAGAACTGCGGTGTCGTACCGAAATATTTCGCAAGGCGCGCCGCCGTATCTGCCGTGATGGCGCGCGTTTCCCGAACGAGTTTCTCGATCCTGTCACGAGGAACGTGCAAGGCATTCGCCAGAGCGCCTGCCGACAGATCGTACTCGACGAGAAACTCTTCCCGAAGGATTTCGCCGGGATGAACCGGCCGGGGCTTCAACTCAGACATCGTAGGCCTCAATGATAGTCGACGATTTCAACGTCGTATGCATTTCCGTCCCGCCAAACGAAGCAGAGCCGCCACTGGTCGTTGATCCGCACCGAATATTGACCGATGCGGTCTCCCTTCAGTGGTTCCAGATTGTTCGACGGCGGTACACTCATGTCGGACAATGACGACGCAGCATCCAACTGCGCCAACTTGCGTTGTGCCCGCGCCATCAGATCAGCGGGAAAGCCCTTCACCGACTTGCCGGCCCGGATCGCGGGAATGCGTTTGTCGCGAATTGAACCGATCATCTAATTTGTATCCTGTGAAGATACATTTTTCAATCCCCCCTACTGAAAATCGAACGCACTCAGTCCCGTCACCATCTCGTCCAACCCCAATGGACGTGTGACGGGAGGTTCGGCGCGGGCTAGGCAGCCGGTGCGTTCGCAGAGGCGACAGGCGGGGCCGATGGGGACGGCGGCGAGCGTCTGCTTGCCGGCGCGGGGTTCGGCCGGGAGAGCGGAGGCGTAGACGAGGTCGTCCTTGAAGGCGATGTCGCAGCCGATGAGGATCGCCGTGCGGCGGGGGCGTTCGGCGAAGGCGCCTTGCGGGCCTTCGAGCGTGCGGCAGATCGTCAGAAATTCGGCGCCGTCGGGCATTTCGACCGCTTCGACGAAGATCTGGCCGGGTTGGCCGAAGGCGGCGTGGACGGCGAGTTTGGGACAGGCGCCGCCGAACCGCGCCTGCGGGAACCCTTGCGCGCCCGCGCGCCGGAAGCGGTTTCCGGCGTGGTCGACTTCCAGCATGAAGAACGGCACGCCGGGCTGCGTGGCGCGGCCGAGCATCGTCAGGCGATTTGCGGCCTGCTCGAAGGAGACGCCGAAGCGCGAGCGCAGGACGTCGATGTCGTAGCGGGCGCGGACGGCGGCGGCGTGGAAGGCCTGATAGGGCATCATCAGCGCGTGGGCGGCGTAGCGGGCGAGCTCGAAGCGAGCGAGGCGGCGGGCCTCGTCGGTGGAGAGCTTCAGCGCCTGGATTTCGGCGGCGATCGCCACGTTCATGCGGATGAGACAGGCCTCCATCGCGACTTCGCGCAACTGGTCGAAGGGCGAGAGGCGCTCGGAGATGAACAGGCGCTGCGAATGGCGGTCGTAGCGGCGGCGCCAGTTGGGCATGGTCGCGACCGGCAGCACCTTGACCACGATGCCGTATTCGCGGCGCAGCCATTCCTTCAGCGCAGCCAGAAGTTCCTCGCCGCCGAGGAGCTTGTTGAAGGCTTCGGCCTCGTCCTCGATCCTTGCGAAATGGTTCGGGCGGCGCTCCAGCACCTCGCGCACCTCGTCGATCGGCAGGCGGGCGGCGGAGATCGTCGCCCTGCCCTCGCGCGCGAGCAGGTGCGACAGATCCGACAGGCGTTCGGCCTGCTCGCGATAGGCGCGGTAGAGCTTGATGACGGCGGCCGATGCGTTGGGGGCGCCTTCGGCGAGTTCGATCAGTTCCTGGTCGCCGGGAAGTTCGCCGGCGAGTAGCGGATCGGCGAAGGCCTCGCGCAATGCCGTCACGGCGCCTGCGCCCTCACCCTGCAACTCGTCCGGCTCGATCTTGAAGACGGAGGCGAGCTTGAGGATGAGTTGGACCGTCAGCGGGCGCTGGTTGCGCTCGATGAGGTTCAGATAGGAGGGCGAGATGCCGAGCGCCTCGGCCATCGCCGTCTGGGTCAGGCCCTTGCCGTTGCGGATGCGGCGGATGCGCGGTCCGGCGAAGATCTTCTGGTCGGCCATTGACAGCGCCTTTACAAGGACGACGGTTGACAATCTTTACAGATTTACACGCCTCGTCGGTCAAGATCAACACAGCATGACCCGATTGGAACGCAGCTTTTGCGCAATTTCCTCGTTGTCTTTCGCAGCGCAATGTAAATCCGAAACAGCGCCGCAGCCGAAAGGTCCGGCAGAGGATTTACAAGAGTGGAGAACGACATGACCGATTTTTACAACCTCGTCCCGTCCGCCCCCGAAGGCCGTTTCGACGGCATCGAGCGCCCCTACACCGCCGAGGACGTGAAGCGCCTGCGCGGGTCGGTCCAGATGAAGCACACGCTGGCCGAAAACGGCGCCAACCGCTTGTGGAAGCTCATCCACGAGGAAGATTTCGTCAACGCGCTCGGCGCGCTTTCCGGCAACCAGGCGATGCAGATGGTTCGCGCCGGGCTGAAGGCGATCTACCTTTCCGGATGGCAGGTCGCGGCCGACGCCAACACAGCCTCGTCGATGTATCCCGACCAGTCGCTCTACCCGGCCAACGCTGCGCCGGAGCTTGCCAAGCGCATCAACAAAACGCTGCAGCGCGCCGACCAGATCGAGACGTCCGAAGGCAATGGTCTGTCGGTCGACACTTGGTTCGCGCCGATCGTCGCCGACGCGGAAGCCGGTTTCGGGGGACCGCTCAACGCGTTCGAGATCATGAAGGCCTTCATCGAGGCTGGCGTCGCGGGCGTCCACTTCGAGGACCAGCTCGCTTCGGAAAAGAAGTGCGGTCACCTTGGCGGCAAGGTCCTGATCCCGACCGCCGCGCATATCCGCAACTTGAATGCCGCACGGCTTGCCGCCGACGTGATGGGCACGCCGACGCTGATCGTCGCGCGCACCGATGCCGAGGCCGCCAAGCTGCTCACCTCCGACATCGACGAGCGCGACCAGCCTTTCGTCGACCACGACAAGGGCCGCACGGTGGAAGGCTTCTACCAGGTGAAGAACGGCATCGAGCCGTGCATCGCGCGCGCCATCGCCTATGCGCCGCATTGCGATCTGATCTGGATGGAGACCGGCAAGCCGGACCTCGCCCAGGCGAAGAAGTTCGCCGAGGCCGTACACAAGGCGCATCCGGGCAAGAAGCTCGCCTATAACTGCTCGCCTTCCTTCAACTGGAAGAAGAACCTCGACGACGCGACGATCGCCAAGTTCCAGCGCGAACTCGGTGCGATGGGCTACAAGTTCCAGTTCATCACGCTCGCCGGCTTCCACCAGTTGAATTTCGGCATGTTCGAGCTCGCCCGCGGCTACAAGGAGCGCCAGATGGCGGCCTATTCGGAGTTGCAGGAAGCCGAATTCGCGGCGGAAGTGAACGGCTACACTGCGACCAAGCACCAGCGCGAAGTCGGCACCGGCTATTTCGATGCCGTGTCGATGGCGATCACCGGCGGCCAGTCGTCCACCACCGCGATGCACGAATCGACCGAGCACGAACAGTTCAAGCCGGCGGCCGAATAACCAATAGCGGGCGGCGGATCATCGCCGCCCTGCCCTTCTCACCCAGGAGACACGGACATGACACCCAATACACGCGTCAAGGAACGGGCCGAGGAACAGTCGTCGGCGATGAATGCAGACCAGCAGGCGGTCATCCGCATGGTGGCGAACGACCTCCACCGTCTCAACCAGTCGGTGATGAAGGCGGTCGAGGCCGGCGTCTCCGTCGAGCTGGTGCGCTCCGCGCGTCACCATGGCGGCGAAGGGAACTGGGGTGACCTCCTGATCCCGGTCGTCGTGACGAAGGGCAACTGAACCCTCATTTGAAAGTCTTGCGCGCGGGCGAAGCGTCCGCGCGCCGTTTCCGTTTAAGGAAATCTTTTCCAAACGGAATTTTGTAACCTGAAATTGTACACGCGCTAAACGCAACCCGTTGACATACAACCTCAATGATCCACTATCCCCGTTGCCGGTTGTAGCCGGCGGGGGTTGGTTCGAACGGGGCGGTGGCGGATGCAGGGGACGGACGGCAATAATCTTCCTCCCGAACGGACAGGCTACTCGCCGGCGCTGATGGGCCAGGGGCTCGACGGGGCTCTCGTGCAGATCGTCAGTTCCGCCCGCGTCAACGCGCTCGTCGTCTCCAAGATCGTGGAACGCTGCGGATTGAAGGCCTTCGCCACCGGAGTCGGCGATGCGATGGCGCAGTACAGGGATCGCCTGCCCGGCACCGTTATTCTCGACGGCGGCGCGACCAACCGGGAATGCGACGATCTTCTGGATGCCCTCCTGACCAGCGCCTGCGCGCTCAAGGGACGACCCGGCATCCTGTTCGTCGCCAGCCGGCATCTCACCGAGGATGAAGAGGCCGAGTTCGGCCCGCCGGATGCGGTGGTGGCAAAGCCGATCACGCCCGAATCGCTGCAGCCCGCCATCCGGCATCTCGTAGCGCGGCTTTCAGCGGCTGCCGCGCGAAGCTGACCGCCCTTCCAATCGCGGCGCTCCGGTGGCTATAATGCGGCCACTTTCAACGACTTCTGGTGATTGATGCCTGCCCCCAAAAAGCAAGACCGCGCGGCCCCCAAGGCATCGCGGACGCGCACTCCCCAATTCATGCAGAACCTTCGCGGCGTGAAGAACTGGAAAGAGGCGGGCGGCTGGCTCGAATGGCGCGGCATCGAGGACATCGAGTGCATCACGCCCGACCAGGCGGGCGTGGCGCGCGGCAAGATGATGCCGTCGAAGAAATTCACGTCCAACACCTCGCTCGCCCTGCCCTCGGCCGTCTTCATGACGACGATCTCGGGCCGCTATCCGGAGGACGGCAACGGCTTCGTCTATCCCGAGGACGATGGCGATTTGAAGCTTTTGCCCGACCTTTCGACGCTGTCCGTCGTGCCGTGGGAGAGCGACCCGACGGCGCAGGTGATCTGCGACCTCGTCCACCAGGACGGGCGTATGGTCGAGTTCACGCCGCGCAATGTGCTGCGCCGCGTGGTCGAAGCCTATGAGCGCAACGGGCTGAAGCCGGTGGTCGCGCCGGAGATCGAATTCTATCTCGTGCGCAAGAACCCGGACCCGGACTATCCCCTGGTCCCGCCGATCGGCCGGTCGGGCCGCGCGATCGCGGGCGGACAGGGCTATTCGATCGCTGGCGTCAACGAATTCGACGAATTGATCGACGACATCTACCACTTCTCGGAGGTGCAGGGCCTCGAGATCGACACGCTGATCCACGAGGAAGGCGCGGGACAGCTCGAGATCAACCTGCGCCATGGCGACCCGGTGGAACTCGCCGACCAGGTCTTCCTCTTCAAGCGCACGATCCGTGAGGCGGCGCTGAAGCACGAGACTTATGCGACCTTCATGGCCAAGCCCATCCAGGGTCAGCCGGGCTCGGCCATGCACATCCACCAGTCGATCATCGACACGAAGACGGGCAAGAACGTCTTCACCAACGACGACGGCTCGGAAACGGAAACGTTCTACAATTTCATCGGCGGATTGCAGCGGCACATGCCAAGCGCGCTCGTCATGCTGGCGCCCTACGTCAATTCGTATCGCCGGCTGACGCAGGCATCGGCAGCGCCGGTCAATACGCGCTGGGGCTATGACAACCGCACGACTGCATTCCGCGTGCCGCGCTCGGATTCGGCTTCGCGGCGCGTCGAAAACCGCATCCCCTCCTCGGACGCCAACCCCTATCTCGCGCTTGCCGCCTCGCTTGCCTGCGGCCTCATCGGCATCCTGCGCGAGACGAAATGCGATGCGCCGACGGGGTCGAGCGTCAACGAGGACGAGATCGAACTGCCGCGCGGGCTGCTCGAAGCCGTCGAACTGTTCGAGGGCGACGACGATCTTCAGGGCATTCTCGGCACGCAATTCATCTCGACCTATGCGGCGATCAAGAAGGCCGAGTTCGAGACGTTCATGGAAGTGATCAGCCCGTGGGAGCGGGAGTATCTGTTGTTGAATGTGTAGGGGCGGCGTGGCACGTTTGGTCGTCTGCAAGGTGAAGACGGTTCGATGAATATCGAGGTCGAGATCAAAGCCGATACGAGGCGACGCGTGGCGGCGATCGCGAAGCGGACCGGGCTGTCCGAGTCGGAAATCATCGCCGAGGCACTGGAGCACGGCCATTCACTCGAATGGCAGGAGCGTTTCGCCGACAAGATCGCCGCCGGAATCAAGGCCGCGGACAGTGGGGAGTTCGCCTCGGAAGTGGATATCGAGCGTATTCGCACCAAGTATCGCGACGCGTGAAGACCGTTCAATGGACCCTACCCGCGCTTGCAGACCTCGATGCCATGCAGGACTACGTTGCGGAGCGAAATCCGGCGGCAGCCTTCAGGCTCGTCAACGCCATTCTCGATCGAGCCGCCCATCTTTCGCAGACGCCGGAAATCGGGCGGCCTGGACGGGTTCAGGGCACGCGTGAGCTGGTCCTGGCGGATATCGGATACGTCGTCGCCTACAGGTTGCGCGACGGAGTGGAAATTTTGGCCGTGATGCACGGCGCTCGCGAATGGCCCGAAGAATTTGACTGAACACGCCAGGCAATACCAATCCCCCATCTCCCCCGGCATCTCCTGGTATGAGGCGACGGTCGGCGCGCGGCCGGAATATGCGCCGCTCGACGGGAACGCTTGGGCCGATGTCGCGATCATCGGCGGTGGGTTTACCGGGCTGTCGGCGGCCGCGCATCTGGCGAAGGCAGGCACGAATGTCGTGCTGATCGACCAGCATCGCTTCGGCGACGGCGCGTCGGGGAGGAATGGCGGGCAGCTCGGGACCGGGCAGCGGGCCTGGGCGGAGGAATATGAGGCCGAGCTTGGCTTCACGCGGGCGAAGGCGCTGTTCGACCTCGCCGAGGAGGCGAAAGCGCATCTTCTGGAATTCGCCGAGACGAACGGGATCGACATCGATTATCGGCCCGGTCAGATGTCGGTGGTGCACAAGAAGCGCTATCTGAAGGACTATCAGGCGCACCCGGCGCTGATGGCCGAGCGGTTCGGCTATCCGCACATCAGCTACATGGACGCGGACGAGACGGCGCGGCGGTTGGGGTCGACGCATTATCTCGGCGGCATTCGCGACACCGGGACGGGTCACATTCATCCGCTGAAACTCGTCGTCGGCACGGCCCGCGTGGCCGCTGCGGCGGGCGCTGGCCTTCACGAGAACACCCCCGCGACGAAGATCGAGAGCAGCGGCGGCAAGGTGAGGATCACCACACCGCGCGGTACGATCACGGCCGCCAAGGCGCTCATCGCCGTCAATGCCTATGGCGGCAACCTCGAGGAAAAGAGCGCGGCGCATATCATGCCGATCGGCTCGTTCATCGGCGCGACCGTGCCGCTCGGAGATGACAGTCCGGTGCTGCCGGGCGGCGAAAGCGTCGACGATTCGCGCTTCGTGGTGCGCTATTTCCGCAAGTCGGCCGACGGGCGACTGCTCTTCGGCGGACGGGAGATTTATTCGACCGGCGATCCGAAGGGCATCGCCGACCACATTCGGCGGCAGATCGCCGAGGTCTATCCGGCGCTCAAGGACGTCGAGATCACGCATCAATGGGGCGGCTATGTCGGCATCACCATGCCGCGCAAGCCTTACGTCCGCGAGGTCATGCCGAACGTGATCTCGGCCGGCGGCTATTCGGGCCACGGCGTGATGCTGTCGAACTTCATGGGCAAGCTCTACGCCGAGACGGTGGCGGGAAACCGCGACCGGCTGAAGCTGTTCGAGGAACTGAGGATTCCTGCATTCCCGGGCGGGCGGGCGCTGCGGGCGCCGCTGATGTTTCTGGCGCTGAACTGGTATGCGTTGAGGGATCGGCTCTAGCTTCCTAGCACAATCGAGCCTTCTTTGGTTTGCTCACCTATGGTTGTATGTATCCCGTCTCGCTCGCGTGATTAGGGAGCTATCAACAATGCGAACTGCAATCGTCTTTGACTGCGAGTTTTTGTGTATCGAAGGTTCTCAGCGGCGCTTCTGGTGTGGTCCTCACGATCCCGATCCAGTCATCGCTCAAATTGGTGCCGTCAAGCTGGGCCTGAGCGCTGACTTCCCAATTCTCGATACGCATCGGACATATGTTCGTCCGGTCGACCGTTTTGGTCGGCGATATCCGATAGACCCGTTTTTCACGCGCCTGACCGGCATCACAGAAGACGCAATTGAGGCTGATGGCGAGTCATTGGACCGCGCCCTGACTAGTGTCAACGAATTCTCAGGCGGGTCCAGATTTTGGTCTTGGGGCAAGGACGAGTTCAATATGATTGCGATCAGTTGCTACGTCGCGGGAATTGAACCAGTGATCCCAGCAACGCGCTTCGACAATGCGGTCAGGCTGCTGCTCGCTGCCGGTATGCCGCTGGAAGACCTCGTGAAAACGCCGAGCAACAAGCTGGCCGCCTACTACCACATTGACCATCCCCCACTTCGGGGCCATGACGCGGTGGATGACGCCCTGTCGGTGGCATATACGCTGCAATACTTACTGCGCGCTGGAAAACTCGAACCGACCGCCTTCGACGACGCCAGTCAGCGAAAAGCCGCCCGTTGAACGGGCGGCTTTGAAACGGTGCTGATGCTTAGCGGCCGCTCTTGTCCTCGAAGATCAGTTCGCTGCGGGTCTCCGGTGTTGCCATCGCGGCTTCCTCGGCGATCGAGGCGGTCGTCATCGTGTCGCGGGTGCCGAATGTGAACGGGCCCTGATATTCGGTGTTGTAGTCGAATTGGCTTTCGACGCTGGCGTCGTAGTTGCCGACATTGACCGGGCCCTGCTGCATGGCGAATGCCGAGCCGGAGAAGAGGATGGCGGCGGTGGCGATCAGAACGGTTTTCATGGCGTAGTCCCTTCGTTTTCTCTGTTTCAATTTCGGGCTGGGTTTTTGTCCCAGTCGCGAACAGTCACGAAGGTTTTGGCGGGGAAGTTTCGGAGGTTTCAGTCACAAGGAGTTTAGCGAGTCGTGATGAACCTAAGGGCGGGTTCTGCGTTCGTGCGCGACCGTTGGGAGGAGTCTTTGATGGTCGGGCGGGCCCGACGACCCCCACCCTTTATCCCTCCCCACAAGGGGGAGGGAATTCGTCGGCGCTGTTTCTCACCCTTCGATGCACCACCCAGTTTCAGGAAGGTGGCGCGAGGCTCACGCCCTCCCTCCCCCTTGTGGGGAGGGATACAGGGTGGGGGTCAATGAGCGGAAACAGGCCGACGCCGCTACGCGACCTTCCGCACGATCACACTGCCCGCCGAATAGCCCGCGCCGAAGGAACAGATGACGCCAAGGCTGCCCGCCGGCAAATCGGCCGAATGGCGGGAGAAGGCGATGATGGAGCCGGCGGAGGAGGTGTTGGCGAACTCCTGGAGGACGTTGGGCTGCTCGTCGCGGGTCGGTTCGCGGCCCATGACCTTCGCGCCGATCATGTCGTTCATGCCCTTGTTGGCCTGGTGCAGCCACAGGCGCGAAAGGTCTTTAGGCGCGATGCCCTCGTCGGCGAGGTGGTTGAGCATCAGTTCGGCGACCATCGGCACGACCTGCTTGAAGACCTTTCGGCCTTCCTGGCGGAACTGCATGTCGCGCCGGTCTTCCATATGGCCTTCGCGCGTGCGGCGCAGGAAGCCGTTATTGTTGCGGATGTTGTTGGAGAACTCGGTCAGACAGCGGGTCGACAGGATTTCGTAGGCGTTCTTCGATGTTGCATCGTCGAGGCGCTGGAGGATGACCGCCGTGCAGACGTCGCCGAAGATGAAATGGCAGTCGCGGTCGCGCCATTCCTGATGGCCGGACGTGATCTCCGGATTGACCATGAGGATCGCGCGGGCGGAACCGGAGCGGATCATGTCGGCGGCGGCCTGGATGCCGAAGGTGGCCGACGAACAGGCGACGTTCATGTCGAAGGCGAAGCCCTTGATGCCGAGCGCTTCCTGCACCTCGATCGCGATCGCCGGATAGGCGCGCTCGTGGTTGGAGGCGGCGCAGATGACGGCGTCGATGTCGGCGGCGGTCAGGCCCGCCTCGTCCATCGCCTTCTTCGCCGCGTCGAGCGCGATCTCGGCCATGATCGAGATGTCTTCGTCGGCGCGCTCGGTCAGGCGCGGGTGCATGGTTTCGGGGTCGAGGATGCCCGCCTTGTCCATCACGTAGCGGCTCTCGATGCCGGACGCCTTGACGATGAATTCCTCGCTCGACATCGGCATCGCCGCGCGTGTACCGGCCTCGATCTCGCCGGCATGGGCCGCGTTCTGCCGCGTCGCGTAATCGTTGTAGGAAGCGACCAGTTCGGCATTGGTGATGGTCTCTTGCGGCGTGAAGATGCCCGTGCCCGTAATGGCGACCTTGTGCATGATTTCTCCCGTACCAGCGGCAGGCTGCGTGCTGCCTTTGGCTGACAGATAGGCCAAAATGGGAAAAGGGCAAAGCGGGAAGGTTTCGCGCGGGGGCTGGCCAATCTAAATCGATTAGAGTATACGAAACGGAACGACAGCAGCGAGCCTTGAACGCATGACCAGCACGACCATTCCCGTCGAGCCCTTCGATTTCGTCGTCTTCGGCGGCACCGGCGACCTTGCCGAGCGCAAGCTTCTGCCCGCGCTCTACCAGCGGCAGAAGGCGGGGCAGTTTTCCGAGCCGACACGCATTTTCGGCGCCTCGCGCTCCGAGCTATCCGACGACGAATTTCGCGAATTCGCGCGAAAAGCGATCGCCGAGCACGTGCCGGCGGCGGACATCGACGACGGGCAGGTCGAGCGCTTCCTGAAGCGTATCGCCTATGTGCATGTCGATGCCAAGTCGGGCGATGGGTTCGACCGGCTGAAGGAGGCGATGGGCGAAACGGACCGCATTCGCGCCTTCTATCTGGCGGTCGCGCCAGCGCTATTCGGCGACATCGCGGCAAACCTCGAAAAGGCGGGCTTAGTGACGCCGGCAAGCCGGATCATCGTGGAAAAGCCGATCGGGCGCGACCTCGCGTCCGCCAGGGCGCTGAACGACGCGATCGGCCGCGTCTTCGACGAACAGCAGATCTTCCGCATCGACCACTATCTCGGCAAGGAGACGGTGCAGAACCTGATGGCGCTGCGCTTTGCCAATGCGCTCTACGAGCCGCTGTGGAATTCGGCCCATATCGACCACGTGCAGATCACGGTTGCCGAGGCCGTCGGGCTCGAGGGCCGCGTCTCCTATTACGACAAGGCCGGCGCGCTGCGCGACATGGTGCAGAACCACATGCTGCAGCTTCTGTGCCTCGTCGCCATGGAAGCACCCGCCGCGCTCGACGCGGATGCGGTGCGCGACGAGAAGCTGAAGGTGCTGCGTGCGCTCAAACGTGTCAATGGCAGCGATTCGCCGAAGCTGACCGTGCGCGGGCAATACAAGGCCGGCGCTTCGGCGGGCGGCGCGGTGAAATCCTATGCCGACGAACTCGGCCATGACAGCGAGACGGAGACCTTCGTCGCGATCAAGGCGGAGATCGAGAACTGGCGCTGGGCGGGCGTGCCGTTTTATCTGCGCACCGGCAAGCGGCTGGCCGAGCGCGTCTCGGAAATCGTCATCGAATTCAAGCCGATCCCGCATTCGATCTTCGAGGAAAGCGCCGGCAATGTCGTCGCCAACCAGCTCGTGATCCGGCTGCAGCCCGACGAGGGCGTCAAGCAGTTCATCATGATCAAGGACCCCGGCCCCGGCGGGATGCGGCTGCGCAACGTGGCGCTCGACATGAGCTTCGCGCAGGCCTTCGACGTGCGCAATCCCGACGCCTATGAACGGCTGATCATGGACGTGGTGCGCGGCAACCAGACCCTGTTCATGCGCCGCGACGAGGTGGAAGCGGCGTGGCGCTGGATCGACCCGATCGTTGAGGCCTGGGATGAAAACCAGCAGGGCGTGCAGGGCTATACGTCGGGGACGTGGGGGCCTTCGGGCTCGATCGCGCTGATCGAGCGCGACGGGCGGACGTGGCACGAGAGCATTTGATGCGCGAATTTGCGGATTCGGATGCGGTGGCGAAGGGGCTGGCGGGGGATGTCGCGGGTCGGTTGGCGGAGGCGATCGCCGCGCGCGGACGGGCGGTGCTGGCGGTTTCGGGCGGGACGACGCCGGTTCGGTTTTTCGGCGAATTGTCGAAGGCGGCGATCGATTGGGGCAAGGTGATCGTGACGCTGGTCGACGAGCGGTTCGTGCCGCCGACGCATGAGCGGTCGAACGAGAGGCTGGTGCGGGAGAATCTGCTGGTCGGACGGGCGGCGGAGGCGCGGTTCGTGGGGATGTATTTCGATGCGGGGAGCGTTGAAGAGGCTGCGCGGCGGGCGAGTGAAGCGGTTTCCGGGTTGATGCCGGTGGATGTGCTGGTGCTGGGCATGGGGACGGATGGGCATACGGCTTCGCTGTTTCCGGATGCGGTGGGGATTGCGGAGATGTTGAAGGCCCCCTCTCCGTCTCGGGCTGCGCCCGAGCCACCTCTCCCCCCGGAGGGGGGCGAGGAAAGGCTAACCGGAGAGGGCGAGGAACGGACAAGCGGAAAGGTCGTATTGCCTGTCCACGCGCCGAGTGCGGGAGAGGCGCGGTTGACGTTGTCGCTTGCGGCCATCTGCAAAGCGCGCGCGGTTTTCCTACATATCGAGGGGGTGCAGAAGCGGGGCGTGCTGGAGCGCGCGGCCGCCGAGAAGCTTCCCGTCGCGGCCGTTCTTGCCGCTACCGAGACACCTGTCGTCACCTACTGGGCGCCATAGAAAGTCGAGCGATCATGAGCCTCCACCAGACCGTCGCCGCAGTCACCGACCGCATCCGGGAGCGCTCTCGGGGCGCGCGGGAAACCTATCTGGAACGCGTCGAGGCGCAGATTTCGCGCGGGGTGCATCGCTCGACCTTGTCGTGCGGCAATCTCGCCCACGGTTTTGCCGCCTGCGCGCCGTCCGACAAGGCGGCGCTGGCTGGCGACGTCGTGCCCAATCTCGGCATCATCACCTCCTACAACGACATGCTGTCGGCGCATCAGCCTTTCGAGACCTATCCGCAACTGATCAAGGATGCCGCGCGCGCGGCCGGCGGCGTGGCGCAGGTGGCGGGCGGCGTGCCGGCGATGTGCGATGGCGTCACGCAGGGCCAGCCGGGCATGGAACTGTCGCTGTTTTCGCGCGACGTGATCGCCATGTCGGCGGCAATCGGGCTGTCGCACAACATGTTCGACGCGGCGCTTTATCTCGGCGTGTGCGACAAGATCGTGCCCGGGCTGACCATCGCCGCCTTCACCTTCGGCCACCTGCCGGCGATCTTCGTGCCGGCCGGGCCAATGACGACGGGCCTGCCCAACGACGAGAAGGCGCGCGTGCGCCAGCTTTACGCCGAAGGAAAGGTCGGGCGCGCCGAACTCCTCGAGGCGGAATCGAAGTCCTATCACGGGCCGGGGACGTGCACCTTCTACGGCACGGCGAACTCGAACCAGATGCTGATGGAGATGATGGGGCTGCACACGCCCGGCTCCTCCTTCGTCAACCCCGGCACGCCATTGCGCGACGCGCTGACGCGCGAGGCTGCCAAGCGCGCCCTGGCGATCACTGCGCTCGGCAATGAATTCACGCCGGTCGGGCGGATGATCGACGAGCGCTCGATCGTCAACGGCGTCGTCGGGCTGCACGCGACGGGCGGGTCGACCAACCATACGATCCATTTGATCGCGATGGCGGCGGCTGCGGGCATCAAGCTGACCTGGCAGGACATTTCGGAGCTTTCCGACGTGGTGCCGCTGCTCGCGCGCGTCTATCCGAACGGGCTTGCCGACGTGAACCATTTCCACGCGGCGGGCGGGCTTGGTTTCCTCATCCGCGAACTTCTGGACGCCGGCCTTGCGCATGAAGACGTGCAGACCGTCTGGGGCGAAGGGCTGCGGCCCTATGCCGTTGAGGCCAAACTGAATGCGGACGGCACCGTTGCCCGCGAGCCAGCGCCGGCCGTCAGCGGCAACGACAAGGTGCTCGCCCCCTTCCCCAAGGCGTTCCAGCCGACGGGCGGGTTGAAGGTGCTGAAGGGCAATCTCGGCGCCGCGATCATCAAGACCTCCGCCGTCAAGCCGGAGCGCCGCGTCATCGAGGCGCCGGCAAAGGTATTCGACAGCCAGGAGGCGCTCAACGCCGCCTTCAAGGCGGGCGAACTCGACCGCGATTTCGTCGCGGTGGTGCGCTTCCAGGGGCCGAAGGCGAACGGGATGCCGGAGCTTCACCGCCTGACGACCGTGCTCGGCGTCCTGCAGGACCGCGGCCACAAGGTCGCGCTCGTCACCGACGGGCGCATGTCGGGTGCATCAGGCAAGGTTCCGGCGGCGATCCACGTGACGCCCGAGGCGCTGGACGGCGGGACGATCGGCAAGATCAGGGATGGCGACATCGTGCTGGTCGATGGCGAGGCCGGTGCGCTGCAGGTCGAGGTGGATGCGGCGGAGTTGGCGGCGCGGGTGGTGGAACTGCCGGATCTATCTGGGAACGGGTTCGGGCTCGGGCGGGAATTGTTCGAGAATTTCCGGCAGGTGGCCGGACGGGCAGATCAGGGCGCGGCGGTGTTTTGAGGATGAGTTTTTCCTGAAGGAGACCTCCGCCCTTTATCGGCGGGGTGCCCATTTCTTCGGTATCGGCGCCAGGCGGAAGCGTCGTTACCCCCACCCATTATCCCTCCCCACAAGGGGGAGGGAGGGCATCCACGTCGCACCTCATCGTTCAATCGAGGCGCAACTCTGACGAATACAGCACAGCGCCCGCGACCTCCCTCCCCCTTGTGGGGAGGGATAAAGGGTGGGGGTAGCCTCGCGCTGGCGGATCAGAATTCCGAGATGTCCCTGCCCTTGTCCCGCCGCAGCCTTGCCGCTCCCGCACCTTGCGGCGACAGGACCGGCACGAACACGCGGCGGGAGGCGCGCTGGGTTACGGGGAGGCCCTGGTAGACGCGTTTTTGCGCTTCGACCACCAGAACGCCGGCGAAGACCGGCCAGAATCTGCGGCCGGTGCGCTCCAAAAGCGAATAGAGCCGCATCATGAAGCGGCGTTCCATCGGCGGGAAGTGCAGCGCGTCGGACCATGGGCCGGGGGTGAAGTTGGCGTCGCGCAGGAGGCTCGATAGCTGCCCCTTCGAGAACGGTCGGCCGGTGCCGAAGGGCGTGTGTTCCATGCGCGCCCAGACGCCGCGTCGGTTCGGCACGACCAGCACCAGACGGCCGCCGGGCGCCAGCACGCGCCACATCTCGACCAGCATCTCGCGCGGGTTTTCCGCGTGTTCGAGCGCGTGGACGAGGAGGATGCGGTCGACGGAGGAATCGTGCAGCGGCAGTTCCTCCTCGAAGACCAGCGCGGTGGTGCACGGCTTGCCGGCCGGCCATGGAACGGAGCCCTGCTGCGCCGGCATGAAGGCGAAGACGCGGTCGGCGTCGGTGCCGAAGCGCTCCAGCCAGGGCAGCGCGTAGCCGAGGCCGACAAGGCGCTCGCGGCTCAGATTCGCCCAGACCGACGAGATGCCCATGGCAATCGACCGCTCGGCGAGCTTGCCGAGCATGGTGGCATAGAAGGCGCGCAGGTCGACGATGTCGTTTCTCATGGCGACAAGGTAACTGGCGGAAGTGACATTGCAAATGCGCGGCCTTATCGTTCCCCCAACTGGAAAGGGACGATCTTCATGGGACTGCAAGTCGAGCAATTCATGTGCCGCACCGACAATTTCGGCATCCTGATCCGCGACGAGGCGACGGGGACGGTCGGGCTGATCGACGCGCCTGAGGAGGGGCCGATCCTCGAGGCGATCGAACGAACGGGCTGGACGCCGAGCATCCTTTTCGTGACGCATCACCATCCCGACCATGTCGAGGCCAACCAGGCGCTGAAGGCGCGGTTCAAGCTGAAGATCGTCGGGCCGAAGGCCGAGGCGGCGAAGATACCGGGCATCGACGAGACGGTGGAGGAAGGCTCCGACCTCGCCTTCGGGGAGGAGCGCGTGCGGGTGATCGAGACGCCGGGGCATACGGCGGGGCATGTCTCCTACGTGTTCGAAAAGTCCGGCGTGGCGTTCACCGCCGACACCCTCTTCGCGCTTGGCTGCGGGCGGCTGTTCGAAGGGTCGGCGGCGACGATGCACGCTTCGCTCAACAAGCTGGCCGCCCTGCCCGCCGATACGCGGGTCTATTGCGGCCACGAATACACGCTCTCCAATGCGCGCTTCGCGATGACCATCGATCCGACCAACCCGGCGCTGAAGGCGCGGGTGGCGAAGATCGAGGCGCTGCGGGCGCAGGGCAAGCCGACGCTGCCGACGACGATCGGAGAGGAACTGTCGACCAACCCGTTCCTGCGCCCGCACGACCCTGCGATCCGCAAGGGGCTGGGAATGGAGACGGCGAGCGATGCGGAGGTGTTCGCGGAGATCAGGAAGCGGAAGGACGTTTCGTAAGGCGGGCGCCCCCTCCGTCGCTTCGCGCCACCTCCCCCGTGAACGGGGGAGGATTTCGGCCGAGCTACACCAGCACGCCGAGCACGATCGCGATCTGCGCGGCGATGTAGGTAATCCAGATGGCCGGGCCGGTGACGGTGCGCTGCGGCGCGTCGGGCGCGAGCAGGAAGCGTTCGGTGGCGAGGATGGCGTCGGATGCGATGAAGAGCACGGCGCCGGCCATCACGGCAGGCGACTGCGTGGTGAAGGCGGTGACGCCCATGGCGACGATGGCGAGCATGTAGGCAAGGACGGCCGGGCGCATGGCGGTGTCGAGGGCAGGCCAGAGTCGCGTCAGCATGAATATGCCGAAGGCGCAGATTGCGAGCGCGGCTGCGAGGCGCCACGGTTCGGCCGTGAGGATCGCGAAGCCGGCGCTGCCGGTCGCGAACAGAGCGACATAGGCAATGTGGGCGGCGAGGAACGCGCCGAGGCCGGCGAGGAAGAAACGGTCGTCATCTTCCTGCGCGAGCGCCAGGTCGCCGAGCGCACTCAAGGCCAAAGCGGCGGTGAGGAGCGACGGTCCGCCTTCGCCGAAGCTCAGCCAGGCGAGCGCGGCGAGCGGGATGGTCTTGACCACGCTGCGCCGCCACGAGACCGGCAGGTTGCGGGCGTAGAGGTAGATGATCGCGGCGAGGATCGCGAGGATGAGCGCGCCGTTCGCCTGCGCTTCGAGGCCTCCGGGAAAGGGCAGCATCAGGCTTCAACCGTGCGGCGGCGGGTGAACATGTTCTTCGCCGCCAATGCGGCGCCGGCCGTGATCAGCAGGCAGGCGGCGAGGATGTGCGTGGTAGCGGCGGCCGCGCCGGCGGCGATCAGCACCAGCGTCGACAAAAGCGGCGCGGCATAGCTCGCCGCCCCCAGGACTTGGATGTTGCCGTGCTTGACGCCGTGGTCCCAGGTGTAGAACGCCGCGCCGACCGGCATCAGGCCGAGGCCGAGGACGGCGAGCCATTGCCCCGTCCCTTGCGGCCAGACCGTCTCTTCCAGCGCCACATGGGAGGCGAAGGAGAGGAGCGCGGTGGCGAGGCAGAACCATGTGACCATGGAGGTCGGCACGGCCGCGAAACGGCGCGACAAAAGCGAATAGCCGGCCCAGAAGACGGCGCAGATTGCGGCCATCGCATAGCCGAAAGCGTATGTCGCGTCGAAGGCGAGATTACCGCCATTGGTGACGATCAGGAATGTGCCTGCGAGCCCCATCAGCGCCCCGGCGACATGGTGCCAACCGAGGCGTTCGCCGGGCATCAGCGCCGAGCCAAGGACGATTAGCAGCGGCCACAGATAGGCGATGAGGCTCGCCTCGACGGCCGGCGCGTTGCGCAGGGCGGTGAAGTAGAAGAAGTGGTAGCCGAAGAGCCCGCCGATGCCGACGAGCCAGACGATGGGCGGGATGTTCACCCGTTCGCTCGGCGGGGCGGCGATGCGCATGGCAAGGCCGACGAGGGTGCCGATGGTGAAGGTGAGGCCGGAGAGCAGGAAGGGTGGGACATTGCCGGACGCAGCGGTGAAAAGCGCAAGCAGCGCCCACATGATGACCGCCGTAAAGCCGATTGCCGTTGCCCGCGCCATGGTGTGTTCCCGTTTGGTGGTGGCGTAGCGCGGGTGGGGGATTGAGACAAGTCGGTTGGTTGAGAGGGTCGCGAAGACCCCCACTCCGGCCCTTCGGGCCACCTCTCCCCCTCAAAGGGGGAGAGGAAAGTCTGCCGCAGCGGCAGCGCTATTCCAGCTTGGGTTCCTCGGAGAGGTGGCGCGCGAAGCGCGACGGAGTGGGGGTCTGCGCGAGCTACTGCGTCCGCATGGTCTGCGCGACGATGCGCACCGTGCCGACCTGGGTGCCGATCGAGGCGTCGACGGGGGCGTAGAAGCCGGTGTCGGCGAGCGGGGCGAAGGCGATGGTGATGCGGGCGCGGTCGCGCAGATATTTCAAGGCGGAGCGGCTGGGGCGGTAGCCCGCGACCGGCTCGAACCTGGCCGTGCAGGTGACCTGACCGCCTTGCGGCGAGCCTGCCGGCGACAGGCGCAAATTGGCGCGCATCTCGCCGTCATAGATTCGAATCGTGCGATTGCACACCTCCGCCGGGCTGTCGGCGCGCACGAGGGTCGAGGAGATGGGGTCGACCACGGAGGTCAGGTGACCATCCTCGAGATGGACCCAATCGCCCCTGCGGGGGCGCGAGGGCGGCACGTTTTCGGTCGTCGTCACATTGCCGTTCGAAAACCGGATCGCGGTGCGCTGCGTCTTCTTGTCGGAGCGATAGTTGAGGTCATAGCTGCGCGGCGTGGTGCCGGTCTGCGACAAGGCGCCCGAGACCGAAGTGGTGCCCTGGGTGCTGTCGAACAGGCGCGCCATGCCGGCGCTGGCGAGCGATCCTTCGATGCGAAAGGTCTCGTTGCCGATGACGCTGGTGAAGGACGCCTTGCCGACGGGGATGCCCATCAGCGTGATCGAATAATCCGTCTGGAAGGTCTGGGCGGCATTGGCGGAGCCGGCAATGGCAAGAAGGGACAAAAGGGCGGCGGACATGGTGCGGACCATGCGAATTCTCCATGAAATCTGCGGCAGACCGCCCCTTCCCGACTGCCTGTTCGTCGATTCCCCTTTGAACGTGCGAATTCGGCGAATATATGTTGCCTTCAGCCGCGCCCCGCACGCTTGACCGGAACGGGAAATGCAACTAAGGAACGGCAACTTTTCCATGAGGCCGCCCGACATGACCCCGCGCGCCGACCATCTGGTGCGGGTTCGGGTCGTTGGCCGGTTTTGAGAAACTGAAGGTTTGAGACTATGTCCCGCGCATGTGAATTGACCGGCAAGGCCGTGATGACCGGCAACAATGTCAGCCACGCCAACAACAAGACCCGTCGTCGCTTCCTGCCGAATCTCGTCAATGTGACGCTGATGTCGGAAGCGCTGAACCAGAATGTGCGCCTGCGCATTTCGGCCAACGCGCTGCGTTCGGTCGAGCACCGCGGCGGCCTCGACGCCTTCCTGCTCAAGGCCGGCGTGAGCGATCTTTCGCAGCGCGCGCGCCTGCTCAAGAAGCAGATCGCCAAGAAGACGCAGGAACAGGCGACCGCCTGATTTTTCCGAGCTGAGCGTATCGACGGCGGGCGTTCCTTCATCGAAGGCGCCCGCCGACTGGTTCCATAACCCAGGTTAAAAAAATGCAGACCCAGAACGTTACCGTTTGGCCCTTCGTGGCCGCGATGTCGGCCATCGTCGTCGCCTCCAATATCCTCGTCCAGTTCCCCTTCCCGCATTTCGGCCTTCAGGACCTTCTGACCTGGGGTGCGTTCACCTATCCGATCGCGTTTCTCGTCACGGACCTGACCAATCGCCGCTTCGGCCCTGCCGCCGCGCGCAAGGTCGTGCTCGTCGGCTTCGCCATCGCGATCGTCTTGTCGGTGTGGCTCGCGACACCGCGCATCGCCATCGCCTCGGGCTCGGCCTTCCTCGTCGCGCAACTGCTCGACGTCGCGATCTTCGACCGCCTGCGCCGGAACGCCTGGTGGCAGGCGCCGCTGATCTCGACAGTCATCGGCTCGCTCGTCGACACGGCGATGTTCTTCTCGCTCGCCTTTGCGGCACGCTTCGCCGTGCTGGATACGGGTTTCGGGCTCGAGGACGGCTCGCTCGGCTTTCCGGTGCCGTTCCTGGGCGCCGAAGTGCCGTTGTGGCTGTCGCTGGCGCTTGGCGACCTCGTCGTGAAGATCGGGATCGGCGTCGCGATGCTCGGACCTTACGGAGCGCTGCTGTCGGTGCTGCGGCCGGCGCCGGAGGGGGGGGGTGTTCAGGCGCGAGCGCTCAATCCTCCGCCAGTTCAAACTCCAGATAGAGATTGCGCTGAATCCAGGACTGGTTGTCATCCGACATGAGGGCGACGATCAGGCGGCCGTCATTGCGGCGGAAGAGGTCGAGCGCTTCCATGTTGTCGACGTGGTAGGCCATGTTGGCGTCGAGCAGGATTTCGCCGTCGACGAGCGCGCCGGGGCGGATGTCGCGCGCCGCGATCTGGCGCAGGCGCATGGCGACGCCGCGGGCGTAGGAGAAGCGGCGCTCGAGCAGCAGAAGGTCGCCATCGGGCAGGAAGACGCCGTCGGTGACGTCGAACTCGTCGGTGCGGCGGATCTTGAAGACGCCCTTTTGCGGCCCTTCAAGAACAGCGGCGAAGATGTTGCCCTGGCGGTCGATCGACTTTTCGGCGACGACGATACGGGCACCGGCCAGCGGGCCGTCGGCACTTGATCTTGCGACGGTTTCGAGGCCCGCATTGTAACGCAGTTCGGCGCGCGGGATCAGGAAGTCGAGGTCGCGAATCGGGCCGGACATGCCGGCGGCATCGATCGCATATTCGGAAACGCGGGCGCGACGCTCGAAGGAGACCGTCGCGATGCCGTCATGGATCGAGATGCCCTCGGCGTCGACGCGCTCCTTGTCGTCGATGGGGCGGCCTGCCTCATCCACCATCTGCTGCATCGAAAAGTCGCCGAGGCCGACAGGGACGCCATCCTCGTCGCGCCGGACCGTGCCGGAAAACCAGAAGCCGTGGTCGGCGACGCCGATGAAATCGCCGCCGGGCGTCAGGAAACGGAAGCCGGACAATTGGCCGAATTCGCGTCGGTCGGCGGTCATCGAGAACCCGCCGACGAAGGTCAGCCGGCCATAGTCGCCTTCGGCGCCGGCGATGCGGAATTTTTCGATGGGACGGAATTCGAGCGCCACCGGAAAGCGTTCGGCGGCAAAGGTCGGGCCGGCAAGCGCCAGAAGCGCAAGCGATGCCGTCAGCAGGCGCGCGATCATCCCGCCCGACGCTTGAGCCCGCGCGACGACCGGGCGTTTTCTTCCTCGAAGAGACCCGCCAGTTGCTCGGTCATCGCGCCGGCCAGTTCCTCGGCGTCGACGATGGTGACGGCGCGGCGGTAATAGCGCGTGACGTCGTGGCCGATGCCGATGGCGAGGAGCTCGACCGGCGAGCGGGTCTCGATCAGGTCGATCGCCGCGCGCAGATGGCGCTCCAGATAGTTGCCCGGATTGACCGACAGCGTCGAATCGTCGACCGGCGCGCCGTCCGAGATCATCATCAGGATCTTGCGCTGCTCGGGCCGAGCGATCAGGCGCTGGTGCGCCCAAAGCAGGGCCTCGCCGTCGATGTTTTCCTTCAGCAGACCCTCGCGCATCATCAGGCCGAGATTGCGGCGCGCGCGGCGCCACGGCTCGTCGGCGGACTTGTAGATGATGTGGCGCAGGTCGTTGAGGCGGCCGGGATTGGCGGGCTTGCCGCCCTTCAGCCACTTCTCGCGCGCCTGCCCGCCCTTCCACGCGCGCGTGGTGAAGCCGAGGATTTCGACCGAGACGCCGCAGCGTTCCAGCGTGCGGGCGAGGATGTCCGCGCAGGTGGCGGCGACAGTGATCGGGCGGCCGCGCATGGAGCCGGAATTGTCCAGCACCAGCGTGACGACCGTGTCGCGGAAATTGGTGTCGCGCTCGCGCTTGAAGGAGAGCGGCTGCATCGGGTCGATGACGACGCGCACGAGGCGGGCCGGATCGAGCGAGCCTTCCTCGAGGTCGAACTCCCACGAGCGGTTCTGCTGCGCCATCAGGCGGCGCTGGAGGCGGTTCGCCAGACGCCCGACGACGCCCTGGAGGTTGGCGAGCTGCTTGTCGAGGAAGGCGCGCAGGCGCTCCAACTCCTCTTCGTCGCACAGTTCGGCGGCGCTGACCGTCTCATCGAACTCGCGGGTGAAGACCTTGTAGTCGATCTCCTTCGGCAGATTGGCGAAGGGGTCATTGGTGCGGCGCGTCTCGCCCGGCGTTTCGGCGTCGAGCTCATCGTCGTCGGCCATGTCGTCGGCAGAGGCGTCGGTGGCTTCCGTCTCGCCGGCCTCCTGGTCGTCGCTCGTCTCCTGCGAATCGTCGGCCTGGGACTGGTCGGAGCCCGAATCGTCCTCGCCGCCATCGTCGGCCGAATCCTCGCCTTCGGGCTGGTCGTCGTCATTGTCCTCGGTGTCGTCGGACTGCTCGTCCTCGGCAAGGTCCTCGGCCATATCCATCGAGGCGAGCATGTCTCGCATGACGCGCGCGAAGGCCTGCTGGTCGTCGACATTGGTCGTCAGGCCGTCGAGCGTGTCGCCGGCCTTTTCCTCGATCCAATCACGCCAGAGCGAGACGACGCGCTCGCCGCTCTTCGGCGCGGCACGGCCGGTCAGGCGCTCGCGGACCATCAGCGCGACGGCTTCCTCGAGCGGGGCCTCCGACTGCTGGGTGACGGCAGCGAGATTGGCCTTGGAGTATTTGTCCTCCAGCATCGAGCCGATATTGTCGCCGACGCCGGTCATGGCGCGCGAGCCGATCGCCTCGACGCGGGCCTGCTCGACCGCGTCGAAGATGGCGCGGGCCTGCTTGCCCTGCGGCGCGAGCTTCGAGTGGACGGCATTGTCGTGACAGGCGCGGCGCAGCGCCATGGAATCGCCGATGCCGCGCGTAACCGCGATGTCGCTCAGGCTCGGCTTGCGCGGCAGGTCCGGCAGGCGGGCGCGGTTGCCGGTCAGCGCCGGCTTTTCCTTCGCGAAGGTGACTTCCATCTCGGCATCGCCGGAGATGGCGCGCACGCACAGGGACAGCGCACGCTTGAAGGCGTCGGTGTCGGCGCCCTTGCCGTTCTTCGCCCTCGAATTGTCGCCCGGTCCGGCCATCTTTTTCCGTTACGCCAGTACGACGTTTGCGGCGGATTCGGGCAGTTCCTGGCCGAAGGCGCGCTGGTAGAACTCGGCGACGACGGAGCGCTCCAGTTCGTCGCACTTGTTGAGGAAGGTCAGGCGGAAGGCGAAGCCGACATCCTTGAAGATTTCGGCATTTTCCGCCCACATGATGACCGTGCGCGGGCTCATCACGGTGGACAGGTCGCCATTGATGAAGGCCGAACGCGTCATGTCGGCGACGCGGACCATCTTGCCCACGGTATCGCGGCCCTTGTCGTTGCGGAAGTGCTTGGCCTTGGCCAGCACGATGTTCACCTCGTCGTCATGCGGCAGGTAGTTCAGCGTCGTGACGATGGACCAGCGGTCCATCTGCGCCTGGTTGATCTGCTGCGTGCCGTGATAAAGGCCCGTCGTGTCGCCGAGGCCGACCGTATTTGCGGTGGCGAAGATGCGGAAGGCGGGGTGCGGGCGGATGACGCGGCTCTGGTCGAGCAGCGTCAGGCGGCCGGAGGATTCCAGCACACGCTGGATGACGAACATCACGTCCGGGCGGCCGGCATCGTATTCGTCGAAGACGAGCGCGACATTGTGCTGGTAGGCCCAGGGCAGGATGCCGTCCTTGAACTCGGTGACCTGCATGCCCTCGCGCACGACGATCGCGTCCTTGCCGACGAGATCGATACGGGAGACGTGGCTGTCGAGATTGATGCGCACGCAGGGCCAGTTGAGACGGGCGGCGACCTGCTCGATATGGGTCGACTTGCCGGTGCCGTGATAGCCCGAGACCATGACGCGGCGGTTGTAGGTGAAGCCGGCGAGGATGGCGAGCGTCGTCTGCTTGTCGAACAGATAGTCGGGATCGATGTCCGGCACATGGCTGTCCGCCACCGAATAGGCCGGCACAACCATCTCGGATTCGAAGCCGAACGTCTCGGCGACCGGCACGGTCGTGTCGGGCAGGTTTGCGATGTCGCGGTCAACCTTGTTCATCATGTCTCCACACACGGCAGCCGGGCCGCCGCTCGTCAAATCTCGTTGCTGGCCATCGTTTACCAGACGGCGCGATCAACACAAACCGGCTTGTTTGAGCATCCGGTATGCCTGGATGACATCGCGAAACCGGTCTTCGGACGCGCGGTCGCCACCATTGGCATCGGGGTGATGCCGCTTCACAAGTTCCTTATAGCGCTGCTTGATCATCGTGCCAGTCGCCGAGGGGTCCAGGCCCAAGGTTTCCATGGCCTTGGCCTCAAGCGACTTCAGCTTGCGGGTGCGCGGGCGGTCGGACGGGTCGATGCCGTCCTTGAACATGCCGTAGGGATCGCGCATGCGGCCATTGGGTCCGGCGCGGCCCGATCGCTTCTGGGAAAAGTCGGGCGAGGCCTGCGCGCCCTTGTTGACGCCAATCTTCCAGGTCGGTCGATGGCCGGTCAGCGCCTCCTTCTGGAAGCGCGCGATGTCGCCTTCGGCAAGGCCGGAGAAGTAGTTGAAGCCCTTGTTGTACTCGCGCACATGATCGAAGCAGAATTTGAAATACTGGCCCTCCGCCATGCGGCCGACAGGCGCCCGGTGGGTGCCCGGTTCGTTGCAGCCATCCCACTGGCAAGCGGGCGCGCTCGTCGCCCGCTCTGCCTCGGGCGAGCGGCGGACCTTGATCTTCTCGAAATATTTCGAATAGGCGTTCATGGAAACTCGTTACCGTCGAACCGGGAATTATGGGTGCTTCGGCGCGCGAAACAAGAATTGACATTCGGCCGACAATGAACGTCCTGCCGGTGATTTGGTAATCAGCGGCATCGGGCCGCATGAAGGAGACGGATATGACGATGAAGACAGCCATCGAAGACAAGCTCACGGAGCGGTTTCGTCCCGACCGGCTCGCGGTCATCGACGAAAGCCATCTCCATGCCGGCCACCATCACCAGCATTCTGGCGAACATGAGACGTTCGACGGCTCGGGCGAGACGCATTTTCGCGTCCGCATCGTCGCGCCGGAATTCGCCGGCATGAGCCGGATCGCACGTCACCGTGCCGTCAACGACGCACTGGCGGGCGAACTGGCGGCGGGCGTTCATGCGCTCGCCATCGAACCGGCCGCGCCCGGAGAGGCGACGCGCTGGTGAGGCTCATTCGGCCGGCGGACGCACCGGATCGACCGCCGTCGGCTCCGGCTCGCGCGCAGGCGGGGGAAGCTGCAGCGGCGGCGGCGCGATCGCGGTTGCGGCAACGTCGCCGAGCGGGCGGATGCGCAGCCGGGTGATCCGGTTCTTCTCGCGCTTCAGGACCACGAATCGCATGCCGTGGAAGGTGAAGGCCTGCTTTTCCTCGGGAATCATCTGCGCCTCGTGGATGACGAGACCGGCGATGGTGGTGGCCTCTTCGTCCGGCAGGCTCCAGTCGAGCGCGCGGTTCAGGTCGCGGATCGGCACGAAACCCTCGACGACGACGGAGCCGTCGGCCTCCTGCTTGACGCCCTGCATCTCGACGTCGTGCTCGTCGGCGATCTCGCCGACGATCTCCTCGATGATGTCCTCCAGCGTGACAAGACCTTCGACCTCGCCATATTCGTCGACGACGATCGCGAAATGCGCCTTGCGGCGGAGGAAGGCTGTGAGCTGGTCCTGAAGTGTCGTCGTGTCCGGCACGAACCAGGGCTTCGAGGCCACCTTGAGGATTTCGATCCGCGAGAAATCGTTGCCGACCTCGTTGAGCGCGCGCAACAGATCCTTGGCGTGGATGACGCCGACGATGTTGTCGGTCGAGCCGCGCCAGAGCGGCAGGCGCGTATAGGGGCTCTGCAGGATTTCGCGAACCACCGCCTCGGGCGCCTCGTCGGCATTGACCGACCGCATCGAGGTGCGGTGGACCATGATGTCGGAGACTTCGAGTTCGTGCAGGTCGAGAAGGCCGCCGACGCGGTCGCGATCATGCTTTTCGAGCCCGCCCTCGCGCTGCAGCACCTCGACGGTGCCGCGGATTTCCTCATGCGCGGACAGGAGATTGTCGTCGCGGCCGAGATGAATGCCGAACAGGCCGAGCAGGGCGCGGACGATGAAATTCACCCCCACCGACAGATGGCCGAAGATCAGCACCACGAACTGCGCGAAACGCGACACCGTAAGGGCGAACTGCTCCGGCTTCGACAGCGCCCAGGATTTCGGCAGGATTTCGGCGAAGATGACGAGCAGGACCGTCATTCCGACGGTGGCATAGACGACGCCGGCGGAGCCGAACACCGTCAACAGAACGCTGGTGGCGAGCGAAGAGGCGAGGATGTTGACGAGATTGTTGCCGATCAGCAGCGCGCCGACCATGCGGTCCTTGCGCTCGATCAGCCGCGAGATCACTCCGGCGCGGGCATCGCCATTCTGCTCGAGCGTGTGAAGGCGCGCGCGCGAGACGGCGGTCACGCTCGTTTCGGTGCCCGAAAACAGGAAGGACAGCATGATCAGAAAGATGATGATGGCGATCGTCAGGATCATGCCGGCAGATTCTCCGTCAGGAAGGCGAGCACGTCGGCAGGCGATACGTCCCTGGCGATGAAGGACCGACCGATGCCGCGGGTGAGGATGAAGGTCAGCGCGCCGCGCGAGACCTTCTTGTCCTGCGCAATATAGGTCAAAAGCGCCTCCGCGCCAGGAAGGCCGCCGGGAACGTCGGCCATTCTGGTCGGCAGGCCGACCTCGCCCAGATGGCGCTCGACGCGATCGGCTTCGGCGGGGTCGAGAAGGCCGAGGCGGGCGGAGAAGCGGTGCGCGAGCACCATGCCGATCGCCACCGCCTCGCCATGGACGAGACGCGCGCCGTCATAGTTCGTCGCGCCTTCCAGCGCATGCGCAAAGGTGTGGCCGAGATTGAGAAGCGCCCGGTCGCCCGTCTCGCGCTCGTCGCGGGCGACGACATCGGCCTTCGACTGGCAGGAGCGGCGGATGGCCTCGACGCGGGGCTGGCCGCCGGCGAACACTTCGCGCCAGTTCTCCTCCAGCCAGGTGAAGAAATCGGGCTGGTCGATGAGGCCGTATTTGGCCATCTCGGCATAGCCGGCGCGAAATTCGCGCGGCGAGAGCGTGTCGAGCGCGGCGGTGTCGGCGATGACGAGCGCGGGCTGCTGGAAGACGCCGACGAGATTCTTGCCGCGTTTCGTGTTGATGCCCGTCTTGCCGCCGACGGACGAATCCACCTGCGCCAGAAGCGAGGTCGGCGCCTGGACGAATTCCATGCCGCGGCGCACGATACCGGCGGCAAAGCCGGTCAAATCGCCGATGACCCCTCCCCCGAGCGCGAGCACGCAGTCATTGCGCTCGAAGCGGCCGGCAAGAACGAAATCGACGACCTGTTCGAGCTTCGCGAAGCTCTTGGTCGCCTCGCCTGCCGGCAGGACGAGGATTTCGTGAGCGATGCCGGATGCCTCCAGCGACGCCTCGAGGCGCGGCCACTGGCTGGCTGCCACGTTTTCATCGGTGACGATTGCGAGGCGGGCGCGCGGCAGGCGCGCGGCGATGGCGGGACCCGCCTCCTCCAGCGCGCCTGGGCCGATCAGGATCGGATAGGATCGCGTGCCTAGCTGGACATCGACGCGGCTCGTCATCTCAGGTCACCTTCGTGATGTTTTGCGCCAGCCTGGCGTCGACGGCTTCGATGATCTCGGCCGCGATGGTGCCGTGACGTGCGTCGCGGCTGACGATGGTCACGTCGGCTTCGCCATAGACGGGATAGCGGTCCTCCATCAGCTTGCGCATCACCGCGCGCGGATCGGAGTTCTTCAGGAGCGGCCGGTTCTGGCGGCGGGCGACACGGTCCATCAACGTGTCGAGATCGGCCTTGAGCCAGATCGAGATGCCGTTGGCGCGGATCGCAGCGCGGGTGTCCGCATTCATGAAGGCACCACCGCCGGTTCCGATGACCGCCGGGCCATCGGCGATGAGACGGGTGACGACGCGCTGTTCGAGCGCGCGGAATTCGACCTCGCCATAGGCCTCGAAAAGCTCCGGCACGGTCATGCGCGAGACGCTTTCGATCTCGTGATCGCTGTCGGCGAAGGGGAGCTGGAGGATCTGCGCAAGCTTGCGGCCGACCGAGGTCTTGCCGGCGCCCATCAGGCCGACGAGAACGAGCGTCTTCGTGCCGATGCCGGCACGCACGCGCTCCACCAGTTCTGCCATATCCGTCGCGCCCATACCCTGCTCCACGCAAGGGGTATCGACAGGAACGGAGCCAACGTCAAGCTGGGATGAACACGACTTATGCTTGCACTCGCACACGCGGCGTCCCATAAAGAAACACGCAAGCGCGGCGGACTGACGGGAGACCGATGCCTACACTTTTCCGGTTTCTGATGACGCTCCTGATCCTGGCCGGTATCGCCTACGGAGCAATGTATGCGCTGGTGCTGTTCGTGGAACCCAATCGCGGCGAGATGACGGTTCGCATACCGCCGGAACGGTTGCAGCCGCCGCAGTGAAGCGAAGGCTCAGCTCAAGAGATTGAACAGCAGCGTGCCTGCGATAAGCGCAGCGAGAATCAGAACTCCCAACCGGAAATAGCCGAACGGGCCGTAATTCGGGCCGGGCGGCAAGGGCTCGGAGCCGTCGCCCTGATGGTCGCCCATCGCAAGCCGTGCCGCACGTTCCAGATTCATCATGTGAGCGACCATTACCGCCTCCCATTTTGCGCTGCCTGAAAATCAAACGGCGCACCGGAAATTCCGTTCCCGAGGGATGATCGCAAAAAAGAATGAACGTTACGGAACCCGTTCGTGTCGAAACAGTTAACAGGCACAGTGAAGTGGCCCGACGCCACCCCCCTCCAATCGCCCCCCGCGAACGGCGCTTCACTGATTGAAGGAGAGCGTATCCCCCGAACGCCTTCTTCGCCCCCTCCAAAGCCGGCCCTTCGTGGCCGGCTTTTTTTCGCCTGTCGGCAAGGTCGAGGCGGTCAGATTTCGAAATTGCCTTCGGGAATGCGCAGGCGATAGTCGAGGTGGCCGTCGGAAAATTCGAGCGAGGCCTCGCCTTCGACGGAGGCCGGCACGACGCGCTCGAGCGCAACGCTGCCGAAGCGCTTGTCGCCCATGGCGCCCTCGGCGACGCGGGTATTCTCATGCCAGTTGAGGAGGATGGTGCGCTTACCCTCCTCGTCCTCCTCCAATGTGGCAGAGAGGCCGACATAGCCGTTCGGCCGCGAAAGCGCGCCGTGGCTCATCGAATTGATGACGAGTTCGTGCAGCGCCAGGCCGATATGCAGCGCGGCATTCGGATTGAGATAGGGATCGACGCCCTTGAGACGGATCGAAAAAGCGGGGTCTTCGCAATAGCGGCTGACCTGTCCGGCGACGAGTTCGCTCAATGTCGCCCCGCGCCAGTTCGACGAGGTGACGAGATCCTGCGACGAGGCCAGCGACTGGATGCGGCCGCGAAAGCGCGTCAGGAAAACGTCGATCGATCCGGAATAGCGGCCGGTCTGGGTCGCGATGCTCTGGATAATGGCGAGAAGGTTCTTCGAGCGATGGCTGACCTCGCGCAACAGCGTGCGCAGTGTCTGCTCGCGGTGCTTCTGGCTGGTCACGTCCACGATGGTGGAGACGATGCCGCTGACGCCGCCGCCCTTTTCAAGGCGTGGATCGAGCCATACAGAGAACCACCGTCCGCCGTCGTCCGCGCCTTGCCGGAATTCGTAGTGAGCCGACTGGCCGCTTTCCAGGACCTGCCGTTTGATGGCGATGGCCGCTTCGGCGTCGGAAGCGTCGAGAAATTCACTGTCCGACTGGCCGACGATCGACGAGACGTGCCAGGAAGACGGGAGGTTGTGAGCCCAAAGGACCTTGAGATGGATGTCCTGGGCGATGACCGCCACACCGGCATTCTTCAACGCGGTCGCGAGCACGCGCTCCTCGTCGATTGTGTCAGCGGTCCCGAAACTCACCCTAAAACTGCCCCCGATAAAGCCGGCCCGGGCTGATGCCGGACCAAAAAATGCTCACTCGTGCTCAATTGGCGCGGCGCATGAAGCCGGCAACCACGGAGACGCACAAAAGAACGATGAAAATGAAAAACAGGATCTGGGCGATGCCCGCGGATGCGCCGGCAATGCCGCCGAATCCCACGGCGCCCGCGATCAATGCAACGACCAAAAATACCAGGGCCCAATAGAGCATCTGCGTTCTCCCTGGATCGCCCGCGGTCTTATGCGCGCCGAAGGACGATCCTACCACCTCTGGAGCATCGAAATCGTCGGCCCGAAGCGGGCCGGATTCCTCGCTCGAACTGCCGCCGCCATCCAGATGCTCAACGCATCTTGGGGCGCGCTTGTTCCCGTGCGGAACAGGATCGAGCCCTGCCCCGCACAAAGTCTCGCCGTCAGGCTGCCGCCTGCGACTGCCGGTCGAAGAACAAGGCCTGGCTGATGAGCGCCTTGACCATGTCCGGGTTGAACGGCTTGGTCACCAAGAAGGCCGGCTCGGGCCGCTCGCCGGTCAGGAGGCGCTCGGGGAAGGCAGTGATGAAGATCACCGGAACGCTGGCGGATGCCAGGATCTCGTTGACCGCATCGATGCCCGACGAGCCGTCGGCCAACTGGATGTCGGCCAGGACCATCTTTGCATTGCTGGTCTTGAACAGCGCTGTCGCTTCCTTGTGGGTGCGGGCCGTGCCGACGACGCGGTGGCCGAGGCTTTCGACCATCTGCTCGATGTCCATCGCGATCAGCGGCTCGTCCTCGATGATGAGGATGTCGGTCGCGACCTGACGGGAAATCTCGTCGCTCGCCTGACCGAGGAGACGGGAGAATTCCGTCTGCTCGACATCGAGGACTTCAGCCGCCTCGCGTTCGCCGAAACCTTCGACGGCGACCAGCAGGAACGCCTGACGCGGGAGGGGCGCCAGCGAGGACAGGTTGGCGACGGCGCGGCTTTCCCACGGATTTGCGGGCATCTCGTCGGGGACGCGGACCGCGACCGAGGAAAACAGCTTGGTGAAGATGCGATAGAGCGCGATGCGGTCGGTGGACGCGGCCGGGAACACGCTCGGGTCTGCGATGATTGCTTCCAGCGTGGCGGCGACAAGCGCATCGCCACTGGTCTGTGAGCCGGAGACTGCGCGGGCAAACCGGCGCAAGAATGGCAAGTGCGGCGCTATCCTTGCGGACAAACTCATGATTGGACGTCTCCCTCAAGACATAAAGGCAGGAATTGCGGATCAGTAGCGCCCTTCAAACTCACCCGCAGCAAAAAAGTTCCGCAACAAGGAACGAATCGCGAGGTCTTAACGTTTGATATCGATTTTGCGTGCCAGCGGGGCGGTCCGGGCGCAAAAATAAAGGCAACGAAAGACAGGGAAGCGACGCATGGCAATTGCCGCACGTTGGGCAGACCACGACAATTCAGGGGGCACCGAGGCAGACATGAAGCCGAACAAGGAACAGCCGGCAGTGACAGAGCGCACGGAGCCGCTGGGCTCGAATTCCGAAATCGGACGAAAGCTCAAACAATATTACGACGAACTCGTGACGGAAGAAGTCCCCGACCGATTCGCCGATCTCCTGAGGCAACTCGAAGATCGCGAAGCAGGCGCCAGCGCTCGCAAGGGAGACTGACCATGGCTGCCGAAATCGACTTCAAGACCGGACTTCTCAGTGCGGTCCCGAGCCTTCGCGCGTTCGCCGTTTCGCTTTCGCAGAATTCGGACCGTGCGGACGATCTCGTCCAGGAGACGCTGGTCAAGGCATGGGACAAGCAGTCCTCGTTCCAGCCGGGCACCAATCTCAAGGCATGGCTCTTCACCATCCTGCGCAACGAATTCTATTCGCAGATGCGCAAGCGCGGGCGCGAAGTGCAGGACAGCGACGGCGCGATGACCGCAAGGCTCGCGGTGCATCCGAGCCAGCACGGTTCGATGGACCTCGAAGACTTCCGCAATGCGCTGGAGCGCCTGCCGGAAGACCAGCGCGAGGCGATCATCCTGATCGGTGCCTCGGGCTTTTCCTACGAGGAAGCGGCCGAAATCTGCGAATGTGCCGTGGGCACGATCAAGAGCCGTGTCAGCCGCGCGCGTACGCGGTTGCAGGAGCTTTTGAAGGTTTCCGGAGAATCCGACTACGGGCCGGATTCGATCGCAGCGCAGGTGATGGGCTCAAACGCCGCCTGATACCGGCTGGCCCTGCCCCTGGTTCACCGCTTCGACGATGGCGGTGATCAGGGTGGGGCCGGCATAGGGCTTGCCCACCACGCGGATACCTGGAAACGCTTCGAACAGGTTCTCGTTTTCCGCATAGCCGGTGGCGAAAACGAACGGAACGTTGTTGTCCTGAAGGGTCTTGGCGAATTCCACGGTGGATTCGCCGGCCAGCATCACGTCGACGACGGCGACGTTGATGCCGCGGTCCCCGACGGGCTGGTCGCCCAGTTCCTTGAGCGTGCGCAGGATGATGACCTCTTCGGCACCATGATCCTGACACAACTGCTCGACATCCATTGCGATGAGGAATTCGTCCTCCATCACGAGAATGCGCAGATCCTTGAGGGGCTTCTCCGCCAAATTCACTACTCCCGACATCGGGGCAATTGGCCTGCCGGATGGCGACGTGTCATTTAACTATGACATGTGCATCAGCTTTTGCGAATATATTTGATGGTCTAGGCCGTGGCCGCTGACAAGCGCCGCGCACCTCACTATAGATCGCAAAGGGACTTTTTTCTTTACCTCCTGGAGCCCGCCGGTGGCCGAGATCGCGATCCGTTCTGCAAGGAAATATCCTTGCGAGAAATGCCCGTTGCACGCGCGAGAAATCTTCCGGCCTTTCACCAAGCCAGAGCTCGAATTCATCAGCCGTTTCAAGAAGGGCGAGCTGACCGTGGACCGTGGCGCGACGGTGCTGGCGGAGGGCACGCGCAACCCGCATCTCTATACCGTCCTGCAAGGCTGGAGCTTTCGCTACAAGATGCTGCCGGACGGGCGCCGGCAGATCGTCAACTATGCGATGCCGGGCGATCTCCTCGGCCTGCAGGGCACGGTGACGGGCGAGATGGAGCATTCCGTCGAGGCGCTGTCGCCGATGATCCTGTGCGTCTTCGAGCGCGACGAACTGCTGACGCTCTACCGCGAGCATCCCGAGCTCGCCTACGACATCACCTGGCTCTCCTCGCGCGAGGAGTGCATGCTCGACGAGAACATGCTCAGCGTCGGGCGGCGCAACGCTTCGGAGCGGCTCGCCTATCTGATCGCCTTCATCGTGCGCCGGTCGCAAGGGACCGGGCTCAATACGAACAAGACGCCGATCGAAATTCCGATCACCCAGCAGCATGTCGCCGATACGCTCGGCCTGTCACTCGTCCATACCAACAAGACGGTCCGCAAGCTGGCCGAACGTCAGTTGCTGCAATGGCGCGACCGGGGCTGCGTCGTCCTCGACCTCGAAGGCCTCGAGCGGCTGGCCGAGTGGTCGACCGACATGCATCTGAAGCCGCGCCCCTTCATTTAGGGTGTGCCGATATTCAGGCCTGAGCGGCCTGCAAATAGCGGAGTTCTGCGCTTCCGGTGCTCATGTACGCAAACGTACACTCCGCTCCGGTTCTCGAAATCCGCCATTTTCGGCTCGCACAGCCCTGAATCTCAACACACCGAAGCTCACCCCGGCAGATTGGGTCCCTGCGGGCCCCAGCCGGGGATGAGGTTGCGGGCGATCGCATAGCCGACGAGCAAGGCGGGAATGGCGACGAAGCCGCCGATCGGACCCCAGATCCAGATCCAGAAAGTCAGCGCGATCAGGACGACGAACGGGTTGAGCGTCATCATCCGGCCGATGACCATCGGCGTGACGAACTGCGCCTCCAACAGATTGACGGCGAGGTAGACGAGCGGCGGCATGAGGCTGCCCGAGATCGTGTCGAAGGTGACGAGGCCGACGGCGAACAGGATCGCCGCCATGATCGCCGGGCCGATATACATGACGAAGTTCAACAGGCCGGCGAGAATGCCCCACAGGGCGGGCGACGGCACGCCGGCCAGCCACAAGGCGCATGTAACGGCGACCGCCAGGGCCATGTTGATCGCGGTGATCGACAGAAGATAGCGCGAGACCAGCATCTCTACGTCGCGGAAGATGTGCGCGGTGCGCCAGCGCAGGCGGCGGCCGACGCACAGCTTGAGCACGGCAAGACGCGTCGAATGGCGCGTGGCGATGAAGAAATAGAGGGTCGCCATGAAGATCAGCACCTGCGCGCCGATCGCCGGCGCGACGGTGATGAGGCTGTCCATCGGCGAGCCTTCCTCGACCGACACCGTCAGGCCGGTGTCGCCCGTCGCATCGCGCAAGCCGCCCTGGATGTCGCGCAGCGCCTCCATCGGCTCGCGCAGTTGCGACAGGCGCAGTTGCAGCTCCTGCCACATCTGAGGCCCTCGATCGGCCCAGTAGGATAGCGGGCCGACCAGCGCGAGCGCGATCAGGCAGACGCTGAAGACGAACAGGATGAAGACCAGGACGGCCGAGATGTAGGGCGAGATGCCCCTCGCCTCGATCCGCGCGGCGACGGGGCCGAGCATCAGTCCGATGACGAGCGCGAACGCCACCGGCGCCAGGATGTAGCGGCCGAAATAGAGTGCGAAGCAAAGCCCCAAAAGGCCGAGCACGATCAGCGCCATCTGCGAGCCCCGCTGCAGCACGATCTCGACATTCGACTTGGGCGGCAGGCGCACGATGGGCGAGCGCTTTTCGTATCTTTCTGATGGCACAGGCTTCCTCCGACACAAGCGGCAACGCGGCGCGGGATAATTTCGTTCCTGCTCATACAATGCTGGAACTGGACGAAGGCGCACACGTTGAGTGCTCGGCAACACGGAAACAGGAGAAAAATCCATGGCTTCACCCTCCACCACCGCCAAGGTTCGGGCCAACGACGCGAAGACGAAGGCCGAGCTCGAGGCCGAAATCGAGCGCCTGAAAGGCGATGTGACGAAGCTGAAGGACCAGCTCAGCGAGACCGGCCAGCGCACCTACCATTCCGCGCAGCGCGCGGCGGCGTCCGGTCTGGAGAGCGTCAAGGCGCGCAGCGAAGCCGCCATCGAAGACATTCGCGGGCAGGCCAAGGATTACGAGGCGCAGCTCGAAGAAGCCGTGCGCGAAAAGCCGATCAGCTCGCTCGCCATCGCGGCCGGCGTCGGCTTTGTGCTCGCTCTCCTGACGCGCCGCTGAGCAGACGGATGTTCGGCACGCTCATCGCATCCATCGTAGCCGGCGAGACGGCCGATATCATCGGACGCACGAAGCGTTCGGCCATCGCCTATGCGATCGCCGGACTGCTCGTCCTGTTCGGGGTGATGTTCGGGCTGATCGCGCTTTACGTCTGGATAGCGGGCCATTGGGGGCCGATCACGGCGGCACTCGCACTGGCCGGAGCCTTCGTCGTGCTAGCGATCCTGGTGGTCGTCATCCACGGTTCGACGGCCAAACGCCAGGCGCGGGAAGCTGCCAAGCGCCGCTCCGTCGATGCCAAGGCGATCGCCACGACGGCGGCAGTCGCCGCGCTGCCCGCGCTTCTGGCGCGACGCGGTTCGGCGGTGGCGCTCATCGTGCCCGTGCTCGGGATGGTCGGCTACCTGATCTACAAGGAAAATGTCGGGCCGAAAGGCGGTCGCCGTCCACGCGCCCCGCTCGATCGGCCATAACAGGAAGAGGGAAAAGCCATGGATGACAAGGTAAAGGTCAATCCCACGGAAGCCCGGCAGGGCCGCCGCGGCACGCATGTTCTGACGATCCTCATCGTCGCACTCATTCTGGCCGCCATCGTCGGCTGGGCGGTGGGCCTCTTTGGCGGCGCCATCGAGCCCGAGGAGCCCGTAGGCGGCGCGCCGACCGAACAGCCGGTCGAAGCGCCTGGCGGCGTCGACACGCCCGTCGAGGGCGAGCCGGCCCAGTAGGAGTCCGGACCAACAGACGAACGCGAAAGGGGCGCACGCAGCGCCCCTTTTTCATGCCTGCTCGCCCTGGCGCGATCAGGCCTCGTCGGCAGCAGCCGGCCGGAGAACCTTCAGCGCGCCGGGATGGATCTCGACCTCGACCTTCGGCTCCAGCTTGCACAACTCACCGTCGATCACGCATCGGAACTTCCGGTGCGACGACAGGATGTGCATCGTCACCGATTTCGTCTGGTGAATTTCGACTTGGTCGTTGGATTTCCACCTGCCCAGCGCCATCATGGCCAGGAAGGCGAACATCTCGCGGCGCGAGCGCGCCTTGGTCACGTAGATGCCGAGCGTGCCGCCATCCGGCGTGTCGGTGTACGGGATGTGGCCTTCGCCATAGAGATTGTTGGTGATGCCGATCGACGAGGTGCGGGCCTCGACCTCCGTTCCGCCCGGCATTTCGAGCCTGACGCGGATGCGGGGCGGATTGAGGACCGTATCGACGGCCGCCTGCGCCGACGCCCTGATCTTGCCGAGACGCGAGGCGAATTCGCGCTGCTCGCGCAGATGGACGAGCTTGGCGTGCATGCCGACGGAATACTGATGGACGAAGGGACGTCCGTTCGCCGTCGCGATGTCGACATCGGCGATCGGCGCAGTCGCGAGCGCGTCGAGCGCCTGGCTTAGATCGAGCGGTATCTGGAGGCTGCGGGCGAAGAGGTTCATCGTGCCGGCTGGCAGGACCGCGAGCACCTTACCGGTCTTCATTAGCTTGGCCGCGGCGCCCGACACGCTGCCGTCTCCGCCGCCGATCAGCACGCCCTCGACCGCGTCGTCCGCAACCGCCTTGTCGAGTTCAGCCTCGAGCTCCTTGCCGGGCACGAGCGCGATGTCGACGGTGTGACCGCCGGCCGCGAACTTTTCCTCGATTTCGGCCGAAAGCGCGTCGGTGTCCGCGGTGCGGAGCGTTCCGCCCTCGCTGTTCAGGATTGCCTTGAAATGCAATTCGTCACCCTTTCACGTCTGGCAAAGATGCATGCCGGCGGGGAAATGGGCGAGGTGTCGCGTGGTTCCGTTACGTGCTCGCGGAATCGTGTTCAACCATCGATTTCGGCGGAACATCTCATGGAAAGTGGCGTTGTGACAGTGTGAAAGGCCGCGACACCCGCCCCCTGCGAAAAGTTCGGACATCGCGGCCGTGCAATGGAACATGCACAAGGAGAGAATTACCATGATCCGCACCCTTTTGGCGACTACCGCAATTGCAACTCTGCTTTCGACCGGCGCCTTCGCTCAGACGACCGCTCCGGAAACCGCCACCGATCCGGCCATGGCTCCGGCCACCGAGGCTCCGGCGGATGCTGCCGAGACCCCCGGCCCGCAGCCGATCGAAGGCCATCTGGCCACCAACATCATCGGCGAGAACGTCTACAATGGCGTTGCCGACGATGCCGAGAACATCGGCTCGGTCAACGACATCGTGCTCGATGCCGAAGGTCAGGCTTCGCTGATCGTCGTGGGCGTCGGCGGCTTCCTCGGCCTCGGCCAGAAGGACGTCGCTCTCGAATACGATTCGCTCGAATGGGCCCAGCGTGAGGACGGCACGACCTGGCTGGTCGTCTCGGCGACGCGTGAGCAGCTCGAGCAGCAGGAAGCGTTCGACCGCGATGCCTATGACCCGGATGATGCCGAGGGCATGGCTGCAACGGGTGCGGCGACCGGCGCTGCAACCGGCGCCGCAGCGACCACCGACACGGCGGCCGAAGCGGTTGACGACACGGCTGACGCCGCTGGCGAAATGGCCGACGATGCCGGCGACAGCATGGCCGAGACGGCGGATGACGCCGGCGACGCGATGACGGACGACACGGCTGCGACCGACGACGCTGCCGAGACCGACGACATGGCCGCCGCTCCGGCTGAAGACGATGCCGCCACCGACGATACGGCGACTGCCGCCATCGATCGCGCCACGCTGACGGAAGTCGACGCTGCCGGTCTGTCGGCCGACGAACTCATCGGCACGACCGTCTATGGCGCCGATGACGAGAATGTCGGCTCGATCGAGGACGTCGTCCTCGAAGGCGATGCCGTCGACTTCGTCACCATCGACGTTGGTGGCTTCCTTGGCCTCGGTGCCAAGACGGTTGCCGTCGACATGGACAACCTCGCCTTCATGACGGACGAGGACGGCGAGATGTATCTCTACACCTCGTTCACGGAAGAGCAGCTCGAAGCTCAGCCGGAATATGACGAGGCGACCTTCGCCGATGCGCGTGACGAGCAGCTTCTCGTCAACCCCGCGAACTAATCGCTGGACGGCGAGCGATCGCCGGACTTCGAGACGGAAAGGCCCGGGATTTCCCGGGCCTTTTCCTTTGCGCATCTCACTGGTGCGGAAGCGGCGCGAACGGACCTCGCGGGCCATCCTCGGTCAGTTCGCCGAGCGCCAGCGACTGGTCGAGATGGACCGCGCGCCAGGAAAGCAGCCGTTCAAGCATGTCGACATGAATGTCGCGGTAGTCCGGGTCGCGCGAACGGTCGACGGTCTCGGACGGGTCGGCGTCTAGATCGAACAGCAGCGACGGCCCTGCGGCGAAGTGGACGAGCTTGTAGCGCTCGCCGCGCAGGACCGCGAGATTGGCGGTGCGCTGCGACGCCGACATGCGCTTCGACGAGCCGCCGGGACCGGTCCGGAAATCGAACTCGACATGGGCTTCGATGCGCCAATCGTCGGGCGCCTTGCCATCGAGAAACGGCGCAAGGCTGCGGCCATCGAGCCAGGGCTGGGGCGGCAGGTCCATCAGATCGAGCAGCGTGGGCAAGAGATCGACCGCCTCGGTGAAATGCGTGACCCCTGCCCTGCCCGCCTTGCGCCGTGGGTCGCGGATGACGAGCGGCACGTGGTAGCTGCCGTCGAAATAACCGCCCTTGCCGAGCAAGTGATGATCGCCCATCAGTTCGGCGTGGTCGCTGGTCAGGATGACGATCGTGTCGTCCCACTGGCAGGTCGCCTTCAGGTGATCGAAGAGCCGGCCGAGTTGCGCATCGACCTCGGAGATCATGCCGTAGTAGAGCGCCTTGATCTGCCGGAAATCGGCTTCGACGAGATCGCGCACCTTGCCCTTGCGGCCGGGAAGGAACTTGCCCGTCTTCGTCCGCTCCAATTCGGCGGCGACGAACGGGTGGACGCCTGCTTCCGACGCCGGATCGGCGGCGCGGGAGAAGCTGCCGCATTCGGCCGGGTCGTACATCGTGTCGTAGGGCGCTGGCACCGCGAATGGCGGGTGCGGGCGGATGAAGGAGAGATGGGCGAACCAGCCCGCCTCCTGCGCGCCATGCCAGCGCATGAAGGCCTCCGTCATGAACGCAGTCTCGGTCTGGTCGGCGGAATAGACGGGCGGGGACGCATCGATCGCCTTCGACCCGTTGGCGGGCCGGTGGATGTCGGGCGAGCCCATGGAGACGTCGATGCCCTGCGCGCCAAGCCAGGCGAGCCATTGGCGCTGGTGCTCGGGCAACAACTGCCCGACGGAGAACCCCGGCAAAATGCCCTCATAGCCTTTCAAGGCAGGATCGTTCGCGTCGTGCAGGCGCGGGTCGGGCGCGACGTCGGTATAGCCGAAAAGCGTCGGGTCATAGCCGGCGCGGCGGGCGGCGCGGGCGATGTTGTCATGACGATCGTCGAGCGGCGTGCCGTTGCGGCAGACGCGGTTGTTCATCTGGTAGAGGCCGGTATAGATGCAGGCGCGGGCCGGCGCGCAGGGCGCGGCATTGGCGAAATGGCGCAGGAAGACAGTGCCCTCGCCCGCCAGCCGATCGACATTGGGCGTCTTCACCACCGCATTTCCGGCGATGCCGAGCGCGTCGCCGCGCCACTGGTCGCAGGTGACGAACAGGATGTTGGGACGCGACTTCCGCCTGGCCATGAAGTTCTCCGATTGAACAATCAAGGATCGATTGTTCGATAATTGAGAACGGTCCATTCTGCCGAACGGTCTTCCAATCCGCCCCCGATGGCCGACATATGGCCCATGGATCACGCACGGCGCAATCGCCGCGCAAGCTGAGGGAAAGGAATCGACATGATCGACCAGATCAAGGGGCTCCACCACGTCACCGCGATGGCGCGCGACGCGCGCGAGAACAACCGCTTCTACACCGACACGCTCGGCCTTCGCCGGGTGAAGAAGACCGTCAATTTCGACGCGCCGGACGTCTACCACCTCTACTACGCCGACGGCGCGGGAACGCCGGGGACGGTGATGACCTATTTCCCCTTCCCCAATGCCGCGCGCGGCCGGCCGGGAACGGGCGAGGTCGGCACGACCGTCTTTGCGGTGCCGGAAGGCTCGCTTCCCTTCTGGGAAAAGCGGCTGGCGGAGAAGGGCGTCGCCGGTATCGAGCCGTCGAACCGCTTCGGCGAGAACGTCCTGCGCTTCGAAGGACCGGACGGCGATGGGCTTGCGCTGGTCGAGACCAGCGGCGACGGGCGCGCGCCGTGGACCGGCAATGGCGTTTCCGCCGACCACGCCATTCGCGGCTTCCGCTCGGTGTCGATGCGGCTGCGCGACACGGAACGGCAGGCCGAACTCCTGACCGCCATGGGCTACAAGGAGACGGCCAAGGAAGGCGCGGTGCGCCGCTTCGTCGTGGAAGGCGGCAACGAGGCCAACATCGTCGACCTCGAGGCGCATCCAATGTTGAATCCGGGCCAGCAGGGCGCGGGCTCGGTGCACCACGTCGCCTTCGCCGTCGACAATCGCGACGCGCAGCTTGCCGTGCGCAAGGCGCTGATGGAAACCGGCCAGCAGATCACGCCAGTCATCGACCGCGATTATTTCTACGCGATCTATTTCCGCACGCCGGGCGGCGTCCTGTTCGAGGTGGCGACCAACGAGCCGGGTTTCGACCGCGACGAGGATGCCGCGCATCTGGGCGAGGCGTTGAAGCTGCCCAAGCAGCACGAGCATTTGCGGCCCTATCTGGAACAGAACCTGCAACCGATCGACAGGTGAGCGACATGACCATCGAAAGCTACAAGCACCGGATCGAAGACGGGGGCGCCAATGCCCCCCTCTTCTTCACCTTCCACGGCACGGGCGGCGACGAGCACCAGTTTCCCGATCTCGCCCGCGACCTGATGCCGTCCGCCACCATCGTCTCGCCGCGTGGCGATGTTTCGGAAGGCGGCGCGCTGCGCTTCTTCCGCCGCACGGCCGAGGGCGTCTACGACATGGAGGACCTCGCCGTCCGCACCGAGCGCATGGCAGGTTTCATCGAGGCAATCGTCGCCGAGCGCCGGCCGCGCGCCGTGGTCGGGCTCGGCTATTCGAACGGGGCGAACATTCTCGCCTCGGTGATCTTCGCGCGGCCCGACCTCTTCGACGGCGCCGTGCTGATGCACCCGCTGATCCCTTTCCAGCCGCAGGTGGAGGGTTCGCTGTCCGGCAAATCGATCCTGATCACCGCCGGGCGCAAGGACCCGATCTGCCCGCCGAACCTGACCAACCGGCTGGAAAGCTATCTGCAAGGGCTCGACGCCGGTGTCGAGACGGTCTGGCATGACGGGGCGCATGAAGTGCGGCCGGTCGAAATCGAAGCGGCGCGGCAGTTTCTGCGCAAATGGGAGATCGACCGATGAGTGATGTCGAACGCGAGGACGGAAGTTCCAAGGGCCGCTACGTGTTCAGAGGCGCGGACGGCGCCGTGGCTGAGATGACCTATTCCAAGGTTGGCGCGAGCCAGATCATCATCGACCATACGGAAGTGCCGGACGCGTTTCGCGGACAGGGCGTCGGGCTAAAGCTCGTCGAGCAGGCCGTCGCGGACGCGCGGGCCGAGGGCAAGACCATCATCCCGCTCTGCCCGTTCGCCGCGGCGCAGTTCCGCAAACATGCCGAATGGGGCGACGTCCTGAAACGCTGAACGGGCTTTCCTTCGCGAACGGGCGCCATAGGTCAGTGGAAGCCCCAACGCGAAGGAGTATGTCATGGAAAATGTCTACAAGAAGATCGAGATCGTCGGTTCGTCGAAGACGTCGATCGAAGATGCGATCCAGGGTGCCGTGACCCGCGCGAGCAGCACGCTGAACAATGTCGACTGGTTCGAAGTGAGCGAGATCCGCGGTCATGTCGAAAACGGCAAGATCGCGCATTACCAGGTCGGCATGAAGATCGGCTTCAAACTCGAATAGGTCACTTGCCGGCCGTTTCCACTACCCGGGAGCAGAGGCGCGAGGCGTCGAGCAAGCCGGCGCCGTAGACCGGATCGCGCCCCGGATCGCCGAGGTCGGAAGCGTCCGCGATCAGGCGGCGCTCCAGTTCGGCCGGCGACAGATCGCCATCTGCGGCGAGCATCTTCGACAGGGCTGCGGTGACGAAGGGCGCCGCGAACGAGGTGCCCGTCTTGGTGCGGGCGCCCGAGATGGAAGCGGCCGTCCAGATGTCGACGCCGGGCGCGGCGACATCGACATGGTCGCCCTGGACCGCGCGCCGGTAGACGCGGCCGCGGCTATCGACGGCGGTGACGGCGATCACGCCGGGATATGCCGCAGGAAAGCGCGGTTCGGCGCGGGCGCCGTCATTTCCGACCGCGGCCACGATCGCGATATCGGCGCCGACCACGGCCCTCACCATTCGCTCCAGAACCCGGTTGTCCTCGCCCGCGAGGCTCAGATTGACGATGCGGACCTGCCGTTCGACCAGAAGGTCGAGCGCGCGCACGACATCATAGGCAGCGGCGCGCTCGGCCCGGCCTTCGCCGACAAAGGCATCGACGGCGACGAGGCGTGCGTCGGGCACCAGCCCACGCGCCCGCTCCGCAACGCGCCCGACGAGCAGCGCGGCGACCGCCGTGCCGTGCTGGCGACCGGACGGCGGCTCGGCCTCGCTGGAAATCCGCACGACCTCCAGATCGGCGCCCTTGAAGATCGCATGCGCCGGATTGATGCCGGTATCGACCATGCCGATCGCGACCGGCCCGGAACAGTTCCGCGCGTCGAGCGGCCAGTTAACCATTTCCAGCGGCGGGCAGGCCGGGCCCTCGCAGGCCGGCGATGAGCCAGCGGCGCTGGCGCGGTAGAAATGATTGAAGTCCGCGCTGGCCTCGTCATTGATCGCCCGGACGGCGTTGCGGGCGTCCTCGAGGCTGAGGCCGTCGGGAATGCGCAGCTTCAGGAGGGTCTGGTCCAGCGTTTCGAGGCGTTCCTGAGACAGGATCGCGTAGCCTGCCGCTTCGAGCGTGGCGCCGTCATCGGCCGTCAAGCCGATCGCGACGATCTCGCGTTCGGCTTGGGCCGGCAACGGTGCCGGCTGCGCGCGAACGCGGCGCGGCGCACGCTGACGCGCACCGCCGAAGGGGCGCAGAAACTGGCGCAGGAACCGCGGAGGGCGTGTTCCGCCGCCCCGCAGACCGGACGCCCCGCCCCCGCCTTCCCCGGCGAACGCTCCGCCGTCGTCGCCGTCATCGCCGTCGTCGGCAAAAGCGGTCGCGGCGACGAGATGCAGGCCGGCGTCCGGAACGACGGGGCTGGCAGCGAGAAGCAATGCGATCATGCAGGCCGCGAACGGCTTCGACACGCGTTTCACCTTGTCCACCTTCATTCGATTTGCCGGCATCGGCGCGCCGGAATAAGAGTCGCTCTGGAAACGTTGGCGAAGAGCACATATTCCTGTGCGTCGAAATTTGTTTTGCAGACAGGCGAGCGATGACGAGCCCTCCCAGCGATATCGGCGACCAGCTCATCGCATTCCTGCCCAACATGCGCCGGTTCGCATTGTCGCTGTCGCGTGCGCCGGACGTCGCGGACGACCTCGTGCAGCAGGCCTGCGAACGGGCGCTTGCCAGTTCGGCGAGTTTCGAGCCGGGCACCCGCTTCGACGCGTGGATGTTCCGCATCATCCGCAATCTGTGGATCGACCGGACGCGCCGGCAGAAGACCGCCGGCCCCAGCGAAGACGTCTATGAGCGGCACGATCTGATGGGCGAGGACGGGCAGCAGGTGGCCGATGCCCGCCAAGAGCTGTCATCGGTCAGGGACGCGCTCGAGGCGATGCCGGAGGATCAGCGCGCGATCATCATGCTCGTCTGCGTCGACGATCTTTCGTATCGCGATGCCGCAGAGGTGCTGAACGTGCCGATCGGCACCGTGATGAGCCGACTGGCGCGGGCGCGCAAAAGACTGGCCGAACTGACGGGAATAAACCCGGTGCCGGGTCGTTCTACCGGTGCGAGGGATTGAAACCATGATCGAACCGATGATTTTTGACGACGAGACATTGATGGCTTTCGCCGATGGCGAACTGGACGAGGCGACGACTAAGGCCGTCGAACGCGCGATGGAAACCGACGATGCGCTGGTGATGCGCGTCGCCGAATTCATCGAGACGCGCGCGACGGCACGCGAGGCCTTCACGCCCGCCGAGCCTGTTCCGGCCGCGCTCGAAGCGGCGGTGCGCGGCATGGTCGAACGTCATCGCGCGGCCGAACAGCCGGCGTCGAACGTCGTTTCGCTCGGCGCAGCACGCACGAGGCGCTTCGGCTTCGCGCAGCAATCCTGGCAATTGCCGCTCGCCGCCTCGCTGGCGACGGCGATCGCGGCCGGATTCATCGGCTACCAGCTCGGGCAGAGCCCCGGCGCGGCGCCCGTCGAACCGGGCCTCGACGGCTTTTCGAGCGCAGAAATCGCATCCGTTCTCGACAGCGCCGCTTCGGGCGACGAGGTCACCATCGCAGACGGATCGGGTCGCGTGCGGCTGATCTCCTCCTTCAACGAACAGAGCGGCGCGCTTTGCCGCGAATACGAGGTCGACCGCAGCGCCGGCGCGTCGGTCGTCGCGGTTTCGTGCCGGGACGACAGCGACTGGTCGATGCGGTTTGCGGTGGCCGCTCCGGCCGGCGGCGACGGCTATGCGCCCGCCTCCTCGCTCGATGCACTCGAGGCCTATCTCGGCGCGATCGAAGCCGGACCGGCGCTGACGGCGGAAGAAGAACGCGCTGCCCTCGACGCGGCGGCGCGCTAAACCGTCCGCGCGAGACCCTTTTCCATCAGCCGCGAAATGAGGCCGGCGAGATCGGCCTCGATGCGCGTGCGCTCGATCTCGGGATAGGCTTCGGCGAGTTCATCGGCGAGGTCGAGCGGGGCGACTGGAGCGGCGAGCGCTTCCCAGATTGCCGCGCCGAGCGCATCCAGCGCAAAGATGCCGCCGCCCGAACGGTCGGCGAGAAACGCGCCGCCATCGCCCATCGGCTGGAGAACGACGTCGCCTGTGCGGACGATGGTGTCCGAGGGGAGGCTCGCCCTTGCCGGCACATAGTCGGGCGATGCGACGCGCGGGGTGCCGGGGCGCAGTGCGGCGTGAACCGCGGCGAGGTCTGCCGAAGCCAGCCGCGTGAGCAATTTGCGGGCGTCGGCAAGGCTCTCGTAGCGCAGGAGGAATGCCGGGCACCTGGCCGCAAGCCGGTCGATGCGCCCGAGCACGATGTCGGACGGCGCGGCATTGCCGAAATTCTGGACGAGCAGGATCTTCATCGCCTGTCCGGGCGCGACGGCAAGCAGTTCGGGCCGGGCGTCGCGCGCGCGTTCCAGAAAAACGAAGGCGCTCGCGTCGCGACGTTCGCCGAAGCGGGCAAGGCGCGCCGGCGGCAGCGCGAGATAGCGGTAGTGTCCGTCGTCGGGCCCCTTGTGACGCCAGGCGTCGAAGGCGAAGCGGCGACCGAGCGCGCGCGGCAGGGGCACGCGAAGGCGCGGTGCAACGCCCGAGGCGACGAGCGCCCCGACGCCGTCCCGGCAGTCGACCGGCACGATGTCGTCGGCGATGATCCGCGCGCCGCAGAAGGCGAGCGCCGCCGTCAGCGTGCTCTTGCCGGCGCGGTGCGTGGACGGAAAGACGAAGTCGCGGCCGGCGAGCGAAACCGCGCTGGCATGCAGGCAGAGCATCGACGGATCTGGCTCGACCATGCGGTTGAGCAGGATCACGACGAGGCTGCAGGCGGCGCTGAGGGCGCTCGGTTCGGTGAAAGTCCGGCGCTCCGGTTCGTCGATGACGTAACCCCCGCCGCTTCTGCGCACTTCGAGGAAGGGGTAGCACGAATCCGACACGGCGGTCCACGACCAGCCGGAGGTGACCCGCTTCAAGATCGCCAGAACGGGCTCGGAATCGACGAAGCGCACCGGGCGGTCGACCAGCGCGCAGGAGTGATTTGCAGGCATCGTGATGTCCCTCACGCTTGCAGACCGGCCGGAAATCGTCCGGCCGGTCCGCATGTCCAGTCGGGTCAGGTTCAGTTGAAGCCGAAGGCACGGCCGATGCTGCGGCCCATGTCCTGCAGGCCGCGGCCGAAATTGTCGACCGCCTGGCCGGCGCCGCGACCGAACGAGCCGCCACGGCCAGCGCGTCCGCCCGATCCGCCGAAGCCACCCCGGCCGCCGGACCCGCGACCACCGGAACCGCGACCGGGGTGGCACCGCCACCGCCACCGGAACCGGCGCCACCGCCCGAACCGCCACCGCCGCCGCCACCACCACCGCCGGAGCCTGCGCCACCGCCCGAACCGGCGCCACCGCCGGAACCGGCGCCGGACGCATGCGCCTGGCTGAGCTGCAGAAGGGCCGGCGCGCTGTAGGCGGCGGCAGCGAGCAGGCCGATGCGGCCGAGCGCGCGGCGACGGCCGAGCGATACCGTTTCGGCTTGCGAATTCAGGTTCTTGGAAACGTCTTTCATCTTGACCTCCTGTTTCGTGAACGAGGCCGGCGGAGCCTTGCGGACTGGCCGGTCACGAGCGGCAAACGGGACGTCGGCCGGTTTATTCCAGGCCGGCTGATTTCACCGGCTGATGGAATAGAAGGCCCGTGTGAACGTTCGTCGACCAACAGAAAAACGGACGACAGCAATGACCGCAGCCATTTTGCCCCTGACCCGACCGATCCTTGCCGCCGGCCTGCGGCAATGGCTCGTGGCTGCGGCGTGCGTCGGCCTTGCCTGGGTCGCGATCGGATTTTTCCTCGCCGACCTCGCCTTCGAAGGTCGCGCGACGCTTGCCGTGTTCGTCGCCATGATGGCCGGTTGGCTGATCCTGAAGCTGCCCGAAACGCCGGTCGCCATCATCGCCTTCCTGGCGCTTGCGGCGACCGGTGCGGCCGACCAGGACGACCTCTTCGACACGTTCGACAACGAGATCATCTGGCTCCTGATCGCGGCCTTCATCCTTGCCGCCGTCATCAGGCGGACCGGTCTTGCCGAGCGCCACGCCATGCGCGCGATCGCCCTGTTCCGCTCGGTGCCCGCCATCTTCATGGCGGCGACGCTGATCATCTTCGTCACCGCCTTCTTCATTCCCTCGACCTCGGCACGCGCCGCGATCCTGCTGCCGGTCTTCGCGGCGCTCTCGGCGGCGATCGGGCGGCCCGGCGTCACCAAGGCGTTGGCGCTGCTCTTTCCGAGCGTCATCCTGCTTTCGGCCGGCGCGTCGCTGACGGGAGCGGGCGCGCATCTGATCGCGCTCGGCTTCATCGACGAGATCGACGGTCTCGTGATTTCCTATCTCGACTGGGCGCTGCTCGGTGCGCCGTTCTCGCTGGCGATGAGCCTTGCGGCGAATTTTATGATCCAGCGCCTGTTCCTGACCGATGCCGACAAGGCGCCGCTCGGGCGCGCGATTGCGACATCGGGCGGACCCAAAGCCGGCGACCGCCGCCTGACGGCGATCATCGTCGGAACGGTTGCGCTGTGGGCGACAGGCGGTTGGCACGGCATCGATCTCGCGCTGATCGCGCTCGCCGCTGCCCTGCTCGCCGCCTCGAAGGCGGTCTCGGGGATCGCGTTCAAGGACGCGTTGAAGGACGTCGACTGGAACCTGCTCTTCTTCCTCGCCGCGACCCTCGTCGTCGGCGAAGCGCTGCTCGAGACCGGCGCCGCGGCCTTTCTCGTCGACCGGCTTGTCGGCTCGCTCGACACGGCGCTGAGCCCGGCGCTGACGATCGCGATCGCGGTGATCGTCGCCGCGCTCGCTCATCTCCTCATCATTTCACGCACCGCGCGGGCCGCCGTGCTGATCCCCGCGCTTGCCCTGCCGCTCTCGCGCTTCGGCACCGATCCGACGACCCTGATCTTCGTCGTGACGATCGCGAGCGGCTTTTGCCAGACGCTGATGGTGTCGGCCAAGCCGGTCATGCTGTTCGGCCAGGCGGAGGGGCAGCCTTTCGACCAGGGCGACCTTCTGAAACTGGCGGCATGGCTGCTGCCGGTCTTCGTGGCGGCGCTCCTGTTCTTCGCGCTGGTCGTCTGGCCTTTGCAGGGACTGGGCGGCTGATCTTTTTCGCCGGCGAAGGGAATAGACGCAGGCGCCGGACGTCATCCCCTCGAACAGACATTCCCAAGGCGAGAATTCCCATGTCGATGACCATTCTGATCGCTCCTTCCGGCTTCAAGGAAAGCCTTTCGGCCGAGACCGTGGCCGCCCGCATCGAGGCCGGCGTCAAGCGCGCCCTGCCCTCCGCCCGCATTCTCAAGGCGCCGATGGCCGATGGCGGCGAAGGTTTCACGCGGGCACTGGTCGAGGCGACCGGCGGCACGGTTCATCCCGTCCGGGTGACCGGACCGGTCGGCGAGCCGGTCGACGCGTTCTTCGGGATGCTGGGCGGGCAGGACCAGCCGACAGCGGTCGTCGAGATGGCCGCAGCCGCCGGTCTGCGCCACGTGCCGCGCGACCGGCGCGACCCGACGCGCACCACGAGCTACGGCGTCGGCGAACTCGTCCGCGCCGCGCTCGATCATGGCGCGACGCGCATCCTGCTCGGCTGTGGCGACAGCGGCGTCAATGATGGCGGGGCGGGCATGGCCGAGGCGCTCGGCGTACGCTTTCTCGACGGCGACGGCAACCGCGTGCTGCCGGGCGGCGGCGGACTTGCCGAACTCGCGCATATCGACGTTGGCGGCCGCGATCCGCGTCTCGCCCGCGTGCGCATCGACGCCGCCGTCAACTGGCACAACCTCCTGACGGGGCCGAAGGGCGTCGCCCGCGTGTTCGGCCCGCAAAAGGGCGCGACGCCCGCGCAGGTCGACCTTCTGTCAGGCGCGATGGAAACCTATGCCGCGCTGATCGAGACCACCACCGGCGTGCGCGTCGCGGATGCGCCGGGCGCAGGTGCATCTGGCGGCATCGGCGCAGCGGTCATGGGTCTTCTTGGCGGCGTGCTCCACCCGCGCTACGACCTCGTGATGCAGTATCTCGACCTCGACGCGCTGATCGACGAAGCCGATCTCGTCATCACCGCCGAAGGCAGCCTCGACGGACAGACGCCCTACGGCAAGGTGCCGGTGGAAGTCGCGCGCCGGGCGAAGCTGCGCGGCCTGCCGGTCATCGCGCTCGCCGGCACGATCGGCAAGGGCGCGGCCTCGAATTTCGCCCACGGCATCGACGCCTTCGCCTCGATCGTCAAGCGCCCCTGCTCGCTCGACGAGGCGATCGAGAAGGCCGACAAGTTCCTGGTGCGCGCGGCCGAGGACGCGACGCGCATGATCCTCGTCGGCTTGATGCTGGCGGAGGGGCCACAGGTGACCGATCGGCGATTTCGACGCCCCCGTCTTGCACGCCAGCAAACGGGCGCGACGGTCGTTCCGTTTTCCCGCGCGCTGCCGCGCGAAATTCCGGTAGCCGGTTAACTTAACCGATTGCTGCCCTTGCGGAAAAGTAGTTAAGTCTGAAATGCCGCGGGCGAGATTGCGCGTTTCGTCATGTCACTGTCACGCAACGGCAGTAGCCGCATCGCAGGCGTCAAGAAGGCGTCTTTTCTCAGGGAGAACGGGTATGACGAAATTGGGGCACATCCTGTCGGCCATCGCCGCCGGGCTGATGGTGACGACGTCGATCTCATCGGCGCAGGACCTCGCCGAGCTCGAGGCCGCGGCCAAGGAAGAAGGCATGCTGACGACCATCGCCCTGCCGCATGACTGGTGCGGCTATGGCGAGGTGATCGCCGGCTTCAAGGCGAAATATCCCGAGATCACGGTCAACGAACTGAACCCGGATGCGGGCTCGGCCGACGAACTCGAAGCCGTGCGCGCCAACAAGGACAACAAAGGCCCGCAGGCCCCCGACGTGCTCGACGTCGGCTTCGCCTTCGGCCCGCAGGCGCAGGAAGAAGGGCTTCTGATGCCCTACAAGGTCTCGACCTGGGATTCGATCCCCGAGAACGTCAAGGATGCCGACGGCCATTGGTATGGCGACTATTACGGCGTGCTTTCGTTCGCGGTGAACACCGACATCGTCGAGAACGTGCCGGCCGACTGGGCCGACCTGCTCAAGGACGAATACGCCAATTCCATTGCGCTCGCGGGCGACCCGCGCGCGTCGAACCAGGCGATCCTGGGCGTGCAGGCCGCCGGCATGGCGACCGGCGCCGATGCGGGCGAAGCCTCCGGCACGGCGGGCCTCGACTTCTTCAAGCAGCTCAACGAAAAGGGCAATTTCGTGCCGACCATCGGCAAGTCGGGCACGCTCGCACAGGGCGCGACGCCGATCGTCATCTGGTGGGACTACAACGCCCTTTCGGGCCGCGACGCGCTCAACGGCAACCCGCCGGTGGAAGTCGTGGTGCCGGCAACCGGCGTCCTCGCCGGCGTCTACGTGCAGGCGATCAGCGCCTACGCACCACACCCCAACGCCGCCAAGCTGTGGATGGAATATCTCTATTCCGACGAAGGCCAGCTCGGCTGGCTCAAGGGCTACTGCCACCCGATCCGCTTCAACGACATGGTCGAACGCGGCGTCATCCCGCAGGAACTGCTCGACGCCCTGCCGCCGGCCGAATCCTACGAGAAGGCCTATTTCCCGACGCTCGAAGAGCAGGAAGCGGCCAAGAACGTGATCACGTCCGGGTGGGATTCCACCGTCGGCGCGAACGTTCAGTAGTGATGTGACCTGCACCCGGCCAGCTCTGCGGCCGGGTGCACCTCCCCTCATGGTGAACGCACCGCTAGGCACCCCCCTCTGGCCTGCCGGCCATCTCCCCCTCAAGGGGGGAGAT
>NZ_AYOD01000043.1 GCF_000497755.1 Aliihoeflea sp. 2WW
ATCTCCCCCCTTGAGGGGGAGATGGCCGGCAGGCCAGAGGGGGGTGCGACGAAACGAACGCGTTTCAAACCCTTGCCTGTTTTCTCATTGCGGTTCGCCAGATGAGTTCCTCATGACCGACATCCTCCACGGTCCCGCCCCCCAACCCGCCCGGCGCTCGCTGTCGCTGGCGTGGCTCGGCGTCGTGCCGTTCCTCGCCTTCGCGCTGCTGTTCCTGATCCTGCCGACGCTGCAGATCATCACCGGCGCGTTCCGCAATCCGGCCGGCGAGTTCACGCTCGACAACATCGCCAATCTCTTCCAGCCGTCGATCCTGTCGGCCTACTGGATTTCGATCCGCATCTCCTTCGCCTCGGCCTTTCTCGGCTGCCTGATCGGCTTCCTAATGGCGGTGGCGATCACGATCGGCGGGCTGCCGTCATGGATACGCTCGCCGCTCCTCACCTTCTCCGGCGTCGCCTCCAACTTCGCCGGCGTGCCGCTTGCCTTCGCGTTCCTCGCCACCTTCGGCCGTCTCGGCCTCGTCACGCTCATCCTGCGCGACTGGTTCGGCATCAACATTTACGGCATGGGCTTCAACATCCTGTCCTTTTCGGGCCTGACGCTGACCTATCTCTTCTTCCAGATTCCGCTGATGATCCTGATCGTGACGCCGGCTCTCGACGGGCTGAAGCGCGAATGGGGCGAGGCTGCCGCGATCCTGGGCGCAACTCGGTTCCAGTATTGGCGCATGGTGGCGCTGCCGATCCTGTGGCCGACTTTGCTCGGCACCTTCGCGCTGCTCTTCGCCAACGCCTTCGGCGCGGTCGCCACCGCCTATGCGCTCACCGGTTCGTCGCTCTCCATCGTGCCGATCCTGCTCTTCGCGCAGATCCGCGGCGACGTGCTGCAGGACCCTCACCTCGGCTACGCGCTCGCCTTCGGCATGATCGTCATCACCGGCATCGCCAACTTCGTCTATATCTGGCTGCGCAGCCGCGCGGAGCGGTGGATCAAATGAAGGCGAACCGCTTCTGGTCCTGGCTCTTTCTCATTCTCGGCATCGCCTATTTCGTGCTGCCGCTGATCGGCACCGTCGAATTCTCGCTGAAGATGCGGCGCGGCGAATATTCGCTCGACGCCTATTGGGCGGTGCTCGCCGATCCGCGCTTTCAGGCGACGTTCGGCTATTCGGTGATGATGGCGGTGGCGACGATCATCGCCGGCGTCGTGCTGATCGTGCCGACGGCCTACTGGATACGCCTGAAGCTGCCGCACTGGCGGCCCTTCATCGAATTCGTCACGCTTTTGCCGCTCGTGATCCCGCCCATCGTCATCGTGTTCGGCTATATCCGGCTCTACAACACCTCGTCCTGGCTGCCGCTGACGGGCACCGCGGCGGGCACGAACCTCCTCCTGATGTTCGGCTATATGACGCTTTCCCTGCCCTACATGTACCGCGCGGTCGACACCGGGCTTCGCGCCATCGACGTGCGCACGCTGACCGAGGCGGCCGAGAGTCTGGGCGCCGGCTGGCTGACGATCATGTGGCGCGTGATCCTGCCGAACGTGCTTGTCGCCGTCCTGTCCGGCGCGTTCCTGACCTTCGCCATCGTGATCGGCGAATTCGTGCTCGCCGCGCTTTTGAACCGACCCGCCTTCGGACCCTATCTCCAGCTCATCGGCGCCAACCGCGCCTATGAACCCGCCGCCCTCGCGGTCATCGCGTTCGCGATCACCTGGGCCTGCATGGGGCTGATCCAGCTCGTCACCCGCTTCCAGAAACACACGATGGCCCGCCGATGAGCTTTCTCGAAATCGCCAACCTTCAAAAGGATTTCGGCGGCACCCGCGTCGTCAAGGATTTCAACCTCGCCGTCGAGAAAGGCGAGTTCGTCTCGTTTCTCGGCCCGTCGGGCTGCGGCAAGACGACGACTTTGCGCATGGTCGCCGGCTTCGAGCAGCCAACCTCCGGCGTTATCCGCATCGACGGACGCGACGTCGTCAATCTGAAGCCCAACCAGCGCAATATCGGCATGGTGTTCCAGGCCTATGCGCTGTTTCCCAACATGACCGTCGCGCAGAATGTGGGTTTCGGGCTGAAGGTCGCCGGCCGGCCGAAGGCCGAGATCGATGCACGCGTGGCGGAAATGCTCGAGATCATCAAGCTGCCGCATCTGGCCGAGCGCTATCCGTTCCAGCTGTCCGGCGGCCAGCAGCAGCGCGTCGCGCTCGCCCGCGCGCTCGCCGTGCGCCCGCAGGTGCTGCTCCTCGATGAGCCGCTCTCCGCGCTCGACGCCAAGATCCGCGTGTCGCTGCGTGAGGAAATCCGCGCCATTCAGAAGAAGCTCGGCATCACCACGATCTACGTCACGCACGACCAGGAAGAAGCACTCTCCATGTCGGACCGCATCGTGGTCATGAACGAAGGCCGCGCCGACCAGGTCGGCACGCCGTTCGAGATCTACAACCGGCCGACGACGCGCTTCGTCGCGTCGTTCGTCGGCACGCTCAGCACGCTCGAAGGCCGTGTGGTCGACCCGGCAGCGGGCACCGTTTCGATCGGAGACAGCACCGTTTCGCTCGGCTATCGCCTTGCCGAGCGGCAGGCGGGCGACGCGATCACGCTGGCACTTCGCCCGGAAGCCGTGACGCTCGGCCGCGACGAGGCGCGCGGCGCGCATCTGTCCGGTACGATCCGCGACGTTTCGTTCCTCGGCTCGGTGATCCGCGTGCGCGTGGCGGTCGGTTCCGGCACAGTGTCGCTCGACACGTTCAACAGCCCCTCCGCCCCGCCGCCCGAGCCAGGCGATCTCGTGACGGTGAGCTTTGCGCCGGGCGATCTGCTCGTGATGGAAGACTAAAGCCGGACGAGCCCCGCACCGATCAGCACGATGCCGAAGACGGCGTAAACCGCCGCCCAGACGCGCCACGAACCGGCGAGCCCGATGCGCTGCGCGAGCGCAACAAACGTGCCGGACCCGATCAGGAAGCCGAGGCCCTCGATGACCGCGCCAACGGCAAAGAGCGTGACGACGATTGCCAGCCAATCGTCCACGCGGTGATGGAGGACGAGCAGAAACGCGCCGAGGAAATAGCAGACAAGGCCGGTCATGAAGGCAGCGGTGGAACTGTCGCGCAGCCCGTCGAACATGCGCGAAAAGCGCTCCGGTGCGCGCCACCAGCCGATGGCCGCGGCCAGTGCATAGCCGCCGATGGCGATGGCGAGATGTTCGGTGAGCGCTTCGTTCACGCCGCCCGCTCCGCGATGGCCGTGCCCGCCGCCCAGCCGGACGACCACGCCCACTGGAAATTGTAGCCGCCGAGCCAGCCGGTGACATCGACGACCTCGCCGATGAAATAAAGCCCGCCGACGGCTTTGGCCTCCATCGTCCGCGAGTTGAGGCCCGCCGTGTCGACGCCGCCAAGCGTCACTTCGGCGGTGCGGTAGCCTTCCGAGCCGATCGGGTAGACTTCCCAGCCCTGCAGTGTCTCGGCGATGGCGGCCAGCTTCTTGTCGCTCGCCTCGCCGATCGGCCCGGCCCAGCCATGCACTTCCGCCAGGTGGGCGGCGAGGCGCTTCGGCAGGATGTCGGCGAGTACGGTCGGTATCGCCCGGCGACCGTTTTCGCGCTTGGCGGAAACGAGCGCGGCGTGGATGTCCTGCCCGGGAAGGAACGCGATGCGGATCGGCTGCTTCTCGCGCCAGTAGGACGAAATCTGCAGGATCGCCGGTCCGGAAAGACCGCGATGGGTGAAGAGCAGCGCCTCCTCGAACGCCGCCTTGCCGCAGGTCACGCGCGCATCGGCAGCGACGCCGGCGATTTCGCGAAAGCCCGAAAGCACGTCCTCGCCGAAGGTGAGCGGCACCAGCGCCGCGCGCGTTTCGGTGACGCCGAGCGCGAACTTTTCCGCGATTTGATAGCCGAGCCCGGTCGCGCCCATCTTCGGGATCGACTTGCCGCCGCAGGCGACGACGAAATGGCGGCAGTGGATTCTTGCCGTGCCGTCACCGCCCAGCGTGACGGCAAAGCCGCTCTCGTCGCGTTCGAGCGAAACGAGCGTGGTCGCCAGACGCAGTTCGCAGCCGGCCCGGTCCATCTCGTGCAGCAGCATGGCGATGATGTCCTTCGCCGAATTGTCGCAGAAGAGCTGGCCGAGCGTCTTTTCGTGCCAGGCGATGCCGTGTTTTTCGACGAGCGCGAGGAAATCGTATTGCGTGTAACGGCCGAGCGCCGATTTGGCGAAATGCGGATTGGCGGAGAGGAAATTCTTCGCGGCCGTTCCGATGTTCGTGAAATTGCAGCGTCCGCCGCCCGAAATGCGGATCTTCTCGCCGGGCGCCCTGGCATGATCGACCACCAGCACACGCCCGCCGCGCGATGCGGCATGGATCGCGCACATCATGCCGGCAGCGCCCGCGCCGAGGATGACGGTGTCGAAGGTTTCAGGCTGCATGAAAAGCTACTTTGCTGGTGATCCCGACTGGATTCGAACCAGTGACCCTCAGATTAGGAATCTGATGCTCTATCCTACTGAGCTACGGGACCACGGCTGGAACACATAGACGCCGCGCGCGCATTCGCCAAGTGCAAACGGCCCGGCAAGCCGGGCCGCAAGTCTGGTCAGGCGGCGAGCGCCGTTTCGGCGAGGCGGACCCAGTAGCTGACGCCGTGGGGGATGACTTCGTCGTTGAAGTCGTAGGCCGGGTTGTGAAGGTTCGCCGTGTCGCCATTGCCGATGAAGATGAAGGCGCCGGGGCGGGCTTCGAGCATGTAGGAGAAATCCTCGCCGCCCATCACCGGGTTGATCTTGTCGTTGACGTTCGGATCGCCCGCGACGCCCTTGGCGATGCTGGTGGCGAAGACGGTTTCTTCCGGGTCGTTGAAGGTAACGGGGTAGTTGACGTCGATGTCGACGTCGGCGACGGCGCCGCCGGCGAGCGCGATGCCCTGGCAGATCGCGCGCATGCGCTCGATCGCCTTGTCGGCGACCTCCCGCTTCAAGGTGCGGATCGTGCCGGCGAATTCGATCTCCTCGGGGATGACATTGTAGGCGTCGCCGCCGTGGAACTTGGTGATCGAGACGACGACCGATTCGATCGGGTCGACCGAGCGCGAGGCGATGGTCTGGATCGCCAGCACCATCTGGCTGCCGACGACGATCGGGTCGATCGTGCCGTGCGGCATGGCGGCGTGGCCGCCCTTGCCCTTGACCTTGATGGTGAACTCGGCCGTCGCAGCCATCAGCGGGCCCGGCCGCAGCGCGAACTGGCCGACGGGAAGGCCGGGCATATTGTGCATGCCGAAGACGCGGGCGATGTCGAACCGCTCCATCATGCCGTCCTTGACCATGGCGAGGCCGCCGGCCCCGCCCTCCTCGGCCGGCTGGAAGATGACGGCGACCGCGCCCTTGAAGTTCCTCGTCTCGGCAAGGTATTTCGCCGCGCCAAGGAGCATCGCGGTGTGGCCGTCATGGCCGCAGGCGTGCATCTTGCCCTCGGTCGTCGAGGCGTAGGACTTGCCGGTGATCTCGGTCAAAGGCAGCGCGTCCATGTCGGCGCGCATGCCGATCGTCGGGCCCTCGCCCAGATTGCCTCTGATCAGCCCCACGACGCCGGTCTGGCCGATGCCGGTCACCACTTCGTCGACGCCGAACTCCTTCAGCCTTTCGGCGACAAAGGCCGCCGTTTCGTGGCAGTCGTAGAGAATTTCCGGATTGGAATGGATGTGGCGCCGCCAGCCGGCGACTTCTTCCTGCATTTCGGCAGCTCGGTTCAGGATCGGCATCGTATGGGGAGTTCCTTCCGGTCGACCTGCCATTTTGGCGTCACATAGTCTAAATAGTCGAGAGACGACGGTGGCGGGGTCCGCTGTTCTTCACGGGTAGCGGGCGAGCGTTCCTCGACCCGCCCGGTCATGAGACTAAATACCGGACGATGGCGACGGCAAGAGGCAATTGGTCAATGATGCGCAATAGGCTTGTTCTGGCGACGCTGGCGGCAGCGCTCGCGGTGACGGCGTGGCAGCAGCCGGTGCTCGCCGGACCTTCGATCCTGGTGGATTTGAACACCGGGCAGGTGCTGGCGCAGGAAGATGCCTTCAAGCCCTCCTACCCCGCCTCGCTGACCAAGCTGATGACGACCTATGTCGCCTTCCGCGCCGTCCAGGCGGGCGAATTGCGGCTCGACAGCCCGATCGAGATCACCACGGAAGCGACCAAGGAACCGCCCTCCAAGATGGGCTATGCGGCCGGTTCGGTGCTGACGCTCGACAATGCGATCAAGATCCTGATGGTCAAGTCGGCCAACGACATCGCCACCGCGCTTGCTATCAATATCGGCGGATCGGAGGCGGCTTTCGCGCAGCGCATGAACGACGAGGCACGGCGGATCGGCATGACGCAGTCGAATTTCGTCAACGCGCATGGGCTGCATTCGGACGAACAGTACACGTCGGCGCGCGACCTTGCCGTGCTCGCCATCGCGCTTCGGCGCGACTTTCCGCAGCATGCCGACTATTTCAAGCTCGACGCGCTCGCCGACGGCCAGAACATCATGGAAAACCACAACACGCTGATGGGCCGCTTCGAAGGCGCCGACGGCATGAAGACGGGCTATACGTGCCCGGCCGGGTTCAACCTCGTCGCCTCCGCCACGCAGCAGGGACGCTCGCTTCTGGCCGTCGTCATCGGCGAATTCTCGCCTGAGGAACGCGCGGACAAGGCGGCCGATCTGATGGGCAACGCCTTTGCCAAGCCGGCGGGAGACGCACCGTTGCTCGCCAATCTGCAGCCCGGTGCCGATGTCGGAAACCAGGCCACCAATCTGCGACCGGTCGTCTGCACGGAAGAAGCCTGGCGCGAGCGCGCCAAGCGGCGCGATGCGGACGGCAAGCCGATCTACCATTCGAAATTCATCACCGAGCGCACCGGCGATCCCGTCGCGATCGCGGTCAGCCTCGGCGGCGCGACCGGCCCCCGCTCGACGCAGCCGCGCTATGCCAACGTGCCCATCCCCACGCCGCGGCCGGATTACTCTCCGGAATCCGCGCAGGCGCAAGGCGGCTAGGCCAGATGCGCACGGACCCGATTGCCGTTTCCATCCTCACCGGGTTCCTCGGTTCGGGAAAGACCACGCTCCTCAACCGGCTCCTGAAGGACCCGGCGCTGACCAACACCGCCGTCATCATCAACGAGTTCGGCGAGGTGGCGATCGATCATCTGCTGGTCGAACAGTCCGGTGACGGGGTGATCGAGCTTTCCGACGGGTGCCTGTGCTGCACGGTGCGCGGGGAACTCGTCGACACGCTGGCCGATCTCGTCGACCGGGTGCAGACCGGTAAGGTCGCGGCGCTCGACCGGATCGTGATCGAGACGACGGGTCTTGCCGACCCGGTGCCGGTTCTCCAGTCCGTGATGGGGCATCCGGCGCTGATGCACGCCTTCCGGCTCGATGGAGTCGTGACGGTCGTCGATGCGGCCAATGGCGAAGCGACTCTCCGGGCGCATGAGGAGGCGCGGCGGCAGGTGGCGGTCGCGGACCGCATCGTGCTTTCGAAAACCGATCTGGCGGACGAAGGCGAGATCGCCGAACTGAAGGTGAAGCTGCGCGGGCTCAATCCGGGCGCGGCGTTCGTTGAAGGTTCGACGTCTGGCACGGCAGCGCTGATCGCCTGTGGGCTCTACGATCCGGCGACGAAGATCGCGGACGTTTCGCGCTGGCTGGGCGAAGGCGAACACGACCATCATCACGATCACGATCATTCGCATGACCACGCGCATTCGCACCACGACCCGTCGATCCGCACCTACTCGCTCGTCCACGACCGGCCGGTGTCGTGGTCGACCATCGAGATGTTCCTCGACCTGTTGCGCTCCACGCAGGGCGAGCGACTGTTGCGCATGAAGGGGATCATCGAGATCGCCGAGGACCCGGAGCGACCGCTGGTGATCCACGGCGTCCAAAAGCTCCTGCACCCGCCCGCACGGCTGCCCACCTGGCCGGACGGCCAGCGTGGGACGCGGCTAGTGCTGATCACGCATGATTTGCCGGAAGACTATGTGCGGCGGCTGTTCGGGGCGTTTGTCGGGCAGCCGGCGGTCGATGCGCCGGATCGGGCTGCGATGGTCGACAATCCGCTGGCGATTGCGGGGTTTCGGGCGGGGTAGTTGGGGGATGATCGCGGGCGCTTGCGCGTGGCAATACCCTCACCCCATACCCCTCCCCACAAGGAGGAGGGGGAAGTGACCGCCGAACCTTGACAGTCAGCATAGCTCCACGCTTCAGCAGACTCGCGACGCGGACGCCTTCCCTCCCCCTTGTGGGGAGGGATAAAGGGTGGGGGTCCGCGATGATCCGGCCCGTTGTCGGAGGGCTNCCGCCGAACCTTGACAGTCAGCATAGCTCCACGCTTCAGCAGACTCGCGACGCGGACGCCTTCCCTCCCCCTTGTGGGGAGGGATAAAGGGTGGGGGTCGCGACGCAGTCGCGGCTAATACGTCGTGCGGCGCTCTTCGCTCGGGGGGCGGCCGAAGAGGAGGCGGTAGCTTTGCGCGAAGTAGGAGTGCGAGGTGAAGCCGGTGGCGATGGCGACGTCGAGGATCGGCAGGTTGGTCTGACGTAGCAATTCGCGCGCTCGCTCGAGGCGCAGGCGCATGTAGTAGCGGCCGGGCGTGACGTTGAGATGGCGCAGGAAAAGGCGCTCTACCTGGCGTACCGACAGGTTGGCCGACTTCGCCAGTTCGACGGCCGAATATGGCTCGTCGAGATTGTCGGCCATCAGCTCGACGATCTTTTTCAGCTTCTCCGACTTGCCCGTCAAGTCGCGTTCCGGACCGACGCGCTGGCGGTCGCCGGCCGAGCGGATGCGCTCATACTGAAACTGGTTGGCGACCTCGTTGGCGAGGTTCTGGCCGAAATCGGCGCGGACGATCTCCAGCATCAGGTCGATGGAGGTCGTGCCGCCGGCGCAGGTGTAGCGCTTGCGGTCGATCTCGAAGACGTTGCCGGTGCATTCGATGTCGGGAAAGCGTTCCTTGAAGCCGGCGCGGTTTTCCCAGTGGATGGTGCAACGGTGGCCGTCGAGCTGCCCGGCTTCGGCCAGAAGGTACGAGCCGACGGAGAGCGCGCCGAGCGTCGCGCCGCGACGGCCGAGATTGCGCAGGGCGGCGAGCGCCTTGCTCTTGCCGGGAAATTCCGTCGTCAGGCCGACGCAGACGAAGAAGATGTCGACCGGCGGGGCGTCGGCGATCGCGTAGTCGATCTTGATCGGCAGGCCGTTCGAGGCGGAAACGGCCTCGCCATCGGCCGAAACAGTTGTCCAGGAGTATACGTCGCGGCCGAGCAGACGGTTTGCCGAACGGACCGTGTCGATGGCCGCGGCGAGCGAGAACATCGAGAACTTGTCCACCAGCAAGAAGGCGAACTGGCGTCCGTTGGGCGACGGCTCGGGCATGATCGCGGCGCCGCCTAGAGCCGGGGCGGTTCGCGGCCTGCCGCGCGACAGGCGGAGGCGAGCGTGTTGGCCATCAGCATGGCGATGGTCATCGGGCCGACACCGCCTGGAACCGGCGTGACCGCGCCAGCCTTTTCGGCGACTTCGTCATAGGCGACATCGCCCACGAGGCGCGATTTGCCCTCGCCCTTTTCGGGCGCTGGGATGCGGTTGATGCCGACGTCGATCACCGTCGCGCCGGGCTTGACCCAATCGCCCTTGACGATCTCCGGGCGGCCGACGGCGGCGACGAGGATATCGGCCGTGCGGGCGAGCGCGGCGATGTCCTTCGTGCGGCTGTGGGCGATGGTGACGGTGCAATTGGCGGCCAGAAGCAGGTTCGCCATCGGCTTGCCGACGATGTTGGACCGCCCGATGACGACGGCGGTGAGGCCCGACAGGTCACGGCCGCGGATCTTTTCGACCAGCAGCATCGAGCCGGCCGGGGTGCAGGGAACGAAGGCAGTGTCGATCTCGCCCGTGCCCAGCTTGCCTACATTGACGAAGTGGAACCCGTCGACGTCCTTTTCCGGCGCGATCGCCTGGATGACCTTGCCGGAATCGATGTGGCCGGGCAGCGGAAGCTGGACGAGGATGCCGTGAACGCGGTCATCGGCGTTGAGCTTTTCGATGAGGGCGAGAAGGTCGGCCTCGGACGTGTCTTCGGGCAGCGTGTGCTGGTCGGAGAAGAAGCCGCATTCCTTGGCCTTCTTCGATTTCGACGACACGTAGACCTGGCTTGCAGGGTCCTCGCCGACGATCACCACGGCCAGACCCGGCGTGACGCCCGCCTCCGCGATGAGATCGCTCGCGGCCGCCTTGACCTTCGCCACCACGTCCTCGGCCGCCTGTTTGCCGTCGATCCGTTCCGCCATTCTCCGCTCCCTGCCCTTCAAAGCTGTATCGCATCGTCACCAAAACGGCGCGGCGCGCTTTTGCCTGCGCGCCCTTCTTTGACGCGATAAAGCCAGAACCGCCAGCCGGATTTCGGTAGCGCGACATCGGTTGCACGGAATCGTTTGCCGGTCCATGACCAATGAAACTCAAGGGAGAACAATCATGGGCATCAGGGTCATTCTCGTCGGATGCGGCAATATGGGCTTTGCGATGCTGTCGGGATGGCTCGCCTCGGGACGGCTGGAAGCCGGCGAGGTCGGCGTCGTGGAGCCCAACGATGCGCTGCGCCTGCGGGCCGATGAACTGGGCGTCCATGCGCATGAGGCGATCGAGGGGCTTGGCGATGCCCGGCCCGAACTCGTCATCTTCGCCGTCAAGCCGCAGGTGATGGCGCAAGTCGTGCCGGCCTACCGGCATCTGGCCGATGGTCGGACGACGTTTTTGAGCGTGGCGGCGGGGACGAGCATCGCGACGTTCGAGCAGCTTCTGGACGGCAGCGTACCGATCATCCGCTGCATGCCCAACACGCCGGCCTCGATCGGGCGCGGCATGATGGTGACGGTTGCCAATGAACGGGTTTCGGAGGCGACGAAGGATTTTGTCACCGGGCTGCTCTCGGCCAGCGGCAAGGTGGCGGAAATCGACGACGAGCGGCTGATGGATGCCGTGACGGCGGTTTCGGGTTCGGGGCCGGCCTATGTATTCCACTTCATCGAATGCCTGACCAAGGCCGGCGAAACGGCGGGCCTGCCGACCGACATTGCCAAGCTGCTCGCCATGCAGACGGTCTACGGCGCGGGGTGCCTTGCGGCGGAAAGCGCGGAGGAGCCCGCGGAACTTCGCCGGCAGGTGACGAGCCCGAACGGCACGACGGCAGCCGCGCTGGCTGTGTTCATGGATGAGGGCCGGCTGGAAAAGCTGGTCGGCGAGGCGGTCGAGGCGGCGCGGGTGCGGTCCGAGGAACTGGGGAAGGCCTAGACGCGAAGCATCGGCGCCGCGCCTGCCATCCGGCATCCGGCCATTGTCAAAAAACGGGAAGCGGGGCGCGCGGGCCGTGCCTTCCTATGGTTTTTTGTGTGGCGCGAACCCGCGCACCCCACCGATGGGCTGTCTGGCTTTCGGCCGGTCACGGCAGAGCGGTCCGAAGATCGCATCCGCCGCGGCTTTTCCCGCATGATCGAGCGACCACGCCGGCCTGTTCCCAGCCTTCACGTGCCTGACAGGGTCCGACGCCATCGGGGGGAAGTCATCGCCGCCCTCCCGACACCCGGTGCGCACCGGTTCCCATGAGGACGATGCGGGGGATTATGGGGGAGGTTGAGGGGACGGGGATAAGTTTCTGGTGAGCGTGAGCGGAAAGTAGATCTGGCGCCTGCTCCTGAGCCTTGGAAGGAGGCAGTTCGGGCTGCGGTGGTCTTTTGGTGATTTTTGCGAAGAGGACCCCCACCCTGTATCCCTCCCCACAAGGGGGAGGGAGG
>NZ_AYOD01000044.1 GCF_000497755.1 Aliihoeflea sp. 2WW
CCTCCCTCCCCCTTGTGGGGAGGGATACAGGGTGGGGGTGTTCGTCGAGCGCAACAGCTCGCCACTATCCGACAGTGGCGACCATTTCTTCCTGTTTGCGGCGGAGGGCCCAGAGGCGGGTGGTGGTGTCGGGGGTGGCGTTTTCGAGGGTGAGGAGGTCGCCCTTTTTGACCGGTTTCAGCACCTTGCCGCCTTCCAGGAGCCCGACGGGAACGGCTCGCGCGGCGGCGGCCTCGCCTGCCGTCATGGTCCAGGAGCGGTAGCAGGTCTCGCCGATGGCGTCGAAGGTTTCGCCGACGGCAAGATCGCGCTTGGCGAGGGCGGCGACTTCGGCGACGGGCTTGGGCAGCGGCACCATGTCGGCCTTGCCGTAGAGGACAGCGCGGGCGCAGGAGAGCGGGACTTCGAGGCTGGTCAGATGGTAGGGCCGGTGGAAGGCGTAGTACGGGCCCTTGCCGACATGAAGGTCGTCCATGCGCTCGATGACGCGTGGGTGCGTCGCCTCGACGACGACGAAGACGCCGGGGGCGACGCCCTTGCCGATCGTGTAATCGACCACGCCCTTTTTCGACAGGACGCCGCCATCGGCGCGGGGGATCAGCACCCGGGCGAGGTCGTCGCGGCCAGCGCTGGGGCCGTGCATGCCCGGCTTGTCGGGCACGAGGCCCGTCGCATTGGCGATGGCGGCCATTTCGACCATGGTCTTGGAGCCGTCGATGAACTCGACCAGCATGCGCGGGTTCATGTTCCGCCGCTCGGCTTCCTCGCGATACTGATCGGGCACGGCGTCGTGGTTGAGCGGGTTGTTCTTGCCTTTGCCGGCGGAGACGACCCGCAGGCCGAGCGCGGTGGCGAATTCGATCAGTTCCATGCAAGAGGATGGCTCGTCGCCGGCGCCGACCGTGTAGACGACGCCGAGCCGGTCCGCCTCGCGCTTCAAATACGCGCCGATCGTCACGTCCGCCTCGACATTCATCATCACGAGATGCTTGCCGTGCTCCATCGCCATCAGGTCGTAATCGGCAGCGACGCCGGGCTTGCCGGTGGCGTCGATGACGACATCGATCAGCGGGTTGGTCACCATGGTTTCCACGGAGGTGATGGCGATGCGGCCGGCCTCGATGGCCGCGGTGACCTTCGACTGCGTGTCGGCCTCGGCGGCGCGGGAATCGTCGCCATAGGCGATCTCGATCGCGGCGCGGGCGGTCCAGGGGCGGCGGGTCGAAATCGCCGCGACCTCTATGCCCGGCATCAGCATGCCCTGCGTGACCAGATCCGTGCCCATTTCGCCCGAGCCGATGACGCCGATGCGCACCGGGCGGCCGCTTTCGGCGCGGCGGGCGAGATCGCGGGCAAGCCCCGTCAGGGCGACATTCGTCATCAAAAATTCCTCGAGGCTCAAAAGTCGCGGCAGATGACTGACCGGCTGTCCGCTTGTCAACCAAGCGGGCGATATTCGACCCTTCGGCGCGCGGCGGCAAATGACGATTTTCCGCTTTGGCCTTGGGCGTAGCTGGCCTATCTACGGGCGATCTCAAGCAAGAGAGGGCCCAGAATGAGCACACCGGTGGTTTTGACGATCCTCGACGGCTGGGGGCTCAGCGAGCGGGCGGAAGGCAATGCGGTGGCGCTGGCGGCGACGCCGAATTTCAACCGGCTGTGGGCGACCTGGCCGCATGCGACGCTGACGACCTTCGGCCCGAGCGTCGGGCTGCCGGAAGGCCAGATGGGCAATTCGGAGGTCGGGCATCTCAATATCGGCGCCGGACGGATCGTCTACCAGGACCTGCCACGCATCAACAATGCCGCTGCAGGCTCCGAGCTCGCCGAGCGGCTGGCGGCGAGCGGGCTGATCGACGGGCTGAGGGCAAGCGGCGGCACCTGCCATCTGGCCGGCCTCGTCTCCGATGGCGGCGTGCACGCGCATATCGAGCACGCGCTGGCGCTGGCCGGTCTCATTGCCGGCGCGGGCATTCCGGTCTCCATCCACGCCTTCACCGACGGACGCGACACGGCGCCGAATTCCGCGCCGCAGTTCCTGGCAGAGCTGGAGCGCCGGCGGCCGGAGGGCGCCTTCGTGGCGACGGTGAGCGGCCGCTATTTCGCGATGGATCGCGACAGGCGCTGGGACCGCGTGAAGCTCGCTTATGACGCAATGGTGGACGCGGCGGGCGCGCGGGCGGCGACGGTGGGCGACGCGCTGGCTGCGGCGCAGGCGCGCGGCGAGACCGACGAGTTCATAACGCCGACGGCGATAAGCACCTATGGCGGCATGAGGGACGGTGATGGATTGGTCTTCTTCAACTTCCGCTCCGATCGGGCGCGGGAAATCCTCCTGGCGCTGGTCGATCCGGCGTTCGACGGGTTCGCGCGGGCACGGCGCATCGACTTTGCGGCGCGCGTCGGCATGGTGTCCTATGGCGGCGGGCTCGACGCCTACATGAAGGTGCTGTTCGAGCCGCAGACGCTGGCCGAGGGCTTGAGCGAAACCGTGTCCAAGGCCGGACTGCGGCAGGTGCATCTGGCCGAGACCGAGAAATATCCGCACGTCACCTATTTTCTCAATGGCGGCGAGGAAGCGCCCTTCCCCGGCGAGGACCGCGTCATGGTGCCCTCGCCCAAGGTCGCGACCTATGACCTCAAGCCGGAAATGTCGGCGCCCGAACTCACCGAACGGGTGCTGGAGGCGATCGACGGCGGCAGTTACGAATTCGTCGTGGTCAATTTCGCCAATCCCGACATGGTCGGACACACCGGCGATCTCGACGCGGCGATCCGTGCCGTCGAGACGGTGGACGCTTCGCTCGGGCGCATCGCGGCGGCGGTGGAGCGGCGCGGCGGCAGGCTGATGGTCATCGCCGACCACGGCAATTGCGAGGAAATGATCGACCGCGTGACCGGCGAGCCGCACACGGCGCACACGACGAACCCGGTGCCGGTGATCGTCGGGCCGTGGGACGGAACGGTGAGCGATGGCGTGCTGGCGGATGTCGCGCCGACGCTGTTGCAACTGATGGGCGTCGCGCAACCGGATGCGATGACGGGGCGCTCGCTGCTGCGATAGATCCGCGGCTGGATACCGCATCTGCGCCATCCGAAAATGGCGCAGATGCGATCAGCATTCAGATCAGGGCGTGAGCTTGTGGATCATGCCCTCGTCGACGGCCGTGTAGAGGCTGCCGTCAGGACCCTGAACGACCGAGCGGAAGCGGCCCGCTTCCATCGGCAGGGTCATCTCGGTCACGTCGAGGACTTCGGTGCCCTCTTCGTTCAACTGGATGACATCGATGCGCTGGCCGATCGGCGTGCCGCCGAAGCCGATGCCCATGATGCCGACCACCATCGCGCCGTCCCAGTCGCCCCACTGCTCGCCCGTCAGGAAAGCGGCCGAGCCGGAACCTTGCGACCAGCCATTGTTGTCCCAGATGGGCTTCATGGCGTCGGGGTAGGTTTCGAGGTCCGTCATCGGCATGAAGGACGCGCGTTCGTAGCGGTTCATGCCTTCCATCTGGTTGGGCGAATAGCCGCAATAGTCGTCCGGACACTCTTCGCGCCCGGCCATGTTCGGCCGTGGGTCCCAGCCGCCATTGCCGCCATTGACCAGCACGGTGATCTCGTCGGAGTGCCATGGGCCGTGCTCGGCGACGATCGGCGTGTTGGTCTGGGGGTGGAAGGCGATGCCCTGCACGTTCCGATGCCCGTAGGTGTAGGTACGCGGGTCGAAGCCTTCGGGCGGGGCGTTGTCGGGCGCCGCGTTGCCGTCGGTGTCGATGCGCAGCACCTTGCTGCCCATGAGGGTCGGGCTCTGCGGAACCTCGCTGTTGTGATTGTCGCCGGTCGTCACGTAGAGAAAGCCGTCGCCGGGGCTGAAGCGGATGCGTCCGCCATTGTGGGCGCCGGGGCCGCCGAACGGATGGTCGGATTCGGCGACCTTATAGGGGATGTCGTCGACGATATCGGTTCGCTCGGAGACGTTGCTCAACGCATCGTCGACCTCGAAACGCATGACCCTGTTGGTTCGCGGGTCCGACATGGCGGAGGTCGAATAGACGTAGATGCGGCGATTTTCCTCGAAGTCGGGATCGACGGCAACGCCGTTCATGCCCGCCTGTCCCTCGCAAACGAGATCGTCGGCCGTCGTGGCGTAGCCTTCCGCCTCGTTCATGCCGAGCAGCTTGTTGACCTCGCCCGAGGGCAGAAGAACCGAGAGGCCGTGACACTTTTCGGTAAAGAACATCGTTCCATCCGGGAGGAACGCCATGTCCCAGGGCGCCTGCAACCCTTCCAGCACGACGGTGTGCTGAAGGCTGGTCGTGTTCGTGGCCATCGCGAGCGTCGGCACGGCAATGACGGTCGAACAGGCCAGCGCGGCTGCATAAGGCAAAGTAGTCGCGATACGAGATCTTTCCAACATTCACTCCTCCCGGTGTTGTCGAGGCGGCAGCCTCGAACGTTGGTGCAATTCTCCTCCCGTTCCTCAACGGGATCACGAGGCTAACGCCGCCGTCTTGCTACATCAAGCAGTGAAACCGGCGGCCGGACACCCAATGGAGTGGCGCCCGGCATCTATTGCGGATGGCGGGTCAAGAAGTCCTACGGAAACGTCGTCGTGATATAGGCTGCGATGTTCTCGATATCCTCGTCCGTCAGCTTGGTCGCATGGGGGATCATCAGTGCGGAATTGGGGCCGACCTTCTCGCCTTCGCGATAGGTCTGCAGCCGCTCGACGAGAATTTCTTCGGTCTTGTCCGACAGCTTGGGGAAACTGGCCATCCCCTGGGCGCTTGGCCCGTGGCAGGCCCGGCATGTGCTCTGGTAGAGCTTTTCGCCGGCGGCCAGATCCTGCGCGAAAGCGGAGGATGGGCCCAGGATCATGATTGCTGCGACCGTTCGAAGGACCAAGTTTTTCATCTGACCATCCGGCTTTGATTATTTGAGGTCTCGCCAGTATCCGACGATAAATCCGGTTCGTCTACGTCTGGCATCTGGAGGCAGAAACATCATTCGTGTTCAGTTAAATCGGTAGCCCGAAGAGTTGAGGCCCCTAGTCACTTGTGCAACTTGCCGGGACACCTTGGCGGGCGCACCATGACCGTGGCGGTGGGCGGACCCAGTCACCGGGAGGAACGGGTCATGCTCGATACGAACATCGTCAACCTCGACACCGGATCGACCACGATCGGTGCCGGCGAGATCGAAGCGCTGGCAGCCAGATTGCGCGGCACCGTGATCGAACCGGGCGACGCATCCTACGACGAGGCGCGCGCGATCTGGAACGCCATGATCGACAGGCGTCCGGGACTGATCGTGCGCTGTGCAGGCGCCTCCGACGTCGTCCAAGCGGTCCGCTTTGCGCGCGAGCACGGCCTGCTCGTCTCGGTGCGCGGCGGCGGGCACAACATCGCCGGCAACGCCGTTTGCCATGGCGGACTGCTGATCGACCTGTCGCAGATGCGCTCGGTTCGCGTGGACCCGTCGACCCGGCGCGCGTGGGTCGAACCCGGTGCGCTTTTGGCCGATCTCGACAAGGAGACCCAGGCATTTGCGCTCGCAGTGCCGACCGGCATCAACTCGACGACCGGCGTTGCGGGGCTCACGCTCGGCGGCGGCTTCGGATGGCTGACGCGCAAGTTCGGCCTCACCATCGACAATCTGATCAGCGCCGACGTGGTGACGGCCAATGGCGAATTGCTGCGCACCAGCCTTTCGGAAAATCCGGACCTGTTCTGGGCGATCCGCGGCGGCGGCGGCAATTTCGGCATCGTGACGGCCTTCGAATTCCAGCTTCATCAGGTCGGCCCGCAGGTCCTTTCGGGCCTCGTCGTTCATCCGTTCGCCGATGCGCGTTCGGTCCTGAAGGCCTATCGGAAGGCGCTCGAAACCGCGCCCGACGAGCTCACCTGCTGGGTCGTCATGCGCCAGGCGCCGCCGCTGCCCTTCCTGCCTGCCGAATGGCACGGCAAGGAGGTCATCGTCCTTGCCATGTGCTATTGCGGCAACCTCGAGGACGGCGAAAAGGCGACGGCGCAACTGCGCTCGATCGGGACGCCGATCGCGGACGTCGTCGGCCCGACGCCGTTCGTCGCCTGGCAGCAGGCCTTCGACCCGCTCCTCACCCCCGGCGCGCGCAACTACTGGAAGAGCCACGACTTCACCGAGCTTTCGGACAAGGCGATCGACGTGCTCGTCGACGCGATCGGGCGTCTGCCCGGCCCCGAATGCGAAGTCTTTCTCGGCCATGTCGGCGGCGCTGCCGGCCGCATCCCGACCGACGCGACGGCCTTCCCGCAGCGCAGTTCGCATTACGTCATGAACGTCCACGCCCGCTGGCGCGAAATCCGCATGGACCGCCCGTGCATCGACTGGGCCCGCGACCTGTTCGACGCCGCACGGCCCTATGCGGCCGGAACGGCCTACATCAACTTCATGCCCGAGGACGAGACGGACCGGGTCGAGGCGGCCTATGGCGCGAACTACCAGCGCCTCGTCGAGACAAAGCTGAAATACGACCCGCTGAATGTGTTCCGGATGAACCAGAATATTCGGCCAAGGGCGGAAGTTCGCGCGGCGTGAGGATGCGGCACAAGGGCTGCTGAGACCGTAGCGGTTTGGTATCCGCAACAAATGCACATCGCCGGGAGGCCTCCAGCCAGCGGAGGCCGCTCGGCAGGCCCGGATTCGCCTGCCTCAGCGCTGTGAACGCGCACAGCGAGGTGTCCCAACGACAACCCGGCGGGGCAGATCAAGCAATTTCACGGATTTGGATGGTGCTGCGAGAGAGGATTGAAATCGAGTGGATTGGGCGCTCGTAATTTACAGATCCCCAAAGAAAAGGGGGACCGCTGATCAGGCGGTCGCCCATCATCTCCCCGGCCCATTTCTGTCACAAAGCGGGAGGGAGAATTTCGTTAATCGGCGGCAGTTCCACCTACTGCTGTGGCAACGCTGTTGAACGTTCCCTTGAGGCCGTCACCGACTGCACCTGCCGCACCGATGATCATAACACCAATCAGCGCGGCAATCAGGCCGTATTCGATTGCGGTCGCGCCAGACTCATCATTCTTGAAGCGCTTCAGAAGGTTCTTCATGTGCTCTGGGCTCCTTGCCCCCGGTTTCGTGGGGCTCTTGGTCGCCCCTGTGTTGACATGACCGAACCTATAGAAGCCTTGTTGCGAACTGCTTAATCACCAAGGTTAATCAATGTCTACTGCGCAAGTGGTTTCAGAAACGTAAAGGGGTTGCGCATAATTTAATTTGGTCAAGTCGAGCGCCTCTCTTCACGCAAAGACGATACCGACAGTTCCGACGTTCGCCACCAAGGCGAACGCGGCGAAGATCAGGCGCGCCCACAACGGCGATTCAGGCGTCCATTCGTCTCGATCGTATCCGCTCATTCCATCTGCCTCCGTATTCGCGCCGGCAGCGGGGTTCCCTCGCTGAAAGCATTGGAAATCGAGTTTGCCGCCAAGAGGCATGTTGAGCAAATCGTTAGGCATCGGTGACCGCAGAGGAACCGTGCAATGGTGTCCCGATCGGGTTGCTCGGCCACTACCTGCAAATTGAGCCCTACGCGCCACGCGGTATCCGGCATCAGGATCACACGCCTTCCAGCCCTGCCGCGCTCAATCATCCTTTCCGCCAGTTCGGCGATGCTAAGTGGCGTTGGGGCGGCTGGTTTCCTCATGAGAACAAAATGGGAACGAATCCCTTGAGCGGTCAATCGGACTAGTGCATGGTTAGGCGGTCACGTTAAGGGAGCCGACGCCATGGGATGCCTGCGGGAAGCCGAAGAGTTCGACAGGGAGGTTGCCGCGACCATCGCGCACTATGGCGGCGATGCGCGTGCGGCTGTGAAGGCAGTCTTGATCGCCAATGCCTACCTACAGGACGAACTTACTGAAGCGGTCTCGGCAATCAGCAACGGGTATGCGCGGGGCAGATACTCAGGCGTTCGGAGACCCCGCAGCTAGGAACTAGCGAAGGCGGGAACGCCGCTTTTCCAACGTGGGCGCGTCCTCCGTATCAGAATCAAAATCAAAATTGAGCCAAGGAACAACTGCAATGAGAATTGTTAGTGCAGAAATCAATAATACGACTATTGCATAAAGTATATATACTAAAGAAAGCCTATGCTTAGATAGAGCTTCATAGATGGAGAGGTATATTAAGCAAAAGTGAATTACTGGAAATATTGTAAATATAAATCAATTTATAACGTTTATCAGTTTAGAAATTGATACAAATCGAAATCTTGGACGATATAAATCGTCGCCAGATATTATGCATTCCCCTCGAATGGTTTTCACAAGAAACTCAAAATTCGTGTGGACGGCGACTACAAATTCGGGATCAACTATTCCCTTTGATCGCTCTTTGCAAACCAGATAATTATTTGATCGTAAATTGCAACATTGGTGAACGCCATGACGGCGAACATCAACGATAGTGCCGAAAGTGCGGTCACTAATTATAAAACCGCTGGGATGTCGCTATTGCGGATATTGATAAGCGGAACTTGTAAGCTGCTTCCAGCGATAATGAATGCAGTAGCCCCATCCAGAATGAATACGGACTTGGATATATTGTCCCGTTTGACGGTCTATTCAATATCTTTGGAGCAGCTGCAGCCACCCTGGCTGCATACCAGGAAGCCAGGGTCTTCGCACTGCGGCAGCGACGGGGGCCGATGCTGATTGTCTATTTTTGGCCGGGAAACGGCGAAACCGCCGTTCGATCAACGACACATTGAGGGCCTATAGCAGCTCAACAGCAGTGCGCATCATGTCGTCACGCACATCGATGTATCGCTGGGTGGTCGTGAGGTTCTTGTGACCGGCCAGCGTCATTATGACTTTTGCACTCACACCGGAATGCGCCAGCTTCGTGATGAACCAGCGCCGACCGCTATGGGAGGTGGCTCCGTCCAGGCCAGCTTCGCGGTACAGCTTGGACATGAGCTGACACAGCGTATTCGCCGAAAAGGCCGGGTGTTTCTGGGTAACGAGCAGGGGCGCATTCTTCAGAGGTGACCTCTCCCATTCCGCTCGGAAGCGATCGATCTCTCGGCGCAGCTTCTCCCCGATGAACACAACCCGCGCATGGCCGCCCTTCGTGACCGCCGCGCTCAACCTGATCTGATCACGCACCTGCCCGTCGTTGTCGATGACATCGCTGACCCGAAGCGATGCAATCTCCCCTACCCGCAACCCGGCGAGATGCGACAGCATGATGGCGAGCCGGTTGCGCGCAGCGTGTTTGCTCAGCGCGATTACTGCCAGGGGCCGCTTCAGCTCGACGCCGGTCAGAACCCGTGCCTGTTTCATGGAAACCTCACAAACGATCGCATTTCTGCGACTTTCGTTATGTTTCCATATGCATCGAAGGGCGAGCGCGACGAGCAACGCGGATGATGCTCAATGGGATCAAGGCTTTGCGAAGCGGTCCGCCGAAAACGTCAAGTGGGCACGCTCCGTTCTTACGGCCGCCCAACCGAATGCGGCCGGCACCGCCTATGCCGATTTCATGCAGGAGAACGAGGCGGATCGTGCGAATTGGCCTAGGCGGAAAACTGCAAGGGACTGGTCGAGGCAAAGCGGCACTATGACCCATCCGCAGAGGACATCGCTTGCCGCGATTTTAGGATTTTAGCCCAAGGTGACGCGGCCTGCGTCATTGCCGTACGGATGCCGTAACGGCACTTTGCCTTTGACTTTGATTTGGGTTTCGATATTGTTTCGAAAAGTTTCAAATCTCTCGAGTTGCAGGGCAAAGCGAAAGCGATTCATTAGACTGGCCGCGGCCGTATCCCGCTAGTTTGCAGTTGGAGAGAGCGTGACGTCGGCGCAATATGGCCGTGCGCGTCCGACTGTGGGGGACGCGTTCGACCAAGCCAGGGACTTCCGGATCTGCCCCAAGCGCACCGAACTGCACGACAGGAGGGAGACGATGATTGAATTGAAGGCCGCGACCAAGATGGTCGGCGCCGAAACCCATATCAGTTCGGTCGATCTGCGCCTTGAACGCGGGACGCTCAACGTCCTGCTTGGTCCGACCTTGTCCGGCAAGACCAGCCTGATGCGGCTGATGGCGGGTCTCGACAAGCCGACTTCCGGCACCATCCATTTCGACGGCAAGGATGTCACCGGCGTTGCCGTGCAAAAGCGCGACGTCGCCATGGTCTATCAGCAATTCATCAACTACCCGACGATGACGGTCTACGAGAACATTGCCTCGCCGATGCGCGTTGCCGGCACGGACAAGGCGACGATTGACCGCGAGGTCCGCAAGGCGGCCGATCTCCTGCGCCTGACACCCTATCTCGACCGCGCGCCGCTCAGCCTGTCGGGTGGCCAGCAGCAGCGCACCGCGCTCGCCCGCGCGATCGTCAAGAATGCCGGCCTCGTCCTGCTCGACGAGCCGCTGGCGAACCTCGACTATAAATTGCGCGAGGAACTGCGCGCCGAACTGCCCCGGATATTCGCCGAAAGCGGCACGATCTTCGTCTACGCGACGACGGAGCCATCCGAGGCGCTGCTGCTCGGCGGCAATACCGCGACGCTGTCGAAGGGCCGGATCACGCAGTTCGGGCCGACCATCGACGTCTACCGTGCGCCCGTCGATCTTCTGACCGCACAGACCTTCGCCGATCCGCCGCTCAACACGGTCGCGGTGAACAAATTGGGTGTGCGCTTCGTGCTCGGCATGGGAGCCGAAATCCCGGTGCCGGACCATCTGCGCGAACTCGCCGATGGCTGGTACACGCTGGCCTTCCATCCACATCACCTGAAGCTCGATCCCCCGAGCATCGACGCGCAGCCGCTGGGGGGACGGGTCACGATCACGGAAATCACCGGTTCGGAGAGCTTCGTCCATCTGACCGTGCAGGACGAGCGCTGGGTGTCGCTGGCGCACGGCATCCGCGAGTTCGAGCCCGACGAGGAGATCAGCGTCTACGTCGATCCAAGGCGGCTTCTGGCGTTCGACGAGCACGGGCGGGCGGCGTCCCGGCCTGCGGCAATGGCGGCGTGAGGAGAGGGCCATGGCGCGCATCGATCTCAATCACATCCGCCACGCCTACATGCCGAACCCGAAATCGGACGCCGACTATGCGCTGAAGGAAGTCCACCATGCCTGGCAGGATGGCGGCGCTTACGCGCTGCTTGGGCCGTCCGGCTGCGGCAAGACCACGCTGCTCAACATCATTTCGGGGCTGCTGCGCCCCTCGCACGGCCAGATCCTGTTCAACGGCGTCGATGTCACGGGGCTGTCCACCGAAGAGCGCAACATCGCGCAGGTGTTCCAGTTTCCGGTCGTCTACGACACGATGACCGTCTACGACAATCTGGCGTTTCCGCTGCGCAATCGCGGCGTGCCCGAGCCCGAAATCGACCGGCGCGTCAGCGAGACGATCGAGATGATCGACCTCGTCGACTGGACGAAACGCAAGGCGCGCAATCTGACCGCCGACCAGAAGCAGAAGATTTCGCTTGGACGCGGGCTGGTGCGCAACGACGTCAATGCGATCCTGTTCGACGAGCCGCTGACCGTCATCGATCCGCACCTGAAATGGGAATTGCGTTCGCAGTTGAAGAAGTTGCACAAGCGCTTCGGCTTCACGATGGTCTATGTCACGCATGACCAGACCGAGGCGCTGACCTTTGCCGACAAGGTCGTCGTGATGCATGAAGGCGAGATCGTCCAGATCGGAACGCCGGCGGAGCTTTTCGAGCGCCCGCGCCACACCTTCGTCGGCTATTTCATCGGCTCGCCCGGCATGAACGTCATGCCCGTGACGGTCGAGGGCGACCGGGCGCGGTTGGGCGCACACCACATCCAGATGCCCGGCGGCCTGACGGTTCCGAGCGGCGCACGAACCGAGCTTGGCGTTCGGCCCGAATATATCCGGCTCGGCCGGGAGGGCCTGCCGGTCAGCATTTCCAAGGTCGAGGACATCGGCCGCCACAAGATCGTCCGCGTCCAGCTCGACGGACAGTTGCTCGCCGTGACGCTGCCCGAAGACGGCGACATCCCGCTCGATCCGAAGATCGTCTTTGACGTTGCCGGCATCAATCTTTACGCCGATTCCTGGCGTGTCGAACCCCAGCGCGTTGGAGCCTGACCATGCAGAAGGTGCACAACAACAAGGCCTGGTTCCTCGTTCTGCCGGTGCTGGTGCTGGTCGCGTTTTCCGCCGTCATTCCGCTGATGACGGTCGTCAATTATTCCGTGCAGGACACGTTCGGGAACAACGTCTTCTTCTGGGCCGGCTCGAGCTGGTACGAGCAGGTCATCACCTCGGAGCGGTTCCACGGCGCTCTTGCCCGCAGCCTGATTTTTTCGCTCGTCGTGCTGGCGATCGAGATCCCGCTCGGCATTTTCATCGCGCTCAACATGCCGCGCAAGGGGCTCGGCGTGCCGGTCTGCCTGGTGCTGATGTCGCTGCCGCTTCTCATTCCTTGGAACGTCGTCGGCACGATCTGGCAGGTGTTCGGCCGTGCCGATATCGGCCTACTCGGCTATACGCTGCGCGCGCTCGGCATTACCTACAACTACGCGACCAACCCGACCCATGCTTGGCTGACCGTCGTGATCATGGATGTCTGGCACTGGACGTCGCTGGTCGTGCTCCTGTGCTATGCCGGCCTCGTCTCGATCCCGGACGCCTACTACCAGGCGGCCAAGATCGACGGCGCCTCGCGCTGGTCCGTCTTCCGCTACATCCAGTTGCCGAAGATGAACCGCGTGCTTTTGATCGCCGTGCTGCTGCGGTTCATGGACAGTTTCATGATCTATACCGAGCCTTTCGTCGTCACCGGCGGCGGCCCCGGCAACGCGACCAATTTCCTGTCGATCGACCTCGTGAAGATCGCTATCGGCCAGTTCGATCTTGGCCCGGCAGCGGCGATGTCGATCATCTACTTCCTGATCATCCTGGTGCTGTCCTGGGTGTTCTACACAGTGATGACCAACCACGATTCGGAGCGCTCGTGATGGTCGAGAGCGCAACACGAACGATGGCCGGCGCATCGACGACCGTGGTGCGCGCAGCTCCGGCCGGCCCCGGCAGCATGGCCGCGCTCGGGCAGACAGAGGACGTCGCGCGCCGCATGCGCCGGCGCGGCCGCGAGGCCCGTTTTTCCTGGCTGGTGCCGACGATCTACATCGTCGTCCTGATGCTGCCGATCTACTGGCTCATCAATATGAGCTTCAAGACGAACTCGGAAATCCTGTCGACATTCTCGCTGTGGCCGCAGAACCCGACATTGCGGAACTATGCCGTCATCTTTTCCGATCCGGCCTGGTATTCGGGCTATATCAACTCGATCATCTACGTCTCGCTCAACACGGTCATCTCGATCAGCGTTGCGCTGCCGGCCGCCTACGCCTTCTCGCGCTATCGCTTCCTGGGCGACAAGCATCTGTTCTTCTGGCTTTTGACCAACCGAATGGCGCCGCCGGCGGTGTTCGCGCTGCCGTTCCTGCAGCTCTATTCGTCCTTCGGCCTGATCGACACGCATATCGCGGTGGCGCTCGCGCACTGCCTGTTCAACGTGCCGCTCGCGGTGTGGATTCTCGAAGGCTTCATGTCGGGCGTGCCCAAGGAAATCGACGAGACCGCCTATATTGACGGTTATTCCTTCCCGCGCTTCTTCGTGAAGATCTTCATGCCGCTGATCGCGTCAGGCATCGGCGTAGCCGCCTTCTTCTGCTTCATGTTTTCCTGGGTGGAACTGTTGCTGGCCCGCACGCTGACGACGACCGACGCCAAACCGATCGCCGCCACGATGACGCGCACCGTTTCGGCGTCCGGCCTCGATTGGGGCGTGCTGGCAGCAGCCGGCGTGCTGACCATCATTCCAGGCGCGCTCGTCATCTATTTCGTCCGCAACTACATCGCCAAGGGGTTTGCCCTCGGCCGGGTTTGAGGAGAACGCATCATGGACTTCTCATGGATGGCCTGGACACCGCCGACGGCGCTCTTCTTCGTTGGCATCCTGGTGCTGCTCCTGGCGATGGGCGCCTGGGAATACGCCTCGCCGGGAGGGCATCCGCGGGTCGGCATCCTGCGCTTCGAGACGACGCGCGGCGACAGGCTGTTCCTGTCCCTGCTCGGTTCCGCATTCATACATCTTGCATGGTTGAGGCTCGTCGGCCCCGACCTGTGGTGGGCTCTGGCCATATCAGTCGTCTACGCGATCGGCGTATTCAAACTGGTCTAGGTGGAGGGAATGACCGGCGACGCTGCCGGTAGACGAGTCGGTAAAATTGCAGTCGCACCCAAGGGAGGAATACTATGCGAAAGCAACTCTATACATCGACGACCGCGCTTGCGCTGCTCTTTGGAATGGGCATCGCCCATGCCGATATGGAGGCAGCGCGGACTTTCCTTGACGCCGAAATCGGCGACATGTCGACGCTGACCCGCGAGGAGCAGGAAGCGGAAATGCAATGGTTCATCGACGCGGCCGCGCCCCATTCGGGCATGGAAATCCGCGTCGTGTCGGAAACCATCACCACGCATGAATACGAGTCGCAGGTGCTGGCGCCGGCCTTCACGGCCATCACCGGCATCAAGGTGACGCACGATCTGATCGGCGAAGGCGACGTGGTGGAGCGTCTTCAGTCGCAGATGCAGACGAGCGAAAACCTCTACGACGCCTATGTGAACGACAGCGACCTGATCGGCACCCACTGGCGCTACCAGCAGGTGCGCAATTTGACCGACTGGATGGCGGGCGAGGGCGCCGAGTTCACCAATCCCGAGCTCGACCTCGAGGACTTCATCGGCATCTCGTTCACGACCGGCCCGGACGACAAGGTCTATCAGCTTCCCGTGCAGCAATTCGCGAACCTCTACTGGTTCCGCTACGACCTCTTCACCGATCCCGAGATCATGGCCGAGTTCCAGGAAAAATACGGCTACGCGCTGGGCGTTCCGGTCAATTGGGCGGCCTATGAGGACATTGCGGAATTCTTTACCGGCAAGGATATCGACGGCACGTCCATGTATGGCCACATGGACTATGGCCGCCGCGATCCCTCACTCGGCTGGCGCTTTACCGATGCGTGGCTCTCGATGGCCGGCAATGGCGACAAGGGCATCCCGAACGGCCTGCCGGTCGACGAATGGGGTATTCGCGTCAACGAGAACTCACAGCCGGTCGGCTCGTGCGTCGCGCGCGGCGGCGACACCAACGGCCCGGCTTCGGTCTACGCCATCCAGAAATATCTCGACTGGCTGGAAGCCTACGCTCCGCCGGAAGCGCAGGGCATGAACTTCTCCGAATCCGGCCCCGTGCCGGCACAGGGAGCCATCGCCCAGCAGATCTTCTGGTACACCGCCTTCACCGCCGACATGGTGGGGGATGGCGCGGCTGCCGTGCTCAACGAGGACGGAACGCCGAAATGGCGCATGGCGCCCTCGCCGCACGGCGTCTACTGGGTCGACGGCATGAAGCTCGGCTATCAGGATGCCGGCTCCTACACGCTGATGCAGTCGACCCCGGTCGATCGCGCCCAGGCGGCTTGGCTCTATGGCCAGTTCATCGCCTCGAAGACCGTGGACGTGAAGAAGAGCCATGTCGGCCTTACCTTCATCCGCGAATCCACCATTCAGCACGAGAGCTTCACCGAAAGGGCGCCGGAACTCGGCGGCCTCGTCGAGTTCTACCGCTCGCCGGCCCGCGTCCAGTGGTCGCCGACGGGCACCAACGTACCGGATTATCCGCGTCTGGCGCAATTGTGGTGGCAGGCGATCGGCGATGCGTCGTCCGGCGAAAAGACCGCGCAGGAAGCGATGGACCAGCTCTGCGCCGAACAGGAAGCCGTGATGGAGCGCCTGGAACGCGCTGGCATCCAGGGCGAAATCGGCCCGGTACTCAACCCCGAGGAAAGCCTCGAATACTGGAACGAGCAGGCAAAGGCGAACGGCACGCTCGCCCCGCAGCTCAAGAAGGAAAACGAGGACGAGGACCCGATCACGATCGGCTATGACGAGCTCATCCAGAGCTGGCAGGTAACCGATGCGAGCGGAGCTGCGGCAACGGAGCCCGCGGCCGATGCAGCGGCCGAACCTGCCGCAACCGACGCACCGGAAGAACCTGCCGCGACCGATGCGGAAGAAAAGCCCGCCGACTAGGGCTTGAGGCTTTGGGCGTGACGAACACCGGCCGGGGCAGGAAACTGCCCCGGCATCGACGACGTCGTGCTTGACGAACTTGGCTACCTTCCCTTCGCCCAGGCCGGCGGCCGACTCCTCTTCCACTGATCAGCCGGCTCTACGAGCAGACCTCGATCATCGTCACCACCAACCTCGCGTTCGGGTGAATGGCCCGCCGTCTTCGGCGACGCCAAAATGACCACCGCGCTCCTCGACCGGCTCGCACATCACTGGGGGATCATCGAGACCGGCAACGAATCCTGGCACTTCGACACAGCATGCAGCGTCTCTCCCTCGAGATATTCCTGCGAAACCTGCCGCTTGAACTTGATGCTGTGGGTTCGGTGTTTTGCCATGGGCCTTCATCCTCTGAAAGGCCGGCTACTCGGTCAATTGCTGAAACCCATTCTGTCCGCTCCGAGGGGCCCACTCCAATCCGGGGTCAAGTTTGCGCGCCGATTGACAGTGAAGAGGGCGTCCACAAATCTAGGGGCGATTTAGTCACAGAATGGAAAGGGCAAGTCACATATGGCGATCGCGATTACCCGCGCCCTCTACCGCAGTGGCACGCGTGGCCGCGTTTTCAAATGGTTTGTTGCGACCAATTCAGAAGACTTGCGGCGGCAGGTATATGGTCGGCAGGTAGTCGCCTCGCCGTGCCTACCGCCCGCGGCTTCCTGGAGCTGAATGTCCCAGCGGCGCGGGCGTGTCGGAGGGAACCGACATGTTCGGCGGGAACCGGTCAGTCTGGATCGGCGTCTGGCCTCCGCGCCATGTCCAAATAGGCATTGAGCTTCGTCTGATTGATGGACGTGACGGTCGCACGGCTGAAGAAGGGGATCAGATAGCGCTCGATGACACCGCGATCAGCGATCGCCAATTTTTTGTGCCGCTGGCTTGTCAGCCCAAGAGCCTCAACATGAGCGAGGTATTGCCGAGCCACCTTGTCGAACGAGGTCCTGCCCTCAAGAATGCCCTTTTCCGCGCTCCATACGGCCTTCTGATATTCCTGTTCGGCGCGTTTATCGGCTTCATCGCGGTCCGGCGTTTTCAAGCCGATGCGCTTCTGGCCATGCCCGGGCAGCGAAAAACGCATCCAGAAATTCGGACTGTCTTTGCGCTGGAACACTTCGTAGGGCTTCTTTGGAGAATCAAGCACGGGGTCGCCACCAGCGATTTACTGTGGTGCACTAGCGCGCTAGCTGCGTGCTAATAGCACGGAGCAGCGTGCCCCTAACCTATTGAAAAATAATCAACAGGGCAAACACGTGCTAATAGCGTGCTAAGACTTCTTGATTGTCACAAAATGCTAAATTTCTAGCAATTTCAAGAGGTTAATGGTGCTGCGAGAGAGGATTGAACTCTCGACCTCTCCCTTACCAAGGGAGTGCTCTACCACTGAGCTACCGCAGCTTCCGGATGCGGCGGTCTTCTGCCATAGGAGGGGGGAGAGCGCAAGCGGGGTAACCAGCTTTTCAGGCGACCTTGCGAAAGCTGTTCCGTCGGCGCGGGACAGACGCTAGATATCGGCCATGACCAGCCAGACACGTCCGCCCCCCAAGACCAGCGAAGCCGAGCGCCAGGAGGAAGCGCGACAAAAGCGCCTTGCCGAGCGGCTGCGCGCCAATTTGCAAAAGCGCAAGGCGCAGTCGCGCGCGCGGCGGGCGGGCGAGGCCGACGAGCGGCCGGAGGGGCTGTTGCAGGAGAATGACGGCGACGGGGATTCGTGAGCGCATCCCGGCGCGTTCCTTGAACCGGCCGTTTCGATACGCTACAGCCCCGCCTTTACCCCTGCGAACACCTACCCCTGCGAACACTGGCCGAGTCCTCGCCTGGACCGGGAAAGAGAAACACAAGATGGATCGCATCCGCATCGTCGGCGGCAACGAACTGCGCGGCACCATTCCGATTTCGGGCGCGAAGAACGCCGCCCTCCCCTTGATGATCGCCTCGCTCCTGACCGACGAGACCTTGATGCTGCACAACGTGCCGCATCTGGCCGACGTGGAGCAGCTCATCCGCATCCTCGGCAATCACGGCGTCGACTATTCGGTCAATGGACGGCGGCTTTCGCAGCAGGAAGGCTATTCGCGGACGATCAACTTCACCGCCAAGGAAATCGTCGACACGACCGCGCCCTATGAACTCGTCTCCAAGATGCGGGCGAGTTTCTGGGTCATCGGGCCGCTTCTGGCGCGCATGGGCGAATGCCGCGTGTCGCTGCCAGGTGGCTGCGCGATCGGCACGCGTCCGGTCGACCTCTTCATCGACGGTCTGCGCGCGCTTTCGGCCGAGATCGAGATCGAGCAGGGCTATATCATCGCCAAGGCGAAGAAGGGCCTGATCGGCGCGCGCTACGCGTTCCCCAAGGTTTCCGTCGGCGCGACGCATGTCCTGATGATGGCCGCGACGCTGGCCAAGGGGCAGACGATCCTCGAAAACGCGGCGCAGGAGCCGGAAGTCGTCAATCTCGCCGAATGCCTCAACGCCATGGGCGCCAAGGTTTCGGGCGCGGGCACGGCGACCATCGTGATCGACGGCGTCGCACGCCTCCACGGCGCCCGCGTCGAGGTCATTCCGGACCGGATCGAGACCGGCACCTATGCGATGGCCGTCGCGATGACGGGCGGCGACGTGCTGCTGGAAGGCGCGCGGGCGGATTTGTTGCAGAACGCGCTCGACACGCTTTCGCAGACGGGCGCGGAGATCACCCAGACGAATTCGGGCCTGCGCATCGTGCGCAACGGCTCGGGCATCGGGCCGGTCGACATCACGACGGAGCCCTTCCCCGGCTTTCCAACCGATTTGCAGGCGCAGTTCATGGGGCTGATGACCAAGGCAGACGGGCGCTCGAAGATCACCGAGACGATCTTCGAGAACCGGTTCATGCACGTGCAGGAACTGGCGCGGCTGGGTGCGCGGATTTCGCTCTCCGGCCAATCGGCGATCATCGACGGCGTCGACCGGCTGCGCGGCGCGCCGGTAATGGCGACCGACCTTCGCGCCTCCGTGTCGCTGGTGATCGCGGGGCTGGCGGCCGAGGGCGAGACGATCGTCAACCGCGTCTATCATCTGGACCGCGGCTTCGAGCGGCTGGAGACCAAGCTTTCCGAATGCGGCGCGGCGATCGAGCGGCTGTCCTCCTGATCGGGTTTTCGTTGCGCTGCAACTAAACTATATCATTGAAAGCGCCGGCACCTGCCGGCGTTCGACAATGCGAGATCGGGGCCTGTGGAATGAGCGAACTGAAACTCGTCGCACTCGACGAAGAGGATCTGAAGGTCATTTCCGCTCATTGCCAGGACGCCCTCCTGAAGACCGGCGACATCGCCTATTTTCCGGCCGAGAAGCGGCTCGTCGTCGCGATGAACCGCTTCGTCTGGGAAAAGAAGACCGGCTTTTTCCGCCGCGACTACGAGCGCCGCCGCGCGGCGCTGCATTTCGAGCGCGTGAGCGGCATCAAGCTTTCGGGCGTCGACCGGACGCGGCCGCAGGACGTTCACGAACTGCTGGCGATCCGCTTCATGGCCGGGGAACTGCCGGGCGGAACGATCGAGCTCGTCTTTGCCGGCAATGCCGCCATGCGGCTCGAGGTGGAATACATCGAGGCACGGCTTGCCGACCTCGGCGCGGCATGGGAAACCGGCAGCCGCCCCCAGCACACGACCTAAGGACGACAGCAGCGACATGGCCATTCGCCTCGACATGACCGACGCCGATTTCGAGGCCGGGTTCTCGGCGTTCCTCGGCTCCAAGCGCGAGGCCGCGCAGGACGTGGACGACACGGTGCGCGCGATCATCGCCGATGTGCGCGCGCGCGGCGACGAGGCCCTGCTGGATTACAGCATCCGTTTCGACCGGCTCGACTTTTCAGATACGGGCATCGCGTTCTCGGCGGCGGAGATCGAGGCGGCGGTGCGTGCCGTGGATGCGGCGACGCTCGATGCGCTGACACTCGCACATGAGCGGATCACCTCGCACCACGAGCGGCAGATGCCGAAGGACGACCGCTATGTCGACGCGATCGGCGTCGAGCTCGGCTCGCGCTGGACGGCGATCGAGGCCGTCGGGCTTTACGTTCCGGGCGGCACGGCGAGCTATCCGAGTTCGGTGCTGATGAACGCCGTGCCGGCGCGCGTCGCGGGTGTTGAGCGCATCGTGATGGTGGTGCCGACGCCGGATGGCGTGGTGAATCCGCTGGTGCTGGCGGCGGCGCACATTGCCGGCGTCAGCGAAATCTACCGGATCGGCGGGGCGCAGGCGATCGCGGCGCTCGCCCATGGGACGGAGACGATCCGCCCCGTCTCCAAGATCGTCGGACCGGGCAATGCCTATGTGGCGGCGGCCAAGCGGCAGGTGTTCGGCACGGTCGGCATCGACATGATCGCGGGACCGTCCGAAATCCTCGTCGTCGCCGACGCCGACAACGATCCGGCCTGGATCGCGGCCGATTTGATCGCGCAGGCCGAGCACGACGTCGCGGCGCAGTCGATCCTGATTACCGACGATTCGGCGTTCGGCGAACGCGTGGCGGCCGAGGTCGAACGGCAGATCGCGGCGTTGCCTCGCGGCGAGATCGCAGCCGCGAGCTGGCGCGATTTCGGCGCGATCATCCATGTTTCGGATTTCGACGCGGCGCTGCCGCTGATCGACCGCATCGCGGCGGAACACCTTGAACTTGCAGTCGCCGACCCCGAGGCGCTGATGGCGCGCATCCGCAATGCGGGCGCGATCTTCCTCGGACGGCACACGCCCGAAACGATCGGCGACTATGTCGGCGGGTCGAACCACGTGCTTCCGACAGCGCGCTCGGCGCGGTTTTCGTCCGGCCTTTCGGTGATGGAATTCGTCAAGCGGACGTCGATCCTGAAATGTGGCCCGGACCAGCTTCGCGCGCTCGGGCCGGCGGCGATCGCGCTGGCCGAAGCCGAGGGGCTTGCCGGGCACGGTCGCGCCGTCTCCATCCGGCTGAACATGTGAGCGCGATGGACGGCGGCGACACGACACGCAACCGCCTGATCGACGTCGAGCTCGACGAATCGATCGGCCGGTCAACGCCCGATGTCGAGCACGAACGCGCCGTCGCGATCTTCGACCTGATCGAGGACAACAGCTTCCACCCGGTCAGCGACGATGCGGGCGGCCCCTACAAGCTCAAGCTCTCGCTGGCCGATTCCCGCCTCGTCTTCGGCATCTCGCGCGAGGACGACGCGGCCGTCGTCACGCATATCCTGTCGCTGACGCCCTTCCGGCGGATCGTGAAGGACTATTTCCTGATCTGCGAAAGCTATTACGAGGCGATCCGCACCTCGACGCCGAGCCAGATCGAGGCGATCGACATGGGCCGGCGCGGGCTTCATAACGAGGGCTCGCAGACGCTGATGGACCGGCTGTCGGGCAAGATCGACGTCGATTTCGACACCGCGCGGCGGCTCTTCACGCTGGTCTGCGTGCTGCACTGGCGGGGCTGACGCCAGATGCCGGGCGACAAACCAGCGCCGAAATCGATCCTGTTCCTGTGCGGCATGAACGCAATCCGCTCGCCGATGGCCGAGGCGCTGGCGCGAAACGATCTGCCGAAGGGTGTCTTCGTTGCCTCCGCCGGTGTGCGGCCGGGCGAGCGCGACCCCTTCGTCGAGGCGGTGCTGAAGGAAGCCGGGCTGAACGGCGTTGCCCATGCGCCACAGCTTCTCGACGATCTCGAAGACAGCTATTTCGACCTGATCGTGACGCTGGCGCCCGAGGCGCACCACGCCGCGCTCGAACTGACGCGGTCGATGGCGATCGACGTCGAATACTGGCCGACGGCCGATCCTTCGACTGCGACGGGCACGCGCGAGCAGATCATGGGCGCCTATCGCGACGTGCGCGACCGGCTCAAGTTGCAGATTCAAAAGCGGTTTGGAAAAGCGTAGCGGACACGCGCATTATGCGTGTTCCCAAAATCGCCAACTTCCTATAGGTTCCGCGCCAATCGCGGCCTATATAGCCGAAACCAGCACAAACCAAAGGTTCCGAATGCCGAAGGAAGAAGTCCTCGAGTTCCCGGGCGTCGTCGTCGAATTGTTGCCGAATGCGATGTTCCGGGTCAAGCTTGAAAACGATCACGAGATCATTGCCCATACGGCCGGCCGCATGCGCAAGAACCGCATTCGTGTCCTCACCGGCGACAAGGTGCAGGTCGAGATGACGCCCTACGACCTGACCAAGGGCCGCATCACCTATCGCTTCAAGTAAGTCCGCACCCGGCGGCGCAGGATTTCGATGAGCATTCTCCAGAAGCTTGTCCTTGCATCCGGTTCGCCGCGGCGGATCGAGCTTCTCCAGCAAGCAGGCATCGAGCCCGACCGCATCTTCGCGACCGATATCGACGAGACGCCCAACCGGGCCGAGCATCCGCGCTCGCTGGCCAAGCGGCTCGCGCAGGGCAAGGCCGACAAGGCCGCCGAAGGCATGAAGCGCCTCGGCGAGGAGCCGGCTTTCGTGCTGGCCGCCGATACGGTCGTCGCGGTTGGCCGGCGCATTTTGCCCAAGGCCGAAACGCTGGAAGACGCGCAGGACTGCCTGCGGCTTCTTTCGGGCCGCGCGCACCGGGTCTATTCCGGCGTCTCCGTGATCACGCCGGCCGGCAAGTCGCGGCTTCGCCTCGTCGAAACGCGCGTGCGCTTCAAGCGTCTGTCGCGCGAGGAGATCGATGCCTATCTCGCTTCGGGCGAATGGCGCGGCAAGGCGGGCGGCTACGCGATCCAGGGGCTCGCGGGCGCGTTCGTCGTCAAACTCGTCGGCTCGTACACCAATGTCGTCGGCCTGCCGCTTTACGAGACGGTTAGCCTTCTTGCCGGCGACGGCTATAAGGTCACGGCAAGCGCACCGACCGGGACGGCGGTCTGATGGCGCTCGACGCCGCCAACGTGACGCCGCTGCGCCCCAAGCGCGCGTGCCCCGAATGCGGCAAGCAATCACAGCGCGCGAGCTTTCCGTTCTGCTCGGAGCGCTGCAAGAATGTCGACCTGAATCGCTGGCTGACCGGCTCCTACGTGATCCCCGCGACCGAGGACGAGGATGACGGCAGCGAGGACGAGCGCGGCTGAAAAGGGCGCAAATTTTTCGCCGGCTTTCGCAACGTCAGCCGCTGGACAGGGCGATTTGGCGTGTTATAACCCGCTCGCTTCCGGCGGAAACCAACACCGCCCCGGCCTTTCAAGGCCGACCGGAGCGGTTGCCCAGGTAGCTCAGTTGGTAGAGCATGCGACTGAAAATCGCAGTGTCGGCGGTTCGACTCCGTCCCTGGGCACCATTTCGAATTTCCAATCGTGATCTTCGTTTGCGCGGCGTTAACCTTTCGTTAACCAATCTGGCGCACCTTGTTGCGATAGCGTGCCGACCACGGATGTACTGGCGGGGCGCGATTTGAAAAGCCGGGCCTTGCGCCCGGCTTTTTCACGTCCGCACATCGATATTCCACACGCGCCGGAACACTCGGTTCATCCGCTCGTTTTGCAAGTCCAATCCCCAACCAAGGACATGACCATGGACCCGATGCAGAACGACGACCGCGAAACGCACGGCCTGGAGCGCCAGATCGCCGATTTGCGCGAGGAACTGGCCTCACTGCAGAGCGCGGCCAGCGAGCGGGCGCAGCAAGCCTATGAAGTCGTCAAGGACAATCCCGGCACCTCGATCCTCGTCGCCTCGGTGCTCGCCGGCGTGATCGGCTTCGTGCTCGGCCAGCAGGCAGAAGCCGAACGGCACCAGAGCCGCTGGCGCTGGAATTGATTGGACGGACGGCGGCAGTGCTTCGTTTGATGCCAAGTCGTCACGGCGGGTAATGTTGCTGTCTTTCTGAAGTGACCCCCACCCTTTATCCCTCCCCACAAGGGGGAGGGAGTCGTCGGCGTCCCGCTCATAAGGCCGACGACTGCTCTTAACGCGGGCAAGTTCAAATCGTCATCGAACGTCTTGCCGACCTCGATTAACCACGGCGCGAAGTAACGCAGGTTCTCACGGCTACGTTACGTAGCGTTATATTCGCGATGTGATTTACTAGCGCTCTGGTTGCAGGAGCGCTTTTTATGGTTCGGTTCGTTCCCCTCATCCTCGCGGCAATTCTGGCCATCGCGCCGGTTTCGGCTCATGCGGCGAGTCTCGTTGCCAAGGTGAGCCTGGCCACCCAGACGATGACCGTCAGCCACAATGGCAAGGTGCTCTATCGCTGGCCGGTCTCGACGGCGCGCAAGGGCAAGATCACGCCGACCGGGCAGTGGTCGGCGAAGTGGCTTTCGAAGAACCATCGGTCGAGCCGGTATGAGAACGCGCCGATGCCTTACGCGATCTTCTACAACGGACATTACGCGGTGCATGGCACCAATCAGGTGAACCGGCTCGGGCGGCCGGCCTCGGCGGGGTGCGTGCGCCTTCATCCCGAACACGCCGCACGACTGTTTTCGCTGACGCAACGCGTCGGGCTGAAGCAGACGCGGATCGTCGTTCAGCGCTGATCGTCGGAATGGACGTGGATGATCTCCGGATCGAATTCCGGCTGTTCGGCCTCTTCCATCGGCTGTTCGGTGAAGCCTTCGAGGCTCGACACTTCGCTGACGTCCCGCTCGATCTCGAGCGGGCTGACGACATAGCGCGCGATGAGTTCGGCGATCGAGATCAGTGCGTGAACGTGGATGCGCTCGTAGCCGTGCGATGCGTCGATGCCGAAAGCGACGAGGGCAGTGCGCACGTCGTGGCCGGCCTCGATGGCGGAGGCGGAATCCGAGCGGTAGTAGCGGAAGATATCCTTCTGGTACTGGAGCCCGTTCTCGCGGCACAGATCGACCAGCTTGCGGGTCAGATGGTAGTCGAAGGGGCCAGCCTGATCGGCCATGGCGATGGTGACGCCGAATTCGGACGAGTTCTGGCCGGGCGCGGTTGTGCCGTTGTCGATGGTGACCATCGAGGCGATTTCAGGCGTGACGATGGAGGCCGCGCCGACGCCGACTTCCTCGGCGATGGTGAAGAGCCAATGAATGTCGACGGGCGTCGTGGCCTTTTCATCCTCCAGCGCCTTGATCGCGGCGAGCGCGATGGCGACGCCGGCCTTGTCATCGAGATGGCGCGAATTGATATAGCCATTGTCGAGGAATTCGGGCTGCGGATCGACGGCGACGAAATCGCCGACATCGATGCCGAGAGCATGGGTTTCCTCGCGGTTCTTCGTCAGCGCGTCGATGCGCAGCTCGATGAAGTCCCAACCGACGGGAAGCGTGTCGACGCCCTCGTTGAAGGTGTGGCCGGATGCCTTCAGGGGCAGGATCGTGCCGCGATAGGCGCCCTGCTCCGTGTAGATCGTCACGCGCGCGCCTTCGGCGAAGCGCGCCGACCAGTTGCCGATGGGCACGAGTTCGAGGCGGCCATTGTCCTTGACCATCTTCACCTGCGCGCCGAGCGTGTCGAGATGGGTGATGATCGCGCGGGCGCCGCGGCGGCGCGAGCCCTGGCGCACGGCGCGGATGGCACCACGACGCGTCAGTTCCGGCGTCAGGCCGAGCCGTTCGAGCTCTTCGGAGCAATAGCGCACGACCTGGTCGGTGTAGCCGGTCGGGCTGTTGATCGAGAGCAGATTGTGGAGCTGTCGAGCGAGATAGGCTTCGTCGATCTTCAAGATTCAACCTCGATTAGCTTCGGCCGAGCGCCTGCGACGCCGACCTTTGCCCCGACATGGGGAAAAGAAGATCGACGAACCGCTCGGCCGTCGGCTGCGGCTCATGATTGGCGAGGCCCGGCCGCTCGTTGGCCTCGATGAACACATAGTCCGGCTCGCCGGGCGAATGCACCATGAAATCGATGCCGACGACAGGAATATCAATCGCGCGCGCGGCCTTGATCGCCGCATCGACGAGCTTCGGATGGACCTGCGCGGTGACGTCGTGGATCGAGCCGCCGGTGTGGAGATTGGCGGTCTTGCGCACGACGATCTCCTCGCCTTCCTTCGGCACGTCGTCGAGCGTCAGGTTTTTTTCTGCCAGACAGCGCTCGGTCTCGGCATCGATGGGGATCGTGCTTTCGCCGCCGGTGGCGGCGGCGCGGCGGCGGGACTGCTTTTCGATCAGCGAACGGATATCGGTCTGGCCGTCGCCGACGATACAAGGCGGACGGCGCATCGCAGCGGCGACGAGGCGGAAGTCGATGACGACGAGACGCAGATCATCGCCGTCGAAACAGGCTTCGAGCAGGACACGGTCGCAGATTTCGCGCGCGGCGGCGATCGCCGCCTTCGCATCGTCGAGATTGTCGAGCCCGACGGCGACGCCCTTGCCCTGCTCGCCGCGCGCAGGTTTCACGACGATCTTGCCGTGCTTTCCGATGAAGGCCGAAAGCGCTGAATCGTCGTCGCCGGCGACGATCTGCTCGGGCACGACGATGCCGGCATTTTCTACCACGCGGCGGGTGACGGACTTGTCGTCGCAGATCGACATCGCCACGGCCGAGGTCATTTCCGACAGGCTCTCGCGGCAATGGACCGAGCGGCCGCCATAGGACAGGCGGAAGAAACCGCCTTCGGCGTCGGTGATCTCGACATGGACGCCGCGCCGGCGCGCTTCATCGACGATCAGCCGTGCATAGGGGTTGAGCGCGTCATATTCGGCGAGCGGCGAAGCGAAGAGCTTTTCGTTGATCGGGTTCTTGCGCTTGACCGCGAAGACCGGGACGCGCCGGAAGCCGAGCTTCTCGTAAAGGCCGATCGCCAGATCATTGTCGTGCAGGACGGAGAGGTCCATGAAGGCCGAGCCGCGCGCGGCGAAATGCTCGGCGAGACGGCGCACCAGCATCTCGCCGATGCCGGGATGACGGGCCTGCGGATCGACTGCGAGGCACCAGAGCGATGAGCCCTTCTCCAGATCGTCGAAGAAGCGTTTATGGTCGACGCCGGTCACCGTGCCGATGATCTCGCCGGTGATCTCGTCCTCGGCGACGAGGTAGGTCAGCGAGCGGCTGTCGCGGTTGCGCCAGAAGAAATCGGGACGCACGGGCACCATGCCGCGCGAAGCGTAGATGGTGTTGACGGCATCCGCATCGGCTTCCGAGGAGAGGCGGCGGATGAAATAGCCCTTCGGCTGCTTGCGCGCCGGGCGGTAGGTGGAAAGATCGAGCCGGAAGGTGTGCGAGGGGTCGAGGAAGATTTCCTGCGGCGCCATGGCGAGCAGGACATGCGGATCGCGGACGTAGAACGCGATGTCGCGCCGCGCGGGCCCCTCCTCGCGCAGCGCGTCCACGATGGCTTCGTTGTCGTCATAGGTCTGGCAGAAATGGAGCCTGCCCCAGCCGCAATCGATGGATGCGTTGGGTTTGGGGACGGCCGCCGCCTGGTCGTGCTGCGCGATGGGGTTCATCGTTTCGTTTCGCATCCTTCTCAAGCGATGACCGAGGGCCTTATCGGTGCGGCCGCGCTCGGCGGCCGCTGATCTGCGGGCCATGCTCAGACCTCGTGGGTCTGCAGCCAGAGTTCCAGAAGCCCGACCTGCCAGAGTTCAGAACCCTGAAGGGGGGTGATATGATCCGACGGGTTGGCAAAAAGCCGCTGCAGATAGTCGTCGCGGAAAATGCCGCGATCCTTCGCCGCCTGCGACGTCAGCGCGTCGCGGACGAGGTCGAGATAGGGGCCGTCGACATATTTGAGCTGCGGGACCGGGAAGTAGCCCTTCTTGCGGTCGATCACCTCGTGCGGGATGACCTTGCGGGCGGCTTCCTTCAGGACGCCCTTGCCGTTCTGCTTCAGCTTTTCCTCGGGCGGAATCTTCGCGGCGAGTTCGACCAGTTCGTGATCGAGAAACGGGACGCGCGCCTCGAGGCCCCAGGCCATGGTCATGTTGTCGACGCGCTTTACCGGGTCGTCGACGAGCATGATTTCCGAGTCGAGGCGCAGCGCGGCGTCGACGGGGGTGTCGGCGTTCGGCATGCGCAGATGACGGGAGACCAGGTCGAGGCTCGGATCGTGATCGGGCAGCCATTGCGGATTGATGTGCTCGGCCATCTTCGCGTGGCTGCGGTCGAAAAAGACCTTGGCATAGTCGGAGACGACGTCGTTGGAATCCGCCAGCGGCGGATACCAGTGATAGCCGCCGAAGACCTCGTCGGCGCCCTGCCCCGACTGCACGACCTTGATGTGCTTCGAGACTTCCTTCGACAGGAGATAGAAGCCGACATTGTCGTAAGAGACCATCGGTTCGGACATTGCGGCGAAGGTGCCGGGGAGAGCATCCATCAGCTCGTTCGACGGTACGAAGATCTTGTGGTGCTTCGTGTCGAAATGCTTGGCGATGAGGTCCGAATAGACGAACTCGTCGCCCTTTTCGCCGTTCGCCTCTTCGAAGCCGACCGAGAATGTCATCAGCCCATGCTGACCCTGTTCGGCGAGGAGGCCGACGATGACGGAGGAATCGACGCCGCCCGACAGGAGCACGCCGACCGGCACGTCGGCGACCATGCGGCGCTTGACGGCGACGCGCAGCGCGTCGAGCACGCGGTCGCGCCACTCATCGGAAGAGAGCGAATAGTCCGGATCGCGCTCATAAGGCGGGCGCCAGTAGACCGTGTCCTTCTGGGCGCCATTGGGCTCGATGACGCGGATCGTCGCCGGCGGCATCTTCTTGACGCCGTTGATGATGGTGCGCGGGGGCGGCACGACGGCGTGGAACGACAGGTAGTGGTGGAGCGCGATGCGGTCGATCGACGTGTCGATGTCGCCGGCCTTCAAAAGCGCGGGCAGCGAGGAGGCAAAGCGCAGCGCGTTCGGCGTGTCGGCGATGTAGAGCGGCTTGATGCCGAAGCGGTCGCGCGCGACGACGACGCGGCCAGAATCACGCTCGTGGATGACGAAGGCGAACATGCCGAGAAAGCGCTTCACGCAATCGATGCCCCAGGCGTGGTAGGCCTTGAGGATGACTTCCGTGTCGCCGGTGGAGAAGAACTTGTAGCCCTTGCCCTCAAGCTCGGCGCGCAGTTCGGGATAGTTGTAGATACAACCGTTGAACGCGATGGTGAGGCCGAGTTCCCCGTCCACCATGGGCTGGCGGGCCTTTTGCGACAGATCGATGATCGACAGGCGGCGATGGGCGAGCGCGGCATTGTTGTGCATCACCAGACCCGACCCGTCCGGGCCGCGCGGCGCAATGGCATCCATCATCTTCGAAATGGCGACAGCCGATGGCTGCGCGCCGTCGAACCTGATCTCTCCGCAAATTCCACACACGGTTGTTTTTCCAACCCTCCGTTGTTCGATTGAATTTCGTCGTCCAATCATTTATAGTTCAAATGATTAGATGTCAAATTAATGAGGTTGTCGTGGTTGATGTCCCGACGAACGCGGAAGGCCAGCGAGAGTTCCCGCGGGCCGACCTCAAGACGATCGAAAAGGCGATCCGCCGCATCGTGCGGGCGCATGATTTGCAGTCGAAGGCGCTGACGAAGGCGGTCGGGCTGACGGCGGCGCAACTCGTCCTGATGAAGGGGATCGCGGAACTCGGCGAGGTGACGACGACGGCGCTTTCCGCCCATGCCGACATCAGCGCGGCGACCGTCGTGACCATCCTCGACAATCTGGAAGAACGCGGGCTGATCGAGCGCTACCGCTCGGCGCATGACCGGCGGATCGTGCATACGCGGCTGACGGCGGCGGGCGCGGCGAAGGCGCAGGCTGCGCCCGAGCCGCTCGGCGATGCGCTTGCCGGGCGTCTTGGAGCTTTATCTGCGCCGGATCGCGAGGCGATCGTGACCGGGCTCGTGCGGGCGGCCGATCTGCTGCTCCCGTCCGGGATTCAAGCGAAAAAGGAGCCGGAGCCTTGATTGTGCTCGTGCTTTGGCCGAAAAGCGGAGTCTAGAAGCGTTCCAAGGCGTGGCAATTTGTCGATGTGACGCCGTCGAGGCGCAAGCCTATGTTCCGCGCGACATACGGGGCCAGGAATGAATTACGACCGATTTTTCGACGAGGCGATCGCGCAGCTTCACGCAGAGCGCCGCTACCGCGTCTTCGCGGATCTCGAGCGCATCGCGGGCGAATTCCCGCGCGCGATCTGGCGTTCCAATGGCGCGGCGCGCGAGATCACCGTCTGGTGCTCGAACGACTATCTCGGCATGGGCCAGCATGAGAGCGTGATCGGCGCGATGCAGGTTGCCGCCGGCCGCATGGGCTCGGGCGCAGGCGGCACGCGCAACATTTCCGGCACCAACCATCCGCTCGTCGAGCTCGAGGCGGAACTCGCCGACCTGCACGGCAAGGAAGCCGGGCTCGTCTTCACCTCCGGCTTCGTCTCCAACGAGGCGGCGATCTCGACCATCGCGAAGCTGCTGCCCGACTGCCTGATCCTTTCGGACGAACTCAACCACGCCTCGATGATCGAGGGCGTGAAGAAATCGGGCGCGGAGAAGAAGATTTTCCGCCACAACGACCTTGCCCATCTCGAAAGCCTGCTCCAGGCAGCGCCTATCGAGCGCGCCAAGCTGATCGCCTTCGAAAGCGTCTATTCGATGGATGGCGACATCGCGCCGATCAAGGAAATCTGCGACCTGGCCGAGCGCTACAACGCGATGACCTATATCGACGAGGTCCACGCGGTCGGCATGTATGGCGCGCGCGGGGGCGGTATCAGTGAGCGCGAGGGGCTCGCGCATCGCATCGACATCATCGAGGGCACGCTCGCCAAGGCGTTCGGCGTCATGGGCGGCTACATCACCGGCAAGCGCGCCGTCATCGACGCCGTGCGCTCCTATGCGCCGGGCTTCATCTTCACCACCGCCCTGCCCCCGGCACTCGCCGCCGCGGCGACGGCCTCGATCCGGCACCTGAAGCAGAGCCAGAGCGAGCGCGTCGCGCATCAGCGCCAGGCGCAGCAGGCCAAGGATGCGCTCGAAGGGGCAGGACTGCCGGTGATGCCGTCGCAGACGCATATCGTGCCGCTGCTCGTCGGCGATCCGGAGCTTTGCAAGCAGGCGAGCGACCGGCTGCTCGACAAGCACGGCATCTACATCCAGCCGATCAACTACCCGACCGTACCGCGCGGCACGGAGCGGCTGCGCATCACGCCGACGCCGTTCCATTCGGACGCGCTGATCGCGGGCCTGAAGGATGCGCTGCTGGAGACGTGGACGGCGCTTGGGATTCCGTTCCAGACGGCGCCTGCGGAGACGCAGGAAGGCCGGTCGGAGCGTGTTGTCTCATTGGTGACCGCGAAGGCTGGCGGCTAGCTTCAAGTCTTTCAAACAGCGGCCTCCTCCACCGCCTTCGGCGGTCCCCCTCCCCCGCTTCGCAGGGGAGGACGAAGGTCGCGGTCGTCCCCGACGGTGATCCTCCCCCGTTTACGGGGGAAGTGGCCCGTAGGGACGGAGGGGGCGCCCGAAAGCGCACAAACCAAGTTCAGCGACTTTCGATCCAGCGCGCCAGTCGATCCGCAGCTTCCTCGACATGGTCGAGGCGGCGGTGGAAGCAGAGGCGGAAGAATTCATCCCCGCCCGGACCGAAGGCCGTTCCCGGCGCGAGGCCCACATTGGCCTCATCGACGATCTCGAACGCAGCGCGCTTCGTGTCGCGGATGCCGTCGATCTTGAAGAACAGATAGAAAGCGCCCGGCGGGACCGTGAGGTCGACGCGGCCAGTGGCGAGCAGCCGCTGGGCGATCGTGTCGCGCGCAATGCGGGCGGCGGCGATCTCGGACTTGAGGAAATCATCGCCTGCGTCGAGCGCGGCCACCGCACCCTTCTGCAGGAAGGCCGGCGTGCCGGAGGTCGAATACTGGATCAGGTTTTCGAAGACCTGCTGCAGTTCGGGGTGGATCTTCAGCCAGCCGACGCGCCAGCCGGTCATCGCCCAGTTCTTGGAGAAGGAATTGACGAAGAGTATGCGGTCGTCGGGGCGCATCACGTCCATGAAGGACGGGGCGCGCGGGCCGTCATAGTAGAACAGCGAATAGATCTCGTCGGCGATGATCCACAGATTGCGCTCGCGCGCGATCTCCAAAATATCCTCCAGCGTCTCGCGGTCGGCGGTCCAGCCGGTCGGGTTCGAGGGCGTGTTGACGAAGATCGCCTTGGTTTTGTCCGTGATCGCCTCCTCGATGCCGTCAACGTCGCAGGTCCAGCCATTGCCCGAATGGACGAGCGGAACGGGGACCGGGACCGCGCCGGCGACGCCGAGGGCGGCGGGGAAGTTCGGCCAGGACGGCGTCAGGTAGACGACCTCGTCGCCGGCGCCGGCGACGGCATCGATGGCAAGCTGGATCGCCTGCATGCCCGAGCCGGTGACGATGAATTCCTCGTGGCTGAATTCGTAGCCGAAATGGCGCTTGTGGTAGCGGACGAGCGCCTGGCGCAGTTCGGGTATGCCGCGCTGCCAGGTGTAGAAGGTTTCGCCGGCCTGGAGCGCCTGGATGGCCGCGTTCTGGATGAAGTCCGGCGTCGGCTTGTCGCCCTCGCCTGCCCAGAGCGGAATGAGGCCTGGCTTGGTGCGGCCATGGTTGACGACGGCAACGATGCCGCTTTCGGGCGCAAGACGGGCTTCGCCACGCAGATGATCGACGAGTGACATTCAGTGTTCCCGGGAAGAAGCGCCCCGCCGGTCGGCCGGGCGCCAGAAAAGGTCAGACGGGCCGGCGCGCGAGCAGGTCGCGGATTTCGGTCAGGAGGGCGACGTCGGCGGGCGGTGCCGGCGGCACGTCCGCGACTTTCTCCTCACGCTCCATGCGGCGACGCAGATTGTTCACCGCCTTGACGATCAGGAAGATGATCCAGGCCAGGATCAGGAAGTTGATCATCACGGTGAGGAAGCTGCCATAGGCGAAGACCGCGCCCTGTTCGCGCGCAGCCGCCAGCGTGTTCGCCGTGACTTCCGACGACAGCGGCAGGAAGTAGTTCGAAAAGTCGAAGCCGCCGAAGATCGCGCCGACGACCGGCATGATGATGTCGTCGACCAGCGACGAGACGATGAGCCCGAACGCGCCGCCGATGATGACGCCGACGGCGAGGTCCATCACATTGCCTCTGGCAATGAACTCCTGAAATTCCTTGATCATGACAGCCACCATGTCCCCTTGGAGCCGAGTGAGCGCAGGATGCGGACGGCTGCTCCGCAACACGGCAGAAGATAGCAGAAGCTTTCGCGCGCTAAAGATGCAATCTCGACTGGCCCCACAGCCATTTCGATCAGACGCAAGTTCGATGGACAGGCCGATCTCGCTGTGGTTGCCTGAATGCGCTGGAGGAGGACAGAACGGGTATGCAGGGCTGGGTGGTTGTCATCGTCGCCGTCGCCTATGTCTCGCTGCTTTTCGGCATAGCGAGCCTGGGTGACCGGCATTCGGCGCGCCACGGGCCGATCCGGGCGCGGCCCTACATCTACTCCTTCAGCCTGGCGATCTACTGCACTTCCTGGACATTTTTCGGCTCGGTCGGGCTTGCCAGCGAGCGCGGGTTCGAGTTCCTCGCCATCTATATCGGCCCGATCATGGTGTTCCTGTTCGGGTTTCCGCTGTTGCGCCGGATCATGCGGCTGGCGAAATCCGAAAAAATCACTTCGATCGCCGACTTCCTCGCCGCGCGCTACGGCAAGAGCTTCGCCGTCGCATCGATCGCCACGATGATCGCGGCGATGGGGACGGTTCCCTACATCGCGCTGCAGTTGAAGGCGATCTCGGGCAGCGTCAGCCTGATGGTCGAGCACTATAACGGCGCGCCGCCGGTCGATTTCGTCTTCGGCGACATCTCGCTCATCGTGACCGTCCTGCTCGCGATCTTCGCGATTCTGTTCGGCACGCGTCATGCGGACGCGACCGAGCATCAGGACGGGCTGATCCTGGCCGTGGCGGTCGAATCGATCGTCAAGTTGGCGGCATTCCTCGCGGTGGGCATCGCCGTCTCGTTCTTCTTCTTCGGAGGCCCGAGCGAACTGATCGGCGAGGTGCGCAATTCGGCTGCCGCCATGGCCGCCTACGACTTCCAGACCTCGCTGCCGGTGTGGATCACCATGACGACGCTGAGCGCCATCGCCATCATCATGCTGCCGCGCCAGTTCTACGTCACCATCGTCGAGAACCGCTCGGAGAGCGAGTTGCGCACGGCCACATGGCTGTTTCCGGCCTATCTGGTGATGATCAACCTGTTCGTCGTGCCGATCGCCTTTGCGGGCATCGTGCTTCTCGGGCCCGAACAGAACGCCGATCTCTACGTCGTCTCGATCCCGCTTCTCTTCGGCCAGGACTGGCTGGCGATGTTCGCCTTCATCGGCGGGCTGTCGGCGGCGACGGCGATGGTGATCGTCGCCAGCGTGGCGCTGGCGATCATGATCTCCAACGACCTCATTCTGCCGCTTTTCCTGCGCGGAATGGCGAAGCAGTATCTCGTCCAGCGGGACGATCTGTCCAAGGTCATCCTCAACATCCGCCGCGCTGCGATCTTCGCCGTGCTGATCGCGGCGTTCCTCTACTATCGGGAAATCACCAACAATACGCGGCTGGCGTCGATCGGCCTGATTTCGTTCGCGGCCATCGCACAATTCGCGCCCGCGTTCTTCGGCGGGCTCGTCTGGCGCGGGGCGAATGCGCGCGGCGCGGTGATCGGAATGCTCGCCGGCATCGCGCTCTGGGGCTACACGCTGCTCCTGCCTTCGCTCGCGCCGCCGGACACGGCGATCGTACAGTTCGGGCTTTTCGGCCTCGAGGCGCTGCGCCCGCACTCGCTGTTCGGAACCAGCGCCGAGCCGCTCGTCCATGGCGTGCTGTGGAGCCTGTCGGTCAACACGCTGTTCTTCGTGCTCGGCTCGCTCTCGCGCACGGCCAAGCCGCTGGAGCGCATCCAGGCGGCGCTGTTCGTCCCGCGCGATACGAGCCCGATGCCGAGCTTCCGCCGGTTCCGCACGGCGGTTACGGTCGATGATCTGAAGGACACGATCGCGCGCTATCTGGGGGTGGAGCGCACGGAGCGCTCGTTCCAGAATTTCGAGGCGAAGCAGAGCCTGCCGCTGGTCGGCAAGGACCCGGCCAACATGGCCGTCATCCGCTTTTCCGAGCAACTTCTGACCAGCGCCGTCGGCTCGTCATCGGCGCGGCTCGTCCTGTCGCTTCTCTTCCAGCGCCACGACCGCTCGCCGCGCGAGGCGCTGCGGCTTCTCGACGACGCTTCGGAAGCGCTGCAGCACAATCGCGACCTTCTCCAGATCGCGCTCGACCAGATGGAACAGGGGATCACCGTCTTCGACCGCGACTTCCGGCTGATCTGTTGGAACAGGCAGTACCGCTCGCTGTTCTACCTGCCGGATTCGATGGGGCGGGTCGGCGTCTCGCTCGACGAAATCCTGCGGCATCTAGCGGATCGCGGCGACATCAATTTCGACACGATCCACCAGACGATCGACCGGCTCGCCGCCTTCCGCTCGCCCTGGCAACTCGAACTGAAAAGCACCGGGCGGATCATCGAGTTGCGCTCCAACCCGATGCCCGATGGCGGGCTGGTGGCGACCTATGCGGACATCACGCAGCGCGTGGAAGCAGATCTGGCGCTGAAGCGGGTGAACGAGACGCTGGAAAACCGCGTCGCGCGGCGCACGGCCGAGCTCACGCGGGTGAACGAGGAACTGGCACAGGCGCAGATGCTGGCGGAGGAGGCCAATCTCGGCAAGACGCGCTTCCTCGCCGCCGCCGGCCACGACATCCTTCAGCCGCTCAACGCGGCGCGGCTCTATTGCGCCTCGCTCGCCGAAAGCGTCGGCCAAAGCCCGGTCGGCGATGGCGTCGCCAACATCGAATCCTCGCTCGATTCGGTCGAGACGATCCTCGGCGCGGTGCTCGACATATCGCGGCTCGACACCGGCGCGATGCGGCCGGTCGACACCATTTTCAGGCTGGACGGGCTCATGCGCCAGATCCAGACGGATTTCCAGCCGTTGGCGCAGGAAAAGAAGCTCGACCTGCGCATCGTCTCGACTGGGCTCGCCGTCCATACGGACCGCAACCTGTTTCGCCGTCTCGTCCAAAACCTCGTCTCGAACGCGATCAAGTATACCCGCTCCGGCACGGTGCTGGTGGGCGTGAAGCGGCGCGGGGACCTGCTCGAACTGCAGGTCCACGATACCGGCATCGGCATCGACGGCGACAAGCTCAACACGGTCTTCAGCGAGTTCACCCGATTGCAGGACGGCGCGCGCGAGGCGCAGGGGCTGGGGCTCGGGCTGTCGATCGTCGACCGCATCGCACGCGTGCTGCGGCTCGAAATCCGCATTCATTCGGTGAAGGGCAAGGGTTCGTGCTTTTCGGTTCTGCTGCCGATCACCGAGGCCCCGCCGGCGGCGCTGGCCAGCGACATCCGGCCCCAGGTCGGCGCCCATATCAGGCTCGACGGCGTCTCGGTGCTTTGCATCGACAACGAACCGCGCATTCTCGACGGCATGCGCAAGCTGCTCGAAGGCTGGGGCTGCCGCGTGACCACGGCTGGCGGGTCGTCCGGCCTGACGGCGGCGATGCCGACGCCGGACGTGGTGCTGGCCGATTTCCATCTTGACCAGGAGGACGGCTTCCAGGCCATTGCGCGCGCGCGGCAGATCTGGAGCGACGCGCTGCCCGCGATCCTCGTGACGGCGGACCGGTCGAACGACGTTCGCGAGCGGGCGACTGCGCTCGACGTTCCGGTGCTGCAGAAGCCGGTCAAGCCGGCGGCGCTGCGCACGATGCTGACGCGCTATCGCAAGCTGCTTTCGGCGGCCGAATAATCAGGCGTTCGCCTGCTGCTCCATACCGATGCGCGAGAGGCGGATGACGGCCTGGGTGCGGCTGTCGACGCCCAGCTTCTGCAGGATGGCGGAGACATGCGCCTTGATCGTCGCCTCGGACACGCCCAGCTCATAGGCGATCTGCTTGTTGAGGAGACCCTCGGCGAGCATCGTCAGGACGCGCGATTGCTGCGGGGTCAGGGATTGGAGGCGCTGGATCAGGTCGGAGACTTCCGCGTCCCGCTCCTCGCCCAGATCGAGCCCGTCCGGCAAAGCGATGCCGCCGGCCAGCACCGTCTCGACCGCCCGTCGTATCTGGTCCATGCCCGCGGACTTGGAGATGAAGCCCGACGCGCCAAGCTCGATCGCGCGGCGGACGGTCTCGGCATCGTCGCGCGCGGAGACGATGACGACCGGAAAGTTCGACGAAATGCCGCGCAGGGCGACGAGGCCCGACAGGCCGCTCGAGCCCGGCATCGTCAGGTCGAGAAGCAGGAGGTCGATGTCGTCATTGGCAACGACGCTGGCCTTCGCCGCATCGAAATCACCCACCTCCTCGATCCGGGCATCGCCGAACGAGGAGAGCGCGTGCTTGAGCGCGCCGCGAAACAATGGATGATCGTCGGCAATGACGAACCGATAGCGCTGATCCAAAAACCCCTCCCTGTTCCGGCCCGCCGGGCGGAGTTTAGACGGATGCGGCCAAGGCGCTAGTGCGATTGTGGCCGCGCGCCGGATTTTGTGAACGCCGCCGCAGCGCGGATCGTGCGATATTCGACTTTAGTCGTGCAAAACCGCATTTCCTTGCGGAACCGGGGCGCAGGCGCGGCGTTGAGGCACATCCCGAACCGGAACCATCACGATGGAAGCGATACGCCAGATTGCCGTTTTCTGTGTCGGGCGGGCCGTGATGTTCGGCGCCCTCGCCATCGGCCTCGTGATGCTGTCCTTCTCGTTCGATCCGGCCTGGGCGTTTCGCGCCGGCGCGATCATGACGCTCTTCATGGCGGCCGTCCTGCTCTTCAAGGCCCAGACCGCAAAGCACAAGCAACCCAGCCGCACGGAAGTCTGGATTTATCTCGACGACCGGATGAAGCCGAAGAACGACCACGCCGTCAGCTATTTCGGCAAGGTCCTGAGCGAGGTCTATGGACGGTTCGCGCAGGTGTCGCTGATGGTGGCCTGCGGCATGTTCGTGGTTTCGCAGACCTTCTTTGCCATCGGCTTCAGTTTCTACTGACCTGCCCTAGGTCCGGTCCGGCCCTTCTTCGGGCGTGCGCAGATCCTTCTCCCAGCCCTCGACGATGTCGAAGAAATTCTGGAAGAAGCGGCGCATGTAGCCGAGCGAACGTTCGAACTCCTCTTCGGACGGCAAGACGCGCGTACCATCATCCGAACCGGCGCGGGCCTGCCGTTCCAGGGCTTCGACCCGGCGCTCCAGATCGTCGATGCGTTCCTCGTAGGCGACGCGCTCGTCGGTCGAGGTACGGCAGACGAGCTGGCCGGACTGTTCCTCGCAGACCGACATCTGGCCGGTCGTGGTGTCCATGCGCACGAAGCCCGTATCGGTGCGCTCCAGCCTGTAGCGCTCCGTCTCCTGCGCGAAGGCCGGAGCGGCGAGCATTCCGCCGAGAACGGCGGCGACGACGAGATGGCGCATTTGCGTTCCTCCTTGGCATCGGCGGCGGCGGCGCTTTTCATCGGCGCGCGCGACCGCTATAGCGCGGACATGACAGGCATCATCTACAAGATCGTCCCGGCGCCAATGTGGCAAGAGGCAGTGGACCGTAGCCGTTTCGACGGCGCGCCGGTCGACCTTGCCGACGGGTTCATCCATTTTTCGACCGGTGCGCAGGTGCGCGAGACGGCGGCGAAGCATTTCTCCGGCCAGGACGGGCTCCTGCTCGTCGCGCTCGACGGCGATGCGCTCGGAGAGGCGCTGCGTTACGAGGTGTCGCGCGGCGGCGCCCTCTTCCCGCATCTCTACGCGCCGCTCGATCCTCGCCTTGCGCTCTGGGTCAAACCCTTGCCCGTCGGTGCAGACGGACGCCACGTCTTTCCGGAGCTGCCGGCATGAACCAGCTTTACCGGACGATCGGCCGCAAGCTTCTGTTCGGCCTCGATGCCGAGCGCGCGCACGGGCTTTCGATCGCGGGGCTGAAGAGCGGCGTGCCGCTTTGCCCGCCGCCGGTCGCCGACGTGTGGCTTCGCGTCGATATAGCCGGGCTCTCCTTCCCCAATCCGCTGGGGATGGCGGCCGGATACGACAAGAATGCCGAAGTGCCGGATGCGCTGTTGAAGCTCGGCTTCGGTTTTGCCGAAGTCGGCACGGTGACGCCGAAGCCGCAGGCTGGCAATCCGAAGCCGCGCATCTTCCGGCTCGTCGAGGACGAGGCGATCGTCAACCGGCTGGGCTTCAACAATGAAGGCCACGCGGCGGCGCTGGCGAAACTGCGCGACCGCAAGGGCGGCGGGATCGTCGGCGTCAATATCGGGGCGAACAAGGACAGCGCGGACCGGGTCGGCGACTATGTGCTCGGGGTCGAGCGCTTTCGTGACGTCGCCTCGTATCTCACCGTCAACATCTCCTCGCCCAACACGCCGGGCCTGCGCGATTTGCAGGCGCGGGCGAGCCTCGAGGAGCTGCTCGGCGCGGTTGCGGCGGCGCGGGGCGACAGGGCGACGCCGATCTTCCTGAAGATCGCGCCGGATCTTGGCGATGCCGATCTGGAAGACATCGCCGAGACGGTCGCGGCCAACGGCATCGACGGGATCATCGTCTCCAACACGACGCTTTCGCGCGACGGGCTGACGAGCCGGCTGGCGCAGGAGAGTGGCGGCGTTTCGGGGCGGCCGCTCTTTGCCCGCTCGACGATCATGCTGGCGCGGATGCGCCGTCTCGTCGGGCCGCATCTGCCGCTGATCGGCGTCGGCGGGGTCGACACGGCCGAGGCGGCGCTGGAGAAGATCCGGGCCGGCGCGGATCTCGTGCAGGTCTATACCGGCATGGTCTATGCCGGGCCGACGCTGCCGGGCGAAATCCTGCGTGGAATGGGTCGGTTCGCGGCCGCGCAGGGGCTCGCGACGCTCAGCGACATTCGCGACAGCCGTACGAACCACTGGGCCGGTCAGACCGTCTGAGCGAAGGTCTGCCGGGCGCGGAGCGGCAGGACAGCGAGAAGGCTGAGACCGCGCGCCAGCAAAAAGACGTGCAGCGCGGCCCACAGGCCGTGATTGCCGAAAAGCGGGCCGAGCGTCCAAAGCGCGGCGACATAGAGCGCCAGCGACAGGAGCATCATGTTGCGCATGTCGCGTGACCATGTCGCGCCGATGAAGACCCCGTCCATCTGGAAGGCGAGAACGGCGGTGACGGCGGTCAGCGCCGCCCAGGGAAGGTAGGTCGCAGCGACGTCGCGAACCTGCGGCGCCGTGGTGACGAGCGCGATCAGATGATCGCCGAAGACCAGCACCAGAAGCGTCATGATGCCCGCCAGCGCAAAACCCCAGATCGCCGTCAGCCTGACCGCACGATCGAAGGCCGGACGCCAGCGCGCCCCCACGGCGCGGCCGGCAAGCTGCTCGGCGGCAGTTGCGAAGCCGTCGAGGAAGTAGCTCGCGACGAGGAAGAAGTTCATCAGGACGGCATTGGCCGCGAGCGTCACCGTGCCGAGCTGCGCGCCCTGCCGCGCCAGAAGCGCGAAGGCGGCGAGAAGGGCGAAGGAGCGGATCATGATGTCGCGGTTGAGCGTCAGCATCGCCTTCAGCCTGGCCATGTCGCGCAGGGCGCCGGGACGCATGGGGCCGCGCCGGCCGAAGCGCGTCGTAAGGACGGCGATGCCGACGGCAAATCCGATCGCCTCGCCCATGACCGTGCCCCAGGCGACGCCTTCGAGCCCCCAGCCGAGCCAGAGGCCGAGCCACAGCGACAGGGCGATGTTGGTGAGGTTGATGGCGAATTGCAGCGCGAGGCCGACGCCCCCCTCGCCGCGGCCGAGCACGTAGCCGAGGATCGCGTAGTTGCCGAGCGCGAGCGGCGCGCACCACAGGCGGATCAGCACATAGGTCTGCAGCGCCTCGGTGACGCGCGGTTCGCCGGCGATGAACCAGGCGCCGAGCGCGGCGATGAGCGGTCCGAGCAGGATCAGCGCGGTGCCGATCAAGAGCGCGAGGATCAGCGCGCGCCAGAAGATCGCCTGCTCCTCGGCACGGTCGCGGCTGCCATAGGCCTGACTGACGAGGCCGGTGGTGCCCGAGCGCAGGAAATTGAAAGTTGCGAAGACGACGTCGAAGACGATCGCGCCGGCGGCAAGGCCGCCGAGAAGCGCCGCGTCGCCAAGCTGGCCGACGATTGCCGTGTCGGCGATGCCGATCAGCGGCGTCGTCAGATAGGCGAGCGTCATCGGAACGGCGATCCGCAGGACCATTTTGTTCGTAACGGTAAAGTGCCGCTCCGAATTGTCCGTCCGTTCGTCCAAGGCGGTTATCCTCAACAGTTGATGCGGCGATTCGCCCGCCTTTGCCGATATCGAACAAAGCCTATCTGATCTCGCGATGAAACTGCCGATCGTCCACCACCCCGACTACGATGCCCGATTTCCGGCCGACCATCGGTTTCCGATGAGCAAATATGCGCGGCTGATCGAGGTGCTGCGGGAGCGGGGCGTGGCGGGGCCGGACAACGAGCATATGCCCGACGAGCCCGACTTCGACACGCTCGCACGGGCACATGCCGCCGATTATGTGCGGCAGGTGCTGGACTGCGCCGTTCCGCCCGCGATCGAAAAGGAAATCGGCTTTCCGGTCAGAGAACGCGTTTCGCGCCGCGCCCAGCTTGCGAGCGCCGGGACCGTCATGGCAGCGCGGCTGGCGCTCGATCATGGCATCGCGTGCAACGCGGCCGGCGGCAGCCACCATGCGCGGCACGCGCAGGGCGCGGGGTTCTGCACGTTCAACGACGTCGCAGTCGCGGCCAACACGCTGCTCGCCGAAGGGACGGTCAAGCGCGCGCTGGTGGTCGATCTCGACGTGCATCAGGGCGACGGGACGGCGGAAATCCTGATGGGCGAGACGAGGGTCTTCACCTTCTCCATGCACGCGGCGAAGAACTACCCGGTTCGCAAGGCGGTGTCCGATCTCGACATGGCGCTCGACGACGGCCTGGAGGACGAGGCGTATCTCGGCCGGTTGACGGCGATCCTGCCGATGCTGAGCGAATATTCGCGGCCGCAGATCGTCTTCTACAATGCCGGCGTCGACCCGCATCGCGACGACAAGCTCGGGCGCCTGGCGCTTTCCGACGACGGGCTTCGCGCCCGCGACCGCGCCGTGATCGGCCATTTCCGCGAGCGTGGCATACCGGTCTGCGGCGTCATCGGGGGCGGCTATTCGAACGACATCGACGCGCTGGCGGCGCGCCATGCGATCCTTTTCGAGACCGCGGCCGAATTCTGCTGATCAACCTCGCCGGTAGCTGAGGAGCCGGATGATGAAGAAGGCGGGGACGACGATGATGGCGCCGACGAGGAAATAGTCGATGAAGCGGCCGAATGCGTCGAAGCCCATATAGTAGGCGTTCACGACGAGGTCGCGCGCGCCGTAGATGACGTCATAGGGCGACCAGCCCATCACGCTCATGACGATGCCGACGAGGAACGAAATCACGATCAGCTTGACCAGAACCCGCAAGGGGCTGTCGCCGAGAAAGCGGTTCACTGCCGACATGTCGCGTCTCCGTTGTGCGAGGCCGCACATACGCATTCGAGACGGACGCTTCAAGTCGGCTGGAGCGGGTGAAGGGAATCGAACCCTCGTATTCAGCTTGGGAAGCTGCTGCTCTACCATTGAGCTACACCCGCGACGCGCTCATTAATCGGCGAGGCCAAGGTTGGCGTCAAGCGCATTTGTCCGGATCGACAGTTGACGCGAGGGCCGTCCTCGGCGACTGGTGCGGCGAATTTCCTCCATCCAGGACGCCCGACGTGACACGCTTGCAGACGCTGATCGAATCGCGCCGCTTCGAACTCTTCATCACCATTCTCATCATCGTCAACGCGATCACGCTCGGGCTGGAGACGTCGCAGTCGATCATGTCGCGGTTCGGGCCGCTGCTTCTGGTGGTCGACCGTGTGGTCCTGTTCGTTTTCGTCGCCGAACTGGCGGCGCGGGCGCTCGTCTATCGCAGCCGCTTCTTCAACGATCCGTGGCGCGTCTTCGACCTCGTCGTCGTCGGCATCGCGCTGATGCCGGCGACGGGCAATCTTTCGGTGCTGCGCGCGCTGCGCATCCTGCGGGTGCTGCGCATCGTCAGCGTGGTGCCGTCGCTGCGCCGGGTCGTCGGCGGGCTCGTCGCGGCCCTGCCCGGCATGGGCTCGATCGTGCTTCTGCTCGCGCTGGTCTTCTACGTCTTCTCGGTGATGGCGACGAAGCTCTTTGCCGCGTCGTTCCCCGAATGGTTCGGAAACATCGGCGAAAGCGCCTATACGCTGTTCCAGATCATGACGCTGGAAAGCTGGTCGATGGGGATCGTGCGGCCGGTGATGGAGGTCTATCCCTGGTCGTGGCTCTATTTCATCCCGTTCATCGTCACGACGTCCTTTGCCGTGCTCAACCTCTTCATCGGTATCATCGTGTCGGCCATGCAGGAGGAGCACGAGTCGACCGCGTCGGAAGAGCGCTCGCAGATGAAGGACGAGCAGGACATGATCCTGCAGGAGGTGCGGGCGCTGCGTCAGGAAATCCGGGCGCTCAGGGCTGACGGAAATGCTTCGACAGTTTCAGGCCCTGCGCCTGGTAGTTCGACTTGAGGTCGGTGCCGTAGAGCGCCTTCGGGCGCTCCAGCATGTGCTCGTAGACGAGACGGCCGACGGTCTGGCCGTGTTCGAGGATGAAGGGCACTTCGTGGCTGCGCACTTCGAGCACCGCGCGGCTGCCGGTTCCGCCGGCGGCCGAATGGCCGAAGCCGGGATCGAAGAAGCCGGCATAGTGGACGCGGAACTCGCCGACCAGCGGATCGAAGGGCGTCATCTCGGCAGCATGGTCCGGCGGGACGTGTACGGCTTCGCGGCTGACGAGGATGTAGAACTCGTCGGGGTCGAGGATCAGTTCCTTCTGGCCGCGATCGTGGAGCGGTTCCCAGAAGTCGAGCACGTCCTGCGCGGCGCGCTTGTCGACGTCGACGACGGCGGAATGGTGCTTGCCGCGGTAGCCGATCAGGCCACTCGCATCGCCGGTCAGGTCGATCGAGAGCGCGATGCCGCCGCCGGAAATGTTGGGATTGGTCGACGCGACAAGCGTTTCGGCCTGGTGGAGTGCGTGGAGCGCGGTTTCGTCGAGCAGCGCGTTGCCGATCCGGAAGCGGATCTGCGACAGGCGCGAGCCGGTGCGGACCACGATCGGGAAGGTGCGCGGGCTGATCTCGAGATAGAGCTGCCCTTCGTAGCCGGCCGGGATCTTGTCGAACTCGGCGCCGAAATCCGTCATCACGCGGGTGAAGATGTCGAGGCGACCGGTCGAGCTTTTCGGGTTCGCCGAGGCGGCGATGTTGGCCGGCAGTTTCAGCTTCTCCAAGATCGGCACGATGTAGACGCAGCCCGTCTCCAGGACGGCGCCGGCCTCGAGGTCGAATTCGTGCAGCTTGAAGCGTTCGAGCTTGTCGGCGACGCGCTTGCCCGGCCCCGGCAGGAAGCTGGCGCGGACGCGGTAGGCGCGCTTGCCGAGGCGAAGGTCGAGACTGGCGGGCTGGATCTGGTCGGCGTCGAGAGCTCTGTCGCAGGACAGAGCGCCGCTGGCGAACAGTTCGCCGATCTGCCGGTCCGGCAATATTCCCGTCTGACGCACCCTGCTCACCCCTCTCGATTGGCGGGGAGGTTTAAACAGGACACGAATTGACGCAAGGCGAGAAAGCCGGTAGACGGCGCTTTATCCCGTGGTGATTTGCCGGTCGGCTTGCAGCCACGTAAAACAAGTCGCTAAAGGACCGTGGGCCGCAAGGCTGTATGGACCGGCGCGACTTTTCGCGGCCGGTTTTTTTGTGTCTGGATGATGCCGATGTCGAACGAGAAGAACTGGAAGCCCGCCACCCAACTCGTCCATGGCGCGACCGTGCGCTCGCAGTTCGGCGAGACGTCGGAGGCGATGTATCTGACGCAGGGCTTCGTCTACGACAGTTCGGAATCGGCCGAAGCACGCTTCAAGGGGGACGAGCCGGGCTTCATCTATTCGCGCTACGCCAACCCGACGGTCGATGTGTTCGAAAAGCGCATGTGCGCGCTCGAAGGCGCCGAGGATGCACGGGCGACCGCATCGGGCATGGCGGCGATCTCGGCCGCGCTTCTCTGCTCGGTGAAAGCGGGCGACCATGTGGTCGCAGCGCGCGCGCTGTTCGGCTCCTGCCGCTGGGTCGTCGAGACGCTAATGCCGAAATACGGCATCGAGTCGACGCTCGTCGACGGCCGCGACATGGCGCAGTGGGAGGCGGCGGTGCGGCCGAACACCAAGCTGTTCTTTCTCGAAAGCCCAACCAATCCGACGCTCGAAGTCGTCGACATCGCAGCGGTTGCGAAGATCGCCAACGGCATCGGCGCGCGGGTCGTCGTCGACAACGTCTTCGCGACGCCGCTGCAGCAAAAGCCGCTCGAACTCGGCGCCCATGTCGTCGTCTATTCGGCGACGAAGCATATCGACGGCCAGGGCCGGTGCCTCGGCGGCATCATCCTGTCCGACAAGCAGTGGATCGACGAGAATTTGCACGACTATTTCCGCCACACCGGACCGTCGCTGTCGCCGTTCAATGCCTGGACGCTGCTCAAGGGGCTGGAGACGCTGCCGATCCGGGTGAAGCAGCAGACGGAGAGTGCGGCGCGGATCGCGGGGCATCTCGCCTGCCACCCGAAGGTTTCGCGCGTCATCTATCCCGGTCGCAACGATCATCCGCAGGCCGACATCATCGCGCGCCAGATGACGGGCGGTTCGACGCTCGTCTGCTTCGAGACGAGAGGCGGCAAGGCCGGTGCGTTCGGCTTCCAGAATGCGCTCGACATCGTCAGGATTTCCAACAATCTGGGCGATGCCAAGAGCCTGATCACGCATCCGGCGACGACGACCCACAAGAACCTGACGGAAGAGGCGCGCATGGAGCTTGGCATCACGCCCGGCACGGTGCGGCTTTCGGTCGGGCTCGAGGACGCCGACGATCTGATCGCCGATCTCGACCGGGCGCTGGAGACGGTCTAGGCGCGACGAGCGGCTAGGTGATGTAGCCGAGGCGGATGGCCTCGGCGACGGCCTGCACGCGATTGACGGCGCCCAGCTTGGTCTTGGCGCTGAGCAGGTGCTTTTCGGACGTGTGTTCGGAAATGCCGAGAATCTGCGAGATTTCCCATTCCGACTTGCCGAGCGCGGCCCACCTTATGCACTCGCGCTCGCGCGCGGTGAGTTCGGGCCGGGTGCGCTGCACCCTAGCGATCTCCGACAATTGCAGCGCCCGCGTCACCGCATGGGTCGCCGCCAGTTGGAGCGTGCCGATCTCGAACGGATCGATGTCCAGCATCTCGCCCGACAGCGAGACGAAGACGACCACGCCTTCGAGCGTGATGATCGGGAGGACGAGCCCTTCCTTGATCTTGAATTCGCTTGCCTCGTCGAACATCAGGCGTGCGCGGGGAGACAGGCCGGGCAGCGCGCCGGCCCCTTTCCAGGGAACGGGACGCGGCCCATTTCGAATGATGTCGACCAGCGGATCGCATTCGAGATAGTCTTCGCCCACATAGTGATCCAGCCATTCCTCGGGCCAGCTATGCATCAGCACGTGGGCCTTCTGGTCCTCCGGGCTGAGACCGTCATCGGGCAGCGTGCCGACGAGCACCCGGTCGAGACCATAGAGCGAGGTCAGCGACAGGAACTTGTTTCGAACGGTGTCGATGGCATGGGCGGATTGCAGGTCGGATGCGAATTGAAGCGTCTCGTCGAAGGAGCGCACGGCCGATGCCCTTTTGTATCCGGTGTGAAACGATAGTATGGGCTCAAACTGATGTCACGCAACAACTTTCACTTGTGCGCGGCGCCATTTACAGCGGTCATGATGGTGGGTTCTTTTTTCCGTCATGTCCGGCACCTAAACTTGAGCGAACTGATTCTGGAGCAATGACATGTCGTCAGGTCACATCGTCCGCGCCTATGACGAGGATCTGGCCAGGCTCGGCGCACGCATCGCGGCGATGGGCGGCCAGGCCGAGCGGCTGGTCGAACAGTCGGTCGCCGCGCTCGTCAACGCCGACCTGACGCTTGCGCGGCATGTCGTCGAGGCGGACAAGGCCCTCGACGAGGCACATCGGGAGATCGACGAAAAGGCCGTCGCGCTGATCGCGCGGCGCCAGCCGATGGCCGGCGATCTTCGCGAAATCCTGAGCGCGATCCGCATCGCGGCCGATCTCGAACGCGTCGGCGACATGGGCAAGAACATCGGCAAGCGCGTCGGCGCCGTTGCCGAGACGCGCCAGCCGCCCCGTCTCTTCCGTGGGCTCGAAGCGCTTTCCGACCTTGCCCTGACGCAACTCAAGGATGTGCTCGACCTTTATGCGACGCGATCGGTCGAGCGCGTGCCGTTCATCCGCGACCGCGACGAGCAGATCGACGCGATGTACACCTCGCTGTTTCGCGAGCTCCTGACCTACATGATGGAAGATCCGCGCAACATCACCGCCTGCACGCATCTCCTGTTCTGCGCCAAGAACATCGAGCGGATCGGCGACCACGCGACCAACATCGTCGAGACGGTCTATTTCATCGTCACGGGCGAGCAATTGCCGCCGGAGCGTCCCAAGGAGGACGAGAGCCATCGCGTGGTGATGGACGCCGCGCGGTTCGCGGCGCAGTAGGCTTACCCGCGACGGCGGCGCTCCGCGACCGGCTGGTAGGCGACGCGCGAGTGATAGGCACAATAAGGACCGCAATCGCCGACATCGTTGCCGCAGAACGAGAATTCCTCGGCCAGCGGATCGCCATTCGGCCATTTGCAGGTGCGTTCCGACAGTTCGATCAGCTTGAGATTGCGCGACAGCGGCACGACGACGCTGGACAGGCGCGGCGCGGGCGCGGCTTCCGGCTGTGCATCGAAGCGGGCCTGAAGAGCGGTCGCGCCGATCGTGGTCGTCATCGGGCGGCTCGGGCGCGGCGCCTTGGGAGCCGACGGGGCGGATTTCTTGGGACGCGGCGTTGCCGAGGAGGCCCGACCCCGGCCGGACAGCTTCAGGCGGTGGACCTTGCCGATGACGGCGTTGCGGCTGACGCCACCGAGCTGGGTTGCGATCTGGCTGGCGCTCAGGCCTTCGGCCCAAAGCTTCTTGAGAAGTTCCACCCGCTCGTCGGTCCAGTTCATGGCGACACGCTCCTAAGTGAGGTGCGGAATCCGAATCCTTTCCCGCCCGGCAACTGCCGAGTGGGCACCGCGTTGAGCTTGGTGATTAGATCCGCCGCACGAAATCTAGTTCTTTACTGGCCCGAAACTACAATATGCGCCGACTCGGTGACAAGAGTCGGCCGGACACACCGATTCTGTTTTTTCGGTTTTCCCCAACTTGGGCGCTTCGTCTGTCGCCGATCTGTCGCATTGCCCCGGCGCATGACGCTGCGTTGCAAAGAATTGACAGCGCGCCCGCGAACGCTGATAAAGACGGGCAGAAGCCGCCCTCGAGGCGGATTTTTTGTTTTTGATCGCGTCCCCCGGATGGAGTGAGGCCATGGGCGGTTCGGCCCTTTTCGAAACCTACAACCGCGCGCCCTTGCGTTTCGAACGTGGCGAAGGCGTCTGGCTCTATACGGAAAGCGGCGAGCGCTATCTGGATTTCGCGGCCGGCATCGCGGTCAATTCGCTCGGCCATTCGCATCCGCATCTCGTCGAGACGCTGAAGACGCAGGCCGAAAAGCTGTGGCACGTCTCCAATCTCTATGAGGTTCCCGAACAGACGCGCCTTGCCGAGCGCCTGACCGACGCGACCTTCGCCGACAAGGTGTTCTTCGCCAATTCCGGCGCCGAGGCGCTCGAATGCGCGATCAAGACGGCGCGCCGCTACCACTACGCCAAGGGCAATCCAGAGCGCTACCGCATAATCACCTTCGAGGGCGCCTTTCACGGCCGCACGCTGGCGACGATCGCGGCCGGCGGCCAGCCGAAATATCTCGAAGGCTTCGGCCCGAAGGTGCAGGGCTTCGACCAGGTTCCGTTCGGCGACCTCGAAGCTCTCGAAAAGGCGATCACCGAGGAAACGGCGGCGATCCTGATCGAGCCGGTGCAGGGCGAAGGCGGCATCCGTCCGATCGAAGCCGACATGCTCGCGCGCCTGCGCGGCTTTTGTGAAAAGCACGGCCTGCTCCTGATCTATGACGAGGTCCAGTGCGGCATCGGACGCACCGGCAAGCTGTTCGCCTATCAGTGGTCGGGCGTCGCGCCCGACATCATGGCGATCGCCAAGGGCATCGGCGGCGGCTTTCCGATGGCCGCGTGCCTGGCCAGCGACGAGGCCGCATCCGGCATCGTGCCGGGCGTCCACGGCACCACCTTCGGCGGCAACCCGCTCGCCATGGCGGTTGGCAATGCCGTCCTCGACGTCGTCCTCGAAGAGGGCTTCCTCGACGAGGTCAAGCGCAAGTCCCTGCTCCTGAAGCAGTCGCTCGCCTCGGTCGTCGACGAGTTCCCGGAGGTCTTCGAGAGCGTGCGCGGGTCGGGGCTGATGCTCGGCCTCAAATGCCGGATGCCCAATGGCGAAGTGAACCTCGCCTTCAGGCGGCACAATTTCCTGGCGGTGCCTGCCGGCGACAACGTCGTCCGCCTGCTGCCGCCGCTCAACGTCACCGACGAGGAAATCCGCATCGCCGTCGAAGCGATCCGCGACGCCGCATCGGACCTCGCGCTGCCCGCGCGCAAGGCCGGCTCGGCCGCCTGAGAAACGAGATCATGGCTTCAGCATTCCGGCATTTCACCGACCTTTCCGCCATCGCATCGGGCGAGCTGCGCGCCATCCTGGACGACGCGCGCGCGCGCAAGACGCGCCTCAAGGCGGGCGGGCGCGAGCGTCCGCTGGAAGGCAAGGTGCTGGCGATGATCTTCGACAAGCCGTCGACCCGCACGCGCGTCTCCTTCGACGTCGGCATGCGCCAGCTCGGCGGCGAGACCCTGATGCTGACGGGCACGGAAATGCAGCTCGGCCGGTCCGAGACGATCGCCGACACGGCGCGCGTCTTGTCGCGTTATGTCGATGCCATCATGATGCGCACGACCGAGCATGACCGCCTGCTGGAAATGACCGAGCACGCGACGATCCCGGTCATCAACGGCCTGACCGACGACACGCATCCGTGCCAGATCATGGCCGATCTGATGACCTTCGAGGAACATCGGGGGCCGGTCGAGGACAAGCTCTTCGCCTGGACGGGCGACGGCAACAACGTGCTGCACTCTTTGGCCGAAGCGTCCGCACGCTTCAATTTCCGGCTCAACATCGCCGTTCCGGCGGGCAGCGAGCCGGACGCGAAATTCGTCGACTGGTCGAGGGCCAATGGCGGGCGCATCGAATTCCACGACAGCGCCGACCGAGCGGTTGCGGGCGCCGATTGCGTCGTCACCGACACCTGGGTCTCGATGAATCAGGAGCATCGCGCGCGCGGCCACAACGTCTTCCAGCCCTATCAGGTCAATGCCGAATTGATGGCCGGCGCGAAGCCCGATGCCCTCTTCATGCACTGCCTGCCCGCCCATCGCGGCGAGGAGGTGACGGACGAGGTCATCGACGGACCGAATTCGGTCGTCTTCGACGAGGCGGAGAACCGGCTGCATGCCCAGAAGGCCGTGCTTGCGTGGTGCTTCGGCGCTTGATTGAACGCGGCGCGGCACCTATCTGCCGGGCACAGTTGATAGATCTGGCTTGGCCAGCGGGCGCGGCGCGGCGATAATCGCGCTTCCCCGAGGATAGGAATGTTCCCGTGACTGCACCGCATGCAAAGCTCGGCGATTTCGGTTTCGCCGGTGACGACACCGTCGTTCCGTTTCAGGTCGGCCCGCTCGATGCGCGCGGCCGCGTCGTCCAGCTCGGCCCGATCCTCGACGCGATCCTCGGCCGGCACGACTATCCCGAGCCCGTCGCGCGGCTGCTCGCCGAGGCGATGACGCTGACGGTGCTGCTCGGCACCTCGCTCAAATTCGACGGCAAGTTCATTCTCCAGACCCGCTCCGACGGGCCGGTGGACATGCTCGTCGCCGACTTCACCACGCCCGGCTCACTGCGCGCCTATGCCAGCTTCGATGCCGAGCGCGTGGCGGAGGCGAGCGCGGCAGGCAAATCTTCGCCCGCCGATCTCCTCGGCAAGGGCGTTCTGGCGCTGACCATCGACCAGGGCCAGCACATGCAGCGCTACCAGGGCATCGTCCAGCTCGACTCGACTTCGCTCGAAGACGCCGCGCGCACCTATTTCCGCCAGTCGGAGCAGATTCCGACCGAGGTTCGGCTGTCGGTCGCGCGCCAGATGATCAAGGGCCAGAACGGCTTCGACGGGCACTGGCGCTCCGGCGGTCTGCTCTCGCAGTTCCTGCCCGAGGCGCCCGAGCGTCTGCGCCTGCCCGATCTTCCGGGCGGCGACGGCGACAATGGCGAGATGCCCGATCCGACCGACGATGCCTGGGCCGAGGTGCAGGCGTTGGTCTCGACCATCGAGGCGGACGAGCTGATCGATCCGACCGTCGGCCCCGAGCGCCTTCTCTACCGGCTCTTCCACGAGCACGGCGTCCACGTCTTCGAAGGCTCGGACGTCATCGACGACTGCTCCTGCTCGCGCGAGAAAATCCGCGGAATTCTCGACGGCTTCACGGAAGAGGAAATCTCCGACAGCATCGAGGACGGGAAGATCAAGGTTTCGTGCGAGTTCTGCTCGACCCATTACGAGTTCGATCCGACCGACTTCGTCACGCGGAATTGAAGATGGCCCAAGGGCTTCTGCCTTCGCTTCTGCTCATTGCGGCTCTGGCGGCTCCGGCCGCCCGGGCCGGCGAAGTGATGATCGATTTTCCCGGGACGGAGGTCGAGGAAACCACCCTCGCCTATCTTTGCGGATCGACCGAAATCGACGTGCGCTACGTCAATGCCGGGCCGGTATCGCTTGCGATTTTCGACTGGGAAGGCGAGCGGATCGTGGCTTCGGCCGGCATTGCCGCTTCCGGTGTGCGCTACGTCGGCGGACGCTATGTGTGGTGGTCGAAGGGCAGCGAGGCGACGCTCTTCGACGAAATGGCCGGCGCAGACGAACCGCCTCTGGCGTCGTGCATCGAGCAGCCTTAGCCACAATTGCGCCACTTTTGTTAACGTGTGACTTAAACCTTCATCAAGCGTGCGGTTGCAGTATGCCCCGGAATTCGGCAAGCGGGGGGCATCGCTACCGGATGAACGATGATCATAAGACTGGCAATAATCTGGCTCCTCGTCGCGGGCTTTGCGGCAGGCTTTGCGGAACTGGTGACGTCCGACACGGTCGGGCGGGCAGACCGCGCGGGTTCGCCTTGCGACGAATGGTCGAATCCGGATTGCTCTGGGCCGACTGCGGGCGCCCCGCTCAACTGATTAGCATTGCGGAAACCATAAGCTGCCAAGGTCGGCCGTGAATCACAGCCGATCGGAATAAGCATGCCCGCATTGTCAGCCGGCCACGAGGAAGAGATTGCAGAGGCCGTCTGCGAGATCGCCGTCCTTCTCGCTCAGGCCATCCACCAGATCGATCCCGAAGCCGCGCAGCGAATGAACTTCGCTGCCGGCAAGGCCTACAACCGGCATCTCGGACGGGACCAGACGCTGGCTGCGGATCTGATGCTGCGGTTCGGGCGCGCGCTCGTCGACCGCTCGCTCTTTCCGGTCGCCGGCGACGGCGAGGATACGCTCAATTGACGGAATGGCGCTCGCCGGGAAGGTCGAGCGAGAAGGCGGGAATGGCGACGTCGAACTCGCGGCCGGCCTCGTCGCGCATCGTATAGTCACCGACCATGAAGCCGGACGAGGTGGCGAGCGGACAGCCCGACGTGTACTGAAAGCTGTCACCGGGTTCCAGTTCCGGCTGTTCGCCGACGACGCCGGCGCCGCGCACTTCCTCGAGCTTTCCGCTGGCATCGGTGATGCGCCAGTGCCGGGAGACGAGCTTGACGGCCTTCGTGCCCCGATTTGCGATCGTGACCCGATAGGCCCAGAAATAGCGGCCAACCTCCGGCTGGGAGCGCTCTTCGAGAAAAAAGGGCTCCACGGTGACCTCGATCCCGCTGGTGGTCGTCCGGTACATCGGCTTGCTCACACTCACTCCTCGAAAAATAACGCATACGGGGACGCTTTGGGTGCGCGGCGCGTGAAAGTTGAAGCGAAAGTGATCATGCGGCCGTCGCGCTTTCACCTATGACCGAACCGAGGAGAGCAATGCAATGCTGGACGGCTGGGCACGAGCAAGGATCGATCCGGCGCTGGACCGCGCCGGCCGCAGCCTTGCGCGAAGCGGCGTCACCGCAAACGCCGTCACCCTGGCAGCTTTCGCGGCCGGGTTCGCAGCCTTCGTCGCCATCGCGCTCGAAGCCTATCTGAGCGGACTTTTCCTGCTACTCCTCAGCCGGATCGGCGACGGCCTCGACGGAGCGGTCGCCCGCCACACGCGCAAGTCGGATTTCGGCGGCTATCTCGACATCGTGCTCGACTTCGCATTCTACGGGCTGGTCCCGCTCGGCTTCGTGCTGGCCGATCCGTCCGCAAATTCCGTTGCCGGCGCCGTTCTGATCCTGTCGTTCTACGTCAATGGCGCAAGCTTCCTCGCCTATGCGGTCATGGCCGAAAAGCGTGGCCTCTCCACCGACGCGAGGGGGGAAAAATCCCTCTTCTTCACCACCGGACTGGCCGAGGCGACCGAGACGATCGCCTTCTTCGTCGCCTTCTGCCTCTTTCCGGAATGGTTCGCGGTGCTTGCGTTCGTTTTCGCTGCGCTGTGCTTTTATACCGCCGTTTCGCGCATCGTCATCGCGGCCCGGACTTTCCGAGAATAGGCATCGGCGCAGTCTTTCGCCGCTAGACCGATACGGGCGATCGATTTCGACTGGACATCATTTGCGGCTAAACCTAACGTTGCACGAAAGTGCAGCTTTCAGGGCGGGACGGGCCTCGATGACGAACTTTGCGGGTTGCCGACAGGACGGCCATGTCCTGCTCGGGGCTGCCTAGGCATGCTCGACGACGCGGCTGAGAGCACCGCCATCGGCGATGTTTCCGGTCCGCGAACGTCTTTGGTGACGGATTGCACTCAAGAGCCGGTGTTGCGGACACCGCCGCCGACCGAAGAACTCGCGCGTGCACTTGGCCTGACGCCCGCTGACCTCGCAACGGCTTCGGCCCGATGCAGGATGAACGGGACGAGCCTCGCGGCGGAACTGATCGCGGCGCAGGTCGTCACCGAAGAGCGCTATTGCCGCGCGCTCGCCACGCTGCTCGGCCTGCCCTTCCTCGAACAGATCGAACCGTCGCTCGTCGTGATGCGCAAGGCGGTGCGGTTCGAGGCGCTGTCGCGCGACGGCGATCTGCCGCCGGTCTTCTACTATTCGCACGAGCGCCCGCTCCTGCTGGTCGCTCCGCTCAACGCCTCCGTCGACGACCTTTTGCGACTGACCCGCGGCAAGCCGGAATTTCGCCACCGCCTGCGCATCGTCGCGCCCACGACCTTGCGCAAGGCGATCCAGGCGCGCAGCCGCGCTTCGCTCATGCGTGCGGCCGTCTCGGGACTTGCCGAAGCCGCGCCCTCGCATTCGGCACGGACCGTGATGACGGGGTATCAGGGCTTCGTGCTCGGGCTGCTCGGCGCAAGTCTTGCCGCACTCGCCATTTTCGACTTCGGCCGGCTGGCGCTGGTCATCCACGCGGCCGGCAGCCTGGCATTCCTTGCCTGCGTCCTGCTGCGCGTCGCGGCGGCGATGGTCGCAAGGCCGCTGAAACTTGCCCGGATCGAGACCGACCCTTGCGCGCCGGTGCCGATCTACTCCGTGCTGGTGGCGTTGCGGCACGAGGCCGACATCGTGCCCGAACTGCTCGTTGCGCTCGGCAAGATCGACTGGCCGCGATCGAGACTGGAGATCAAGCTGATCTGCGAGAGCGACGATGCGGCGACGCGCGCCGCGCTCGCTGCGCATGATCTGCATCCTTGCGTCGAGGTGATCGTGGTGCCAGCCGGCAATCCGCGCACGAAGCCGAAGGCGCTCGCCTACGCCTTGCCGCAATGCAAGGGTGAGTTCGTGGTGCTCTATGATGCGGAGGACCGGCCGCACCCGTTGCAGTTGCGCGAGGCGTGGGATCGGTTCAGCCGCGAGGGCCGCGAGCTTGGCTGCCTGCAGGCGCCGCTCGTCATCTCACGATCACGGCCCCTGCTGCCGCGGCTGTTCGCCCTCGAATATGCGGCGCTCTTTCGCGGGCTTCTGCCCCGGCTGGCGTCGTGGAACGCACTGCTTCCGCTTGGCGGGACGTCCAACCACTTCCGGCGCGAGGCGCTCGACGCCGTGGGCGGCTGGGACCCCTACAATGTCACCGAGGATGCCGACCTGGGCTTGCGGCTGACGCGCTTCGGCTATCGCGTCGACCTCATCACGCGGCCGACCCATGAGACCGCGCCGGCGGATTATGACACGTGGCTGCCGCAACGCACGCGCTGGTTCAAGGGCTGGATGCAGACCTGGCTCGTGCACATGCGGTCGCCGCGCACCCTGAAGCGCGACCTCGGCTTCGGCAATTTCGTGCTCATGCAGGTGCTGTTTGCGGGAATGGTGCTTTCCGCACTGGCGCATGTGTTCTTCGTCATCACCATCATCGCGCTCGGCACGACACTTGCGGTGAAGGGCGCGCTGCCGACCAACCATGCGGCAATCCTGGCGCTCGACATCTTCAACGTCGCCGCCGGCTACGCGGCCTTCCTGCTTCTGGGACGACGCACGCTGTCACCTTCCGAGCGGCCCGGCTTCTGGACGGTGGCGGCCGCGACGCCGCTCTACTGGCTCGCCCTATCGCATGGCGCGTGGCGGGCCGTCTGGCACCTGATCCGCCAGCCCCATCACTGGGAAAAGACGCCGCATCCGCCGAGCCGGATTCTGGTCCGGCGGCAAACCGGCGAGGCGATCACCCCGGCAGAGGCGCTGCGGCTCGATAATCGGCGATGATGCTGGCATCGATCGACTCGATTGCGTCGAGATCGCGGCCATCATAGGCGAGCGCGCGCAGGATGCGCGACATGACGGCCAGTCTGGCACGGCGCTTGTCGTTGGCCCGCACGACGATCCAGGGCGATACCTGGCTGTGCGTGCGTTCCAGCATCGCGTCGCGCGCCGCGGTGTAGTCATCCCAGCGCGACATGCCGGCGACGTCGATGGGCGAAAACTTCCATGTCTTCAGCGGATCGTGACGGCGGTCGTGGAAGCGTTTGAGCTGGGTTTCGTGCGAAATGTTCAGCCAGAACTTGAAAAGGTGGATGCCGTCGTCGACGAGGGTCGCCTCGAAGGTCGGCACCTCGCGGAAGAATTTTTCGGTCTCGGCCGGCGTGCAAAAGCCCATTACCGGCTCCACCACGCCGCGATTGTACCAGGAGCGGTCGAAGGTGACGAATTCGCCGTCGGTGGGGAAATGGGCGACGTAGCGCTGGAAATACCATTGGCCGCGCTCGACCTCGGACGGCTTGGTCAAGGCGACGTTGCGCGCGGTGCGGGGGTTCATGTAGCGGCGGATGACGAAGATCATCCCGCCCTTGCCGGCAGCGTCGCGCCCCTCGAACAGGATCATGACGCGCTCGCTGGATTTCTGAAGCCAGTATTGCAGCTTGACGAGTTCGACCTGCATCTTCTCGAGCGCCGCCTCGTAGTCCTTCTTCGGCATGCGCTCGGCATACGGGAAGGCGTCGGCGGTCAGGTGATGATCGTCGATCCAGTCCGGCAGGTCGGGATCGTCGATGTCGAACACGCGCTCCTTACCGCGAACGTTCAGGCGTATGGGCGCGATCGGATCGCCGGGCAAAAGCGTCGCATTCATCGGATATCCTTTCGATTTTCGGGGTTCATGCTATGTGGGGGCCAGGTTCCGGTCCAGCCGAAGTTGAGCGAGGGGCAAAGGTGGCAAGCGACAGTTCCGCATCGCTTTCGTCGGCCAGACGACTTGGCGCGCGCTGGCGCATGCGCCTGCGCGATCAGGCGGTCGTGGTGTGCGTATCGCTTGGCGCCATCGCGCTGGTGGCAGGCGTCGCGGGACGCCCAATTCTGGGCCTGATCGCCGCGATGGCGGTGTTGGCCGCAGCGATCATGGGGGCCGGCGCGCCGCGCAGGCAGCCCGCGATCTCAGCGTCCCCGCGCCCCCTTGGCAGCGATTCCGAGCACGAAGCGCATCCGAGCGGACTGGAACTGGCGGCCGCGATCGCCGACCCGTTGATCGTCTGCGACGCGAACGGCGTCGTCCTGATCGCCAATGCGGCGGCTTCGCTCGCCTTCGGCCGCATCCAGCCAGGCGAACTCGTCGCACTGCGCTTCCGCAGCCCGGAAATGCACGATCTGATTGAAGCGGCGCTCGCCGGCAGCCATGTCCGGCCCATCGATTATGCCGAGCGCGTTCCGATCAAGCGGAGCTTCAAGGTGAGCGTGACGCGGATCGGCGAGGACGGCCGCTTCGCGCTCCACTTTCGCGATCAGAGCGAAGCCCGGCGGATCGACCGGATGCGGGCCGATTTCATCGCCAATGCCAGCCACGAATTGCGCACGCCGCTCGCCTCGATCTCCGGCTTCATCGAGACGCTGCGCGGCCCGGCGCGCAACGATGCCGAGGCGCGCGAGCGGTTCCTCCAGATCATGCACACCCAGACCGGCCGGATGGCGCGGCTGATCGACGACCTTCTGTCGCTGTCGCGGCTGGAGATGAAGCCGCTCGCCGGCGCGGGGACGGCCGTCGACCTCGTGGCGCTGACGCGGCAGGTCACCGATTCACTCGGCCAGATGATCCGCGATAACGAAATGGAGCTTTCGCTCGACCTGCCGGCACAGCCCGTGCGCGTGCTCGCCAATGCCGACGAGATCGTACAGGTCGTCGAAAACCTGGTCGAGAACGCCTGCAAGTACGGACAGGCCGGCAAGCGGCTCGACATCACGCTGTCGAGCGACGACGAGGAAGCCGCGCTTTCGGTTCGCGATCATGGGCCGGGCATTCCGGCCGAGCATATTCCGCGCGTGACGGAAAGGTTCTACCGCGTCGACGTGGAAACCAGCCGGGTGCAGAAGGGGACGGGCCTTGGTCTTGCCATCGTCAAGCATATCCTGACCCGTCACAAGGGAAGGCTGACGATCCGCTCGACGCCGGGCGACGGCGCGACCTTCACCATGCACCTGCCGCTTGCCAAGGACCAGACCGCCCGATGATGCGCGCTGCCATTCTCTTTCTGCTGCTTGCGGCCCTCCCGATGCAGGCTGCCGCGCAAAGCCCGCAGATTCCCAGCTTCTGGGATGCGCGCGAGCGCATCGAACGCCCGCAGGTGACGGACCTGCCCCGCCTTCGCTTCCTGACGACGGTGGACTTCGCGCCGTTCAACTTCCTCGACGCGAACAACCAGTTGACGGGCTTCAATGTCGATCTCGCGCGCGACATATGCCGGCAATTGTCTCTCGATGCCGTCTGCCAGATCCAGGCGCTGCCCTGGGACGAACTCGTGCCGGCGCTGGAAAACGGGGACGGCGAGGCGATCATCGCCGGTCTCGCGCCGACGGCGCAGTTGCGCGAAGACCTGGCGTTCACGCGACCCTATCTCAAGTTTCCCGCCCGTTTCGTGGCGGCGCGTTCGGCGAACCTTGCCGAGCCCCTTCACCGCTCGGTGGCCGGAAAACGGATCGGCGTCGTGGCCGGCTCGGCGCATGAAGCTCTCCTGCGCGCGCATTTCGCCGATGCCGTACCGGTGCCGTTCTCGCGCGCCGACTGGATGCTGCGCGACCTGAAGGCCGGGCGGATCGATGCCGCCTTTGCGGACGGTTTGCGCATCGCCAACTGGCTTGCCGGAGACGAACCGGAGGATTGCTGCGCCCTTGTCGGCGGGCCCTATCTCGCGCCGGACCATCTCGGCCAGGGGCTGACGATCGCCGTTGCGCGCGACAATGCCGACCTGGCGACCGCCTTCGATTCGGCGCTTCGGGAAATCGACGCCAGCGGACGCTTCGCCGAACTCTACCTGCGCTATTTCCCGGTGAGTTTCTTCTAGTCTTCCACGCGGTGCCGGATCGCTGCGGCGCGCTCGATGGCGGCGGCGGCGAGCGGGTCGATGGAAAAACGCGCCTTGACGATGTCGAGGATGCGATCCTCCTCCTCGCGGATGTCGAGATCGATCGCTGCAACGTCGACGGCCAGCGCATAGGCAGTCTCGCGCAGGCGCGGCGACAGCGCGTCGCGGATCGCCTCCAGAACGTCCGGCAGGCCGCCCTCCGCCGCCAGCGCCTTCTGGCAGGCCTGCGCGACGCGCAGCGTTCCGGCCTGGTCGAACCCGGCGAAGAGAGGGAGCGTGCGCACGATCGCGCCGATGCGCGCGAGTTCCTCGTCGCCCATGTCGCGGTCGGCGGCCGAGGTGATGACCATGATGTAGACCATCGCCTCCTGCGGCGACAATTTGGGCGCGGGCTCGCGGACGCGGTAGGCTTCCTCGGGTTTCGTCTTCGCCATGGTTCTCGCCCTCTTCTGGATTCAGTTTCAAATCTAGGAGCGACGCCGCCGAACCGCAATGCAATCGGCGCGGCCGAGGCCGCCAAAGATTGACGCTCGCCCCTTGCAAGCATAGACCATGCCCGCCCGCTGGCTTGCGGGTTTCCAGAAACCGGATATCGACACGATGGCGACCACAGGATCGAACGCGCTCCATTTGACCCCGGAAATTCTCGAAGCGGCTAAGGTATCGAAAGCCTGGCCGTTCGAGGAAGCGCGCAAGATCGTCAAACGCTACGAGGGCAAGGCCTGGCCGAAGACCGTGCTGTTCGAGACCGGCTACGGGCCATCCGGCTTGCCGCATATCGGCACGTTCGGCGAGGTGGCCCGTACCTCGATGGTGCGCCATGCCTTCCGCATCCTGACCGAGGACAAGGTGGCGACGAACCTTTTGTGCTTTTCCGACGACATGGACGGGATGCGCAAGATTCCCGACAACGTGCCGGATCGCGCCTTTCTCGAGCCGCACATGCACAAGCCGCTGACCGCCGTGCCGAACCCGTTCGGCGGCGACTATGCGAGCTTTGCCGACCACAACAACACGATGCTGTGCCGCTTCCTCGACACGTTCGGCTTCGACTACGAGTTCGCCAGCGCGACGCAATACTACAAGTCGGGCAAGCTCGACGCGATCTTGAGGCGCGTCGCCGAACGCTATGACGACATCATGGCCATCATGCTGCCGACGCTGGGCGAAGAACGCCGCGCCACCTATTCGCCTTTCCTGCCGATCTCGCCGAAGACCGGCCGCGTGCTCTATGTCCCGATGAAGAATGTGGACGCGGAAGCGGGCACCATCACCTTCGACGACGAGGACGGTAAGGAGACGACGCTGCCCGTGACCGGCGGCCAGGTGAAGCTGCAGTGGAAGCCGGATTTCGGCGCGCGGTGGGCCGCGCTGGGTGTCGACTTCGAGATGTTCGGCAAGGATCACGGACCCAACATGGGCGTCTATGACGCGATCTGCGAGGCGCTCGGCGGCCGGGCGCCGGAGCATTTCGTCTACGAGCTCTTCCTCGACGAGAACGGCCAGAAGATCTCGAAGTCCAAGGGCAACGGCCTGACCATCGACGAATGGCTGACCTATGCGCCCACCGAGAGCCTGGCGCTCTACATGTTCCAGCGGCCGCGACAGGCGAAGAAACTCTATTTCGACGTCATCCCGCGCGCGGTCGACGAATATTACCAGTTCCTCGCCGCCTATCCGCGGCAGGACTGGAAGGAGCGGCTCGGCAATCCCGTCTGGCATATCCATGACGGCAATCCGCCGGAAATCGAACTGCCGGTGACCTTCGCGCTTCTGCTCAACCTCGTTTCCGCGTCGAACGCGCACGACAAGGCGGTGCTGTGGGGCTTCATCTCGCGCCATGCGCCGGGCGTGACGCCGCAGACGCACCCCGAACTCGACCGGCTGACCGCCTATGCGATCCGCTATTTCGACGATTTCGTGAAGCCGACGAAGGCATTCCGCGCACCGGACGAGGCGGAGCGGGAGGCCTTGGCGGCACTTTCGGAAGGGCTGGCGGCGCTTCCCGCCGATGCCGACGGCGAGGCGATCCAGAATGCGGCGCTCGACGTGGCACGCTCCATCGAGCGCTACCAAGACCACGCCAAGAAGAGCCCGACCGGCGGGCCGGGCGTTTCGGTCGCCTTCTTCCAGATGATCTATCAGGTGCTGATCGGTCAGGAACGGGGTCCGCGCTTCGGCTCGTTCGTGGCTCTTTATGGCATCGACAACACGCGGGTACTGATCGACAAGGCGCTCAAGGGCGAATTGCAGTAGTCAATTCGAGCCGGGAGCGGCGCCGTGTATGCCGCGCCCGGCTTCGCTCGCCGCCCTTTCCTCATCCTCGTAGCCGCTGCCGGGCGCAGCATGTGCCCAGCCTTGAGCGACCAGCCATTCGGCGGGATCGGCAGGGCCGAGCTTGCAGCGGCTGACGATCGTCTCGCCGCCCGGCGTGCCGGGCACGGTGCAGGCGATGGCGCGGCCGCGCAGATAGTTGCGGAAGGCCGTTCGGGCATGAACGCCGCACGGCCAGGAACCGCCGCCCTCCCCGCAAATCTCGTCTGCGGCGACGATCTCGATTCCCTCCAGCGCAACACGGTGGCCTTCCGCCTCGATCGTGCCGGCATCGATGGCGACGGGCCGATGAAGGAGCGTTTCGCGCGGCGGGCGGGTTGCCGGGTCTTCCGGCGCGCCGAGCGGGCTCAGCGGTTCGCGCGGCGCGACGCGCTCCAGTTGCGTGATGTCGACGGGCGGGGCGGCGATGGTCGGCGCGACGGGGCGGCCGACGCGCTCGGATTTTGGCGCGGGCGGTGTTGGCTCAGGTGCGACGGGCGGAGTTACCGAAACTTGCCGGTCGGACGGACCCGACGCCAGTTCGCTCTGGCCCCAGCCGAACACGATGGCGCCGACCAGGACCAGACCGCCGACACCCACGAGGAGCGCGGCCGGACGCATGCTACTGGCTCGCCCAGACGATCCGCGCCATCCAGACGATGTCATCTGCGGGGATGGAACGATCGGGATGGTCCGGGTTGAGCGACTGGAGTTCGACTATCTTCGCGCTTTTCCGTGCCAGAACCTTGGCGGTCACCTCGCCACTGGCGGTCTTGGCGACGACGCGGTCGCCCTTGCGGACCTGCGCTGCCGGGTCGACGATCAGCACGTCGCCGTCGCGGTAGAGCGGCAGCATGGAATCGCCCTGCACCGTCAGGGCATAGGCGCCCTCGCCCGCACCGGCCGGAAGCGGCACCTGATCCCAGCCATGGCCGGCGGGAAAGCCCGCATCGTCGAAATAGCCGCCGGCGCCGGCCTGCGCGAAACCGATCAAAGGCACCGTCGAGGACGTCGGGCGCGCCTCACCATCGGCCTTGAACAGGCCGAGCAGATCGTCGATCGAGGCGCCCGTCGCGTCCATGACCTTGGCGAGCGATTCCGTCGACGGCCAGCGCGGACGGCCGTCGGCGGACTGGCGCTTCGATTTGTTGAAGGCGGTGGAATCCAGGCCCGCGCGCTTGGCCAGCCCCGAGGCCGACAGCGCATTGCGCGCGGCCAGCGCGTCGATCGCGGCCCAGACCTTGTCATGGGAGAGCATGGCGCCACCCCGCTAGAGGAAAATATACCTTGAACGTGTTAGCGCGGCACGGCCGGCTTGTCCAGCGTCATGGACGGTAGGCGGCGCGGCCGGTCGCCAGCATGGCGTCCAGCAGCTCGAGCCGGTCCTGCCCCCAGAAAGCCTCGCCATCGAGCACGTAGACCGGCGCGCCGACGGCATCGCTGGCCGCGGCCGACTGCGTGTTGACCTTGCGGCTTTCCTCGACCTGCGGCGTGTCGGCGGCGGCGAGAATAGCGTCCGCGTCGTGGCCCTCGGCCGTCAGGTAGGCGGCGAGTTGCGCGCGGTCGGCGACGTTCTCGTCCTTCGCCCAGACACCCTCATGGACGCGCCACAGATAGCCGGCGGGGTCGGCGCCGGCTTCAACGAGCGCGATGGCGACGCGGTCGGCAAGGGCGGAATCGACGGGGAAGAATTCCGGCTCGAGATTGAGCGTCAGGCCTCGCATCTCGCGAAATCGCTGCAGTTCGACGCGGCGGTAGCGCTGGCGCAGCGGCGTGCGCTGGCCGAGCGGGACCGAGCCCGAATTCGCCCAGACGCCCATGATGTCGATCGGCTTGTAGCGGATCGTCGCGCCGTGACGCGCCGCGATCTCGTGCAGGGCGTTGTGCCCGAGATAGGCGTAGGGCGAGGAGCCGATGAGGTAGTAGTCGATGATGCGGGTCATAGCTTTCGTCGTTCGCTTTCCTGTGCGTGATGGAGCATGCGAGCGATTTCGATCGAGTTCCCCAAGACGCGATAGTAGACGGCATAGGGCGGCATCGTGATCTTGCGCATGTCGCGATATTTGCCGGCCGAAACGACCGGCCCCATGAATGGGCGACCGCTCATCAACTCCAGGGTACGATCGAGTTGCCGGAGCATATTGGCTGCCGCTTCGGGGTTCCACGCCGAGAGGTATCGCGCGGCGCTATCGACATCCTTTTGCGCAGCGGGGGCGAAGATGATCTCAAGCGCCATAGCGCCGTTTCAAGTCCGCCATGACTTCTTCGCCCGGTATCCCCTCGCCACGCTCAAGCTGTTCGATGCCGATGGCCAACTCGTCCTGCAGCGCGAGAATGCGGTGCACAACATGCAAGAGGTCTTCGCCCAATCGCTCCTGCAGATCAGGAGGAAGCTGCGCGGCGTCCTTGACGGCCAGTTCAAGCTTGGTCATCTCATTCTCCGGCTTTACGCCATTCTCGCCTTCTCCAATCCTTGCGTCAATGTGAGGACTTCGCCAAATCGCGCAAGCCTTGATGGGAGGCGAGGAAGGCTTCTTCCTGGGGCAGAAGCGGGCGTGGGGTGGCTTCGATGCCGAGCTCAGCGATGAGTTCGTCGATCGGCACGAAGCGGCGGTTGTTGCGGTCGTAGACGCCTGCCGTCGTCATGATGACGGCGGCGGTGCGGCCGTCGTCGTGCAGGAATCGGTGACGGCCGATCAAATGGCGATCGGTCCAGGTCTCGACGGTGGTGACGACCTCGAAACGCTGCCACAGCTTGATCTCGCGCACATAGACCGATTGCAGCCCGCCCATCATCGGGCCCCAGCCGCGCTCGCGCGCGAGCTTCAAAAAGCCGAGGCGCAGGAAGATGTCGACGCGGCCGACATCGGCCAGCATCATGTAGCGCGCATTGTTCAAGTGCATGTTGCGGTCGATATCGGACGGCAGGCAGCGGAATTTCAGCCGGCTTTCGTCGCCCGGACGGAACGGTCCGCGCGATTTCGCGGTGGCGACCATGCGCGCGAGGCGCCCCCAAACGTACATTCTTGGCTCCGGGAAAAAGACCCCCACTCCGTCTCGGACTTCGTCCGAGCCACCTCTCCCCCGAAACCGGGGGAGAGGAAAGACGGCGTAGAGATCGTATCAGGCGGCCTTTTTGGCACCCGCGTAAGGATCGAAGCGCTGGTAGAAGGTCTCGCCTTTGGCAGCCATGTCCTTCAGGAGCGCCGGTACGTCGAACTCCTTGCCGTATCTGGCGCCGAGCTTTTCGGCGAGCGCGACGAAGTTCTTTACGCCCATGCCGTCGATGTAGGAAAGAGCGCCGCCCGTATAGGGCGCGAAGCCGAAGGCGAGGATCGAGCCGACATCCGCTTCGCGCGGGTCGGTGACGATGCCCTCTTCCATGACGCGTGCGGCCTCCAGCGCGATGACGACGAGGAAGCGCTGCTTCAGCTCCTCGACATCGACGCTATCGGCGTCCTGCTGCGGGTAGAGCGTCTTCAGCTCCGGCCACAGGTGCTTTTTCGCGGGCTTCGCCGGGTAGTCGTAGAAGCCCTTGCCGTTCTTGCGGCCTTGGCGTCCGTGCGTGTCGACCATGGTGTTGATCAGCTCGAACTGCTTCGGATCGACGGAGCCCTCGCCCATGTCGCGGATGGTCTGCTTCATGATCTTCTGCGCGAGGTCGATCGCGGTCTCGTCGGTAAGCGCGAGCGGGCCGACCGGCATGCCGGCCATCTTGGCCGCGTTTTCGATCATCGCCGGCGGGACGCCCTCGATCAGCATCTTGAACGCTTCGGCCATATAGCGCAGCACGCAGCGGTTGACGTAGAAGCCGCGCGTGTCGTTGACGACGATCGGCGTCTTCTTGATCGCGCGGACGTAGTCGATGGCGGTCGCCAGCGCCTTGTCCTCGGTCTTTTCGCCCATGATGATCTCGACGAGCATCATCTTGTCGACCGGCGAGAAGAAGTGGATGCCGATGAACTGGTCGGGCCGCTTCGAGTTCTTCGCCAGGCCCGAGATCGGGATGGTCGAGGTGTTGGAGGCGAAGATCGCGCTGTCGGCGATGACGGCCTCGGTCTTTTCGGTCGCGCCCTTCTTGACTTCCGAATCCTCGAACACGGCCTCGATGACGAGGTCGCAGCCTTCGAGCTTGGCGTAGTCATCCGTGGGGGTGATGAGCGAGAGGAGCTTCTGCTTGTCGTCCTCGGTCGCGCGGCCCTTCTTGATCGCGCCGTCGACGAGGCCCTCCGAATGAGCCTTGCCCTTTTCAGCCGACGCCATGTCGCGGTCGAGGAGGACGACCGGGATGCCGGCCTTGGCGGTGACATAGGCGATGCCTGCGCCCATGAAGCCGGCGCCGAGGACGCCGATCTTCGAGAACTTGGTCGGTGCGACACCGGCCGGGCGGCGTGCGCCCTTGTTCAGTTCCTGCAACGAGATGAAGAGCGAACGGATCATCATCGCCGCTTCGGTCGAGCGCAGGATCTCGGTGAAGTAGCGCTGCTCGATCTTGAGCGCGGTGTCGAAGGGCACGAGAAGGCCTTCATAGGCGCATTTCAGGATCGCAGACGCGGCCGGATAATTGCCGTAGGTCTCGCGGCGCAGGATGGCGATCGCCGGGGGCCAAAGGTTTGCGCCGGCGGCCGAATAGACGGGACCGCCGGGCAGCTTGAAGCCCTTTTCGTCCCAAGGCTGCGTGGCCTTGAGACCATTCTTGATCATGCCCTTCGCGGTCTCGATCAGCTTGTCGGGGGCGGCGATCTCATGGATCAGGCCCATCGACTTCGCCTTCTTCGGCGACAGGTTCTGGCCGGTCGTCAGCATCTGGAGGGCCGACTGCGGATCGGTCAGGCGCGGGACGCGCTGCGTGCCGCCGGCGCCGGGGAAGATGCCGACCTTGACCTCGGGCAGCGCCATCTTGACGCTGTCGCTGTCGGCCGCCACGCGGCCATGGCAGGCGAGCGAAAGCTCGAACGCGCCGCCCATGCAGGTGCCGTTGATGGCCGAGACCCAGGGCTTGCCGCTCGTCTCGAGCTTGCGCCAGAGCCACGACATGCGGCCCGCGCCGTCGAAGAGCATCTTCATCGCGGCGTCGGGGTTGGTCGCCTTTTCCTTGGCGAAGATGCCCAGCATGCGGTTGAGCATGGTCAGGTCGGCGCCGCCGGAGAAGCTGTCCTTGCCGGACGTGATGACCGCGCCCTTGATCGCGGCGTCGCCGGCGACCTGGTCGATGATCCTGTCGAGTTCGTCCATCACCTCTTCGGTGAAGACGTTCATCGAACGGTCGGGCATTTCCCAGGTGACGAGGGCGATGCCGTCGGCATCGGTTTCGACGGTGAAGTTCTTGTAGTCAGCCATTTTCAAATCTCCTCCGCCCGTCTCAAACACGCTCGATGATCGTTGCGGTGCCCATGCCCGCGCCGATGCACAGCGTCACGAGTGCGGTGTTCAAATCGCGGCGTTCAAGCTCATCGAGCACGGTGCCGAAGATCATCGCGCCGGTCGCGCCGAGCGGGTGGCCCATGGCGATCGCGCCGCCATTGACGTTGATCTTGTCGTGCGGAATGTCGAAGGCCTGCATGTAGCGCAGCACGACCGAGGCGAAGGCCTCGTTGAGCTCGAAGAGGTCGATGTCGCCAAGCTGCATGCCCGCGCGCTCGAGCAGCTTTTCGGTCACGTCGACCGGGCCGGTGAGCATCAGCGACGGTTCGGAGCCGATATTGGTGAACGCCTTGATACGCGCGCGGGGCTTGGACGACAGCTTTTCCCCGCCCTCCTTCGAGCCGAGCAGAACGACCGCCGCGCCGTCGACGATGCCGGACGAATTGCCGGCATGGTGGACGTGGTTGATCGCCTCGACTTCCGGATGGCGCTGGATGGCGACGGCGTTGAAGCCGCCCATCTCGCCCGGCATCACGAAAGACGGGTTGAGCGAGGCCAGTGACTGCATGTCGGTCGACGGGCGCATGTGCTCGTCATGGTCGAGGATGGTGAGACCGTTCTGGTCCTTCACCGGCACGACCGAATTCTTGAAGTAGCCGTTCTTCCAGGCGTTGGCCGCGCGCTTCTGGCTCTCGACGGCATAGGCGTCGACGTCGTCGCGGGAGAAGCCGTATTTGGTCGCGATCAGATCGGCGGAGACGCCCTGCGGCATGAAATAGCCCGGCAGGCCGACCGAGGGGTCCATGAACCAGGCGCCGCCCGACATGCCCATGCCGACGCGCGACATGGATTCGACGCCGCCCGCGACGACGAGTTCGTCCGAGCCGCCGGCAATCTTAGCCGCGCCGAGATTGATGGCGTCCAGGCCCGAGGCACAAAAGCGCGAGAGCTGGATGCCGGGCGCCTTCATGTCGTAGCCGGCCTCGAAGGCGGACGAACGCGGGATAACGGAGCCGGCTTCGCCGACCGGGTCGACGCAGCCGAAGATGATGTCGTCGACATTGGCGGTGTCGATGCCGTTGCGGTCGCGCACGGCTTCCAGAACCTTGGCGCCAAGGCGCACGGCCGGCACTTCGTGCAGCGAGCCGTCCTTCTTGCCGCGGCCGCGCGGCGTGCGCACGGCGTCGTAGACGAATACGTCAGTCATCGGGCTTCTCCTCTGATCCTCAGAACTGGGGTTCGACCGTCACATCGGTCGTGACCGAATTGGCAATGAAGCAGGCGTCGTGCGCCTTGTGATGCAGCTCTTCGATGGTCACCGCATCGCCGTCGGATTCGACACGGGGGCGCAGCGTGACCTTCACGATGGCCATGCGGCCATCCGCATTCTTCGCCATCACACCTTCCGCACGATCCATATAGGAGCGGATGTCGATCTTTGCCCGTTTGGCGAAATCGAGGAACCACAGCATGTGGCAGGAGGCGAGCGAGGCGACGAACATTTCCTCGGGGTCGATGGCCGAAGCGTCGCTGTAAGGGGCAGGCACGATGGTGGGCGCGGCCGATGCCGACAAAACGGCCCCGCCGTCGAAGCGCAGCTCGTGGACGCGCGAATAGCGGCCTGCGAGGAAGTCCGCTCCGGCTTCCTGCGTCCAGCTCAATTCGGCGACGTGCTGCGACATTCCTTCTCCTCAGAGCGAGCGGGCGATCAGGAGCTTCATGATCTCGTTGGTGCCGCCATAGATGCGCTGGACGCGCGCGTCGCGGAACATGCGGGCGATCGGATATTCGTTCATGTAGCCATAGCCGCCGAAGAGCTGCAGGCACTCGTCGACGATCTTGTTCTGCAGGTCCGACAGCCAGTATTTCGCCATCGAGGCGGTGACCGGGTCGAGGCCGCCATTCACGTGGCGCGCCACGCAGTCATTGTAGAAGACGCGGCCGATGGTCGCCTCGGTCTTGAGTTCCGCGAGCTTGAACTGGGTGTTCTGGAACTCGATCACCGCCTTGCCGAAAGCCTTGCGCTCCTTGACATAGTCGATGGTGAGGGAGAGGGCACGCTCGATCATGGCGATGGCGCCGGCGCCGATCTGGAGGCGCTCCTGCGGCAATTGCTGCATCAACTGGACGAAGCCCTGCCCTTCCTCGTGGCCGAGCAGGTTCGAGGTCGGCACGCGCACGTCGTTGAAGAAGAGCTCGGAGGTGTCGTTCGACTTGAGGCCGATCTTGTCAAGGTTGCGGCCGCGCTCGAAACCCTCGACCTCGTCGGTCTCGACCACGATCAGCGAGGTCCCCTTAGCGCCGGCCGACGGGTCGGTCTTGGCCACGACAATGATGAGGTTGGCAAGCTGGCCGTTGGTGATGAAGGTCTTGGAGCCGTTGATGCGATAGTGGTTGCCGTCTTTCTCCGCACGCGTCTTGACGCCCTGGAGGTCGGAGCCGGCACCCGGCTCTGTCATGGCGATGGCGCCGATCAGCTCGCCGGAGGCCATCTTCGGCAGCCACTTCTTCTTCTGCTCCTCGGAGCCATAGTGCAGGATGTAGGGTGCGACGATGGAATTGTGCAGCGAGATGCCGAAGCCGTCGACGCCGACATGGCCGATCGCCTCGATAATGGCGCTCTCATGGGCGTAGGTGCCGCCCGAACCTCCATATTCTTCCGGCATCGAGGCGCACAGAAGTCCCGCCTCGCCGGCCTTCATCCAGCTCGCGCGGTCGAAGCATTCCGCCTTCTCGAATTCCTCGTAGCGCGGCGCGATCTCGGCATCGAGAAACTTCTCGGCCATGTCGTAGAGCATGGCGACGTCGTCGCCGGCCCAGTCGGGCTTCGGCAGGCCGAGAACGGTTGCGGGATGCGTTGCCAATTGGGTCTCCTCCGACGACCGCGCCCCCTCTTCCGGGCGCGGCCAGATTGGTAGCAAAAAAGTTCAAGCCTGAACAGATCAGGCTAGAATGCGGCAGAGCTTAGAAGGCGTCCGCCGAAAGCGCCATCATGGAATCGGCGCCCGACGAGATGCGGGCGAGATGGGCCGTGGTTTCGGGCATCAGGCGGTCCATGAAGAAGCGCGCGGTGGCGAGCTTGTTCTCGTAGAACTCGGCCGAGCCGTTGGCGCCGGCGGCGATCTTTTCCTGCGCGGTCTTTGCCATCATCGCCCACATGTAGCCGAGTGAGACGAGGCCGAAGAGGTGCATGTAGTCGGTCGAGGCGGCGCCGGCATTGTCGGGCTTGCCCATCGCGTTCTGCATCAGCCACATGGTCGCGGCCTGAAGGTCGTTGAGGCCCTTCTTCAGCGACTTGGTGTAGGGTGCCATCGTCTCGTCGGCGCGGTTTTCCTCGCAGAACGCACCGACATCCTTGAAGAAGGCCTGCACGGCGCGGCCGCCATTCTGGCCGAGCTTGCGGCCGACGAGGTCGAGCGCCTGGATGCCGTTGGCGCCCTCGTAGATCTGAGCAATGCGGGCATCGCGCACGAACTGGCTCATGCCCCATTCTTCGATATAGCCGTGGCCGCCATAGACCTGCTGCGCCATAACGGCATTGTCGAAGCCCTTGTCCGTCAATACGCCCTTGATGACCGGCGTCATCAGGCTCATGTGGTCCTCGGCCTGCTCGCGGGCGGCTGCGTCTTCCGAGCGATGGGCGACGTCGGACTTGAGCGCGGTCCACAGGATCAGCGCACGGCCGGCCTCGTTGATGGCGCGCATCGTCATCAGCTTGCGGCGAATGTCGGGGTGAACGATGATCGGGTCGGCCTTCTTTTCCGGCGCCTTGGCGCCCGAGAGCGAGCGGCCCTGGATGCGGTCCTTGGCGTAGACGACGGCGTTCTGATAGGCGATCTCGGAGATCGACAGGCCCTGCAGGCCGACGCCGAGGCGGGCCTCGTTCATCATGACGAACATGGCCTTGAGGCCACCATTTTCCTGACCGATCAGGACGCCTTCGGCTTCGTCATAATTCATGACGCAGGTGGCGTTGCCGTGGATGCCCATCTTTTCCTCGATGGAGCCGCAGGAGACGCGGTTCTTCTCGCCCGGATTGCCATCCGCATCGAGCTTGAATTTCGGCACGATGAAGAGCGAGATGCCCTTGACGCCTTCCGGCGCGCCCTCGATGCGGGCGAGCACCAGGTGGATGATGTTCTCCGACATGTCGTGCTCGCCGGCGGAGATGAAGATTTTCTGCCCAGAAATCTTGTAGGTGCCGTCGCCGTTCGGCACGGCGCGGGTGCGCAGGAGGCCGAGATCGGTGCCGCAATGCGGCTCGGTCAGGTTCATCGTGCCGGTCCAGACGCCATCGACCATCTTCGGCAGATAGGTCTCTTTCTGCTCGTCGGAGCCATGCGCGAGGATTGCGGCGACCGCGCCTTGCGTCAGGCCGGGATACATCATCAGCGCCATGTTGGCCGACGACATGTATTCGCCGATCGCCGAATGGACGGTGTAGGGCAGCCCCTGCCCGCCATACTCGGCCGGAACGGCAAGACCCATCCAGCCGCCTTCGCGATACTGATCGTAGGCAGCCTTGAAGCCCTTCGGCGTCGTCACCGAGCCATCCTCGTGGCGGCTGCAACCTTCCTCGTCGCCGATGCGGTTCAGCGGATGAAGCACATTCTCCGCGAGCTTCGCACCTTCCTGGAGGATCGCCTCCAGGACGTCCGGCGTCGCATCGGCGAAGCCGGCGAGGTTGCCGTAGCGCTCGTAGCCGAGAACTTCATTCAGAACGAAAAGCGTGTCCGCGACGGGCGCCTTGTAGGTCGGCATGGCAGTCCTCCGAAAGAAAGCTGAAAGCCCCTTTCCCGGTCCTGCCGGCGGGGCGCTGATCCGGAGATGATGACTATCAAACTTTGACGTTTTCGTAAACGTCAAAGTTTGTCGCAGCGTTGGGCCGCAGCAAAGAAAAAGGCCGGCTTTGCGGGCCGGCCTTTCGAATGCGGAGTGAAAAAAGCGATCAGGCGGCGTTGGCGCGCTGACGCTCCTCGACCAGCGAGGCGACACCGTCGCGCGTCTGGCGCAGTTCGTCGATCGCCTCATCGAGCTGGCGGCGCTGCTCTTCCAGACGGGCGATCTGGCGCTCCGACTTGTCGAGGACGAAGCGGTACTGCTTCATGTTGGTGCCGGTCGGATCGTAGAGATCCATCATCTGCTTGATCTCGCGCAGCGAGAAGCCGACCTTGGTGCCGAAGGTGATGAGCTTCAGGCGCGCCAGATCGCGGTGGGCGTAAAGCCGCGTGGTGCCCTCGCGCTTGGGCTGGATGAGCCCCTTGTCCTCGTAGAAGCGCAGCGTGCGCAGGCTGACGTCGAACTTGCGCGCGACATCGCCGATGCGCATGAGTTCGCCATCGTCTTCGCCCGAGGCATTGGAAAAGGAGGCCACGTCCGTGCCGGCCGGCATGATGTTCATGTCAGATCCCGTGATTCTTGATTCGGTTCGCTTGTCGCGAAAATTTGTGGCGAGGCGAAGGACGCCTTCGCAAATGAGTCCCCCTCGCCTTCCGTAAGGCAAGCGAGGCATGGGGCGCGCATATAATCCGAGACGGATTGTGCTGCAAGTGCGAAACGCCCGCCTGCGCCACTTTGCGCACGGCTTGCGCGCACACCCGCACTCAACCTTTGGTAAGTTTGGTTAACGGCTTGTTTACCATGGATGAGGAAAGGTGACCGTCAGCGACTCACCGTGATCTGTCTCGTATCTTGTTCCTCACGGCTTGATCCTCCGGCGCCGGGACGTCGCCGGAACGTCAACGGGTTCGGCAAAGGCCGGCAGAGGGCAACGGGCGTCTAGGATGACACAGAAGCAAGCCTATCTCGATGCATTGACCAGCGGTCGCCGCCGGCGCCCGACGACCTCCATCGACGATCTCAATCGGACGCTGGCAGAACTTGAGACGCGCATCGCGGGGCGCGCGGACGAACCCGCAGCGCCGATCGCGGCGGAAAAGCTCGCTGCCGACATCGAAGCGCAGCGCCAGCGCGAGGAGAGCGTCGAGGCTGCCGGTTCGATCGCGGCCGAGCTGAAGCTCCTGCGCGACGATCTCAATGCAAAGCTGGCAGCGGGCATCGAACGCGAATTCGCCGCGCTCAAGACGCAGATCGAAGGCGCCCGCACCGCGCCCGCCGCGTGCCGAGCCGATGAAATTTCCGGCGAGGTGGAGCGTCTCGGCGGGATGATCGACGCGCTGGCCGCCCGCGGCGGCGAGGACAATGCAGTCCGGCTCCAGGCGGAAATGGAAGAGATCCGGCAGGCGCTCGCCGATGTCGCCCGCGAATCGACGGCCGAAAAGCGCTGGGACGAATTCGACCGCCGGTTCGAGGCTTTTGCCGGCCCCGAATCCGAGCTGGTGAAGACGATCCAGAGCCGCCTCGAGGAAATGGGCTCGGTCGTCGCGACGCTGCCGGAGCCGGCCGCCATGCATGCGCTGGACGACAAGCTCAAGGTGCTTGCGGCCGCCATGGACCGTTTCGCGCAGAAGCATGGGCCGCTCGGCGACGGCGCGCTTTCGCTGATCGACGAACGCCTCGACGAAATCTCGCGCGCCATCGCGGCCTCGGCCGGCGCAGGGCGCGGCCTAATCGTCGATGGCAAGCCGTTCGAGCGCATCGAGGCGCGGATCGGCTCGCTGGCCAAGCAGATCGACGAACTGATCGAGGATCGCCCGACCGCAGACATCGGCGCGCAGATCGCCGCGATGAGCGAGCGGATCGACGAGATCGCCGCGCGCTCGGCGATGCCGCACGAGACGATGGCGCGCCTGGCCGAACAGATGAACGCGATCGCCGGCAAGGTCGATGCGATCCCGGCCTCGCCGGACCTGTCCGAAATCTTCAAGGGCGTCGAAAGCCGCTTCGCGGCCTTCTCGCAGACCGTGGACGAACGCAGCGTGGCCGGAGCGGCCAAGAGCGAGCAGCTCTTCGCCGAACTGGATCTGCGCCTCGGCGCGCTCGCCGAGAAGCTGGAAGCCGTCCAGGCCGGGCAGTCGCACAAAGCGCTGATGGCTGCCATGGACGAGCGGCTTGCCGTCTTCGCCGACAGCTTCGAACAACGCCTCGGCGGCATCTCGCAACGGCTGGAGACGACCACGGCGACGCTGGTCTCGATCGATCCGGAACTGGTGAAGAGCCTCGAAGCGCAGGTCGCGAGCCTTGCCGACGCGATCCAGTCCCCGGCGCGCATGCCGGCCGAGTTCGAGGACGTCGCGCCGCGGCTGGAACGGCTCGAACGCATCATCGCCGACAACCACGCCGCCATGCTCGAATCCGCCCGCGAGGCAGCCGAACAGGCGGCACGCACGATCGGACAAGCCGGTTCGGGCGACAATGACGTCGTCCAGGGCCTGGCCGACGATCTGCGTGCGCTCGAAGCGCTCGCCCGCCGCTCCGACGAGCGTAACACCAAGACCTTCGAGGCCATTCACGACACGCTCCTGAAGATCGTCGAACGCCTCGGGGCCATGGAGTACGACACGCAGGACGAGCACGAGGCTCCGCGCGTCGGCATCGCCGAAACGCCGGCGCTCCATGCCGACGTCGACGACATGTCGATGGATACGGCGCTCGATACGGATATGCCCGTCGTCAGCGAGCGGGCCACCGAGGCACGCGCGGATGCGAGCCAGCCGCGCTCGATGATCGCAAGGGTTCTCGGCCGCAAGCGCCGGGACAAGCAAGAACCGGCTGTCACCACCACAACCGCGGAACTCCAGCTCGATGCGCCGATCGATCCGGCCATCGTGAACCAGCCGATCGAGCCGGGCCACGGCTCGCCCGATCTCAGCGCGATCATGCGCCGAGTGCGCGACGAGCGGACCGTCTCCGGAAAGGACGGCACGGCGGCTCCCGGCGTCGATGCCAAGGCGGACTTCATCGCGGCCGCGCGCCGCGCAGCGCAGGCCGCTGCCGCGGAAGCCGAGACGCTGAAATCCGGCAAATCGGCCGACGGCTCGCAGCGCTTCAGCCTGGCGAAGCTTCTCAAGTCCAAGAATCGGGCCGTGTCGATGGGCATCGTCGCCGTGACGCTGGCTCTTGCCGGCGTCCAGATCGGCAAGACGCTGACCGCAGACGAGGCGGTTGCCAGCGTCGAGCCCTCGGAACCGGTCACGCTTGCCGCCGTCGGCACCGAGCCTGCCGAGACGATCACCGCATCTGCCCAGCCGCAAGCTGTCCGCGACCTGACGGCCATGGCCAAGGAGCCGGCCGCCACCCCTGCCGCGAAGCCGGTGCTCGCTGCCGTGAAGGCGCCTGCGGCCGACGACGCCCGCATCGAGACCGCCTCGATCGCGCCCGACGTTCGCAATCCCGCGCCGATCCAGCCGACGATGCCGGCAGATACGGCTAACGACGACGCGGACGAGGCGCCGACCGTCACGGCCGTTCCGTTGGAAGCCGGCAACGCCGTGCTGCGCGAGGCCGCCGAGGCAGGCGATCCGAAGGCCTGGTTCGAGATCGGCAATCGCTATGCCGAAGGCCGCGGCGTCGCGGCGGACATGAAGGCTGCGGCCCTCTGGTACGAGAGCGCGGCGGAGGCCGGCCTTGCGCCCGCCCAGTATCGTTTCGCCAACATGCTCGAAAAGGCGACAGGCATCGAACGCGACGTGCCGCGCGCGATCGACCTCTACGAAAAGGCCGCGGCGAAGGGCAACGCCAGCGCCATGCACAATCTCGCCGTCCTCCACGCGATGGGCGCGAGCGGGCGCACCGACAACGAAGCGGCAGCGCGCAACTTCACCAAGGCCGCGGAACTCGGCGTGCGCGACAGCCAGTTCAACCTCGCCATACTGGCGGCCAAGGGCGTCGGCATGAAGCAGGATCTGGCGGCCGCCTACAAATGGCTCGCCATCGTCGCCGAAGCCGGCGACGCGGATGCAGCCGCCAAGCGCGACGAGGTCGCGACGCTGCTTCAGCCGGCCGATCTCGAAAGGGCCAAGAAGTCCGCCGAATTGTGGGCGCCCAAGCCGCTCAATGCGCAAGCCAATTCGGTCACGATCCCGGACGCCTGGACCGAGGACATGGAAGCGACCGCAAGCGTCGATCTGGGCGCCGCGATCAAGCGCGTGCAGACCATCCTCAACGCGAACGGATACGATGCCGGCAGCGCCGACGGGATCATGGGAACCCGGACGACCTCCGCCATCGCGACCTTCCAGAAGGACAACGAGATGGAGCCGACCGGGCGCATCGACGAACCGCTGGTCCGCGCCCTGCTCGCGCTCGGCTGACGCTTTCCCGCATCAGTTCCGCAACCACCGCGCCCGCCCTTTTCGGCGGGCGCAACTTTTTCGGCCAATGTCGCCGCAGCGGTTTGACTTCGCCTTTTCCAAAGCGCAAGAACGACTATGCTTCGACCATGAAATCCAAGGGAAATCCCCTTTCCCGAACACTGAGCGAGATGAGCCGGTGGGCATCTATCTCCCGATCGCCGAATTGTCCGTCAACATGCTGGTTCTGCTCGGCATGGGATGGGCGGTCGGGTTCCTGTCGGGCATGTTCGGGGTGGGCGGCGGGTTCCTGATCACGCCGCTCCTGATCTTCTACAACATCCCCCCGGCCATCGCGGTCGCAACCGGCGCGAACCAGGTCGTCGCCTCGTCCGTCTCGGGCGTCCTGGCGCATCTGAAGAAAGGGACGCTCGACTTCAAGCTCGGGACGGTGCTGCTTCTGGGCGGCATATTCGGCTCGACGATCGGCGTCTTCGTCTTCGCCTTCCTGCGCGGGCTCGGCCAGCTCGATCTGGTCGTTTCGCTCCTCTATGTCGGGCTGCTCGGCACGGTCGGTGGGCTGATGCTGGCCGAAAGCGTCCGTGCGCTGCGGCGCGCCAAGGGCGGACAGGTCGCCAGCCTGCGCAAGCCGGGCCAGCACAACTGGATTCACCGCCTGCCGCTGAAGATGCGGTTTCGCACCTCGAAGCTCTTCGTCAGCGTGATCCCGGTCCTGGGTCTTGGTGCCGTCATCGGCTTTCTCGCCTCGATCATGGGCGTCGGCGGCGGCTTCATCATGGTGCCCGCGCTGATCTACCTGCTCAAGGTGCCGACCAACGTCGTCATCGGCACATCGCTCTTCCAGATCATCTTCGTGGCCGCCTACACCACCATCGTCCACGCCGCGACCAACCAGGCCGTCGACATCGTTCTCGCCTTCCTCCTGATGATCGGCGGCGTGGCGGGCGCGCAATATGGCGCGCGCGCCGGGCAGAAGCTGCGCGGCGAACAGTTGCGCGCGCTCCTCGCACTGCTCGTGCTGATGGTTGCGGGACGCCTTGCGGTCGACCTTTTCGTGCCGCCCGCAAGCCCCTACTCGCTGGCAACGGCGGGAGGCCTTTGATGCGGGCGCTGCTGATCGCCCTGGCGCTGCTGATGCCGATGACGTCCACGCACGCGCAGGACCCGGATGCGCCGGAATCCTTCCAGATCGGCCTTTCGACGAACCGCGTCGCGATCTCGTCGGATTTTTCGGGCGCCGATCTGACGATTTTCGGTGCGCTCGACAATGCCGACCAGATGCTCGCGCGGCAGGGTCGATACGACATCATCGTGGTCCTCGAAGGTCCGGCCCGGCCGATCGTCGTGCGCAAGAAGAGCCGGGTGCTGGGCGTGTGGATCAACACCCAGTCGCAAAGCTTCACCAGCGTGCCGGTTTCCTATTCCGTCTCGACGACGCGGCCCTTGCAGGACGTGACGCAGCCGCAGGTCTACCGGCAACTGGCACTCGGTTCGGAAAACATCTTCCTGCGCGCGGTCGAGGAAGAAGGCCAGCGCGACCCCGAGAAGGTGACCGAATTCACCGCGGCGCTGCGCGACCAGAAGCGCGCGGCCGGGCTCTACAACGAGCGGGTGGGCGGTGTGCAGTTCCTGTCGCCGAGCCTCTTTCGCGCAACCGTGGCGCTCGCGCCCAACGTGCCCGTCGGCACGCATCGCGCGCGGGCGTTCCTGTTTCGCAACGGCACGTTCGTCAAGGAAACCTCGGCGCAGCTCACCATCGTCAAGGCGGGCCTCGAACAGCGGATCTATCGCACGGCGCAGGAGAACGGGCTGCTGTTCGGCATCTTCGCCGTGTTCCTCGCCGTCATCACCGGCTGGCTCGGCCGGATGATCTTCAAGCGGGACTGAGGCATTTTACGCAATTCCGGACGCAAAACCGCTTCGCACTTTTGCTGGAATTGCTTCAGTCTGCGCGCAGCAGCCGCCGATCCATCGGATAGACGCGGTCGGTGCCGAGCATGTAGGCGACGAAATTGTCGGGGCAGAAGAGGTTGGCGAAGGCGCGGTCGAGGACGTTGAGCGCGCCGGTGAACGTGCCGAAGGCGGGCATGATCAGGCGGTTTCCATCGGCGGCGAAGCAGCGGCGGCGCACGGAGCGGCCGCGCTGGACGATGCGGGCGCCGGGATGGAGATGGCCCGCGATTTCGCCGGCAAGCCGCCCGGCCGACGGCTCATGACGGAAGACGATGCCGCCGATGCCGAGTTCCTGAACGGTCGCGCCGGGAAGGTCGGCCGGCTTTTCCGGGTCGTGATTGCCGGCGACCCAGAACCAGTCGCGGCCCTTCATCAGCGCGAGAAGCTGGTCGCGGTAGATTGCCGGCATCCGCGCGGCGCCACCGATATCGTCGAAGCTGTCGCCGAGAGAGACCACCATCGCCGGATCGTAATCGGCGATGACGGCGCCAAGGCGTGCGAGTGTCGCGGCGGTGTCGTAGGGCGGCAGCATGTAGCCGCGGCGGGCTTGGCGGGAGCCCTTTTCCAGATGCAGGTCGGAGACGGCGAGCAGGCGCATTTCGGGGAACCAAGCGACGCCGCGCGCATCGCAGACCACGCGTTCGCCGCGCACCGCCGTCTCGCTCGTCGCTGAAAACCGGCTCTGCACCCTCAAACTCATTCCGTACCCATCGCCTCGTCGATCAGACTGTCCGCGGCCTCGCCGAGAAGTTCGTCCTCGGCACCACCCGCCACGCGCTCCTTGCCGATCTCGAGCATGACCGGCACGGCGAGCGGCGAAATGCGCGGAAGGTCCTTATGCATGATTCGACCCTTCACCCGCGAGAGCATCTCGCCAAGCCTCCTGACATCCAGAAGCCCGGATGCCGCATCCGCGCGCGTCGCGCACAGCAGGATGTGGTCAGGGTCGTGGCTGCGCAGGACGTCGTAGATCAGGTCGGCCGAGACCGTCACCTGCCGGCCGGATTTCTCCTTGCCGGGGTGGCGACGCTCGATCAAGCCGGCAATCACGGCGCAATTGCGGAAGGTGCGCTTCAACAGCCAGCTATCGGCGAGCCAGGCGTCTAGATCGTCGCCCAGCATGTCCTCGTCGAAGAGTTCGCCGAAGGTGAGTTTGCCCGAACGATGCAGCGCGCCCATGTCGCGCAGGCCCCAGATGGCAATGGCGTAGTCGGTGGCGACGAAGCCGAGCGGACGCGCGCCGCCGCGCTCCAGCCGGCGTGTCAGCAGCATGCCGAGCGTCTGGTGCGCAAGGCGGCCTTCGAAGGGATAGGCGACCATGTAGAAGCGGTTGCCGCGCGGAAAGGTCTCGATCAGGAGATCGTCGCGGCCGGGCAGGACCGATTTCGCGTTCTGGATCGTCAACCATTCGGAGACCTGATCGGGAAGGCGATGCCAGCGCGACGGATCGGCGAGCATGGCGCGCACTTCGGCGGCAAGGTAGGTCGAAAGCGGAAACTTGCCGCCGCCATAGGACGGGACCAGCGCATCGGCTCCCGGGGCGGGCGTGACGTAGCACTCGTTCTCGCGGATACCGGCAAAGCGGACCACCTGGCCAGCAAAGATGAAGGTGTCGCCCGCCGTCAGCGTTTCGAGGAAATATTCCTCGATTTTGCCGAGCGAATAGCCGCCCGCCAATGCGCTCTTGGTCTTGCCGCGCACGAGGCGGATGTTGAGCATCGGCGCCTCGACGATGGTGCCGACATTGAGGCGATACTGCTGCGCGATCATCGGATGCGAGACGCGCCAGCGGCCGTCCTTCATCTGGCGGATGCGAGCGAAGCGCTCATAGGTGCGCAGCGCGTAGCCGCCTGTCGCGACGAAATCGACGATGCGGTCGAAGGTCTCGCGGTCGAGGCGTGCATAGGGCGAAGCACTGACGATTTCGGCGTAAAGCTCGTCGGCAAAGAAGGGTTCGGCGCAGGCCATACCCATGACATGCTGGGCGAGAACATCGAGGCCGCCCTCGCCCACCGGCGGCGTGTCCTGCGCGCCGAGATAGTTGGCGTCGAGCGCGGCCTGGCATTCCAGCACCTCGAACCGGTTTGCCGGCACCAGGATCGCGCGGCTCGGCTCGTCCATGCGGTGGTTGGAGCGGCCGATGCGCTGGGCGAGACGGCTCGCGCCCTTCGGCGCGCCGACATGGACCACGAGATCGACGTCGCCCCAGTCGATGCCGAGATCGAGCGTGGAGGTGGCGACGATGGCGCGCAGGCTGTTCGTCTCCATCGCCTTTTCGACGCGCCTTCGCTGGCCGACATCGAGCGAACCGTGATGGAGCGCGATCGGCAGCGTGTCGGCGTTGACGTGCCAGAGTTCCTGGAACAGGCGTTCGGCCTGGCTGCGGGTGTTGACGAAGAGGAGCGTCGTGCGGTGCGCCTTGATCGCCTCGTAAACGTCCGGGACCGAATATTGCGCCGAGTGCCCGGCCCAGGGTACGCGCTCGGCGGATTGCAAAATGGTGATGTGCGGCTTTGCGCCGCCAGCGACCGTGATCAGGTCCGCCATCTCGCCCGGCGGGTTCTGGCTGACGAGCCAGCGCCGCAATTCGTCCGGCTCGGCCACCGTGGCGGAAAGGCCGATCGTGCGCAGGTCGGGGACGAACTTGCGCAGGCGCGCGAGGCCGAGCGACAGGAGCTGGCCGCGCTTGGAGGTGACCAGCGCGTGGAGTTCGTCGAAGATGACGTAGCGCAGATCGGCGAAGAAGCGCTCGGCATCCTTCGAGGCCAGCATCAGCGCGAGCTGTTCGGGCGTCGTCAGGAGGATGTCGGGCGGCGCCTGCTTCTGGCGCTGACGCTTGTGCGCGGGCGTGTCGCCGGTGCGCGTTTCCATCGAGATCGGCAGGCCCATCTCGGTGACGGGCCGGGTCAAATTGCGCTCGATGTCGACGGCGAGCGCCTTCAGCGGCGAGAGGTAGAGCGTGTGGACGCCCTGCGCGGCCGCGCCGGGCTTGCGCTTGCCGCGCCGCGCCAAGTCCACCAGCGATGGCATGAAGCCGGCGAGCGTCTTGCCCGCGCCGGTCGGGGCGATGAGCAGGACGGAACGACCGGCTTCGGTGCGGGCGAGCAGGTCGAGCTGGTGGGCGCGCGGCTGCCATCCGCGCAGGGCGAACCAGCGCGAAAAGGCCTCGGGCAACAGGGTGGCGCCTTCAAGCGCTCGATCGTCGATGGGTCGGTTCACGGACGAGATGTAGCGTCGGCTCGGCGACGCGCCAAGGTCAGTGCGGGTGCGCGCCGAGCGTTGGCGCGTTGGTGACCGTGGCGTCCAGCCGTGTGGGCAGTGTTTGGCGCCGGGCGACGACGATCAAGCCGGCGACATCCGTGCCTCGGTCGCGGCGGATGATCGCATCGTCCATCGCGACGAGATCGAAGCCATTCTCGGAAAGGAGGCGGCGCAGATAGTCGGGCGCATGGGCGTAGCGGCGGGATTCGCCGAGCTGGAGATCGCCCGCGCCATCGTGGCGCTCGACGGAGAAGGCGAAGAGACCGGCCGGCACGAGCGCGCCCGAGACCTGCGCGAAGATGCGCTCCAGCCGCCCGACATAAAGGAAGACGTCGGCGGCGGTGACGAGATCGGCCGAATTGCGCTCGGTTTCGAACGTCAGAAGGTCCTGCCTTGCCAGCCGGTCATAGACGCCCTTGGCCCGAGCCTTCTTGAGCATGTTCTCCGACAGGTCGCCGCCTTCGAGGAAGCTCGCCATTGCGCGCAGGCGCTCGCCCATCAGGCCAGTGCCGCAGCCGAGGTCGAGCGCGTGGGCGAAGCTGGTGCGGCCGGTCGCGCGCAGGGCGTCCGCGATCAGTTCGGGCACGCGGTAGCCGAGTTTCTGGACCAGTTCGGCGTCGAACTTGCCGGCATACTGGTCGAAAAGGGTCTCGGCGAAGGCGCTCGAAATGCCGCCGGCATTCTCGATCGCGCCGACGAGTTCGAGCTTCAGGGCGCTGCCCAGCCGATCGGCCGGGTCGAGCCGCAGCGCCTCGCGCCAGGCGTCGGTCGCGCCCGCGATCTCGCCCGCGGCCTCGCGCATCTCGCCGAGCCGGAACCAGCCCGTCGCCCAGCCGGGCGCGAGGGTCATGATGTCGGCCATCAGTTCCGATGCGGCGCCATGGTCGCCTGAGGCGAACAGCATTTCGGCATAGTCGGCACGACGGTCGGCGGCAGCGTCGCCGGACGAGTACACAATAGTCTTCATGTTCGAAGGGCTCGCGACCCATGATCGGGCGCGCGGCTTATCTGCCAATTTCGCAGCTTTCGCAATCCCTTTCCGAGCGGCGCGGAAATCCTATCTGTTGGGAACCATGAACCCGCACCAGTTGCTGATCCCGCGTCCCGAAGGCCTCTACTGCCCGCCCGGCGATTTCTTCATCGATCCGGTGCGTCCGGTCGCGCGCGCGCTGATCACGCACGGCCATGCCGACCATGCGCGGCCTGGCCATGCGAACGTGCTGGCAACGCCGCAGACGCTCGACATCATGGGCATCCGCTATGGCGAGAATTTCGCGGGGGCATCGCAGGCGATCGATTTCGGCGACAACCTCGACATCAACGGGGTGCGCGTCTCGTTTCATCCGGCGGGGCACGTGCTCGGCTCGGCGCAAATCGCGGTCGAGAAGGACGGACTGCGGATCGTGGCGTCGGGCGACTACAAGCGACGGCCGGATGCGACGGCGCAGGAGTTCGAGCCCGTCGAGTGCGACGTCTTCATCACCGAGGCGACCTTCGCCCTCCCCGTCTTCCGCCATCCGGACGACAAGGCCGAGATCGCGCGGCTCTTGAAATCCGTCCGCCAGTTTCCCGAGCGCGCCCATCTCGTCGGCGCCTATGCGCTCGGCAAGGCGCAGCGCGTCATCAAGTTGATCCGCCAGGCGGGCCATAACGAGCCGATCTACATCCACGGCGCGCTGCAGAAGCTGTGCGATTATTACCAGAGCCAGGGCATCGACCTGGGATCGCTCGAACCGGCGACCATCGAGCGCGGGTCGAAGGCGCAGTTCGCCGGGGCGATCGTCGTTGGAACACCGTCGGCGTTCGCCGACCGTTGGGCACGCCGCTTTCCCGACCCCGTCGCCTCCTTCGCGTCGGGCTGGATGCGGATCAGGCAGCGGGTGAAGCAGCGCGGGGTGGAGCTGCCGCTGATCATCTCCGACCATTCCGACTGGGACGAACTGATCGCGACGATCCGCGAGGTGAAGGCGGGCGAGGTCTGGGTGACGCATGGCCGCGAGGAAGCGCTGGTGCGCTGGTGCGAGCTCAACGGCATCAAGGCGCGGCCGCTGCATCTCGTCGGCTACGAGGACGAAGCAGAATAATGGACCGCTTCGCCGAACTGCTCGACCGGCTGCTGATCACGTCCTCGCGCAATGCGAAGCTGACGCTGATGCAGGACTATTTCCGCGAGGCGCCAGACCCCGATCGCGGGCTGGCGCTGGCGGCGATCACCGGCAATCTCTCGTTCAACGCGGTCAAGCCCGGGGTGCTGCGCGCCCTGATGGCCGATCGGATGGACGAGACGCTGTTCGCCTATTCCTACGACTATGTCGGCGATCTTGCCGAGACGGTCTCGCTCGTCTGGGGCATCGATGCCGAGGTGGAAGCGATCCCCGGCGGGGTATCGCTTTCCGAAGCGGTTGAGCAGCTTCATGCCGCCAGCCGCTCGGACGCACCGAAGGTGCTCGCCGGACTGCTCGATCGCATGGAGACGGCGTCGCGCTTCGCGGTGCTGAAGCTCGTCACCGGCGGCTTGCGCGTCGGCGTTTCGGCGCGTCTTGCCAAGCAGGCGCTGGCCGATTACGGCAAGGTGCATGTTCACGAGATCGAGGAGTTGTGGCACGGGCTGGAGCCGCCCTATCTCAGCCTCTTTGCCTGGCTCGATGGCAAAGGCGAAAAGCCCGTCCACGCCGCGCGGGCGATGTTCCGGCCGGTCATGCTGTCCAATGCGGTCGAGGATGCGGACCTCGCCCGGATCGAGCCGGCGGACTACGCGGCCGAATGGAAATGGGACGGCATTCGGGTGCAGGTCGTTTGCGAGGACGGCGTCGCGCGGCTTTATTCGCGCACCGGCGACGACATTTCCGGCACCTTCCCCGACCTTCTCGAAGCGATGGATTTCGATGCCGCGATCGACGGCGAATTGCTGGTCGGCGCGCCGGACGGGGATACGGGCACGTTTTCGGGCCTCCAGCAGCGGCTCAACCGCAAGGTCGTGGCGCCGAAAATCCAGAAGCAGTTTCCGGCCTTCGTGCGCTGCTACGACCTTCTCCAGCTTGGCGAGGAGGATTTGCGCAAGCTGCCCTTCGCCGAGCGCCGGGAGCGGCTCGAAGCCTTCGTGGCAACGCTCGATCCGACCCGGTTCGACCTGTCGCCGCTGGTCGATTTCACCGAATGGGGCGAACTCGACGCCATGCGCCAGACGCCGCCGCATCCGGTGATCGAGGGGGTGATGCTGAAGCGGCTCGATTCGACCTATGTCCCGGGGCGGCCGAAGGGGCCGTGGTTCAAGTGGAAGCGCAATCCCTACACGGTCGATGCCGTGCTGATGTATGCGCAGCGCGGGCATGGCAAGCGCTCGAGCTTCTATTCGGACTATACGTTCGGCGTGTGGACCGGGCCTGAGGACCAACCGGAACTCGTGCCTGTCGGCAAGGCCTATTTCGGCTTCACCGACGAGGAACTGAAGCTGCTCGACAAATACATCCGCGACAACACGATCGACCGCTTCGGGCCGGTGCGCTCGGTGCGGGCGGAGCCGGACCATGGGCTCGTCATCGAAGTGGCGTTCGAAGGGCTCAATCGCTCGACGCGGCACAAATCCGGCGTTGCGATGCGCTTTCCGCGCGTCTCGCGCCTACGATGGGACAAGCCGGCCGGCGAGGCCGACCGGCTCGATGTCCTGTTGTCGATGCTCGACGGCTGATCAATCCGCCGCGCGCATGCGGATCGCGAAGATTTCCACGCCGCGACCCTCGCCGGACACATCCGTGTTGATTGCGATGGAGGCGGATCGGCCTGCCGCCGCGTCGGCAAGCGCGACTTCGAACAGATGATCTTCCTGCGCCGTTCCCACGTCGTAGCGGGTGCGCCCGCAATTGCCCATGGCGCCGAAATTGCACTCGACGGACATCTGCGTCGCTTCGCCGTCGATGCCGCGCGCGACGATGTTGAAAACGACGCGCTCACCGGCGAAGCGCTCGAGAAGATTTTGCGCGACGTTGAAGGCGATCGGGGTGCCCGAGGCATCCGAGCGAATCCGTAGATAAGCGCCCGTTTCATCCTCGATCGCGTCGACTGAGGCACCTTCGGGCGGAGAGACGAGCTGGATGTCCTCCGGCCGGAAGATGGTCGTCCATCCCGCTTCGGCATTCGCGCCGTCGGCGGAAAGCGGGGGCGGCCCCGACTGGCCCCGGCTTTCGTTGATGGCCGCTTCGATCTGGCGCATGTCGCTGCCGATGAAGTGGCCGAAATTGGCGTAGGCCCACCAGAGGCCGGTGCCGAGCACCACGAGGATGACGAGGCCGGTGATGAGGGAAAGAACACGTCCGCCGCCACGCCGTTTCTTGCGAGGCTCGCGTGCCGGGCGCGGCTGGTCGAGCCTGACGGGCCGGCGCGCTTGCGCGGGCGTTTCCGGTTCGAGACGCGGCGCGGCATCGGCCACTGCCACCCGCCGTTCGGCGCGCAGTTCGGGCGCGACGGCAGGCGTCAGCTGCGGCTGAACCGGCGCGACCGCGATCGGCTCCGGCGCCAATGCAGGCACATATTCGGTTTCGATGGACTTGACCGTCGCCTGCAGCGTCTTGCGCCGCTTGATCGCGTTCTCGACGGTCAGCTCTGGCTTTTCCTTCAACGAGCGATCCAGCGCGGCGAATGCCGAGCGATAGACCTTTTCGCGAAAAGCGCGGTCGTCCGAATTTCCCTTGGCGAGGGCTCGTCTGATTGCTTGCTCGATCCCGTCCAAGCGGCACCCTTTTATTGTTTACCGATCATTGACCACGATCGTTGCGACATCGTTAAACGTGCCCGGCGCGAGGTTCAATGCCGCAGCGCCCCGCATGTGACCGAACGACGCTCGCCGCGCGAAAACCGATTTCCACTTTTCGGTTCGATGCTCTAGTAATGACGTTTACGCAAACGTCAAATTTTCCGCGGAGGACCCGAATGGCGCTGCCCGACATCCTGAAGACCAATCTGCGCATTCCCGTCGTCGGCTCGCCGCTGTTCATCATTTCGCATCCGCCGCTGGTGCTCGCCCAGTGCAAGGCCGGCATCGTCGGCTCCTTCCCGGCGCTCAATGCGCGCCCGGCCTCGCAGCTCGACGAATGGCTGGCGCAGATCACCGAAGAACTCGCGGCACATGACGCGGCGAACCCGGAAGCAAAGGCGGCGCCATTCGCCGTCAACCAGATCGTCCACAAGTCGAACACGCGGCTGGAAGAGGATCTGGCGCTCTGCGTCAAATACAAGGTGCCGATCGTCATCTCCTCGCTGGGCGCGGTCGAGGAGGTCAATCAGGCCGTTCATTCCTATGGCGGCATCGTGCTGCACGACATCATCCACGACCGACATGCGCGCAACGCCATCAGGCGCGGCGCGGACGGGTTGATCGCCGTTGCTGCAGGCGCCGGCGGTCATGCCGGAACGCTCTCGCCCTTCGCCCTCGTCCAGGAAATCCGGCAGTGGTTCGATGGTCCGCTGCTGCTTTCGGGCGCAATCGCCAATGGCGGCGCAGTGCTGGCTGCGCAGGCGATGGGCGCCGACATGGCCTATATCGGCTCGCCCTTCATCGCCACGCGGGAAGCGCGTGCGTCCGACGACTACAAGCAGATGATCGTCGATTCCAAGGCCGCCGACATCGTCTATTCCAACCTCTTTACCGGCGTTCATGGCAACTACCTCAAGGGCTCGGTCGAAAAAGCCGGCATGGACCCGAACAATTTGCCCGAATCCGACCCGTCCAAAATGAATTTCGGCGGCGACAAGTCGAAGGCGTGGAAGGACATCTGGGGTTGCGGCCAGGGCATCGGCGCGGTCGATTCCGTTATCGGCGCGGCCGAACTCGTCGACAGGCTGGCGCGCGAATACGAGGACGCGAAGAAGAAGCTCGCCGCTTGAGCGATCGCCCGGCGAAGCACAGCCCGAAGGATGCGGCCGTCGCCGTCGGGCTGATGGTTCTGGCCTGCGCGCTTCTTGCCGGCACGACACTGGTCGCCAAGATGCTGGGACCTGCGGGCGGAGACAACCCGCTTCATCCGTTCCAGATTTCGGCGGGTCGGTTCTGCTTCGCAGCGCTCGTCCTGACGCCGTTTCTTATGGCGTGGCGCCCCTCCTTCGCCGGGACGCGGTGGGCCAATCACGCCTTGCGCGTTCTGTTCGGCTGGGCGGGCGTCAGCGCGCTCTTTGCGGCATCGGGGCTGATGCGACTGGCAGACGCCAACGCCATCTCGTTCCTCAATCCCGTGGTCGCGATGCTGCTCTCGATCCCGCTGCTCGGCGAGAAGGTGGGGCCGTGGCGCTGGGGCGCGGCGGCGGTCGCGTTCATCGGCGCGATGGTCATCGTCCAGCCAGGGTCGGCAGCGTTCCAGCCGATCGCGCTGGTGGCGTTGCTCGCCGCGCTTTTCATGGGCGCGGAGGCGATTCTGATCAAGAAGCTCGCCGACAGCGAGCCACCACTGCGCATTCTTGCAATCAACAATTTCGCCGGCGCGGCACTGGCGGCGACCGCCGCGAGCTTCGTGTGGGTCGCGCCGAACTCCGGGCAATGGATATTGATGGCGGCTTTAGGCGCAACAATGATTTCCGTGCAAGCGCTTTTCATCCAGGCGCTGCGGCGCGGCGAAGCGAGCTTCGTGATGCCGTTCTTCTACCTGACGCTGATCTTCGCGGCGTTCTACGACTACATCCTGTTCGCCGAGGTGCCGGCGCTGGCAAGCTGGATCGGCGCGGCGCTGATCATCGCCAGCGCGATCACCATCGCATGGCGGGAGCGCATCAATCGCCGCAATTCACCGGTGATCACAAGATAGGCGAGCGGGCGGCCGAAGCCGCCCGCGGCCAATTCAGCCCGCCGCCTTCGCGACGGCGCGCTTTGCCATCACCACCACCAGATTGGCGCGGTATTCCGACGAGGCGTGCATGTCGGACATCAGATTGGACGACGGCACGGTGGCCCCGTCGAGCGCGCCTGCCGAAAAGTTGGAGGCGAGCTTTTCCTCCAACTCCTTCGCTCGGTAGACACCGTTCTCGCCCGCGCCCGTGACGGCGACGCGAACGCCGCCGGCACCCTTGGCCACGAAGACGCCCGTCATCGCGTAGCGCGAAGCGGGATTGCGGAACTTTTCGTAGCCGCATTTCTCCGGCGCGGTGAACTTCACTGCCGTCACGATCTCGTCCTCTTCCAGCGCGGTTTCGAACAGGCCGGTGAAGAAGGCGTCGGCCTTGAGCTCGCGCTTGTTGGTGACGATCGTGCCGTCGACAGCCAGAAGTGCCGCCGGATAGTCCTGCGCCGGATCGTTGTTGGCGACCGAACCGCCGATGGTGCCCAGATGGCGTACCAGCGGATCGCCGATATGGTTCGCCATGTAGTGCAGGGCCGGACAGGCGCTCTCGATCTCCTTCGACTGCGCGATGTCGGCATGGGTCGTCGCCGCACCGATCTCGACTTCGCGGCCGGAGACCCTGATGCCCTTCAAGCCATCGACATGGCGCAGGTCGATCAGGTCGGACGGTGCCGACAGGCGCGTCTTCATGGCCGGGATGAGCGTCATGCCGCCCGACACATACTTCGCCTCATCCGCGCCGGAATGCAGCTTTGCGGCGTCTTCGAGGGACGACGCGCGGTGATAATTGGTCTGGTACATGTGCGTCCTCCTAGTGCCGCGTTGCCGCGTTCAGCGCCGCCCACACCTTTTGTGGCGTGGCGGGCATCGACAGGTCGTTGTTTCCGATCGCATCGGTGATCGCGTTGATGACGGCCGGCGGGGAGCCGATCGCGCCGGCCTCGCCGCAGCCCTTGATGCCGAGCGGATTGCCGGGGCAGATCGTTTCGGTCATCGGCACCTGGAAGGATGGCAGGTCGTCGGCGCGCGGCATGGTGTAGTCCATGTAGCTGCCGGTGACGAGCTGGCCGGTATCGCGGTCATAGGCCGCGCCTTCCAGAAGCGCCTGGCCGATGCCTTGCGCCAGGCCGCCATGGACCTGACCCTCGACGATCATCGGGTTGATGACGCGGCCGAAATCGTCGGCGGCGACGAACTGCACGATCTCGGTCTTGCCCGTATCGGGATCGATTTCGACCTCGCAGATGTAGCAGCCCGACGGGAAGGTGAAGTTGGTCGGGTCGTAGAACGCGCCTTCCTTCAGGCCCGGCTCCATGCCGCCCGGCAAATTGTGCGCGGTGTAGGCGGCGAGCGCCAACTGGAACCACGGCACCGTCTTGTCGGTGCCGGCGACCTTGCACTCGCCATTCTCGATGACGATGTCGCCTTCGTCGGCTTCGAGGATATGGGCTGCGATCTTCTTGGCCTTGGCTTCGACCTTGTCGAGCGCCTTGACGATGGCAGACATGCCGACCGGCCCGGAGCGCGAGCCGTAGGTGCCCATGCCCATTTGTACCTTGTCGGTGTCGCCATGGACGATCGACACATTGTCCATCGGCAGACCGAAGCGGTCGCAGACGAGCTGTGCGAATGTCGTCTCGTGACCCTGGCCATGGCTGTGGGCGCCGGTCAGGACTTCCACCGTACCGACCGCATTGACGCGCACTTCGGCGGATTCCCAAAGCCCGACGCCGGCGCCGAGCGAGCCGACAGCAGCCGACGGCGCGATGCCGCAGGCCTCGATATAGCAGCTCATGCCGATGCCGCGCAGCTTGCCGCGGCCCTTGGCTTCCTCCTTTCGGCGGGTAAAGCCGTCATAGTCGATGGCCTTGGTGGCGGCATCGATCAGCGCGTTGAAGTCGCCGGAATCGTAATTCATGATGACCGGCGTCTGGTAGGGGAAGGACTTGATGAAGTTCTTCCGGCGCAGTTCGACCGGCGAGATGCCGAGTTCGCGCGCGGCCGTTTCGACCAGGCGTTCCACGACATAGGTGGCCTCGGGCCGGCCCGCGCCGCGATAGGCATCGACCGGGCAGGTGTGCGTATAGACCGCCTTCACGTTGCAGTAGATCGCCGGGATCTCGTACTGGCCCGACAGGAGCGTGGCGTAGAGATAGGTCGGCGTCGCCGACGAAAAGAGCGACATGTAGGCGCCGAGATTGGCGATCGTGTCGGCGCGAAGCGCGGTGATCTTGTGGTCGGCGTCGAGCGCAATCTCGGCCGTCGTCACATGGTCGCGGGCGTGGGCGTCGGTCAGGAAGCTTTCCGAGCGATCCGCCGTCCACTTCACCGGCACGCCGGTCTTCTTCGAAGCCCAAAGGCAGGTGATTTCTTCCGGATAGATGTAGATTTTCGAGCCGAAGCCGCCGCCTACATCCGGTGCGATGACGCGCAGCTTGTTTTCGGGCGCGACATTGTAGAACGCGCTCATGACGAGACGCGCCACATGCGGATTCTGCGAGGTGGTGTAGCAGGTGTAGTGATCTTCGGCCTTGTTGTAGTGGCCGATGGCCGAGCGCGGCTCGATCGCGTTCGGGATCAGCCGGTTGTTCAAAATGTCGAGCTTGACGCGATGCGCAGCCTTCCCGAACGCCTCCTCGACCGCGCCTTCGTCGCCGATCACCCAATCGAAGATCAAATTGTTGTCGGCCTCGGGATGGACCTGCGGCGCGCCCGCGTCCATCGCCTTTTCCGGCAGGATGACGGCTTCGAGTTCCTCATAGTCGACGTCGACCGCCTCGGCGGCGTCGCGCGCCTGGCCCTTGGTCTCGGCGACGACGATCGCCACCGCGTCGCCGACATAGCGCACCGTATCCGTCGCCAGCGGCGACCAGGCGCCCATCTTCATCGGCGAACCATCCTTCGAATGGATCATCCAGCCACAGATGATGTTGCCGATGCCGTCCGTCTTCATCTCGGGACCGGTCAGGACGTCTATGACGCCGGGCATCTCCCGCGCCGCCTCGACGTCGATGCCGCGAATGCGGGCATGCGCATGCGGGCTGCGGACGAAGGCCGCGAACTTCATGCCGGGGACGACGAAATCGTCGGTGTAGCGCCCGGCGCCGGTGATGAACCTCTTGTCTTCCTTACGCGCCACCCGGGCGCCAATGCCTTCCATACCCATTTTCAGTACCTCCTCCGGTTACCGAACCGAGTGAATTTTCAAAGGATCGGACCGGCGGTCAGGCCGCCTTGGTCTCGCCCGTTCCGGCCATTGTCTTCGAGCCCGACAGGATCGCCTGGACGATGTTGTGGTAGCCGGTGCAGCGGCAGATATTGCCCTCGAGATCGTTGCGGACGGTCTTTTCGTCCAGTCCTTCCGGATGGCGGCGGACCATGTCGACGGCGGTCATGATCATGCCCGGCGTGCAGAAGCCGCATTGGAGGCCGTGATGCTCCTTGAAGGCGGCCTGCATGGGATGGAGATCGGCGCCGGGAGCGAGGCCCTCGATGGTGGTGATCTCGGCCCCGGAGGCCTGGGCGGCGAGGATGGAGCAGGACTTGATCGCCTTGCCGTCCATGTGAACCACGCAGGCGCCGCACTGCGACGTGTCGCAACCGACATGCGTGCCGGTCAGACCCAGATGCTCGCGCAGATAATGGACGAGCAATGTCCGGTCCTCCACATTGCCCGAGACCTTGCGGCCATTCACGACCATAGAAACGTCCGACATTCGTTCTCCCTCCACTTTTCCGATCACGCCCAGAAGGCCTGGGCAAAACTTTAGCGCAGCTTGGTCAGGAGTCCACAGCCGCAGCAAGGACTTACAACCTTCGTTGCATCACATCGACGGCACCGGAGCCGCGCCTTGCGGGCATTTGCGCCGGTGCCGATCGCGGGTCTCGAAATTCCGCGCAGGGTGCTTGAATTTGCCGGCCGATGGCGATATCAAGCGCTCACTTTCGAGCCCCCGCAGTTCCGGGCGGTTTTCGACGGGCCGCTTTAGCTCAGTTGGTAGAGCACATCATTCGTAATGATGGGGTCAGGTGTTCGAGTCACCTAAGCGGCACCAGTTCCTTCCCTCCCTTTCTTCGTTCGCACCTCTCTTTGAAGAGGCCGCGGAACCCATCGATCCCGCGGCCCGACGCGTCACGGCTTGGGGCGTACCGCGTCCGCTGTGCCCTGGATGAAGGCGACGATCTGCTTGATCTCCGCCTCGGTGAGCTTGCCCTCGAAGGTCGGCATGCCGCCTTCGACGAAAGCGCCGCTCAACAGAAGCTCAGGCGCGCCTTCCAGCATGGCGGCGTCTGAGAAGCCGAGATTGGGAATGTTGCCGCCATTGTTGACGCCCGGAACGCCGTGGCAGAACAGGCAGTTCGAGACGTAGAGCGCGCCGCCGGGTGCGATGTCGTCAGGGCTGTAGGCGACGCCTTCGACGAGTTCGGCCGGATCGTTCTCGACCATTTCGGGCATCGAAGCCGTGCCGCCGGCCTTGAACGTGTAGACCTTGCCGGGCCCGATCGTCTCGGTCGCGCGCTGCGAAAGGCCGTAGACCCCACCCCAGCCGACCGCGACCGAAACATATTGCTCGTCGTCGATCATGTAGGTGACGGGCGCGGCGACGACGCCGGAGCCTACCGGCGTCTGCCAGAGCATTTCGCCGGTCGCAGCATTGTAGGCGATGAAGCGACCGTCGGCGGTGCCTTGGAAGACAAGGTTGCCGGCCGTCGTCAGCGTGCCGCCATTCCACGGCGAGACGTGCTCGGCGCGCCAGACCTCCTTTTGCGCGACCGGGTCCCAGGCCAGAAGATGGCCGAAGGGCGTCGCGGTCGGTGCCGTCGTGTTGAAAAGGTAGCCGAGATTCCAGCCGAGATTGGAGTGGGCGCGTCCGGGCAGATGCTCGTTGAACGACCATTCGGGATCGTGCTGCTGGACGAGCGGGACGCCCTGCGCGGGAATGTAGACGAGACCCGTTTGCGGATTGAACGACATCGGGTGCCAGTTGTGCGCGCCATAGGCGCTCGGCACCTGTTCCCAGCTATCTTCGCGCGAACGCGCCGCCGGGTTCTCAATCGGACGTCCATCCGCATCGTAGCCTTCGGCCCAGGTCACCTCGACGAATTTTTCCGCCGAGATGAACGAGCAGTCGGTGCGGTCGACGACGTAGAAGAAACCGTTCTTCGGGGCGTGAAGGAACACCTTGCGCTCCTCGCCCTCGATTTCGAGGTCGGCGAGGATGATGTGCTGCGTCGAGGTGTAGTCCCAGCTATCGCCCGGCGTTTCCTGATAGTGGCAGACATATTCGCCGGTGTCGGGGTTCAAGGCCACGACGGAGGCCAGATAGAGATTGTCGCCGCCGGCGGGGCTGCGCAGATTTGCGTTCCACGGGCTGCCATTGCCGGTGCCGACATACATCAGGTCGAGTTCGGGATCGTAGGCCATCGAATCCCACATCGTGCCGCCGCCGCCCGCTTCCCAATAGGGAACCGAGGCGTCCCAGGTCTCGGCGGCCTTTTCCATGCTCTCGTTCTCGAACGGCTTGGACGGATCGCCGGGGACCGAATACCAGCGCCATTTCTCGTCGCCGGTTTCGGCGTCGTAGGCGGTGATGTAGCCGCGCACGCCATATTCGGCGCCGCCATTGCCGATGATCACATTGCCCTTGTAGACGCGCGGGGCGCCGGTGATCGTATAGGCCATGTCGCGATTTTCGATGGTGTCGACCATCCATTTGCGCTCGCCGGTGACGGCGTCGATGGCATGAAGATTGCCGTCGAAGGCGCCGACATAGACGACGCCCTCATGCAGCGCGACGCCGCGATTGACCACGTCGCAGCAGCCCTTGGACGCGTGCTCGCGCGGGACTTCCGGGTCGTAGCGCCAGATTTCCTCGCCGGTTCTGGCGTCCAGCGCGTGGACGACGCTCCACGACGCGGTGACATACATGACGCCGTCGACGACGATCGGCGTCGCTTCCACGCCGCGGCGCGATTCGAGGCTCGTGGCCCAGGCGAGGCCAAGCTCGCCGACATTTGTCGCATCGATCGCGTCGAGCTTCGAGTGGCGCGTTTCCTGAAAGTCGAGGCCGTGGGTCAGCCAGTTGCGCGTCGTCTCGCGGTTCTGGATGATCGCCTCGGCATTGACGCCGGCGACGGCCGCGGAAATCGCCTCGGGTGTCAGAGATTGGGCAGCGGCAACCGATGTCAGAACCGACAACGCGGCTGCGGTCGCCAGAAGATGGCTACGTGGCATGCGCTCCTCCCGTCATGTTCGCGACGGCGCATCGGTCTCCTCCCATGCGTCATCGCAAATCGCAGCGTAGAAGCGCGTTTCGCACTTGGCTTGGACTTTTACGCCATCGCAGCCGGTGCCGGCATGGTGCGACCAAAGTCCTGCTGCCCGCGCTTGCATTGCCGCCTCACGTGGCTAGACTTCCCTTGCGGAATTTCGCCGCGCGGAAATCTGGGAGGAGTTCCGGGTGCATTTCGAAGATTGGGATGCGCGGCTGCGCACCACTTGCGGCAATTACTACGGCGTTCCCGGCACCCGGCAGCGCGAAGTCAAAGGCTATGTGCGCAGCTTCGCCTTTCACGGGCTCGACGTTGCGGATTTCGCGTGCGACCTCGACCAGATCATCCGCACGCGCAAGGGCATCCAGCAGGACGACAGCGAATACATCTTTCTGGTCGTGCAGATCAAAGGGCAGTCGCGTATCGATCACAGGGGCCGCCGCGAGACGCTCGACCCGGGCGAATTCTACCTGCTCGATTCCACCCGCGAGGCGTCGATCGGCTATGGCGGACGCGAGGCGCAGTTCATTTCCGTCCACATGCCGCGCGGCTCGTTCCTGCTCGAAGCCGACAACCAGCTCAGGATCGGGCACAAGCTCGATGCGCACCATCCGATGCACGCGCCGATGCGCGGTTTTTTCAGCGCCGGACGCACGGCGATGGCAGAACAGAAGACGCGGGGCGACCCGCGCCTGCTCTATGACCTGACGCGGATCGCGTTTACGCCGGGCGATCACGGCATCGACGCCTCACGCGCCAGCAGCGCCGAGAACCGGTGCGAGATGGCCGTGACGTTGATGGAGCGCAATCTGCATCGACCCGACATGTCGCTCGGCTGGCTGGCGCGGCGTCTGAATATTTCGGAACGCCAGTTGCAGCGGGATTTTCTCGCCAGGGGGACCAGCTTCGTGCGCCTTCTGCGAGAAAAGCGGCTGAGGCTCGTCGCCGAATTCCTGCGTGTCGGTGGCGGAACGGATTCGATAACCGATGCCGCTCTCGGCGCAGGCTTCAACGACATCTCGAATTTCAATCGCTCGTTCAAGAGCCGCTACGGCTGCGCACCCAGCGACTATCTGCGACAGCACCGCAACTGAACCGACGAAAAAGGGCGACCCGAAGGCCGCCCTCTTTTCTAAAGCCGTCTGGCAGTCTCTTAGCCATAGGGCGAAGAGCAGGCGCGGCGCGGGCCGTTGTAGGGCTGGAAGGTGTTGTCCGATGCCCGGTAGGAACGGTACTGCGAGTAGCACCAATCGACATGGGCCTGCGACATGCGACCCGGCTGGACGACGACCGTGCGCGAGGGCTGGCTCACCGCACCGCCGACGATGGCGCCGGCGACGAAGGCCGCTGCCGGGAACCAGAAGCCGTTGTGCTGGCGGTAGCCGGCACGGCGGTCGCGGTAGCCGCGGTGGCCGTTGTAGTAGCTGTAATTGCCCTGGCGATAGAAACCGCGCTGTGCGGCCCGCTGGTTCTGACGGCGATCGATGCGCCGATCGATACGACGTTCGGTCCGGCGATCGAAACGACGGTCGTCGCGGCGATACTGGACATCGATGACGTTCGATGTGCCGGCACCAGCATCGACGGCACGGATCAATGCCGGAGATGCACTCGCGGTTACGCTCGTTGCGGCGACGCCGGTGAACGCCATTGTCGTGGCACAGATGATCGAAAGAAACTTCTTCATTTCGCTAACTCCTTTGTCCTCAAAGACGCCCAAGCAGAATGAAGGTTCCCACATGAACTCAACGTGAACCGCATCATGACATTTTGGTAAGGTTGGCCCTGCAGCGGATAATGACGGTTCTACTGACTATTCTTCCATGTCACGCCTCAGCAAGGTGGACGCCGGACAATCTAGACTTTCCTAGAATTCTTGCCGCAACGTCATTTACGCTGTGCGGCCAAAGCGTTTTCGCCCGCTTCCCATATCGAAAACCCTCTTTTATGGTACGCGCCAATCGTGGGAGGCGGAAAATGCCACTGCGGGGATCTCTAAAAGAAAAACATGGGAGCAATCATGCGTAAACTTCTCTTGACGGCCAGCGTTCTGGCCCTCGCCGCGACGGCAATGCCGGCGTCGGCCGAAACGATCCGCTGGGCACGTGGCGCCGACGCGCTGACGCTGGACCCGCATTCGCAGAACGAAGGCACCACCCACACTTTCGCCCACCACATCTACGAGACGCTCGTCTGGCGCGACACGGAAGGCACGCTGATCCCGCGCCTGGCCACCGAATGGGCGCTGAAGGACGGCGACGACACGACCTGGGTTTTCACGCTGCGTGAAGGCGTCACCTTCCATGACGGTGCCGAGTTCAACGCCGAAGACGTCGTCTTCTCGCTCGACCGCGCCCGTTCGGAGCGCTCGAACATGCGCCAGCTCCACGCCGACGTCGAAAGCGTGACCGCCGTCGACGACTACACGGTCGAGGTCAAGCTCAAGGGCCCGAGCCCGCTCTACCCGAACAATCTGACCAACACCTTCATGATGGACAAGACCTGGTCCGAGACGAACGACGTCGTCGAGGTTCAGGACTATGCCGGCGGCGAAGACAACTACGCCGTGCGCAACACCAACGGCACCGGCCCCTACAAGCTCGTCTCGCGCGAAGTGGGCGTACGCTCGGTTCTCGAAGTCAACGCCGACCATTGGGCCGAGACCGATCCGGCCGTGACCGAGATCATCTACACGCCGATCTCGGATGCCGCGACCCGCGTTGCCGCGCTGCTTTCGGGCGAAGTCGACTTCGTTCAGGACGTGCCGGTGCAGGACATCGAGCGCCTTTCGTCGACCGACGGCATCAAGGTCGCGACCGGCCCTGAAAACCGCATCATCTATTTCGGCTACCGGCTCGGCGAAGAGCCGCTGGCAAGCTCGGACGTGACCGACAAGAACCCCTTCGCCGACCCGAAGGTGCTCGAGGCCATGCATCTTTCCATCGATCGCGACGCGATCAAGGAAGTCGTGATGCGCGGCAATTCGGTTCCGACCGGCGTTGCCACCCCGCCCTTCGTCAATGGCTGGACCGAAGAGCTCGACGCCTACCCGGCGCCGGACCTCGAGCGCGCTCGCGCGCTGATGGAAGAGGCAGGCTATGCGGACGGGTTCACCGTCACGCTCGACACGCCGAACAACCGCTACGTCAATGACGAGGCGATCAGCCAAGCGGTCGTCGGCATGCTCGGCCAGATCGGCATCCGCGTGACGCTGGCCTCGCGCCCAGTCGCGCAGCACTCGCCGCTGGTCACCAATGGCGACACCGACTTCTACCTGCTCGGCTGGGGCGTCCCGACCTTCGATTCGGCTTACATCTTCAACGATCTGATCCACACGAAGGCCGGCAATTACGGCGCCTACAACCCGTCCGGCTATTCCAATCCCGAACTCGACGCGAAGATCGAGTCGCTCGGCACGCAGACGGACCTCGAGGCCCGCGACGCGACGATCGCCGAAATCTGGGCGACGATCCAGGAGGACCGCGTTCTCCTGCCGGTCCACAACCAGGTGCTAGCCTACGCGACCAAGTCGAACTTCACCATCGACGTGCATCCGGAAAACCAGCCGAACATGTCGAATGTGACGATCGGCGAGTAATCCGCGCAACATTCCTAAAAGCCTCGCCCGCCGTGCAAGCAATTGCGCGGCGGGCTAGCATTATGGGCTTGATTGTGGCGGTCTGAGTCGCCAAAAGGGCGCCTTTCGCGGCGCCGGCGCCGGTTGCGTGCCCATCTCGCTGCCTGAGCTGAAGTGCCGTCAGCACCCGTACCGACACACCGGGAGCCTCAAGCGGCGGCTTTGCCGTCCCGCTCCCGATCCGGAGACAAACAACATGACAGCCTTTGTCATAAGGCGCCTGCTGCAATCCATCATCGTGATGCTGGCGGTCTCGCTCGTGGCATTCCTCGTGTTCCGCTATGTGGGCGACCCGGTCGACTCCATGGTGGGCCAGGATACAAGACTTGCGGACCGCGAAGCGATGCGTGATCGCCTCGGCCTGAACGACCCGTTCTACATCCAGTTCGCGACCTTCGTCGGCAATGCCGTCCAGGGCAATTTCGGCATCTCCTACCGGCTCCAGGAGCCGGTGACGCGCCTCATCATGGAGCGCTTGCCGGCAACGATCGAACTTGCCTTCGCATCCGCGACGATCGCGCTGGTTTTCGGCCTGTTCTTCGGCGTCTACACGGCGCTGAAACCGAAATCGCCGCTGACCTCCGTGGTGATGACGTTGTCGCTCGCCGGCGTTTCACTGCCGACCTTTTTGATCGGCATCGGCCTCATCTACATCTTCGCCGTCGAGCTTGGGTGGCTTCCCTCCTTCGGCAGGGGGACGACCGTAATGGTCGGCGGGTGGCGAACGGGGCTTTTGACCGAAAGCGGACTGAGATCGCTCATCTTGCCGGCGATAACGCTGTCGCTCTTCCAGTTGACGCTGATCATGCGCCTCGTGCGCGCGGAGATGCTGGAAGTGTTGCGCGCGGACTATATCCGCTTCGCCAAGGCGCGCGGCCTTTCAAACCGGGCGATCAATTTCGGCCACGCGCTGAAGAACACGCTGGTTCCGGTCATCACCATCACCGGCCTGCAGCTCGGCTCGGTCATCGCGTTCGCGATCGTCACCGAGACGGTGTTCCAGTGGCCGGGCGTCGGCTCGCTCTTCATCCAGTCGGTGCAGGTCGTCGACGTCCCGGTGATGGCGGCCTACCTGATGTTCATCGCCTTCGTCTTCGTCGTCATCAATCTTATCGTCGACATTCTATACTACACGGTCGATCCGCGCCTGCGCGTCGGCACTGGCAAACGGTGATCGCATGACCACGCTTCCAGATCCCAAACTCATGGCCGCCGGCGACGGCAAGCCGATCCTTCCGCCCGAGCCGCCCGGCCGCCTCTATCGCGCCTGGGACTCGGACATCTTCTACTCCTACCGCCGCTCGCCGGTGACGATCATCGCATCGATCGTCGTCGTCATCATCGTCGGCGCGGCGCTGCTGGCGCCTTGGATCGCGCCCTACAATCCGTTCAACCCGGCCTCGCTCAACCTGATGGACGGCTTCACGCCGCCCTTCTCGGAAAGCCGGATGGGCAACTACTATCTGCTCGGAACGGACAATCAGGGCCGCGACGTCTTCTCGACGATCCTCTACGGCTCGCGCATCTCGCTTTTCGTCGGCTTCTCGGCGACGCTGTTCGCCATGGCGCTGGGCATCTCGCTCGGCCTCATCGCCGGCTACCAGGGCGGGACGACGGACGCGATCATCATGCGCGTGACCGACATCCAGCTTTCGTTCCCGGCGATCCTCATCGCGCTTTTGATCTTCGGCATCGCGCGCGGCATCATCCCGCCCTCGCAACAGGAAAGCATGGCGGTCTACGTGCTGATCGTGGCCATCGGCCTTGCCAACTGGGCACAGTTCGCGCGTACGGTTCGCGGCGCGACGATGGTGGAGCGGCAGAAGGATTACGTGTCGGCGGCGCGCATCATGGGCGTCCATCCGATCCTGATCCTCGCCCGCCACGTTCTGCCCAACGTGATGGGACCGGTGCTGGTCATCGCGACGATCGGGCTTGCGCTCGCCATCATCGAGGAGGCGACGCTGTCGTTCCTCGGCGTCGGCGTTCCGCCCACGCAGCCTTCGCTCGGCACGCTGATCCGCATCGGCCAGCAATATCTGTTCTCGGGCGAGTGGTGGATTCTGTTCTTCCCCGCCTTCACGCTCATCCTGCTTGCGCTCTCGGTCAACCTTCTGGGCGACTGGCTGCGCGACGCGCTCAACCCGCGACTGAGGTAGGCGTATGCAACCTGTCCTTTCCGTCAAGAACCTGACCGTCCAGTTTCCCACGCGCCGTGGCATCCTGACGGCGGTCGACAACATCTCCTTCGACATCATGCCGGGCGAAGTGCTCGGCATGGTGGGCGAATCCGGCGCCGGCAAATCGATGACCGGTTCGGCCGTCATCGGCCTGATCGATCCGCCCGGCCGTATCTCGAGCGGCGAGATTTTGCTGCAGGGCGAGCGCATCGACAATCTGAGCCCTGACCAGATGCGGCGCTATCGCGGCAAGCGCATCGGCATGGTCTTCCAGGACCCGCTGACATCGCTCAACCCGCTCTACACGGTCGCCGAGCAGCTCATCGAGACGATCCGCACGCACATGCCCCTGTCCGAGGCCGACGCGCGCAAACGGGCGATCAAACTCCTCGACGATGTCGGCATTCCGGCCGCCGACCGGCGCATCGACGACTATCCGCATCAGTTCTCCGGGGGCATGCGCCAGCGCGTCGTGATCGCGCTCGCGCTTTGCGCGGACCCGGCGCTGGTCATCGCCGACGAACCGACCACCGCGCTCGACGTTTCGGTGCAGGCGCAGATCATCGATGTGATGAAGAACATGTGCGCCGAATATGGCGCGGCGATCATGCTGATCACCCACGACATGGGCGTCATCGCCGAGACGGCCGATCGCGTGGCGGTCATGTATGCCGGCCGCATCGCCGAGATCGGGCCGGTGCGCGACGTTATCACAGATGCCAAGCACCCTTATACGGCCGGCCTGATGGGCTCGATCCCGACGCTCGCCACCAACTCCGACCGCCTGACGCAGATCCCAGGTTCCATGCCGCGCCTGTCGGCGATCCCGAAAGGCTGCGCCTTCAACCCACGCTGCCCGCATGCCTTCGACCGCTGCTTCGTCGAGCGTCCCGAGCCGATCGTCTCGGGCACCCGCCGCGTCGCCTGCTGGCTGCATGCGCCCGAGGAGCAAGCCGCATGACGACCCAGACCCCTCTCGTCGAAGTCAATCACCTGTCACGCCGGTTCGACGTTTCGAAGCCGTGGCTGAACCGCGTCATCGAGCGGACGGACAAGGCCTATGTGCGCGCCGTAGACGACGTCACCTTCCGCATCAACAAGGGCGAGACGCTCGCGCTGGTCGGTGAATCCGGTTCGGGCAAGTCGACCATCGCGCGGCTGATCGTCGGCCTGCTCGATCCGTCGGAAGGCGACATCCATTTCGACGGCAAGTCGCTGAAGAAGGGCCTGAAGGGCGGCGAGGCAAGGCGCCTGCGCCGCCGCTTCCAGATGATCTTCCAGGACCCGTTCGCCAGCCTCAACCCGCGCTGGCGCGTCACTGACATCATCGGCGAGCCGTTGAAAGTGTTCGAGGGCGGCCTGTCGTCGCTCGAACGGCGCAAGCGCGTCGGCGAACTCCTGACGCTGGTCGGTCTCTCGCCCGACGACGGCGTCAAGTTCCCGCACGAATTCTCGGGCGGCCAGCGCCAGCGCGTGGCCATCGCCCGCGCGCTCGCGGCGCGTCCGGACTTCATCGTCTGCGACGAGCCGACCTCGGCGCTCGACGTTTCGGTGCAAGCGCAGATTCTCAATTTGATGAAGGACTTGCAGGACGAGTTCGGCCTGACCTTCCTGTTCATCAGCCACGATCTTTCGGTCGTGCGCCACATGGCGAACCGGATCGGCGTTCTCTATCTCGGCCGTCTCGCCGAGGTCGCCGATTCCAAGACGCTCTTCGCCAAGCCGCGCCACCCCTATACGCGCATGCTGCTCGACGCCGTGCCGGACCTGGAGATGACCGGCCGCAAGCGCAAGAAGGTCGAGGGCGAGATTCCGAACCCGATCAATCCGCCGCCCGGCTGCGCCTTCCATCCGCGCTGCCCGTTCGCAAACGAGCGCTGCCGGATGGAAATTCCGCAGCTCCTGTGGAACGGTGAGGGCGAGACGGCTTGTCACGGTGTCGAGGAAGGCCGCATCTGACACAACGTTTAGATGCAATGAAAAGATGAAGAGTGGCGCCATCGGCGCCCTCTTCCAAGAACAAGAGGGAGGACGAGATGAAGCAGGGTTGGCAAGACGATGTCCTGTCTTTCTGGTTCGGCGAATTGACCGCCGAAGACTGGTACACCGGCAAGAGCGACGTAGACGACAATATCCGTTCGCGCTTTGCCGAACTCTACGAACAATTGAAGACCGGGCTCGACCCGGACAAGGTCGACGACCAGCGCACCGCACTCGCCGCGGTCATCGTGCTCGACCAGTTTCCGCGCAACATGTTCCGCGGTCAGCCCGCAGCCTTCGGCACGGACAATCTGGCCATCGAGATCGCGCGCAACGCGACCGAGAAACGGCTCGACCACGGGCTTACCAACACCGAGAAGCAGTTTCTCTACATGCCGTTCATGCATTCGGAGATTTCGGCCGACCAGGAGCGCTGCGTCGATCTCTTCCGTTCACTCGACAACGAGGACGGCCTGAAATACGCGATCGAGCATCGCGACATCATTCAGGAATTCGGTCGGTTCCCGCATCGAAACAAGGCGCTCGGGCGCCAGACGACGGATGCGGAACGCAAGTTCATGGAAGGGCATGCCGGATACGGCCAGTGACGGCCGATTCCTGTCAGTTGAGCATTCCGCTGCGGCACGGCTTGCACCGCAGCGAATTGTGGCCCTAGATTGGCGCGAGCAACAAATTCCAGGATGCAGGCGGGCATCCGGTGCTGGGTGAGCGGGCAAATCAAGAATCCGGCCGCGTCAGTCGACCGATCCCGCCTCCATGCGAAACATTCCCAGGGAGGACGAATTGGCCAAAGCGACCGAAAAGACGAGCAAGGCTGCGAAGGACGACGCAAAGCCGGCAGCGAAGAAGCCAGCAGCCAAGAAGGCGCCGGCCGTAAAGGCGGCCGCAGCCGCAAAGCCCGCTGCCGCCAAGACGAGCACTGCCGCCAAGCCGAAATCTGCGCCGGCAAAGACTGCTGCAAAGAAGCCGGCCGCAAAGCCAGCGGCAGCCGCAGCCGCCACACCCGTCGATGCACCGGCGGCTGCGCCCGCACCCGCAAAGTCTGCCGCCGCCAAGGTCTCCACCCCGAAGACCACTGCGAAACCAGCCGCGAAGAAGCCTGCGGCCAAGGCCGCAAAGCCCACTGCAGAAAAGGCAGCGGAAGCACCGGCTGCTTCGAAGCCGGCGGCTTCCAAGGCCAAAGCGTCCACCGCCAAGCCCAAGCCGGCTGCCGCCACGGCAACGAAGGCTGAGCCTGCCGCTGCCCCGGCAGCGGTGGCCAAGCAGTCGGCGGCAAAGGCCGACAAGCCCTGGCTCGCCAATTATCCGAACGGCGTTCCGGCCGAAATCGCACCGCTCGAATATCAGTCGCTCGGCGATCTGATGGTCGATTCCTGCCGCAAATACGGCTCGAAGCCGGCCTTCACTTGCATGGGCAAGTCGATCACCTTCACCGAGCTCGAGAAGCAGTCGGCAGCGTTTGCCGCCTATCTGCAGGGCAAGGGCCTGTCGAAGGGCGCGCGCGTCGCCATCATGATGCCGAACGTGCTGCAATACCCGATCGCGATGATGGCGGTGCTGCGGGCAGGCTATACGGTCGTCAACGTCAACCCGCTCTACACGCCCCGCGAACTCGAGCATCAGCTCAACGATTCGGGCGCCGAAGCTATCGTCATCCTGGAGAACTTCGCGGCCACCTTGCAGCAGGTGATCGGCCGCACCAAGGTGAAGCACGTCGTCGTCGCGGCGATGGGCGACCGGCTCGGGCTCAAGGGCATCGTCGTCAATCTCGTCGTGCGCCGCGTCAAGAAGATGGTGCCGAACTGGTCGCTTCCGGGTCACGTGCCGTTCAACGATGCGCTGAAGGAAGGCGCCAAGAAGACGTTCCGCAAGATCGATGTCGGCCAGGACGACGTCGCGTTCCTGCAATATACGGGCGGGACGACGGGCGTTTCGAAGGGCGCGACGCTGCTTCATCGCAACGTGCTCGCCAACGTCGCGCAGAACGCATTGTGGGTGGAGGCTGCCTATTCCAAGAAGCCGAAGCCGAAGGACGTCGTCTATATCTGCGCGCTGCCGCTCTACCATATCTACGCGCTGACCGTGAACGCGCTGATGGGGATGCAGCAGGGTGCGCAGAACATCCTGATCCCCAATCCGCGCGACATTCCGGCCTTCGTCAAGGAACTGCAGAAGACCCCGTTCCACGTCTTCCCGGGCCTCAACACGCTGTTCAACGCGCTCCTCAACAATGCCGACTTCCAGAAGCTCGACTTCAAGCCGCTGATCCTGACCTTCGGCGGCGGCATGGCGGTGCAGAAGCCCGTCGCCGACCGCTGGCAGAAGCTTACCGGCATCGTCATCGCCGAGGGCTACGGCCTGTCGGAGACGGCACCGGTCGCGACCGCCAACCGCTTCGACGCGGACGAGTTCTCGGGCACGATCGGCATGCCGATCCCGTCGACCGAAATCGTCATCCGCGACGAGGACGGCAAGGACGTGTCGTCCGGCGAGGTCGGCGAAATCTGCATTCGCGGGCCGCAGGTCATGGCAGGCTACTGGAACCGGGCCGACGAGACCCGAAAGGTCATGACCGATGACGGCTTCTTCAAGTCGGGCGACATGGGCTTCATCGACGAGCGTGGCTTCGTCAAGATCGTCGACCGCAAGAAAGACATGATCCTCGTCTCCGGCTTCAACGTCTATCCGAACGAGCTGGAAGAGGTCGTCGCCGAGCATCCGGGCGTTCTCGAGGTCGCCGCGGTCGGCGTGCCGGACGAGCATTCAGGCGAGGTGCCGAAGCTCTTCGTCGTCAAGAAGGACGAGAAGCTGACCGAGCAGGAAATCATCGATTTCACGCGCGACAAGCTCACCGGTTACAAGCGCCCGCGCCATGTCGAATTCCGCAAGGAACTGCCTAAGACGAATGTCGGCAAGATCCTGCGGCGCGAGTTGCGATAGAAATCGAAAGGCCCGCTTCGGCGGGCCTTTTTCGTTAGGCCTTACCGGCCGTTCAAATATCCCGGCAGCTCCGCAATGGACCCGAGCACCACATGCGCTAGCGGCTCCAGCGTCGCGCGGGTGCCGGTCCCGCTGAGGACGGCGACGCGCAGGCCGGCGCCAGCGGCCCTGCCCGTCTCCATGTCGTGGTTGTTGTCGCCGACCATTGCGATTTCGGACGGCTTCAGGCCGGCCATGTCGGCGAAGGCGACGATGACGTCGGGCGCGGGCTTGGGGTTGGCCACGGCGTCATAGCCGTATGCAGCCTCGAACAATTGCGAGACGCCGAGCGTCGCCAGCGTGCGCTCCGCGCCTTGCGTCGAATCGTTGGTTGCGACGGCGAGGCGGAAGCCGCGCGCGTGCAGTGCGGACAACGCGTCGATGATGCCGGGCAGCGCGACGGCGCGGGCGGCGCCCTCGATGGCCGTGACCGTGTCGAAATGGGCAACGTGCTCGCGGCGTTCCGTGGCGCTCGCCTGCGGATACCAGCAATCGACGATCTCGGCATTGGTGCCTGCCGCGAAGACCGAATCGGCACGAAATTGTCCCGCAGCGAAGTCGTAACCGGCGCGCTCCATCAGGAGGTTTGCCCCGGCGCGGTCGCCGCCGGCAGCTTCGAGCGCCAGATGGTCGCCGACCGAGAACCAGGTCGCGTTGAAGTCGACCAGGGTGCCGTCCTTGTCGAACAGGATTGCCTTGATCGCCATCACGCGTTTCCACGCAGCGCATGAATGCGAGCGACGAGGCCGGCCGTCGAGCCGTCGCGGCCCGCCGTCCCTTCCTTGCCCTCGACGATGGGAAGGAGGCCGGTCGCGAGTTCCTTGCCGAGTTCGACGCCCCACTGGTCGAATGCGTTGATTTCGAAAAGCTGCGCCTCGACGAAGACCCGGTGCTCGTAGAGCGCGATCAGCCGGCCGAGCGTGAGGGGGTCGAGGGTGCGATAGAGGATCGTCATGGAGGGCCGATTGCCCGTGAAAACGCGGTGCGGGGCGATCTTTTCGACTTCGGCTGCGTCCATGCCCTTGGCGAGCATCTGCGCGCGCGCTTCCTCCAACGTGCGCCCCTTCATCAGCGCCTCGGCCTGCGCGAGGCAGTTTGCGAGCAGGAGATCGTGCTGGTGCTTCAACTCAAGCTCGTGGCCCTCGGCGGCGACGAGGAACTCGACCGGCACGATATCCGTGCCCTGGTGGAGAAGCTGGAAGAATGCGTGCTGTCCGTTTGTGCCGGGCTCGCCCCAGACGACCGGCCCGGTCGGCGTCGCGACGGGCGCGCCGTCGACGGTCACGCCCTTCCCGTTCGATTCCATGTCGAGCTGCTGCAGGTAGGCCGGGAGGCGCGCGAGGCGCTGGTCATAGGGGATGATCGCGCGCGAAGGATAGCGGCAGGCGACGCGGTGGAACCAGCCGATCAGGCCGAGCATTACCGGCAGGTTTTGCGCCAGCGGCGCTTCTGCGAAATGACGGTCGATGGAATGCGCGCCGGCGAGCATTCGACGGAAATCGTCCGGGCCAACGGCAAACATGACAGGCAGACCGATGGCCGACCAGAGCGAATATCGCCCGCCGACCCAGTCCCAGAAGCCGAAGATGCGGTCTTCGCGAATGCCGAACGCGCCGACCTTGTCGAGCGCGGTCGAGACGGCGGCGAAGTGGTCGGCGACGGCCGCCTCGCCCAGCGCGTCGGCGATCCAGCGTTTCGCGGTCTCGGCATTCGTCATCGTCTCGATGGTCGTGAAGGTCTTCGAGGCGACGATGAAGAAGGTCGTCTTCGGATCGAGGCCCTTCAGCGTGTCGGCGATATGCGCGCCATCGACATTGGAGACGAAGTGAAGTCGCGGTCCGTCATGGTACGGCGCGAGCGCGAGCGTCGCCATGGCCGGGCCGAGATCGGAGCCGCCGATGCCGATATTGACGACGTCGGTGATGGCGCCGGCGCGCAGTTCGTCCGCGAAGGCGGCCATCGCATCCAGCACGCGGTGGATGCCGGGCACGACATCCTCGCCGTCGACGACCAGCGAGGCTTCGCGCGGCAGGCGGAGCGCGGTGTGGAGGACCGCGCGCCCTTCGGTGATGTTGATCGGCTCGCCGGAAAGCATCGCGTCGCGCCGTGCTTCAAGATTTGCCGCCTCGGCGAGCGCGACCAGAAGGTCGACCGTCTGCGCGTCCACCGCGCATTTGGAATAGTCCAGCAGCAGGTCGTCCAGCGTCAGCGAAAACACATCGAAGCGACCCGGATCGGCGGCGAACAGGACCCGCATGTCGACCGGCGCGCGGGCTCCCTGATGCGCGATGATCTCGGTGCGGGCGGCTTCGAGCGTGGAGTTTGGCAAGCTGGCAACTTTCGGTCTGACGGGGTCGCGAAGGTTAATCAGCGCCCGCTCACGAGCGCAAGGGCAGCCCTTGCGTCAAGGACCAATCACTTTTGCACACTGGATGGATCAATAAATATCATTGGCGCAACCAATTGGACCAGACTTGATCCCGTTGGACCACAGGCATAGGCTGGTTCGCATGTGAAGGATATCGCCATGGCTGCTCGCACTGATCCCGCTATCTGGTCCGGACTGTTCCGCATCTCGCCCGAATCGGGCCAGACGCTGCAGGCGCAAATCCGCCAGGCGATCGTCGCCGCCATTCTCGACCGCCAGATCGCGGCCTCCATGCCCCTGCCCTCCTGCCGGGTGCTGGCGGAGAAGCTGGGCGTGGCGCGCGGCACCGTCGTCCTCGCCTTCCAGCAGCTCGTCGACCAAGGCTTCCTGATCGCCAAGGAGCGGCGCGGCCATTTCGTCAATCCGGAAATGCTGACCTTGCCGGCGCGTGCGCCCGGCGCGATCCGCAAGAGCGACCCGACGCTCGACTGGAAGAGCCGGCGCAAGGTCGCCGCCTCCGAAATGCCCGAGCCGTCGAAGCAGGAAAACTGGATCAGGGCCTCCTACCCCTTCGTCTACGGGCAGTTCGATCCGGGCCTGTTTCCAACCGCCGAATGGCGCGAGTGCAACCGCATGGCGCTGGCGGTGCTCGAAATCCGCAACTGGGCGTCGGACATGGTGGACCGCGACGATCCGCTGTTGATCGAGCAGATCCAGGCGCGGCTCCTGCCCCGGCGCGGCATCTTCGCCAATCCGGACGAGATCATCGTCACGCTCGGCGCGCAGCACGCGCTTTACATGCTGGCGACGCTGCTAATGGGCCGCGGCACCAAGGTCGCCATGGAAAATCCCGGCTACCCCGATGCGCGCTCGATCTTTCGGCTCTCCGGCGCCGATGTCGTGCCGGTGCCGGTCGATCGCGAGGGCATCGATCCCGACGCCATTCCCGACGATTGCGGCTTCGCTTTCGTCACGCCGAGCCACCAGTGCCCGACCATGGTGTCGCTCTCCGAGGAGCGGCGGCAGAAGCTGATCGCCGACGCGCAGAAGCACGACCGCATCATCATCGAGGACGGCTATGACAGCCAGCTCGTCGACGACGCACCGCAGCAGGCGCTGCGCGGGATCGATCGCTCCGGCCGCGTTATCTATGTCGGCTCGATGTCGAAGACGCTCGCGCCGGGCCTGCGGCTCGGCTACATCGTCGCCTCGGCCGAGCTGATCGCCGAATTGCGCGCGCTGCGCCGCTTCATGCTGCGTCACCCGCCGGCCAACAACCAGCGCGCCGTCGCGCTGTTCCTCTCGCTCGGCCATCACGAAGCGTTGGTGCGCCGGCTGTCGACCGCCTTCCAGGAACGGCGCGAGCGGCTGATCGGCGCGGTGTCGTCCTACCTGCCCGAATGGCGCATCACCGATACGCCGGGCGGCACCTCGCTCTGGCTCGAAGGCCCGCACGGGACCAGCGGCAAGGCGCTGGCCGAACTCGCCGCCTCGCGCAGCGTGCTGATCGAGCCAGGCGCACGCTTCTTCGACCAGCCGGAGAAGAATGGCCGCTTCGTGCGGCTCGGCATCTCGTCGATCGCGCTCCAGCACATCGAGCCGGGCATCCGGGAACTCGCGACCGCGGCAGGGCGGCGACCGGCCGCCGCCTGAGCCGAATTTGGTCCATCGGGCAAAATCCCGGTGGACTAACCGACCAGTAATTTCGGACGCATAGTTGAGCCACCTTTTTCGCTTGGGTGGAGCGTCAGATGTCGGTCGTTCTCGAAGATCACGAAGCCCAAAGGTCGCGACGCTCGGGCGGGCGCGAAGCGCGGCGGGCCATCCGCGCAGCCCCGCTCGCCGAGGACATCCGCCCCGTCCGCGCGGGGCTCGAAGGCGGGCGCTACAGGCCGCTCGACCGCGCCGATCTCGACCGTATTCATGAAGCGGTGCTGACCGTGCTTGAAACGGTCGGCTTTGCCAATGCGATCCCGTCCTGCCTCGAGGCGCTGACCCGCGCCGGAGCAAGCTACGGCCCCGACAAGCGTATCCGGTTCCCAAGGCGTCTGGTGCTCGAGACCATCCGAAATGCCGCGCGCGGGTTCACGCTGCACGGGCAGGAGCCGCAGCACGATCTGGTGCTCCAAGGCACCCGCGTCCACTACGGCACGGCCGGCGCGGCGGTGCATGTCGTCGACGTGGAAAAGCGCGAATACCGCGAGTCGCTGCTGCAGGATATCTACGACGCGGCACGCATCGTCGACCGGATGGACAACATCCATTTCTTCCAGCGCCCGATGGTGCCGCGCGACATTCCCGATCCGTTCGAGATGGATTTGAACACGCTTTATGCCTGCGTGACCGGGACCACCAAGCATGTCGGGACGTCCTTCACCACAGCGGACAACGTGCGCCCCGCGCTCGACATGCTCTACGCGATCGCCGGCGGCGAGGAGAAGTTTCGCGCGCGGCCCTTCGTGTCGAACTCCAATTGCTTCGTCGTGCCGCCGATGAAGTTCGCCGAAGACGCGTGTGGCGTGCTTGAGGAATGCGTCAAGGGCGGCATCCCGATTCTGCTTCTCTCCGCCGGGCAAGCTGGCGCCACCGCGCCAGCGGCGATTGCGGGGGCGGTCGTTCAGGCGGTGGCGGAGGTGCTGGCCGGACTCGTCTATGTCAACGCACTGAAGCCCGGCCATCCGGCGATCTTCGGCACGTGGCCCTTCGTCTCCGACCTGCGCACCGGCGCGATGTCGGGCGGCTCGGCCGAGCAAGCCCTATTGACCGCAGCCTGCGCGCAGATGGCGCAGTATTACGACCTGCCGGGCGGATCGGCGGCCGGCATGGCGGACTCCAAGCTGCCGGACATCCAGTCCGGATTCGAAAAGGGCATCACCGACGTGATGGCGGGGCTGTCCGGCCTCAACCTCGTCTATGAGGCGGCCGGCATGCACGCCTCGCTGCTCGGCTTCTGCCTCGAAAGTCTGATCATCGACAACGATATGATCGGACAGTGCCTGCGCTGCGTGCGCGGCATCGACATGTCGGAGCCGTCCCTGTCGATCGACGCGATCAGCGATGTCTGCCTCAACGGACCCGGCCATTATCTTGGCCACAGCCAGACGCTGGAGCTGATGCAGCGCGAATATTTCTACCCCGCCATCGCCGACCGGTTCAGCCCGAAGAAATGGGCCGAGAAGGGCAAGCCCGACATTCTCCAGCGCGCCATCGCCGAAAAGAAGCGCATTCTGGCCACGCACTTCCCGCGCCATGTCTCGCGCGTGCTCGACGACAAGCTCCGCGCGCGGCATCCGGAAATTCGCCTGCCGCGCAGCGCGATGGGGCACTGACCTTGGTGTAATGGACAAGACGGCGGCGCTGGGCTAGGCGTTGGCAAGAACAATCGAGGGAGGGATTTCTGCCATGGCGATGATCATCGAGGGCGAGGAGAAGATCGAAGCGCCGGTGCAGAAGGTCTGGGAAGCGCTCAACGATCCCGAAATCCTGCGCGAATGCATCCCTGGATGCGAGAGCCTCGACAAGAAATCCGATACGGAGATGGCTGCGGTCGTCTCGCTGAAGATCGGGCCGATCAAGGCGCGGTTCAATGGTGAGGTCCAACTCGTCAATCTGAACCCGCCCCACTCCTATACAATCCAAGGGGAAGGCAAGGGCGGCATCGCCGGCTTCGCCAAGGGCGGCGCGGACGTGTCGCTGAAGGAAGACGGCGACGCCACAATCCTGACCTATGCCGCCAAGGCCGATGTCGGCGGCAAGATGGCCCAGCTCGGCTCGCGCCTGATCACCTCGACCTCGAAGAAGCTGGCGGGTGAGTTCTTCTCGAATTTCAATGCCAAGGTGAGCGGCAGTCGGGCAGAGGTTTGAGCCCCATGGGTCGGGGGCGCGCGCGGTTCCGGTTCACATTTTTCGTAAATTGACCCCCACCCTTACCCTCCCCACAAGGGGGAGGGAGTCGCGGGCGCTGCGCTCGGACTTCAGCCAATGGGCCGAGCGGAAGGGCGCAGCGTGGATGCCCTCCCTCCCCCTTGTGGGGAGGGATAAAGGGTGGGGGTAGCGCACTGTCCACAGCCGCTACCCTAGACGAAATCACCCCTTGCGCGCGGCGCGAAAGTCGGCCGGGCGCTTTTGGAGGAAGGCGGCGACGCCTTCCTTGTAGTCGTCCGACATGCCCGCCTCCCGCTGGTATTTGCGCTCGGCGTCGAGCTGCGCGTCGAGCGCGTTGGTCGATGCTTCGTGGATCGCCTTCTTGGTCAGCGCATAGGCGTTGGTTGGGCCTTTGGCGAAGGTTTCGACCAGCTTGATCGCCTCGTCCATCAGCCGTTCGTCATCAACGGCTTTCCAGATCAGGCCCCAATTGGCGGCGTCTTCGGCAGAAAGCGGTTCGGCCGTCATGGCGAGCGCCTTGGCGCGCGCTTCGCCGAGATGCCGGGTCAGCCAGTAGGTGCCGCCAGCGTCAGGGACGAGCGCGATCTTGGAAAAGGCCTGGATGAACTTCGCCGACTTTGCGGCCAGCACGATGTCGCAGGAAAAGGCGATGTTGGCGCCGGCACCGGCCGCGACGCCGTTGACCGCGCAGACGACCGGCTTTTCCATCGCGCGTAGCTTGCGTACCAGCGGATTGTAGAAATTTTCCAGCGTCTTGCCGAGATCGGGGCGCTCGCCCATCATCGCCGGGTCGCGGTCCGAAAGGTCCTGGCCCGCGCAAAAGCCGCGGCCGGCGCCGGTCAAGAGGATCGCGCCGCAGTTCGCGTCCTTCTCGCATTCGTCCAGTGCGGCGCGCAGCGCATGGTGCTGCGCCTCGTTGAACGAATTCAGCCGGTCCGGCCGGTTGAGCGTGATGACGGAATAGCCGTCCCGCTTCTCGTGAATGACGACGTTCTGGCTCATGGCCTCCCCTCCCCCTTTTCGCAACTATTCGAAGACGATCTTCGGCGTCGCCGCTTCGCTTGCAGCCACTTCCGCGCGCAGCCGTTCGAGCACCTTTTGCGCGATGCCGCGATAGACGCCGGCCTGCGGTCCGGTCGGGTTTGAGACCACGACAGGCGTTCCCGCATCCGATGTCTCGCGCACGTCCATCGTCAGCGGAACGGCGCCGAGGAACGGCACGCCAAGGCGTTCGGCCTCGCGCTCGGCCCCGCCATGGCCGAAAATGTCGTAGCGCGCGCCGGTGTCGGGCGCGATGAAATAGCTCATGTTCTCGACGATGCCGAGCAGCGGTACGTCGACCTTGCGGAACATGTTCAAGCCCTTGCGGGCATCAATCAGGGCGAGGTCCTGCGGCGTCGAGACGATGACGGCGCCGGCGAGCGGCACGTTCTGCGCCATGGTCAATTGCGCGTCGCCGGTGCCGGGCGGCATGTCGACGACGAGCACATCGAGTTCGCCCCACTGCACTTCGCGCAGCATCTGCGTCAGCGCGGACATGACCATCGGGCCGCGCCAGATCATCGGCGTCTCTTCCTCGACGAGGAAGCCCATCGACATGACCTTGACGCCGTAATTTTCCATCGGCTTCAGCGTCTTGCCATCGACCGTCTCCGGCTTGCCACTGATGCCGAGAAGACGCGGCATGGACGGACCGTAGATGTCAGCATCGAGAACGCCGATCTTGAGGCCGAGGGCGGAAAGGCCGAGCGCGATGTTGACTGCCGTCGTCGACTTGCCGACGCCGCCCTTGCCGGACGCGACCGCGATGATCGAGCGGATGCCAGGCACGCCGCGCTTGCCGGATTGCGTCGAGGGCGGCGCGGTCGGAGGCGCGGGACGCTGGGCGGGCTTCGGTGCGGGACGTGGAGGCGCTGCCTCCATGCCGCCGCCCTTCTTCTCCGCCGTCAGCGCGACGACCGCGCCGGCGACGCCGGGGATCGCCTTGACCACGCGCTCTGCCGCCGCACGCAACGGCTCAAGCTCCTGCGCACGGGCAGAGGGTACGGTGATCGAGAAGAACACCTTGGAATCGGCGATGAAGATATCCGAGACGAGCCCGAGCGAGACCAGGTCGCCCTCGAAATCGGGGCCCTTTACGGTCTGGAGCGCTGCGAGGACGGTTTCCTTGGTGACGGTCATGATGCACGTTTCGCTGGAATGGACTGATGAGCAGATAGGCCATTATCGGCCGCGAACCAAGCGGCGAAGTTTTTCGCACGCTCGATGTCGGCACCGAAGCGGCGCGTGCGTCCTTTGCGCGAACGACATCAAGGAAGGAGTTCGTCATGCAGGAAAAGCTGACCACATGGCTCTGGTTCGAGACCGAGGCCGAGGAGGCGGCGCGCTTTTACGCGTCGGTCTTTCGCAACACGTAGATCGGCGATGTTCTCAAGGCACCGGGCGGCGGCGAGCCGCATACCAAGGAAGGTCAGGTGCTGACCGCCGAATTCCGGATTGAGGGCCACGGCTTCGTCTGCCTCAATGGCGGTCCGCATCCGGGCGCAGCGCGCTCGGATAGCGTTTCGTTCCAGATCCTGTGCAAGGACCAGGCGGAGGTCGACGAATACTGGAACAAGCTTTCCGCTGACGGGGGACAGGAGGTGCAGTGTGGATGGGTCAAGGATCGCTATGGTTTTTCGTGGCAGATCGTGCCCGAAATCCTGCCGCGCCTGATGGCTGCCCCGGACCGCGCGAAGGCCGCGCGGGTCACGGCCGCAATGATGAAGATGATCAAGCTCGACGTTGCGGCGCTCGAAGCAGCCGCGCGCGGCTGAGGCTTTCGCGGCAGCGTCGCGCGCGATAGGGTCCGGCCATGATCGACAGGCTGGAATTCTTCATCGCGCTTGCACGGGCGCAGCATTTCGGCCGTGCTGCCGAGGAGCTCGGCATCACCCAGCCGACCCTTTCGGCCGCGATCAAGGCGCTGGAGGACCAGCTCGGCGTGATGCTGGTCAAGCGCGGCTCGCGCTTCCAGGGACTGACCGCAGAAGGCGAGCAGGTGCTCGTCTGGGCCCGGCGGATCACCGGCGACGCGCGGACCATGAAGGAGGAGATGCGCGCGGCGCGGCATGGCCTTTCGGGGCGCATCCGAATCGCCGCCATTCCAACGGCGCTCGCCATGATCCCGCGGCTGACGACGCCATTTCGCGAGCATCATCCAGGCGTCACTTTCTCCGTCCTGTCGCGCACTTCGATCGAGGTCCTCTCGCTGCTCGGCAATTTCGACATCGATGTCGGCATCACCTATCTCGACAACGAGCCGCTTGGCCGCGTCGTTTCGGTGCCGCTTTATTCGGAGCGCTACCAGCTCATCACCGCCGCCGGCACCGAATTTGCCGACCGCCGTTCGGTCACCTGGGCCGAAGTCGCCGACCTGCCGCTCTGCCTATTGACGCCCGACATGCAGAACCGGCGCATCATCGACCAGCATCTGGCCGAGGCAGGCAGCGTCGCCCGGCCGACGCTGGAATCGAACTCGATGATCGTGCTGTTTTCGCATATCCGCACCGGCAAATGGTCGTCGATCATGCCGCTCAACCTTGCCGAGACCTTCGGCTTCGCAGAGCCGATCCGCGCGATCCCCATTGTCGAGCCCGACGCAAGTCATCTGGTCGGTCTCGTGGCGGCCGACCGGCAGCCGCACACGCCGCTCGTCGCGGCGCTTCTGGACGAGGCGATGACGCTCGCAGGCGACTTCGACGCCGAGCGCTGACCTAATGTCGAATGAGGGCGTTTGATAGATTTTCTCTATCAATCGACGATTCAGCTTTATTGATTCCGTGGCATTTCTGCGGCTTGATCGAAATCGCACATATGCCTTGATCAGGGAGGGCGCTGCGTGACGATGCAGCAGGCAAGTACCCAGATCGCAGCGAGGACCGCTGCCATCATCGCAGAGCATCAGGGGCTGGAGGGTCCGCTGCTGCCGATCCTGCATGGCATTCAGGATGAATTCGGCTTCGTGCCGCAGGACGCCCTGCCGGTGATCGCCGACGCGCTCAACATCTCCAATGCCGAAGTGCATGGCGTCGTGACTTTCTATCACGACTACCGCCGCGCCCCTGCCGGCCGCCATGTCGTCAAGCTGTGCCGCGCGGAAGCCTGCCAGTCGATGGGCGGCGATGCGCTGGCGGCAAAGCTGCAGGTGCTGCTCGGTATCGGCTTCCACGAGACGTCGGCCGACGGCGCGGTGACGCTCGAGCCCGTCTATTGCCTCGGCCTTTGCGCCTGCGCGCCCTCCGCCATGGTCGATGGCGAGGTGATCGGCCGGCTCGATGCCGAGCGGATCGAAGAGATCGCGGTAGAGGTGCGGGCATGATGTCGGCGACTTTTTTCGCGCTGCACACCCCCCTCTGGCCTGCCGGCCATCTCCCCCTCAAGGGGGGAGATCACGCGGTGTCGACGACGAGACTAATCTCCCCCCTTGAGGGGGAGATGGCCGGCAGGCCAGAGGGGGGTAATGCCGGTTGGGAGGCGTTCGGATGACCGCGATTATATACATTCCCCGCGATTCCGGAGCGCTGGCGCTCGGGGCCGATAAGGTCGCAAAGGCGGTTGAGGCCGAGCTTGCCGCGCGCGGGATCGATGCGAAGATCGTGCGCACGGGTTCGCGCGGGCTCTACTGGCTGGAGCCGATGGTCGAGGTGGAGACAGGGAATGGCCGTGTCGCCTATGGCCCGGTGCGTCCGTCCGACGTCGCTTCGCTGTTCGACGCCAATTTGCTTGTTGGCGGCAAGCATGAAAAGTCGCTCGGCAAGCCGGAGGAGATTCCGTTTCTCGCCCGCCAGACGCGCCTCACATTCGCGCGCTGCGGCATCATCGATCCCGTGGCGCTCGACGACTATCGCGCTCTTGGCGGCCTCGCCGGGCTCGAGAAGGCCGTCGCGATGGCGCCGCTCGACATCGTCGCGACCGTGACCGAATCCGGCCTGCGCGGCCGCGGCGGGGCGGGTTTTCCGACCGGTATCAAATGGAAAACCGTCCACGATGCGCCGGGCGAACGGAAATATATCGTCTGCAATGCCGATGAGGGCGACTCGGGCACCTTTGCCGACCGGATGATCATGGAGGGCGACCCGTTCGTGCTCATCGAGGGCATGGCGATCGCCGGCATCGCGACGGGCGCGACCAAGGGCTACATCTATATCCGCTCGGAATATCCGCACGCCGTTGCGACCATGAACGCGGCGATCGACGTCGCGCGCGGCGCGGGCGTCCTCGGGCCGCGCGTGCTCGGCTCTGCGCATGCGTTCGACATGGAAGTGCGCGTCGGCGCTGGCGCCTATGTGTGCGGCGAGGAAACCTCGCTGTTGAATTCGCTGGAAGGCAAGCGGGGCGTGGTGCGCGCCAAGCCGCCGCTCCCTGCGCTGCAGGGGCTCTTCGGCAAGCCGACCGTCGTCAACAACGTCATTTCGCTCGCTTCCGTGCCGATCATCCTCGACAAGGGCGCGGCGCACTACAAGGATTTCGGCATGGGCCGCTCGCGCGGCACCATCCCGATCCAGATCGCCGGCAACGTCAAGCATGGCGGGCTGTTCGAAGCCGCGTTCGGTATGACGCTGGGCGAGATCGTCGACGAGATCGGCGGAGGGACGGCTTCGGGTCGCCCGGTCAAGGCGGTGCAGGTCGGCGGACCTCTCGGCGCCTATTTCCCGCGTGCGCTGTTCGACACGCCGTTCGACTACGAAGCGTTCGCCGCAAAGGACGGGCTGATCGGCCATGCCGGCATCGTCGTTTTCGACGACAGCGCCGACATGCTCTCCCAGGCGCGCTTCGCTATGGAGTTCTGCGCGGTGGAATCCTGCGGCAAGTGCACGCCGTGCCGGATCGGCTCGACGCGCGGGGTCGAGACGCTGGACAGGATCGGAGCCGGCATCGAGCCGGAGGCAAACCTCGCGCTCGTCTCCGACCTTTGCAACACGATGAAATTCGGTTCGCTCTGCGCGCTGGGTGGCTTCACGCCCTATCCGGTGATGAGCGCCATCACGCATTTTCCAGATGATTTCAAGCCGCGTGAAGTCGCGGTCGCAGCCGAATAGGAGAACCAGATGGGTCTCGTTCACGAAGTCGACTACGGCACACCCGCCGCGAAGTCCGAAAAGCACGTCACGCTGACGATCGACGGCCGCTCGGTCACCGTGCCGGAAGGCACGTCGATCATGCGCGCGGCGATGGAACTGGGCACCGAAATCCCGAAGCTATGCGCGACCGACATGCTGGATTCCTTCGGGTCCTGCCGCGTGTGCGTCATCGAGATCGAGGGCCGGGGCGGCACGCCGGCCTCCTGCACGACGCCTGTCGCGGAAGGCATTTCCGTACGGACGCAATCGGACCGGCTGGGCGCGATCCGGCGCGGCGTCATGGAGCTTTACGTTTCGGATCATCCGCTCGGCTGGGACGCAAATTCCGGGCTCGGCGGCAGCGAATTCGATGCCGTCCTGAAGACCGTCGGCCTCACAGAAAACCGCTATGGCCATGAGGGCCGCAACCATGTGGCACCCGGCAATGGCTCCCTCAACATCGACTATATCGCGCGCGATACCTCCAACCCCTACTTCGCGTATGACCCGGCGCAGTGCATCGTTTGCTCGCGCTGCGTCAGGGCCTGCGAGGAAGTGCAAGGCACCTTCGCGCTTACCGTCGAGGGGCGCGGCTTCGACTCGCGCATTGCGGCGGGGCCGACCAATTTTCTTGAATCCGAATGCGTTTCCTGCGGCGCCTGCGTGCAAGCCTGCCCGACCGATGCGCTGCGCGAAAAATCCGTGCTTGAAAAGGGCATGCCGACGAGCTCGGTCGTCACGACCTGCGCCTATTGCGGTGTCGGCTGCTCGTTCAAGGCGGAAATGCAGGGCGAGGACCTGATCCGCATGGTGCCGTGGAAGGACGGCAAGGCCAATCGCGGGCATTCCTGTGTCAAGGGCCGCTTTGCCTACGGGTACTCCAACCACAAGGATCGCATCCTCAATCCGATGGTTCGCGAGAAGATCAGCGATCCGTGGCGGGAGGTGACGTGGGATGAAGCATTCGCCCATATCGCGAAGGAATTCCGCCGCATCCAGTACCAGTACGGCAAGGGCGCGATCGGCGGCATCACCTCCTCGCGCTGCACCAACGAGGAGACCTATCTCGTCCAGAAGCTGATCCGGCAGGGCTTCGGCAACAACAATGTCGATACCTGCGCGCGCGTCTGCCACTCGCCGACAGGCTATGGGCTTGGCCAGACCTACGGCACCTCTGCCGGCACGCAGGATTTCGATAGCGTCGAACAGACGGACGTCGTGATGATCATCGGCGCCAACCCGACCGACGGTCATCCCGTCTTCGCCTCGCGGCTGAAGAAACGCCTGCGCCAGGGCGCAAAGCTGATCGTGCTCGATCCGCGCCGCACGGACATCGTGCGTTCCGCCCATATCGAGGCGCAGCACCATTTGCCCCTTAAGCCCGGCACCAATGTCGCGGTCCTGACCGCGCTGGCCCATGTCATCGTCACCGAAGGGTTGTTCGACGAGGCGTTCATCCGCGAACGCTGCGACTGGTCGGAATTCGAAGACTGGGCAGCCTTCGTCGCCGAGGAACAGAACTCGCCGGAAACCGTCGGCGCGCTCGCAGGCATCGACCCGGAGGAAATTCGGGGGGCCGCGCGTCTTTACGCCAGGGGCGGAAACGGCGCGATCTACTACGGGCTCGGCGTCACCGAACATTCCCAAGGCTCGACCACGGTGATGGCGATCGCCAACCTTGCCATGGCGACCGGCAATATCGGCCGGCCTGGTGTCGGCGTGAATCCGCTGCGCGGGCAGAACAACGTGCAGGGCGCATGCGACATGGGCTCGTTCCCGCACGAATTGCCGGGCTACCGGCACATTTCGGGCGATGCCGTTCGCGACATCTATGAAAGCCTTTGGGGCACCAAGCTCGACAACGAACCCGGCCTGCGCATCCCCAACATGCTCGATGCAGCGGTCGAAGGAACGTTCAAGGGCATCTACATCCAGGGCGAGGACATTCTCCAGTCCGACCCGGACACAAGCCATGTCTCCGCAGGTCTTGCTGCCATGGAGTGCGTCGTCGTGCACGACCTGTTCCTCAACGAGACGGCGAACTACGCCCACGTCTTCCTGCCGGGCTCGACCTTCCTCGAAAAGGACGGGACCTTCACCAATGCCGAGCGCCGCATCAACCGGGTGCGCAAAGTGATGGCGCCGAAGAACGGGCTTGCCGACTGGGAGGTGACGCAAAAGCTCGCCCAGGCGATGGGGCTCGACTGGAACTACGCGCACCCCTCGGCGATCATGGACGAGATCGCCAGAACCACGCCCTCCTTCCAGCTCGTTTCCTACGAATATCTGGACAATATGGGCTCGGTTCAGTGGCCCTGTAACGAGAAGTCGCCTCTCGGGACGCCGATCATGCACATCGATGGCTTCGTGCGTGGCAAGGGCAAATTCATCCGCACCGAATATGTCGCGACCGACGAGAAGACTGGACCGCGCTTCCCGCTGCTTCTCACGACCGGGCGCATCCTGTCGCAGTACAATGTCGGCGCGCAGACGCGTCGCACGGAAAACGTCGTCTGGCACGACGAGGACCGCCTGGAAATCCATCCGCACGACGCCGAACAGCGTGGCCTTCGCGACGGGGACTGGGTGCGGCTCGCAAGCCGCGCGGGCGAGACGACGCTGCGCTCGCTGATCACCGAGCGCGTCGCGCCGGGCGTGGTCTACACGACCTTCCACCACCCGAACACGCAGGCCAACGTCATCACGACCGACTTCTCCGATTGGGCGACGAACTGTCCGGAATACAAGGTCACGGCGGTTCAGGTGACGCCATCGAACGGTCCTTCCGACTGGCAGGTGGACTACCAGGACCAGGCGCGGCAGTCACGGCGGATCGCAAGGCCGCTGGAGGCGGCGGAGTAGGCCGGGCGGGGAGCGGATAAGGTCATGCTCGTCGATCTCACCCCCGCCGGCCATCTCCCCCTCAAGGGGGGAGATCACGCGGTGTCGATGACGAGACTAATCTCCCCACCCGCGGGGGAGATGCCCGGCAGGGCAGAGGGGGGCGCGAAGGATCGCAGCCCATGCCGATTGGTCGAGGCATCCTAACCCATGCCCACAGTCGCCCCCCTCGATCTCACCGCCCACTGCATCACCGCCTCCTTCATCTCCGAAATCCCGCATTTCGCGCTCGCCGACGGCACCGTTCACCGCCTCGACCACGGTCACAAGCACCTAGACGCCCATGAAGGCGGGCTCTTGTGCGCCGTCGCCAACGAAACGCGTGACCGCCTCCTGACCGGCGGCGAAGACGGCAAGGTGCTCTCGCTCGGCACCGATGGCACGACGGAAACCCTCGCCGAGATCGGCCGCAAATGGGTCTCGGCCATCGCCGCCGGCCCGCGCAATGCGGTCGCCTTCGCGACGAGCCGGACCGCCCATGTGCGGCTGCCGGACGGGACGGTGAAAAGTTTCGACCATCCGCGCACCGCCGAAGGCCTCGCCTTTGCGCCGAAAGGAATGCGCATCGCGGTCGCGCGCTACAATGGCGCGACGCTGCATTTTCCGGCGACCGCCGGCAAGCCGGCCGAGCTCGAATGGGCGGGCGCGCATATCGGCGTCACCTTCTCGCCTGACGGCAATTTCCTCGTCACCGCCATGCAGGAAAACGCGCTCCACGGCTGGAAGCTCGCCGATGGCAAGCACATGCGCATGTCGGGCTATCCGGCAAAGGTGAAGAGCATGTCATGGGGGCCGAAGGGCAAGTGGCTGGCAAGCTCCGGTGCGCCGGCGGCGATCGTGTGGCCTTTCCAGACCAAGGACGGCCCGATGGGCAAGGCGCCGCTCGAACTCGGCACGCGCGGCGACACGATGGCCACCGCCGTCGCCTTCCATCCGACCGAGGAAATCCTCGCCATCGGCTATGGCGACGGCATGGTCATGGTCGTGCGCGTGGCTGATGCCAAGGAGGTGCTTTTGCGCCGGCCGGGCAAGGGCGCGATCACCTCGATGGACTGGGATCGCGAGGGCCGCCGTATCGCCTTCGGCGCCGAGACCGGCGAGTGCGGCGTCATCGACGTTTCGGGCTGATCAGAGTTCCCTGACGAAGTAGCGAACCGTCTTCGCGCCATAACCGCCGGTGCCGACCGCCCGAAATCCGAGCGCGGCGTGAAACGCGTCGGAGGCCGGGTTCGGCGGGTCGAGATTGACCTCGCAGGCGATCATCGTGTGTCCGTCCGCCGCGGCCCGCGCGAACAGCGCTGCGTAAAGCCGGCGCGCCAGCCCCCGCCCCCGCGCGTGATCGGCGACGGCGATGCGGTCGACATAGGCAAAGCGCGCATAGCGCTCGCGAAACCATAGGAAGTTGGGGCTGTCGTAGTCGCTCGTCTCGTCGAAGACGATGATGAACGCATCCCCGTTGCCGCAGACGCGCGCGAAATAGGAAGCATTGACGAGCTGGGCGAGCCTCGCATCCGTCAGCGGCGACAATTCGTTCTCGTGCAGCCGGTTCAGTTCGAGCACGGGTGCGAGAAGGGCGGGCGTGATCGGATCGAGCGTCGTCATGCCGACCCTGTGTCCGCTTCGCCCCGCCGCGTCAAGCGATTGCCGCAGGAGATCGCCCGCGCTAGAACCGGCGGCGATTGGAGCACATCTGATGGACGGACAGGTCTCGCAGGCGATAGGTGGCATCGACGCCGCGCGCATTCGCGAATTGCGGGCGCGCGAGGAGCGCGCCTTCGCCAAGGCGCGGCCGAGATCGCAGAAGGCCGCCGGACACGGCCTGACCGGGTTCCTCGGCGGCGTGCCGATGCACTGGATGGCCGACTGGCCGATGCCGTTTCCGATGGTCGTCGACAAGGCGACGGGCGCGACGCTGACCGACATCGACGGCCATACGCTCGACGATTTCTGCCTCGGCGACACCGGCTCGATGTTCGGCCATTCGCCAGTCCCGGTCGCGCGCGCGATCCGCCGGCAGGCGCGGCGGGGCCTCACCTACATGCTGCCGAGCGAGGACGCGCTCGAACTGGGTAGCCTCCTGACGGACATGTTCGGCCTGCCCTTCTGGCAGATCGCGACGACGGCGAGCGACGCCAATCGCTTCGCGCTGCGCGTCGCCCGGGCTGTGACCGGACGCGACAAGATTCTCGTCTTCAACGGCTGCTACCATGGCGCGGTCGACGAGACGATGGTGCGGCTGAAGGACAGAAAGCCCGTCAACCGCCCAGGCCTCGCCGGCGAATTCCGCGACCTGACGAACGCGACGCGAATCGTTGAGTTCAACGACGTCGCGGCGCTGGAGCGAGAACTCGCGCATGGCGACGTCGCTTGCGTCATCACTGAGCCGGTTCTGACCAATTCCTGCATGGTGCTGCCGGACGAAGGCTTCCATTCCGCGCTCCGCGAAGCCACGCGCAAGGCGGGCACGCTGCTATTGATCGACGAGACGCACACCATCTCCACCGCGCGCGGCGGCTACACCGCAGCGCATGGCCTGGAGCCCGACCTCTTCGTCCTCGGCAAACCGGTTGCCGGCGGCGTTCCAGCCAGCGTCTGGGGCATGAGCGCCGCCGTCGCGGCGCGCTGGGCGACCTATCAGGCGGCGAAGGAGCCCGGCTATTCGGGCATGGGCACGACGCTTTCCGCCAACCCCCTCCAGTTCGCCGCAATGCGCGCGACGCTGGAAGAGGTGATGACGCAAGCGGCGTATGATCACATGGAAAAGCTGGCCGCGCGACTGGAAAAAGGGCTGAGCAAGGCGATAGCGAAACATCGCCTGCCCTGGCACGTCGCCCGCGTCGGCGCACGCGTCGAGTTCGTCTGCGCACCGGGGCCGCTGAGAAACGGCGGCGAGGCGGAAGCCGCGCATCAGCCGGAACTCGAAGCCGCGATCCACCTCGCTCTCATCAACCGCGGCTGCCTCATCGCACCGTTTCACAACATGATGCTGATCTCGCCGACGACGCGGAAGCGGCAGGTGGATGGGCTGGTGGCGGCGTTTGGGGAGATCCTGGGAGAGCCGATTGCCTGAGATGTTCGAGCTCTACGTTGCCCCCCTCTGTCCTGCCGGACATCTCCCCCGC
>NZ_AYOD01000045.1 GCF_000497755.1 Aliihoeflea sp. 2WW
GCGGGGGAGATGTCCGGCAGGACAGAGGGGGGCGCGACGGATCGCAACATTTCAGCGAAGTCACAGCATGACCTCCCCCACCCACTCCACCCCCACCGAAGCCCGCGACTTCCTGGCCGCCCACCCGGAAATCGAAGCCTTCGACATCGTCCTCACCGACGCCAACGGCATCGGGCGCGGCAAGATCATCCGCCGCCACGAGCTGATCGGGCTCTATGAAAATGGCCGGCACCTGCCGATCTCGATCCTCGGCCTCGACATCGTCGGCGAGGACGTCCACGAGACGGGGCTGATCTGGGATTCAGGCGACGGGGACCTGCGCGCCTGGCCGATCCCCGGCACGCTCGTCCCGCTCCATGGCACGTCCCCCGCGCGCGGGCAGGTACTGATGTCGATGTACCATCTCGACGGCACGCCCATGGGCTCCGACCCGCGCCACGCGCTGGCGCGGCAGGTCGAGGCCTTCGCGGCGAAGGGTCTCGAGCCCGCCGGTGCCTTCGAACTGGAGTTCTTCCTGCTCGCCAACGAGCGCGACGGCAATGGCCGCATCCAGCCCGCGCGCGCCGTTCTCGACGGGCTCGCCAGCGCCAAGACCGAGGTCTACTCGGTCGACCATCTCCATGGCATGGAGCCACTTTTCTCCGACATCTACGCGGCCGCCAAGGCGCAGGGCATACCCGCCGAGACGGTGATCTCCGAATACGCGCCCGGCCAGTACGAGCTGACGCTGAACTACCGCAAGGACATATTGCGCGCCGCCGACGATCTCCTGATGCTGAAGCGTCTGGTGCGGCTGCAGGCGCGCCGACACGGCGTCACTGCCTGCTTCATGGCGAAGCCGATCGAGGACTATGCCGGCTCCGGCATGCACCTTCACGTGTCGATGCAGGACGAAGCGGGCCGCAACGTCTTCACCGAGGAAGAGGAAGGCGCGTGGAGCGACACGATTCTCACCGCCCTCGGCGGACTTGCCGGAACGATGGGCGAATCGATGCTCGTCTTCGCGCCCCACGCCAATTCCTGGCGGCGCTTCGTCGCGCAATCCTATGCGCCGGTCGCGCCGACATGGGGCGTCAACAACCGCTCGGTCGCGCTCAGAATCCCGGCCGGCTCGAAGTCTGCGCGGCGCATCGAACACCGCCCGTCAGGCGTCGACGCCAACCCCTATCTGGTCGCCGCGACGGTCCTCGCCGGCATCGCCAAGGGCATGGACGAGCGGCTCGATCCCGGCCCGGAGACGGTCGGAAACGGCTATGCGGACGAGGCGAACGGGCGACCCGCTATGCCCGCCAACTGGCTCGCGGCGATCGAAGCGGCGGAAGGATCGGCCTTCCTCAAATCAGCGCTCGGCAAGGAAATGCACCGCACCTTCTGCGCAATCAAGCGCGCCGAATATCTGCGCGTCGCGCGCACGGTGAGCGAACTCGACTATCACCTCTATATGCATACGGTCTGAGTTTCTCGGCTCCTCACGTCAAAGTTTATAGCGCGCGGCGTTATCAGAACATATCAAGAACGGATGAGCGTTCCTTCTACTCGCGACAAGCTGGCGATCCTTTCGGACGCCGCCAAATACGACGCCTCCTGCGCCTCATCCGGCGCGGCGAAGCGCAACTCGTTGAAATCGGGCGGCATCGGCTCGACCGAAGGCATGGGCATCTGCCATTCCTATGCGCCGGACGGCCGCTGCATTTCGCTGCTCAAGATACTCCTGACCAATTTCTGTATCTACGATTGCAGCTATTGCATCAACCGCTCTTCCTCCAACGTGAAGCGCGCACGTTTTACGATCGACGAAGTCGTGCGGCTGACGCTCGAATTCTACAAGCGCAACTATATCGAGGGCCTGTTCCTCTCCTCCGGCGTCATCCGCTCGCCCGACGAGACGATGGGCGAAATGGTGGAGATCGCGCGGCGGCTGCGGGTCGACGAGAAGTTCGGCGGCTATATCCATCTGAAGACCATCCCCGAATGTTCGCCCGAACTGCTCGAGCAGGCCGGGATCTATGCCGACCGGCTGTCGATCAATGTCGAACTGCCGACCGACGAGGGCGTGAAGCGGCTGGCGCCGGAAAAGCGACCCGAGACGATCCGCGTCTCGATGGCGAAGCTGCGCTCCAAGATCGAGGAGAAGTCCGAGCCGACGCTCAAGACCAAGAAGCGCCCGCGCTTCGCGCCGGGCGGCCAGTCGACGCAGATGATCATCGGCGCCGATGCGACGAACGATGCCGACATTCTCGGCACCAGCGCGCGCCTCTACGGCAGCTACCAGCTTCGCCGGGTCTACTACTCCGCCTTCAGCCCGATCCCGGACGCATCGTCCGCGCTGCCGTTGCTGAAGCCGCCGCTGATGCGCGAACACCGGCTTTACCAGGCCGACTGGCTGATGCGCTTCTACGGCTTCGACCGGCACGAAATCGTCGCGAACCGGCAGGACGGGATGCTCGATCTCGAGATCGACCCGAAGCTCTCATGGGCGCTCGCCAATCGCGGCGCATTCCCCGTCGACGTCAACCGTGCGCCGCGCGAGATGCTCCTGCGCGTGCCGGGCTTCGGCACCAAGGCGGTGAAGAAGATGCTGGACGTTCGCCGCTACCGGCGCCTGCGGCTCGAAGATGTCGGCCGGCTCTGCCAGTCGATCGCCAAGGTCCGCCCCTTCATCGTTACCGACGGCTGGTCGCCGGGCGGGGCGACGGATGCGGAACATCTACGATCACGGCTGGTTGGCAAGCCGAAGCAGTTGAGTTTGTTCTAGCGCGGGATCTGTCATGGATTCGCTCGATGTTGCCCCCCTCTCCTCCCAAACCGACTTCCCCGCCTGGCGCGACGCCGCCCGCCGCCTCGCCACCAACGACATCCCTCCCGCCAACATCGTCTGGACCGTCGGCGAAAGCTCCGATCTCTTCTCCGCCGACACCCCCCTCCCCGCCGTCGCGCCCGGCGTCACGCTCAACGTCCCGCGCGAATTCATCGACCGCGCCGAAGCCGTCATCTGCCATTCCGATCCGGCCCGTTTCGCCCTCCTCTACCGCATCCTTTTCCGGCTGCGCACCGAGCCGAACCTCCTGAAGATCGCGTCCGATCCCGACGTGATGAAACTCAACGAAATGGAAAAGTCGGTCCGCCGCGACATCCACAAGATGCGCGCCTTCGTGCGGTTCGTGGAAGTCGGCGAGGGCGAGGACAAGCGCTATGCGGCGTGGTTCGAGCCCGACCACTTCATCGTGGAGCGCAACGCGCCTTTTTTCGTGCGCCGCTTCACCGGCATGGCGTGGACGATCCTGACGCCGAAGGGCACGGCCGAATGGGACGGCGAGACCCTGACCATTGGCCCGCCCGCGTCGAAAGCCGACGCGCCGGCGGCGGATGCGACCGAGGATTTGTGGCGCACCTATTTCACCAACATCTTCAACCCCGCGCGGCTGAAGGTGAAGGCGATGCAGGCCGAGATGCCGAAGAAATACTGGAAGAACCTGCCCGAGGCGGCGCTGATCCCCGACCTGATCAAGGGCGCGGACAGGGCCGCCAGGGAGATGATCGAAAGGATGCCCACCATGCCGGCGCCGCATCATGCGAAGGTCCAGGAGAAGTACTGGTCGGCGAAGGAAATTCCTGCCGACGCCGAGGCGCCGGCCCGCTCGCTGGACGAGGCGCGCAAACAGGCCGAAGGCTGCCGCCGCTGCCCGCTCTGGCGCGACGCGACACAGACCGTGTTCGGCGAGGGACCCCAGGACGCGCGCATCGTCTTCGTCGGCGAGCAGCCGGGCGACCAGGAGGACATTGCCGGCAAGCCCTTTGTCGGTCCGGCCGGCAAGGTTTTCGACGGCGTGCTCGACGAAGCCGGCGTCGACCGGCGCATCACCTACGTCACCAATGCGGTGAAGCACTTCAAGTTCGAGCCGCGCGGCAAGCGGCGCATCCATTCCAAGCCGAATGCCGGCGAAGTGCAGGCGTGCCGCTGGTGGGTGGAGCAGGAACTCGGCTTCATCAAGCCCGACCTCGCCGTCGCGCTCGGCGCGACTGCCGCGCTGTCGCTGCTTGGCAAGGCGATCCCGGTGACGAAGATGCGCGGCGAGGTTTTGACGCGCGACGACGGCCTTCGCGTTTTCATCACCATCCACCCCTCATTCATCCTGCGCATCCGGGAGCGCGCGGACGCCGAGGCGGAGCGGGAACGGTTCGTCGCGGACATGGTGGCGGTGAAGAAGTTGATGGCGGGGTGACGGTCGGAGAGGGGAGGCGCAGACCCCCACTCCGTCGCGCTTCGCGCGCCACCTCTCCCCCTCAAAAGGGGAGAGGAAAGCCAACTGGAAAAGCGCCTTCGCTGCGGCAGCGCATTTCCTCTCCCCCGGGCAGGGGGGTCCGAAGGACGGGCGAGACCCGCGGCTCGCCCCGGCAGGTGGCCCGAAGGGCCGGAGTGGGGGTGCTTTGCTCCGCCTATAAGACCAAAACCGCCCGCAAATCGTTGACATTAGTCCCCGTAGGACCCGGCGCAAACAAATCCCCCAGCGCGTCGAACGCCCCCCACGCATCATGCCGTGCCAGCAAAGCGCGCGGATCATGCCCCAACCCACGCAGGCGCGTCGCCGTCGTCCAATCTGCGAACGCGCCGGCATTGGCTTCCGACCCGTCGATCCCGTCGGTATCCGCCGCAAACGCATGAACGCCCGCCAACCCCTCGATGCCAAGCGCGAGCGACAGCAGGAATTCCGTATTGCGCCCGCCCCGGCCACCCCTCTGCGAAATCGTCACCGTCGTCTCGCCGCCGGACAGGAGGAGGACGGGCCTGGCGAACGGCCGGTCGCGCAGCGCGATTTCTCGGGCGATCGCGGCGTGGACCTTGCCCACCTCCCGTGCCTCGCCTTCGATCGCATCGGAGAGGATGACGGCCTCGATACCATGGCGCCTCGCCTCGGAGACGGCAGCCTCGAGCGAAATCCCCGCCGATGCGATAACGCGCACCTCGTTGCGGGCAAAGCGCGGATCGTCCGGCAGCGGCGCGTCGGCAGCGGGCGAGCGGATATGCGCCATGACGGCATCCGGCAGTCTCAACCCATAGGTCTCGACGACCGAGAGCGCGTCGGCGCGCATCGCGCCATCCGGCACCGTCGGGCCCGAGGCGACATGGGCGGGATTGTCGCCGGGGATGTCGGAGACGATCAGCGAGACGACGCGTGCGGGGTGCGCGGCCGCGGCAAGCCGACCGCCCTTGATGGACGAGACGTGCTTGCGCACCGTGTTCATGGCCGAGATCGGCGCGCCGGAGGCAAGCAGCGCCTCGTTGACGGCGATCTCGTCGGCGAGCGTCAGGCCGGCGGGCGGTGCGGGCAGCAGCGCCGAGCCGCCACCCGAGACGAGCGCGATGACGAGGTCGTCGGCGGTGAGGCCGGTTACGGCACCGAGCAGCCGTTGCCCGGCCTTGAGCCCCGCTTCGTCGGGGACGGGGTGCGCGGCCTCGATGATCTCGATGCGCTCGCATTCGCAGCCATAGCCGTAACGCGTGACGACGACGCCCTCGAGCGGCCCGTCCCAGGCGCGCTCCAACGCCCGCGCCATCTGCGCCGAGCCCTTGCCAGCGCCGATCACGATCGTTCGGCCTTTGGGGCACGGGGGAAGGTGGTCGCGGAGGGTGCGTTCGGGATCGGCGGCGGCGACGGCGGCGGAGAAGAGGGAGGTGAAGAGGGTTTTTGGGTAGGTCATTGCGAGGCACCCCCCTCTGCCCTGCCGGGCATCTCCCCCTCAAGGGGGGAGATCAG
>NZ_AYOD01000046.1 GCF_000497755.1 Aliihoeflea sp. 2WW
CTGATCTCCCCCCTTGAGGGGGAGATGCCCGGCAGGGCAGAGGGGGGTAATTGGCGAAAACGTTCATGAACACCCCCGGTTCACTCACCCCGCCAACTCGCTCTTCGCCCGCTTCCCCGCCACGTAAACCTCCCGCACGCACCGATCATCCCCCATCGTCTGCATCAAGAACAGCTCTTCCGCCAGCGTCTCGATCCGCTCCATGCGCAGCCGCATCGCCGGCGTCGCCTTCGCATCGAGCACGACGAGGTCGGCATCGGTGCCGATGTCGAGCGTGCCGATCTTCTCCTCCAATGACAGCGCCTTGGCGTTGCCGAGCGTGATCTGCCAGAACGAGGCGAGCGGGTTCAGCTTCTCGCCATTGAGGGCGATGATCTTGTAGCCCTCGTCCATCGTGCGCAGCATCGAATAGTTCGTGCCGCCGCCGACATCCGTCGCCGTCGAGATGCGCAGCGGCTTCGCGCGCTTGCGATAGCGCTGGTAGTCGAAGAGGCCGGAGCCGAGGAAGAGGTTGGAGGTCGGGCAGAACACCGCGATCGAACCGGCGTCCGAAAGCGCATCGGCCTCGCGTTCCGACAGATGGATCGAATGGCCGAACAGCGTCTTCGGCCCGGCGAGGCCGTAGTGCTCGTAGATGTCCGTATAGTCCTTCGACCAGGGATAGAGCTCCTGGGTGAAGGCGATCTCGGCGTGGTTCTCGGACAGATGCGTCTGGATGTGGAGGTCGGGATGCTCGGCGGCGAGCGCGCCCGCCATCTCCATCTGCTCGGGCGAGGAGGTGATCGCAAAGCGCGGCGTGATGGCGTAATGGCCGCGCGCGCGGCCATGCCAGCGGGCGATCAACTCCTTCGTGTCGTCATAGGAAGTTTGCGGCGTGTCGGTTAGCGCGTCGGGCGCGTTGCGATCCATCATCACCTTGCCGCTGACGACCAGCATGTCGCGGCTCTCGGCTTCGGCAAAGAACGCGTCCGCGCTCTCCTTGTGGACCGAGCAATAGGCGACGACCGTCGTCGTGCCCTGCCGGATCAACTCGTCGAGGAAAAGCCGCGCGATGCGCCGCCCATGCTGCAGGTTGGCGAAGCGCGTCTCCTCCGGAAACGTGTACTTGTTGAGCCATTCGAGAAGCTCGGTGCCGTAGCTGGCGATGACCTGCATCTGCGGGAAATGGGCATGCGTGTCGATGAAGCCGGGCAGGATGAGGTGTGGGCGATGATCGACGACGGCGACGTCGCGGCCCGCCTCGCGCGACACCAGATGGAAATCGCCCATCGCCGCGATCTTGCCATCACGGATCAGAAGCCCGCCATCTTCCTCGTAGCGATACGAGGCGCGGTCTTCGATGCTTTCCGGCTCGGTGAGGAAGGACAGCAGGCGCCCGCGCAGTAGAAGCGTCGACATCACCGCCCCTCGAACCAGGCGACCAGCAGGCGGCGCTCGTCGTCGGTCATGCCGGAGACGTTGCCGGGCGGCATGGCGTGGCTGCGGCCGGCCTGGACGTAGATTTCGCGCGCGTGCTCGCCGATGGCGATTTCGCTGTCGAGCAGCACGCCCTTCGGCGCAAAGTGAATCCCGTCCCAGCCGGGCGTGGCCGCATGGCACATGGCGCAGCGTCCCATCACCGTATCGCGCACGGCCTCGAAATGGGTCGACGCCATCAGCGTTTCGGCGCGCAGCGAGGCACGCGGTTCGCCCGTCAATGCCGCCGGAACGGTGGACAGCCACATGATGACGATGAAGAGCACGGCCGATGCCCCCCAAGTCCAGTGCGGCTGGCCCTTTCCGGCATGCACCGAGTTGAAATAGTGCCGGATCAGGACGCCGATGATGAACACCAGCGAGGCGATCACCCAGTTGAACTCCGTCGCATAGGCCAGCGGATAGTGGTTCGACAGCATCAGGAAGATGACGGGCAGCGTCAGGTAGTTGTTATGCGTCGAGCGCTGCTTGGCGATCTTGCCGTATTTCGGATCGGGCGCGCGGCCGGCCTTCAAATCCGCGACCACGATCTTCTGGTTCGGGATGATGATCAGGAAGACGTTGGCCGACATGATCGTCGCCGTGAAGGCGCCCAGATGCAGGAAGGCGGCGCGCCCGGTGAAGAGCTGCGTATAACCCCACGCCATCGCGACGAGCACGCCGTAGAGGATCAGCATCAGCGCCGTGTCGTTGTTGCCGAGCGGCGACTTGCAAAGCTGGTCGTAGATCAGCCAGCCGATGCCGAGCGAGGCGATCGAGATCAGAATCGCGACGGGCGCCGAGACGTCGAGCACGTTGCGGTCAATCAGATAGAGGTCGGCGCCGGCATAGTAGACGATGGCGAGCAGGAAGAAGCCCGACAGCCAGGTCGCGTAGCTCTCCCATTTGAACCAGATCAGGTGCTCCGGCATGTTGGGCGGCGCGACCATGTATTTCTGGATGTGATAAAAACCACCGCCATGGACCTGCCACTCCTCGCCATTTACGCCGGGCGGCAACTGGCCCTGCCGGCGAAGGCCGAGATCGAGCGCGATGAAATAGAAGGACGAGCCGATCCACGCGATCGCGGTGATGACGTGCAGCCAGCGCGCGGCAAAGCTCAACCAGTCCCAGAAAATCGCAAAATCGTACAAGTGTGAGCCCTCGGCAAATCCCAGCCTCGGACTTTACGCGTGACGGTTCAATGCGGAAGAGGGAAGCGACGCGATGACTTTCAAAAAAAAATCGAAAATGCTAGGCCGCTGACGCTTGGGAGCGAGAAATGGCCTATCTGGACAATGTATCTGTTTTCGTGCGCGTGGTGGAACTCGGCAATCTGTCGGCCGCCGGGCGCGACATGCGAATTTCGCCCGCCGTCGCCTCCAACCGCATCAAGGAATTGGAAAAGCACCTCGGCGTGCGGCTCTTCAACCGCACCACGCGGCAATTGATGCCGACCGAACACGGCCGCATCTTCTACGACGGCGCCAAGAAGGTGCTCGACGCGGTGACGGACGCGGAAGCTGCGGTCACCTCGCTGTCCGGCCAGCCGCGCGGCACGATCCGCGTCACCGCGCCGCTTGGCCTCGGCCGCCGGCTGATCGCATCGGGCATTCCCGATTTTCACGACCGCTATCCCGACATCGAAGTGCGGCTGCGCCTGTCGGACCACAATGTCGACATGATGAAAGAAGGCATCGACGTCGCCTTCCGGCTCGGCCAGTTGGAGGATTCGAGCCTTCGGATGCGCGGCGTCATGGACTGCGAGCGCGTGCTGGTCGCCGCCCCGCAGTATCTTGAAGCGCGCGGCGAACCGCAACAGCCGCAGGATTTGATCGACCAGCGCCACGACTGCCTGCTGTTGCGCTTTCCCGGCGCGCGCGAATTCTACTGGCCGCTGCAGACCGCCGAAGGCGTCCAGAAATTCGATGTGCGCGGGCCGTTCGATTCCGACGATGGCGATGTGTTGACGAGTTGGGCCCTGTCCGGGCGGGGCATCGTCATGAAGCCGCGCTTCGAGGTCGAGCCCTTCATCCGCGACTGGCGGCTGAAAGTCATCCTGCCTGAAACGCCCCCGACCCCTGTGCAGCTTGCGGCGGTCTATCCGCACCGCAAGTTTCAGGACCCCAAGGTGCGCCTGTTGCTCGATTTCATGGCCGAGCGGTGCCAGCGTCTCATTCGCGACATCATGAAGCCGCGCTGAAAAGCGCGGCCGAAATCTCCGCTGTAGCCATCGCCGCGATGACAGCCGGGCGCTTGTCCTTCACCACTGAGCCGCCTATCGGGCAGACGAGGCGGTTAAGATCGGCCTCCGATCCGCCGGCCTCCTTCAGATACCAGCTTTTGAACGTCGCGCGCTTGGTCTTCGAACCGATCATGCCGACATAGGCCGCGTCGTCGCGCTTCAGCGCCTCGGCGACGATCAGGAAATCGAGCGCGTGGTCATGCGTCAGCACGACGAAGGCGGAGCCGGCCGGTGCGTCGCGCACGCTCTCTTCGGGCACCGGGGTCAGTCGCGTCGTGACACCTTCGGGCATCCCGTCAAGCGCATCGGCGCGCGTTTCGACGATGGTGACGTGCACCGGCATGAGCGCCAGCGCCGCCGCGAGCGCATGGCCGACATGGCCGCCGCCGAAGAGCAGCACGTGCGGCTGAATCTCTTCTTCTCGCTCGATCCGCTTCGTGATCGCGGCGCGCAGTTCGGCATCGACGAGCGCGATGTAGATCTCGGTTCGCCCGCCGCAGCACTGGCCGATCTCGGGCCCGAGGGGGATATCGAGAAGGTCAGCTTCCGGGCTGCCCGCAGCGATCATCTCGCGCACGCGGTCGATCGCCATGAATTCGAGCTGCCCGCCGCCGATCGTGCCGAAGATGGCGGTCGGCGAGACGAGCATCCACGCCCCGACCTCGCGCGGGGTGGAGCCGACGGCGGAGCGAACCTCGACGAGGGCGAGGTCGGGGTGGGTGGAGAGGAAGGTTGGGAGGGTGGTCATGGAGCGCGCCCTGATTGGGAGGCGTCGGGCCCTACGTTGCCCCCCTCTGTCCTGCCGGACATATCTCCCCCGCTGCGGGGGAGATATGTCCGGCAGGACAGAGGGGGGCGCGACAAGGCGAAATCATCGACGAACTATACCCCGGCATGGCTGCGCTATCTCCGCGCCGCCTTCACCCGCTCCACCGCCATCAGCACCCGCTCCGGCGTCGCCGGCGCGTCGAGCGCGGGAAACACCTTGTGCCCGCCGACGCTCGCCACCGCATCCGAGAGCGCATGGAACACCGACATCGCCAGCATGAAGGGCGGCTCGCCGACGGCCTTGGAGCGATGCACCGTCGGCTCATGCGCCTCCGGCCAATCCGCCAGCGTCACGTTGAAGATCTTCGGCCGATCCGAGGCGAGCGGGATCTTGTAGGTTGAGGGCGCGTGCGTCCTGAGTCGCCCCTTGTCGTCCCAGACGAGCTCCTCCGTCGTCAGCCAGCCCATGCCCTGCACGAACCCGCCCTCGATCTGGCCGAGATCGATGATCCGGTTCAGCGAGCGGCCCGTCTCGTGCAGGATGTCTGTGCGCTCGACGACATATTCGCCGGTGAGCGTGTCGATCGACACCTCAGAGCATGATGCGCCGTAGGCGAAATAGTAGAACGGCCGCCCCTCGCCCTTGTCGCGGTCCCAGTGGATTTTCGGCGTCTTGTAGAAGCCGGCGGCCGAGAGCTGGATGCGCGCCATATAGGCCTGCTTGACGAGGTCGGCGAAGGGGATCTCCTGATTGCCGAGCCGAACCCGGTTCGGCAGGAAGACGATCTGGTCCTTCGGCAAGCCATACTTTTCGGACGCGAAATCGCACAACCGGTCCTTGATCTGCCGCGCAGCGTTCTGCGCCGCCATGCCGTTCAAATCCGTGCCGGACGATGCGGCGGTGGCCGACGTGTTCGGCACCTTGCCCGTCGTCGTCGCGGTGATCTTCACGTTCGAGATGTCGATCTGGAACTCTTCGGCCACCACCTGCGCGACCTTGACATAGAGCCCCTGCCCCATCTCCGTGCCGCCATGGTTCAGGTGCACCGAGCCGTCCGTATAGACATGGACCAGTGCGCCTGCCTGGTTGAAATGCGTGGCGGTGAAGGAGATACCGAACTTGACCGGCGTCAGCGCAAGCCCGCGCTTGATGACGCGGCTCTTTGCATTGAAGGCGGCGATTTCCTCGCGCCGGCGCTGGTAGTCGCAGGACGCCTCCAGTTCGGCGACAATGCGGTGGACGATATTGTCTTCGACGGTCTGATGGTAGGGCGTGACGTTGCGATCCGAAGTGCCGTAAAAATTCGCCTTGCGTACCTCCAGCGGGTCCTTGCCCAGCGCGAATGCGATCTCGTCGATGACGCGCTCGGCACCCATCATGCCCTGCGGGCCGCCGAAACCGCGAAACGCCGTATTCGAGACCGTGTTGGTATAGAGCGGCGCGGATTGCGCGTGGACCGCCGGGTAGAAATAGGAATTGTCGCAGTGGAACAGCGCGCGGTCCGTGACGGGACCGGAGAGGTCCGACGAGAAGCCGCAGCGCGCGGCATAGATGTAGTCGACGCCGCGGATCGTGCCGTCCTCGTCGAAGCCGACCTCGTAGTCGATCAGGAAATCGTGGCGCTTGCCGGTGGCGATCATGTCGTCGTCGCGGTCGAGACGGATCTTCACCGGACGCCTCAACTTCTTCGCCGCGATGGCGGCGATGGCGGCGAACTGGTTCGACTGCGTCTCCTTGCCGCCGAACCCGCCGCCCATGCGCCGCACCTCGACCGTCACGGCGTGCGAGGCCACGCCGAGCGCGTGCGCGACCATGTGCTGGACTTCGCTCGGATGCTGGGTCGAGGAATGGACGGTGACGTCGTCGTCCTCGCCGGGGATCGCGAGCGCGATATGGCCTTCGAGGTAAAAGTGGTCCTGCCCGCCGACGCGCATGCGGCCCTTGAGCCGGCGAGGCGCCGACGCAATGGCCTGTTCGGCCTCGCCACGCTTGAGCGTCAGCGGCGGGGCAACCATCTTGCCAGACTTCGCATCGAGTTCGCCGATATCCGTGGTGAAGGGCAGCGCGTCGTACTCGATCTTCGCCAATCTGCACGCCCGCCGCGCAGCCTCGCGCGTTTGGGCGATGACGGCGAAGAGCGGCTGGCCGAAGAACTCGACCTCTTCCGTTGCCAGCACAGGCTCATCATGCCGGCCGGTCGGCGAGATGTCGTTGACACCGGGCACGTCGTGGCCGGTCAGCACCGCGACGACACCCGGCGCGGAACGAACCGTATCGAGGTCGATGGCTTTGACCGCGCCGTGCGCGATGGTCGAGAGGCCGAGACAGCCATGCAGCGTGCCAGCCGGCTCGGCGATATCGTCGATATAGACGGCAGTGCCGGAGACGTGCTTGGCGGCGGAGTCATGCCGCTGGTCGGTTGCGACCCCACCCTTGATGGCGGCTGCGGAGAGGTCAGGCTGTGCGTGCTTGTTCATCGGCCTGCCCCGGAAGCGTTGCGATCCGTCGCGCCCCCCTCTGTCCTGCCGTACATCTCCCCCGCGAGGGGGGAGATTAGTCTCGTCGCCGACACCGCGTGATCTCCCCCCATGCGGGGGGTCCGTAGGACGGGCCGAGACAAGTGGCTCGGGCCAGGGCGGCCGGCAGGACAGAGGGGGGCAACGTAGGGCGTACGCATATCAAGCAGCCTCATGCCGCGAGACCGTCGCCGTCTCGCCCGAACTTTCCACAAACACCCGCATCAGCAGGTTCCTCGCCGACATCATCCGATAGTCAGCGCTCGCGCGCATGTCGGAGATCGGCTGGAAATCCTGCGCATAGACCGCCATCGCCGCCTCGATCGTCTCCATCGTCCACGCCATGCCGACGAGCGCAGCCTCCACGGATTTCGCCCGCTTCGGCGTCGCCGCCATTCCGCCATAGGCGATGCAGGCCGAAGTCACCGTGCCGCTCTCGATCGTCAGGTGGAACGCCCCGAGCACGGCCGTTATGTCCTCGTCGCGGCGCTTGGTGACCTTATGGACGGCAAACAGCGCTCCGGCATCCGGCACAGGCACATGGATCGCCTCGACGAGCTCGCCGGGCGCGCGGTCCTGCTTGCCGTAATCGATGAAGAAATCCTCGAGCGCGATCGTGCGGCGTGCCGCGCCCTTGCGCAGCGTCACCGACGCGCCGAGCGCGATCAAGGGCGGCGGCGTGTCGCCGATCGGCGAACCGTTGGCGATGTTGCCGCCGATCGTGCCCATGTTGCGTACCTGGTCGCCGCCGATCCGGTCGAGCAGTGGCCGCAGCGCGGGAATGCGTGTCGCAAGCGCCGCATAGGCGTCCGTATAGCTGACGCCGGCGCCGATCGTGATCGTGCCGTCCGTCTCCGACACCTGCCGCAACGCGTCGAGCCCACCGATGAAGACGACCGGCGAGATATCGCGGAAATGCTTGGTGACCCACAGTCCGACATCTGTGGAGCCGGCGACGATGCGCGCATGCGGTTCGGCTTCGAACACGGCCGCGAGGTCATCGACCGTTGCAGGCACGACGAGCCGATCCTTGCCCGCGCCGATCTCGACACGCGCGCCGTCGCGCATGGCTTTCAGCCTGGCGATCACCTCCGCGCGCTCGGCGACGAGCGGGTCGCGGCCTGCTTCGCCATAAGACGAAATGGCACGTGCCGCGCGCATGATCGCCTCGTAGCCGGTGCAGCGGCAGAGGTTTCCCTGAAGCGCCTTTTCGATGGTCGCGTCGGACGGGTTCGGCTCGCGCATCCACAGCGCGTAAAGCGACATCACGAAGCCCGGCGTGCAGAAGCCGCACTGCGAGCCGTGGAAATCCACCATCGCCTGCTGGACCGGGTGAAGTCCGCCATCCGCACCGCGCAGATGCTCGATGGTGACGACATGGCAGCCGTCGAGCGACCCGGTGAATCGGATGCAGGCATTGACGCCTTCATAGACGAGCCTGTCGCCGGCCAGGCGCCCGACGAGCACCGTGCAGGCGCCGCAATCACCTTCCGCACAGCCTTCCTTGGTGCCTTTCAGCGCCCGGTCGAGGCGCAGGAAATCGAGCAGCGTCGCGTCGGGACGGACGTCGGTGAGGGTGATTTCCTCGCCGTTGAGGAGGAAGCGGAGGTGGGGGCGGGCCATCGGAGAGGTCTGCATCAGGCACCCCCCTCTGGCCTGCCGGCCATCTCCCCCTCAGGGGGGGAGATCACGCGGTGTCGATGACGAGAATAATCTCCCCCCTTGAGGGGGGTCCGTAGGACGGGCCGAGACAAGTGGCTCGGGCCAGGGCGGCCGGCAGGACAGAGGGGGGTGTTTAGCGAATTCATCTCAACTCCCCCGATACGTCGAATAGCCGTAAGGCGAGATCAGCAGCGGCACATGATAATGCGACGTCTCCGCCATTCCGAAGCGGATCGGTACTTCGTCGAGGAAGGCGGGGTCGGGCAGGGCCACACCCGAGCCGCGCAGATAGTCACCCGCCGCAAACACCAGCTCGTACTGCCCCCGCGCGAAGTCCGCGCCTTCGAGCAGCGGCGCGTCGCAGCGGCCGTCCGCATTGGTGGTGACGGACTTCACATGCGCGCGATCATCCCCATCGAGCCTGTAGAGCGCGATCTTCAGCCCCGCAGCCGGCCGGCCCGATGCGGTATCGAGCACATGCGTCGTCAGTCGTCCTCCGCCACTGGCCATTTGCGAGCACCTCTTTGTTGTTATTGAGCCATTGTCGGTGATCCTAAGGCAAGTCATAAGCCCTCTGGAGGCGAGCGGCCACAAAAAGACTTTCAAATTTTTCGCCGGGAATGGGCGCACGCAACTCCGCCTATTCTGCCATCGATGGGGAGATTTCGATGACCGAGCCGAAGCGATATGTCCGCAACATGCGCGGCTATGGCGCCAATCCGCCAAAGGCGAACTGGCCGGGCGGTGCGCACGTCGCGGTCTCCTTCGTCGTCAATTACGAGGAAGGCGGCGAGAACTGCGTCCTCCATGGCGACGCCGCCTCAGAGGCATTCCTGTCGGAAATCGTCGGCGCGGCGCCGTGGCCGGCCAAGCGCCACTGGAACATGGAATCGATCTACGAGTATGGCGCGCGCGCCGGCTTCTGGCGGCTCCATCGCCTCTTCACCGAGGCCGGCCTGCCGGTGACGGTCTATGGCGTGGCCGACGCGCTGGCCAGATCGCCGGACCAGGTGGCCGCGATGCAGGACGCCGGTTGGGAAATCGCCTCGCACGGTTTGAAATGGATCGACTACCGCGACCACGAGGAAGAGGCGGAGCGCGCCGATCTGACCGAGGCCATCCGGCTTCATACGGAAGTCGTCGGCGAGCGACCGAAAGGCCTCTATGTCGGCCGCACCTCGGTCAACACCGCGAAGCTGGCCGCGCAGGAAGGCGGCTTCACCTGGATTTCCGACACCTATGACGACGACCTGCCCTACTGGCTCGATCATGACGGACAGGGCCGCGCGATCGATCCGCAGCTCGTTGTCCCCTACACGCTCGACGCCAACGACATGCGTTTTGCGACGCCGCAGGGCTTCAATTCGGGCGACCAGTTCTTTGCCTATCTGAAGGACGCGTTCGATACGCATTATGCGGAAGGCGAAGCGGGCCGACCGTCCATGATGAGCATTGGCCTGCACTGCCGGCTCGTCGGCCGGCCGGGGCGCGTGGCGGCGCTGAAGCGCTTCGTCGACTATGTGAAGAGCCACGACAAGGCATGGGTCGCGCGCCGCATCGACATTGCCGAGCACTGGGTCGCGAACCACCCTTACAAGCCCCATGCGCTGCGCCCGAGCCGCATGGCGCGCGACGAGTTCGTCTCGCGCTTCGGATCGATCTTCGAGCATTCCCCCTGGATCGCCGAGCGCGCCTACGACCTCGAACTCGGTCCGGCCCATGACAGCGCGGGAGGCCTGCACAACGCGCTGGCGCGCATGTTCCGCTCGGCAAGCGGCGCGCAACGGCTGGGGGTCCTGAATGCCCACCCCGACCTTGCCGGCAAGCTGGCCCAGGCCAGACGGCTAACCGAAGAATCGACCCGGGAACAGGCGTCGGCCGGTCTTGACGCCCTGACCGACGCGGAGCGCGCGACCTTCACCGCGCTGAACGACGCCTATGTCGAAAAGTTCGGCTTCCCGTTCATCATCGCCGTCAAGGACAACACCAAGGCGTCGATCCTCGAGGCGTTCCAGCGCCGCGTCGCCAACGACCGCGACGCCGAATTCACGATGGCCTGCAAACAGGTCGAGCGCATCGCCTATCTGCGGCTGAAGGACATCCTGCCCCAATGACCGAGCGAACCTATTACGCCCCCACCGGTGGCCTGCCGGCGCAGACTGAGCTCCACACCGGCCGCGCCGTCTTCACCGAGGCCTATGCCGTCATCCCGAAAGGCGTCATGAGCGACATCGTGACGAGCTACCTGCCCTTCTGGGACAAGACGCGGCTCTGGGTCCTCTCGCGCCCGCTCTCCGGCTTCGCCGAGACGTTCTCCCAATACATCATGGAAGTGCAGCCGGGCGGCGGCTCGGACCAGCCCGAGCCGGAAGCCGACGCCGAGGGCGTGTTCTTCGTCGTCGAGGGCGAGATCACGGTGACGCTCGATGGCGCGGCCCACACCCTGACGCCCGGCGGCTACGCCTATCTGCCGCCCGCCAGCGGCTGGACTGTCAGGAATGAGGGCAAGGACGTCGCCCGCTTCCACTGGGTCCGCAAGGCGTATGACTTCGTGGAAGGCCTCGATGCGCCCGACCCGCTCTTCCTCAACGAAAAAGACATCGCGCCCACCCCGATGCCCGATACCGGGGGCACATGGGCGACGTCGCGCTTCGTCGACCCGGCGGATCTGCGCCACGACATGCATGTGACGGTCGTCACCTTCGAGCCCGGCGGGCTGATCCCCTTCGAGGAAACGCACGTCATGGAGCATGGGCTCTACGTGCTCGAGGGCAAGGCGGTCTACAAGCTCAACAAGGACTGGGTGGAGGTGGAAGCCGGCGACTACATGTGGCTGCGCGCCTTTTGCCCGCAGGCCTGCTATGCAGGCGGGCCGGGCCGGTTCCGGTATCTGCTCTACAAGGACGTGAATCGGCATATGAAGCTGGGAAGGGTATTCTGATATGGTTACGCCAGACACCCCCCTCTGGCCTGCCGGCCATCTCCCCCTCAAGGGGGGAGATCA
>NZ_AYOD01000047.1 GCF_000497755.1 Aliihoeflea sp. 2WW
TGATCTCCCCCCTTGAGGGGGAGATGGCCGGCAGGCCAGAGGGGGGTGCCTCGCGATGAGCGATCCAATCACCGCCCTCCCCCTAACCCGCGAAGCCTTCGCTCCCTTTGGCGACGTCCTAGACACCGCCGGCGACAACCACTTCCCGATCAACAACGGCAAGTGCGAGCGCTATCACGACCTCGCCAGGGTCGAGGCGATGGGCCCGAACGCGCGCGTGCTCGTCTCCATCGCCCGTGGCACGCCCTACGCGTTCCCGCTGGCGCTCAAGATGGTCGAGCGCCATCCCTTCGGCAGCCAGATCTTCATGCCGCTCGACCAACGCCCGTTCCTCGTCGTCGTCTGCCACGATACGAATGAAGGCCCCGGCGAACCGCATGCTTTCGTCACGGCACCCGGCCAGGGCATCAACTATCACCGCAACACGTGGCACGCCGTCCTGACGCCGATCGGGCAGAACCAGGATTTCATCGTCGTCGACCGCGGCGGCGATGGCACCAACCTTGAGGAATTCTTCTTCGACGAGCCATGGGAAATCCGCCTGCCGGACGGCTTCGAGCCATGAGCGCGGCGCTGATCCACCGCCTGTTCGACGTGATCGAAGACGACATCGTGCCGAAAACGGAAGCCGGCGTCGCGGCCGGAAACAAGATTTTCGGCGCAGCGATCCTGCGCAAGTCGGACCTCTCGGTGGTGATCGCAGAGACCAACAACGAGATCGAAAATCCGCTCTGGCACGGCGAAATGCACGCCATGAAGCGATTCTATGAACTGCCGAAAGCGGATCGCCCCGACACGAAGGACTGCATCTTCCTGTCGACGCACGAGCCCTGCTCGCTGTGCCTGTCTGCCATCACCTGGGCCGGTTTCGACAATTTCCACTATTTCTTCAGCCACGAGGACTCGCGCGACAGCTTCGCCATCCCGCACGATCTGAAGATCTTGAAGGAGGTCTTCGGGCTGGAACCGGGCGGTTACCGCACTGAGAACGCCTACTGGAAAAGCCATTCCATCCGGCGCGAAATCGCCGCGATGGACGAGCCCGGCCGGTCGGAACTGACAGCCCGCGCGGCCCGCATCGCCGCCCGCTACGACGCACTTTCGCAAGTCTATCAGGCGTCGAAGGAAGCCAACGACATCCCGCTGAATTGATAGACCAGTGAGGGCGCTCCGCGCTCAACTATCGGCAAATCCTCAGGAATTTTCCCTTCGCGGTTGATCCCGCGGCGAGGGTGGCTATAGTTCGCCTCGTCTCAGGCGGAACCAATTACGCCATTCAATGTCGCAAACGGCCATGTGAAATGTCGCATGATGCCGTCAATATCCTTACCCAACGAGACCCGCAAAACGGGTCCGCTCAATGGGTTCGGATCAATCGATCGAATGAGGAACGGGCAATGTCGAAAGAACTGGAATTTTTGAGCCGCTATGTCGCGCGCGGCAAGCTGAACCGTCGCGATTTTCTCGGCCGCGCGGCCGCGCTCGGCGTCACCTCGACATTCGCCAATTCGCTGCTGATCGGAGCGGCGCGCGCGCAGGGACCGCAAAAGGGCGGCGATCTGCGCATGGGCATGCAGGGTGGCGAGTCCACCAATTCGCTCGATCCGGCGCTCTGGCTGACGCAGGTTTCGCAGATCGCAGAATGACGGCTCGGCTCGCCGCAGCCTGTTCTGGCCGAGTCCTGGGAAGCATCCGACGACGCAGCCGAATGGCGCTTCAAGATCCGAAAGGGTGTGACCTTTCACAACGGTCAGGATCTGACGCCGGAAGACGTCGCGCAGACCATCCGGCGCCATTCCGATGAGGCAACGGAATCGGCCGCGCTCGGCGTGTTGCGGGGCATCACCGACATTTCGGTCGACGGCGACAATGTCGTGTTCAAGCTCGACAGCGGCAATGCCGACCTGCCCCTGCTCCTGACCGACTACCATCTCGTTATCCAGCCGAATGGCGGCTATGACGACCCGCTCGCCGGCATCGGTACGGGCCCTTATCAGGTCGAGGTCAACGAACCGGGCATCCGCCACGTCTCGACCAAGTATGACGGCTACTGGAACGACGATATCGGCCATGTCGCCTCCGTCGAGGTCATCGTCATGAACGATCCAACGGCGCGCACATCGGCGCTCCAGTCGGGTCAGGTTCACATCATCAACCGCGTGGAGCCACGTACCGTCGCATTGTTGGCGCGCATGCCCGGCGTGCATATCGAGAGCGTTCCGTCCAAGGGGCACTACATCTTCGCGATGCATTGCAACACGGCGCCGTTCGACAATGCCGATCTGCGCATGGCGCTGAAGCTGGCTGTCGACCGCGAGCAGATGATCGAACAGATTCTGGCCGGCCACGCCTCGGTCGGCAACGACTTTCCGATCAACCAGTCCTATGCGCTCTTCCCCGAAGGTGTGGAGCAGCGCGCCTACGATCCCGAGCAGGCCGCCTTCCACTACAAGAAGTCGGGCCATTCGGGTCCGGTCCTCCTGCGCACGTCCGAAGTCGCTTTCCCCGGCGCTGTCGACGCCGCACAGCTCTACCAGCAGCAGGCGCAGGCCGCTGGCATCGAGATCCAGGTTCAGCGCGAGCCGGGCGACGGCTACTGGACGGAAGTCTGGAACGCCCAGCCCTTCTGCGCCTCCTATTGGGGTGGTCGTCCGACGCAGGATTCGATGTACTCGACCGCCTACATCACCGGCGCCGACTGGAACGACACGCGCTTCTTCGACGAAGGCTTCGACACCCTCATCCGCACCGCCCGCGCCGAACTCGACGATACCAAGCGCGGCGAGATGTACCGCGAGGCGGCGACCAAGGTGCGCGACGATGGCGGCCTGATCCTGCCGATGTTCAACGATTTCCTCGACGCACGCCGCGAGGAGGTCCAGGGCTGGGTGCAGGACCCCAACCACGAGACGTCAAATCTGAGGGCGGCGACCCGCGTCTGGCTCGACCAGGCCTGATCGGGGCGGAAACGTGGGGGCACACCCGGTACTGACACTCATCGCCCAGCGCATCGCGCTGGGCATCCTTCTCCTCCTGGCGGTTTCGGTGCTGATCTTCCTCGGCACCGAAATCCTGCCGGGAGACGTCGCCCAGTCGATCCTCGGCCAGGCGGCGACGCCGCAGGCGCTGGAAAATCTGCGCCGCGAACTTGGCCTCAACGACCCGGCCTATATCCGCTATTTCACCTGGCTCGGCGGCGTCCTGACGGGCGACCTCGGCACGGCGCTGTCCAATCGCATGGATATCGCGACGTCCATCTGGCCGCGCCTGAAGAACACGCTCTTCCTCGCCTTCTGGGCCGCCATCGTCTCGGTGCCGCTGGCAATCCTGCTCGGCCTCGTCGCCGTGCGCTACCGCAACGGCTTCGTCGACAAGACGATCTCCGGCCTTGCCCTGTCGGCAACCTCGCTGCCAGAATTCTTCATCGGCTACGTGCTGATGTACTTTTTCGCCGTCCGCCTCGGCTGGTTTCCCAGCGTGTCGACCGTCTACGACACGATGCCCTTTGCCGACCGAATGCGTGCCATCGCGCTGCCGGCGACCGCGCTGACACTCGTCGTCCTGGCGCACATGATGCGCATGACCCGCGCGGCAATCCTCAACGTCATGCAGTCCGCCTATATCGAGACGGCCGAGTTGAAGGGCCTGTCGCTCTTCGAGATCATCCGCAAGCACGCCTTCCCGAACGCCATAGCGCCCATCGTCAACGTCGTGATGCTGAACCTCGCCTTCCTCGTCGTCGGCGTCGTTGTGATCGAGGTGATCTTCGTCTATCCGGGCATGGGGCAATATCTCGTCGACCACGTCTCCAAGCGCGACGTGCCGGTTGTGCAGGCGGTCGGGCTGATCTTCGCCGCCGTCTATATCGGCCTCAATCTCATTGCGGACATCGTGGCGATCCTCGCCAATCCGCGCCTCAGGCACCGGAGGTGACGCGATGATGTTCAAGCGCATGCCCATCGGTGCCGCGATCGGCCTTTTCGTCACAATCGTCCTGCTCATCGTCGCCGTCTTCGCCCCATGGATCGCACCCTATCCGGGTTCGCGCGTTCTCGGCGGCGTGTGGGAGCCGTCCTCGGCGCAATACTGGCTCGGCACGGACAATCTCGGCCGCGACCTCCTCTCGCGCATGATTTACGGTGCCCGGATCACTGTCTTCATCGCCGTCGCCTCTACCGCGCTCGCCTTCACGCTCGGCTCGATCCTCGGCTTCATGGCGGCGGTCATCGGCGGCTGGTTCGACACGCTGATGTCGCGCTTCGTCGACCTCCTGATGTCGATCCCGACGCTGATCTTCGGCCTCGTCGTCCTGTCCGTCCTGCCCTCGACCATCCCGATCCTGATCCTCGTCATGGGCATCCTGGATTCCACCCGCGTCTACCGCCTGTCGCGCGCGGTCGCGGTCGACATCAACGTCATGGATTTCGTCGAGGCGGCCAAACTGCGCGGCGAAGGCACGCGCTGGATCATCTTCCGCGAAATCCTGCCCAACGCGCTGTCGCCGCTCGTCTCCGAACTCGGCCTGCGCTTCATTTATGCGGTGCTGTTCCTTTCGGCCCTCTCCTTCCTCGGCCTCGGCGTCCAGCCGCCGGATGCGGACTGGGGCGGCATGGTGCGCGAAAACCGCGAGGGCATCGTCTTCGGCATTCCGGCCGCGCTGATCCCCGCCGGCGCCATCGCCGCGCTGGCGATCTCGGTCAATCTCGTCGCCGACTGGATCTTGAACCGCACCACCGATTTGAAGGGAGGGCGCGGCAATGCCTGAGGAGCAAATTCATCTCAAGGGCGCGCCGCTGCTCGAGATCCGCAATCTGAAGATCGAGGCGACCGTCTATCCGCCCGACGAAGACCCGCACGACATCACCATCGTCGACGGCGTCTCGCTGACGCTGCACAAGGGCAAGGTGCTCGGCCTCATCGGCGAATCCGGCGCCGGCAAGTCCACGATCGGCCTGTCGCCCATGGCCTATGGCCGCGGCGGCGTGCGGATCACCGGCGGCGAAGTCATCGTCAACGGCCGCGACATCCTGAAGGAAGGCAACCGCAAGGTCCGCCGCCTGCGCGGCCGCGAAGTCTGCTACGTCGCGCAATCCGCCGCAGCCGCCTTCAATCCGGCGCACAGGCTGATGGACCAGGTGGTCGAGGCGACGCTCAAGCACGGCGTTTCCTCGCGCCGCGAAGCCGAGGCGCGCGCGGTCGAGCTTTTCCGCAAACTCTCGCTGCCCGATCCGGAGAACATCGGCAAGCGCTACCCCCATCAGGTCTCCGGCGGCCAGCTCCAGCGCGTGATGACGGCGATGGCGCTTTGCTCCGAGCCGGACCTCATCATCTTCGACGAACCGACGACCGCGCTCGACGTGACGACGCAGATCGACGTCCTCGCCGCGATCAAGGAGGCCATCGCCGCGACCGGCGTCGCCGCGCTCTACATCACCCACGACCTCGCCGTCGTCGCGCAGGTCTCCGACGAGATCATGGTGCTGCGTCACGGCAAGACCGTGGAATGGGGCGACACGCGCCAGATCATCGACCAGCCGCGCGAGATTTACACGCAGCAACTCGTCGCCGCCCACCATGTCGAGCACGACGAACACGCGCCGGAAGGCACGCCGATCCTTTCGGTGAAGAACGTGACGGCGGCCTATGGCGGCGGCCACATCAACGTCCTGAAGAACGTCACCGTCGACATCCGGCCCGGCCAGACGCTCGCCGTCGTCGGCGAATCCGGCTCCGGCAAATCGACGCTCGCGCGCGCCATCACCGGCCTTCTGCCGCCGAAGGAAGGCACGATCAATTTCGACGGGCGCGAGCTGCCCGCCCGCCTTGCCGACCGCAGCAAAGAGGATCTGCGCGAACTCCAGATGATCTACCAGATGGCGGACGTCGCGATGAACCCGCGCCAGACCGTCGCGACGATCATCGGCCGCCCGCTCGAATTCTACTTCGGCATGCGCGGCACTGAGCGCGACCGCCGCGTCAACGAGCTCCTCGAAAAGATCGAGATGGGCCGCGGCTTCGCCGATCGCTACCCGGCCGAGCTGTCCGGCGGCCAGAAGCAGCGCGTCTGCATCGCCCGCGCGCTCGCCGCCGATCCGAAGCTGATCATCTGCGACGAGGTCACCAGCGCGCTCGATCCGCTGGTCGCCAACGGCATCCTCAAGCTGCTTCTGGAACTGCAAAAGCAGGAGCAGGTCTCCTACCTTTTCATCACCCACGACATCGCAACCGTCCGCGCAATCGCCGATTCCATCGCCGTCATGTATCGCGGCGAAGTCGTGCGCTACGGCCCAAAGTCGAAAGTCCTCGAACCACCCTTCGACGACTACACCCAACTGCTCCTCTCTTCGGTTCCGGAGATGCAGGTCGGCTGGCTGGAGAAGGCCATCTCGGGACGACGTATGGCGGCTGCGGGCAATTGAAAACCCACACAGGATGTATTATTTTTTGGTATCTGAGGTGATACCATGAGCCGCAATACGTCCATTTCGCTGGGCGACCACTTTGCTGGTTTCGTCGAGAAGCAGGTTGGCGACGGGCGCTATGCCACGGCCAGCGAAGTCGTCCGCGCGGGCTTGCGACTGCTTGAAGAGCGCGAATTGCGGATCGAGGAACTGCGCTCCGCCATTGCCGCCGGAGAGGCAAGCGGTCCTCCCGAAGCCTTCGACATCGATGAATTTTTGGCCGGCAAGCGCAAAGAGCGAAACGTTTGAGGCGATACCGCCTTTCGCCTGCCGCACGCGGCGATCTCGATTCCATCTGGGACTACACGGCGGATCGCTGGAGCGTCGATCAGGCCGACCGCTACATCCGCGAACTCTTTGACGCCGTGAACCGCCTTTGCAATGGCGCCGCGAAGGGTCGTTGCATCGATCAGGTCCGGCAGGACTATCTGCAATTGCCCGTCGGCTCGCACCTCATCGTCTTTCGGCGGTCGGTGGCGACGATCGACGTGATTCGAATTCTCCACCGCCGTATGGATGTTGGTGCCCATTTGGCGCCCCAGGGATAGCCAGTCACGCCATCGCTGCCAGCAGATCGAATTCCTTCCTGTCGAGGTCTTCGATCCACGCGCGCTTGTTTTTGCGTTGGACCCGGTGCCCCTCGGCTTCCAACTCCGCCTCGTGCCGGTCCAGGCCGCCGGGATAGCGGTCGTTCAGATGGCCGCCGGATTTGAGCGTGCGCCACCACGCAATCGCATCGTTGCGGCCCATGGCGCGCCAGTCCTCGGCGGCTTGCGCGGCCAGATTGATGAAGATCGCGGTCGAGACTGGACAGGCGATGCTGGTTCCGTGCCGGATGGACAGCGCATCGCGGATCGTGTCGAGCGTGATGACTTGGCCGTGCGGCACGAGTTGCATGAGCTCGTAGACCTCCCCGGCCGACGAAACGACCATCGAGCCGCCCGGCGGCGCCCAATGCGCGACGCCCGCTGGCAACTGGCGGACGATCTTCGGCGGCTTGCGTTCCAGAACCTTGGCGATGGCGTTTCCGTGCATGGGACGAACTCCTGTGGCGACGGCAGGCAGTCTGCACCCGCGCGGCGGTCAGGAAGAGGGGCTATTTTTCATTTTTCTCCCCCCCGCCGCATCGCGCTCGGCGTCTTGCCGAATGCCCTTCCGAACGCGCGTGAAAAGGCGGCGGCGCTGGAAAAGCCGGTTCGCGCGGCGATGTCCGCCATCGGTTCGCGCGTGTCGAGCACGAGGCGGCGCGCCGCATTGAGGCGCAGGCGCAGATAATAGGCGCCGGGGCTTTCGCCGATCGCGCGGCGGAAGACGAGTTCCATCGTCCGCACCGACAATTTGGACCGTCGCGCGATGGCGGCGACGGTCAGCGGCCGATCGACATGCGCCTCCATGATCCGCACCGCTTGCGCGAGCCGCGGATCGTGGCCATCCAGCCGGCCGAGCGAGACCAGCGGCTGCGCGTCGCTCGCCGCCCGCGCCTGGTCGTAGATGAAGACGCTCGCGACATCGAGCGCAACGCTCATGCCGAGCCGCGAGCGGATCAGGTGAAGCATCAGGTCGAAGCCCGGCGATGCGCCGCCCGCGGTGACGACCGGTCCATCGATCACATAGCGATCCGGCCTGATGTCGGCTTCGGGAAAAGCAGCGGCGAAGTCCTCGAGGTCTTCCCAATGCGTCGTCGCTGCGCGCCCGTCCAGCAGCCCGGCATGGCCGAGCACCCAGGTTCCCGCCTCGATACCGCCGACCGCGCGCCCCGCCCCCGCCGCCCGTTTGAACGCGGCAAGCTCGGGGCCGGAAAGCGCGCCGCGCGAACCGAACCCGCCGATCGCGATGACGAAATCGCCGGCCCGCGCAGCGTCGAACNCTCCGCCATTGCCGCCGGAGAGGCAAGCGGTCCTCCCGAAGCCTTCGACATCGATGAATTTTTGGCCGGCAAGCGCAAAGAGCGAAACGTTTGAGGCGATACCGCCTTTCGCCTGCCGCACGCGGCGATCTCGATTCCATCTGGGACTACACGGCGGATCGCTGGAGCGTCGATCAGGCCGACCGCTACATCCGCGAACTCTTTGACGCCGTGAACCGCCTTTGCAATGGCGCCGCGAAGGGTCGTTGCATCGATCAGGTCCGGCAGGACTATCTGCAATTGCCCGTCGGCTCGCACCTCATCGTCTTTCGGCGGTCGGTGGCGACGATCGACGTGATTCGAATTCTCCACCGCCGTATGGATGTTGGTGCCCATTTGGCGCCCCAGGGATAGCCAGTCACGCCATCGCTGCCAGCAGATCGAATTCCTTCCTGTCGAGGTCTTCGATCCACGCGCGCTTGTTTTTGCGTTGGACCCGGTGCCCCTCGGCTTCCAACTCCGCCTCGTGCCGGTCCAGGCCGCCGGGATAGCGGTCGTTCAGATGGCCGCCGGATTTGAGCGTGCGCCACCACGCAATCGCATCGTTGCGGCCCATGGCGCGCCAGTCCTCGGCGGCTTGCGCGGCCAGATTGATGAAGATCGCGGTCGAGACTGGACAGGCGATGCTGGTTCCGTGCCGGATGGACAGCGCATCGCGGATCGTGTCGAGCGTGATGACTTGGCCGTGCGGCACGAGTTGCATGAGCTCGTAGACCTCCCCGGCCGACGAAACGACCATCGAGCCGCCCGGCGGCGCCCAATGCGCGACGCCCGCTGGCAACTGGCGGACGATCTTCGGCGGCTTGCGTTCCAGAACCTTGGCGATGGCGTTTCCGTGCATGGGACGAACTCCTGTGGCGACGGCAGGCAGTCTGCACCCGCGCGGCGGTCAGGAAGAGGGGCTATTTTTCATTTTTCTCCCCCCCGCCGCATCGCGCTCGGCGTCTTGCCGAATGCCCTTCCGAACGCGCGTGAAAAGGCGGCGGCGCTGGAAAAGCCGGTTCGCGCGGCGATGTCCGCCATCGGTTCGCGCGTGTCGAGCACGAGGCGGCGCGCCGCATTGAGGCGCAGGCGCAGATAATAGGCGCCGGGGCTTTCGCCGATCGCGCGGCGGAAGACGAGTTCCATCGTCCGCACCGACAATTTGGACCGTCGCGCGATGGCGGCGACGGTCAGCGGCCGATCGACATGCGCCTCCATGATCCGCACCGCTTGCGCGAGCCGCGGATCGTGGCCATCCAGCCGGCCGAGCGAGACCAGCGGCTGCGCGTCGCTCGCCGCCCGCGCCTGGTCGTAGATGAAGACGCTCGCGACATCGAGCGCAACGCTCATGCCGAGCCGCGAGCGGATCAGGTGAAGCATCAGGTCGAAGCCCGGCGATGCGCCGCCCGCGGTGACGACCGGTCCATCGATCACATAGCGATCCGGCCTGATGTCGGCTTCGGGAAAAGCAGCGGCGAAGTCCTCGAGGTCTTCCCAATGCGTCGTCGCTGCGCGCCCGTCCAGCAGCCCGGCATGGCCGAGCACCCAGGTTCCCGCCTCGATACCGCCGACCGCGCGCCCCGCCCCCGCCGCCCGTTTGAACGCGGCAAGCTCGGGGCCGGAAAGCGCGCCGCGCGAACCGAACCCGCCGATCGCGATGACGAAATCGCCGGCCCGCGCAGCGTCGAACGCGCCCGAAACGGCAATCGGCAAGCCGCTGGTCGTCTGCGGCGGCGCGCCGTCGAGCGAAACGACGCGCCAGTCGAACACCGGCCGACCGCAGATGCGGTTCGCGGCGCGCAAGGGATCGATGGCGCACGCGACGCACATCAGCGAGCAGCCCGGCAAGACGAGAAAAGTCACCGCCAGCAGCGTGGCATCGGGCCGAAAGATCGAATGCTTTTCGCTTTGCATCAATTGCTATGCGTAAATCGCAAAACACGCTGACGCAAGGGACGCGAAGCTGGCGGCAACTTGGAGGATGCACATGCCGCTCGAAATGAACCGCGAGGTCTTCATCACCTGTGCCGTCACCGGCTCGGGAAGCACACAGGACCGCTCGCCCCACGTGCCGCGCTCGCCCAAGCAGATCGCGGATTCGGCGATCGAAGCGGCGAAGGCCGGCGCGGCGATCGTCCACTGCCATGTCCGCGATCCCGAGACCGGCGCCCCGCGCCGCGACATCGCCCTTTACCGCGAGGTGACCGAGCGCATACGCGATGCAGATGTCGACGTCGTTTTGAACCTGACCGCCGGCATGGGCGGCGACATGGTGTTCGGCTCGACGGACAAGCCCCTGCCGCTGAAGGAACAGGGCACCGACATGGCCGGCGCCGCCGAGCGCGTCGAGCATGTGCGCCAGTGCCTGCCGGAAATCTGCACGCTCGACTGCGGCACGATGAACTTCGCCGAGGCCGACTACGTGATGACCAACACGCCCGGCATGCTGCGCGCCATGGGCGGCATGATGACCAAGATGGGCGTGAAGCCCGAGATCGAAGCGTTCGACACCGGCCATCTCTGGTTCGCCAGGGAACTGGTGAAGGAAGGCGTCCTCGCGCCCGACGCGCTGGTGCAGCTTTGCATGGGCGTGCCCTGGGGCGCGCCGGACGATTTGAACACCTTCATGGCGATGGTGAACAACGTGCCGAAGGACTGGACCTGGTCAGCCTTCTCGCTCGGCCGCAGCCAGATGGCCTACGTCGCCGCCGCCGTCCTCGCCGGCGGTAATGTCCGCGTCGGGCTGGAGGACAATCTGTGGCTCGGCAAGGGCGAACTCGCCACCAACGCTCAGCTCGTCGAGCGCGCGGTGACGATCGTGGAAAATATGGGCGCGCGGGTGATCGGGCCGGACGAGGTGCGCAGGAAGCTCAACCTGACCAAACGCGCCCCCTTGGTGTAGAATCTATGGTCTTTGCGCTCGCAAACATCACCCCCACTCCGTCCCGCTTCGCGGGCCACCTCTCCCCCTGCCCGGGGGAGAGGAAAAGCACGGCGTCGCATCCAGCACTTCCTCTCCCCCGTCGATCGGGGGAGAGGTGGCGCGCGAAGCGCGACGGAGTGGGGGTCGACCAACGCAGCAGGAAACAAACCAAATGACCATCACCAAGGCAGCGTGCATCGGCGGCGGCGTCATCGGGGCGGGG
>NZ_AYOD01000048.1 GCF_000497755.1 Aliihoeflea sp. 2WW
CCGCGCGACCCGACCCCGCCGATCGCGATGACGAAATCGCCGGCCCGCGCAGCGTCGAACGCGCCCGAAACGGCAATCGGCAAGCCGCTGGTCGTCTGCGGCGGCGCGCCGTCGAGCGAAACGACGCGCCAGTCGAACACCGGCCGACCGCAGATGCGGTTCGCGGCGCGCAAGGGATCGATGGCGCACGCGACGCACATCAGCGAGCAGCCCGGCAAGACGAGAAAAGTCACCGCCAGCAGCGTGGCATCGGGCCGAAAGATCGAATGCTTTTCGCTTTGCATCAATTGCTATGCGTAAATCGCAAAACACGCTGACGCAAGGGACGCGAAGCTGGCGGCAACTTGGAGGATGCACATGCCGCTCGAAATGAACCGCGAGGTCTTCATCACCTGTGCCGTCACCGGCTCGGGAAGCACACAGGACCGCTCGCCCCACGTGCCGCGCTCGCCCAAGCAGATCGCGGATTCGGCGATCGAAGCGGCGAAGGCCGGCGCGGCGATCGTCCACTGCCATGTCCGCGATCCCGAGACCGGCGCCCCGCGCCGCGACATCGCCCTTTACCGCGAGGTGACCGAGCGCATACGCGATGCAGATGTCGACGTCGTTTTGAACCTGACCGCCGGCATGGGCGGCGACATGGTGTTCGGCTCGACGGACAAGCCCCTGCCGCTGAAGGAACAGGGCACCGACATGGCCGGCGCCGCCGAGCGCGTCGAGCATGTGCGCCAGTGCCTGCCGGAAATCTGCACGCTCGACTGCGGCACGATGAACTTCGCCGAGGCCGACTACGTGATGACCAACACGCCCGGCATGCTGCGCGCCATGGGCGGCATGATGACCAAGATGGGCGTGAAGCCCGAGATCGAAGCGTTCGACACCGGCCATCTCTGGTTCGCCAGGGAACTGGTGAAGGAAGGCGTCCTCGCGCCCGACGCGCTGGTGCAGCTTTGCATGGGCGTGCCCTGGGGCGCGCCGGACGATTTGAACACCTTCATGGCGATGGTGAACAACGTGCCGAAGGACTGGACCTGGTCAGCCTTCTCGCTCGGCCGCAGCCAGATGGCCTACGTCGCCGCCGCCGTCCTCGCCGGCGGTAATGTCCGCGTCGGGCTGGAGGACAATCTGTGGCTCGGCAAGGGCGAACTCGCCACCAACGCTCAGCTCGTCGAGCGCGCGGTGACGATCGTGGAAAATATGGGCGCGCGGGTGATCGGGCCGGACGAGGTGCGCAGGAAGCTCAACCTGACCAAACGCGCCCCCTTGGTGTAGAATCTATGGTCTTTGCGCTCGCAAACATCACCCCCACTCCGTCCCGCTTCGCGGGCCACCTCTCCCCCTGCCCGGGGGAGAGGAAAAGCACGGCGTCGCATCCAGCACTTCCTCTCCCCCGTCGATCGGGGGAGAGGTGGCGCGCGAAGCGCGACGGAGTGGGGGTCGACCAACGCAGCAGGAAACAAACCAAATGACCATCACCAAGGCAGCGTGCATCGGCGGCGGCGTCATCGGGGCGGGGTGGGTCGCGCGCCTTGTCCTGAACGGCATCGACGTCGCGATCTTCGACCCCGACCCCGAGGCGAAGCGGAAGGTAGACGAAGTCATGGCCGGCGCCCGCCGCGCCTATAAGCGCCTGGCGACGTCGGGCCGCCCCAAGGAAGGCAAAATAACCTATGCGGCGAGCATCGCCGAGGCTGTCGCCGATGCCGGCTTCATCCAGGAAAGCGTGCCCGAGCGGCTCGACCTGAAGCACAAGGTGCTGGCCGAAATCGACGCCCACGCGCCTTCCTCCGCGCTCGTCGGCTCGTCGACTTCCGGCATCAAGCCGACCGACATGGCCGTGGCGATGAAGAACCATCCCGAGCGCCTCGTCGTCGCGCACCCGTTCAACCCGGTCTACCTCCTGCCCGTCGTCGAGATCGTCGGCGGCGAGCAGACCTGGTCGGAAGCGATCGAGCTCGCCCGCGAATGCTACACCGATATCGGCATGAAGCCGGTCGTGATCCGCAAGGAAATCGAGGCCTTCGTCGGCGACCGCCTTCTGGAAGCCATGTGGCGCGAGGCGTTGTGGCTGATCAGGGACGGCATCTGCACGGTCGAGGAACTCGACGACATCATGCGCTTTGGCTTCGGCCTGCGCTGGGCGCAGATGGGCATGTTCCAGGTCTACCGCATCGCCGGCGGCGAAGCCGGCATGCGCCACTTCATGGCCCAGTTCGGCCCCTGCCTCTCCTGGCCGTGGACCAAGCTGATGGACGTGCCCGAGTTCAACGACGAACTGGTCGACCTCATCGCCAGCCAGTCCGACGCCCAGTCCGGCAAATGGTCGATCCGCGAACTGGAAAAGATCCGCGACGACAATCTCGTCGCGATCATGGAAGCGCTCTCGAAGGAGAACAAGGGCAAGGGCTGGGGCGCGGGGCAACTGCACAAGGCGTATGTCAACCGGCTCGCCAAGGCGAAACCGGTGTCGAAGGCGGCCGCCAAGGCGAAGGCGGAGAAGCCCAAGAAAAAGAATAAGGGATAACGATGGCGCCTAGACACCCCCCTCTGGCCTGCCGGCCATCTCCGCCTCAAGGGGGGAGATCAAGCACGTGGAATTCGCACCTAGTCCTGCAGGTTCAAGGGCGGCGACGACGAGACTGATCTCCCCCCTTGAGGGGGAGATGGCCGGCAGGCCAGAGGGGGGTGCCTCGCGTCGACCTGAGGACAATTGCTCATGAACTTCTCCCTCACCAACGAACAGCGCCTCATCGTCGAGACCACCCGCGCCTTCGTCGAGAACGAACTTTACCCGCACGAGGCCGAAGTCGAGCGTACGGGCCACCTGCGCATGGACCTCGTCAAGGAATTGCAGGCCAAAGCCATCGCGGCCGGCCTCTACGCCGCCAACATGCCCGAGGACGTCGGCGGTGCCGGTCTCGATACGCTGACCTGGCTGCTCTACGAAAAGGAACTCGGCCGTGCCAACTACGCGCTGCACTGGACCTGCGTCGCGCGGCCGTCGAACATCCTTCTCGCCGGCACAGACGAGCAGAAGGAGCGCTATCTCTTCCCCTGCATCCGCGGCGAGAAGTGGGACTGCCTCGCCATGACCGAGCCCGGCGCAGGCTCCGACCTGCGCGGCATGAAGGCGAGCGCCAAGCAGGACGGCGGCGACTGGGTGCTCAACGGCACCAAGCACTTCATCTCCCACGCCGATATCGCTGACTTCGCCATCGTCTTCATGGCGACCGGCGAGGAAGAAACACCGCGCGGCCCCAAAAAGCTGATCACCGCCTTCTTCGTCGACAAGGGGACGCCGGGCTTCACCGTGCGCGACGGTTACCGCAACGTCTCGCATCGCGGTTACACCAATTCCGTCCTCGAATTCGACGATTGCCGCCTGCCAGCGTCACAGGTTCTGGGCAAGGTCCATAAGGGCTTCGAGGTTGCCAATTCCTGGCTCGGCGCGACGCGCCTGCAAGTCGCCGCCACCTGCATCGGCCGCGCCGAACGCGCGCTCGGCCACGCCGTCGACTGGGCCGCCAATCGCGAGCAGTTCGGCCAGAAGATCGGCAAGTTCCAGGGTGTCTCGTTCAAGCTCGCCGACATGGCGACCGAACTGAAAGCCGCCGACCTGATGCTGATGGAAGCCGGCTGGAAATACGATTCCGGCACGGTCACCGACATGGACATGGCGATGGCGAAGCTCAAGGCCACCGAAATGCTCGCCTTCGTCGCCGACGAGGCGATCCAGATCCATGGCGGCATGGGCCTGATGGACGAACTGCCGCTGGAACGCATCTGGCGCGACGCGCGCGTCGAGCGCATCTGGGAAGGCACGAGCGAAATCCAGCGGCATATCATCTCGCGGGCGTTGCTGCGGGCGGTGGGCGGTTGATGCGCGGCGTATTCGCACTTCAGACCCCCACCCTCTATCCCTCCCTACAAGGGGGAGGGAGACTTCGACGCGGTGCACGTGCTTTCGGCGCAGCGCCTGGTAGAACCGGCGCGACGCTGGCGACCTCCCTCCCCCTTGTGGGGAGGGATAAAGGGTGGGGGTCCCCTAGCAAGATTCCTTCCTCCTCATGACCCGCCTCCACCGCCTTCTCCACCCCCGCTCCATCGCTATCGTCGGCGGCGGCGCCTTCGCGACCAACGTCGTCAAACAGTCTCTCAAGATGGGCTTCACCGGCCACATCTGGCCCATCCACCTGACGAAACCCGACATCGAAGGCATCAAAGCGTTCCGTTCCATCGCCGACCTGCCCGCCGCGCCCGACGCGGCCTTCATCGGCGTCAATCGTTTCGCCACGATCGACATCCTGCGCGAGCTTGCCGTCCGCAACGCCGGCGGCGCGATCTCCTTCGCTGCCGGCTTCCTCGAGGCCGACGACCCGGACGGCCCCCGCCTCCAGCGCGAACTCATTGAGGCCGCCGGCGACATGCCCGTCATCGGGCCGAACTGCTACGGGCTGATCAACTATGCCGACGGCGCGCTGCTCTGGCCAGACCAGCATGGCGGCCGGCGGCTAGCGCCGGGCACGCGTGGCGCGGCGATCATCACCCAGTCATCCAACATCGCCTGCAACCTCACGATGCAGAAGCGCGGCCTGCCGCTCGCTTTCCTCATGACGGCAGGCAACCAGGCGCAGACCGGTCTGTCGGAGATGGCGCTCGGCTTGATCGAGGACGAGCGCGTTTCCGTGCTCGGACTCCACATTGAGGGCTTCGATTCCATCCCCGGCTTCGAACGCCTCGCCGCACGCGCGCGCGAACTGCAAAAGCCGATCGTCGCGATGAAGGTCGGCCGATCCGAACAGGCCCGCGCGGCGACCATCTCGCATACGGCCTCGCTGGCAGGTTCGGACGCCGGCTCAGACGCGTTCCTGAAACGTCTCGGCATCGCCCGCGTCCACTCGATCCCGGCCTTCCTCGAAACGCTGAAGCTTCTCCACGGCGTCGGGCCGCTGGCCGGCAACCGGCTCTCCTCGATGAGCTGTTCGGGGGGCGAGGCGTCGGTCATGGCGGATGCGGCCGACGGGCGCGCGGTGACCTTCCCGCCGCTCGGCGAGACGCATCGCAACCGGGTGAAGGCCACCCTCGGCCCCCTCGTCGCCGTCGCCAACCCGCTCGACTACCACACCTTCATCTGGAACGACGAACCGGCCATGACCGCGACCTTCACGGCGATGGTTTCGGGCGGGTTCAACCTCAACATGCTGGTGCTCGATTTTCCCCGCACCGATCGCTGCTCGGACGCAGACTGGTGGCCGACGGTGCGTGCGTTCGAGGCGGCGTTGAACGCCAATAATGCACGCGGCGCGATTGTGGCGTCGATGGCGGAGAACTTGCCGGAAGAACACGCCGACGATCTCTTCGCGCGCGGAATCGTGCCGCTGCACGGCATCGAAGAAGCGATCGTGGCGACGGAAGCGGCGGCGTTTGTGGGAAAGGCTTGGGCCAGAGGGGGGTGTGCAGCGCGCATCCCTAGACGAAGCATCCGCCAAATCCCTGCTCACCTCACGCAATCTCCCCGTCCCCCCCGGCCGCCGCGTATCCTCCGTGCACGAAGCCCTCACCACAGCCCAATCCCTCGGCCTCCCCGTCGCACTCAAATCACTCGGCCTCGCCCACAAATCCGAACACGGCGCTGTCCGCCTCAACCTCAACACCCCCGCCGAGATCCAAGCCGCCGCCACCGCCCTCTTGCCCCTCGGCGCCGGCCTCTACGTCGAGCGCATGATCGAGAATCCGCTCGCTGAGCTCATCGTCGGTATCTCCCCCGATCCCGTATTCGGCGCGCTGCTCACCATCGGCTCCGGCGGCGTTCTGGTCGAGCTTCTGGCCGACACCGCCACGCTTCTCGTCCCCGCACCCCGCGACGAGATCGAGGCCGCGTTACGCTCGCTAAAGCTTTTCCCGCTCCTCGACGGCTATCGCGGTCGCCCGAAAGGCGACGTCGAGGCAGCCATCGACACGATCCTCGCCATTTGCGATTTCGTCGTCGAAAATGAGGGCCGGATCGTCGAACTGGACATCAACCCGCTGATCGTCTGCGAGCGCGGCGCCTTCATCGCCGATGCGCTGCTGGTCGGCGATTTCGAAATACTGGAGGAAACTACATGAGCGACAAAATCGTCAAAACCCGCCAAGAGGGCGCGATTCTGGAGATCACGCTCGACCGGCCGAAGGCGAACGCGATTGACCTTGCGACCTCGCGCCTGCTGGGTGAGACCTTCAAATCCTTCCGCGACGATCCCGACCTGCGCGTCGCGATTGTGAAATCCGCCGGCGACAAGTTCTTCTCCGCAGGGTGGGATTTGAAGGCAGCGGCAGAAGGCGATGCGGTCGACGGCGATTATGGCGTCGGCGGGTTCGGCGGCCTGCAGGAACTGCGCGACATGAACAAGCCGGTGATCGCCTGCGTCCACGGCATGGCCGTCGGCGGCGGGTTCGAACTGGCGCTGTCCTGCGATCTCATCTACGCGTCCGAGACGTCGAGCTTCGCCCTGCCCGAAATCAAGGCCGGCACGCTTGCCGATGCTGCGACGATCAAGCTGCCGCGCCGCATCCCCTACCACGTCGCTATGGACATGCTCCTGACCGGCCGCTGGATGGATGTGCTGGAGGCCCATCGCTGGGGCCTTGTCAACGAAGTGCATCCGGCCGACCAGTTGGAAGAGCGCGTCTGGGACGTCGCCCGCCTCCTCGCCTCCGGTCCGCCGCTCGTCTTCGCCGCGATCAAGGAAGTCGCGCGCGAGGCCGAGGGGCAAAGCTTCCAGACCGCGATGAACCGCATCACCAAGCGCCAGTTCGCCACGGTCGACCGGCTTTACGATTCGGAAGACGGCCTCGAAGGCTTCAAGGCCTTCGCCGAAAAACGCGACCCGGTGTGGAAGGGAAAGTAGCTGAGACAGGCGTCATCCCGGCCGAAGTCCGAGCGAAGCGAGGCGCGAGCCGGGATGACGCCGGCCCTACCGAATCACACCCGCTCGATCGCGATCGAGATGCCCTGGCCGACGCCGATGCACATCGTCGCCAGCCCATAGCGCGCGCCGCGTTCCTTCAGCTCCAGCGCCGCCGTGCCGGTGATGCGGGCGCCCGACATGCCGAGCGGATGGCCGAGCGCGATGGCGCCGCCATTCGGGTTCACATGGTCCGCGTCGTCGGCGATGCCGAGATCGCGCAGCGTGGCCAAGCCCTGTGACGCGAAGGCTTCGTTGAGCTCGATCACGTCGAAATCCGAAACCTTCATGCCGAGGCGCTCGACGAGCTTGCGCGTCGAGAGCGCCGGACCGAAGCCCATGATGCGCGGCGCAAGGCCCGCGACGGCGCCGCCTAGAACGCGCGCGATCGGAGTCAGTCCGTATTTCTTCACCGCAGCTTCCGACGCGATGATCAGCGCCGCCGCGCCGTCATTGACGCCCGAAGCGTTGCCGGCGGTGACCGTGCCGCCCTCCTTTTTGAACGGCGTCGGCAGCTTGCCGAGCTTCTCGGCCGTCGTCCCGGCGCGCGGATGCTCGTCCTTGTCGACCACGATCGGGTCGGCCTTTCGCTGCGGGATCGTCACGGCGACGATCTCCTTGGCGAGGCGGCCGTTCTCCTGCGCGGCGACGGCCTTCTCCTGGCTGCGCGCGGCAAACGCGTCCTGGTCGGCGCGGCTGATCTGGAACTGTTCGGCGACGTTCTCCGCCGTCTCCGGCATGGAATCGACGCCATACTGCTTCTTCATCAGCGGGTTGACGAAGCGCCAGCCGATCGTGGTGTCGTAGATTTCCGCATTGCGCGAAAAGGCCGTGTCGGCCTTCGGCATGACGAAAGGCGCGCGGCTCATGGACTCGACGCCGCCGGCGATCATGATCTCCGCCTCGCCCGCCTTGATGGCGTGGGCGGCGTTGATGACGGCGTTCATGCCCGAGCCGCAGAGCCGGTTGACGGTCGCGCCCGGAACGGCTTCCGGCAGGCCGGCCAAAAGCAGCGACATGCGCGCGACGTTGCGGTTGTCCTCGCCTGCCTGGTTGGCGCAGCCATAGATCACGTCGTCGATGGCGGCCCAGTCGATGCTGGGGTTGCGCTCCATCAGCGCCTTCAGCGGCACCGCGCCGAGATCGTCGGCGCGCACGGAGGAGAGCGAACCGCCGAAGCGGCCGATGGGCGTGCGGATATAGTCGCAGATATAGGCGTCAGCCATGTTCAAACCTCCGGTACGATCAGATCCTTGCAGGCACCCTCGACCACGAGCTTCGCTCCGGTCACGGCCTGCAAATCTTCCATGCTGATGGACGGCAGCTTTTCGCGCAGGACGAAACGCTTGTCGATGATTTCGACGACGGCAAGGCTCGTATAGACCGTCGTCACGCAGCCGACGCCGGTCAGCGGCAGCGAGCAGCGCTCGACGAGCTTCGGCTTGCCGTCCTTGGTGACGTGGTCGGTGATGACGCAGACGCGCTTGGCCCCGTGCACGAGGTCCATCGCGCCGCCCACGGCCGGCACCGATTTGGGACCCGTCGACCAGTTGGCGAGGTCGCCATTCTCCGCAACCTCGTAGGCGCCGAGGATCGCGACGTCGAGATGGCCGCCGCGCACCATCGCGAAGCTGTCGGCATGGTTGAAGAAGGACGCGCCGGGATTGAGCGTCACCGCCTTCTTGCCGGCATTGATCAGGTCCCAGTCTTCCTCGCCGGCCGGCGGCGCCTCGCCGAAATCGAGCACGCCGTTCTCGGTGTGGTAGATGACTTCGCGGCCCTTCGGCTTGAATTTCGCCACCATCTCGGGAAAGCCGATGCCCAGATTGACATAGGCCCCGTCCTGAATGTCCTGCGCCGCGCGCCAGGCGATCTGGGCGTTGGTGAGTTTCGCGGTCATGCGCCCGCCCCTTCCTTCACGAGCGCCCCTTCGCGCAACAATGCCTCTTCCTGCTTTGCGTCGGCGATCTCGACGACCATGTCGACGAAGATGCCGGGCGTGACGACATGTTCGGGATCGATCGCGCCGGGCTCGACCACTTGCCGCGCCTGGACGATCGTCGTCGCCGCCGCCATCGCCATCAGCGGCGCGAAATTGCGGGCCGCCTTGTTGTAGGTGAGGTTGCCCTTCCGGTCGGCAAGCTCCGCCTTGATGATCGCGACATCCGCCTTCAGCCAGCGCTCCTGCACGTAAGGCCGGCCATCGAACTCGGCGACCGGCTTGCCCTTGGCAATGTCCGTGCCGAAGCTCGTCGGCGTATAGAAGGCCGGAATGCCGGCGCCGCCCGCGCGAATGCGCTCGGCGAGCGTGCCCTGCGGCACGAGTTCCAGCTCGATTTCGCCGGCGTGGTAGCGCTCGGTGAAGGCGCGTGCATCGGTCGAGCGCGGGAACGAACAGACCATCTTGGCGACCATGCCGGCATAGATCATCGCGGCGATGCCGACCGCGCCATTGCCGGCATTGTTGTTGATGACGGTCAGTCGGCCGGGCGAGCCGGTTGCCTTGTAGCGCGCGACCAGCGCGTCAATCAGTTCGATCGGTGCGCCCGAGCCGCCGAAGCCGCCGATCATGACGGTCATGCCGTCCTCAATGCCGGCGATCGCATCCTCAATGCTGGGGGTGATCTTGTTCATCTCGCTCCCGGAAATTTGGACGGAGGGCAGGACGCCAACCGCAGTTCGACTTGAGGCAAAGTTCGCATTGCGAACATATGTTCCATATGCGATACATGCTCTAGATGACTGAGGGTAACGTGTCAATCGAAGAGCAGGCAACCCGCTCCGACCTCGTCGGGTCCTTGGAGCGCGGGCTGGGCGTCATGGAAATCCTGGCGGCGCATCCCGCCGGGCTGACGATGAGCGAGGTCGCCGACCGCGCAAGCCTCACTCGCGCCGGCGCGCGGCGCTTCCTGCTGACCCTCGTCGCGGCCGGCTACGCCCGGCAGGACGGGCGCATCTTCCGCCTGTCGCCGCGCCTCATAACCCTCGGCCGCACATGGCTATCCGGCGCATCACTATGGACCTACGCCGAGCCGTTCCTGCGCGAGGTCTCGCAGGCGCTGAACGAAAGCTGCTCGGCGGCGGTGCTGGCGGATGAGGACGTGGTCTATGTCGCGCGCATCGCCGGCGCGCGCATCGTCGGCGTCGCGCTCCATGTCGGCACGCGCCTGCCGGCCTTCTGCACGTCGATGGGCCGGGTGATCCTGTCAGGTTTATCGGAGACCGACCTCGCCGCGTTCCTCGCCCGCGCGCGGATCACCGCCAAGACCGACCGGACGGTGACCGACCCGGCCGAACTCGCCCGCCTCATCGCCAAGGCGCGCACGGACGGCTACGCCATCGTCGACCAGGAACTGGAGATCGGCCTGCGCTCCATCGCCGTCCCGATCCGCGACCGCACCGGCGCCATCGTCGCGGCGATCAACGTGTCGACGCAGTCGGCGCGGATGCCGCTGTCGGAAATGGAGCGGGAATTCCTCCCGCTCCTGAAGACGGCCGCCAATTCGATCGAGGATTTTTTCGTGGTGCAGTAGCGGTCAGGCCGCTTGGCAGGTGCCTTCGTCGCGCTCGATCAGGCCCTTGATCGTCCGGGCGAGCGTCAATTGCCGGTGCTGCGCAATGGCGCGGTCGATCTCGTTGTCGCTTGCCGGCAATTCCGCGACGGCCAGCAGGCGGTCAACGATCGATGCCGTGTCGGTGGAATCGCTGCACGGGGCGCGATGCGTATTGGCGGCGTAGTGCAGATGATGAAGCATCGATTCCTCCTTTCGTCGATTGCGCGAAGAAATAGCCGGGATCGATGACAGAGCGAAGACAACCGCGCGTTCAAATTGGGGCAGTTGCGAGACTGATATTCCCGCATCCGCCCCAGAAGTAAACGCGCCTTGCTTCTGCGCCGCTAGACGTAGCGGTTGATGATGTTCTCCAGCCGCTCCTGCCGGCCCGAGACCGGCTGCGGGTCGATGCCGGCATCGAGGGCCCAGGTCGAGATCTCTTCCAGCGAATAAGACCCATCGAGCATCTTCGCCGCGTCCGGATCGGACCAGCCGGCGTAGCGCTCCTCGAGCGGCGCGGAGAGCGCCTTGTCCTCGATGATCTTCGCCGCCGCCTTGAGGCCCCGCGCGCAACAATCCATGCCGCCGACATGGGCCGCGAGCAAATCGACCGGATCGAGCGACTGGCGGCGCAACTTGGCGTCGAAATTGGTCCCGCCGGTGGTGAAGCCGCCGGCCTTCAGTACCTCCAGATAGGCGAGCGCCATCTCCGGCACATTGTTGGGGAACTGGTCGGTGTCCCAGCCGGACTGATAGTCGTTGCGGTTCATGTCGATCGATCCGAAGATGCCGAGCGCGCCGGCGAGCGCCAGTTCGTGCTCGAAGGAATGGCCGGCGAGGATGGCGTGGCCCTGCTCGATATTGACCTTGACCTCCTTCTCCAGCCCGAAATCCTTGAGGAACCCGTAGACGGTCGCGACGTCGAAATCATACTGGTGCTTGGTCGGCTCCTGAGGCTTGGGCTCGATCAGGATCGTGCCGTCAAAGCCGATCTTCTTCGCATAGTCGACGACGAGCGACAGGAACCGCCCCGCCTGCTCGCGCTCGCGCTTCATGTCGGTGTTGAGCAGCGTCTCATAGCCCTCGCGCCCGCCCCACAGCACATAGTTCTGGCCGCCGAGCCGCTTGGTGACATCGACGCAGCTCTTCACGGTCGCGGCCGCATAGGCGAAGACGTCCGGGTCCGGATTGGTCGCCGCGCCCGCCATATAGCGGCGGTGCGAGAAGAGGTTGGCGGTGCCCCAGAGCAGCTTGACGCCGGTCTCTTCCTGCTTCTTGGCAAACACATCCGCGATCTCGTCGAGCCGCGAAATGCTCTCCTTGAGCGTCGCGCCCTCGGGCCGCACGTCGGCATCGTGGAAGCAGTAGAAGGGCGCGCCGAGAAGCTGAAACATCTCGAAGGCGACGTCGGCCTTTTTCTTGGCCGCTTCCATCGTGTCGCCGAACCAGGGCCGCTCGAAGGTCTGACCGCCGAACGGATCGCCGCCCGGCCAGGCGAAAGAGTGCCAGTAGGCGACGGCAAAGCGCAGATGGTCCTCCATCCGCTTGCCGAGAACGATCTCGTTCGGATCGTAGTGACGGTAGGCCAGCTCCGACGTCGATTCTGGGCCTTCGAACTTGATCGGCTTGGTGTCGCCGAAGAAACCGGTGCTCATGAGGTCAGACTCCTTTGAGTGCAGGATAAAGCGCGCGGAAACGCGCATAGGCGTCCCCATAAGCCGAGGCCAGCGCGCGGTCGGGTTCGATGGTGGAGGCGATGCCGGGCCGCGTCAGAACCGCGGCCGGCTCGGCGTTTTCCGCCGCGATGAGGCCAAGGCGCGCGGCGCCGAAGGCCGCACCGAAATCGCCGTCGGCCGGCAGCTCGACCGGGATGCCGAGCGCCGTCGCGATCGTCTTCAACCAGAGCTGCGAGCGGGAGCCACCGCCGACCGCCATCACGGATGACAGCTCGGTTCCTGCCGCGCGCAGCGCCTCGAGATTGTCGCGCAGCGCAAATGCAACGCCTTCGAGCACGGCCTGCGTCAGGCTCGCGCGGTCGCTCTGGTGCGACAGGCCAATGAGGGCGCCGCGGATCGCGGCATCATTGTGCGGCGTCCGCTCGCCCGACAGGTAGGGCAGGAAGGTGACGCCCGACGGCGCGCGCAGCTCGGCGCCGAGTTCGCCCGTCAGCTCGGCCGGCTTCGCGCCGGTGACCCCGGCGAGCCAGTTGAGCCCATCAGTCGCCGACAGGATGACGCCCATCTGGTGCCAGGTCGCGGGGATCGCATGGCAGAAGGTGTGGACCGCGCTCTCAGGATTCGGCAGGTAGGCATCGGTAGCGGCGAAGACGACGCCCGAAGTGCCGAGCGAAACGAAGGCCTCACCGCCCTTGGCGACGCCGAGCCCGCAGGCCGAGGCCGCATTGTCCCCCGCCCCGCCCGCCACGACGACATGGCCAGTCATGCCCCATCTGGCCGCAAGTTCGCCGCGCAACTGGCCGGCAGGCGCCGTGCCCTCGACGAGGCGCGGCATGTGCTCTTCGCCAACGCCCGTCGCGGCAAGCAACTCGGGCGACCATCGCCGATTGGTAACATCGAGCCATGCCGTTCCGGCCGAATCCGACATATCGGAGATCGTTTCACCGGTGAGCCAGAGGCGCAGATAGTCTTTCGGCAAGAGCACCTTCGCGACACGCGCGAAAATCTCCGGCTCGTTGGCCCGCACCCAGGCGAGTTTGGGCGCGGTGAAGCCGGGAAAGACGATGTTGCCGGTGATCTGCCGGAAGCGCGGATCAGCGTCGAGCGCGCCCGCCTCGGCGTGGCTGCGCGTATCGTTCCAAAGAATGCAGGGCCGCAGCACCATGCCGGCGCCATCGACCAGCGTCGCGCCATGCATCTGGCCGGAAAGGCCGATGCCGCGCAGGGCTGACATTTCCTGCGGGTGGGACTGGGCCAGCGCCCCGACTGCCTCCTCGGCCGCCGCGATCCAGTCGGCCGGGTCCTGCTCGGACCAGCCCTCATGCGGCCGCGAGACGGAAAGCGCTGCGGGTGCCGACGCGACGACCTTCTGGTCGCCGTCCATCAGCAGCGCCTTCAGACCGGACGTGCCGAGATCGAGCCCGAGATACATGAAAAAATCCTCCCGGACGCACTCTTAGCAGATTGCGCGCCGCCGCCGAGTCGAATTTTTTCGGAACTCGCAATAAATCGCGATCACACGACGGCGATGGCGTCCGCCCGCTGCCGCAGGATGCCCGACATCGGGCTCGCTTCGCGCCGCAAGGCGCGCTCGGCAGTCAGTCTTCCAGCCATCGCGCGGTCGCCGGACCGGATCGCCGCCTCGATCAGCGTCAGGTCGATCACATCGCGCTGCGCGTGGCTTCCGCCGAAGGAATGCGCCCGCGACCGCACGGCGCTAAGCAACCGCACCGTCTGCGCATAATCGCCGCGACCGAATGCGTGGAGCGCGCGGGCGATCGGCCGGCCGACATCGCGGGTGAAGCCGGCATTGTCGTCCGCGCCGGCGACGGCCTCGTCCTGCGCGGCCAGAAGGCGTGCCGCTTCTTCCTCGCGACCGCCCGCGACGAAGGCCATCATCGCGTGCATGTCGTTGAAGGCGTAGGCCGACGCACCCGCATGCGGCGCCCATTGCGCGGCCAGCGGCGCCCAGCGGTCGCCGACATCGACCCCGCCCAGATGCAGCCGCCAGAGGATCGCGGAGGCGTCGACCATGTTGAGCGCGATGGTCGAGCGCGCGCCGAAGATCGGCCCGTCGTAGAGCGCCAGCACCTCGTCCGTCTCGCCGAGGTCGAAATGGTAGAGCGCGAGGTGCCACCAATTGTGGACCTGCAAAAAACTCTCCTTCGTCCAGCGCTCGGCATTGCCGCGCATCCAGGCGATGCCCTCGCGCTGCCGGCACTGCATCTCCATGACATGCGCCACCGCATGCTGCGCCCAGCCATCGCGCGGATTGAGCTCGACCGCCCGGCGGCCGGCCCGCTCGGCGGCGCCGTAATCGGCATTTTCCTCGAGCCCGAAGGCGTGCATGCCGAGTATGGCGTGGTAACCCGCCATGCTTTCGTCCCAGGCGGGCAGCGCGCGCTCGATCCGCGCCCGCAGCATCAGCGCACTGCCGGTGAAGAAGTCGATCTGGTGCCCCGCCTGCAGCGCCAAAGCATCGAGCGGATGCTCGCCGGTCAAATCGGCGAGCACGCGCCCTGCATCGTGCCAGCGGCCTTCGGCGAGATGGCCGAGCGCTGCGACATGCGCCCGCTCGCGCGGATTGGCCGGCAGCGCCACCGCGGCCCCGTGCGCAGCACGGACGACGGGACCGGCCGTCGGCTCGGTCGAAAGCCCGTAGAGATAGCCCTTCAGCACATGCGCCATCACCGTGTCGGGATCGGCCTCGATCGCCGCATTCGCCGCGCCGACCGGATCGCCGATGAAGCATTGCAGGTCGGCGACCCCGCGCCGCAGATGCGCGTCCGCCCCGTTCGCCCCGCCGGAGATGGAAAGATCGAGCGCGTCGGTCGCCATGAAGCAGTCCCGGTTGATGACGGCGCCGAGCCTACGCCTGCCGCGGCCACGATGCCAAGCCTGCCGCGTTCACGCGCATTTCGGCGAAAGTAACATCTCGTCAACCACGCGGCGACAATCATGCGGACAACGCCGGGCGATTCGCACCGGCAGACTTGCATTTCGTGACCGAGGGGATGGGTAGCGTGCGTTTGAATGAAGATGAAGCGGCCAGTGCCGCGATCCGGTTGTTCCCGATGGAGCGCCGGCAGGGCCGCATCGAGGCCGTAGCCACCGCCTTGCAGCGTGCGAGCAATGACCGCGTCGCCGACCGCTACGCCGGACGCGTGGCCCAGACCATGTTTGCCGAACTCGAACTCCTCGGCTTGCCCGAACTCGCCCAGGACGAGGCGGTCGGTGCCTTCTTCAACGAGGTCGACCAGACGATGGCCGCGCGCCGCGACGCCGAGCCCTGGATGGCCGAGATCATTTCCCTGCGCTGAGCGGAAAGCCGGGCGCGGCATCGGCAGCGCCCGGCAATCCTCCTTACTTCGACGAGCCGGCCTTGAAGGCCTCGTAGCGGGCCTTCGTTTCCGCATTCATCGGATAGAGGCCCGGCAGCGCGACGCCGCGATCCACCTCTTCCATGATCCAGGCTTCCAAACGCTCCTGCTCGGGCGCCTCTGCGAGGACGTCGTCGAGGAGCGCCGCGGGAATGACCACCGCGCCGTCATCGTCGACCACGATCACGTCGTCGGGAAACACCGCGACGCCGCCGCAGCCGATCGGCTCCTGCCAGTTGACGAAGGTCAGCCCGGCGACCGAGGGCGAGGCCGCGACGCCGTTGCACCACACCGGAAAATTCGCGCCGAGAACGCCGGCAAGGTCGCGCACCACGCCGTCCGTCACCATGGCGGCAACGCCGCGCTTGGCCATGCGCGAGACGAGGATGTCGCCGAAGACGCCGGCATCCATCACGCCCTGGCCGTCGATGACGGCGATCGCGCCCTCCGGCATCGCCTCGATGGCGGCGCGGGTCGAAATCGGCGAGCCCCAGCTTGCCGGCGTCGCAAGATCCTCGCGCGCGGGCACGAAGCGGAAGGTGAAGGCCGGGCCGACCGAGCGCGGCTGGCCGGGACGCAGCGGCTTGGTGCCGCGCATCCAGACATTGCGCAGCCCCTTCTTCAACAGAACCGTGGTGAGCGTCGCCGTGGAAACGCCCTTCAGCGTCTCGATTGCCGCCTGATCCAATGCCATTCCTTAAAACTCCTCGCTTGGGTTGGTTGCACTCCCTCTAAGCGCAAATGCGCGCCGGGGAAACCGCCCACATGGCCTGGACCGATCGCATTCGCCGCTGGCCCCGTCGCCGGCCAGTTGCGCGACCGGCCTTCCGCTTTGTACGCCTATGCGGGCAACCTTCGGAGGAGAACCCATGGCCCGCCGCATCATCGACCTGTCCGTACCGATCGCCAACGACATCCCGGCCGATCCGCCGATCCAGATCCCCTCGATCGAATACATCGATCATAAGCAGAGCATCGGCCAGCTCCTGCCCTTCTTTCCCGGCCTCAAGGCCGAAGACCTGCCGGACGGCGCCGGCTGGGCGGTGGAGCGCGTCGTTCTGTCGACCCACAACGGCACCCATCTCGACGCGCCCTGGCACTACCACCCGACGATGAACCATGGCGAACCCGCCTGGCGCATCGACGAGGTGCCGCTCGACTGGTGCTTCCAACCCGGCGTGAAGCTCGACTTCCGCCATTTTCCCGACGGCTATGTCATCACGGCCGCCGATGTCGAAGCGGAGCTGAAGCGCATCGGCCACGAATTGCAGCCGCTCGAGATCGTCGTCGTCAACACGTCCGCCGGCATGAAATTCGGCCGACCCGACTATGTCGCGAGCGGCTGCGGCATGGGCTACGAGGCGACGATGTACCTCCTCGACCGCGGCATCCGCGTCACTGGAACGGACGGCTGGAGTTGGGACGCGCCCTTCGTCCACACCGCCCGCAAATATGCCGAGACGGGCGATGCCTCGCTCATCTGGGAAGGCCACAAGGCCGGCCGCCACACCGGCTATTGCCACATCGAGAAGCTCCACCGCCTCGAAGAGCTGCCCGCCACTGGCTTCACCGTAAGTTGCTTCCCCGTGAAGATCGAAAAGGCCTCCGCCGGCTGGACGCGGGCGGTCGCGATCATCGACGATTGACGGTGATTTCGGACAGCCGAAAGCGAAATACCGAACACCCTTGCAATATACTCATGAGTAAGACATTCTGTTCATGAGGATAGCGAGTAGCCCGCCAGCCAAGGCGCTCGTCACAGAGAGGATCGTGGTGGAAGCCATCGACGCGGTCATCATCGGATAGAAGCGGAAATCGCCGTCACCTCCGTTGAGAATGAGAGCTTGACCGGCCGATGGCAGAACACGCGCAATCGCCCCTTTGGTGCGTACCGCGCCGCGCATAGCCTCAGGCTCGGAAGTCGCCGGCACAAGCCAGGCAGCGCGTATACCTGCCTCGACCAGATCGGCGTCGAGATCGACCAGTGCGCAGTATTCCTCCACCGCCGTCTGCTGCGGACCGCCAATGCCGACAATAGTCGTCACGCCGTCCACCATCGTCCGCTCGATCGCCGCATAATGCGGATCGAAGGCGGCAACGATCGCACCGGGATCGCGGCGCACGTCGTCCATCGATGCGAGCGACACCGTGGTCACGCGATCTGGATAGAGCGCCGGTAGCCGTTCCTGTTCGTCGATCTTGACCATACGCGGTGCCATACCCGCAACGTCGAGAAGGTCCGCTGTGAGCGCAGACAGAAAGCTTTTCCCGATGCCCCCCTTGTCGGAACCGACGAAGATCAGGGCCGGCGGCGCGGTCACGGTCGCTTGTGATCGTGTACCTGTGGATGGTTTGGTTCTGGTCATGCGAAATCTCCTTTTCCGTTCGCATGACCAGTCTGATCGAAGGTTGTCAGCCTATCGGGATAACGACCTTAGATCCGTCCGCAACTGAATGGTACACAACGCCGCGCGGACACATCCTATCGTCGGACCGCCACCGCAAAAGGCCGGCAGTCTGCCGGCCTTTTTGATTCGGTTCCGATGTGGCTTCTCAGACCGTGCAGGATGAAAGCCGATGCTTTTGAACCTCGACCAAAATGGGCGCCGCCACCGGCACAGGCCACGCATTGCCGGCAAGCCGGTAAACCTCGATGTCCTTAAGCGGCCCATTCTCGAACATGATGCCGTCAAGCCATCTGTCCGGAAACCCGTGCGCACGCAGCGCCTCAAGCGGTGTCGGCCGTCGAACGATCAGGCCCAACGCCGTATCCTCCTGGACGACGAGGAAACTCAGTTCCGTCGACTTCATGCCGGCCCGGTTGAGACCCGAACCGCTGGCCAGAAGCGTGCCTAACCGCGGCGGATGGTGGACAGCAGCGCTTCCAGTAGAACCGGCGGCATCCGGTAGCCGTAGCGCTCCGCCCGGCGCAGCACTCCTTGTGCTGCCCGCGGCGTCAGACAGAATTTTCTCAACTGACCAATTTCGTGGCCGAGCGCCGCCAACTCCCGCCCCCAGTAATGCGCGCTTCCGCAAGCTTCGATGCCGACCAGGCACGGCGCAAGCTTACTGAAAAACGCGATGACCTCCGACCGCCGCAACTTCTTACGCACGACAACCACCCATCCGATTGAACGCCGTGCAGTTGGAAAACGTTCTTGGCCAGGTCGAGGCCGATCGCAATAGCGTCCATGCTCACAAGGTGCTCTCTGTTGAATGTTGACGAGCGATATCTTCATCCCGTCGACACATTTTGGAAAGTTGGGCGCCGGCCTGGCGGGAACCTCTTTGACGTCTTAGCAACCTGCAAAAGTCGAGATGCGGTCATCGTTCCGGCCTCATGAAAGCGGACCGATTGTCAGCAGGGCCCTAATGGTAGTCCGCTGATCTGGATCTATTCATCTTGGTTGTGCCCGAAGCACGTGCACAGGTACAGATTTCCCAGATCGTCGGTCCTTCGACCGGTTGCCATTACGTCGTCGTCGCTCTCGCCATTGCCCCACCCCTCATCAGGGTGATCGCGTTTGTTCTCAGGAAGAAATCGATGTCGATACCACATTTCAGGCAACCGCTGACAAGGCCTGATTGAACCTCTCGCCGCGGCGCATGATGGCCCAGGCGATCCGCGCCAGCTTGTTGGCCACCGCGACCGTCACCACCCGCGCCGGCCGCCGCGCAACAGGCCGTTGATCCAGTCCGCCAGTCCCGGCTTGTTGCGCGAGTATCGGATCACGGCTGTCGCGCCCAGCACCAGCAGCTTGCGCAGATAGGGATCGCGCTTCTTCGAGATGCAGCCGAGATAAACCTTGCTGCCGGTGCCGCTTTGGGGCGGGACAAGGCCGATCCAGGCTGCAAAGTGCCGACCGGACTTGAAGGCGCGGGCGTTGGCGACGGTTGCCCGAAATGGCCGACGCGGTGATGAGGCCGATGCCGGGAACGGTTTGCAGCCTCTGGCTGATCTAGCTGGCCCGGTGACTGACAAGGAGCGCCTTGTCCAGCGCAGCAACAGGGGACTGGAGATCGTCGATCTGCCCCATGATCAATTCGACGCATCCGCGAACCTCATCGGGCAGGACAGCCTCGCTGGAGCCGCGTGCAACATCGTGCAGGGCCGGAATGCTCCACGTCCCTTGGGGCGCGATCAATCCGAACTCGGCGAGTTGTCCCCTCAAGGAGTTCCCCAACATGGTGCGCTGCTTGACCAGCAGCTACCGCGTTCGGTGCAGCATGAGTCCGGACTGTTGGTCGACGCTCTTGACCCCGACGAACCGCATTTGTCGGCCGCGTCGCCGCTTCGCAGATCGCCTCCGCGTCGACCTCGTCGTGCTGGGCAGTTGCCGGAAGAACTCGATCATCTCCGAGCGGCGCAGCTTCTTGCGAAGAACGACTTCGCCGTTCTAATCGGTTCCGTGGACTTGGAAAACGTGCTCGGCCAGATCAAGGCCGATATTCAGTGCAGGCATCAAGGTTACTCCCCTTCGAGTGAATCCTGATGTCTACCTTGCCACGTTCGCTGAGTTGGCACCGGCGCCATCCACACCTTCATCCGTGAACGATGCCTGCCAGGCAAGAGCTTTTTCTTCGTCTTGGCTGGTGGTCGGTTGCGGTCATCCCTCCGGCCTCTCAGCGCGGGTCGATGCCCGCCCGGCCCTAATGGCAAGTCCGCCGACTTGGTCCCAATAACAGTGACGCACGCGAGGTGCCTGCACAGGTTCGGGTTTTCCAGGCCGTCGGACACGCGACCCTTTAGCCATTACGTCGTTTATGCTCCCGCCATTCCGTTGAGGTGGTTTGGTTCCGTTATTCCCGATTCACAGTGATCACGAGACGGTCACCGCGCCACCCTTGTATCCTTTGCCGCCAGCCATGACGGCCCAAGCAATTCGCGCCAGCTTGTTGGCGACCGCGACGATGACCACCCTCGGTGGCCGGCGCGCCAACAATCCATTGATCCAGATCGCGATCTCCGGTCTGTTCCGGGCGTAGCTGATAAGCGCGGTCGCGTCCAGGACCAGAAGACGGCGCAAATAGGCTTCCCCCTTCTTCGAGATATTGCCCAGATGGACCTTGCCGCCGGTCCCTGACTGTCTTGGCGGAAGACCTACCCAGGCGGCAAAGTGCCTGCCGGATTCGAACACTTTGGCGTCAGCCATCGTCGCTGCGATCGCCGTCGCGGTGATGATGCTGACGCCGGTATTGTCTTCAGCCGTTGGCTGATCTCGCTCGTGCGGTGGCAGGCCAATATCGAGCGTTCGATGGAACCGATTTCCGGTTGCAGCTCGTCATCGAACGCTCGATCAGGCCAATCGCCCTCAACCGGAAGAACGCGCTCTTCGCCGGTTCCGACGGCGGTGGAGAACATTGGGCGACGATCGCCTCGCTCATAGAAGCCGCAAAGCTCAATGGCGTCGACCCGTACGCCTACCTCGCCGACGGCATCACCCGCATCGTCGCCGGTCACCCGCAGAACCAGATCGACGACCTGCTGCCATGGGCCTATGCTCCCCGCGCCACTCAAGGCCGTGGCCTGAGAACAGCGGTTACCGACCGACTACGACAGTCCCGAGAAATCGAACGACGACACTACGATCGTCGAGGCGATCGCTACCATCTGCGACGAGTTCGAACACTATGGCTGGCGTCGTGTCCGCGCCGCTCTTCGACAGCAAGGCATGGTCGTCAATCACAACAAAATCCGCCGCCTGATGCGCGAGCACGATCTGGAGCCGCGATTGCGTCGCCGCTTCACGGCGACGACGGACAGCAATCACGGCCAGCCGATCTTTCCGAACCTCGCCGGCGACATCATTCCATCATTCCCGACGGAACCGACCAGCTCTGGGTGGCCGACATCCCCTATGTCACCATCGTCGACGGCTTAATCTATGTCGCGGTTATCCTGGACGCCTGGTCACGGCGGGTCGTCGGCTATGCCATCAGCCGGTCGATCGACGCACAGCTGACATTGGCGACGCTGACCGCTGCGATCGAAGCGCGCAGGCCGCTGGCCGGTTGCGTGCATCACTCCGACCGCGGTTCGCAATATGCTGCGGCAGCCTATCGCGATCATCTTGCCGCCCATGGGCTGGTCGGCTCCATGGGCCGGCGCGGCAATCCCTATGACAATGCCAAAGCGGAAAGCTTTATGAAGACGCTCAAGGTCGAGGCTGACTATCCGATGGCATTCGAGACCTTCGCCGACGTCGTGGAAAGCCTTCCGCGTTTCCTGGAAGAGGTTTACAACTGTCGACGGCTTCACTCAGCCCTCGGCTATCTCAGTCCCACGCAATTCGAGGATCCGCACACCCGGCCAACAGTTAAATCAGTAGCCTGAATTGTCCGGCCCGAGGGGCCCACTCCAGAATCACAGTCACGAGGACCCCCTGCTGCCGGAATGAAGGCACGGAGTTCCAATCCTCCGAAGCAGTTGCAAGGCTGGCGGATCACCTGCCCGATTTACGGAACATTGCTCGAGGGCTTGGTGATGGGAGCCTCCCCCTTCCAGCAGTCTCACCGCGCAGCCATGCCGCGCAGACTCATTTGGCGGTCATCGTCAGGATACTGTCGCGCAGCGAGGACATCCCCGGGCCGGTGACGATGTTGGGTCGGACATCGGCGGAAACGCCGCCGAGATCGTCGGGTTCGGTCGGATAGGGGTCCACGGGATCCGACAGTGTAAGGTGGCGGTGGTAAGGGTCGTGAATCGTAGCGCCGCCATGTGCCGTCTGCCGGGCTTGCCCATAGGGATCTGCGCCGGGGACACTACGAGCTTGGCCATAGGCGTCCGGAGCGGCGCCACCGGCCGTGTTGTCACCGTAGGCGGTGCCATATGTCTGTCCGCTGCCGGACGACGGGTCGGAACCGCGCGAGATGTCCTGATACAGCTGGCCTCCCATCGCAGGCTGCCTCTGCAAGTCCGCGCGGTCGATGCCGGCGCCAGCCCCGCCGTCATCCGAATAGGCGCGGCCGAATTGCTGAGGCGGATCATAGTCGGGATCACCGCGAACCTCCTGCCAACCCGGACGCGGGCCTTCGCGGGGCATGACCTCCTGCCAGCCCGGACGCTGACCCGGCCGGGGTTCTTCCCAGGTGCCTCTGTCAACCGGTTGCGCAGGCACATAGGGATTTTCGCCCAGCGGATTGACGATCCCGGTCTCGAGGCTGTCGCCGCGCCCACCGGAGATTCCCGTTTCATACCTGTATGCCGCGCCTGGATCGATCTGTTGGAAGCCCTGTTGGTAGCCGCCGCCGGCGCCTTGGGGCGCCCTGTTATTCAGCCGTCGAAGTAGCGCATCTTCCTCCGCCCAACGCTGCTGGTAAGCAGAAATTTGCTTGGCTTTCTCGTATTTGGGCGGCTGGGCTCTTTGAACGCGCCTCTCGGCAGCACTGCCCTCGAACGATTCCTGTTCGGGCGGGAAGAAGAACGTGTTCGGATAATAATTCTCCGGGGCAGTTCCGCCCGAATCGTTTTCGTCAAAGATCCGATCAAGTGAGATGCTGTCCTTTATGCCTTTCACCTCGTCCCATTTGTTGGCAACCCAGCCCATGCCGTCTCGCACGGACCGTTCGGCCTGGTAGGCATCCTGCCGTACCCGACGGGAAAACGTGTCCTGCCGGTTGTAATGTTCGTGAACGGCGCGCTTGCGGCTTTCCTCATTCTGGTGCTTGCGCTGGCTGTCGTAAAGCTGGAAGGCCCTTTGCAACTCCTGCTGCCGGGATTCGTACCGCGCCATGTCGGCAGCGTTGCGGCGCTGGAGTTCCCGCGTATAGTTCATCTCCTCGCGGGTTACCCGGCCGGCCAAGAATTCCCGGATGATGTGGTCATATCGCTGGTGGCGTTGCCGCGCATGATCGAGATCCAGCCTGATCTGGCTGGCCTCTTCTCGCAGCCTGATCTCGTTTTGCATGGAGTGCTGCGCGACCGCTGCGCCGCCTGCGCTCACGAAGACTGCGGCAGCCAATGCGGACGTCAGTAAAAACATCCGACTCATCATGAGATACGGCATGTCTCGCTCCCCATGAGCCTCAACTCGACAAATTACTTTACCTTAAGTCACCTGCAAAAGAAAGTGAGCTCTATACCCAAGCCAATTCTGCTGGAAAAAAATTCTTACAAGATGAAAGCAACTTAATTGCTCCATACCCAATCCGCCTTCGCGCCACATAAGTTGTTGATTCTCTGAGCGGCCTTCGTATAGCCGCGCAAACTATACGTCACCGATACGTCTTCTCCCGTCAGAGCGCTTTTCCCTGTGACGCGCATCGTCGAGCCGCGGCGGAACCCTCTGATCGCATCGTTGGAGACATAAGTTTGCGAGCGATCGCTGCTGTAGGTGAGGGGTTTGAGCCAGGCGTTCTCAAACATGACTGTCGTGTCCCGACCCAAGGTTTGGCCGTCAATTGAAAGGGTTGCACTATTGGCTTCATAAACATCCGTGCCATCAGCCTTGACGGAAGCGTCAAGGGCGATCCAGACGCTTCCGTCACCACGCTCGACGCCGACCTTGAAGACCGGCCACTCGCGTCGCCAACCGATTTGGGGATGGATCGCCTGGGCGCGGGTTAGAAGGTAGCAGGAGTTTCCCATTTTGCGTATCTGATAGTCCCCCGAATTCTCCACCAGATCGCCATGCCGTTCGAAGCGATACTCGGCAGGCTGCGAAAAGCCGCTGATATTCAGGTTGAAATAGGAATTGGTCGCCGAGCCGGCCCGCGAAAGCCGCAGGAAGTATTCACCGCCTTGCAGCCGCTGCTGGATCGATTCCGGCTCGGATCCGACGTTCGAGGATTTGGCAATGACGCTTCTGTTGTTGCGCTCGAGCGTAAGGTCGATATCGACGTCGGCGGTAAAACCGTAGACGTCCACCGTTACATGCTGGAGACCGTCGACCCTGAAACGGTAGTAATTGTGAGCTTCGGCACTGTTCACCACCCGCGAGATCGGCGACCCTGACAACCGGCCCAAATCGGCCGCTGACCGGCGCGCGTCGTCAGGCGTACGGACAAGCTGTTTGGTCGGCTCGTCAACGTAAACCGTGATCGAAAACCGGCTTGTTCCAGCCCTGTCCTTGAGACGAACTCGCGCGAAATAGCGGCCTCGATCAAGATCCTGCTGGAAAAATTCGGCGGTGATGCCGGCCCTCTGGTGATTGGATTCGATCTGTTCGTCGTCATCGTTCAAGATGTCGAGATCGACATCCGCAGACAGCTCGCTGAGTTCAACCCTGACCTTCTTGCGGTCAGTGAGCGATATAAGTAGGTTCAATTCGGTTAGCGCGCTGCTCAGATAGCCTACATGGGTCTTGCCGCTCTCGATACGAGCAATGTTTTTTGGGGAACGAGCCGTGGTCAGCATCACGTCGTAGGGCCGTCTTGCCTCCGCCTCCAATGCGTAGACCGTTCCAGGTCCCGTATCGGCGCTAACGCGCAAAAACCCCCTGTCGCCGCGGCGGGTCGGCACGACCAGTTCTAGTTCGGCAGAACCGTCGCCCGACACCTCGTGGATGCGTTGTTGCCCCTCGTCGTACCAAGCAAGCGTTGCCGTGCCCCGATAGCGCGAAAGCGTGAAGACGACCCCGCCTCTGCCGGCAATGTCATGCATGGGATAGAGATCGACGCGATCGCCTTCGCCGACGAATCCCTGCTCGGTGATAACTTGACGCGCTCCGAGGCGCACCGCCTGGGCCAATTCTGCGGTCGTCATCTGCGCCACGCCGGTATCGGGCGCAGAACTGGTGACAAGGGAAATGTTGTATGTCCGCTCCGCGGACGTGTTGCCCTGCGGTGCGACACGCAAAAAGTAAGTCCCCGGCATCAAGGGTGGGGTGTCGAGCTTCGCCGGCGCGCCCTCGCTTGCGGTCGCGGATGCGAGCTGGGTTTCGCTTTCGTCGAGCAGGTCGATCCTGACACTGCCCGAAATGCTCGTCGCCTCAAGCTGGATCAATCCGTAGCCGCGCAGCGTCATGCGGTAGATGTCGAGCGTATCGGTACCGCCCACACGGTCGCGCAACGTGGAAGGCTTGGAGGTGATTGCTCCCATGTCGCGCGCCTCGGCAATCGTCGCGCCGGCACGATCACCGGCCTCCTGGGGCGGGACGTAGGTGTCCTTGAAATCACCCGCCAGCTCATTAGAGCCCGTGCGCTGCTGCAAGCCGACGATCGGATATCCCATCGCCAGCCGCAGCCCGGTATACGGAAAATACTGGGTGACGAATTGCCCGGTCGCTTCGTCGCGCTGGAAAGCCGTCAATTCGACCCGCCGCGAGACCCTCAGTTCCTCCTGTGCCATCCTGTAATGCCCGCCGCGCCCGACGTAAGCGCCGACGGCGCCGTAGCCGTTTTCGGCCGTGAAGGGATTTTGCATCAGTTCTTCGGCGTTGCCGAGAATGTCGTAGACGCCGAACAGCGGATCCCTGGAGCCGATCGGCACGAGCCGCTGCGGATCCGAACCTACATGCGCGAAATCCTTGATGGTCTTTCCCTCCGGCAGCGCCGGCACGTCGCCCTGCAACTGATCGCGCGTCAGCCTCCCGGCGACGAACTCACGCCCTCCGCGGGCAACGAATTCCCATTCATGCTCGGTCGGTAGCCGCACAAACCCAGGATAGTCCTGATTGCGGCCGAGCACGCCAAGCTGGCGGCGGCAGGCGGGTGTGTTGATGCAATAGTCGTTCAGCTCGTCGATAAATTCGATATAGGAACGGTAGTTCAGAAACGTGACCGGTTCGGTCATAACCAGCGCCATCTCGCTGGTGAACTTGTTTTCGCAAGGATCGCCCGGCCGGAGGAAATCGGAAAAGAGAATCTTGATGCGCGGTTCTAGCGTGCGCGACACCAGCGTTTCGATACCCCGGCGCATATTGCCGCGGCCGAGCACGGCAACATACTGTGCCTTGCTCAACTCGTATTTGCCCATCAACAGCAGCGTCTCGCGCGTGCTGAGCGTGATCGACGAACCGACGCGTACCTCCAGCGGCGTCTCGAAGAGTTGCGTCTCGCGTGCACCCATCGTGTAGGTGGTCCGTTCGTCACCATAAAGGCCCCGCGTGCTCAATCCGATCGGTGTGAAGGCCACGGTCATGCCGAGCGGCAGCGGCAACAGGAAATCGTCAGCGGAGGGATACGGATTGTGCCAGCGGGCGACGACTTCGGCCGTCAGCCTTGCTTCCTCGCAGACCCGTGCCAGCGCGCGCCCCGACGTCAGCGCCAACAGGATGCAACATGCGATAAAGCAGAGACATCGCTTCGTGTCCAACATTCCTTCGCCCCTCTCCTTGCGCCGCCCCGTTGTTCTATGCCCCGCGCAGCGCATGCGCCGGATCGATGCGGGTCGCTTCGCGCGAAGCGGCGATGGAGGCGAGACAGGCGCCCCCGATCACGAAAATCCCGATGAAGAAGAAGTGTTCGATCCGCAGCACCGACAGCCGGCCATCGAAGCCGAGTTCGGCGGCGATGAACCTGTTCAGCAGCCACGAGATGAGATGGTAGAGTGCGATCGACATCGCATAGCCGGCCGCCGATATGAACAGCGCTTGGGCGATCGGGATGCGGAACAGTGTCGATTTGGCCATGCCGATCAGGCGCATGGTCGCATAGTCCACCTGCTTGCGTTTCACGTTGGCGAAAAAGCTCGCGGTCAGGATCGCGTAACCGCCCGCCAGCCCGACGAGGGCGACCACGGCGACCAGGATATTCAGGCTGCGTTCGAGCCGTTGCAGCTTGATGATGGCGTCGGAGCGGGCCCTGACGCCGACACCGATTTCCTCGAAACGCCTGACGAGCACCGGAATGTCCTCTAGTTCCTCGCCGACGAGGCGGAACCCGCGATAGCCGACCGAAGTCTCGGCAAAGCTTTCGGCGAGGGGGTCGAAGACGATCGGAACCTCCTTGCCGCGGGCGATCATAGCGATGAGGCTGCTGCTGGCTATCGCCGCGCCGCCTTCGACGAAGCCCGCCACGCGCACCGGCACCGTGACGGTTTTCGTGGCGGCGCTCTCGCCATAGGCGAATTCGATCTCGACGGCCGCCGGCTCGCCGGCCGTCTGCCAGGCGGCGCGCAAGCGCTCGGGCAGGGCCACGCGGTTGTTGAGCACGTAATCCTCGCCCAGTCCGCGCACCCGCTCCATTACGGCAGCGGCGCTGCCGCCCGCCAGATGAAGTTCGGGATGATAACCTGCGAAGGGCACTTGTTCGCCAAGCACCGTGGCTGCAAGCGTTGGGGCAAGGCCGATCACGTGGGCCGACCTGTTGCCGAGGACGGCGTTACCCTCCTCGACCTCACGGGCGGAATACCCGCGATCGCCGTTGAGCAGGACGAGAAATTCCAGCTCGGGATCGACCGGCTGAAGCCAGTCCGGCAAGCCTTCGGGCATCAGTCGTCCGATGATCTGAGACGGCGCGGCATTTTCCACCTGCGTCGTGCCGACGCGGATGCGCAGTTCCGCGGTCGCCGTCTCACCGAGCGGCTCCGTCAGCCGGACCACGAGCGCGGAATAATGCCGGCGTGGCGTGGCGGATATTCCGGGCCAGCCTCGCCCCGGCACTGCGATTCCGGCGCGATAGTCCTCCACTTCCCGGTCGATCTGTGTTGTCGCATAGATACTAGGCAGCGTCGCACGCTCCTGGGGCACCAAGCCGACGACAGTCATCTCCATCGAGACGATCTTGTTGCGGTCGCCCTCGATTCGACTGATCAGGAGATTGATCTTCGAACCGATCTCGACTCGAAGCTGCGCCGCCAGATCGGTGCTTAGGGCAAGGCCGTCATCCGTCGGCGGGGCGCCTTCGAAATTGTCCTGGAAGATCGGATCGTCCGCGCTGGTGGGCACCAGCCGTGCCCTGCCCCGCATGCCGTTGCCATCGGCCACCTGAAAATCGACGTCGCGGGGCGTCAGCATGACCGACGGCTGAAGATACAGCACGCCCGGCCACGAGGTGACGTCTTTGAAGAACGCGTCGGTACGCAAATCCGCTTCGAGTGGCCTGATCTCGCGGAATGACGGGTCGGAGATGAAGTCTTGCTTCAGCCGGTCGATGAATCCGACCTTGACCGAGGTGAGCAGCATGATCGGGGTGAGCACCGCGACGACGCACAGGATCAGGCAGACCGACAGCAGCCGCTCGCCAAGCAGGTCCTTCAGCGCCACGAAGACGGTCACGGGCAGGGGCCTGCCGCCGGACGCCTGCGTGCCGCTCGCCGTGACCGTCATGTCAATGCGCCTCCAGTTCGGACCGCGTCAGGCGTGGCGACACGACGTGCGGCTTGAGCGTGAAAATCTGGTCCGCAAAACGCCCGACGAGGTCGAGATCGTGCGAAACCATCAGTACCGTGGCGCCTTGGCGCGCGGCAAGATCGCGGAACTCCTTCACCACGATCAGTGCCATCGTCTCGTCGATTGCCGCGGTCGGCTCGTCGGCGAGCACCATCTGCGGCTCGCCGGCGAGCGCCCGCAGGATGCTGGCGCGCTGCCGCTGGCCGCCCGACAACGCGGACGGCTTCTTGTCGAGTTGGTGGACCATGTCGAACTGTTCGGCAAAGCGCTCGAAATAGCCCGGCGGAACGGGTGCATTGCGGAGCTGGAACGGGAGCGCGAGGTTTTCCCTCACCGTCAGGAAGGGAAACAGTCCTCCGCTTTGGAGGATGTAGCTGAACTTCGTCCGCCTCACCGCCGATATGTCGGCGTCTTTGCCGGAAGCTATCAGGCCGGCAAGGTCGACCGTACCGGTCTCGCTGATCATCTCGAAACGGTCGACGGAGGTGGGAAACGAGACCATCGAAAGCAGGTCGAGCATCGTGCTTTTGCCGCTGCCGCTCTTGCCGACGAGCGCGTAGAACTTGCCGCGCTCCAGCGCCAACCGGTCGACAAGGAGCTCGAATTCGCCGGCATCGGAAGAGAGGACCTTGCTCAAGCCTTCCAGCACCAGGATGTTGTCCGTCATCGCGCAGCCCCCGCCATCGAGTCCTAAGGCAGATTCGCCAGATCGAGCAGATAGGCCTTCTCTTCGGGTCCGGCCTGCTCGTTCAGAACGATCCAGGCTTCGGGCTTGTTGAGGATCGTGTCGTAGAAGGAAACGAGGGCGTTGAGTCTCTTTTCGAAGCTCGCGCGGCTGTCAGCCGGCATCTGGTTGAATTCTTCCAGCGTCATCGACAGAAGTTCGCTTCGGTAGGGCAGCGCCTTCGCCCATTTCGGCGTCATCTCGCTTTCGTTGATCGCCTGCGCCTCGGCTATTCCGAGGTCGACGGAGGTGCTGCCAGATTGCTGCTGTGCGCCCATGAAGACGAAGCCGCCGCCCACCTGTTCGTCATCGAGGTCTGCAAGCAGGGTCTTGAGCAGTTCCATCATGTCGATGAGGTCGTTGCGCGTCACGACCACACGGATATCGAACGCCTTCTTCCTGAAGTTCGACGGGTCGCGGTCGAGAGCCCAAACGACCATGTTGCTGGGCGGTACCGCGTCCTTGCCGATATAGTCCACGACAGCGGCGCGCACGGCGCCGACGATCGCCTGGCCCGCCGCATCGCCGGCATCAGTGCTGCCGCTCATGATGCCGGCGAAATCGCTGTTGGCCACGAGCCCGACGATCTTGTCGATCGAATCACGCAACGCCAGTTCGAGGCCCCCTTCGCTGCCCTGCGGATCTACACGGGCAAACGCGATCGCCGACTCGCCGTCACCGGCGGCAACGGTTTCGTATTGCGGCCGCGCGATGGTGTAATCGCTATCCGTCTCGCTGCCGATGTAAAGAGCGGCGATATAGACGTTCTTCTCGCTGGCAAGCGCCTTGATCGAGCGTTCATCGAGGCCGGTCGAGTTCTTTTGCGATTCCGTACCATGAGCGCTGGCATCGCCGATGAGGATGATGACGCGGCCGTGGTCCGGCGTCCAAGGCGTCGCGTCGATCGCCGCCTTGAGGCCCGCAAAGACGTCCTCCGTATAGTCGCCGCTACCGACGCTGGCCGCCTTGACGGTCCCGTCGCTGATCATCTCGATGAAGCCGTCGGCATCGAGCAGGGTCTCGCTGGTGAAGTTGCGTGCGGCATATTCGAGGCCCGGAGAGGAATCCGGATCGTCGCGATAGCCGACCAGGCCGAGCTTCAACGTATCAGCCGAGGTGGCGTTGGCACTGAGCGAACGGGCGGCATCGCGCACCGCATTGCGCACCGCGTCTATATGGGGTTGCATCGACGACGTCGTGTCGATGACGAAGACGGCGTCGAGACCCAAGGAACCCGCGCCGCCGCCGCTCTGGCGCTGAATACATTCGTTGCCGTCCGAGTTCCGGAGGTTGCATGCGTCTTGCTGCTGCGAGCGCGCGGCATTGGTGACCGCCGCCACCTGCACCGCCTTGAGGTCACCGCCCGGCCAGAACAGGGACAGGTCCCGGTACGACACGATCGGCATAAGATAGAACGACTTCTCGACATCGACCCAGCCGTTCGGCTCCCGGCTCTTGATTTCCGGCGGTACATCGCTGGACAGAACCCGCTGGTAGAGGTCTTCGGCGACCTGCGGATCGTTGGAAGCCTCCGCGACCGTCGTCTCGAGGGACTGCACGTTGTCGAACATCAGCACCGGCTTGCGCTCCGATGGACCTGGATTCGTGAACGTCACGGCCAGCGCCTGCTTCCAGATGACCACGTCCTGGGCGCGCATGTAGCCCTCAGGCGCCTGGAAAGTCGGTCCCACCCGGAACCAGCCCGTCGCGTCCAGTTCGTTGGTGAATTCGACGTCAATCGCCTCGAACGCATAGTACGGCTTGAACGCCTCGACGTTGCCATGGAGCTGGGCCGAGGTTTCGTCCGGCTGGATGTAGATGTTGGACTGGGGCTTGGTCAAAAGCCGCAGCGGCAGGCCGAGCGTGGTGACAACGCAGACCTGTTCGGGGGTATTGCATTCGACGTCGGACAGGTCGGCCCTCACGAGTCCCGCGTTGAAAAGAGCCGGTCCCACCACGAAGGCTCCGGTCAGAGCTGTTACCGCAGCCAGTCGCGGCTTCTTGCCGCCGTTCAAACCGATGCCTCGAGACAGCATGTCACCTACTCCCCACTTGATTCCGCGCCGGCCATCGCCGGCGCGCATTGATCGACGAAGGCTTTTTGAAAGGCGGAAACCAGACCGAGGCTCAAATTGTAGGCTTTGTTTCGCTCAAGGATGACTTCGACGCCAGGCTCGGCCTCCACCTGGAACTGGCCGAATTCCACATTCTTGTAGCAGAACTCTCGCTTGGGCACGCACCAGTAGTGGCTGTCGTCGAGACTGCGCTCCACCACCGAGCGTCGCGTCGCGTCGCCGCTGACGCCGTAATTGTTGGCGACGGCCATCATCCGGCTGCGCGCGATCGTAACCTGATCTTCGTGCGCGTCGATGATCCGGGACATCGAAGCGATCATGAAATTTCCGTCCGGCGCGCATTCGGCTTTTTCGACGACTAAAGTCTCGTCGCCCTGCTTCATTTCGGAGAGGTCGAAATCGGCGACCCAGGGGTAGGCTCCTTCGGCCTGCCGCTCGAAGATGTCGGTGACGAAGGCAATCGCCTCACCCGAATGCTCCAGCATACCGGTTTCGGGGTGGAACCTGTTGAACGGCGCATAAAGCGCGACGTCATCGCCACCGCACCGGATTTGGTCGACGATACTTTCGCGCGTCAGCGCAAGCATGCGGGTGAATTGCTCCAACCGGGCCTGGGTCGTTGGCGTATAGTCCTGGTAGACGATGACGATGTCGCGCTCGGTTCGCCGGAACGCTTGCTGGTCGCGGATGTCGGTCACCTGGAGTTCGACCGGTAGCTGCTGGCGCATCAGCACGCGCATCAGCGGCCTGCTATGCTCGGCGTGAACGGTAACTTTCTTGCCGTCATTTTCGAGGGCCTCGATACCGGACCCGGTCAACGGATAATTCTCGCAAGAAAAATCAGGCGCGACGTCCTGATATGTCGTGCGGGTGAACATGGCACCGAGCATGTACTCTGCGCCAGGCCCAACCTCTTCCCCATGGACCGGAGCGACGAAGGCCGCCACCGTCATTGTCAGCGCCGCTGCCAGCGAAAGCACGGCTGACCTATTGCGCAAACTGGTCTGTCGCGAAGCCTTCATTGAGAATAATTGCCTCCCGCTCCGCTCAAGGCCCTGGACCTACAGCATCCAACTCAGGGCATCGGCATTCGGCCGCGCTCCCGCGATCCGGGACGTCAGATCGCGATGCTTGCCTTCTGTCTGCCGTTCGACCAGCGTATCCCTGTCGAACCCGACCGAAACACCGCCGCAGATGCCATAATGCTTGCTCAACCCAAACTCCTCTATTTGCCTCACATCGGAAACGAAAGTGATGTGGTCGGGCATTTCGTAACGTTCGATCCGATGCCCTTCGAGCAGGTAGCTGGCGTCGAACCGCGCTTTGGCCACCAAGTCGTTGTCGTGGATCAAGCGCGCGATCGCCATATGCCGGAAGACGTTGAACATCTCCCTCCAGATCTTGTCCGACTCGATCACCTCGTCCATCCGTTCGGTCCATGCGCAGGTGAATGCGCGCCGGAACGGATTGGCGCCATCGATATCGACGGATTCTCCGGCTCCATCGACCCACCCTTGTTCCGCATCCCTCAGGAGTATCTGCGAGGTCTTGAGGTGGGCGATATTGTTCTGCCAGTCCGCCTCGACCCGAAACTCGCCCGGAGTGAACCAGAACCGCGTCGGATGGGATTTGAACTCAGCCGATTGTCGGCCATGCGCCGAAAGATAGTGCCAGTGCCGGTATAACGCCGTATCTGCCGAGGGAAACGGATCCTTGATGTTGAGGTGCATTGCCCCGCCGCTCACCAGTTTCATCCGGTAGTCCGCATCCACCAGCACGAACGCCAGCCGCGAATGACGTTCCAGACCGTCCACCCGGATTCTCATTCCCAGCGTCTTGCAGAATTCCGAAATATCGGCACGTCCGCGTTCAGTCTGGAGGTCAAACCGATCGTGGATTTCGCCGCTGTCGATCATTGCGTTGAATTGCCGCCATTGCGGCTCGACTGCGTCCAGCGAGATCGCCGGTGAATAGAATATTTCCTTTCCGTCTTTTGTCTGCGGATACTTCCAGAACGCACTTCTCAGTGCGACGACGAAATCGTCGAGATGCAAGGGTTCGGCATCGGAATCGGCCAGTCCCCACAGGATCAGATCCTGACCGGCGGGATCGTAAACAAGCCCGTCGAGCCGCGTCATGCCTCCAAGCTGCAGGAAAGTTCCACAGGCGCTCTTGAGCGGTGCGCGCGCGCCACCATTGGCAAGGCACTCCTTCAACTCCTCGGATACCTGGCGAAGCGATACGGCGATCTGCGCGTCGGCGGCGTATTCCCTTGACGCGATTCCACACCAAAGCTCCTGTACCAGCGCCTGATTGACGGAAAGTCCCTGTGCGAGCGCGGCCGCACCGGCTGCCATCATCTCCAACACCACCCGCCGATGCATTGCACACACAGCCTCCAGTTATCGCGCCAGTCAAATGGCAGTCTACATAAGGAGTGCAAGAATTTCCAGAAGGAATTGCGTTCGCCTATTCATTCAATTGTTCGAGTTCGAATCTCAACCAAGCCGATTTGCGAGACGCAATTGACTCATGCGGCGGCAAAGTAAAATGGAAGCCGCTATTAATTCAGACAAATATGATTTAGTCGCCTGCCCGTCGCTCTCATTTTACTTCGTCTTTAAATATAGAATTTCATGTTCAATTATTACTGTGGGGGTAGTCTGAACTGCACCATTTTCGCCGGAGGCCATTGTCTAAGTTATCCGGTTCAACCGCTCACCCACCTGTCGAAGACTTTCTCCACGTCTTCCGGTGGTTACCGGGATCCAGTCGGAAACGAAGATATCGATCCAATCGCCTTCCTGGCGCGCCGACGGCCCGACCTCACCGGTCGGAGTGAGCTTCGCCGCATTGTTGATCAGGTTGACGACGAAATAGCAGATGTGATCGTACGCTATCGAGCACAGGAATTCTGCATTGTCTGCCTGGACTGCGAGAAGTTCGACCGGATGTAGCTGCGGGTGGCCTCAGGCATGTTGCAGGCAGCGGCGGCTTCAAGGACTGCCTGCCACATGTCCCTCGAGACGGTACCCTGCTGACAGATGCCTGCAGCCGCATTAACTCGTGAAATGAACCTAGCCGAGATGTCGTTCTGACGTCTGTCGAAGCAGGCTTGCCCGCCACCGCCCTGACCCGATACGCTTCGCGCAGGAGTCGCTGAAGAGCGCGCGCGGTACTGGTTTCTCGTATTGGCGGCTCGATTACGCGCTGCGGCGCGTTCGGCTCGCTGGCCTTCAACGATATGGACGAAAGGCTGAAGCGTGTTGTTGGTGGCGTACTGCCAGCACTCTTGATTGCCCGCATCCTCGCAGTCCTTCAACGCTACTCGCCGAGCATCCAGCCAAGTCGCTTTGCTCCAATTCCAGTAGCATCGGTTTCTGCTGCCGGAGACACCGGCAACCATATATTTGTGGTCTGGCTTTGACATGTAATTGGAAAGATGCGGCTGGCATGCATCATACATTCGACCTGGAATTTGACTTTTAGGTACGGTTTGGCAGCCATTCAATGCTAGCCCGAAAAGTAACATGCTAATCAAATGTGTTCTCATGGCGGACCCCCCATCACCTGACGGTGAATGTACGTAACGGCATGAGAACACATTTGGGGGGGTGCCCGCAACATTTGTTGTGTGCACGCATGAATGGCAGTCTAGATGGACATGGCTAGCGCGAAACCTACAAACTAAACACATTCTGAGCATGCGCCGTCTTGGCCGCCAGCACAGTAATTTCGGCCGTTTCCGGACACCGCACGTTTGCTGCGCTCGGTTCACACCTGAAGTTCGAGTTTCAAGCTCTGGTGACCTTGACGCGCATCGATGCCCACTATGGAAGAACGTCGAGAGTACGCAAGCCGTGACAGATTGCCAGCGACATGCGGCCAGTTTCGATGGACCGCCCGTTCGACGCCACCGACGTCGCGCAACGCATGTACCATCATGTCCGGAGCGCTCTCGACCTTCATCGAGGCGAGCTTCCCACCCTTTTCATCCACGATGCAGACCTGCGCGGTTCCCATCGACAGGTCCAGACCGGCATCGCCATCAATCACATCTCAAACGAATTGACAGGCCCTGAGCTTAGGGTCGAAACTCAATCAGGGTGTTGAAGGTCCGTAGCAAATCAGATTCCCTGCCGTCGTTTTTCGACTGAGGCGATGATGAGCAGGCTTTTCTGGCTAGACGACGAGGCTTGGGCGGCGATCGAGCCGCACCTTCCGAAGAACCAGCCGGGCGCGCGTAGGGTCGATGATCGCCGAGTGATCAGCGGCATCCTGCACGTGCTGAAGACAGGCTGTCGCTGGCAGGACTGACCGGCCTAATACGGTCCGTCCACGACGATCTACAACCGCTTTAACCGCTGGTCCGGCCGGCCGTTCTGCTGCTGACGGCAGGCAACGTCGCCGACGTCCCCAGGGCCGGGCCGCTGATGGACGCGGCCGGTCGGGTGCACTGCCTGATCGCGGACAAGGGCTACGACGCCAACGCGCTGCGCAGACGCCTGCACGCCGAAGGTGCCGATGTCGTCATTCCAGGGCGATCGAACCGGAAGGTGCCGATCGACTACGACCAGGTCCGCTACAGGGGACACTGGCGCATCAAGGCAGCCTTCTGCAGGCTGAAGGACTTCCGGCGGGTTGCCACCCGTTACGACAAACTCGCCCGCAACTTACTCTCGGCTGTCGCCCTCGCGACCCTCCTCGCGTTCTGGGTCTGAACGAGTCTCAGCCCTAGCAGATCGCAAGTCGCCGCGTATATTTCGGTCCCCTCCCAAAAAGTACGCGGGTTATTTCTGCAGATATCCGGCCGCCGAAGCATTATTGCAACTCGATAGCCTCGAAGGATATCCTCAGTCTGGGCATGGACAACGATCTGTGGGTTCGGATGAACGCCATGCTCCAAGTTGGGAAGATGCCGCTTGTCCAACCTCAAGCCCGGAACTTCAGAAGACTGGAATGGAAGCTGGCGGCGAGCCTGTTAAATATGGGGCGGACGAGGAAGCCAATGGGAATGAAGACCTCGGCGATATGATCGTTGCCAGGGAACTCCAGGACGCTGTTCTGGCGCTTGCCAAACTGTGCAACGGGAAAATAATAGGTGATTGCCCCGGCGGGATTTTGCGCCGGGACGCCGGGCTGCAAATTCTTGAGCGGCTTACTTACAAGGTCGAATATATCCTTTCGAAGCAGCGGCGACAGCGGCCGGCGAGCAGGAACTCGCGCAGGTGCCGGCGTCAGGCCTGCTCAAGGTAAACCCGCGTTGTTCCATCGCAGAGCATTTGCAGATTCCCTTTTTCGTCGGTCATTAGACGTGGCATTCATGAGCGAGCTTCTTGTCAGGGCCGGCCTGCCTGAAGGACGCCAGCCGAGCGATTGAACTCATCTGCCACTTGAAAGCCGGCGGTGGGTGCGGAGCATCTTCGATCAAGCAGGAGCCGATCATGTCCTGCACGTCATCGGGGCAGAGGACGACCAGTGCCTTTCCAATATTCGGCACGCAACGCCAACGACCTAACGGAATCTACTGGGGGCATGTCGGTGAAGACACGTTTCATGAAGTGACCCGCTACTTCGTGCCTCCCGATCCGGAAGAAGGCTTCCGTATGGCGCACTATGCTTTCCCACCGCTGTGAACGCGTGCAGGTGAACTCAGCCCAAGGATGACAAATTCAGGGTTCGCCCAAATAGCCAGTTGGGGAGACCCCGGCATACTCGGAAAGCGATTCTCCATGCCGGGATAGGGGTACAGTTCGTCGCCCAGCAGCAGCATCTGGAGATATCGCGTCGCTCCCGGCATCTTGCGAGACAGGTGATTGTCGAGAATCAGAACGAATTCACCCCCGTCGTCAGCCAAATCCCAGGATCCACTGACAGCGTTCAGCCCGTCGGCGCCTCCCTTCGTTCTTTTGCCATCCTCGCGGGGGGCGACAAACGTTGCGAACCGCCCATCGCTCCCAATGATCATGACCGATCGAGCGGAATAGCCTTCCACAGGGTGCGGCAGCCAGATACCAACCGCCCCTGGGTTGGTCGTCTCAATGACCGGCTGAAAATCATCGCCGGCAACCGGGGCAGCGGACTGGGCCGCGGCAAGACCGGCGTTCGTCAAGATAACAAGGATTCCCAACACGGTTCTCATGGCAGTCTCCTCCATCTGGAATGAAACGAGACACGCGGATGATGCCGATGCTCACCTGCGTGGCTGCTTCCCGTAAGGGTCGCTAGGCGGCACGATGAAAAGGGGTTGGCTGGCGCGTATCGAACAGCGGCGAAAGAATTTCTGAATCTTTTCTTAAGCGGCTATTATGCCGGATCATGGAATAGTCTTCTTTGATCTTTGGTCCATTCCGCCGCAACAGCGCCAACGGCACTTTGCTGCGCGAAGGCGACCCGTTGCATGTCGGTCAACGGGCTGTGCGTGTGCTCCAGACGCTCTTGCAGCGTCCAGGCGACGTTCTGACGAAAGAAGAACTGCTCGACGCCGCTTGGCCGGACGCGACTGTCGAGGAGGCCAATCTTCATGTACAGATCGCCTCGCTGCGCAAGGTCCTCGGACCGGCTCCAGGCGGCGGTGAATGAATCGTGACGGTACCCCGAGTCGGCTACCGCTTCATGCCGGATGTTGTCGGACCAAATCGAAAGGCGATTACTGGCGCCGCCGAAACGCGTGCTGTCAGCGGCCGACAATTCTGGGGGGTGAAGTATCGGCAACCCGGCACATCACGATCGGTCATTCTCGCAATGATTGGGATCGTGTTGGTCACCAGTGTCGGTCTGGCAGCTTTGCGGATCATGCAAGCCTTGCCAGGTGCCGATATGTCTGGGAATCTGTCAGTTGCCGTACTGCCATTTGAGGACATGTCCGGCAACCCCGATCTTGCCTATTTCGGTGAAGGCGTCGGCGGCGATATAATCGCCATGCTGGCGCGTGTGCCCAACCTCGCGGTCGTCGCCCGCAGTTCGAGCTTTCAATACAAGAGGCGTTCGGTCAACCTCCGCCAGATGGGGGATGAACTCGGTGCCCACATAAAACAGTACCGTGAGGCCTGGGGCAAGGACACGGCCAACCTTCAGGAATACGACTACATGTTGCGCGTCCTATCGAGGATCGCAATAGGCACGCCGGAAGCCGCTGAACGAGCCGACATTGTCCTGAAGGAAGGGCTTTCGAGGTTTCCCGAATCGAGCCTCCTCAAAGCTCAACAAGCCTCGACCTTCATATGGAGGTTTGCCAGGGGCTGGAAGGTGCCCTTGGTAGAGATCAGGCGCGCAAGTCAACTCGCCCGCGAGGTCCTGGGCGATGCTGCGGCTTCGCCGATGTTGAGGTTGAACGCGCACGTTTCGCTTGCCTATGCCCCTCTGGCCGAACGCAGGTTCGAGCAGGCTCTGGGCCGAAGCAGAGGCCGCGCTTGCTCTGTCGCCCTATGATGGCCGCTTGGTCTACTATCTGGTCGAGATACCGATCGTTGGCGGGCAAACCGACTTGGCAGTCGAATGGATCGAGCGGGCGTCGGACCTTCATCCTGCCAGCGACCCTCGGCAGCAGGAGTTGTCTAGCATGAAGGCTGCTGCGTTGCTGGCGGCGCGCGGACCCGCAGCGGCTTTGGAAGTTCTGGATGCCATCCGCAGCAGCGACGAGATCGTGCTACGGACCACTTACCTTTTGCGAACCATCGTGCTGGTTTTGCTCGACCGCCAGGGCGAGGCGAAAATGGAGATGGCGAAGCTGCGTGCACATGATCCAACCTGGACCCTGGCCAAACATCGAAGACGGTTCTTCTACAGCGCTCCAGATCGCTTGAAGCCACAATCAGGGCACTGCAGATCGCCGGGCTGCCGGAGCGGTAAGGATTTCTGAGCTGAAACGTTGACGATCTGACAGCTCGAACCCTTCTTGTTCTATGAATCCAAATCGGTCGCTGCTTTGGCCGCTTGAAACGCTCTTCCTATGCCCGCAACATCGGCAAGATCGACCCTCGAATATCATCAACCGTGCCGCTGCCACTGACGGAACGGTTCAGATCTACCCTCGCTCGTTGATCGAAAAACGTCGCGCAGAAACCGACGCCAGCTGTCAGATGTGATCAGATCAAATTGCGATTTCAATAAACATCGACTCCTTTTGATGCGCCCACGGTCTGGGCTCGCTGGCGTACTGCCTGTATAGGCTGAATCTCTGATCCACCGTTCCCGCACGAGTTCTGCATGCCCGTCACCGTCGTCATCTACGCCCGCTATTCCACGGACAGCAGGACGAGGTGTCGATCGAGACGCAGCTGGAGGTCTGTCGGGACTATGCGACCAAGCACGGCTGGACGATCGCCGAGGAATTCGTTGACCACGCCGTGAGCGGCACGCGCTACAAGATCCGTCCGGTATTCTGGAACTCGAGGCCCGCGTCAAACGGCGCGGCATCGACCGCGTTCTGAGCGTGACCTTGGATCGCATTTTGCGGGACCTGGAAACGAGCGCTCGGCTGCACATGCGGTTCAAGTTCTGGGGCGCTGAGCTCCACACTGTTCACGACGGTAGGATCGACGATCTGCATCTGGCGATGAAGGCGGTCCTCAGCCAGGAACTGATTTCGGAAATCCGCCGACGCACGCGCGACGGTATGCGGCAGGCAGTCAAAGAGGGGAAGGCGGCTGGCGGGCTGTCCTACGGATATCAGCCCAGACTGATCTATGATGAGAAGGGCGAGCGGATTCCTGGCCACCGCGAGATCGTCGCGGAGCAAGCGGATATCATCGTGCGGATATTCACCGACAATGCGAACGGCAAGTCACCGCAGCAGATCGCGTCCGAACTGAACGCCGACGGCGTTCCCGGCCCAAGAGGCGCCCACTGGCGCGACGCAGCGATCCGCGGAAGCCGCGAACGTGGGACGGGAGTACTGAACAATGAACTCTATGTAGGCCGGATCGTCTGGAACCGCCGCGAATTCGTCAAGGACCCCGACATGGAGCGGCGCGTCGCGCAGTCGAATGCGCGTGAAGATTGGGTTCTGCGGGAGGTCCCCGAACTGCGGATCGTCGAGGATCAGCTCTGGTCCCGCGTGAAGACGCAACAGCTGAAGCCAACGAGACATTCGACCGCACAACAACCAATGCGTTCAACCGCAATCATCGGCCGACCTATCTTCTCAGCGGTCTACTCCAGTGTGATGTCTGCGGCGGGCGCTTCGCGGTGTCGGGAGCGAACCGGCGCTATAGTTGCACAAACAGACTTAAAAAGTTGCCGATCGAGCATCTGGATGGCGAACGCTGCTCAAACAACAAGGGCATCCGCGGCGCCGAACTTGAGGCACGCGTGGTGGCTGCTTTTCCGGCAAGCCTGTTTTCAGTCGTCAGTCTCGAGCAGATCCAAAAGGACGTCCAGAGAGCCGCTCGCGTGAACGAAGCAGCGTTGAACGCTCGGGAACCAACCACTGAAGAACTGGATGCCAGGATACGGGGAGCAAAATACAGGCAGCGCAGCATCTTCGAGCAGATGACAAGGCGGGAACTGGAAGGGCGAACGAGTCTCGCAATGTTCAACACCATGCTCGACGAACTCGAAGCTGAACTTGAGAAGCTGGCCGTGCAGCGAGATGTGGCAACGAACCAGTCACCGAAGTAGGCGGCGGAATCGACCTCCTCCCCTGTTTTCTCCTCTTCCCTGCTGCGCGTTGCTATTTCTGCGCTGTGCGCGAGCATCGGCAACGGAGGCGGCGGCGACGAGGTCGGCAAGGCAGTCAACCTCGTTCGCAAGATGATCCAGCAGGTTATCATCTTGCCGGCCCCTAACGACAAAGGTGTCGATCTTCAGATCCACGGCAGACTGGCCGCGATCCTTGCCTCTCTCGAGGCATGGAAGGCCGAGGAGAAGCGTCTCGGGCTCGAGAAGCAGGCCGAGTACACCCGCCTCCGCTCGGAGGGCGTGCTGAAGACGACGGACGAGAGGTTGCCTTCATGTCGCGGTTCCAGAAAGAACTTGCGCAGCGACGTGAGGAATGGGGAAAGATACAAGTCTCGGTGGTTGCGGGGGCAGGATTT
>NZ_AYOD01000049.1 GCF_000497755.1 Aliihoeflea sp. 2WW
AACGTCCCGGCCCATCCGCTCGCGCCTCAAGACCTCAAAGTCGACGCTCACATAAGAGCGATACTCTGTAATGTCAACCAACTTTCGCGAAACTCAGAAGCGAACTTCTTCGTCGCCAGCAGCGTCGCCGCCGTCGTTGTTGAGCGGGTTATAGGCCCCACATCCCAAAACTGTCAACGACCAATTCAAAGTTTTTGCGAAATCGGCTCATCACCGAAGGGAAACCGAAGCGGAAGCCCCTGCGGCAGCGCCTTTTTCAGTGAAAATCCCGCGATTTCGGGATCACGCGGACGTTTCGGGGATGATTGTGGGTGCGGTTCGGCTGTGGACGCAGGATCTCGTCGGCACGTGAAAATTCGGGTTTCGCCTCATAGGAAGAGGACAGGCGGTCGAGATCGCCGGTACGGTCGTGGACTGCGGTCGCCATCAGATGGACGACGCCTTCTGCGCTTCGCTGCACCTTCCCCTCGACCAGCGCCAGCCGCGCGGCCATGATCGGACGGCGGTAGCGCTCGAAGTCGCGCGACCAGATCAGCGCATTGGCAACGCCCGTCTCGTCCTCGAGCGTCATGAAGATCGCATTGCCCTTGCCCGGCCGCTGGCGGACGAGAACGATGCCGGCGACCCGCACCCGCCTGCCATCGCGCGCCGCATTGAGACCGGCCGCGCTCAATACCCCCTCGCCGTCGAACAGGCGTCGCAGGAACTGCATCGGATGCGCCTTCAGAGACAGGCGGATGGTCTGATAGTCGGCCACCACATGTTCGCTGAGCGCCATCGCGGGCAGCCCCACCCTTTCTTCCGCGCCCAGTTCATGGCGATCGGCGGCAGCGAACAGCGGCAGCGGCGCGTCGTCCGGCAGGCGGCGTACGGCCCAAAGCGCGGCGCGCCGGTCGAGCCCGACCGAGCGAAACGCATCGGCATCGGCGAGCAGTCGCAGGGCGCGCGCCGGAAGCCCCGTACGGCGCCACAGGTCTTCGATGCTCTCGAACCCCCCTGCCCGCGTTGCGGTCAAATGATAGGACCACTCGTCTTTGAAACCGTCGATCTGGCGAAAGCCTATGCGAAGCGCACGGTGCTTATGCCCCACACACGCTTCGAGCGTGTTGTCGCGAAGGCTATGATTGATATCGACCTCGCGGATTTCGACGCCAGTCTTGCGCGCATCGCCCACGATTTGGGCGGGCGCGTAAAAGCCCATCGGCTGGGAATTCAAAAGCGCGCAGGCGAAGACATCCGGATAATGGCATTTCAGCCAGGCCGAGACATAGACAAGCTTGGCGAAGGAGGCGGCGTGGCTTTCTGGAAAGCCGTATTCGCCGAAACCCTTGATCTGATTGAAACAGCCCTGCGCGAATTCCCGCTCATAGCCTCGAGCTACCATGCGCTCGACCATCATCGCCTCAAAATCTTTGATTTTTCCATTCGAGCGAAAGGTAGCCATAGCCTTGCGCAACTGGTTGGCTTCGGCATCCGTGAATTTTGCGGCTTCTATGGCAATACTCATCGCCTGCTCCTGAAAAAGAGGAACACCCAGCGTACGCGAGAGGACATGCTTCAATTCATCAGGGTCATGCGGTGGGCCGGGAGACGGATAGACGATCTCCTCCGGGGGCTTGTGGCGACGGCTCAGATAGGGATGAACCATATTGCCCTGGATCGGCCCAGGGCGAACGATCGCGACCTGAATGACCAGATCGTAGAACCTCTTGGGCCTGAGGCGCGGCAACATGTTGATCTGAGCCCGGCTTTCGACCTGAAAGACACCGATCGACTCGCCGCGCTGCAGCATGTCGAACGTTTCAGGATCGTCCGGTTTTAGCTCATTCATGGCAAGCTTCTTGCCGTAATGTGCCTCGACCAGATCGAACGCCTTGCGGATACAGGTCAGCATGCCGAGCGCGAGCACGTCGACCTTCATCATGCCGAGCGCATCGATGTCGTCCTTGTCCCATTCGATGAAGGTGCGATCCTCCATCGCGGCATTGCCGATCGGCACCATTTCGTCGAGGCGATGGCGCGCGAGCACGAAGCCGCCGACATGCTGGGAAAGATGGCGCGGAAAATCGAGCAGCCGCGAGGCGAACTCGACCGCACGCCGGATCATCGGATTGGCGGGATCGAGCCCCGCCTGCCGGATACGCTCGTCAGGAAGTTCGTCGCGGCTCCAGCTTCCCCAGACTGTTCCGGCGATGCGCGCCGTGATGTCCTGCGACAGGCCGAGCACCTTGCCGACCTCGCGGATCGCGCTTTTCGGCCGGTAATGAATGACGGTCGCGACGATGCCGGCGCGATGACGGCCGTATTTTTCATAGAGATACTGGATGATCTCCTCGCGCCGCTCATGCTCGAAATCGACGTCGATGTCCGGCGGCTCGCGGCGTTCGTCGGACAGGAAGCGGGCGAATAGAAGCGTATTCGTCGCCGGGTCGACGGAGGTGATGCCGAGAACGAAACAGACCGCGGAATTGGCGGCGGACCCCCTGCCCTGGCACAATATGCCGAGTTCCTCCGCCTTTTGGACGATGTCGTAGATGGTGAGGAAATATGTGGCGTAGTCGAGCTTGGCGATGAGGGCCAGTTCCTCGACGAGCGTCTTTCGAACCTTCGGCGGAATCTCCCCCTTGTAGTGGATGGCCGCGCGCCTCCAAGTCATCTCCTCAAGATGGCTTTGAGGCTCAAGACCCGGCGGGACCAGTTCTTCCGGATATTCGTATTTGAACTGCCGGAGCGAAAAATCCATCCTGGCGAGAAGGATCTGGACCTCCTCGATTGCACCGGGACAATCACGGAAAAGCCGCCTCATGTCCTCGGCCGGTTTGAGGTGGCGTTCGGCATTGGCAAGCAGCAGCCGCCCCGCCGCCTCGATGGTGGTTGCCTCGCGAATGCAGGTGAGGACATCCTGAAGGTCGCGCTCGTCGGGTGAGTGATAGAGAGCGTCGTTGATGGCGATCAACGGCACGCGATGCGCTACGGACAACGCATTCAAGCGCGTCAGTCGCCGCCGGTCGCTCCCCTGATAGAGCATCGAGGCGCCAATCCATAGGCCGCCGGCCATGTCGCGCAGACGCGAAAGAACAGGCGGCAGGGCGTCCAATCTGCCATCAGGCATCACCACCAGCAGGAGATCACTGCACCGAACAAGCAGATCATCGAGATAAAGAATGCAGTCCGCTTTCTTCGCCCGCCGGTTCCCGATCGTCAAAAGCCGGCAGAGCGCACCCCATCCATCCCGGTTTTCAGGATAGGCGATGATGTCCGGAGTGCCGTCGGCAAAGACGAGCCGGGCCCCGACCGCGAGCTTGAAGTTGCGTGAGCGTGCCTGAAGCTCTTCAAAGCTGATCGGCATGTCTTCGAGCAAGCCGGGCATGACGAGCACATACTCGCCCGGCCCGGAGCCCTCGCGCATGCGGCGCGCCGGCCTTTCGCCGGCAAGGATGTCCTTGATAGTCGCATAGGCGCGCACCACGCCGGCGACCGAATTGCGATCCGCAATGCCGATGCCGTTGTGGTTCAAGATGAGTGCGGCCAGCACCATGTCCTGCGGGCTGGAAGCCCCGCGCAAGAACGAGAAATTGGTGGTCGTGGCAAGTTCGGCATAATCCGTCATGGAAAGAGCCCCTGGATGAACCAGCGCACCTCGCCCGCCTCGCGCGCATAAAGGCCTTCACGGTAAAGCCAGTAGCGGTGGCCCTGCCGGTCCTCGACGCGGTAGTAGTCGCGGGTCTTCGGCTCCTTGGCCGTGCGCCACCATTCGGGCGAAATGCGCTCTGGGCCCTCCACGCGCACCATGTCGTGCCAGATGCGCCGCCAGCGGAACCGGTAGGGAGGACCTTCGGGCACCTCGGCGATCGTCTCAACGGGTTGCGGCGGCGTGAAGATCAGGATCGGGCGCAAGGGCGGCTCGCCGGCGGGGCTCGGGCTCCACTCGATTTCGGCCTCGCCGTCGCCGATCGCCGGTACGCGCCGTGCGGCACGTTCGGGTACGTGGCTGTCGATCGGCAGGAAACGTTCGACAGCGCCCGGGCCGAACCGCGCGCTCAGGCGGTCGACGAGGTCGGCCACCGCCGCCTCGTCCACCCGGTCGCGCTCGAAGCGCATCTGCGCGCCGTCGGCCGGGTCGCCCGCCAGCACGGCGAGCCGGATCATGTCGAAACCGAAGCCGGGATCGACCGGATCGGCAAGCGCATCGAGCCGGGTCATGAAAAGCTTCTTCAGTGCTGCGGGATCGCGCAGAGGCCGCCCGACCAGCGCCTCGATGCGCCGCGTCGCGCCGTCGGCGCGAAAGAAGGTCGCCTCGAAGGCGCGCCCGCCCTGCCCGTGCCGCTCCAGCATCGCGCAAAGGCTGCGCGTCAGCGCCTCGAAGGCGATCGCGATATCGGCCTCGAGCCCGATCGGATCGGCAAAGCGCTCTTCCGCGGTGAACAAGGGCAGCGGCCGGCGCGGCGACAAAGGCGGGTCGATTTCGCCGAAAATTGCCTGCAGCCGGCGCACGAAATCCGAACCGAACCGTGCGGCGAGCGGTTTTTGCGGGCGCGCGGCAAGATCACCGAGCGACATCAGGCCAGCGCGGCGGAGCGCGACGATGCTCTCGGGCTCCACTTCGAGGGCTGCGACCGGCAGCGGCGCCACGGCCTCGCGCTCCGCCCCGGACGCAACGATGCCGCCCTCCCCGAAGCGGGCGAGAGCGCGCGCCGCAGCTCCGGTTCCGGCAATGGCTGAGCGCGCCGTCAGGCCGAAGCTTGACAGCCGCCGTTCGAGGTCGGCCTTCAGCCGCTTTTCCCCGCCGAACAGATGCGCCGAACCGGCAATCTCGAGGATCAGCGTGTCGGGCGCCTCTTCCGCAACGACGGGGGTATAGCGGTCGCACCAGTCGGCGACATGGCAAAGAAGCGCAAGATCGGCCTCCGGCTCGTGCTCGTGCACCTCGATCGCCGGCACGCGGGCGCGCGCATCGGCAAGGCCGAGGCCCGGATTGAGCCCGAGCGACAGCGCCTTGCGATCGGCCGCGACGAGGCGCATCGCATTGGCCTCGAGCGCCGCGACCACCATCGGCCGGTCATCCCGCCTGCCGCCAGCCCTGCGCGCCAGACGCTCCAGCCGGTCGGTCGGAAGAAAGGGGAGCCACAGCGCGAGATATCGCCTGTTCCTCGAAGCGTTGCTCGTCACGGTTCCACTCCATCTGCCAGTTGAGGCCGGCAGTGCCTGCGCGCTGGCGCAAAAGGGTGATGTCGAAGGCCGGCATGCCCGGCGCATTGGCTTCGAGCGGGCGCGAAGCAAGCGCGCCCACCTGCCAGCGCGTCGTCGCCGCGCTCGGCTCGGCGCGGGCGCAAAGGCGCAAGAGAAAGATCGGCACGCCGCTCTCTTCCGCCGCCAGCGTCAACCGACGCGTGGCGGTCAGGTCGAGCACCTTGGGATTGCCCCAGGGCTCGATGACGACCGCGCCGAGTGCCTCGCATCGCGCGCCCTCGATACCGGCGCGCAGGACGGCCGCGGCATCCTTCAGCCGAACCTGGATCAGCGTTTGAGGCAGAAGCCCGATGTCGAGCAGGCCCTGCGGATAGAGCTTGCCGGTCTCGACCTCGCCGGCGACCTGGCGCACCCAAAGCGTCTTGCGCAGGCGCATCGCACCACCCTCGGCGCGCAGATCCTCGTCGATCCGCAAGCCCGCCCGCAGGCTCAAGCCCGCGACGAAGCCAGCCGCGGAAGCCGCATCCGCCCCTGCCGCACCCAGCACCTCATGCAATGCGCCGCGCATCAGCCCGCCGCCCAACGCCCTGTCCGGCCCGTCCGCACCAAGCGAAAACCGGCTTTCCGGCCCGATCAGTCCGACGGGCTCCAGGGCGGCGAGGCTTTGCCGCAGCGCATGGATATCGCGTCGACCATCCATGCCCTATGTTCCTATTTTGTTCTATTAAGAACCCAACCGGAACGGGAGTCAATTCGGCTTTGGAAAATGTGATCTTCCCATGCGTCGGCGCCTGATGGGGCGAAGGTCCGGTCGAACCTTCAGCCCCGCCGAGCTCCGATCAGGCCAGCTTTAAGCAGACTGGCCGGAAAGAATTTCGCGCTTGCCCACATGATTGGGCGCACCGACCAGCCCCTCCTTCTCCATCCGTTCGACGAGGGAGGCGGCACGGTTGTAGCCGATGCCCAGGCGACGCTGGATATAAGAGGTCGAGCACTTCTTGTCGCGCGTGACGACCTTCACCGCCTCGGCGTAGAGCGTGTCGCCATCGTCGCCGTCCACGGCGGCGTCGACGTCGCCTTCGTCCTCATCGGCGAGCGGCGCGTCGCCATCGGCGGTCACCGTGTCGAGATATTCCGGCGTCGCCTGCGCCTTGAGGTGCGCGACGACCTTCTCGACTTCGGCATCTGAGACGAACGGTCCATGGACGCGCGCCAGGCGCCCGCCGCCGGCCATATGAAGCATGTCGCCCTGGCCGAGGAGCTGTTCGGCGCCCTGTTCGCCCAAAATGGTGCGACTGTCGATCTTCGAGGTGACCTGGAAGGAAATCCGGGTCGGGAAATTCGCCTTGATCGTGCCGGTGATGACGTCGACCGAGGGACGCTGCGTCGCCATGATCAGATGGATGCCGGCTGCCCGCGCCATCTGTGCCAAACGCTGGATCGCGCCTTCGATCTCCTTGCCCGCCACCATCATCAGGTCGGCCATTTCGTCGACGATGATGACGATGAACGGCATCGGCGACAGGTCGATCTCGCGTTCCTCGAAGGTCGGCTCGCCCGTTCCCTTGGCAAAACCGGTCTGGACCTGCATGAAGATCTGTTCGCCGCTCTGGCGTGCGGCGGCAGCCCGGCTGTTATAGCCGTCGATGTTGCGCACGCCGAGGCGCGCCATCTTGCGATAGCGGTCCTCCATCTCGCGCACCGCCCATTTCAGGGCGGTCACGGCCTTTTGCGGGTCGGTGACGACCGGCGTCAGAAGATGCGGGATGCCGTCATAGACGGACAGCTCGAGCATCTTCGGATCGACCATGATCAGCCGGCACTCTTCCGGGTTCAACCGGTAGAGAAGCGAGAGGATCATCGTGTTGATGGCGACCGACTTGCCCGAGCCCGTGGTGCCGGCGACCAGAAGATGGGGCATGCGCGCCAGATCGGCGACGACCGGCTGACCGCCGATGTCCTTGCCAAGCGCGAGCGCAAGCTTGGCATTCGACCGGCCGAAAGCGTCGCTCTCGATCAGTTCGCGGAAATAGACCGTCTCGCGCTCGTCGTTCGGCAGTTCGATGCCGATGGCATTGCGGCCCGGCACCACGGCGACGCGTGCCGATACGGCCGACATCGAGCGCGCGATGTCGTCGGCCAAATTGATCACGCGGCTCGATTTGACGCCGGGTGCCGGCTCGAATTCGTAGAGCGTGACGACAGGGCCGGCGCGCACGTGAATGATTTCGCCCTTGACCCCGAAATCTTCCAGAACGCTTTCGAGGAGGTCCGCACCTTGCTCAAGACGCTCCTGCGTCAGGTAGACGCCGGTTCCCATCGGAGGGTCCTGCAGGAGGTCGATCGGGGGAAACGAATAGCCCTCCCCGAAAGCTTCGGCCTCGATCCGCATGGGCTCGGGCAAGACTGGTGGCCGCACTGACGCCGGCGGAGCGGCTGGCACGATGGCCCGCACCGTGGTCTGCCCAGCAGGACGCTGCGCGAGACGGCCAGATGCGGCGTCCTCAGAAGACGTGCGAGCCTTGCCACCCGTTCCAACCGAACAATCGATGACACGGTAAAGAGAAGCCGGATCGGATTCGCTGGGTCGCGGCCGTGCTGTAACGGCCGGGCCGTCTGTCCGCGGCGCCACGGAAACCACCCGGCCAGCGACAGGTTTGCGCGCGGGCACGATTTCGCCCTTCGGCGACAGCGGCGGCGCGAGCTCGAAGAATGCGTGGTCCGAAAGGAGCGCCCACACGTCCCCGCTCGTCGGCGAGGCCGACTCGGTCTTGGCCGCCACGGCCGGGGCAGCAAGTTCATCGATCGCCTCGGCCGGCCGGTCGTCCGCGTCATGGACGAGTTCCAGAACATGGTCGCGAACGACGACCGGCACCGTCGGCGCCTCGTCGGGCGACGAACCGGCGGTCGGTTCAGCGGCCGCCTTGCTCTGCTTCTTCGTCACCGCATTGTCCGGCGTGCGCGTGAACCGGACGTTCGGTGCCATGAAGAAGTGCTTTTCCCACTCGGGCTTGGCCTCCTGCGAAACCGGATTGACCGACGGTTCGCGCGGGCCATCACGCTCGGCGCGTGCAGCTTCCGCCTGCGTTTCGGAGCCCTCGGGGGCCGTCTGCGCGCGGGAAGCGTAAAGGGAAATCGGGATGATGTTTGCCCTGGTGATCGGCGAGGATGACATGCGTATGCTCAACGGTTGGACACCGTTGAGGGATAGGATCACACGGTTAACAGTTCCTTCCCGACCACGCTGCCGGCGCGTCAGAAAACGCGGTCGTGCACGATCAAAATCGCGCGCCGATGATGGCGGGCGAAAAATTGGGACGGACGGAATGGAAAGAAAATGGTGGGTGATGTAGGGATCGAACCTACGACCCGCTGATTAAGAGTCAGCTGCTCTACCAACTGAGCTAATCACCCGGCCACCGGGTCGCCAGGGCGTCCCGAAGAAGCCGCGTCTATAGCCACTCGCTTTCGCGCTGTCCAGCGCCTGGGCAAAAGTTTTTCGCGAGCGCGCGATACCGCATGGTCAGGCGAAAAGCGTGCCCTCGGCGACCTTGACTGCGTGTCCGCCGATCCGCGCGGCGGTGATGGCGCCGCCTTCGACGTCGATCTCGAGCCGGATGCGCGAAGGGCGGCCCATTTCGATGCCCTGCTCGATCCAGTGCCGGTGGGAGCCGGCGCCCGGCTGGTCGAAATGGTGGATGGCGCCGGCGAAGGCGGCGGCGGCCGAGCCGGTCGCGGGGTCCTCCGGGATGCCCATGTAAGGCGCGAACATGCGCGCGTGGAAGGCGCAATCATGGCCGACCGTCTCGCGGCAATAGACATAGGCGTCGGCGATGATGCCATCGACCTGCGGCGCGATCTCGGCCCACAGCGCGCCATCGCATCTGGCGCGGGCGGCGGCGTCGAGCCCGGCGACCGGGACGGTGACGTACGGCACGCCGGCCGTCCAAAGCTGCGGCACATGGTTCTCGAAGCCGATCTCGTGCGCCCCGAGCCCCAGCGCGGCGGCGAAGGAGGCCTTGTCGACCTCGCAGTCGAGGCGCTCGGGCAGACGCGGCAGGTCGAACTCGGCAAAGGCGGCGTCGCCCTCACGCGAGACCGCGCAGCGCACGAGGCCGATCTTCTGTTCGAGGACGAGGATGGAAAGGTCCGTCGGCTGCCCGCCATCCGAAAGCGCGACGGCGGTGCCGACGGTGGGATGGCCGGCGAAGGGGAGTTCCCGACCGGGCGTGAAGATGCGCATGGCGGCCGCGTGGCCGGCCCCTTCGGCCGGCAGCAGGAAGACGGTTTCCGAGAGGTTGAATTCCTTCGCGATCTTCTGCATCGCGCCGTCATCGAGCCCATCGGCGTCGAAGACGATGGCGAGCGGATTGCCCGCCAGCACCTGGTCGGCGAAGACGTCGTAGACGGCGTAGCGGCGGGCGGACGTCACGGATCGGGCTCTCCTCAAGCGGGCCGACATGGCCAAACTTTAATTTGTAATCGGGGCGCTTTGGGGCGATCTGTCAAGCATAGGGACATATCGAGCGCCAGGCTTCGTCAGATGGATCAGATCGCCGGCCGGCCGCAAGGGCCCTCCGCGCACAGCGCAACTCCGAATATTTCCGATGCGCTCGGCCTCGGCACGGCGAAACGCAAAAAGCGTCGCTGGCCGCTCGTCGCGGGGCTGCTCCTGCTCGGCGCAGCCGGCGGCGCCTACTACGCTTTCGCCCCCTCCTCCGCGCCGCAGGTCAGCTACCGCACCGTGCCGGCCGAGCGCGGTGCGCTGAGGGTCGAGGTGTCGGCGACGGGCACGCTGGCGCCGCTGACGCAGGTCGACGTGTCGACGGAACTGTCGGGCGTGGTGCGCTCCGTCTCGGTAGACGAGAACCAGCGGGTTTCGGCAGGCGACGTCCTTGCAGTGCTCGACACGGGCCGGATCGAGGCGCAGATCGAACGCGCCGAGGCGAATGTCGCCGCCGCCGCCGCCCGCGTCCTCGACGCCGAGGTGACGCTGACGGAAACCCGCCAGGCGCTCGCTCGCGCCGAGCAATTGTCAAGCCGCGGCATGGTCGCCGACCAGGCGCTGGAGACATCCAAGGCCGCCTTCGATCGTGCCGACAGCGCCGTCGCCATCGCGCGCGCAAACCAGGACATTGCCGAGGCGGAACTGAAATTGCAGCAGGCCGATCTCAACAAGAGCACGATCTACGCGCCGATCGACGGCATCGTCCTAACGCGCTCGCTCAACCCCGGGCAGACGGTTTCGGCCTCGACGCAGGCGCCGATCCTGTTCGTCATCGCCGAGAATCTGGAACGCATGGAACTGAAGGCGGCGATCGACGAGGCCGATATCGGCCAGGTCGCCGAGGGCCAGACTGCGCGCTTCACGGTCGACGCCTTCCCGACGCGCCGTTTCGACGCCGAGATCAGCGACATCGCTTATGCCTCGGTCGTCACCGAAGGCGTCGTGACCTACGAGGCGCGGCTGGCGGTGACCAATGACGAGCTTTTGCTGCGCCCCGGCATGACCGCGACGGTGGATATCGTCACCCGCGAGGCCGAGGATGCGCTTCTGGTGCCGGCCTCGGCGTTCCGGTTCAGCCCGGCCGTCGCGGAAGAGCGCTCCTCCGGCTTCGGCCTGCAGGCCTTGTTCTCGCCGCCGCGCATGGGCATGGGCCGCGGCGGGCGTGGCGGCGGCAATCGCGGCGAAGCGCGACAGGCGGCCGATCCCTCGCAGCGCACGCTCTACGTCATGGAAAACGGCGAACCGCAGGCGACCCGCGTGACCACCGGCTCCAGTGACGGCGACCGGATCGAGATCGTCGACGGTTTGCAGGAAGGCGCCGAGATCGTCGTTGGCACGCGGGAGCGGTGATGAACGTCCACACTGAGCCGCCGCTTCTCGCCTTCGCCAAGGTCTGGAAGACTTATGGCGCTGGCGAAGCGCGCGTCGATGCGCTGGCCGGTGTCGATATGGCGATCCGGCGCGGCGAGTTCGTCGCGATCATGGGGCCGTCGGGCTCCGGCAAATCGACGGCGATGAACATCATCGGCTGCCTCGATACGCCGAGCGAGGGGCGCTACGATTTTCTCGGCGTCGATGCCGGCATGCTCGATCGCGGCCGCCGCGCGATCCTGCGCAATCTCTATATCGGCTTCGTCTTCCAGGGCTACAATCTCCTCGCCCGCACCACGGCGGCGGAGAATGTCGAACTGCCACTGATCTATCGTGGCGTGCCCGCGAAAGAGCGGCGCGGCATGGCGATGGAAGCACTGGCGAAGGTCGGGCTTCAGGGGCGCGAAGACCACACGCCGGGCGAACTTTCCGGCGGCCAGCAGCAGCGCGTCGCGATCGCCCGCGCCATCGTCGCCAATCCGACCTTGCTCGTCGCCGACGAGCCGACCGGCAATCTCGACACGGCGCGCAGCCACGAGATCATGGAACTCCTGACCGGCCTCAACCGCGATCAGGGCCTGACCATCGTCATGGTCACGCATGAATCCGACATCGCCGCCTTCGCGGACCGGACCGTCGGCTTTCTCGACGGCAACATCGCCTATGATCGCGTGAACACGGAGGCGGCCCATGTTTCTTGAGACCGTCCGCCTCGCTTTGCGCTCCGTGCGCCGCAACGCGCTGCGCTCGTTCCTGACGCTGCTCGGCATCGTCATCGGCGTCGCCGCCGTCATCGCCATGATCACGGTCGGGTCCGGCACGACGGAGAAGGTCAAGCAGGACATCTCCAATCTCGGCAGCAACCTCCTGATGGTCTCATCCGCCCGCCCCTCGCGCGGCGGCACCACCAATTTCACGCCGCGCCGCCTCGACGCCAGCGACCTTGCGGCGATCTCGGCCTCGCTTTCCGGCGTCGATGCAATCTCGGGCGCGGCGCAGCGGCAGGTGCGCATCGTCTACGGCGCCGACAATCTGACCGCCGAGGTCACCGGCACCGACACCGAGTATTTCGCCGCCCGCAACTGGGAAGTCACCCTCGGCCGCGCCTTCTCCGAGCAGGAGGCGCGCTCGGGCGGCAATGTCTGCGTCATCGGCCAGACGGTGCGCTCGACCCTTTTCGGCGCCGGCGATCCGCTCGACCAGCCCATCCGCGTCGGTCAGATGAGCTGCCGCGTCATCGGCGTGCTGGAGGCCAAGGGCACGGCGGGCTTCGGCCAGGACCAGGATGCGACGGTGCTGATGCCGCTGCCGACCTTCCAGCGCCGCATTGCCGGCAACCGCGACATCGGCACCATCTTCGTCGCCGCGCAGGACGGCGTCGCGACGAGCGGAGTCGTCACCGACATCGAGCAGATCCTGCGCGAAAACCGGGGCATTTCGCCCGGCCAGGAAGACAACTTCCAGGTCCGCGACATGACCCAGATCGCCGACGCGGTGACGAGCACGACGCGGGTCATGACCGGTATGCTGGGCGCGCTCGCCAGCGTCAGCCTGCTCGTCGGCGGCATCGGCATCATGAACATCATGCTGGTGTCGGTGACGGAGCGAACGCGCGAAATCGGCATCCGCCTCGCCATCGGTGCGCATGAGCGCCACATCCTGCTTCAGTTCCTCGTCGAGGCGACGGTGCTGTCGGTGCTCGGCGGCATCATCGGCGTCGTCATCGGCCTGTCGCTCGCCGGCCTCGCCGCGATGAGCCTGTCGATCCCCTTCGTGCCGAGCCTTGCCGTCATCGCGCTCGCAGTCGGCTTTTCGGGCCTGATTGGCATGGTGTTCGGCTTCTTCCCCGCCCTGCGCGGCGCCCGGCTCGATCCGATCGTCGCCTTGCGGCACGAGTAACCGCTATAGGACGTCCAGTTCCATCACTACCGGGCAGTGGTCCGACGCCTTCGGCCTGTCCCAGCCGATGCGCGGCCAGCGCTCGGGCGACTGGCCGGGCGGAAAGGGTGTGCGCCAGGGCTGGCCCTTGGTGATGATCTGCGGCAGGCGCGTCGCGTTCTTCTGCGCCCATCCGCCCGAGACGAGCACGTAGTCGAGCTGGCACAGATGCCGCTCCTGCGGCCCGCGCGTGTGATAGAGCGTCCAGCGCTCGAGCGGCGGCAGGCGCTCGGCGACGTTCTCGCAAAAGCCGCCCTCGGTGAGGACGTCGAGGCTTGTGCGGATGTCTTCCGTCACCGGCGTGAACGTCCAATCCCCCTCGATCCCGCCCTCGACGACGATCCGTTCGCGATAGTCGTTCAAATCCCCGCAGATCGCCCAGCGCTTCTGCGCCGCCTTCGGCCCGAACCGCGCCTCGATGATCGCGCGTACCGCCGCAGCTTCAGCCATGCGCACCGGCATCGTCGATTCGCGCCCCGGCAGCCCGTTGCGCCCCCCGCCCATCGATTTGAAATGAACGAGATAGATCGTCACCGGCCGGCCCGCGACCTTGAGGTCGACCTCGACGCAGTCACGGCGAAACACCAGGTCGTTCGGCTTTTCGCCGACCCCGGCGAGCGCGTCGTTGTAGAGCCCCAGTTCCTCGAAGGTGACATGGGCGTGGCTCTGCATCGAGACGAACTCGATCGGCTCGCCATAGGCGGTCTCGGTGCGGAACATGATCGCGACCTCGATGCCGCGCATGTCGTTGCCCTTGGCGAGATATTTCTCGCGATAGCCATGGCCGACCATCTTGAACAGATAGCCATATTCGAAGGCCCGCAGCGCCTCGATGTTTTCCACCTCCTGCAGGCAGATGATGTCGGCCCGCGCCGCCGCGATAGCGAGCGCGCTGAGCTGGCGCGCATCGTCCGTGTGCGAGATCATCCGCGCGCGCTCCAGATGCCGGTAGTCGGCCTCGTTCTCGATCTGGAAGAGCGACAGCGCCCGGTCCTGCAGGAGCTGGTTGCGAAAGCCGGAAAAATCGAACCTGTTCATCAGGTTCTCGACATTGAACGTGGCGATGCGCAGCGACATGGCCGCACCGTCGCAAAGGGCGCATGCAAACACAAGCTTCGCTAAAGCCGTGACGGATAGTGTGCCGGGCACCTGCAAGGAGAATGCCCGTGTCGAGAGCCCTTTTCGCCATCACTGCCCTGCTCGCCCTCGCCGCACCGGCCCTTGGCGCCGACATGCACAAGGGGCCGATCCATCCCGGCTGGGGCGTCCAGGCGCCGGTCGCGGTCGCGCCTCCGGCATCTGCAATCATCGTCGAGGAACTCGGCAGCCCGCCCCTTCCCTATCGCGGCTTCAAATATCCGCTCGACGATGCGAGCTGGTTCTACCCGCCCCACCCGGCCGCCGAAAGCTACGGCTCGGCCTATGGCTATGCCGGCCGGCGCGTCATCGCCGCGCCGCCCGCCGCGGGCGCATCGGCCATGCCCTTCGCCCATGTCGATTGGTGCAACGCGCGCTATGCGTCGTACCGTCCGTCCGACAACACGTTTTTGCCCCCACGAGGCGGACGGCGCACCTGCGTTTCGCCCTATCTGTGATATCGTTAACCCTATCTTCGCCCCAGCGCTGATAAGGGTCGGTGCCATCATTTGGCATTGGGTAAGGCAGTTTGGTGACTGACGAGAATCTCCGCCGCGAACATCGCCAGCGCGTCCTCAAGGGCGCGTCGATCATCGGCGACGTCAACACGTCGGAGATTTCCTGCACCGTGCGCAACATGCATTCGAAGGGTGCCGAGCTGCGCGTGCCGGCCGATGTCGTCGTTCCGGACGACTTCCTTCTCTACATCCCGACCGACGCCAAGGGCTTTCGCTCGGTCGTGCGCTGGCGCACGAAGGATCGCGTGGGCGTCGAGTTCCTTGCCGAGGAACCCAAGCCGCACTGGCATTACGGCTAGACGAGCCGCACGCCGACCTCGCCACCCCGCCGCCAGCGCATTTCGACAGGCCTGAACGCCGCCTCGTCGGAAAGGCGCATGTCGAAGCGTGGCGGAATATCGAGCGCATCCCCGAAGGACAGCCGCGCGCCGTGGTCGGAGAGGCTGCGAACGACGCATTCGCGGCTGGCATAGCCACCGTCGAACCGCAGCACGGCACCCTTGAAGACCCGCCGGCGCTGCTCGCTGCGCCGATCCGGAAAGACTTCGCCGCCCATGGCGATCGAGCGCTGGGTAATCTGTGTCATCATGGCACAACCTCCATCCACCTGACGCGAGCGCAGCAAGGACGATGCCAAAATGAAAACGGGCCGCGCGATGGCGGCCCGTTCGATCTCATACCGTGCACGGGATCGGATGCCGGTTCGGCCTGCCGAGTCGGATGGAGCGGCGCTTCGAGAACCGGAGCAGAGCGGACTTGAGGTCCGTGAGCACCGGAAGCGCAGAACGTCGCTTCAGCCGGCCGGCAGGGCGAGCCGGGGCCGATCCGGTTAGTTCTTGGCTTTGTCGACGAGCTGGTTCTTCGCGATCCACGGCATCATGGCGCGCAACTTGGTGCCGACTTCCTCGATCTGGTGGGCGTCGTTGCGGCGGCGGATGCCCTTGAAGCGCGCCATGCCGGAGCGATATTCCTGCATCCATTCGGAGGTGAACTTGCCGGTCTGGATGTCGTTCAGGACACGCTTCATCTCGGCCTTGGTCTCGGCGGTGATGATGCGCGGACCCGAAACATACTCGCCCCACTCGGCCGTGTTGGAGATCGAGTAGTTCATGTTGGCGATGCCGCCCTCATAGATGAGGTCCACGATGAGCTTCACTTCGTGCAGGCACTCGAAATAGGCCATTTCCGGCGCATATCCGGCTTCCACCAGCGTCTCGAAACCGGCGCGGATGAGCTCGACGAGGCCGCCGCACAGAACGACCTGCTCACCGAAGAGATCGGTTTCGCACTCTTCCTTGAAGTTGGTCTCGATGATGCCCGAGCGGCCGCCACCGACGCCGCAGGCGTAGGAAAGGCCGAGGTCGAGCGCATTGCCCGAGGCGTCCTGGTGGACGGCGACAAGGCACGGCACGCCGCCGCCCTTCTGGTATTCGCCGCGAACCGTGTGGCCGGGGCCCTTCGGCGCGACCATCAGGACGTCGACGGTCGACTTCGGCTCGATCAGGCCGAAATGGACGTTGAGGCCGTGGGCGAAGGCGATGGCGGCGCCGTCGCGGATGTTCGGCGCGATCTCGTCGCGATAGATGTCGGCCTGGAGTTCGTCCGGCGTCGCCATCATCATCAGGTCCGCCCACTTGGCAATCTCGGCGACGGTCATCACCTTGAGCCCGTCGGCCTCGACCTTCTTGGCGGTCGCCGAACCGGCCTTGAGGCCGACGGCGATGTCCTTGACGCCCGAATCTTTGAGGTTCAGCGCATGGGCGCGGCCCTGGGAGCCGTAGCCGATGATGGCGACCTTCTTGCCCTTGATGAGATTGAGATCGGCGTCGCGATCGTAATAAACGCGCATGGTCATATCCTTCCCTGGAGTGGTTTTTGGGTTTGCGGTGCCCCGTAAAGGGCGAAGAACTGCTGCGTCGCGCGCGCGGCATCCCGCGCGATCTCCGCTTCAGTCGTTTCCAGCCGGTCGCCGAGCAGCAGCCGGATCTGAACGTCGCGGCCGACAAGGCCGAAAAAGGTGCGGAACGCCGTCTCGGTATCGTCGAAGGCGAGAAGCCCGTTCGCCCTGCCCGCCTCGAGCAGCGGCTTCAGCCTCTCGCCGATGGCGAAGCGTCCGTTGGCCAGCACCATGCGGCCAAGGCCGCTCTTGCCCGAGCCCGCATGGCTGATGCCGACGCGATTGAGCGCGATCGAGGTCCGGCTGGAGATGACGGAGAGCCAGTTGACCGCGAAGGCCTCGAGGCTTTCGCGCAGTTGCGAGGCGTCGAGATGCTGGGCGTCGAAATTTCCGGCACGAACGCGCGAGGCCTGCCAGCGCACGGTCGCGGCCAGCAGCCCGTCGCGGTCGCCGAACCATTTGTAGAGCGTTTCCTTGGAGCAGTTGGCCTTGCGCGCGATGGCGGCCGTCGTCACCGCATCGCCCCCGGTGACGAGCAGGTCGAGCACGGCGTCCAGAACGTCCTTCTGGCGCTCCGTCCACTCATCCATCGCTGTCGCGGCTTCACCCAAATCCATGCTCCGAAATTTGTGTACCGTACGGTACGGTTCGGAGTTCTAGCGAAGCGCCGAGAGGCGCGCAAGTCCCTCGGCTAAGGATTTGCAGGGTGTGTCGAGATTTCGGGCTGGGCGTGCCGAAACCTCGACCCGCATCCTAGATGACGACTTGCGTCCCGATCTCCACGACCCGGCCGCTCGGGATCTGGAAATAGGCCGTCGCGTCCGATGCGTTGCGCGCCAGCGTGATGTAGAGCCTGTCCTGCCAGTGCGGCATCGCCGATTGGCTGGAGCCCTTCAGCGTGCGTCGCGACAGGAAGAACGACGTCGTCATGATGTCGAACTTCCAGCCCGCCTTGCGGCAAAGCGCCAGGCCCTTGGGCACGTTCGGCCGTTCCATGTAGCCGAAATGCAGCGTCACCTTGGAGAACAGGTCGTTGATGCGCTCGATCTCGACCCGGTCCGCGTCGCCGACATGCGGCTGCTCGACCGTGACGATGGTCAGGATGACGTTGTGCTCGTGCAGCACCTTGTAGTGCTTGAGGCTGTGCATCAGCGCGGTCGGGGCGCTTTCGGGATCGCTGGTCAGGAAAACCGCCGTTCCCGGAACGAGCGTCGGCGGCTTGGCGGTGAGGTTGTCGGTCAGGAGCGCCAGCGGCACTTCGGTCTTGCGCGTCTTGTGGAAGAGCAGCCGGCTGCCCTTGCGCCACGTCATCATGACGACCATCGCCGCCGCAGCCACCGCGACCGACACCCAGCCGCCGTCGAAGAATTTCAGCGAATTGGCGGCGAGGAAGGTCATGTCGAGAACGAGGAACGGAATGATGACGACGAGCGCGCCGACGACCGGCCACTTCCAGACATTGCGCATAACGACGAGCAGCAGCAGCGCCGTCACCACCATTTCGCCGGTGACGGATATGCCGTAGGCGCCGGCAAGCGCGCTCGACGAGCCGAATTCGAGCACCAGGATCACGACACCGATCAACAGCAGCGCGTTGATCTGCGGCATGAAGATCTGGCCGGATTGCGTATCGGATGTATGGAACACCGCGAAGCGCGGCAGGAGCCCAAGCTGGATCGCCTGGCTGGCGAGTGAGAACGTGCCGGTAATGACGGCCTGGCTGGCAATGACGGTCGCGACCGTCGCCAGGATGACGAGCGGGAACACCGCCCAGGACGGCACCATCTGGAATAGCGGCTGCCCGGTCGCGCCCTCATGGCTGAGGATGAATGCGCCCTGGCCGAAATAGTTGAGGAGCAGCGCCGGAAAGACCAGTCCGAACCAGGCGAGCACGATCGGTTTGCGGCCGAAATGGCCAAGGTCCGCATAGATCGCCTCGGCGCCCGTGACGGCGAGGAACGCCGCGCCGATGACGGCAAAGGCGACATGCGAATGGCTGAACAGGAACCCGACCGCATAGGCCGGATTGAGTGCGGCCAGCACCTGCGGCGCGTCGATGATGTGCCATATACCGAGGCCGCCGAGCACGATGAACCAGATCGCGGTGATCGGCCCGAACACCATCGCAACCGAAGCTGTGCCCTTCTTCTGGACGGCGAAGAGCGCAATCAGGATGACGACGGTGATCGGAATGACATAGGGCGCGAAGGCGGGCGTCGCGACTTCCAGCCCCTCGACGGCCGAAAGGACCGAGATCGCCGGCGTAATCAGCGCATCGCCGAGGAAGAGCCCGGCGCCGGCCATGCCGAGCAGCATGACGGCGGGCGACAGACGCCCGGCATTTTGCCGCGCGAGGGCCATCAGCGAGAGCGTGCCGCCCTCGCCGCGATTGTCGGCGCGCAGCACGATCAGCGCATATTTGATCGCGACGATGAGCGTCAGCGACCAGACGATGATCGACAGCACCCCGAGGACTTCGGCATCGGTCGAACGGTCGGGATTTCCGGTGGCGTGAATGGCCTCACGCAAGGCATAGATGGGGCTGGTGCCGATATCGCCATAGACGACACCGATTGCGGCCAGTGCCAGGGCTCCGGTGCCGTGCCCCGTCGACGACGGAGCATCATGGCGCGAGCCTTCGAATGGCATTTCCATTTCATTTGCCCTCCTTTGAAGGACGGGCCGGGCTTCTACGCCTGTTGCAGTGCAATATCAACTGCACTTTTCGCAGGGTCAGCCATGCAGCACGCGCGGGGGTCTTTCGCTCTACCCTTCGCAGGAACGCAGGAAACGGCGCACGGTTTCGGCCATGCCATATTCAAGCGCGTCGGCCGTCAGCCCATGACCGATGGACACTTCCGCAAGCTTGGGAACACGCCGCACGAGCGGCGCGAGATTTGCGACCGTCAGATCGTGTCCGGCATTGATGCCGAGCCCGAGCACGACGGCGGCATCCGCCGCTTTTCCGAGCTTTTCCAGTTCCTTGGCGGCCTTTTCGGAATCGGAATGGCAGGAACCGTAGGGGCCGGTGTAGAACTCGACTCGGTCGGCTCCCGTCGCGCGCGCAGCTTCGAGCCCTTCCGGTTCGGGATCGGCAAAGAGCGAGACGCGCATCCCGCCCTTCTTCAACCGCGCGACGACCGGCTTCAGGAAATTGCCATGCCGTTCGAACGGCCAGCCATGGTCCGAGGTCGCTTGTGCCGGATCGTCGGGCACGAGCGTCACCTGCTCGGGCTGGTGTTCCTCGACGAGGTCGAGGAAGTCGTCCGTCGGATAGCCCTCGATGTTGAACTCGGCATGCGGAAACTCGTCGTCGATCAGCGCGCGTATCTCGGGCAGGTCCGAAAATCGGATGTGCCGCTGGTCCGGGCGCGGGTGAACGGTCAGCCCATGCGCACCGGCGGCCAGCGCGATGCGCCCCAGCCCCGTGACGCTCGGCCAGGGCAGGTCACGCCGGTTGCGCAGCATCGCGACCGCGTTGAGATTGACCGAAAGTTTCGTCGCCATGGCGTTGTCCCGCATCGCATTTTCGTTTCTTCTAACGTTGCGCGACCGGAACGAACAGGCCTCGTTGCGGGTTCAACATGAACAGATTCTTGGTCCAGACATGGAGAGGCAATGCACCCGCTCGACCGTATCCCTGCCGTTCGCCGCATCGAAACGGATCGCTCCGACGTCTTCGCCATCGAGATCACCGGCTTCGTCACCGGCGCGGACGTCGAAAATCTCTATGGACTGCTCGAAGGCGCCTACGCGCTCCACGACCGTCTCGACGTTCTGGTGCGCCTGACCGACTATGAGGGCTCTGCCTGGGACGACATATCGACGGCCACCGCCAAGGAAGGACGCCAGCACGCGCTCGAGCACGTCCAGCGCTGCGCCGCCGTCGGCGAACCTGACTGGACGGATCGTGCGGCCGGTTTCTTCGAGCGGCTGCCGGTCGAACTCAAGCACTTCGGCAGCGACGAGGAAGCCGAAGCCTGGACCTGGATCGGCGCGCGCGAGATTCCGCAACGCGTCTGATCCGGCTTCACATTCCCATCATTTTCCGCATGCACATCCGCCCGCATGGCAACGCTTCGCATCCTGGATACCATCACCGACCGCGGCGACCCCAAGCGTCCCAATGAGGACGCATGCGGTGGCAATCGGTCCTGTGCCTTCGTCATCGACGGGGCGACGGGCCTTGGCGAAAGCCTCCTGCCCGACGCGCCCTCCGATGCCGCCTGGCTCGCCGCTCTCGCCAAGGATTGCTTCGAGGAACTCGCCGACGGCAAGCGCCCGATCGCCGAGATCGTCCGCCAGACCAACGCCCGGGCAAAGGCCGTGCTGGATGGCATGCTCTATGGCGATGACATTCCTGCCTGGCAGTTGCCGATCGCCGGCTTCCAGATGATTTCGGTCGCGAACGGCGCGATCGCCACGCACGGCCTCGGCGATTGCCGCCTCTTCCTTCTGCCCGCCGACGGCAGCGCGCTCGACCGCACCGCCCTCCCCGGCCGCGCGGAAGAAACGGAAGGCGCGCGCCGCGCGATCGAGGCCTTCGGCGGATTGACGCAAGCTACGGACATGCTCGCCCAGCCGGAAGTGCGCAGCGCCTTGCGCGCGCGACGGGCAACCTACAACCGCGAAGGCTCCGATGTCTGGACGCTCGGCACCGAGCCGAGGGCCGCCCGCCATGTTGTCAGCGAGGAACTCGACATTACCCTGCCCGCCCGCGGTCTCCTCTGCACGGACGGCTTCGCCGCACTCGTCGACACCTATGGCCGCTACGATGCGGCAGCTTTCGTCGAAACCGCATCACGCGATGGCCTGTCGAGGCTCCTCGCAGAACTGCGCGTCGTCGAGCATCGCGAAGACCCGGACGGCCTCGCCTTCCCGCGCTTCAAGCGCAGCGACGACGCCACCGCGCTCCTGTTCGAGATCGTCTAGCTGCGAACGATCGTCAGGCTCTCGGCGGCGCGCGTGATCGCCGTGTAGAGCCAGCGCTGGCGGGTGTCCTTGAAGGCGAAGCTTTCATCGAACAGCACGACCTTGTCCCACTGCGAGCCCTGCGCCTTGTGGACGGTCAGCGCATAGCCATAGTCGAAATCGTCGAAGCGCTTCTTCTGCTGCCAGGGAACGTCTGCGTCGGGATCGTCGAACGCGGCCTTCAAAAGCTTGATCTTGGCGATGCCGCGATCCGGATCGTCCTCTTCGGGCGAGACGAGCAGGTTGATGCCCGGCTTCACCGTCTCGCGCGAGGATGTCATCACCTTCCAAAGCGACCCGTTGAGCAGCCCCTTGGCCGGATCGTTGCGCAGGCAAACCAGCTTGTCGCCGGCCTGCGGATAGGCCGCCTCGAAGCCCTTGAGCTGTCGAAGGCGCTGGTTGTAGCGCTTGCGCGTGCGGTTCGTCCCGACCAGCACCTGATCGGCATCGAGCACGAGGTCCTGGTCGACCTCGTCGCGCGAAATCACCTTCGCCCGTCCATAATCGCCGATCATGAACTCGCGCCCCTCGCGCACGTCCATGGCAAGCTGGATGATCGGATTGTCGCGTGCCTGGCGGTGGATTTCGGTCAGGAGATAGTCGGGCTCGTGCTCGGTGAAGAACCCGCCGCCCGAGATCGGCGGCAACTGCGCCGGGTCGCCGAGAACGAGGATCGGCGTGCCGAACGACATCAGATCGCGCCCGAGCGCCTCGTCCACCATGGAGCACTCGTCGATGACGACGAGCTTGGCCTTGGCGATCGGGCTTTGGCGATTGAGCGAGAAGGTCGGGTTGATCGACGTCTTGCCGGTCGTCTCGTCCGACACCGCCTCCTCGCCGCGCGGGCGATAGATCAGCGAGTGGATCGTGCGGGCATTCAGCGCGCCCTTGGAGCGCAGCACCTGCGCCGCCTTGCCGGTGAACGCGCCGAACTGGACCTGTCCGTCGACATCTTCGGCGAAATGCCGCGCGAGCGTCGTCTTGCCCGTGCCCGCATAGCCGAAAAGCCGGAACACCTGACTGCGCCCGCCCTGAAGCCATCTCGAAACGGCCTTCAGCGCCTCATCCTGCTGGGGAGAAAATTTCATGGCGCTGTTTCGCAGGATTCGTCGAACCGGATCAAGCGCATGTCAGCGCAGATCCGTCTGCGCGAAGTCGTTTCCCTTGTAGAGAAGGGGAACCCCTGCTGACTTTGCCACGGCGTACGAAAAGCAGTCGCCCATGTTGAGTTGCGCGCCGTGCCCTGTCCCCTTGCCGAACTGCTGATGTGCCTTCAGAGCGATCAAATGTGCATCGGCGCGGACTTCAATCACGTCGATCCCTGACTGTTCGAGAAACTCGATGACATTCAAGGTCATTTCATCGGTTGACGCACGGAATATCCGGGCGAGAGCAAGCGCGGTCTCGAATATGACAATCGGCGAAGTCACCGGGCGCCGGGACATCTTCAATCGTTCGGCAAATGCCTCTCCATCGCCCTCGGAAGCGATCATCGCGACGAGCGCGGAACTGTCTACGAACATCTAGTCGTCGCCCTGACCGGACAGCGAGTCGTAGAAGGCCTTGTCCGCCACCGCGCCCGTGCGCGGATAGGATGCGACGCGCGCGCGGATATCCGCTGTCCTCTGCCACAACGATGCCTTCCGCTCGTCTGCCGCAAGCGACTCGGAAACGGCCTCCCGAATTGCATCTGTCAAGCCGATCTGCCGGGTCTGCGCGAGCTTCCGAACGAGCGCGTCAGTCTCTCTGTCCCTGATGTTCAATGTCATTGCAGGTCTCTCTGCGCTCGTCTCATTACGAATACAATATCGTATAGACAATCGGAACGCAACAGGAACATCTCTACCGCAACATCGGCACCACCGACGCCGCGAGCAGCACGCCCATCACGATGTTGAACCATTTCAACCGCACCGGATCGGCCAGAAATCCGCGCAGGGCAGTGCCGAAGCCGGCCCAGGTCGACACACTCGGGAAATTGACCAGCGCGAAGGCGGTGGCGACGAGGAGGACGGAGAGATAGGGCGCGCTCGGGCTGGTGTAGATGGCCATCGCGGTCACAGCCATGATCCATGCCTTGGGGTTCACCCACTGAAAGGCGGCCGCCTCGAGGAAGGTCATCGGCCGGTCGCGTCCCGTTCCACCCGATGACATCGACCGCGAGCGCGCGATCTTGAAGGCAAGCCAGAGAAGATAGGCGCCGCCGGCGAATTTCAGGGTCGTGTGAAGTTGCGGATAGGCTTCGAGCAGCGCGCCAAGGCCGAGCCCGACACCCATCAGCAGGCTGAAAAACCCAACGCCGATGCCGACCATGTGCGGGATCGTGCGGCGGAAGCCGAAATTCACGCCCGAGGCTAGCAGCATGAAGTTGTTCGGTCCCGGCGTGATCGACGAAACGAAGGCGAACGCAACCAGTGCGACAAAAGTCTCCGCGCTCATGGCTCGGTCTTTCCGGCCGGCATCGCCGACCTGTCAATCAAGGGATCTCGGCGGCGCCGAAACTACATGCCCTGCGGGCCGCGGTTCATCGCGGCGACGCCGGTGCGGCAGACTTCGATCAGCCCCAGCGGCTTCATGATCGCGATGAACTGCTCGATCTTCGACACGCGTCCGGTGATCTCGAAGATGAAATGCTCGGTATTCGCGTCGATGACGCTGGCGCGGAAGGCGTCGGCCAGCCGCAGCGCCTCGACGCGGTCTTCGCCGGTGCCGGCAACCTTCACCAGTGCGAGTTCACGCTCGAGCGGCCGGTCGTGGCCAAGCTCCGCCGCACGGACCGTCAGGTCGTTGACGCGGTGGACGGGGACGATCCGCTCAAGCTGATGCTTGATCTGCTGCAGGACGTGCGGCGTGCCGCGCGTAACGATGGTGATGCGCGACAGGTGCTTCTCGTGCTCGGTCTCGGAGACCGTGAGGCTGTCGATGTTGTACCCACGGCCGGAGAACAGGCCGATGACGCGCGCGAGAACGCCCGGCTCGTTGTCGACCAGCACGGAAAGCGTGTGGGCTTCCGGCTTCTCGGTCTCCTTGGCGATGAAATAGGCCGAACCGGTGGGCTGAAGATGTGCGTTCATCAGGTGATTCTCTTTTCGAATATCTGTCTTCAAGTCGCTGTTCTGGCTGAATGATCAGACCAGCGCCCTGCCCTTGGCATCGATCGCGTTGGCCACCGCCTCGTCCGTCGCTTCGTCGGGCAGCAACATCTCGTTATGCGCCTTGCCCGAGGGGATCATCGGGAAGCAGTTGGCGAGATTGGCGACGCGGCAATCGAAGATGACCGGCTTCCTGACGTCGATCATTTCCTGGATCGCGTCGTCGAGATCGCCCGGCTTTTCGCAACGGATGCCGTGCCCGCCATAGGCTTCCGCCAGCTTGACGAAATCGGGCATCGCCTCGGTGTAGGAATGCGACAGGCGATTGCCGTGCAGAAGCTGCTGCCACTGGCGCACCATGCCCATATACTGGTTGTTCAGGATGAAAATCTTGATCGGCGCTTCATACTGCACCGCGCAGCTCATCTCCTGGATCGTCATCTGAACCGAGGCGTCGCCGGCAATGTCGATGACGAGCGCGTCCGGGTGGGCGATCTGCACGCCGAGCGCAGCCGGCAGGCCGTAGCCCATCGTTCCCAGCCCGCCCGAGGTCATCCAGTGGTTCGGCTTCTCGAAACCGTAATGCTGGGCGGCCCACATCTGGTGCTGGCCGACTTCGGTGGTGATGTAAGTGTCGCGATGCTTGGTCAGTTCGTAGAGCCGCTGGATCGCATATTGCGGCATGATGATTTCGTCATTCGGCCGATAGGCGAGCGAATCGCGGGCGCGCCATTTCTCGATCTGCTCCCACCATGGCGCGAGCCGCGCCTTGTCGGTCCGCGCGGTTGCCCTCCAAAGCCGCACCATGTCCTCCATGACGCGTCCGACATCGCCGATGATCGGCACGTCGGCCGGCACGTTCTTGTTGATCGAGGACGGGTCGATATCGATGTGGATCTTCTTGGAATTGGGCGAAAACGCATTGAGGCGGCCGGTGATGCGGTCGTCGAAGCGCGCGCCGATGCACAGCATGACGTCGCAATCGTGCATCGTCATGTTGGCCTCGTAGGTGCCGTGCATGCCCAGCATGCCGAGCCAGGCCGGCCCCGAGGCGGGATAGGCGCCGAGGCCCATCAGCGTGGAGGTGATCGGGAAGCCGGTCAAGTCCACCAGCTCGCGCAGCAGGTGACTGGCTTCCGCGCCCGAATTGATGACGCCGCCGCCCGAATAGATGACCGGGCGCTTCGCGTTCGCCATCAGCTCGACGGCCGCCTTGATCGACTCCATGTCGCCCTGGATCTTCGGATGGTAGCTGGTGCGCGGCGCGGTCTGCGGCGGCGTGTAGATGCCCTTGGCGAACTGAACGTCCTTCGGGATGTCGACGACGACCGGGCCGGGCCGGCCCGTTGTCGCGACATGAAAGGCCTCGTGCAGGATGGCAGCGAGCTCGTTGACGTCCTTCACCAGCCAGTTGTGCTTGGTGCAGGGCCGCGTGATGCCGACCGTGTCGCATTCCTGGAAAGCGTCGGAGCCGATCAGCGAGGTCGGCACCTGGCCGGTGATGCACACGAGCGGGATCGAATCCATCAGCGCGTCCTGCAGCGGCGTCACCGCATTCGTCGCGCCGGGGCCGGAGGTGACCAGCATGACGCCCGCCTTGCCGGTGGAGCGCGCATAGCCCTCCGCCGCGTGGCCCGCGCCCTGCTCGTGGCGCACGAGAATGTGCTGGACGTCCTCCTGCTGGAAGAGCTCGTCATAGATCGGAAGGACCGCGCCACCCGGATAGCCGAAAATGTGCGCGACGCCGTTGTCGCGGAGGGCCTGGACGACCATCTCCGCTCCGGTCATTTCGCGTCGTCCGCTGTCGTGTGTGGCGCTGTTCATGGGGCTGGTCCGTCGTCTTTGTCTGTGGTCGGGGGCTTGGGTTCGGGAAACAAAAAAGGCTCCCGTGGGGAGCCTGCGTGTTGCGCATGGGGTGCTTTCGCCCGGCGGTTACACCGCCTTGCCCACGCGCCTTCCTACTACGAGAATGAGTGCCGTCTTCAACATGGGCGTGAGATTAGGCAGAGCACATATCAACTGTCAATGGCGCCGGTGACGCAATTTCCTTGCGCACCCTGCCGCGACTTAACCCGGCGTGAACCATCCGCCCGAACGCGACCTTAACCCCACCCGCTTAGCTTGGTTCGGTAATCGGGGATCTGCGCGCGATGTATGTTGAGCGAACGGGACATGAGGGCGATGCCGTCAGCCAGGAACGGCGCGACACGCTTCAACCGGAATCGCGCGTCCTTGGCCGTGTCATCCAGTGCGACGGCGCGCGCGCGACCGTCGCCGCCGTAGCGGACGGCATGCAGACTGCCAGCGACGGCTTGTGGTCCGTCGGCCGCATGATCTCGATCAATCTCGGCGCCGCCCGCACCGTCGGTCTCGTCTATGCGATCGAGACGCCGCATGCGGAGTGGAACGACAATGCCGACAACACGCTGATCGTGCGCATCGAACTCGTCGGCGAGGTTCGCGACATCGCCGGCAAGCCGCATTTCGACCGCGGCATCACGCTTTATCCGCATGTCGGCGCCATCGCCCACCGCATCCGCTCGCGCGATCTCGAGGCGGTCTACGATCTGGGCGGCCGGCAGGCCGTGTCGATCGGCAGCCTCAGCCAGGATCAGCAGATCCTCGCCCGCATTTCGATGGACACGACGCTCAGCCGGCATTTCGCGGTCCTGGGCACGACCGGCGTCGGCAAGTCGAGCGCGGTGGCGCTCCTGCTGCGCAAGGCGGTCGACGCCAATCCCGAATTGCGCGTGCTGATCCTCGATCCGCACAACGAGTTTCACGCCGCCTTCCCCGATCGTTCGGTCCGCATCGACACCAATTCGCTCGACATGCCGTTCTGGCTGTTCCGGCTGGAGGAACTGACCGAGGTGCTTTTTCGCGGCCGCGAGGCGGTTGCGGAGGAAGTCGACCTCCTGCGCGACCTCATCCCGGCCGCCAAGAGCCGCTATCACCGCCCCTCTTCGTCCGCGACGCTCCTGCGGCGCGGCGCCGATACGATGTCGCTGACCGCCGACACGCCGGTTCCCTACCGCATGGTCGATCTCATCAAGCTGATCGACGAGCGCATGGGCATGCTCGAATCCAAGATCGAGCGGCCGCATTGCCGCGCCTTGCGGGCACGGATCGAATCCGCCCTGGCCGACCCTCGCTACCGCTTCATGTTCGCCTCGCGCCTCATCGAGGACAATCTGCACGAGGCGATCGGAAAGATCTTCCGCGTGCCCCATCACGGCAGGACGATCACCTGTTTCGAACTGGCGGGCCTGCCCTCCGAAGTCGTCAATTCGGTCTGTTCGGTCCTGTCGCGCCTCGCCTTCGACCTCGCTTCCGGCTCGAAGGGCCGGCTGAAGCTTCTCGTCCTGTGCGAGGAAGCACATCGCTACATGCCGGCCGACCCGCGGCTCGGCTTTGCCCCGACGCGCCATGCCCTCTCGCGCATCGCCAAGGAAGGCCGCAAATATGGCTGCTATCTCGGTGTCGTGACCCAGCGCCCCGGCGAACTCGACCCCACGGTCCTGTCGCAGTGCTCGACCATCTTCGCCATGCGCCTCGCCAACGAGCGCGACCAGGAGATCATCCGCTCGGCGATCGCCGATTCGTCGGCCTCCACCCTCGCCTTCCTGTCCTCGATGGGCCAGCGCGAGGCAATCGCCTTCGGCGAGGGCGTCGCGACCACGATGCGCATGAAGTTCGAGACGCTGAAGCCGAGCGAATTGCCCGGCCGGCCGCAGGAAGTGGCCGACGCGGCCGCCCATCCGGGCGAAATCGACCTCCATGCGCTGATCCAGGGTTTGCGCGGCGAAGCTCCGGCCTTCGTTCCCGACGATTTCGGTCCGATGATCGGCGACGATCCGTTCGAGCGCCTTGCCGCGGCGCTCGATTCCCCGCCGCCGCGCGCATCGCTCGCCAGCCTGCGCCGCCACGGCGACGACGAGGCCCTGCGCCGGCTTTATGAAGACTGACTAGGGGCGAGGAGAGTTTCGGCTTTAGGCGCAGACGCGGTTCCGGCCGAGCCCCTTGGCCTGATAGAGCCGCTGGTCGGCGCGCCGGTAGAGCTCTTCCGCGTTTTCCTTGCCGTTCCACACCGCCAGGCCGACGCTCGCGGTGACCTTCAACCGGATGTTGCCGTTGACGACGACGAGCGCGGACACCGCCTTGCGGATGCGCTCGGCGAAGGCGATCAGCCCAGCATCGTCCAGATTGGCCGCGACGATCGCGAACTCCTCGCCGCCCAGCCGCGCGACGACGTCATGGTAGCGGGTCAGTTCGCGCAAGGATGACGCGACTTCCTTCAGCACCTTGTCGCCGATGTCGTGACCATGCGTGTCGTTGATCGCCTTGAAGTGATCGAGATCGATGATCATCAGCCCGATCGGCCGGTCGATCCGGCCGAATGCGTCGAGATATTCGCGCAGCGCTTCATCGAAAAACCGCCGGTTCTGCATGCCCGTCAGGCTGTCGGTCAGCGCCGCCTGTTCCAGCGTCACCGAACGCGCGCTCAGCGTTTCCGTCATGGCGCGCAGCTTGCCCTGCTCCTGCACCTGATGGCGGATCAGCGGATAGATGAAGAAGGCGCCGAAGAAGATGGCGGTCGCGAGCAGCACCCCGATCGCAAAGAGCAGGCGCGCCAGATAGGCGATGTCTTCGCCGACCGGCTCGGCGGCCAGCGCCTGCAGCACGCCATAGGCGTGCAGCGTCGTCACGCCGGCGGCAAGGACGACCGCAATGAAGACAAAGAAAGCCGATTCGGCCTGGTGAAACCGCATACCGTTCCCGATACTGACGCCAAGGCTTCACTTTCCGCCAGCGCTCCCTTATCGCAGGTTAACGCGCCTTAGTATTTTCGAGCTAGTCCACACGGGGATGCACCCGTTCCCACTCCGGGCCGAGCTGGTTGCGAAACCACGTGTCCTGCCGTTTCGCATATTGCCGCGTCGCGGCCTTGGCGCGCGTGATCGCTTCGTCCAGCGTCACCTTGCCGCGCAGATGCTCGGCAAGTTCCGGCACGCCGATCGCCTTCATGGCGGGCAGGGTCGGCGCGAGGTCGAGGGCGAGGATCGCACGCACCTCGTCGAGCGCCCCGGCGTCGACCATCTCGTCGAAGCGCCGATCGATGTTGGCGCGCACGAATTCGCGTTCGGGGGCAAGAACGATCATGGCCGCGGACGCCGCATCGACGAACGGCGCCGACCGGTCGCCCTGCCAGTCGAGGATCGAGCGCCCGGACGCCTCGACGACTTCCAGCGCGCGCACGATGCGCTGCCCGTCATTCGGGCGAAGCCGCTCTGCTGCGGCTGCATCCCGCTCGCCGAGTTGGCGGTGCAGCGCCTCGGCCCCCTCCTCGATCAGCGCTTGGCGCCATCTGGCGCGAATGCCGGCGGGAATGTCGGGCATGTCCGAGAGCCCCTGCGTCAGCGCGCGGAAATAGAGCCCGGTGCCGCCGACGAAGACGAGCTTCTTTCCCGCCACATCCGGTGATTTGAGCAGCGCGTCCACATCTGCCAGCCATTGCGCCACCGAATAGGCGACTGCGGGGTCGACATGGCCGAAAAGGCGATGCGGCACGCGTGCCTCGTCCTCCACGGTAGGCCGCGCGGTGATCAGGCGCAGGACGTCGTAGACCTGCATCGAATCGGCATTGACGACGATCCCGCCCGTCTCGCCGGCGATCTCCATCGCCCGCCGCGACTTGCCGCTCGCGGTCGGCCCCGCTATCAGGACCGCATTCTTCAGCACGCCCTGCCCCGTTTCAGAAAGTCCGCCATGTCGCTCATCGCCGTCCTGATCTCGCATCCGGCCGAAAAGGCCGTGACCGTCGATCTAGCGAATAGGGCGGCAAAGGCCCTCGGTGCAAGCGCGACCGTCACCTGGCTCGACGACGGCATCGCATGCGAGTTCGCGGTTCGTGCCGGGCTGGAGGCACGGGAGGCGCTCGCGCTCCTGCGCGAAACGGTCGCGGGAACCCCGGTCGATGTCGCGGTCCTCGAGGCTGAAAACCGTCGCAAGCGCATCCTGATCGCCGACATGGATTCCACCATGATCGACCAGGAATGTATCGACGAACTCGCCGACATGGTCGGCATCAAGGACTATGTCGCCGCCATCACGGCGCGAGCGATGAATGGCGAGATCGCCTTCGAGCCCGCCCTTCGCGAGCGGGTCGCCCTGCTGCGCGACCTCGATGTCGCCGTGATCGATCAGGTGATCGCCGAGCGCATCACCCTCGCCTCGGGCGGCAAGGCGCTGGTCGCGACAATGAACGCCAATGGCGCGACGACCGCGCTCGTCTCGGGCGGCTTCGAAAGCTTCACGGAAAAGGTCGCGGCCAAGCTGGGCTTCGCCGAACACCGCGCCAACAGGCTGCTGGTGGAAAATGGCAGGCTCACCGGCAAGGTCGCCGAACCGATCCTCGGCAAGGAAGCGAAGGCCGCCTCGCTTCTCGATCTTGCGGCCCGCGCCGGCGTCACGCCGCAGGACGTGCTCGCGGTCGGCGACGGTGCGAACGATCTCGACATGATCCGCATCGCCGGCATGGGCGTCGCGCTGCATGCCAAGCCTGCCGTCGCGGCAGAAGCCGGCATCCGCATCGACCATGGCGACCTGACGGCCCTTCTCTATCTCCAGGGCTATCGCGGGTCGGACTTCGTCGCCTGACGAAACGAAAAAGGGGCGGCCGAAGCCGCCCCGATCGTTTCGTATTCGCCAGACCCTATTCCATCCGCAGCGTGACGAACCGCAGCTCGCCCGTCGGCGAGGCGAGCATCAGGAGGGCGTTGCGCCGTCCTTGACCTTCAAGCGCGGCGATACGCTCCTGAACGTCGGCCGGCGTGGCAACGGCTTCCTGAGCGATCTCCGTGATCACCTCGCCGGCGACGATGTTGCGCTCAGCGGCCTGCGACCCTTCCGCGACCTCCATGACGACGACACCGGTAATGTCCTCGCCGATGCTGAAGGATGCGCGGGTTTCCTCATCCAGTGCGGCAAGCGTCATGCCGAGAATTTCGGCCGTCTCGACATCCGCATCCGGCGTCGCCTCGTCCTCGTCCATCTCGACGCCGGCCTCCGCCTGGCGCTCGCTGTCTTCCAGCCGCCCGAGCGTCACACGCACGGTCTGCTCTTCGCCGCGGCGCACGATCAGCACGTCGACCTCCTTGCCGACCGGGCTTTCGGCGACGACGCGCGGCAGGTCGCGCATGGTGCGGACCGGCTTGCCGTCGAAGGAGAGGATGACGTCGCCGGGCAGGATCGAGCCATCATCGACCGGCCCGCCCTCGATCACGCCGGCAACGAGCGCGCCGGTCGCGCGGTCCATGCCGAGGCTTTCGGCGATGTCGTCGGTGACCGGCTGGATGCGCACGCCGAGCCAGCCGCGACGCGTCTCGCCGAATTCGCGCAACTGGTCGATGACGTTGACGGCAAGCTGGGAAGGAATGGCGAATCCGATGCCGATCGACCCGCCGGAGGGCGAGATGATGGCCGTATTGATGCCGATGACCTTGCCGTACATGTCGAACAGCGGCCCACCCGAATTGCCGCGATTGATCGCGGCGTCCGTCTGGATGAAATCGTCATAGCGCCCGGCATTGATGTCGCGGCCGCGCGCCGAGACGATGCCCAGCGTCACCGAGCCACCGAGCCCGAACGGATTGCCGATCGCCATCACCCAGTCGCCGATCCGCGCTTCCTGCGAATCGCCGAACTCGACCGCAGTCAATTCGCGCCGCGTCGGGTCGACCTTGAGCACGGCGAGATCGGTTTCGGGATCGGCGCCGATCAGTTCGGCCGGCAGCGTGCCGCCGTCGGAGAAGTTGACCTCGATCTCGTCGGCATCGGCGATGACGTGGTTGTTGGTGATGACGATGCCTTCCTCGGCATCGATGACGAAGCCGGACCCCAGCGATTGCATCGGCCGCGCGGACGGTCCGCCCGGCTGCTGCTGGTTGAAGAACTCGTCGAAGAATTCCTGGAAGGGCGAGCCTTCGGGAAGCTGCGGCACGGGCACGTTGCGCTGCGCCGGGTTGTTGCGCGCGGCATTCTGCGACGTGGCGATGTTGACGACCGCGCCCAGCAGGCCTTCAGCCAGGTCGGCGACGGAGGCCGGTCCCTGCTGGCGGGGTTGCGCACTGCCGGGAGCGGGCTGGGCGTCCGTCTGGGCCTGCGCGAAAGCCTGCATGGCGGGCGCCGAAAGGCCCGTCAAGCCAAGCGCGGCGATCGAAAGGCCGACGGTGAGTTTCCGGCGGATCGAAATTCGGGTCTTCATCAGGCACTTTCTCCCAAGGGGCGCGTTCTGCGGCGCATTGATCCGCTCGAATGCGGCGTGTTTGCGGCCCGGACCGACTTTGCAAAGCGTGCGGGCGACGTCGCGGACACAATCGCAACGGCGTGCGCGGGACGCAAGCTGCTCGCACGGCTGTCCGGTATTTGTGAAAGCATGGCGGACAAAAGAAAAGCCCCCGGACCGTCTCGCGACCCGGGGGCTTCGTTCATGTGGACCGGCGCTGCGTCAGGGCTGCGTCGAACCGGTGGTGAGGTCTGCGCCGGCAGCCGGCGGCGTCTGCGCCGGGGCGGCCGGCTGTTCAGCCTGCGTCCGCCCCATCGGGTTGCCGAAGAAGCGGAAAAACTGCGAATCGGGCGACAGGACCATCGTCGTCGCATCGCCGTTCAGCGCCGCCGTATAGGCAGCCATCGAGCGATAGAACTCGAAGAATTCCGGATCGCGCGTGAAGGCGTCGGCGAAGATGCCGTTCCGTTCGGCCTCGCCCTCGCCTCGCAGGATCTCCGATTCGCGGCGCGCATCGGCGACGATCTCGACGACCTCGCGGTCGGCGCGGGCGCGAATGCGCTGGGCCGCTTCACGGCCGCGGGCGCGAAGGCGCTCGGCTTCTGCAAGACGCTCGGCCTTCATGCGCTCGTAGGTCTGCTGGGAAACCTCGGCGGTGAGGTCGGTCCGGCGGATACGCACGTCGGTGATCTCGAGACCGAGCGAGGTCGCGTCGGGACGAAGCTGGTCGCGAACTTCGCGCATCATCGAGGACCGCTCTTCGGAAAGCGCGGCTTCGAAGCCGCGCAGACCGTAGACCCGGCGCAGCGAGGCGTCGAGACGGGTGCGAAGGCGCTGTTCGGCCAGCGGAACGCTGCCCGACACGGCCTGACGGAACCGCCGCGGATCGGCGATGCGATAGGCGATGAAGGCATCGACCTCGTAGAAGCGGCCGCCCGAGACCTGGACGCGGATATCGTCCAGATCGAAGCGCATCACGCGATCCTCGATCATCTGGACGCTGTCCGCCTCGGCAAAGCCGAAGGGCAGCTTGAAGTAGAGGCCCGGCTCGGTCTTCACATCGACGATCTCGCCGAAGCGCAGCACGATCGCCTGCTGGCGTTCGTTGACCACGAAGAAGGAGGAGTAGGCCAGGATCAGGAGCGCCAGGAGGACGATGGCGATGACGGGAAGACGGTTGGCCATCAGTTGGTCCCTCCCTGGGTCGAGGCGGTGTTCGATGCGTTGCGGCGCGCGTCGAGTTCGGGCAGCGGCAGATAGGGAACGACGCCCTGCCCGCCATTGGTGCCCTGCTCCACGATCACCTTGTTGGACGAGCGCAGAACGCCTTCCATCGTCTCGAGGAACAGGCGCTGGCGCGTCACGTCGGGCGCCTTGGCGTATTCGTCATAGACCGAAACGAAACGCTGCGCCTCGCCTCGTGCTTCCTGCACGACGCGGTTGCGGTAGGCGGCCGCTTCTTCGCGAACCTGCGCGGCCTCGCCTCGTGCGGCACCGAGCTGCTGGTTCGAATACTGGTTGGATTCCTCGACGAAGCGATCCTCGTCCTGCTCGGCGCGCTGAACTTCCTCGAACGCGTCGGCGACTTCGCGCGGCGGTGCGGCATCCTCGATCGAAATCGCGTTGATGGCGATCCCGGCGCCGTAATCCGTGACCGAATTGTCCATGATCTCGCGGACTTCCTCGGCGATGCCCTGGCGGTTGTCGCGGAAGATGTCCTGCGCGGGACGCCGGCCAACGACTTCGCGCATCGCGCTCTCGGCGACCTGGCGCAGCATGTCGTCGGGCGAAGCGACGTTGAACATGTAGGCGCGCGGATCGGAGACCTGGTAGGCGACGGAGAATTTGACGTCGACGATGTTCTGGTCGCCAGACAGCATCAGGCCCGTCGAGGTGCCGCTGCGCGGCTCACCGATCTGGATCAGCTTTTCTGCGACGTTGGCGGTTTCGACGGTCTCGACCGGCCACCAGTGGAAATGCAGCCCCGGCTCGGAAATCTCGTCCTTGGGCTTGCCGAAGCGCAGTTCGACCGCGAGTTCGTCCGGCTGGACCGTGTAGATGGACTGGAAGAGCCAGAACGCCGCGAGCGCCAGCGCACCGAAGCCGAACAGCGCCGCATTCGAGCCGCCACCGCCCGGCAGCGCCTGCTTCAGGCGATCCTGTCCGCGACGGATGATGTCTTCGAGATCGGGCGGCGAGCCCTGCGGTCCGCTCGGGCCGCGCGGCCCCTGCCCCCAGGGGCCGTTGCCGCCGCCATTGCCGCCGCCGCCTCCCCATGGGCCGCCGCTGCCGCCACTTTGATTGTTCCAGGGCATGAACTTCCTCTTGGTCCGGAATTGTCAACGTTGCGGCGGAACCTCCGACGCTAATCAACGTTACAAAACGTTATAGGGGTGCAATGTGGCCGTTTCAACGCAAACCGGCCGCCGATCGTCCGTCAGCGGCCGTTGGTCGCGCTATTTCGTGAATAGATGACGTATTCGCTCGCATGGCTGTCACGCTCTCCGGCCGGCACGCGCTCCGTCGTGCCCCGCGTCCACGCAGCCTCGTCGATCCGCGGAAAGAACGTATCGCCGTCGATCGCCGCCAGAATATGCGTGACGTGCAGCGTGTCGGCCCGCGCCATCGCCTCGCCGAATATCTGTCCGCCGCCGATCACGCAGATTTCATCGGGCGCCTCGCTTGCGGCGATCGCCAGCGCCTCGTCGAGCGACCGCGCGACGACCGCGCCTTCGTCGGCAAAATCCTCCTGCCGCGTGATGACGATGTTCGTCCGCCCCGGCAGCGGGCGCCTCGGAAAGCTCTCCCAGGTCTTGCGGCCCATGACGATCGGCTTGCCGAGCGTCAGCGCCTTGAAGCGCTTCAAGTCGGTCGACAGCCGCCACGGCAGGTCACCGTCGCGCCCGATCACGCCGTTCTCGGCAATGGCGACGACGAGGCTGACCGGGATGCGTGCAGGCTCCGTCATCAAACCGCGATCGGCGCCTTGATGGACGGCTCGGCGACATAGCCTTCGAGCGCGAAATCCTCGAAGCGGAAATCATAGAGGCTGCGCACCGCCGGATTGAGCTTCATCGCCGGCAGGGCGTGCGGCTGGCGCTGAAGCTGCGCGCGCGCCTGCTCGAAATGGTTCGAGTAAAGATGCGCGTCGCCGAGCGTATGCACGAAATCCCCCGCCTTCAGCCCCGTCACCTGCGCGATCATCATCGTCAAGAGCGCATAGGAAGCGATGTTGAACGGCACGCCGAGGAAGATGTCTGCCGAGCGCTGGTAGAGCTGACACGACAGCCGGCCATTGGCGACGTGAAACTGGAACAGGCAATGGCACGGCGGCAGCGCCATCTGGTCGACCTCGGCCGGGTTCCACGCCGAGACGATCAGCCGGCGCGAATTCGGATTGGTCCTGATCTCGGAAATGAGGTTTTCGATCTGGTCGATCGACCCGCCATCCGGCTTCGGCCACGAGCGCCACTGCTTGCCGTAGACAGGGCCGAGTTCGCCGTTCTCGTCCGCCCACTCGTCCCAGATCGTCACGCCGTTTTCGTTCAGATAGCGCACGTTCGTATCGCCGGCGACGAACCAGAGCAGTTCGTGGATGATCGATTTCAGGTGCAGCTTCTTGGTCGTGAGGACCGGAAAGCCCTCTTCGAGATTGAACCGCATCTGGTAGCCGAAAACGCCGCGCGTGCCGGTGCCCGTGCGGTCGCCCCGGTCGACGCCGTGGTCGAGGACGTGCTGGAGAAGATCGAGATATTGCCGCATGCATCACCGCCTTGAACGGCTTACTTTATCGCACGCGATGAGTCGCGCCCACCACCGATCGTCTCTTGTTCACAGCGCATCGAGCCGTCCGAGCTGCTTCGCCACCAGATAGTAGAACGTCACCCGCTTGCGCTCGTTGTCCGCGCCCATCGCGAGGTCGGCCATTTCGATGGCGAGGTCGGCGCGCTCGCGGTCGGTGCAGCCGAGCTTCCTGCCGCACCATTTCTCGCGCAGCCTGGCCGCGTGCTTGGCATCGAGCGCCTTGATGTGCAGCGATTGCGGGTTCCTGAGCGCCACGCCCAGATGCTTGACGATCCGCTCGATCGCCTCCGCGTCGGCCGTCGGATCGTAGCGGCGGACGTCGGCAAGATGGTCGTCCATCGACCCGTCTCCCTGACCATCGCCCCCCGCTGCTTGGTTGGCTTCACAAAGCGCGGCTGTCAAGATAACCCAAAGGGAGGTGGGGCAAGGATCGAAACATGGTCGATGCGATGAGTCTGGCGCTCGTGGCCGCGGGCGGAGCGGCCGGAGGCCTCGCGCGCGTCACCGTCGCGGGCATCGTCGCGCGGCGGTACGGCCCCGATTTTCCCTGGGGCACGCTCGTGGTCAACGCCACCGGCGCCTTCCTGATCGGGGTCGCGGCCGGACACTTTGCCCCGTCGCCCGACCTGCGAATCTGGCAGCTCGCCATCATCGGTTTCCTTGGCAGCTACACCACCGTCTCGTCCTTTTCCCTTCAAACCCTGTCGCTCGTCCACGCTGGAAAGCCTGGCCGCGCGGCCGCCAATGTCGCGCTGTCGCTCCTCATCGGCATAGCCGCCGCCGCGCTCGGCTTCTGGCTCGCCGCATGAACGCACGTCTGCTCTTTGCCGTCGCCAGCGGCGCCGCGCTCGGCTCGCTCGCGCGCTATCTCGTCTCGGTCGCAGCCTTGGCCATGCTCGGCGCGCACTTCCCGGCCGGAACGCTGGTTGCAAACGTCGCCGGCTCCTTCCTCATCGCGCTGTTGGCGCGGCGCGAGGCGGCCGGCGCGCTCGGCGCGACCGCGAGCGCCTTCTGGCTCGCCGGCTTTTGCGGCGGCTTCACCACCTTTTCGATATTCAGTCTGGAGACGCTGATTTTCATCCAGGACGACCGGCACGCGATGGCCGCGTTCTACGTCGCCGCCTCGCTCGTCCTGTGGCTCGGCGGCGCCGCGCTGGGCTGGCGAATGGGCGCGCCGCGCAAGCCATGATCCGTCTTGCAAACCGGGTCGCAAGCGCCTATCTCTGAAGTGCCGTCGCAAGGCGGCTATGGTGCTAAACCGACTGTGCAATAGATGGACCGGACGCGGTTTCGAAACCGCCACCTCCACCAGGAACCCGCCCGCGCGACAATTTTGTTGGACGGGCTGCTGATGGGGGTGAAATGGGATCGACGGACGTTGAAAGACAGCACGCTGTACCCGGCATTGTACCACCGTCATCGGGCTACAATAGTAGTTGCAAACGACAACTATGCGGAAGCACGTCTCGCCGCTTAATGCGGTGCGATAGCTTCAAATCAAGCCCTATGGGTTCGCACCTTTAGGCGGGGTTCGGAGGTACCTGGCAACAGAAACCTCCACTTCTCTCCCCTCTCCTGTCCCTTTGTCGCTGCGCGCCCCGCGCAAATGATTCTCTTTGCCATGAAGCGAGGACAGATGACTGAAACGGATCGCTTTTTTGCCTTCACGGGAGGACCGGGAACCGGCAAGTCGACGCTGATCTCCGCCCTCGCCGGCGAAGGTCTTGCCGCGATGCCCGAAGCCGGGCGCTCCATCATCAGGGCGCGGCAGGCCGTCGGCGCATCACCGCGCGGCGATGATCCGCTTTTCTTCGCCGAATTGATGCTCGCCTTCGACATGCGCAATCACGAGGAAGCCCGGCGCCATGCCGGTCCCGTCCTGTTCGATCGCGGCATTCCCGACCTCATCGGCTATCTGCGCCTGATGAACCGGCCGGTGCCCGCACATTTCGTCACCGCCGCGCGGCGCCTGCGCTACAACCCGGTCGTCTTCGTCGCGCCGCACTGGCCGCAAATCTACCGCAACGACGGCGAACGCGACCAGAGCCCGCAAGAAGCCGCCGCCACGAGCGACGCCGTCGAGCGCGCCTATCGCGAATTCGGCTACGAAATCGTGCGCCTGCCGCTCGGCACGGTCACCGAGCGTGTGGCCTTCGTCCGCGAGGTGATCGGCGCTGCCGCGCCGGAATCCTGAATCCGGTTTACCTCGGCCTGAAGCTTGACTACACCAAGGACGAAACGATTCAGGATGCGCAGGCAAACAATGGCCGAAGATTTGATCCGCTACGACATCCTCGCGCAGGAGGCGCTTCGCGGCGTCATGCGCAAGGTTCTGTCGGAAGTGGCGAAGACCGGCCTGCCCGGCAATCACCACTTCTTCATCACCTTCCTGACGCGTGCGCCGGGCGTGCGGATATCGAGCCGCCTGCGCGAGCGCTATCCCGACCAGATGACGATCGTCGTCCAGTTCCAGTACTGGGACCTGAAGGTGACCGACACCGGTTTCGAGGTCGGCCTTTCCTTCGCCGACGTTCCGGAAAAGCTTGAAATCCCGTTCTCCGCCGTGCGCGGCTTCTACGATCCGTCGGTCAATTTCGAGCTCGAATTCGACGTGCGCGCGGAAGATGCGCCGGAGATCGAGCCGGAGCCGGTCGCGGAGATCAAGCCCGTCGCGGCTGCGCCGAAGAAGCCTGCCGCCGTCAAGAAGGCCGAGAAGCTCGAACTGGCCGCGAAGGACGACGAAGCGGGCGAAAAGACCGGCGACAAGGCGAGCGCCCAGGTCGTCTCCCTCGATTCATTCCGCAAGAAGTAGCGATGGGCGAAATCGTCAATCTCCGGCAGGCGCGAAAGCGCCGCAAGCGGGACGACGACGCCGCCACCGCAGAGGCGAACCGCCTCAAACACGGCCGCACCCTTGCCGAACGCAAGGTTCAGCAGGCCGAGGAAACCGCGCGAGATGCCCATCTCGACGCGCATCGCCTGACATCCGAAGCGGACGAATGAGCGGCATCGTCAAGCGCTCGATGTCGATCCGCGGCCACCGCACCAGCATTTCCCTGGAAGACGCCTTCTTCGAAGAACTGAACCGGCTGGCGGACGAAAAATCCATGTCGCTCGCCGCGCTCGTGGCGCAGGTGGATGCGACCCGCGATCGTCGCACCAACCTCTCCTCGGCCCTGCGCCTTTTCGTGCTCGACGAACTGAAGCGGCGCGGGATCGCCGGTCAGTAGAGCCCGTCGCGGCCGAGCAGCCCGTCGATCGTCAGGTTTTCGGGACGAAAGATGTCCGCGCCTGCAGGCGCAGGAGGTGCCGGGGCGGGCGTCGGCGCAGGCGGCGCGGTGTCGAAAGCCCCGTCCTGTTGCAGGAAGCGCTCGACATCGAGCCGGAACGCATCCGTCTCGTTCGACTGCTGCTCCTGCCGCCGCGCGGCTTCCTCGGCCTCTTCGGCAGCGCGCCGGACGCGCTCCGCCTCTTCAGCGCGGCGCTCGGCCTCTTCCTGCGCCAGTCGCTCGGCTTCCTCTGCCGCCCGCGCGGCTTCGGCCGCCCGTCGCTCGTCCTCCTCGGCCGCCTCGCGCGCAACGCGCGCCGCCTCTTCCCGCAGGAACGTCTCGGCGTCCTCGCGACGGCGCTCTTCGATCCGTTGCAGGCGCTCCTGCTCAAGGGCGGCGAAATAACGGTTCTCGCGGCGCAGGCGCTGCGCTTCGAGAAGGCTCGCCTGCATCGCCTCGACGCGCGCCTGCTCGATCTCGAGCGCGCGCTGCGTCAGGAATTGGGCGAGCGGCTGGGTGTCGAAGCGAATGTCCGGAGCGCTTGGCGGACCTTCGATAAAGATGCGCACCGCAGGCTCTGACCCAACCAGTTCCTCGTCGCCGGCCTCGTAGGAAACGAGAGCATCGACCGAGACGCTACCGCGCGTCAGGTCGGCGCGCACATCCGCGCTCACATCCGCCCCCGCACCTTCGAGGCGGATCGGCGGGGCGCGCAACTGTCCGCCGGCCATCGACAGGGCGATCTCGCCGGTCCGCGCCTCGAACACACCCTTGCCGATGATGCCCGGTGCGAAAGCCTGCGTCGCATCCTCGTCGATGTCACGGCCGATCCGGTCCGCCTCGGCAATGAGGTCCGCAAAGGCACCGCCATCGAGGCCGCGAATGGCGAATTGCGGCAGGTCGAGACTGACGGTCCCCGACAGCGCGCTCATCATCGTATCGAGCGTGCGCCCATTCGAACTTGCGACCGCCGAAAGGTCGAAATCGCCGGCAAGCGCCGGCTGGTTGAGCGCGTCCGACAGGGACCCGCCGGTCAGCGCCAGTTGCGCCTGGAACAGTGCCGTTCCCGAATTGTTGGCGAGTTCGGCAAAGCCGCGCAACCCGCCACCGGCGATCGTGCCGCTCAGCCCGTTCAGCCGCAAACCCTCGGGGCCGAACCGCAATTCGCCCGACATGTCCGTCAGCGATTCCGCTCCGATCTCGGCGCGGCCGGCCGTCAGGTCGAGATTGGCGGTGAAGAGGCTGGTCGGCGCCGCTTCGAAAGGCACCGCCCCGTCCGCAAGCGCCGCCTCGCCGACCACCAGCGAGGCCAGCCAGCCAAGGTCGATCTGCGGCATGTCGAGCGCACCGGCCAGATGGGGGCGTCCCTCGCGCATGTCGATGTTGAGATCGCCGCTCAAGACCTGATCGAGGGCCGTTCCGCTGATGCCGGACAGGACGACGAGCCCGTCCTCGACGTCGATGCCGGTGCGAATGTCGAACGGGAGACCGGCCGTCATGCCGGGAAGCGAGACACCAGCCGTCGCCAGCCAGCCCGAAAGATCGTCGGCATCGAGCGCCAGCGAACCCTGGACCGCCACATCCGAGGCGTCGAGTTGCAAGGAACCGTCGAAGGCGGCGTCGAGCCCTTCGCCGCGCAGTCCGACCGAAGCTTCAGCACCGCGGGAAAGCTCTCCGATCACCCGCCCGGTGACCTCCGCCGGCCCGACGAAACCGAGCGGCAGGCCCGGAATGCCAGCCAGCGCGTAGATCGCGGCCGGTTCGTCGTTGCGCAGGGTGAAATTGAGATTGATCGGCAGGTCGGCGATCGGCAGATCGGTTCGCGCACTCGTCAGCGTCATCTGCAGCGCAGTGCCGCCAACGCTGCCATTGGCGCCGACCGCGCCGCCTTCGCCCTCGACGGCGCTGGCGACGAGATCGAGCTCGGCATCTTCGAGAAGACCCGGATAGGCACCGGCGCGGGCCGATAGCCCGGCCAGCGCGCGATTGTCCGGAAAACGCGCTGCGAGCGCGTCGACCAGCGGCGCGAGATCGACCGCGATGACCGAGGCGTCGACATGGCCGGTCGGCGTCTCGCCAAGGCCGTGCAGCGAGGCGGTCGCGCTGACATTGGCGCCCGCAAGATCGCCGATCGCCAGCCGGTCCACCTCGATCTGGCCCTGCCGCAACCGGATCGCCGTATCGAGCGTCCCCGCTTCCAGCCCGTCGAACGTCACCGGCCCGGCCTTCAGGTCGATGTCGACGTCGCGCTCCTCGAGCCGGGCTGTACCCGTTTCGCTGACGAAGAGCGAGGCAAAGGCGCGCATGGCGGGAAGATCGAGCCGGTCGCCGTCGAGCGCGACCCGCAGCGACGGGCGCATGTCGGCGGGCGTCGCACTGTCGATCTCGCCGCGGAAAATGGCGCCGCCCAAAGCCAGTTCGAGATCGCGGAAGGACTGGCGCTCGCGCGACAGCGCGACCTGCGCGTTGAAGCCGCCGGGCGGCAGGCGCCGGATCGCGTCGTCGACGTCGCGTGCAAGCCAGGTCGCGAAGCCGGAGGGCTGGTTGACCGCGACGAGCAGTTCGCCATCGAACTGCAACCCGTCCGTCGCCACCAGATCGCCGCTCGCCTCGATGGTCGAACGGCCCGGAAGAAGCGCGCGCAAATTGTTGATTTTCCAGCCGGTTTGCGATGGCTCGGCATTCAACGTCAGATCGCGGATCGTCGTATCGCCGGCAACGAGCGCCGGCAGATTGACCTCGATCGTCCCGGCAACCGCAGGCTTCGGCAAGGCGGCAAGCAGGCGCTCGACCCCGGCAAGCCGCGTTTCGAGGCTGGCCGTCCCCGGTTCGCTCCCCTCGTCGAGCCGAATCTGCGCGCCGTCCGCGGCGATGAAGAAGCGCGGGTCGACGCCGAAATCGAGCCCGCCGCGGCCGCTGGCGATATAGGGATTGTCCGCCGGACCGGTCTGGTAGGTGAACTCCGGAATGTCGAGCGCGTCATGGTCGATTTCGAAATTTCCGGTCACGCGATGGGCTGAAACCGGTGCGGAGGCCTGATTTTCGGGCCGATTCTCGACCATTTCGGCGCGAAACTGGCCCGAATAGACAGCTTTTCCGTCCAAAATCCGGGCACTTCCGTCGGTTTCGACCAGGAATGGCGAGCCAAAAGGCGATGCGCGCAGGCGAACACGGATCGCGTCGTTCTCGAACGTACCGGTCGAAAGGCCGATCGATGTCGGCACGCCGTCGACGGCACCGGTCCCGTCGAGCCGCCAGGGCCCGGCAAGCGTCTGCGCGGAAATCCGGGCATCGAGGTTAGACACGCGATGCAGCCGCTCGCTCTTGCGATGGAAGAGACGCAGCTCGCCATCCTCGACGGAAATGTTCTCGAACGTGACCTGCCGGACGGCATCGCCGCCGGGGCGCTCGATCCAGTCGAGACCGCCCTCCTCGTCGAGTTCGACGGTCATGATCGGCCGTACGAGCCGCATGTCGAAGATCAGGATTTCCCCGCGCAGGAAGGGTGCGAGTTCGGCGTCCATCGAGAAGGTTTCGACCTGCATCGCCGGCTCGCCGCCCGGACCGCCCGCGACCGACACGTCGGCGAAGGTGACCGATGGGAACGGCAACAACCGCGCACTGGCCTCGCCCTTGACCGTGACCTCACGCCCGAGGATACGGCTCGCCTCACGCTCGAAATCGGCGCGATAGGAGGTCCAGTTGACGAAGAACGGCCCGACCAGCGCCACCGACAGCGCCAGCACGATCAAACCGCCGATAATGACAAAGAGGCGCGCCAGCGATCCGCTCCCGCTCAGATATCCTCGTGGAACCGACTTTAACGGCTTGTCCGCGTCGATACAGTGGCAAACCCGAATTGGCCGCTCATAATTGCGCGCGCGGCAGGATTTTCCCCGGATTCATGATGTTGTCGGGGTCGAGCGCGGTCTTGATCGCGCGCATGATGTCGAGGCCCGGCCCCAGTTCGTGGACGAGGTAGCCCGCCTTGCCCTGCCCCACGCCATGTTCGCCGGTGCAGGTGCCGTCCATGGCGATGGCGCGCATGTTGAGGCGGCCGACAAAGGCTTCCGCCGCAGCAATCTCATCCTGGTTCTCGCCGTCGACCAGCACGAGAACGTGGAAATTCCCGTCACCGACATGGCCCACGATCGGCGCGACGAGGCCGTGCTCGGCGATGTCGGCCTCGGTCTCGCCGATGCACTCGGCAAGCCGCGAGATCGGCACGCAGACATCCGTCGTCAGCGCCTTGCAGCCGGGTCGAAGCGCGAGGCCCGCCCAATAGGCGTCGTGCCGCGCCTTCCACAATTTCGTGCGCTCCTCGGCGACCTTGGTCCACTGGAACGGCCCGCCGCCGAACTCGTCCGCGATCTGCCCGAAGAGCTCCGCCTGCTCGGCGACCCCCGATTCGGAACCGTGGAATTCGAGGAAGAGACAGGGGCTCTCGGCATAGGAAAGCTTGGAATACTGGTTGAGCGAGCGCATGCCGAGCGCATTGATGAGTTCGATGCGGGCGACGGGAATGCCCATCTGGATCGTCGCGATGACCGCTTGGCAGGCCGCATCGACGGAGGGAAACTGGCAGACGCCCCCGGAAATCGCCTGCGGGATGCCGTAGAGCTTCAGCGTCAGCGAGGTGATGATGCCGAGCGTGCCTTCGGCACCGATGAGGAGACGCGTCAGGTCGTAGCCGGCCGACGATTTGCGTGCCCGCCGCCCGGTCTGGACGATGCGCCCGTCCGGCATGACGGCGCGAAGGGAAATGACGTTGTCGCGCATCGTGCCGTAGCGCACGGCATTGGTGCCCGAGGCGCGGGTCGATGCCATGCCGCCGAGGCTGGCATTGGCGCCGGGATCGATCGGGAAGAACAGGCCGGTATCGCGCAGATGCGTGTTGAGGTCCTCGCGCGTGACGCCGGGCTCGACGGTGCAGTCGAGATCCTCGGCATTGACCGTGGTCACGCGGTTCATGCGCGACAGGTCGAGCGATATGCCGCCGCCCGGCGCATTGACGTGACCTTCGAGCGAGGTTCCGGTTCCGAATGCGATGACGGGAACGCGATTGGCGGCGCAAAGTCGCACGACTGCCTGCACATCGGCCTCGCTCTCGGCGAAAACCACGCCGTCGGGAAGCTGGGCGGGAATGTAGCTCGTCGAATGGGCATGCTGTTCGCGAATGGCCCGGCCGGTCTGCAACCGGTCGCCGAACTGGTCGGCCAGCGCGTCGAGCACCGCCGCGATGCCGGTTTCGTTGCGTTCGATGTCGACGAGTTCTGCCAGTGCCATGTCCGCTCCTCCAGTCGCCGGCGCCGCATCTGTGGACCACCGGTTCCCTGTTCTGTATCGCTATCCGCCGGACGTGCAAATCGGTTTCGGTTTGACGCAGCCCGAACGGCAAAAGGAGGAGCTCCCAGAATGTCGACAGCAGCGCCCGTAATCTCCCGCGTGATGGAGGTCGAGAGGGATTGGATCGATTATAACGGCCACCTGAACATGGCGTATTACAACGTCCTGTTCGACCGCTGTTCCGACGAAGCCTTCGCGATGCTCGGCATGGGGCCGGACTACGCCAAGGAGCGACGGCTGACGACATACACGGCGGAAATCCATGTCTGCTACGTTCGCGAACTCCATCTTGGCAACAAGGTGACCTGCTCGTTCCAGCTTCTCGATTTCGACGAGAAGCGCTTTCACGCCTATCAGGAATTGCGCCATGTCGATGGCTGGCTCGCCGCGACCTGCGAGGTGCTGACGCTGCATGTCGACATGAACGGTCCCAAGGTCGCGCATTTCCCCGACGACATCCTCGCCAACATGAAGGCGATGCACGCCGCACATCAGAGCCTGCCGAAGCCCGAGCGAGCCGGCCGTTCCGTGGGAATCAAACGCAAGTCTTGAACGGTCCAGTTTTTCATTAACCTGTGGCGTCGATGCAACAAAGCACGCGCGCCCTCGTTATCCGCCTGCATCAATGGATCAATTCCAAGGTTGGCGGGACATGGACTGGAAATCGAGGGGCGAAAGCTCCGAAGCATGGCACATGACGGACGATCTCCATGCCGAGCAGGGCAAGGGCGATCCGTTTGCGGCTGCCATACGCGCAACGCGTATGGCCATGCTGATCACCGACCCGCGCCTGCCCGACAATCCGATCGTCTTCGTCAATGAAGCCTTCCTGCGCCTGACAGGTTACGGCCGCGACGAGGTCATGGGACAAAATTGCCGCTTTTTGCAGGGTGACGATACCGATCCGCTGGCGGTCGCCGAACTTCGCTCGGCAATCGCGGAGAAGCGCGCGATCAATGTCGATATCCTGAACTATCGCAAGGATGGGAGTGCGTTCTGGAACGCGCTCTATCTGAGCCCTGTCAGCAACGAGCAGGGCGAACTTCAGTTCTTCTTCGCTTCACAGCTCGACGTCACGGAACGCAAGTGGGGCGAGGAACATGCAATCCGCGAGAAGGAGCGTTTCGAGCGGGCGGTCGCCGAGCGCACCGCCGAACTCGAAGTGGCGCTTGAGGCGCAGACAGCGCTGCTCCATGAGGTGGATCACCGGGTCAAGAACAACCTGCAAATGGTGTCGTCCCTCATCGTCATGCAGGCCCGCACCATAGCCGACGAGACCGCGCGCCAGTCGCTCCAGGACATGCTGGCGCGGGTCGAGGCGCTGTCGACGGTCCACCGCCGGCTTTATCAATCGCAGGACGTCGGCCGTTTCGACGTCAGCGATTTTCTGAAGGACCTCGTGAGGGACGTCGTCGCGGCATCGAGATTTGCCGACATGGAAACCCGGTTCGAACTCGACAGCGTGGAGATCGCGGCCAATCGCGCCACGCCCCTGGCTCTGATCGTCAACGAACTCGTCACGAATGCGCTCAAGCACGCTTTCGATGCCGAGGCTCGTCCGGTCCTGACCACGCGCATCGCACGCTCGGGCGACCGGTTCCGGATCGAGGTCGAGGACAATGGCTCTGGAATGAATGGCGCCGACGGCGCGGATTCCTTCGGCACCAAGCTCATTCGCTCGCTCAGCCGTCAGTTGAAGGCAGACATTTCCTGGGAGGACATGCAACCGGGCACACGCGCAACCATCGAACTGCCACAGGACGACGCGCCCAAGCAGCCGTCGCCATAGGAGAATGCCATGGAGCCGCTTCAATTGGAGCCGCTGAAGATCATCATCGTCGAGGACGAAGCGCTGCTCGCCCTCGAACTGGAAGGACTCATCGAGGACAGCGGCAATTCCGTCGTCGGTTGGGCGACCAACTTCGCCGAGGCGAAGGCACTGGTAGACGGGAACGAAGCCGACATCGCGTTCGTCGACCTGAACCTGGCGGATGGACCGACAGGGGTTCGCATTGCCGAATATATTCGCGACAGCGGGCGTTCGCTGGCAGTCTTCATGACCGCAAATCCGCGCAGCCTGCCCGAGAATTTCGCCGGCGCTGTCGGCGTCATCGCCAAGCCCTATACGATGAACGGGCTCACCGCGGCGCTGACCTATTTGAAGGAAGGCGTTCGCGAACCGCCGCCGGCAAGTTCCCTGCCGGTCGGATTCGTGCTTTCGCCGGACTATGCGGCGAACTGGGCCGCATCGACGGGTTAGGTCAGCGCTCGCAAAGACGGCGAGAGCCGCGATAGGGCTGATAGCTGCAGTCCGACGAGCGGAACGATCGATAGGCGCGCGCACATGCCTGGACATTGCAGGATTGCGCGGCCACCTCGCCTGAGCCCGCCCTGCCTTCGTCGACCGAGCCGCCGGCTTCGGACTGCGCGGCAAGGGCCTCGACCGACGTGCCGTCGATGAAGGACTTGAAGATGGACGCCGGCAATGCGCCTCCCGTCACGCCCTTCATGGGCGTGTCGTCGTCATTTCCCACCCAGACACCGACGACGAGATTTTCGGTGAATCCGACGAACCACGCGTCGCGATAGTTCTGGCTGGTTCCGGTCTTGCCAGCGGAAAATCCGTCGACCCGCGCCGCCTGTCCCGTTCCCTGTTCGACGACCATGCTCAGGAGCCGGATCAAGTCGTCGCGAAAGGGCGAGATGTCGATGTCCGGGCGACGGCTCGGCCCGACGCGGAAGCCGTCGCGGGTTTCGTCGGTGCGGAACGAGACGATGCCCCACGGCTCGACCGGTGCCACGCCGGCGAGGATCGAGGCATAGGCACCGGTGAGGTCGATCAGCGTGACTTCCGAGGCGCCGAGCGCGAGGGCGGGCGTTTCGGTCAGTTCCGCATCGATGCCGAGATCGCGCGCCGCCGCGGCGACATGCCCGATGCCGACCTCCTGCGCCAGGACGACCATCGCCGCATTGAGCGAACGCACGAAAGCCTCATAGATCGGCACGAGGCCATAGTAGCGGCCGCCGAAGTTTTCCGGCGTCCAGCCGTCGATCGTGATCGGCTCGTCGGGAACGAGCGCGCGCGGGTCGATGCCGGCCTGAAGGGCGGAGAGAAGCACGAACGTCTTGAACGTCGAGCCGGGCTGGCGGCGTGCATCGACGGCGCGGTTGAAAGTGCTTTCCTGATAGTTCCGCCCGCCGACCATGGCGAGCACCGCACCGTCCGGCCCCATCGCGACGAGCGCGCCCTGCCCCGGGCCGTCCGCGCCGGCGCCATCCAGCGCCTCGCGCAGGACGCGCTCGGCGACGGCCTGCAATTGCGGCTCGAGCGTCGTTGCGACGCTGATCGTGCCGCGATAGTCGGCCGCGATCTCGCGCGCGTCGCGCATCGCCCAGTCGGCGAACCAGCTTCCCGAGCGGCTCGCGGGCCGCGTCGGCCTCAACTCGGCATAGGCGGCCTTCGCCGCTGCCGCTTCATCGGCCGAAATCTTGCCGTTGGCGACCATCGCGTCGAGCACCACGCGCGCCCGCTCCTCGGCGCGATCGGCATTGGCGATCGGGTTGAGGACGGAAGGCGCGATGATCAGGCCCGCGATCATGGCGGATTCGCCGAGGTCGAGTTCGCCCGGCTCCTTGTCGAAATAGATGCGCGCGGCAGCCGGAACGCCAGTCGCGCCGGCGCCGAGATAGATGTTGTTCAAATAGCGCGTCAGGATTTCGTCCTTGCCGAGCCGGCGTTCCAGCCAGAAGGCGATGACGAGTTCCTGGATCTTGCGCCGGTAGGTGCGGTCGCGCTCCAGATAGGAGATCTTGATGAGCTGCTGGGTGATCGTCGAGCCGCCCTGGACCACCTCGCCGGCGTCGAGATTGCGCATGAAGGCGCGCGCGATGCCGCGAAGGTCGACGCCCCAATGATCGTAGAAGCGACGATCCTCGATGCTGAGCACGGCGTCGACGAGATGCTGGGGGAAGGCATCGACGCGCGTATAGGCGCCCTGATAGGGCCCCTCCTGCACCAGCGGCGTGCCATCGGCGCTTTCGAGCACCACGACCGGCGCGATCGATCCGTCCGCGATCTCTTCCCACGGAACGTCCCGAAGCGCCCACAAGAGAATCCCGGCAACGACGAGGATACCCGCGAGCGCGACGCCGGAAAGCGCAACGAGAATGCGGTTGCGGCGCGTTCGCGTGACGCCGGACGCGCGTTTCGGCGTCGCGACATCCGGTCGCGCCCGGTATCGGCGCCACCGCGACGATGCGGCACGCAGCGCTGCGCCAAGTTCCGTCCGCAAGGCCGCGCCGAGCGCCGAGGCGGCACGCGTGCTGCGGCGAAAGCCGTGGCCCGCCTGTGTTCCCGGCCCCTGATCGGCATTGCCGGGTCTTTCGCTGTCGTCCATCTCAACTCTCGGTTCGCCCGTCCCCGGACCTCGATTATGCCAGAAAAGCGGCGAAAGCCACCGCCTTTGCCGATCCGCGCGGAAGCGATCGGATTGACGTGCGCGCGCCGTTCCAACATAACTTTCAGTTGAAAGCTTTCCTTTATCCCTTTTCGGCCGTTCCATGATTTTCGACTATGCCTCGAGGCTGCGCGGCAGACCTTTTTTCGGCTGGATTTTCGCATGCGCAAGCTTTGCCGCCGCGCTGGTTCTGCGCTTTGCGGTCGACGCCTATCTGCCGAGCGGCTTCCCGTTTCTGACCTTCTTTCCGGCCGTGATGCTGACGGCATTCCTGGGCGGGACGCGCGAAGGAATCGTGTGCGCCATCCTGTCGACGCTCGCCGCCTGGTACTGGTTCATCCCGCCCTTCATGAGCTTCGACCTCGGCTATCAGGCGATCGTGGCGCTGGCGTTCTTCGTGCTGGTGATGGCGGTCGACATCACGATCATCCACCTGATGAACGAGGCGGTGGAACGCGCGAAACGGCAGGAAGCCGAGGCGTCGATGCTGGCCGAGGAGCGGCGCACGCTGTTCCAGGAACTGCAGCACCGCATCGCCAACAACCTCGCCTTCGTTTCCAGCCTGCTCGGCATCCACAAACGGCGCCTGAGCGGCAATGCCGAGGCGGCCGGCGCGCTGGAAGATGCGCGGCTGCGGCTCGAAACGCTCTCGCGCGTCCATCGCCGGCTGTACGATCCGGACACCAAGACGCAGAAACTGTCGCAATCGCTGGGCGCGATCTGTCAGGACCTGATCGACGCGTCGGGACGCCGGCACGTAACCTGCAATGTCGTGGCCGACGACATCGTCCTGCCAGTCGAGCGCGTGATGACGCTGTCGCTGGTGCTGATCGAGGCGGTCAGCAACTCGCTGAAGCACGCATTCGACGGCCGCGAGAGCGGGCGCATCGACGTGCGGCTGGTCGACATGGGCGGCGAAAAGCTGGCGCTGATCGTGTCCGACGACGGACCGGGACTTCCCGAAGGCTTCGATCCGGCCACGAGCGACCGTCTCGGTCACCGCATCATGGCCGGTTTCGCGCGGACGCTGCGCGGCGACATCGCCTATGAGAACGACAAAGGCTCGGTGACGCGGCTCGTCTTCCCGCGCGCCTGACCGGAGCGATCCGTTCGCGTTCTGGTCTTTCGGTCCCGAATCACTACATTGCAGGACATGTCCGGATTTCCCGACGATATTCCCTTCTTCGACGAGGACGACCGTCCCCGACGCCCTTCTCCCGCGCCGCAGCCGCAAGGCGGCGGGCTGGCCGCGCGCGCCATGGCCGCGCGACGCCCCAATGCGCCCGACTATCTGACCGGGCTCAACCCCGAACAGCGCCTGGCGGTCGAGACGACGGAGGGCCCGGTGCTCGTGCTCGCCGGCGCCGGCACGGGCAAGACGCGCGTCCTGACGACGCGCATCGCGCACATCCTGCAGACCGGCCGCGCCTATCCAAGCCAGATCCTCGCCGTGACCTTCACCAACAAGGCCGCGCGCGAGATGAAGACGCGCATCGGCGTGCTCGTCGGCGAGGCGGTGGAGGGCATGCCGTGGCTCGGCACGTTCCACTCCATCGGCGTCAAGATCTTGCGCCGCCATGCCGAGCTGGCGGGGCTGAAAAGCGGCTTCACCATTCTCGACACCGACGACGTCGTGCGGCTGATCAAGCAGTTGATCCAGGCCGAAGGGCTCGACGACAAGCGCTGGCCCGCACGCCAGTTCGCGCAGATGATCGACGGCTGGAAGAACAAGGGTCTCGGCCCTGCCGACATTCCCGAAGGCGACGCGCGCGCTTTTGCCAATGGCAAGGGCCGCGAACTCTACAAGGCCTATCAGGACCGCCTGCAGACGCTCAACGCCTGCGACTTCGGCGACCTTTTGTGCCACCCGATCCGCATCTTCCGCGCCTATCCGGACGTGCTGCGCGAATATAATGAGAAATTCCGCTACATCCTCGTCGACGAATATCAGGACACCAACACCGCGCAATATATGTGGCTGCGGCTTCTGGCGCAGCGTCCCGCCGCGCGGGACGGATCGCGCGTTTCGCCCAACATCTGCTGCGTCGGTGACGACGACCAGTCGATCTATGGCTGGCGCGGGGCCGAGGTCGACAACATCCTGCGCTTCGACAAGGACTTTCCCGGCGCGACCGTCATCCGGCTCGAGCGCAACTACCGCTCGACCTCGCACATTCTCGGCGCGGCGTCGCACCTGATCGCGCACAATGAAGGGCGCTTCGGCAAGACGCTCTTCACGGAAAAATCCGATCCGGACGACCCGCGCGTCATGGTCCACGCCGCCTGGGATTCGGAAGAGGAAGCGCGCGCGCTCGGCGACGAGATCGAGGCGTTGCAGCGCAAGGGCAACAATCTGAACGACATGGCGATTCTGGTGCGCGCGTCGTTCCAGATGCGTGAGTTCGAGGATCGCTTCGTCACGCTCGGCCTAAACTACCGCGTCATCGGCGGCCCGCGCTTCTACGAGCGGGCGGAAATCCGTGATGCCATGGCCTATTTCCGCGTCGTCGCGCAGCCGGCCGACGACCTCGCCTTCGAGCGCATCGTCAACGTGCCGAAGCGCGGCCTCGGCGAGGCGACGATCCGGCAGATCCACGACACGGCGCGCGCGCTGCGCATTCCGATGCTGGAAGCGGCGGCGAAGCTGGCCGAAAGCGACGAGTTGAAGCCGAAGCCGCGCGCCAGCCTGCGCGAGGTTTCCGCCAATTTCGCGCGCTGGCAAAGTGCGCTGGAAACCATGTCCCACACCGAACTCGCCGAGACCATTCTCGAGGAGAGCGGCTATACCGAGATGTGGAAGAACGACCGCTCGGCCGAGGCGCCGGGCCGACTCGACAATCTGAAGGAACTGATCCGTTCCATGGAGGACTACGAGTCGCTGCGCTCGTTCCTCGAACATGTCGCGCTGGTCATGGATGCCGAGCAGCAGGAGGAGATGGATGCCGTCTCGATCATGACGCTGCATTCGGCCAAGGGGCTGGAATTCGACACCGTGTTTCTGCCGGGCTGGGAGGAAGGGCTTTTCCCGCACCAACGCGCGCTCGACGAGGGTGGGCGTTCCGGCCTCGAAGAGGAACGCCGCCTCGCCTATGTCGGCCTGACGCGCGCGAAGAAGAACCTCCATCTGTGGTTCACCTCGAACCGGCGCATCCATGGGCTGTGGCAATCGACGATCCCATCGCGCTTCCTCGACGAACTGCCCGAAGCGCATGTCGAGGTCGCCGAGAGCGGCAACAGCAATTATGGCGGGTACGGCGTGAGCCATGGCGGCGGGTTTGCCGGGCGGCGCAATCCATACGGCGCGTCACGCTTCGACGATCAGGGATCGTTCTCGAACACTTACGCGACGCCCGGCTGGCAACGCGCGCAAAAGAACAAGACCGAGGCGACCGATCGCAACTGGGGCTCGCGCTCAGGCCATCAGATCGAGCGGATCGGCTATGGCGAGCCGGATTCGGGCTTCGGTGCGGGGCGCGGCTCCATCAAGGGTCGCACCATCGAGGGTGAACTGGTCGCCAAATCCGTTGCCGAGACGCCCTCGGCGTTCACGGTCGGCGACCGGGTGTTCCACCAGAAATTCGGCAATGGCAACATCGCCGCGATCGAAGGCAACAAGCTGACCATCGACTTCGACAAGGCGGGCCAGAAGCGCGTGCTGGACGGGTTCGTCACGGCAGCGTGATTGCGCCTTTCGGTTGCATTTGATAATTTTAATACAGTTTTAAGTTGCAGATGCGATCGTTCACCTGCACGGCAATCACGCCTTGCACATTCCGCTTCCGGGCGGTTCGACTCCGGGACCCCTTCCGTCTCACCACCCCCGCGGCGGAAGGGGTTTCGGGTCTCCCGGACAGATCGTCCGAGGTCCCATGCGTCTTGCCGTCCTGTCTCCGCTGCTGCTCCTGCCCGGCATCGCAATGGCTTCCGAAGCGGACGCGCCCTCGCCCGTTAGCGCCGAGATTTCTATCTCGCGGCACTACACCGACAACGTGCTTGACGAGCCTCTGGCGGTCTCCGACTGGTACACGCTGATGCGCGGGTCGGTCGCTGGCGACATCGACCATGGGCTCGGAGAGACGCGGATCACGCTCGGTGGCGAACTGCGCCGGCACGACCTCTTCACCATCGAGAACGATGCCGCCGGCGGTATCGAGACGCAGACGACGCTGCGCCCGTCGGAAGACCTCGAACTGCGCGGCACGCTTTTTCTGCGACACATCCGCGAAGGCGACGCGCTGGTCATCGAGGACCTGGCGATCGGGACGCAGACGGCGAAGACGATCGGCGGCGCCGGCGCAGTGGTGGGCCTTCGCCTGACGCCGGCACTGGTCTCGACGACGGAGGTGAAGGGATTTCGCGAACGCGCGCGCGATACGTTCTTCGAAGACGATGTCCTGCCGGCCTTGCGACTGGAGCCGGATCGCGACCGCATCTTTGCCAGCCAGGCGCTGACGCATACCGACGGCCCGGTCCAAAGAGCAGTCCGGACGACCGCGGAGCGGACGACTTTCTCCGGGAGTTTCGCGGAGGCGATAAACCTCGACCGGTTGCAGCTTCGCGGCGAGATCGGCTGGCGAAGCGAGAATGGATATGCGTTCGCGCTTGCCGCGGGCGGCGAATGGCTGCGCGCCTCCTTCGACCTGATCGACATCGTGCGCCCGTCGATCGAGGCGACCGCGATTGCGCCTATCGCCGGGCTGGAACTGCGCGGCACGTTGCGAACGGGTTTCGAAAGCGACGACACGGACGACCTTCTGGCGTCCTGGGTGCGGCGCGCCGAAGCGCAGCTTGCCTGGCCGCTTGCCGAACATTTCGCTCTATCGACTGGCATATTCGTCGAGGCGCGCGACAATCTCGTTCTCGGTTACAGCGAGAACCGCCGCGGCATCTATGGCGAATTGGGCTGGCAGGCGTCCGAAAAAGTGACGCTGGTCCTGCGCCTCGACTATGGCGAGACGCGCGCGCCGGACATCGACTTCGCCAAGGACCGGCTCGACGCGTCCCTGGCGGTGCGAACCCGCCTCTAAGGTGTGTCTAGCACATGCGAAAACGGGCGACCGGAGCCGCCCGTTTCCTCAAGCGATGTTCGCCTTAGCGGCGGCCCTTGCGGACGGAATACTTGCTGGAATTTCCGCCGAGGATGCCGAGCGTGCCGCCCAGGATGCCGTTGCCATTGCCGATGCCGTTGCCGGTCTGGTTGCCGCTCAGGATGCCCGAGAGGACATTGCCCGAAGCGATCGGCGAGTTGTTGAGCACCGACGTGCCGTTGAGCAGGTTGACGTTGCCGGTGCGCACCGACGGCGAGACGTTGATGAGCCCGCTCGAATAATTGTGCGAGTTCTTGCTGCCGCCCCAGCCGCCGGCCTGGGCCGACATACCGGAAAGAGCAAGGGCTGCTGCTGCGGTCGTGACGATGATGAAGGTCTTCATGTGGTCTTCTCCTCTCTTGATCGCGCCGGTTCGGTTCGTTTCCGGAGATGAGGAGGCCACAGCACTGCAGGATATGCAATCTGGAATTGCAATATTTCATTAACACAACCAATAAACGGCCGGTTAACCTTTCGCCTTGACCTTAACAGGCAGCATTTGAATCAAGCTTTATCGGTTCGATACTTGGCCACGAACTGTTCGATCGAAAGCTGCTGCATGTCCGGCAACGCTTCGGCCAGTTTTTCATGCGGCCAGTCCCACCAGGCCATCTCGACCAGCGCCGCGGCGACATCCGCCGGAAAGCGCTGGCGCAAGACGCGCGCGGGCGAACCGGCGACGATCGCATAGGCCGGCACGTCGCGGGTGACGACGGCATTGGCACCGACGACCGCGCCGTCGCCGATGGAAACGCCGGGCATGATGACTGCGCCATGGCCGATCCACACATCGTTGCCGATGGTGACGCGCGCGGCTTGCCGGTGCGACCGGTAGCCGGCATCGACGCCGTGGAAGCGGAAATATTCGTTCGGCCGGTAGGTGATCTTGTGCGTGGTGACGCGCTCCATCGGATGTTCGAGCGCGTTGATGCGGACATTCGCCGCAATCGAGCAGAACTTGCCGATGGTCGTGTAGATCGCCTCGCCATGGCGCTCGAAATAGGAGAAGTCGCCGACCTCCACGTCGCGCAACAGGACGCGCGGGCCGACCGAGACGAAGCGCCCGAGACGGCAGCCCTTGAGCTCGGCCGTCGTATGGATCTTCGGTTCGGAATCGTGCGGCAGGAAGGCGGTCATCGCAAAAGCGTGTACGTGGCCCGCCGGACGGCGGCAAGATGACATCTTTCGGCGCCCCCGCCGCGGCGCTATATCTGGTTCATGACCCTGAACCGGATCACGACACCGCTTCTGCTTGCCGCCGGCGCACTCGCACTCTCGGCAGCGACCGGGCTCGCCTTCGCCGGCTGGCTCGACAGCGGCGCGCGCATCTTCATGGCGATGGCCGAAACCGGCCTCGCCTGGTGCTTCTGATCCTGCAAACCCTGACCTGACCGGACGACAGCCGACATGCGGACCCTTCTCGTTGCAAGCGTAATCATCGTGGCTGCGGCCGTCGGCTGGATCAGCTTCGACTGGTATGCGAACCGCACCGTCGCGCGCTCCTTCGGCGAGCCGTTCACGCTCGTGGACCAGCGCGGCGAGGAGATCACCGAGCAGGCCTTCCGTGGCCAGCCTTCGGCGGTGTTCTTCGGTTTCACCCACTGCCCCGAAATCTGCCCGACGACGCTCTACGAGATGGATGGCTGGCTCGACCAGCTCGGCACGGAAGGCGAGGACATCCGCGCCTATTTCGTCTCCGTCGACCCCGAGCGCGACACGCCGGAAATCCTCGATACCTATGTCGGCAACGTCTCCGACCGCATCACCGGCATCACCGGCGAGCCGGCGAAGATCGAGGCGATGGCGAAGTCGTTCGGCATCTTCATGCGCAAGGTGGAACTTGAAGGCGGCGACTACACGATGGACCACACCGCATCGATCCTGCTGCTCGACAGTTCAGGTGACTTCATGGGCACCATCGCCTATGGGGAGAATCCCGAAAACGCCGTCGCCAAGCTGAAGCGCCTGGCCGCGAGCTGACACCACCAGAGGACGACGCGGTGCCCCAGACACGCCTTTACTTCAGCGCCGCGAAAAAGGACGCCGAGGCCGTTTATCGACAGCTCGAAACGATGCTCGAAGATGACGGCTTCCCGATCTCGATCTTCGATCTCGACGAGGATGCCGGCATCGACGAAGTGTCGGTCTATATCGAGGACGAGCCGGAGGGGCTGGAAGCGCGCATCGCGGACGTCCTGAAAGCCCACGCGCCCGGCGCGACGCTCGAACGCGAGAACCTCGACGATATCGACTGGGTGACGAAGTCGCTCGAAGGTCTGAAGCCCGTTCGGGTCGGACGGTTCCTTGTCCACGGGGCGCATGACCGCGACCAGCGCCGGATCGGCGACCTCGCCATCGAGATCGAGGCGGGCCTCGCCTTCGGCACCGGCCATCACGGCACCACGGCCGGGTGCCTCGAACTCATCATGGACGTGACCCGCCGCGAGCGCCCGCGCACGGCGCTCGACCTTGGAACGGGAAGCGCGGTGCTTGCAATCGCGCTGGCGAAGCTGTGCCGCATTCCGGTGCTGGCGACGGATATCGACCCGGTCGCCGTCGACGTCGCGCGGCAGAACGTGCGGCTCAACCACGCCCATGCCTATGTCGACACGGTGACGGCGGCCGGCTTCCATCACCACGTCTTCGCGAAATGGCGGCCTTTCGACCTGATCGTCGCAAACATCCTCGCGCGGCCGCTGATGACGCTCGCGCCGGAGATGGCGCGCAACGTTTCGCCGGATGGTTCGCTGATCCTGTCGGGCATTCTGGAGCGCCAGCGCGAGGCGGTGATCGCAGCCTATGTCGGCCAGTCCTTCCGCCATGTCCGCACCATCCGCCGCGAAGGCTGGGTGGCGCTGCATCTGAAGCGCTGACATAAGAAAAGGGCGGCCCGCCCCCGGACCGCCCTTCCCCCGATGTCTCCCCTGGGGCGAAAATCTTCGCGCTTAGTAGAGGTAGGAACCGCCTGCGCTCTTCTTCAGTTCGTCACGGGTGTAGCCGTGCGAACGCAGCGTCTCGTCGTCGAGCATGAGGAGCGCGCTGTTCACATAACGGGTCGCCTGCTTCGAACGCGCTTCGACGAGGGCGTCCATTGCGCCGCGGAAGAAACCGCGCTTTGCTGCATTTGCCATTTCGTCTTCTCCTTGATCTGATTGGAAGAATGTGTCCTCCACGATCAAGAAGGTAAGGAGTGCTGACCTTTTTCACCAGTGCCGATGCTGCATGGCTTCCATGTCGTTTTGCATATGCGAATTGCTAATGTTGCATTGCATCAATTCGGGATGTCTTCGATCAGGGTTTCGCGGCTCCGTAGGGCGCGCTATGGATCGCCGACACCAGAGATGCGAGTAGCCCATGTTCCAGACATTCGAAAGCCATGCCGATCCCGCCCACGGCAAGGAGCGCGTGCCGCTCTTGCGCGCCGAACTGGCGCGACGCGGCGTCGACGGCTTTCTCGTGCCGCGCGCGGACGAACATCAGGGCGAGTATGTCGCCGCCCGCTCCGACCGGCTGAAATGGCTGACAGGGTTCACAGGGTCGGCCGGCGCGGCGATCGTCTTGAGCGAGAGCGCAGCGATCTTCGTCGATGGCCGCTACACGCTGCAGGTGCGCGACCAGACCGACGCCGGCATCTTTAGCTATGAAAGCCTCGTCGAGACGCCGCCGGCGAAATGGATCGAGACCAATCTGACGGCAGGAACGCGGCTCGGGTTCGACCCGTGGCTTCACACGGTCGCCGAAACGAAAGCACTGCGCAACGCCTGCGAAAAGGCGGGCGGCGAGCTCGTTGCGCTGGACGGCAACCCCATCGATGCGATCTGGGCCGACCAGGCGGGCGCGCCCGTCGGCGAGGTCGCGATCCAACCGGTCGGATTTGCGGGCGAACTGACGAAGGACAAGATCGTGCGCATCGGCGACGCGATCCGCGCGGGCGGCGCGACGCATACGGTGCTGACCGACCCGTCCTCGATCGCCTGGCTGTTCAACATCCGCGGCGCCGATGTCGAACACACGCCGCTGGCGCTCGCCTTCGCCATTGTGCCGGCGGAAGGCCGCCCGTCGCTCTTCATCGACCCGGCAAAGCTCGGCATCGAGGCGAAGGCCTATCTGACGCAGCTTGCCGAACTGCACGCCCCGGCAGCGCTGGAGCCGGAGCTGCGCACGCTGGCGAAAGACGGCGCAACGGTCGGCCTCGACCCGCAGCTTGCGGCCGAATGGCTGCGCGTGACGATCGAGGATGCGGGCGGCAAGACGAGCGACCTGCCGGACCCGGCCCGCTTGCCCCGCGCCTGCAAGAACGAGGCGGAACTGAACGGCTCGCGCGCCGCCCACAAGCGCGACGGCGTGGCAATGGCCCGGTTCCTCACCTGGCTCGACGCGCAGCAGCCGGGCACGGTGGACGAGATCGCAGTCGCAAGCCGCCTGGAATCCGCCCGCGCGAAAGCGGGCGAGGACGTGCAGATGCCGCTGCGCGATATCTCCTTCGACACGATTTCCGGCGCCGGCCCCAACGGCGCGATCATCCATTACCGCGTGACGACGAATACCAACCGCAAGCTCGCCGCCGGCGAACTCTATCTCGTCGATTCCGGCGGCCAGTATCAGGACGGCACGACCGACATCACGCGAACCGTCGCCATCGGCAAGCCGACCGAGGCGATGCGCCGGCACTATACGCTGGTGCTGAAAGGGCTCATTGCCGTCTCGACGCTGCGCTTTCCGGCCGGCACGCGCGGGCAGGACGTCGATCCCTTCGCGCGCCGCGCGCTGTGGCAGGCCGGGCTCGATTTCGCGCATGGAACCGGCCACGGCGTCGGCTCGTTCCTCGCCGTCCACGAAGGCCCGCAGCGCATCGCGCGGACAGGCACGCAGGCGCTGTTGCCAGGCATGATTTTGTCGAACGAACCGGGCTATTATCGGCTGGGCGAATACGGCGTCCGGCTGGAAAACCTGATCGTGGTGGAGGATGCGGCGCAGATCGCGGGCGGCGAGATTGCCATGCACGGCTTCGAGACGCTGACGTTGGCCCCGTTCGACCGGCGGCTGATCGACGTCACGCTTATGGAAAAGGCCGAGATCGACTGGCTCGACGCCTACCATGCGCGGGTGGCGAGCGAGCTTTCCGACCAGTTGGAAGACGACGTCAAAACCTGGCTGGCAGCCGCGACCGCGCCGCTGTCACAATAGGTTGCGGCCGGCGATGAGGACGGCGGCGCCGACGACGAACATCGTCATCAACCCGCTGCGCCAGCCGACGATGGCGGCGACGATCATGGCCGCGATCTCCGCCGGCCCGCCATGATAGGCGGCGGGCGCGACGAGCGTCGTCAGGACTGCGGCGGGCACGGCGTTGAGGCTGGCCTCGACGCGCGGATGGATGCGGTCGAACCGCGACAGGACGAGATGTCCGCCGATGCGCGACAGATAGGTCAGCACCGCGCTTGCGAGGATGATCCAGACGGTAGTCGTCATGCCGCATCCTCGCCATTGCCGTTTCCATTGACCGGCATGAAGGCGGCGAGCGCCATGCCGGCGATCGCGCCGACCGTGACGTGCCAGGGCGAGCCGATCGTCTCATAGGCGACGATGGAGGCGACCGCGCTGGTCAACACGATCGGCAGCCAGAGCGGGCGCAGCCGGAACGACATCACGAGGCCGAGGAAGTAGATCGGCAAGAGGAAGTCGAGCCCGAGCGCATAGGTGTTCGGGATCAGGCTGCCGAAGCTCGCCCCGATCCAGGCCTCGGCGACCCAGAAGAGATAGATCGGCGTCGCCATGCCCATGAACCAGGCGAAGGTGACGTGCTCGCCATTCTCCGCCTTGCGTTCGGCCTCGGCATATTGCGGATCGACGAGGAAGAAGAAGCCGAAGGCGCGCTGCGCCGGCGCCCAGTGGGGCACGCGCCGGCCGACCGCTGCCGAATAGAGCACGTGGCGGAAATTGACGGCGAAGATCGACAGCGCGATCAGCCACGGCGCGACCTTCTGGCCGAAAAGGTCCAGCCCCACCATCTGGCTCGCCCCGGCATAGACGGCAGCGCTCATCAGCACCGCCTCGCCGACAGTAAAGCCGTTGTCGACGGCGAGCGCGCCGAACAGCAGCCCGAAGGGTGCCGACGACAGGACGACAGGCGGACTCTTGCGCATGCCGCGCGCGAATTCTTGGGAGAAGGACATGGCGTCGTCTTAGGTCAGCATTGTTGCCCTGTCACATGAAAAGGCTTGAACCATGGGGGTTGGGTCGTAGGGCCATGGGGGACGGCAGTTTACTACGGAGTTGCTTCGCAACGATTCCTGGGTGGAACCCCCACCCCTTACCCCTCCCCACAAGGAGGAGGGGGACGTCAGCGCGGTGAACATCTTTGATTCACCACCCGGCTTTCGTGGTTTGGACGAAGGCGACCCCCACCCTTTATCCCTCCCCACAAGGGGGAGGGAG
>NZ_AYOD01000050.1 GCF_000497755.1 Aliihoeflea sp. 2WW
CTCCCTCCCCCTTGTGGGGAGGGATAAAGGGTGGGGGTCAATTCAGAGAAAACCGGTTGCGCAGCAACTCCGCCTTTATCTACCGGACCCGCGCGAACCACTCATCCTCGTCGATCACCTCGATACCCAAATCCGTCGCCTGCTTCAGCTTCGAACCCGCACCGGGACCAGCGACGACGAGGTCGGTCTTCTTCGACACCGAACCCGCCACCTTGGCACCCAGACGCTCTGCCATCGCCTTGGCCTCGTCGCGCGACATCTTTTCGAGCGAGCCGGTGAAGACGACCGTCTTGCCCGTCACCGGCGAGGACACCGCCTGCGGCGCTTCCTCATCGAGCGGCTGCACCTCGGCCAAAAGCGCGTCGACCGCCTCGCGATTGTGCGTCTCGGCGAAAAATTCGACCAGGGCTTCCGCGACGACCGAGCCGATACCGTTGACGCCGACGATCTCCTGCCATTCGGCGTTGCCCGGATCGCCCTTGCCTTCGGGCATCTTCGCCGCTTGCGCTGCCGCGCGCAGTGCGTCGAAGCTGAGGAAATGGCGTGCGAGGCGCTTGGCGTTGGTCTCGCCGATATGGCGGATGCCGAGGCCGAAGAGGAAGCGCGAATGCTCGACGCGGCGGCGCTCGTCGATGGCGGCGTAGAGCTTCTTCACCGAGACCGCGCCGAAGCCGTCGACATTTTCGAGCTTGGCGAGCGAATCTGCCTGCCGGGCCTTGAGCGTGAAGATCTCGGCGGGCGTCTTGATCGCGAAAGCGGGGTCGGGGTGGTTGTAGAAGAATTCGATCTGCTTTTCGCCCAGCCCCTCGATGTCGAGCGCGTTGCGCGAGACGAAATGGCGGATGCGCTCGACGGCCTGAGCGGGACAGACGAGGCCGCCGGTGCAGCGCTTGACGACTTCGCCTTCCTCGCGCACGGCATGGCTGTCGCAGGCGGGGCAGCGATCGGGGAAGACGTAGGGCTTCGCGTCGGCCGGGCGCTTTTCGGGCAGGATGTCGAGGATCTGCGGGATGACGTCGCCGGCGCGCTGGACGATGACCGTGTCGCCGACGCGGATGTCGCGGCCTTCGCGGATTGGCTGACCATTGTTGCCGATGCCCTTGATGTAGTCCTCATTGTGCAGCGTCGCATTGGTGACGACGACACCACCGACCGTGACCGGCTCGAGCCGAGCGACCGGCGTCAGCGCCCCGGTGCGGCCGACCTGGATGTCGATCGCCTCGAGCCGCGTCATCGCCTTTTCAGCGGGGAACTTGTGCGCCGTCGCCCAGCGAGGGCTGCGCGAGCGGAAGCCGAGGCGTTCCTGCAGCGCGAGGTCGTCGACCTTGTAGACGACGCCGTCGATGTCGTAGGGCAGGTCCGCGCGGTCGATCTCGATGGAGCGATAATGCGCGATCATCTCGTCGAGCGTCGTGCAGCGCTGCATCAGCGGATTGATAGGGAAACCCCATGTCCCGAGCCGTGCCACGGCGTCGAACTGGGTGGCGGCGAGGTCTTCCGACGTCTCTCCCCAGGCATAGGCGAAGAAGCGCAGGGGTCGCGTCTTGGTCACGTTCGGGTCGATCTGGCGCAGGCTCCCGGCCGCCGCGTTGCGCGGATTGGCGAAGACGCGGCCGCTTTCGGCCATGCGCGCGTTGAGCGCCATGAAATCCTCGCGCGCCATGTAGACCTCGCCGCGCACTTCCAGCACCTCGGGCGCATCCTTCAATTCGTTCGGGATGTCGCCGATGGTGCGGATGTTGGCGGTGACGTTCTCGCCCGTCGTGCCGTCGCCGCGCGTGGCGGCCGTGACGAGCTTGCCGTTCTCGTAGCGCAGCGACATCGACAGGCCGTCGATCTTCGGCTCGGCGGTGAAGGTGAGTTCGTCGTCGGGTTTCAGCGACAGGAAGCGGCGCACAGACTGGACGAAATCGGTCACGTCGTCGTCGGAGAAGACGTTATCGAGCGATAGCATCGGCCGCGAATGGCGGACGGGCGTGAAGGCGCCGGCAGGTTCGGCACCGACATTCAGGGACGGCGAATCCGCGCGGACGAGTTCGGGGAATCGCGCCTCGATGGCGGCGTTGCGCTGGCGCAGCGCGTCGTAGGCGGCGTCCGATATCTCCGGCGCATCCTTGCCGTGATAGAGCGCATCGTGGCGGGCGATCTCGGCGGCGAGTTGCGTCAGCTCGTCCGACGCCTCGTCGGGTGTCAGATCATCGACGGTTTTCGGGGACTTCGCCATTGCAACGTTTCCGGTAGCCAGTTTCCGGCGAACATAGCCGGATCGTCCGGCGGCTCAAGCGGGCAATTGTCAGGAGACGAGCGGCGTTTCGGAAAGCAGGCGCTTCGCCGCAGCGCGGGCTTCGTCGGTGATGGTCGCGCCGGCGAGCATGCGGGCGATTTCTTCCTGCCGCGCGCCGTGATCCATGGCGGCGACGCGGGTCGCGACGCCTTCGGCGTTGCCGGACTTCGAGATGAGATAGTGCGTCGAGGCGCGGGCGGCGACCTGCGGCGCGTGTGTGACGGAGAGGACCTGCACACGCTGCGAGAGGCGCGCGAGCCGCGCGCCGATGGCGTCCGCCACCGCGCCGCCGACGCCGGTGTCGATCTCGTCGAAGACGAGGGTCGGGGCGGAGCCGCGATCGGCGAGTGCGACCTTCAGCGCCAAAAGGAAGCGCGAGAGCTCGCCGCCGGACGCGACCTTCATGATCGGGCCGGCGCGGGTGCCGGGATTGGTGCGCACCCAGAACTCGATCAGGTCGATGCCCTGCTCGCGGCGGTCCTGCGGGTCGGCCTTGATCTCGACGATGAATTCGGCGCGTTCGAGCTTCAGCGCCGGCAGCTCCTGCATGACCGCGCGGGCGAGATGATCCGCCGTGCCGGCGCGCAATTCGGAAAGGTGCAGCGCCTTCTGGTCGTAGGCGTCGCGGGCGTCGCGCGCCTCCATTTCCAGCGCCTGAAGCCGCTCTTCGCCTGCATCGAGGTCGGCGAGGTCGGCGAGCATCGTGTCGCGCAGTTCGGCGAGGTCGTCGACACCGATCGAGTGCTTGCGGGCGAGCGCGCGCAGCGCGAAGAGGCGTTCCTCGGCGCGTTCGAGCACCTGCGGGTCGAACTCGATGGCGCGCAGGGCCTCGTCGACGGCGGTTTGCGCGGCATCGAGCGATATCAGCGCCTCGTCGAGCGGCTGAACGATCGGATCGATGACCGTTGGCGCTTCCTCGGCCTTTCGCTGGAGACGGCGAAGGAGGCTCGCCAGTTGCGGCACGGCGGAACCCTGCCCCGACAACACGTCGAGCGCGTCGTTGATCTCGGTCGCGATCTTTTCGGAGCGCATCATGTCGGCGCGCTGCTCGGCGAGTTGCGTTTCCTCGCCGGGCTGCGGGTCGAGCTTGCCGAGTTCCTCGACCGAGGCGCGCAGATAGTCGGCCTCACGCGCGGCGGCCTCGACCTTGGCGCGGTGACGGGCGAGGAGGTTTTCGGTCTCGCGCCAGTGCCTGTGGGCGCGCGCGACGGAGATCGCCTCGCCGACATGGCCGCCGAACGCATCGAGCAGGTCGCGGTGGGCGGAGACGTCGACCAACGCGCGGTCGTCGTGCTGGCCGTGGATTTCGACGAGGGCGCGACCGACTTCGCGCAGGAGCGTGACCGAGGCCGGCTGGTCGTTGATGAAAACGCGGCTGCGCCCATCGCCGGTCTGGATGCGGCGCAGGATGATGTCGCCCTCGTCCTCGACGCCGTTGTCACGCAGGAGATCGCGGGCGGAATGGCCGGCCGGCACGTCGAAGACGGCCGTGACGTTGCCCTGCGCTGCACCGTGGCGCACCAGCGAGGCATCGCCGCGCGCGCCGAGCGCCAGCGAAAGCGAATCGAGGAGGATGGATTTTCCCGCGCCGGTCTCGCCCGTCAGGACGGAGAGGCCGGTGCGGAAGTCGATGTCGAGCCGCTCGATCAGAACGATATCGCGGATCGACAGATGGGCGAGCATTCAGGCGTTGCCGTCAGCTTCCGAGGATGGCCGCACTGGCGCGCGAAATCCACGAGCCGGCATTCTCGCGCGGCTCGAGGCCGCCCGACTGCAGGAGCGCGTAGGAATCCGCATACCACTGGCTGTCCGGATAGTTGTGGCCGAGAACGGCCGCGGCCGTCTGCGCCTCGGAGGCGAGGCCCATCGCGTAGTAGGCCTCGGTCAGGCGCGCGAGCGCTTCCTCGGAGTGACGGGTGTTGCCGTAGGTCTCAACGACGGTGCGGAAGCGCTTGACGGCGGCGACATATTCGCGACGCTCGAGATAGTAGCGTCCGACCTGCATCTCCTTGCCGGCGAGCTGGTCGCGGGCATAGCGGATCTTGGCGTTGGCATCCTCGACATATTCGGATTCGGGCCAGCGCTGGACGACCGCTTCCATCGCCTCGACGGTGCGGCGGGCGTCACTCTGGTCCTGCGTGACGTCCTTGATCTGGCGCCAGTAGGACAGGCCGACAATGTATTGCGCGTATGCCGCTTCCGGATCGCTCGGGTAGAGCTGGACGTAGCGCTGCGCGGCGTTGATGGCGTCCTGATAGTTGCCCTGGCGGTACTGGGTGAACGCACCCATAACCATCGAGCGGCGGGCGTATTCGGAATAGGGATGCTGGCGGTCGACCGCCTCGAACTTCCTGGAAGCCTCGGTCAGCCGGCCCGCTTCGAGATTGGCGAGGCCCTGATTGTAGAGCGCATCGGGTGCCTCGACGCTCTCGACATAGCTGGCGAGGTTCATGTCGTCATCGGTCGACGCACAGGCAGAAAGCACCAGAGGCAGCGCGATCACCGGCGCCAAAAGAGCCAGTGATGTGGCGCGCCGTGTCGGGCGCTGCGAGCGTTCAATCGTAACGATGGGCATTGCCCCTCCGGCAGAAATCTTCATGGCAACAGGCCAGTCTTAGAGCATAACGCCCCGCTGGCAGCAACGCTATGCGGAGGCATTCGCGCAATTTTGTGGCAGGCTTGCCGCAATCCACAACGATGCGTCAGAGCCGCTCAAAGGCGTCCGGACGCGCCAGAAGGGCAGCGAGCGCGGCGGCGTTCAGCTTGTGCCCGCCCCGGAACGAGCGGTAGCAGCCGATGATGGCGACGCCGCCGATGGCGAGATCGCCAACCGCGTCGAGCGCCTTGTGGCGAACGAACTCGTCGGCAAAGCGCAGCCCGCCCGGATTGACGACGATGTCATCCTCGCCGATCACCACGGAGTTTTCGAGCGACGATCCGAGCGCGAGACCGGCGGCCCAGAGGCGCTCGACATCGCGCATGAAGCCGAAGGTGCGCGCCGGCGCGACCTCGCTTGCATAGGTGTCGGGTTCGAGATCGAACGCGATTTGCTGACGGCCGATGGCCGGCGATGGAAAGTCGATCTCGATCTCGAAACGCGGCCGTTCATGCGGCACGAACTCGGCCCAGGCTGCGCCGTTCTCGACGCGGACCGGCGCAACGACGCGGATCGCTGCGACCGGCTGGTCCTGCTCGACGGTGCCGGCCGACTTGAACGCCGTGACGAACTCGACCGCGCTGCCATCGAGGATCGGGACCTCGGTGCCGGAAATCGCGATCTCGACATTGTCGATGCCCGAGCCTGCAAGCGCGCTCATCAGATGCTCGACGGTCGAGACGTGGAAGCCGGCCGGGTCGCCGATCAGAGTGGATAGGTCGGTCGAGGCGACCGTTTCCGGCCGAACCCGGATACGGCCCTGCCCCGAGGCATCGACGAAACAGATGCCCGTCCCCGCTGCGGCCGGGCGCAGGTCGAGCCGCGCGGGCTTGCCGGAATGAACGCCGATGCCCTCGATCGCAAGGTTACCGGCAAGCGTCGTCTGTCTCCGAAGGATCATGTCACCATCCGCAATTTTGCGGCGGACCATAGCCGGATCGCCGGCGCGGACAAGGTGGCGGATGCGAAAGCGGGCCCGCTGGGGGCCCGCTCGAAGCTTTTCAGGATCGGACGATCAGTTCGCCTGGCGGCGCAGGAAGGCCGGGATTTCGAGCTGGTCGTCTTCCTGGGCCTGGCGCGGCTGGACGGCAAGACGGCCGTGATCGTCGAGCTGGCCGCGGCGCGGCGCGTATTGCTGGGCTTCCGGGCTCGGCGCGCGGCGCTGCTCGGGCTGCGGTGCAACCGGCTGGCGCAGCTTCGGCTCGCGCGGCTGGGCCGGCTGGAGACGTGCCGGCTCTTCCTCGCGGCGTGCCAGACCGTTGGTCAGGCGCTTCAGGAGCCCCATCGGACCGCGATCCTCATGGGCAGCTTCCGGCGCGCGGGTCAGTTCGGCCTGCACGATCGGCGGGAAGTCCTCGACGCGCGGCATGCGCGGCTGGACGGGCGCCTGCGCGACCGGCTGCTGCGCAACGGGCTGCGGTGCGATCTGCTGGACGGGAGCCGGGGCCATCTGCTGGACCGGAGCCTCGACCTGGCGAACCGGCTCGGCGAAGAGGCGGCTTTGCGGACGGAACTCGTCCTGCGGCGCGGCAGGGCGAAGCTGGGCGGCTTCGGCATCGGCCTGGCGGATCGCCTCGGCGACCGGATCGACCGGTGCAACGGCCTGCATGGGCTGCTGTTCCACGGCACGCGGGGCGGCCGGGCGCAACTCGGCGGCAGGGGCTGCCTGCGGCTGCGGTGCACGCTCGACGGGCTTTGCCATCGGACGGTTCATGATCGGCGGGGCCGAAATGTCGGCGGATGCCTTGTCGATGCCGGTCGCGACGACCGACACGCGGATGACGCCTTCCAGTTCCTCGTCGAAAGTCGCGCCGAGAATGATGTTGGCATCCGAATCGACTTCCTCGCGGATGCGAGTCGCCGCTTCGTCGACTTCGAAGAGGGTCAGGTCGCGGCCGCCGGTGATCGAGATCAGGAGGCCCTTGGCGCCCTTCATCGACGTCTCGTCGAGGAGCGGGTTGGCGATGGCAGCCTCGGCGGCAGCCTGTGCACGGCCTTCGCCCGAAGCTTCGCCCGTGCCCATCATGGCCTTGCCCATCTCGCGCATGACCGAACGGACGTCGGCGAAGTCGAGATTGATGAGGCCTTCCTTGACCATCAGGTCGGTGATGCAGGCGACGCCCGAATAGAGCACCTGGTCGGCCATTGCGAAGGCGTCGGCGAAGGTGGTCTTGTCATTGGCGATCCGGAACAGGTTCTGGTTCGGAATGACGATGAGCGTGTCGACGCACTTCTGCAGCTCTTCGATGCCGAGATCAGCCGTGCGCATGCGGCGCTGGCCCTCGAAATGGAAGGGCTTGGTGACGACGCCGACCGTCAGGATGCCCTTCTCGCGTGCCGCGCGGGCAACGACCGGGGCAGCACCCGTGCCCGTGCCGCCGCCCATGCCGGCGGTGACGAAGCACATGTGGGTGTTCGACAGATGGTCGAGGATTTCGTCGATGCATTCTTCGGCGGCCGCGCGGCCGACTTCAGGCTGCGAACCGGCGCCGAGGCCCTCGGTCACGTTCGCGCCGAGCTGGATGAGACGCTCGGCCTTGGTCATCGTCAGCGCCTGCGCATCGGTGTTCGCCACGACGAACTCGACGCCGCGCAGTCCGGCCGTGATCATGTTGTTGACCGCATTGCCACCGCCGCCGCCGACACCGAACACGGTGATTCGCGGCTTCAATTCGGTGATGTCCGGCTTTTGCAGATTGATTGTCATTTCCGTCGTCCTTTTTCGCCTGTCCTGCCGCGTCGCCGCTGCGGCCGCCGTGGGTCAAAACCCCGTCAAACTCAAAAACTATCCCGTAACCACTGGCTCACTCTTTGGAATCGCCCGCCCGTCCCGGTGGCCTGCCAGCGCAGTCCGCCACCCCGTTTTAGCTGGCTTTCCAGTTCCGAAACTTGCGGGTAGATCAAAAGGCCCGCAGAAGTTGAAAATGCCGGCCCCTTGGCCGCTTCCGGCAGGCCGCTGACACCCAGCGGTCGCCCGAGCCGCACATTGCGGCCCAGAACCCGGCGCGCCGCCTCGGCCATGCCGGTCAACTGGCTCGCGCCGCCCGTCATCACGACCCTCTTGCCGACCACGTTGCCGTAGCCCGACTTGTTGAGACGGTCGCGGACGATCTCCAGCGTCTCCTCGACGCGGGCGCGAATGATTCGGTTCATCACGGAGCGGGGCACCTGAAGCGGCACCTCGCCGTCCTCGCCCATCGGGTTGATGGTGACGATGTCGCGGTCGTCGCCGCCCACAGTGAGCGCCGAGCCGTGCATGACCTTGAGACGTTCCGAGTGCGAGAGCCGTGTGGACAGACCCTTGGCAAGGTCCATCGTGACATGCGTTCCGCCGATCGGCATCGCATCGACATGAACCAGCTTGCCGTCGGAGAAGATGGCGAGCGTCGTGGTGCCGCCACCCATGTCGATGCAGGCCGCGCCCATTTCCATTTCGTCCTCGACCAGCGAGGCGAGGCCGGAGGCGAAGGGGGTGGCGACGAAGCGCTCGACCGACAGGTGCGAGCGGTTGATGCAAAGTTCGAGATTGCGCAGCGGTGCGGCATCGGCGGTCAGGACGTGCATGTCGACGCCGAGCGTGTCGCCGACCATGCCGCGCGGATCGCGCACGCCGCGCTCCGCATCGAGCGAGAAGCCGATCGGCATCGAATGGACGACCTCGCGCTCGGCGCGCTGCACCTGCTTGGCGCCGGCAGAAAGAACCCGCGTGATGTCGCTTTCGTCGGCCTCGTGACCGCCGAGATTGACCGTGGCGCTGAAGACGCGGCTTTTCAGACGGCCGGCGGACGTGTTGACGATCAGCGAATCGACCGTCAGGCCAGCCATGCGCTCGGCGGCATCGACGGCGAGCCGGATCGCCTGCTCGGCGCGGTCGAGATCGACGATGACGCCGGATTTGATGCCGAGCGACTTCTGGTGGCCGATGCCGAGGACGCGCGCCTGATGCGTACGGCCGGGCAGCATGTCGCTCTGCTCGCGCGGCTGCAGCTTGGCGATGATGCAGCACACCTTGCTCGAACCGACGTCGAGAACGGTGACGATCCCGGACCGCTTGGCCTGCGTGGGCTTGCCCGAAGACAACCAGCTCATGTGCGCTTCTCCGGGACGTATTTCTTGCCGAGCCGCTCCTTGAGCATGGCCTGGCGCTGTTCCATCGCAGCTTCGGTGAGTTGGAGGACCATGCGGCCGGAAAGGCGCATGTCGACCACGCTCACGTCGCGCGAGAAGAGTTCCTGTTCGCGGTCGGCCGCGATGACGGCGGCGAGCGCAGTCTCGTAATCCGTTGCCGGCAGCTTGACGGTCGTGCCGTTGCGAAGGCGCAAATCCCAGCGCCGGTCGGCGACACGGATATAGGCGCGCGTCTTCGAGGCGAGCTCGGGATAGGCGGCCATCGTCTTCAAGAACGCCGCCGCATGATCCTCGGCGCCGCGGCCGACGATGACCGGGAGTTCGGCATGCTGGCTGCGCGCCAGAGGCGTGATGACGCGGCCGTCTTCCTCGATCACCCAGAGGCGGCTACCCTGCTGCCAGACAGCGAACGGAACGCGCTCGACGAGCGTGACGGCGAGCGTTGCGGGATAGACCTTCTGAACGTCGACGCTTTCGACCCAGGGAAGCTGTGCGATCCGCCCGCGTGCCTCGGCGGCGCTGAAGCCGATCAGCGAGGTGAAGCCGTCGAGCCCGACCGACTGGAAGATGTCGATCTCGGACGTGAAGCGGTTGCCGACGATCTCGATGTCCTCGATGGCAAAGCCGGTGCGCGCGGTGATCGACTGGACGACACTGGGCATATGGCCGCCGACGACGGTTCCGTAGACCACGGACGAGCCGATCAGCAGCGCGCTCGCCATCAATGCGGCGAAGCGCGGCGGCTCGACCTCGCCGGAAGTCCAGCGATGCAGATGGCGTGCGGGGCGGCGCAGAAGGCGCGGCAAAACGAACGCATCACGCGCCGACCATGTCGACCGTCCGGTTCGATTTCCTAGCGCAGACACGATGCGTCCTCCACCATCCAACTCAACAATTCCCCAAAGCGATGGCCCGCATGTTCGGCCAGTTCGGGCACAAGGGACGTCGGCGTCATGCCTGGCTGCGTGTTCACCTCCAGCCAGATGATCTCGCCATTTTCGGAATGGCGATCGTCGTAGCGGAAGTCAGATCGGGAGACGCCCCGGCAGCCGATTGCCTGATGTGCCTTGAGCGCGAGTGTCTGTATTTTTTGGTAAATATTCGGTGAAAGTTTTGCCGGGCATTCGTGTTTTGAGCCGCCGGCAACGTATTTCGAATCGTAATCGTAGAAGGAATGGCCGACCGGGATGATCTCGGTCACGCCAAGCGCGACATCGCCCATGACGGCGCAGGTCAATTCGCGCCCATGCACGAATCGCTCGACCATCACCGTGTCGCCATAGCGCCATTCCGACGAGCCGATGACCTGCGGCGGATGCGCCTGGTCTTCCTGGACGATGACGACGCCGAAGCTCGACCCCTCATTGACCGGCTTCACCACGTAGGGCGGCTTCATCGGATGCTCGCGGCCGATCGAATGGCGGTTCATGACGCGTGATTCGGCCACCGGAATGCCCGCCGCCTTCGCGACGCGCTTGGCCTGCTCCTTGTTCATGGCGAGAGCCGAGGCGAGGACGCCCGAATGGGTGTAGGGGATTTCGAGATATTCGAGGATTCCCTGGATGGTGCCGTCCTCGCCGAACGGGCCGTGCAGCGCATTGAACGCGACGTCGGGCCGAAGCTCGGCGAGCACGGAAGCGACGTTGCGGTCGACGTCGATGCGCGTGACGCGGTAGCCCTCGGCCTCCAGCGCATCGGCACACGGATTCCCGGAGGCAAGAGACACCGGCCGCTCGGAGGAAAATCCTCCCATCAAGACGGCAACGTGCTTTTGTACCATACCCGGAATTCCCCTCTTCCGTCGGATCGAATCTGTGCTGACCAAACCCCCGTGAATCCGCAATCGGCAGACACAAATCGCCTGCCGTCCCCTCACGCTTCATGCGTGGCCGACTCAAATCAGATAACGCCGCAAGACCAAGGAATCAGATCGCGGATTCCGTGGCAAGGGCTTCGGATTCAGGGAAGATTATTTTTTATGAACCGTTGTGATCGTGCATTCAGGAAACGGGCGCGGAACCGGCGAACGGCTCGACCTCATGGCCGGATTTCGCGACACCGAGACGCTTGATTTCCCATTCGAGGACGATGCCCGAATTTGCCGCGACGCGCGCGCGGACGGTCTCGCCGAGAAGCTCCAGATCATGCGCCGACGCATTGCCGGTGTTGATCATGAAATTGCAGTGGAGCGGCGACATCTGCGCGCCGCCGATCATCAGCCCGCGACAGCCCGCCTTGTCGATCTCCTTCCAGGCCGACGAGCCTTCGGGGTTCTTGAAGGTCGAGCCGCCGGTCTTTTCCTTGACGGGCTGCACCGTCTCGCGATGGTGTTGGACCTCGTCCATCGCCTTCTGGATTTCGTCAGCGTCTTCGCGAAAGCCTTCGAGAAGCGCGCCGGTGAAGATCAAGTCCGGCGAAGCGGCCGAATGGCGGTAGGCGTAACCCATCTGGGCGTTGGACAGGACGTGCCGGTTGCCCGCCCGGTCGATCGCATAGACGTCAACGACGCGCTCGCGCGTCTCGGTGCCGTTGGCGCCCGCATTCATGCGCAGCGCACCGCCGATGGCGCCCGGAATACCATGGTAGAAGGCGAAGCCGCCGATACCCGCGTCGAGCGCGCTTGCTGCGACGCGCTTGTCCGGCGCGGCCGCGCCGGCACGGATGCGCGTTTCGTCGAGCACCTCGACCTGGCCAAAGCCCTTGGCCGAGAGGCGGATGACGACACCGGGAATGCCGCCGTCTCGGACGAGCAGATTGGAACCGATGCCGACGACGAGGACCGGAACGTCGGCCGGAAGCAGCTTCAGGAACGCAGAAAGGTCGTCCTCGTCGGCCGGCTGGAACAGGAGCTCGGCCGGTCCGCCGACGCGAAACCAGGTGATTGCCTCCATCGGTGCGTTAGGGGTCAGCCGGCCGCGGATGGCGGAAAGGTCGCCGAGCCGCGCGAGAAGCGCATTGCCGTCGATCATGCGGCCGCCTCGAGCGAGCCGAGATCCTTCGGCAGGGCGTAGGCCCATTGGGTGATGTTGCCGGCGCCGAGGAAGACGACGAAATCGCCGGGCTGCACGAGCGACTGGATGGAAGGCGCAATCGCCTCGGGGCCGTCGAGCAGGCGCGCGTCGCGGTGGCCGCCGGCGCGGATCTGCGACACCAGCGTCTCGGCACTGACGCCCTCGATCGGCTCCTCGCCGGCCGCGTAGACCGGAGCGATGAAGACCGTGTCGGCATCGTTGAAGCAGGAGGCGAAATCGTCGAATAGGTCGCGCAGGCGCGTGAAGCGGTGCGGCTGGGCGATGGCCACGATGCGGCCCTGGCAGGCCTCGCGTGCGGCGCGCAGCACGGCTTTGATCTCGACCGGGTGGTGGCCGTAATCATCGAAGATATGCGCGCCATTCCATTCGCCCGTCAGCGTGAAGCGCCGCTTGACGCCGCCAAAGGCCGACAGGCCCTTGCGGATCGCATCGGCGCCGAGACCGAGCTCGTGCGCGACGGCGATGGCAGCGGTGGCGTTGGAAACGTTGTGACGGCCCGGCATCGGCAGGCGAAGCCCTTCGATCGTCAAGGTCGCATCGCGCTTGCGGTTGCGGATCATCACGTCGAAGATCGACGACGCGCCGTCCATGCGGTGATTGGAAAAGCGCACGTCCGCCTGCGGGTTCTCGCCATAGGTGATGACGCGGCGGTCCTCGATGCGGGCGACGAGTTGCTGCACTTCCGGGTGGTCGATGCACATGACGCCGAAGCCATAGAACGGCACGTTCTCGACGAACTGGCGGAACGCTTCGCGCACCTTCTCGAACGAACCGTAATGGTCGAGATGTTCGGGATCGATATTGGTGACGACCGCGATCTCGGCCGGCAGCTTCAGGAAGGTGCCGTCGCTCTCGTCGGCCTCGACCACCATCCACTCGCCCTCGCCCATGCGGGCGTTGGTGCCGTAGGCGTTGATGATGCCGCCATTGATGACCGTCGGGTCGAGCCCGCCGGCGTCGAGCAGCGTCGCGACCATCGAGGTCGTCGTCGTCTTGCCATGCGTGCCGCCGATGGCGACGGCCTGGCGAAAGCGCATCAGTTCGGCGAGCATTTCGGCCCGGCGCACGATCGGCAGGAGCTTTTCGCGCGCGGCGGAAAGTTCGGGGTTCGACTTCTTGATCGCGGTCGAAACGACCACGACCTCGGCCTGGCCGAGATTTTCGGCCCGATGGCCGACGAAGCACTCGATGCCCTTTTCGCGCAGGCGCTGGACGTTGGCGCTCTCCGACTGGTCGGAGCCCTGAACCTTGTAGCCCAGATTGTGCAGCACTTCGGCGATGCCGCTCATGCCGATGCCGCCGATGCCGATGAAATGCACCACGCCGATTGTCTGCGGCATTTTCATGGGGTGCCTCCTTCGCTGAATTGCGTGACTGTCTTGCCCGCGGCAATAGCCTCCGCGAGGTCGGCAAGCAATGTCGCCGCATTGGGTTTGCCGACGGAACGCGCCGACTGCGCCATTTTGGCGGCGCGGTCGGGGTCGCTCATGAAGCCTTCGATGAGTTCGGCGAGCCGTTCGGGTGTAAGCCCCGACTGCGGCTCGACCAGCGCGCCGCCGGCGGCGGCAAGCGCCGCCGCATTGGCTGCCTGGTCGTGATCCAGCGCGTGGGGATAGGGAACGAGGATCGAAGGACGGCCGATGACCGCGAGCTCCGAAACCGTCGACGCGCCGGAGCGCGAGATGACGAGTTGGGCCGAGGCGATGCGCTTGGCCATGTCCTTGAAGAAGGGCGAGACCTCCGCCTCGATGCCGAGATCAGCATAGGCCGCCTTGACCGAAGCCTCGTCGTCGGCGCGCGCCTGCTGGGTGACCTTGAGCCGCGCACGCAATTCGGCCGGCAGCGCGCGGATCGCCTCTGGTAGGGCGCTGGAGAAGAACTGCGCACCTTGGCTGCCGCCGAAAACGAGAAGGTGAAATGGGTCATTGCCGCGCGACACCGTGTAGGGCGTCGCGGATGCCTCGATGACCGAGGGGCGCACCGGATTGCCGGTGACGACGATGCGGCTGTCCCTGCCCGCTTCGAGGAAGCCGCCGGCGATCGCCTTGGCGCGCGTCGCGAGCGCCTTGTTGGCGCGGCCCATGACGGCGTTCTGCTCGTGGATCATGGTCGGAACGCCGCGCCGCGTCGCGGCATAGAGCGGCGGCAGCGTCGGATAGCCGCCGAAACCGATCACCGCCTTCGGCCGCACCGTCTCGATGATCTTCGAGGCTTGCCGCACACCCGACCATAGCGCCCAGAAGGTGCGGGCGAGCGCGATCGGGTTCTTCGAGCCGATCGTTGCCGAATGGACCGGATGGACCTTGGCGGCCGGAAAATCGCCGGCGAAGCGCCCTGCCCGGTCGTCGGTGGCGAGATGAACCAGCCAGCCGCGCGCGATCAGTTCGTGCGCCAGCGCCTCGGCGGGGAAGAGATGTCCTCCCGTGCCGCCTGCCGACAGAAGCATCAGGCCCTTGGTCATGTCATTCCGCCGGCGCCAGGGGCTGGGAGACGGGCTGCGCCCCGAAACCCCGGCCCGAAAGAACGCTGCGCCGCTGCGGCTTCTTGCGCGACAGGGCGAGCACCATGCCCATAGAGATCGCCATCGCGATCAGCGACGAGCCGCCATAGGAGATGAAGGGAAGCGTCATGCCCTTGGCCGGCAGGAGTTGCAGGTTGACGCCCATATTGATGATCGACTGGAAGCCGAACAGGATGACGAGCCCGCTGATGGCGAAGCGCGAGAAGTCGTCGCTTTCCTTTGCCGCCGCCGAAATGCCGCGCAGCACGACGAAGGCGAAGAGGCCGGCGATGATGAGGCAGAGGATCAGGCCGAATTCTTCGGCCGCGACGGCGAAGACGAAATCGGTATGGCTGTCGGGCAGGATGCGCTTGACCGAACCTTCGCCGGGCCCCTGGCCGAGCCAGCCACCGCGCACCATCGCCTCGTGGCCCATATCGGTCTGGTAATTGTCGCCCTCGCCGGTGAAGAACCGGTCGATGCGCCCCTGCACGTGATCGAACGAGAAATAGGCGCCCGAGGCGAAGGCGACGGCGATGCCGCCGAGCACGACGATCCACAGCCAGGGCAGACCGGCCATGAAGAACATCACGCCCCAGGTCGCGACGACCAGGATCGACTGGCCGAGATCGGGTTGCGCAACCAGAAGCGCCAGCACGACGCCCAGCAGCATCATGGCGAAGAGATTGCCGGGAACCGCGTTTGACCGGGCGCGCTCGGCAAAGAGCCATGCGCAGATGACCACGAAGGCCGGCTTCATGTATTCCGAAGGCTGGATCGAGATGCCGGCCAGATGTAGCCAGCGCCGCGAGCCCTTGATCTCGGCACCGACGAACAGGACCGCCACCATCATGACGAGGGAGCCGACGAGCATCAAAAGTGCGAGCCGGCGCACGAGCCGCGCATCGAGGAAGGAGACCGCGAGCATGACGATCAGCGCCGGGACCATGAAGATGATCTGACGCGTGACGAAGTGGAAACTGTCGAGGCCGATGCGCTCGGCGACGGCCGGGCTCGCGGCGAAGGAGAGCACGACGCCGAGCAGCATCAGCGCCATGAACGCCGCCAGGAACCAGCGGTCGATCGTCCACCACCACTGCGCGACAGGACTGCGGTCGACGCGACTGATCATTGGGAAGTCCCTCCGAAAGAAACGAGCCCGTCGAGCGCCTGGACCGCGCTGCGAAAGGCCTCGCCACGAACCTCGAAATTCTTGAACTGGTCGAAACTGGCGCAGGCCGGCGAAAGCAGCACGACCGGCTCGCCGGCGCTGTCATCGGCAGCGTCGCGCGCGGCATGGGCGACGGCCGCGTCGAGCGTGCCGGCGATCTCGAACGGTGCCGCAGCGCCCAGCGTTGCGGCGAATGCAGGCGCCGCCTCGCCGATCAGATAGGCGCGCGCGATGCGCGGGAAGAAGGCGCGCAGCGTCTCGATGCCGCCTTCCTTGGGCAGGCCGCCGGCGATCCAGTAGATGCGGCCAAAGCTCGACAGCGCGGGCGCGGCCGCCTCGGCATTGGTCGCCTTGGAATCGTTGACGAAGAGGACGCCCTTGCGCGTGCCGATGATTTCCATGCGGTGCGCCAGGCCCGGGAAGGTCGAAAGGCCCGCCTGGATTTCGGCGCGCGACAGGCCGAGCGCTGTGCAGGCCGCGACCGCGGCGAGCGCGTTCTGCGCATTGTGCTGGCCGCGCAGCGTGCCGATGCCCTCGAGCGAGGCGACCGTCTCGCGCCTGCCGCCCGAGGCGTGGACGAGGTCAGCGCCGGCGGCGAAGTAGCCGTCGTCGAGTTCGAGCCGCTTGGAAATGCGGATGACATGGTTGCCCGCCGCTTCGAGCCGCGCGGCGATCTGTTCGCAATGGACATCGTCGACGCCGACGATCGCCGTCCTGCTACCGGCGACGAGCCGTTCCTTGATCGCTGCGTAGTGCTGCATCGTGCCGTGGCGGTCGAGATGGTCGGGCGTCAGATTGAGGAGGATGCCGACGGTCGGATCAAGCGAGGGTGCAAGGTCGATCTGGTAGGAGGAGCACTCAACGACATAGTGGCGCTCAGGCGTAATCGGATCGAGCGTCATCACCGCCTTGCCGATATTGCCGCCCATCTGCGTGTCGCGGCCGGCATGGGCGAGGATGTGCGCGATCAGCGCCGTGGTCGTCGACTTTCCGTTGGTGCCGGTGATGGCGACGAGCGGCGCCTCGGGCGCGGTGCGGCGGCGCTCGCGCGCGAAGAGTTCGATGTCGCCGATGATCTCGACGCCGCTGCCGCGGGCAAGGTCGACGGTCCAGTGGGGCTTGGGATGCGTCAGCGGCACGCCGGGCGCGAGCACGAAGCTGGCGAAACCGTTCCAGTCTGCCTGGCGCAGATCTCCGACGGGAACGCCGGCCGCCTGCGCAGCCTCCACGCTTTGCGGGTTGTCGTCGAAGGCCGTGACCATTGCTCCGCCTTCGACCAGCGCACGCGCGGTGGCGACGCCCGAGCCGCCGAGCCCGAAGAGCGCGACCTTGCGATTGGCGAAGGAGCCGGCCGCGATCATAGCGTCACCGCAGCTTCAGCGAGGAGAGGCCGACGAGGGCGAGGATGACGGCGATGATCCAGAACCGGATCACGACCTGGCTCTCCGTCCAGCCGAGCTTTTCGAAATGGTGGTGGATCGGCGCCATCAGGAACACGCGCTTACCGGTGAGCTTGAACCAGCCGACCTGGATGATGACCGACAGCGCCTCCATGACGAACAGGCCGCCGATGATGGCGAGGACGATCTCGTGCTTGGTGGCGACGGCCACGGTGCCGATGAGGCCGCCCAGCGCAAGCGAGCCGGTGTCGCCCATGAAGATGGCGGCGGGCGGCGCGTTAAACCAGAGGAAGCCGAGCCCGGCCCCGATGACCGCGCCGAGGATGACGGAGAGTTCGCCGGTGCCCACGACGAAATGGATCTGCAGGTAGTCGGCGAAGACGGCGTTGCCCGAAAGGTATGCGATGACGCCGAAGGCGCCGGCGGCGACCATGACCGGGACGATGGCGAGGCCGTCGAGCCCGTCGGTCAAATTCACCGCATTGCCCGCGCCGACGATGACGAATGCGGCGAAGGGGACGAAGAACCAGCCCAGATTAAGCAGGAAATCCTTCACGAACGGGAAGGTCAGCGAGGACGAGAACGGCGCCTCGCCGGCATTCATGATGACGAAGGTCGCAGCGCCGGCAATCAGGAACTCGACCGCAAGACGCGCCTTGCCCGAAAAGCCCATATGCGACTGCTTGGTGACCTTGAGATAGTCGTCGTAAAAGCCGATCGCGCCGAAGCCGAGCGTGACGAGCAGCACGGTCCAGACATAGATGCTGGTGAGGTTGCCCCACAGGAGCGAGGCGCCGACGATGCCGGTCAGCATCATCAGCCCGCCCATGGTCGGCGTGCCGGCCTTCTTGAAATGGGTCTGCGGCCCGTCGGCGCGGATCGGCTGGCCGCGACCCTGACGGATGCGCAGCGAATCGATGATCATCGGCCCGAAGATGAAGACGATCAGCGCCGAGGTGATCAGCGCGCCACCGGTGCGGAAGGTGATGTAGCGGAAGACGTTGAAGGCCGAAACCTGGTCCGCCAGCGCTACGAGGAGCATCAGCATTGTTGTTCTTGTCTCCGCGTGGCCTCAGGCCGTGTGAACTTCATCCGCAGCAACGATGTCGGCAGCGGGAAACGTATCGCGCAAGGCTGTAACGAGCCTTGAGGAGCCTATGCTCTTCGACGACTTGATCATGACGACATCGCCCGCGCGCACCATGCCCATGAGCACCGGCTGCAGATCGGCGACGCTGTCGCGATGTTCAACGCGCAAACTGTCCGGCAGCGCCTCCGCCAGCGCCTTCATCTCGGGCCCGGCCAGGAGCACGACGCTGGTCGCCTGCGCGTCGATCGCCTCGGCAAGGCCGGCGTGCAGGTCGCGCGAATGATCGCCAAGTTCCAGCATGTCGCCGAGGACGGCGATGCGCCGGCCGTGGCCGTTGACCGGCGCGGCCTGCAGCACGTCCATTGCGGCACGCACGGAGGCCGGGTTGGCGTTGTAGCTCTCGTCGATCAGAAGAAACTCGCCCCGGCCGTGGCTGAGGCGATGGCGCGCACCGCGCCCCTCCTCCGCCGACAGGTCGGCGAGCGCATGGGAGACCTTCGCCATGTCGGCGCCGGCGAGGTAGGAGGCGGCGAGAACGGCGATGGCGTTCTGCACCATGTGGCGGCCGGGCGCGCCGATCTTCGCGACGAGTTCCTCGCCGGCCATCTTGGCGGTGAAGGTCGAGCCTTCGGGCAGAAGCTTGGTCTTGACCAGCTTGAAGGTCGCGCGCGAATGCTCGCCGAACCCCCAGACATTATCCACACCGGCCTCGCGCGCAGCCTTTTCGAGCTGCTTGAAACGGGCGTCGTCGCGGTTGATGAGGGCGTGGCCGCCCGGCTCGACGCCCTCGAATATCTCGGCCTTCGCCGTCGCGATCTCTTCCAGATCGCGGAAGAAGCCGAGATGTGCGGCCGCGATCATGGTGACGATGGCGATGTGCGGGCGCACGAGCTTGACCAGCGGACGGATTTCGTCCGGATGGTTCATGCCGATCTCGAAGACGGCATAGTCTGTCTCGGCCGGCATGCGCGCGATGGTCAGCGGCACGCCCCAGTGATTGTTGAACGACTTGTCGGAGGCGTGGACATTGCCGACCGCCGAGAGCGCCTTGCGCAGCGCTTCCTTGGTGCTCGTCTTGCCGGCCGAGCCGGTGACGGCGATGATCTTCGCCTTGGAACGCGCCCGCGCCGCGATGCCCGTCTTCGACAGGGCTTCGAGCACGTCGGGCACGACGATCATCGGCCCGTGCAGGCGGCCGAGCGCGGCCAGCTTGCTCTCCGAAACGACCAGCAGGGATGCGCCGGCCTTGATCGCCGCCGTCGCGAAATCATGCCCGTCGAACTGGTCGCCCTTGATGGCGAAGAAGGCGTCGCCGGGCTGGAGCGTCCGGCTGTCGATCGCAATCCCGGTGATCCCGTCCGGCATCGTACCGACGGGCCGTCCCGCCATCGCGGCAACGAGATCGGGGGTGGTCCAAAGCAGGCTCATGCTGCGCTCTCCCTCAACGCCGCCCGCACCTCTTCATGATCGGAAAAGGGCAGCGTGACGTCGCCGACCGTCTGCCCTTCCTCGTGTCCCTTGCCTGCGACGATCAGCGTGTCGCCCTGCCCGAGCGAGGCGACCGCGTCGCGGATCGCCTTGCGCCGGTCGCCGATTTCCAAGGCACCCGGCACAGCTTCCATGATTGCGGCGCGGATCGTGGCGGGCACCTCCGAGCGCGGATTGTCGTCGGTGACGATCACCCGATCGGCGAGGCGCGAGGCGATCTCGCCCATGATCGGCCGCTTGCCCTTGTCGCGGTCGCCGCCGCAGCCGAACACCACGACGACCTTGCCGGTCGTGAACGGGCGGACGGCGGATAGAACGTTTTCGAGTGCCTCGGGCTTGTGCGCGTAATCGACATAGACCGGCGCGCCGGCCTTGGTGGTGCCGACGAGTTCGAGCCGGCCGGAGGCGCCCTCAAGCTTGCGCAGCGCGGCCATTGCGGTCGCGACCGGCGTACCGGTCGCGATGCAGAGCCCGGCCGCGACGAGCGCGTTCGACACCTGGAATTCGCCGGCGAGAGGAAGGTCGACCTCGTAGATCGTGCCGTCATGGCAGATTTCGGTGCGCTGGCGGTGGCGGCCGTGCTCGACGCGCTTCAGCTCGAGGAAATTGCCGGCGCGACCGACGGTCAGCACGTCGAGGCCAGCCGCCTTGCAGGCATCGATCGCCCGCGCCGACCAGGGGTCGTCGGCGAAGATCACTGCCGGCGCGGATTTCGGCATCAGCGTATCGAAGAGCCGCATCTTGGCGTCGAAATATTCGTCCAGCGTCGCATGGTAGTCCATGTGGTCGCGGCCGAGATTGGTGAAGCCGGCGGCAGCGAGGCGAACGCCGTCGAGGCGGCGCTGGTCGAGGCCGTGGCTGGATGCCTCCATCGCCGCATGGGTGACGCCCTCGCCCGCGAGCTTCTTCAAAAGCTGATGCAGCGCGACGGGATCGGGCGTCGTCAGCGAACCGTATTCGGTGAAGCCCGGCGAGATGACGCCCGTCGTGCCGATGCTGGCCGCGCCATGGCCCTCATGCGCCCAGATCTGGCGCGCGAAGCTGGCGACCGACGTCTTGCCGGCCGTGCCGGTGACCGCGACCATGGTCTGCGGCTGCGCGCCATAGAAGGCGGCGAGCGCCAGCGACAGGCTGCGGCGCGGATCGGCGGTCTCGATGAGCGGCACGCCGGCCGGAACATCCGTGCCAGGTGCGGCGAGGATCGCCGTCGCCCCGCGCGCCACCGCATCGGAAACGAATTTCGCGCCGCTCGTCTTCGCGCCGTCGAAAGCGGCGAATACGTAGCCCGGCTCGACCTTGCGCGAATCGAGCGCGAAGCCCTTCACCTCGATCGCGCCGGCTTCCGGCGGAACGATGGCTTGGGCGGGTGCGAGGTCGGCGAGTTTCATTCGTTTCCAGTCGGATGGGTGCCGGCGGCCGTGCGCCGCGGGCGGGAATCACTGATAGGCGGCGAGCAGAGCCTCACTTTCATGGCTGAAATCTGGCTTGACGCCAAGAAGCGAGGCCGAGCGGCGCACAATGTTGCCGGCCATCGGGGCCGTGTTGAGGCCGGCCGTCGCGCCCACGCCCTGCTTTTCCGGCTTGGGCTCGTCGAGGATGGTCAGGACGATGTATTCAGGGTCGTTGAGCGGGAAACCCGCGAGGAAGGCATTGAAGCGGATGCCGCTGACATAGCGCCCGTTGACGACCTTTTCGGCCGTTCCCGTCTTGCCGCCGACGAAGTAGCCGGGCACGTCCGCGCGGCGGCCCGAGCCGCTTTCGGTGTTGTAGCGGAAGAGATATCGCATCGCATCGCTGGTCGACGGGTTCAGCACTTGCAGGGCCGAGCCCATAGCCTGCTCTTCCGTGCGCGGAAGGAAGGTGGGGTTGATGAGACGCCCGCCATTGAGGACCGCCGCCGTCGCCACCGCGGTCTGCAGCGGCGTCGTCGCGACGCCGTGGCCGAAGGAGATCGTGATCGAATTGATCTTCTTCCAGACGGCCGGCTGCGTCGGCCGCGCGACCTCGGGAAGCTCCGTCGTCATGCGGCTGAGCAGGCCGAGCCGGGTCAGATATTCGCGGTGCCCCTCGATGCCGAGCACGTCGACCATGCGCGCCGTGCCGATGTTGGACGAGTAGATGAAGACTTCGGGAACCGTCAGCACGCGGCCCTTGCCGTGGAAGTCGCGGATCGTGTGGCCGCCGATGCGGATCGGCGCGGTCGCATCGAAACGGTCCGACATCTTCACGAGGCCCGAATCCAGCGCCATCGCCGTCGTGAACCCCTTGAAGGTCGAGCCCATCTCGAACAGGCCGGCGGACATCCGGTTGAGCCGGTCCTTCTCGAGCGCATTGAACGGGTTGTTCGGATCATAGTCCGGCACGGAGGCCATGGCGATGACTTCGCCGGTCTTGGCGTTGAGAACCACGGCGCCGGCCGCGATCGCCTTGTACTTTTCCATCGCCTGCATCAGCTCGTCATGGACGATGTGCTGGACGCGCAGGTCGATCGAAAGCTTGACCGGCGCAAGGTCGCCGGCGATCGCCAGTCCGCTCGCCTGAAGGTCGGCAAGGCCCTGGTCGTCGATATATTTCTCCATCCCCGCCGTGCCGCGATTGTCGACATTGACGAGGCCGAGGATATGCGAGGCCGTCGCACCGCCGGGATAAAACCGCTTCTTCTCGGTGCGGAAGCCGACGCCGGGAATGCCGAGCGCCATGATGTCGGCCTGCTGGCGCGGCGACAATTGCCGGCGCAGCCACACGAAGCCGGCATCGGTCGAAAGCCGTTGATAGGTCTGGTTGTAGTCGAGATCGGGCAGGATCGTGCGCAGCTTCTCGATCGCCTCGTTGGGATCGACGATGCGGCGCGGCTCGGCAAAGAGCGAGGCCGACTTGATGTCGGTCGCCAGCACCAGTCCGTTGCGGTCGACGATATCGGGACGGTTGGCCGTCACGCGCGAGGGCGGCGGGCCGCCGGCCGGCAGATCCTCGATGCCCAGATAGACGATGCGCCCGCCGATGACCGCATATACGCCCATGAAGAGCGCGAAGGTGATCGCCATGCGCGAGCGCGTGGAGCCGCCCGAACGCTTGCGGGCGCCGTCGACGACGATCGCCGCTTCGTCGGATTTGTGCGCCGAGCGCTTCAGCAGCGATGCGAGCCGGCTGACGATCCTCATTGCATGATGCTCCCGGTGGCGGTTTCGTCGATCAGCCCGTCGCCGGCGATCAGGTCCTCGATCGCGAGCGGACGGCGGGGCAGGTCCGAAATGGTGGCGAACTGATAGGGCTGGACCGGATGAAGCTGGAGTTCCTCGGTGAAGGTTTCCTTCAGCCGCTGCAGCCGCGAGGGCTGATTCAGGAGACTCCAGTCGGCGTTGAGCACGTCGATGGAATCCTTTTCGAAGGCGATCTGGCTTTGCAGCCGTCGCACTTCGGCGAGCTGGTTTTCCGCGTCGTGCTTGGTCTTGTAGGTAAAGGCTGCAGCCGAAACCATGACCACGATGAGAACGATGTCGGTGGTGCGGAACATGTCAGTGCGTCTCCTCGGCGTCGCCGATGGCGGGCAGTTTGGGCAGTCCGAAAATCGAGAAATCGGCGGTTCGCGGCGCCGTTTCCGTGCGCGTCGCGGCACGAAGCTTGGCCGAGCGCGCCCGCGGATTGGCCTCGGCCTCCGCCTCGCCGGTGGCGATGGCCTTGGCCGCGTCGGTGAAGGTCGGCGCGATGAAATGCGCTTCAGGCAGGTGCCGCGAACCCGACGCCTTGCCGGCGCGATCGGCGATGAACCGCTTGACGATACGGTCTTCCAGCGAATGGAAAGTCACGACGACGAGCCGCCCGCCGGGCTTCAGCGCCCGCTCGGCGGCGAAGAGCGCCCGCGCGAGCTCGCCGAGCTCGTCATTCACGTGGATGCGCAGTGCCTGGAAGACGCGCGTCGCCGGATGGATCTTGTCCTTCGGCCCACGCCCGACCAGCGTCTGGATCGCGTCGGCGAGTTCAGCGGTGCGCGAGAAGGGCCGGCGCGCGCGCTTGTCCTCGATCATGCGGGCGATGCGCCCGGCCTGGCGCTCCTCGCCGAGGAAGCCGAAGACGCGAGCGAGGTCGCCGAGCTTGTAGCTGTTGACGACGTCCGCCGCGCTCGCGCCATTGCCGGACATGCGCATGTCGAGCGGGCCGTCATGGCGGAAGGAAAAGCCGCGCTCGGCCTCGTCGATCTGCATGGAGGAGACGCCGATGTCGAGCACGACGCCGTCGACGGTGCCCTCGACATACTGGTCGAGTGCCGAGAACGGGCCCTCGACGAGCCGAAGGCGGCCGGAAATTTCCGCCTCCATGACGCGGCCGGCCGCGATCGCTGTCGGGTCGCGGTCGATGGCGACGACGTTGGCGCCGGCTTCGAGGATGGCGCGGGTGTAGCCGCCGGCGCCGAACGTGCCGTCGATGATCGTCTGGCCGGCCTCGATGCGCAGCGCGTCCAGCACTTCGGCCAGGAGGACCGGAATGTGACGGGCCGGTCCGCCACCGGCACCCTCGTCGCCGGGGCCCGCCATCATTCCGATTCTCCGTTCCGATTGGCTGCTGCGGCCTGCCTGAGTTTCAGCAGACGCGCCCGCACGGCCTCGCCATGCGCCTTCAGCCGTGACGGCTCCCACATCTGGAAAAAGGTGCCCCGGCCGACAAAGGCAACTTCCGCCTCGATGCCGGTATATTCGCGCAGGAAATCCGTGACCGTGATCCGCCCGTCCTGGTCGAGCTTCAGGAAGGCTCCATCCCCGTGACAGAAGAAGGACATGTCGTCCGCCGTCTGGAGAAACGGGTCCTCCAGCGCGATCCGCTCCTCGTAGCGGTCGAGAAGGTCGAGCCCACCGACATCCAGCGCCGGCACGTCCAGCGCCCGCAGGGCGTAGAGATCGCCATAGCCGCGCTTCTGCACGACGGAGCGGAAATGTGCCGGGACCGACACCCGGCCCTTCGAATCGATTCGGTTGATCGCACTGGAAAGAAAACGGTCCATCAGCCGGCTCGCCGAAAAGCGGCGCGCTCATATCGCGCTCGATGGCCCAATTCGCAGTCTCCCCTGTCGCCCCCGTCCGCGCGTCGAATGCCAGGAAACGAGCGCAGGTCCGGGCGAATGCGGCGGACCTGGAGAACGCTCGAACTGGGACTGAAACGACCGCTGGATTGGCTTTCAGGGATATCATGGGCTGTTATGGGCGTCAACGGGATGAGGTCTTTCACGAGCGCCCGAAGCCGTCTGTTTCGAGGGGATTCGGGCCAATCTCGTTTATGCTCCATTAAGCCTAATGAAACGTTTACCGCGCGACGACGCGCACCCTTTGCGAGCCTTGCGAATCCGCGCCGGCGGCTCTAGCGTCCCGGCCTTGCCTGAAGCCAAGGACCGATGATGACCGACGACATTTCGCACCGCGCCGCCGCCCTCTCCCATCTTCGCCGCGGCAAGCTCGAAAAGGGCGATCCGGTCGCGCTGCCGCTGACGATGGCGTCGATGTTCCACCTGCCCGGCGCACCGGCGGGGTTCGCGCAGTATGGGCGATTTTCGAACGACACCTGGGAAGCGGTAGAGGAACTGCTCGGCCATCTGGAGGACGCGCCTGCGCTGGGCTTTCCTTCCGGCATGGCGGCCATCGCGGCAGCCTTCTTCGCGACGCTGAAGGCGGGCGACAAGATCCTGCTGCCGTCCGACGGATACTACACGACGCGCGTCTTGACCGAGCGCTTCCTGACGCGCCTCGGGGTGACCTACGAGACGCGCCCGACGGCGACGTTCCTCGATGGCGGCTTCGACGGGTTCAGGCTAGTGTTCCTGGAGACGCCGGCCAATCCGGGCCTCGATCTTTGCGACATCAAGGCCGTCGCGGACGCAGCCCACAAAGCCGGCGCGATCGTCGTCGCCGACAACACGACCATGACACCGCTCGGCCAGCGCCCGCTCGATTTCGGCGTCGACATCGTCGTCGCCTCCGACACCAAAGCGCCGAACGGGCATTCGGACGTGCTGTTCGGCCATGTGGCGAGCCGCAACCCGGAAATCATGCAGGCCGTCTCGGACTGGCGAAAGCTTGCCGGCGGCATCCCCGGTCCGTTCGAGGCCTGGCAGGTCCATCGCGGGCTGGAGACGCTCGACGTGCGGTTCCAGCGCATGTGCGACACGGCCGAATTCCTGGCGGAAAAGCTGCACGGGCGCGATGACGTGAAAGCGCTACGCTTTCCTGGCCTTAGCCGCGATCCCTCGCACAATCTCGCACGCGCGCAGATGTTGCGCTTCGGCTTCCTGATCGGGCTGACGCTCGAAAGCGAGGCGAAGGCGGAAGGCTTCATCGACGGCTGCGCGCTGCTCCAGCCCGCGACCTCCTTCGGCGGCGTCCATTCCTCGGCCGAGCGGCGCGCGCGCTGGGGCGACGCGGTCGATCCGGGCTTCATCCGCCTGTCGGTCGGTTGCGAGCCGGCGGGCGAGCTCTGGCGCGCGATCGAGGCTTCGCTCGACGCGCAGCGAGGCTGATTCGGCTTCGCAAGCAATGCCCGCAAGCCATTGATGGAAAAAGTGTCAGTCGGCCTGTAAGCCGGGTTCTGTATGGCCTCGACACCCGAGGGCGCCGAAACGTGGCGGCCATTCTTCTGGGACGCGTCTTGCGACGCGCCTCAAGCAACCAACCCGGACGGCCGGGCCGGAAATGCCCTGAGGGTTGCCCCTCGCGCCGTCCCTATTCGGTTTTGCTCCCGGTGGGGTTTGCCATGCCGCTCCCGTTGCCGGCAGCGCGGTGGGCTCTTACCCCACCCTTTCACCCTTGCCGAACCCCGAAGGGCGCGGCGGTCTGCTCTCTGTTGCACTTTCCCTGGGGTCGCCCCCGCCGGCTGTTAGCCGGCACCGTTCTTCCGTGGAGCCCGGACTTTCCTCCCCGCAAGGCAAGCCTCGCAAAGCGGCCGCCCGGCCGACTGACCGGGCGTATAAAGGATGGCGGCGCTGAAAATTCAACCGAATTCGGCGCCTGTCCCTAGGTGATCAGGCGCCCGCCATGATCCGCTGGACCTTGGCGCAGTAATTCGCCGAGATTGGGTTCATGCGCTTGGCGCCGTGGCCGGCATTGTATTTGAGGATCGTCCCGCAGGTCGTGCCGTCGCCGACCGACTGCGCCTTGGCGAGATATTTCATGCCGAAGCGGATGTTCGTCTCGGGATCGTAGAGCCCCTTGGCGCTGCCCGAATAGCCCATCATCCGCGCCGTCGCCGGTTTGATCTGCATCAGCCCGACCTCGCCCGCACGGCCGGTTACATTCGGCCGGTAGTTGCTCTCGACGCGGATCACAGCATGGGCAAGCGCCGGCGGAACGCCGTTCTCGGATGCGTATTTTGCGACGATGCTGGCGAACTTGGCGTCGGTGATCGCGGCGGCCTTGGCTTTTCCGCCTTCGGTCGCCTCGGTGGCGGCAATGGAACCCGTGGTCTGGGGATCGACGCCCGGCAGGCCGTTTTCAGGCGTCTGGCCGGTCTGGGCAAGGCCCGCATGGGCCTTCATGGCGTGCAGGTCGGTTTCGGCAACCGAATAATTGGCAAAGGAGGTCATTCCGGCGGCAAGAGCCACCGCCGCAAGGGTCAGCTTCGTCATGAGTTCCTGTGTGATGTCAGCGCCGTGCCGCGTGCACGACTGGTGGTCGGGTGGGGCCGGCGAATGCCGCCCCGGCGTCTGCATGGATGCGCAATTGCGGGCCGAACCCGCCGCAAAGATGACCCGGCGAATCACAAACCGTTTCAGGACGTCATGAAGAAGTCAGCGCGACGCGAGACCCGCCGGCAGCGCGGAGAGAAGGCGATGCAGCGTTTCGATCGTCGAGCGGTCGGCGACGCCGTCGACGCGGACCTGCCGGAAATGGCGCTGGAAAGCCTCGACGACGCGCTTGGTCTGGTCGTCGAAGACTGCGTTGATCTCGGCGTCGTAGCCGTAGAGCGCCAGCATGGATTGCAGCGCCTCGACCGGCTCGCCCCTGTCGCCGGCGGCAAGGAACCTGCCGCCCTGAACGCTCGATGGAGCAACGTAATGACCGACCCCTTCGGCGGCCAGTTCTTCCCACGGAAAACGTTCGCCCGGATCGACCTTGCGGCCGGGCGCGACGTCGGAATGTGCGAGCACCCGTTCCGCCGTGATCGCGTGCCGGTCGACGACGTCACGACAGAGCGCGATGACGGCTTCGATCTGCACGTCGGGAAAAGCCGGCAGTCCGCCATCATGGCCCGGATTGACGATCTCGATCCCGATCGAGCAGGAATTCATGTCGCGGCAGCCGCGCCAGAAGGACTGACCGGCGTGCCAGGCGCGATCGGTCTCGCGCACCATCTGCACGACGCGCCCGTCCTCATGCACGATGTAATGCGATGAAACGGAACTCGCCGTATCGCACAACCACGCTTCCGCCCCCTCGCCGCTCGGCATTCCCGTATAGTGCAGGATCAGGCTGTCGACCGGAACGCCGTCGCGGCGCGGCCCGAAATTGGGCGACACGCGGGGCTCGGCCAGGGCGTAGTCGACGACGAAGCCCGTCATGCGTGCATCCGCTGGCGCTCGATCATTTCGAAAGCGGCATTGATGGCGGCCAGCCGCGTGGTGGCGATCGCCACGAACTCTTCCGGCACGCCGCGGCCGATCAGGCGATCGGGATGGTTTTCCGCGACGAGCTTGCGATAGGCGCGGCGAACCTCGTCGAAGGGCAGATCCGCGGGCAGTCCCAGGACGAGGTAGGGGTCGCTGTCGGCGCCGAACGTATGCCGCGCCAGGATGCGCTCGAAATGCGCGCTGTCGATTTCGAAGATATCCGCCACGTCGCCGAGGAACGAAAGTTCCCGCTCGTGGATGTAGCCGTCCGCCTTGGCGATGTGGAACAGCCCATCGAGGATGTCTTCCAGCATGGCGCAATTGGGATGCCCGGAACCGCACAACGCAGCCATCTGCCGCGCATAGGCGTCGAAGCCGGCGACGTCCTGCTTGGCGAGATCGTAAAGCCGCGCGACATTGCGCGCCTCCTCATCCGGAATCTCGAAGATTTCCTGGAACGCGTTGACTTCGCGCGCACTGACGATGCCGTCGGCCTTGGCCATCTTGGCCGAAAGCGCGATCATCGCGATGGAAAACGCGACGCGGCGGCGAAGTTCGGGATCGGTTGCGAAAATCGAGCGGATGGTGTCGGCAAGCGAGGTGAGCGCGTTCGACGAAACGCGCGACACAAAATCTCCGAGGCGGAACCAGATCGACATCGATTCCGGTTTTACGAAGTATGGAGCGCCTTGGCGACCCCAGATTGCAGAGAGCGCCCCGCGGCCAAACGGCACAAAAAGGGCCGGCAAAAGCCGACCGCGAATTCTAGATAGAGCAAAAGGGGCCGGCGAAACCGACCCGTCGGGTTCTGCATAAAGAAAGGGGGCCGGCGAAGCCGACCCCCTTGGGATAGTCCGATGAGGCTGCTTATTCAGCCGGGGCCGGAGCCATGCCATCCGTAGCGGGCGGCGTGGTCGTGTCGGCCGGAGCCGCTGCCGGGTCCGTGGTCGTAACCGGGGCGCCCGTGTCGACGGCTGCCGGATCTTCGGCGTCGGTGCAGGCAGCAAGACCCATCAGGGCCAGACCGGAAACGGAAGCAAGAATGATCTTCTTCATTTGGATTTCTCCTTCTCTCATTGGCGCCCGCCGTAGCAGGCGTTCGGGATAAAAATGCCTGGGAGGAGCGATCGTTTCATAACGTTGAATGACTCGGTGTTACAGCGCCTGTTAATGCACGCGCCATGACGTTGCCCGCCGCACGAAAGCCGACTACCACCAAAACCGGAACCAAGAGGGAGACGGTCATGCAGGGTGCGAAGTCGGGGCAGGGTGCGAAGTCGGGACGCTGGGATTTCTGGATCGATCGTGGCGGCACGTTCACCGACGTCATCGGCCGCGACCCCGACGGCAACCTGCACCCGCGCAAGCTCCTCTCCGAAAACCCGGAAGCCTATCGCGACGCCGCCATCCAGGGCATCCGCGACCTGATCGGCGTCGAGAAGGGCGCGCCGATCCCGGCCGGACGCATCGGCGACATCAAGATGGGAACCACCGTCGCGACCAATGCGCTGCTCGAGCGCAAGGGCGACCGGGTGCTGCTTCTCATCACCAAGGGTTTCCGTGATGCCCTACGCATCGCTTATCAGGCACGGCCCGACATCTTCGCCAAGGAGATCATCCTTCCTGAACAGCTCTACGAGCGCGTGGTGGAAGTCGAGGAACGCGTGCGCGCGGATGGAACCGTGGAAGCGGAACCCGATCTCGCCGCCGTTCAGGGTGAGCTGGACAAGGCCCGCGCCGATGGGTTCGACGCCGTTGCGGTCGTCTTCATGCATTCGTGGAAGTTCCCGGCGCACGAGGAAGCCGTGGCGGAATTGTGCGAAAAGGCCGGCTTCGGGCAGATTTCGGTGTCGAACCGCGTCTCGCCGCTGATGAAGCTCGTCGGACGTGGCGACACGACGGTGGTCGATGCGTATCTCTCGCCGATCCTGGCGCGGTACGTGGCGCAGGTCGCTGAGGAATTGGGTGCGACGCCCGAGAGCATGATCTCCCGAGGGGGGTGCCTCGCACCAACCGCCCCGCCTCATGTTCATGATGTCCTCCGGCGGCCTCACCGCCGCCGACAAGTTCCAGGGCAAGGATGCGCTTCTATCCGGCCCGGCCGGCGGCGTCGTGGGCATGGTCGAGACAGCGAAGCTCGCCGGTTTCGATAAGGTCATCGGCTTCGACATGGGCGGCACGTCGACCGACGTCGCCCATTATGACGGCGAATATGAGCGCGCCTTCGACACGGAAGTCGCGGGCGTGCGCGTGCGCGCGCCGATGATGCGCATCCACACGGTCGCTGCCGGCGGCGGGTCGATCCTGCATTTCGAGGCGGGACGCTTCCAGGTTGGACCGGATTCGGCCGGCGCCAATCCCGGTCCGGCCTGCTATCGGCGCGGCGGCCCGCTTGCCGTCACCGACGCGAACGTCATGCTCGGCAAGCTCGTGCCAGACTATTTCCCGGCGATCTTCGGCCCGAACCAGAACGAACGGCTCGACACGGATGTCGTGGCCGGCCAGTTCGCGGACCTCGCGAGCAAAGCCGGCGATAGCCGCACGCCCGAGGCGGTGGCCGAGGGGTTCGTCACCATCGCGGTCGAGAACATGGCGAACGCCATCAAGAAGATCTCGGTCCAGCGCGGCTACGACGTCACCGAATATCTGCTCAACTGCTTCGGTGGCGCCGGCGGACAGCACGCCTGCCTCGTCGCCGACGCGCTCGGAATGGAGGCGGTGCTCGTCCACCCCTTCTCCGGCCTGCTCTCGGCCTACGGGATCGGCCTCTCCTCCGTCTTCGCCTCACGGCAGCAGGCGCTGGTCAAGCCGCTGAGCGACGCCTCGCGGGGCGAGATCGACGCGACGATCGACGATCTGCGCAAGGCCGTGTTCGCCGAACTTTCCGAACAGGGGATAAGCGAGGCGGACCTGTCCTGGCGGCCGATCCTTCAGATCCGCTATGACGGCACCGACACCGCCCTTCCCGTTCCCTTCGACGGCTCGCTCGATACGGCGCGCAAGGATTTCGAGGCCGCGCACAAGGCGCAGTTCGGCTTCGTCTACGACAACAAGCCGATGGTCGTGGAGGCGATCAGCGTCGAGGGGCAGGACGCCCGCCCGGCCGGCCGCGACGAGGCCGACGTCGGAATTGAGGACGCCAACGCCTCGACCGACGAGCGCCGGCGCATGTTTTGCGAAGGCGCCTGGCACGAGGCCGGCGTTTATCGCCGCGAAGGGCTGGCTCCCGGCAACCGTGTCGCCGGGCCGGCGCTGATCATCGAAAGCCACCAGACCATCGTCGTCGAGCCGGGCTGGGAGGCCCAGATCACCGCCAAGGACCACGTGCTGATGCGGCGGGTGGAGAAGAAGCGGCGGCAGGCCGCGCTCGGCACCGAGGCCGACCCGGTGATGCTGGAGGTCTTCAACAACCTCTTTATGTCGATCGCCGAGCAGATGGGCGTGACGCTGCAGAACACCGCCTATTCGGTCAACATCAAGGAACGGCTCGACTTCTCCTGCGCCGTCTTCGACCGCACAGGCGCCCTCGTCGCCAATGCGCCGCACATGCCGGTGCATCTGGGCTCGATGGACCGTTCAGTGGAAACGATCATCCGCCTCAACGAGGGCGACATCCATCCCGGCGACGTGTTCGCGCTGAACGCTCCCTATAATGGCGGCACGCACCTGCCGGACATCACGGTGGTCACGCCGGTGTTCGAAGATGCAGGCAAGGAGATCCTCTTCTATTCCGCCTCGCGCGGCCACCACGCCGATGTCGGCGGAACCGCGCCCGGTTCCATGACGCCACTGGCGACCACGGTCGACGAAGAAGGCGTGCTGTTCGACAATTTCCGCATCGTCGAGCGTGGCCGGTTCCGCGAAACGGAACTGCACGACCTTCTGACCGACCACCCCTACCCGGCCCGCAACCCGCACCAGAACATCGCCGACCTCAAGGCGCAGATCGCCGCCAACGAGAAGGGGGTCGCCGAACTGCGCAAGATGGTGACCCATTTCGGGCTCGACGTCGTGGAGGCCTATATGGGCCACGTGCAGGACAATGCGGCCGAAAGCGTCGCGCGCGTGCTGGAGCGGCTGCCCGACGTGTCGGAGTACGAATACCCGACCGACACCGGCCAGGCGATCAAGGTGAAGATCACCGTCGACCGCGACAAACGCGAGGCGACGGTCGACTTCACCGGCACGTCCCCGGTGATGAAGAACAACTTCAACGCGCCGGAGCCGGTCGCGCGCGCGGCGGTGCTCTATGCGTTCCGCGTCATGGTCGAGAACAACATTCCGATGAATGCGGGCTGCCTGCGCCCGATCAACATCATCATCCCCGATGGCTGCATGCTGCGGCCGAGCTACCCGGCAGCCGTCGTCGCCGGCAATGTCGAGACTTCGCAGCATGTGACGAACGCCATGTTCGGCGCGATGGGTGCGCTCGCCAACGCGCAGGGCACGATGAACAATCTCACCTTCGGCAACGCGCAGTATCAATATTACGAGACGATCTGCTCCGGCTCGCCGGCCGGTCGCATGAATGACGGACGGGGCTTTGGCGGCACGTCGGGCGTCCACACCCACATGACCAACTCGCGCCTCACCGATCCCGAAGTCCTGGAACTGCGCTTCCCCGTCCTGCTCGAGGATTTCCACATTCGCGACGGGTCCGGCGGCACCGGCAAGTGGAACGCCGGCAACGGCACGCGCCGCACCATCCGTTTCCTGGAACAGATGGAATGCGCCATCCTCTCCTCCCACCGCTCCCACCCGCCCCGCGGCGTCGCGGGCGGAGGCGACGGGAAGGTCGGCAAGACCGAAGTCCGCCGCCTGTCGGGCGAGGTCGAGACGCTGAAGGCCTGCGACCAGACCGTGCTCGAAGCCGGCGAAGCCGTGATCGTGACGACGCCGACGGCGGGCGGGTTCGGGCGGTAGTCCCTGTTCCCAGGTCGGAACAGCCGCGTCGGCGAATGGAAAGCAAGTGTTGCCGCAAGGTCATCGCGCGGCGGCAGGTGCGCCGTTAACGTGCCCTCAACCATGTGAGCCCGATCTTTCGCGGATACGAATCGCCGGCGCCGTCCGGCCAGCCTCGGATTTTTCATGCGCGCACTCATCGCAGCCCTCCTCGCCGCAACGCTAGCCGGCTGCTCCTCGACCGGGCTCGACCTCGCCGCAATCGCGCCGACGGCCGCAAATGCCTCGCCGGCGGCGATGGCGGTGGATGCGCCGGTGATGGTCACCCATCCGCGCTTCGGCGACCGCAAGCCGACGGACTGGAAGGGCAAGACGCCGTGGTCCTATGCGGTCCACGGCACCGACGTTTCGCGTTACCAGAGCGACATCGACTGGCCGACCGCCAAGGCGGCAGGCATTTCGTTCGCCTTCATCAAGGCGACCGAGGGCGGCGACCGGGTCGATCCGATGTTCGCGCAGAACTGGGCCGCGACGCGTGCGCACGGCGTTCCGCGCTCGGCCTACCATTTCTACTATTTCTGCCGCCCGGCGATCGAGCAGGCGCAATGGTTCATCCGCAACGTGCCGAAGGAGGCAGGCACCCTGCCCCACGTCCTCGACATGGAGTGGAACCACCTCTCGCCATCGTGCAAGCTGCGGCCGAACTGGCAGGTCGTCCATCGCGAGATGAAGGTTTTCCTCGACGCGATCGAGCGGCATTACGGCCAGCGGCCGATCATCTATACCTCGGTAGATTTCTACGAGGACAACCGGCTGGCGAGCTTCAAGGGCTACCATTGGTGGCTGCGCTCGGTCGCCGCGCATCCGCACGACCGCTACGAGGGCGAGAACTTCCTGTTCTGGCAGTATACGGGCACCGGCATCGTGCCCGGCAAGAAGGGCGACGCCGACATCAACGTGTTTAACGGCTCCGTGCGCCAGTGGCGCGACTGGGTGGCGAGGAACACGTCGACGAGTTGAGAAGGTCGGTCGGCGGGCTCAGCGCTCGACGTTGCCCCCTCTGTCCTGCCGGACATCTCCCCCGCA
>NZ_AYOD01000051.1 GCF_000497755.1 Aliihoeflea sp. 2WW
TGCGGGGGAGATGTCCGGCAGGACAGAGGGGGGCGCCGTAGAGCGCCAAGCTTCAGGAAGATCAGCTCCGCGTGCGCAACTCGCAGCGGCGCCAGAATTTGGCGCCTTCGCTGGCCGGCATGACGTTGAGCCCGCTCACCGGAAACCCGCCATTGCGATAGACCCAATTGGCGATGTCGCTGGAATGTTCGGGGTCGTGGCGGCGGATGCGCTCCCATTTGCGGACATTGCCGGTGACCTGGGCGCGAAAGACGCTGGCCTTGTGGAAGCCGAACGTGGCGCGCTTGGTGATGCAGACCCGTTCACGTGCGACGTCGGCGAAGATCGCGCAGGCCGAAGCGCACTGGCCGTCGATCACCACCCGCTTGCCGCTGCGGCGAATCTCCTTAGCGGCGGCGAGGAACTTGCGAACGTCGCCACCCGGATTGTCGCGGATGACGCAGGTATCGCCCCGGCAGGCGCCGAAGACGGATTCGTAGGCGGAACCGCGCGATTGCGCGTGAGAAATGGAACTTGTCGCCAGAAGAGCGACGAAAGTGGCCGCAATCGCCAGTGATAGCTGCATTCAAAGACCCCGAATTGGTCCAACATGTCCCTGCGGCATCATCACGACATGGAGAGCGCGTTTCTCCAATTAACTTTTATCTATTTGAACGAAATGTGATCGGCATCACTCAGTCGGCCATCGTTTCGAGGCTCGCGAAGCCTTCCGGAGCGCTGCCCTCGTCGAAAGGCGTCGTCACTTCGACGAAAGTGTCGGGATAAAAGCCGTTGAAGCGCGTCCGCAGCGACAGCGAATAGGCGCCGATATGCCCGATCTCGATCCAGTCCCCGGTATCGACCGTCTCGGGCAGCCAGAACGGCCGCGACAATATGTCGACCGAATCGCACGTCGCCCCACACACCTTGAACGGCACGACGTTTTCCGCCTTGCCGTTGCGCGAGCGGATCGCCGGGTCGGGAATGAACCGCGCCGGCAGCGTGATCTTGCCGGTCCACGAATCCGACAGCGACGCCCAGATGCCGTCATTGATGTAGAGCCGACGGCCCTTGCGCAGCAGAACCCGCACGATCAGCGAGAAGGCGCGCGCGACGATGACGCGGCCGGGCTCGGCGACGAGCGGCACGTCCGAAAATCCCCATTCGTCGATGTCGTTTCGCAGCCGCGACATCAATTGCCCGAGCGAGGGCATGACCGGCTTCTTGCGATTGGGGTCGTGACCATATTCGGCCGGAAACCCGCCGCCGACATCCAGACCCGCTAACGGAACTCCGCAGCGATTGCGAACCCAGTCGGCCGACGCGAGCGCCCGCTCGTAGGTATCCGGGTCCTCGATCTGGCTGCCGACATGGAAACAGATGCCGACCTTGTAGCCCTGCCGGTGCAGGCGCTGCATCAGTTCCACGGCCGCCGCCGGCCCGGCGCCGAACTTCTTCGACAGCTCATAGGCGGCGCTGCCCTTGGTCTGGATACGCACGAAGACGGTGATCTGGCCGGGGTCGATGTCGAGCGCGCGCACGACGCGCGTCAGCTTGGTGATCTCGTCCTCATGGTCGAGCGAGATGACGCGGATGCCGTAGGTCTCGAGCGCGAGCCTTATGTCGGACTGCGCCTTGACCGGGTGCATGTAGAGCATCTCCGCATTCGGCGCGACGCCGCGCACGGCGGCGAATTCGGCAGGCGAGGCAACGTCGAACGCTTCGACCCCGATCTCCGACAGCGCCTTCAGCACCATCGGCTCCCCATTGGTCTTGACCGCATAGGCAGTCTTGCCGGGGAACATGCCCATGAACTGGCGCGCGTCCTCCTTCAGAACGTCCGGCCGGAAGCAGTAGATCGGATCGTCGGGACGAAGGGCGAGCGCGGCCTCGCGCGCATTGGCGAATTTCTGCATGGGAGCTCCTGCGAAGTGGCTTCGACCCTAACGCACGAAGGTGACGGTTAGAACCGACATGGCCGGCAAAGCGGTTGATAAGCTGGACCAAGCTTTTCGGGTGGCGGGCAAAGACGGCCGGGCGTAGGAGCGGTTCGAAAGGATTTCCGCAATGGCCACCGCCGCTCTTCCCGCCCCCGCCTACATGTCCGCGCGCGACTGGAGCATGCTGGTCCTGCTCGGCCTCTTGTGGGGCGGGTCGTTCTTCTTTGCGCGCGTCGCGGTGCTGGAAATCGACCCGCTGGTGCTGGTGCTCCTGCGCGTCGCGATCGCCGCGGCAGCGCTGCACGTCTATCTCGCCGCGCGCGGGCCGTCCTTTGCGGCAGCCCTGCCGATGGCGGGCGCCTTCTTCGGCCTTGCCATGCTGAACAACGTCATTCCCTTTTCGCTGATGTTTCTCGGCCAGACGGAGCTGGGCGCCGGCCTCGCCTCCGTGCTCAACGCGACGACGCCGTTCTGGACGGTCATGCTCGCCAACGCCTTCACCGACGACGAGAAGCTGACGGGCCGCAAGCTTGCAGGGATCGGCCTCGGCATCGCGGGAACGGCGGTGATGATCGGGCCTGGCCTGTTCGCAGGCCTCGGCGGCCCGGTCTGGGCGAAATTCGCCCTCGTCGGCACCGCGATGTCCTATGGCTGCGCCGCGATCTTCGCCCGGCGGTTCCGCGCCCTGCCCCCGCCCATCGTCGCGACGGGGCAGTTAACGGCATCGACCATCATCATGGTGCCGGTCATCATGGCGACCGGTGGCCTTGGCATGCTCGCCGACGCATCGCCGCAAGCTTGGGCATCGGTCGTCGCGCTGGCGCTCGTCTCGACCGCGATCGCCTATATCCTCTTCTTCTCGCTGATCGCATCCGCCGGCGCGACTAACGCCTCGCTGGTGACCCTCATCGTGCCGGTCTTCGCCATCCTCCTCGGCGCGCTGTTCCTCGCCGAACGCCTCGCCGCGTTCGAACTTGCAGGCATGGCGCTGATCGGCTCGGGCCTCGTCGTCATCGATGGGCGCCTGCTGCGGCGGCGATGAGTTGAAACGACACGATTTCGACGCAGGGGCGTCTCATTTATGAACAGGGCGTTAATCGCGGATTGCTCAACGAATTGAACGGGATCGCGCAGCCGGAAGGTCGTATTTTCTACAAGCGTGTCGCATTGCAGCAATATTTCCTCTTGCTTGAATACGGAACTCGCCTAGATTCCGTTCTCGCGAAGTCTGTAGAGGAGGCACCGCTTATGGGACTGGCCCGGCCTATCAACGCATTGATGATTTGTGCTGCGTTTGCGTTCATCGGCGCCTTGGTCATGGGGATCGTCGTCTAGGACGAACTCCCAAAAAGACCGATCAGACGAGAAGGAAAGGCCGGGTTCGCCCGGCCTTTCTGCATTTTCAGGCCGCGATGCTCGCCTCTTCCGCGCGCGGGCGGATGCCGATCAGATGGCAGATCGCGAAGACGAGGTCGGCGCGGTTCATCGTGTAGAAGTGGAAATCGTCGACGCCGCGCTCGATCAGGTCGAGCACCTGTTCGGCCGCAACCGCCGAGGCGATCAGCGCATGGGTCTGCGGATCGTTCTCGAGCCCGGCGAACCGATCCGCGAGCCACGCCGGCACATGCGCGCCGCAGCGGCCGGCAAAGCCGGCGACCTGCGCGAAATTGTGGATCGGCAGGATGCCCGGAACGATCGGGATGTAGATGCCCGCCCGCCGCACGCGCTCGACATAGCGCTCATAGACGTCGTTGTCGAAAAAGAACTGGGTGATGGCCCGGGTCGCCCCCGCATCGACCTTGCGCTTCAGAACGTCGATATCGGTGGCGAAATCGGCGCTTTCGGGGTGCTTTTCGGGATAGGCGGAGACGGAGACGTCGAACTCGCCGATGCGGCGCAGCGCGGCGACGAGTTCAGCGGTGGTCTGGTAACCGTCCGGATGCGGACGGTATGCCGCGCCGACGCCCTCAGCCGGATCGCCGCGCAGCGCGACGAAGCGGCGCACGCCGAGCTCGGCGAACTCGCGGATCACCGCGTCGACTTCGTCGCGGCTGGCATCGACGCAGGTCAGATGCGCGGCCGGCGAAAGGGCGCTTTCCTTCGAAAGACGCGCCAGAGCGCGCGTCGTGCGCTCCTTGGTTGAACCGCCGGCGCCGTAGGTCACCGAGACGAAATGCGGCGCGAGCGGTTCGAGCCGCGCGATCGTCTCCCAAAGACGCGCTTCCATGACGTCGTTCTTCGGCGGGAAGAATTCGAAGGAAACGTCGATGCGGCTGCCGAGGTCGGAGCGGCGGGAAAACTGGATGTCCTTCATCAGACGAGCGCCTTCTGCGATGCGGATTGGAAGGGGGATGCGATTTCGATGCGCGGGTCGCGCGCGATCCAGATCCTGACGGTCAGGCGCTGGTCGCCGCCCTCGCCATGCGGGACGGTTTCGCTGGCTTCGAGGTCGAGCCCGGCTTCGCCGAGCCAGTCGGATATCTGGGCGTCCGAGATGCCGAGACGGACATGGGCATGGTCTTCGCGCAGGAAATCCAGCGCATGCGGCGCAAAATCGACGATCGCCAGCCGGCCGGCGGGACGCAGAAGCCGCGCCGCCTCGCGCACGGCCAGCGCCGGCTCCTCGAGATAGTGCAGCACCTGGTGCATGGCGATCAGGTCGAAACTGTCGCGCTCGACTGGCGGCGCGTAGAGATCGCCGAGGCGCACCTGCGCCTGGGTGATTCCGGCCTTGTCGAGATTGGCGCGCGCGACCGAAAGCATCTCGCGCGACAGGTCGACGCCGGTGGCGCGGCGATAGAGCGGCGCGAAGAGCTCCAGCATACGGCCGGTGCCGGTTCCAAGGTCCAGCATGGACTGGAACGGCTTCCTGCCGACGAGCCGCGACAGCGCCGCCTCGACCGCCTTGTCCGGCGCATGAAGGGAGCGCAGGCGATCCCATTCGGCCGCATTGGCGCTGAAATAGTCGCTGGCGCGCGCCTGCCGGCGCTGCTTGACGGCGTCGAGCCGCTCCTGATCGCGCTCGATGGTCGGGTCGGCGGCATCGAGCCGCGCGATCATCGCGGAGAGAAAATCGCGCACCCAGTCGCTGTCCGACAGGCCGAAATAGGCCCACGAGCCTTCCTGGTAGCGAACGATCAGGTCGGATTCGAGCAGGAGCTTCAGATGGCGCGAGACTCGCGGCTGCGACTGGCCGAGGATTTCGGTGAGGTCCGACACCGTCAGATCGCCGCGCGAAAGCAGGACGAGGATGCGCATGCGGCTGGATTCGGCCGCAGCCTTCAAGCTATCAACGAGCGAGGCCAGATTGATGGCAGGCGTGGACGGGGAGGCAATCATCGACGGCTCCGACAAAGACATAAAGATATGTTTATGTATTTTTGGCTGCTTGGCAAGGGCAACGGGGAGGCTTTTTGCATGAGCGAGATGCGAGAGGGCGAGGAAGCCCTGCCCTTCGACCCCGCAGAACTGGCTGGCGACGGGCACATTGTCTTCATCGGGCGGATCGTTTCACTTTGGAAGAACCGGGCGGAATGCCCGAAGAACATGGCGGCTGCGCGGGAGACGGGACTCCCGGCGCAGGCGATCGTCGATGCAGAATATCGCCGTGGATTGCTGGGATTGGACGGCGCGAGCCACGTCATCCTTCTGACCTGGCTCGCCGACGCAGGACGCAATCTCATCCGCCAGCGCCCACGCCATCGACCGGAAGCGACCGGCACCTTCGCCTTGCGCTCGCCAGTACGGCCGAACCCGATCGGCGTCCATGTGGTGCGGCTGCTCGGCGTCGACGAGGCGCGAGGCATCCTCGATCTCGAAGCGATCGACGTTATCCACGACACGCCGCTTCTCGACATCAAGCCCTATTTCGCTTCGACCGATGCGGTGCCCGAGGCCGTGGTCGCAAAAAGGGACGGCGCATGAACCCCTCGACGGGCCGCCAGAAGGCACTGGCGAAAGCGCTGACCGCGCTCATTCCGCTGGCGCCTTATTCCGATGCCGAAGCGATCCGCGAGGCCGCCGGCCAGCGCAAGCTGCGCGAACTGCCGCCCTCGATCGCAATCTGGATCGCCACCGTGACCCATGTGCGCCACGAGCACAGCGACTACGACGCGCTCCTCGACGAAGGCTACGACCGCGATTCGGCCCGCCATTTCGTCATCGACCAGATGAACGCGGTGCTGACGAACTGGCGCGCGACGCGACTGGTGGAGGCGGATGAGGATGAAGGGGAGTAAGGGAGTAATAAGGGAGTAAGGGAGTAAGGGAGTAAGGGGAGTAAGGGAAGGATCGCGTCAGATCGACGAAGGTCAAGCAGATTTCTTCACCTACTCCCCTACTCACCTATTCCCTCACCTATACACCCACTGCTCCGGCACCCGCACCGACACCGTCTCGCCCGTCTCGATGACGCCGGGCTTTTCGACCCAGGCGACGAGACCCCGCAGGCGCCGGCCGTGTTTCGGGAAGGCGAGTTCGCCGGCCTTGAGGTCCGCCATCTGCGCGTGTTCGGCGACCGATCGGCCGGCGAGACGGCATGGAACGTTCTGGCCATCGACCTTGAGCGTCACACCGCCCTTGAAGAACAGCATCGTTCCCGACGGCAGCATGGACAGGCGCGGGACGCCGTCGAGGACGAGATTGGCGCCGATCCACTCCGGCGCGATGCGCTCGATGCCCATGCCATTGGCGATGGCGGCGAGTTCGTCGCTGGCGACGATCGACAGTTGCCGCTCGTTGCGCATTTCGGTGCCGCGCGCATACCACGGCTCGCGCCCGCCGGAACGGCGCGTCTCGCCATAGTGGAAATCGCCGACCACGCCGCGAAAATCGAGCGCGAGACTGTCGACGCGCTGCGTGACGAAATCCTGCCCCGGAGCCTTCAGGACCGCCGAGATCGTTCCGAGAAGCTTTCGTGCGGGATGGATTTCGGGTTCGTCGTCGCGGCGCTCGAACAATTCGGCCATGCTGTCTGTCTCCGGCTGGAAAACGGCTAGGTGGCTGAGTTCGTCCGTGAAATCCAGTGAATTGCAGCGATGACCGCATTCACGGCTCTGATGCGTCACATCATGCGAAGCAGCACGCCGCCGATCGAATAGCCCGCACCGAAGGCGCACAAAAGGCCGAAATCGCCCGGCTCCATGTCGCGGTGGTTCTGTTCGAGCGCGATGATCGCGCCCGCGGCGGCCGTATTGCCGAGATCCTCCAGCACCATCGGCGCGCGGTCGTGGCCGACATCGTGGCCGAAGGAGAGCTTCAGGATCATCGCGTTCATGCGCGCATTGGCCTGGTGCAGCCAGAAGCGGCGGATGTCCTGTGGCGCGTGGCCGTGCTCCTTCAGGAAATCGACTATGAACCGATGGCCGGCGACGGTCACTTCCTTGAAGACCTTGTTGCCGACCTGCTTGATCATGTTGCCTTCCATCGGGACGGCGGAAGGATCGTCGAGACCGGCCCGGTTGAGGAAGCCGAAATTGGTGCGGATGTTGTTCGAGAACTGCGTCCAGCTTCGCGTGTCGACGATCTCGAAACGGCCGCGACGCTCCTCCGGCCCGTCGACGCCTTCGAGCAGCATGGCAGTCGAGGCGTCGCCGAAGATGAAATGGGTCTGCCGGTCGCGGAAATTCAAATGGCCGGTGATGATCTCGGGCGTGACGACGAGAACGCGCCGCTGCGCGCCCGTGCGGACGAGATTGAATGCGACGTGGAGGCCGGCGGCGGCAGAAGAACAGCCAAGGCTCATGTCGAAGGCCGCGCCCGACGTTCCCAGTTCCTTCTGGATTTCGATCGCCTGCGCGGGATAGGGCCGCTGCTGGTGGGAGGCGGCGCAGATGACCATGTCGATCTCGGCCGGATCGATTCCGGCATCGGCGATCGCCTTGCGGCCCGCCTTCGCGCCGAACTCGGCCATCACGGACAGCGCGTCGTCATGGCGCTCGGCGATGCGCGGCGTCATCCGATGCGGGTCGAGAATGCCGTCGCGCGTGTGGACGTGACGGTTCTTGACCCCCGAGGCATAGACGATGAACTCGCTGTCGGATTTGGCCAGCGGCGCCTCGCCGCGCGCCGCGCGCCTCGGGTTTTCCAGGTCGACCCAGGCGTTGAAGCTTTCGACCAGTTCGTCGTTGCTGATGGACTCGGCCGGAATCTCGGTTCCGATGCCGCTAATGATGACGCGTTTCATGCTCGCTCGTTTGCCGGTACTAGGGCCACAGCACATGGCCAGACTAAGCCGCACGCCTCTTCCCCGCCGGCCGATCATGCAAGGTCGCGCAAGCAACCTTTATGCCTGATTAAGGCAAACAGGATTTTGGTCAAAGCGTATCGAACAATCGCAGATGCGACAGCAAAACGCGACTTTCTCCACAGATTGCAAAGTCTTCAGCTTCGCCTGACGGCTTTCGCCAGGCTGCCGGAGACGTCGTCCATCGTATAGGGCTTTTGCAGGATCGTGTTGCCGTGCCAGGCTTCGGGCAGTCCAGCCTGTCCGTAGCCGGTGGCGAAGATGATCGGAATGCCCTTGGTCGCCAGTTCCTCGGCCACCGGAAAGACCAGTTCCCCGGCGACGTTGACGTCGAGGATCGCGACGTCGGCCTGAAGCGCGTCGGCGAGCATTTCGCGCGCCTTGGCGACGCGCATCGCCGGGCCGACGATGATGCAGCCGAGATCGATCAGCATGTCCTCGAGATTGAGCGCGACGAGAGCTTCGTCCTCGACGACGAAGACGCTCAACCCCTGCAGTTCGCTCGAAAGGTCAGTCGACATGCTTGATCCTGCCATAGGATGAGTAAGGAATGGTCAACATGCAGGCAAAGCCGTGCGGTTCGTAGCGCGTCTCGAAGGCGCCGTTGAGTTCGCCGCGCATGACGAGGCTCATCATCCGCGAACCAAAGCCGCTGCGCGAGGGCGCGGTGACGACAGGACCGCCGCTTTCGATCCAGTCGACCCGCAATTCCCCGTCGGTCTCGTCGACCCGCCAGGAGAGATCGAGCCGCCCCTCCTCGCCGCTCAGCGCGCCGTATTTGGCCGCGTTGGTCGACAGTTCGTGCAGCACCATGGCGACAGCGATGGTCGCCTTCGGGTTGAGCACCACGGCAGGTCCGGACGCGGCGATGCGCGTGCCGTCATAATGGCTGAGTTCGTGGCCGACGAGCGACGCCATATGGGTCGAATCCCACGCCGTCTGGGACAGGAGATTGTGGGCTTTCGACAGCGCCACGAGCCGGCCTTCGAAATCCTTGCGCGCGGTTGCGAGGTCGGGCGCCGCGCGCAGCGTCTGCGCGGCAATCGATTGCACGGTGGCCAGCGTGTTCTTCACCCGGTGGTTCAGTTCATCGAGAAGAAGCCTTTGATGCTTCAGCGTCTTCACCGCCTCGGTCCGGTCCATTCCCTGGACGAAGACGCCGGTGATCTCGCCATCGAGATTGCGTACCGCATCGTAGGAAAAATCGAGATAGCGCTCCTGCAATTCTCCGTTCGGCGTCTGGAGCAGGATGCGCGTTCCCTCGCCGCCCCGCGTCTCACCGGTCGAATAGACGTGGTCGAGCATCTCGATGAAGCCTTGGCCGGCAACTTCGGGCAGCGCCTCGGAAACCGCCTTGCCGATGACCTGCCTACCGCCGATCAGCCGCGTATAGGAATCGTTGGCGAAGGTGAAGATGTGATCGGCGCCCACCAGCACTGCGATGAAACCGGGAGCCTGCTCGAACATGCGGCGGAACTCGGCGCTTTCTGCCAGAAGGCTGCGATGCGCGCTTTCCGCCTCGCGCGCACGCTCCACGAGCTGCGTCTCGGGCGAATAGCTGCGGTAGGGCAGCGAGGCAGCTTCGCGCAGACGCACCACGTCGGTCACGTCGACGGTGTTCTGCAGGAGATAGGCGATCGTCCCGTCATCATCCGTCAGCGGAACGTGCACCGCGGTCCAGTAGCGCTTTTCCATGCCGCCGCCTTGCGAGGCAGGGCGCGGAATATCGTACGGGATATAGGCGATCGTGTCGGTCTCGCCGGTCGCGAAGACACGTTCGAAGGAGGCACGCAGCGCCTGTCCGCTCTCGCCCTCATTGGGAAAGACGTCGAAGAGCGACAGGCCTTCGACCTCCTCCAGCGAGCGCATCACGGCCCTTTCGTAGGCCGGATTGACAGCGACATAGCGATACTGCCTGTCGATGATCATGTAAGGGCTGGTGAGCCGATGGAAGAGTTGCTTGAAATCGATGTTCGGCATGTTTTCTGAACGACGCTCTGCGCCGCCAGCCCCTGACCCTCATTAAGCCCGGAAACTCTTCTGCCGCCAAAAAGTTCCGGCCGCCATAACAATTGTTGGCGGCCGGAACGCAATCGTGAGGTCAGCGCGTCAGGCGCTTGTAGGTCATGCGATGCGGGTTGAGGGCATCCGGTCCGAGCCGTCGCACCTTGTCCTTTTCATATTCCTCGAAATTGCCTTCGAACCACTCGACATGGCTGTCGCCTTCGAAGGCCAGGATGTGCGTCGCAAGGCGATCGAGGAACATGCGATCGTGGCTGATGACCACGGCGCAGCCGGCGAAGTTTTCCAGCGCGTCCTCGAGCGCGGCCAGCGTCTCGGTGTCGAGATCGTTGGTCGGTTCGTCGAGCAGAAGGACGTTGCCGCCGGTCTTCAGCATCTTGGCCAGATGCACGCGATTGCGCTGGCCGCCCGACAGATTGCCGACCTTCTGCTGCTGGTCGCCGCCGCGGAAATTGAACGACGAGCAATAGGCGCGCGTGTTGGCCTCGTGCTTGCCGAGCTTCACCACCTCGGCGCCGCCGGAAATCTCTTCCCAGACGGTCTTGGTGGGGTCCAGCGCATCGCGGCTCTGGTCGACATAGCCGAGCTTCACCGTCTCGCCGACGCGGATCGTTCCCTCGTCAGGCTTTTCCTGGCCGGTGATCATCTTGAACAGCGTCGTCTTGCCGGCGCCGTTGGGGCCGATGATGCCGACGATGCCGCCCGGCGGCAGGCGGAATTCCAGGCCCTCGATCAAAAGCTTGTCGCCGAACCCCTTGCTGAGCTTGTCGACCTCGATGACGACATTGCCCAGGCGCTCGCCATGCGGGATGACGATCTGCGTGTCGGACGGACGGCGGCTATCGGCTGCCTCGAGAAGGTTTTCGAACGCCTGGATACGCGCCTTCGACTTGGTCTGACGGGCCTTGGGACTCGACTGAATCCACTCGCGCTCACGGCTGATCGCACGCTGGCGCGCATCGTCCTCGCGGCCCTCCTGCTTCATGCGCTTGGCCTTGGCTTCCAGATAGGCGGTGTAGTTGCCCTCATAGGGAATGCCCTTGCCGCGGTCGAGCTCGAGAATCCAGCCGGTGACGTTGTCGAGGAAGTAGCGATCGTGGGTGATCAGCATGACCGCGCCCTTATAGGCGCGCAGGTGCTTTTCGAGCCATGCGGTCGTCTCGGCGTCGAGATGGTTGGTCGGCTCGTCGAGGAGGAGCAGGTCGGGCTCCGACAGGAGCAGCTTGCACAGCGCCACGCGGCGGCGCTCGCCGCCCGACAGATTGGTGACGTTGGCCTCCTTGGGCGGGCAGCCCAAAGCCTCCATCGCCATCTCGACCTGCTGTTCCAGATCCCACAGATTGAGGCGATCCATGTCGTCCTGGAGCTTGGCCGCCTCGTCGGCCGTCTCGTCGGAATATTCCATCATCAGTTCGTTGTAGCGATTGATGATGGCCGTCTTCTTGGCAACGCCATCCATGACGTTCTCGAAGACCGTCTTGGAATTGTCGAGTTCGGGCTCCTGCGCGAGGTAGCCGACGGTGGCGCCCTCGGCGAGCCAGGCTTCGCCCGACCAGTCCTTGTCGAGACCGGCCATGATCTTGAGCACCGTGGACTTGCCGGCGCCGTTCGGCCCCAGAATGCCGATCTTGGCATCGGGGTAGAACGACAGATGGAGGTTTTCGAGCACCTTCTTGGCGCCATAGGCCTTGGTCAGACCGGACATGTGATAGATAAACTGGCGTGCCATGGCGCGCGTCGAACTCCGTTCTTCGGGGTCGGGGGAATTTCGTTGCGCCGTATGTAGGTGAAACACGCGCCGGGAGCAATGCGGGCGATGGATCGCCCGCATCAGGTCGGAACGTAGCTCCCCTCGCGAAGCGCTCGGATCATACTCTTGGAGCTCATTGCTGTGGGAAACTGGTTGAGTTCGGCCAGCGCCTCCAACGTGGCCAGGGAACCTGCGTAGTCAATAGAAAGCGTACAGTTGGCGGCCATGAGCCGAACCTGCGGATTTTCGTGTGAACGCAACGTCAGAAGCGCTCGACGACCATCACCAGCCCGCATCTTGAGCTCCAACACGACCGCCGCCATCTGCCCATAAAGTCTATTGTAGCGACTATGTTCGAAATCTTCTGCAGCGGTGAATTGCTTCACACAGATCGATTCGAATTGCGACGCCAATTCCTCTACCGAAAGCTTTTCGAGTTTGGTGTTCTTCATTTTTCAAGGACTCCAGCTTCCCTCAACGCGTGTAGACCCATCGCCATTCTAGCTTCCCACCTCGCACCACGTAGGTATTCGCGCGGAGAGAGTCCGCCGAGTTCCACTTGGCGCGTCGCGTACCAGCCAGTAATCTCCCAGTGTTTGAAACGCGGTATCCTCACGAGATTATCTGGCCCGTTGACCAGGGTATCCGGAAATCCGTCATCCAGCGCTGATGACCTCTCGACGATATGATGCTTATCGTAGCCTGCCTTCGGCTCACCGACACCCTTGTGTAAATCATCAAGTGACTTTGGCTCATCAAGGTATGCGCGTATATCTGCAGCGGTGCTTTCGGCGAGCCAAACATAACGGGTCAAGATTGCGCCAAGCCTCAGAGTTACCGTTGCTTCTCGAAGGAAGGCTGCAATGAGACGCGCAACCCGATGCCGTTCCCGACCGCTTGAAGGTCGCTCCTCCGGCAACTCCGGCAAGTCGTGACTGACCCGATGAACCTGCGCCTCGAAACTATGGCCTTCAGCAACCCACCTCCCGCCATGCCGATGACCGCGAGGCACGCGCGGCTGGTTCGGATTGAAGCGGCGCAATTCAAGCAGGTGGCGGATCGCGGCGCCCTTGAACAAGAAGGTAAGCCCGCGAAGTTGCGCACAGGTGATGATTGTTCGATCAAGGTTGATTGTTCTGCTGCGGTTCATGGCTCCTCGCGCGCTGCTACACGCCAAGGATGCATCCGTTTTCCAAGGGGTGGATAAGTTCGGGCTTCGCCGTCCCCCGCCCGCCCTTTCCATCCGCACCATGATCGGCTAGAGGGAGCGCCCTTCCCTCACCCGCCCGGATCGCGCGTCTTGCGCCGGCGCGGCGCATTTCATGATGAGACCCCATGTCCACTACCGCCTGCGGCATCGATTTCGGCACCACCAACTCGACCGTGGGCCTGTGCAAACGCGGGGCAGAGCCGCGGCTGATCCCGCTCGAGGGCCATCACCTGACGATCCCGTCCGCGCTGTTCTTCAGCCTCGAGGATGGCGGCACCTATTTCGGCCGCGCAGCGGTGTTCGAGTACATGGACGGTGCGGAAGGCCGGTTCATGCGGGCGCTGAAGTCGATCCTCGGCACCTCGCTGATGAAGGAAACGACGCAGGTCGGGCGCAACCGCATGACTTTCGAGGGCCTGATCGGCCGCTACCTGCGCCATCTGCGCGAGGGGATCGAAGGACAGGAAGGCGGCGTGCCGGAGGCCGTCGTGCTCGGCCGCCCCGTCCGCTTCATCGACGAGGACGACGCGGCGGATGCGCAGGCGCAGGACCAGCTCGAGGCGGCGGCGCGGGCCGAGGGCTTTGCGCATATCGAGTTCCAGTTCGAGCCGGTCGCCGCCGCGCTCCACTACGAGCGGCTGATCAATGGCGAGGAACTGGCGCTGGTGGTCGACATCGGCGGCGGCACGTCGGATTTTTCCGTCCTGCGCCTTTCCCCTGAGCGCGCGCGTGACCTCGACCGGTCGAGCGATATCCTGAGCACGGCCGGCGTCCATGTCGGCGGCACGGATTTCGACCGGCACCTGAACATCGCCAAGGCGATGCCGCATTTCGGGCTCGGCAGCGGCACGAAGGACGGCAAGCGCCAGTTGCCGGTCTGGTATTTCAACGACATGGCGACCTGGCACCGCATCAACACGCTCTATACCCCGAAGAACGCGCGCGACGTGCAGGCGCTGACGCGCGAAGCGGCGGAGCCGGAAAAGCTCGACCGCTACGCGCATCTCCTGAAGCACCGCTCCGGCCATCGGCTGGCGGCGGAGGTGGAAAAGGCCAAGATCGCGCTGACCGAAGAAGACGCGACGCGCATCGCACTCACAGAACCCGGCCTCAGCCTAGATATCGCGGTGAGCCGTGCCGAGTTCGACGAGGCGACGGCCGAGCTCGTCGCGCGCATCGGCGCGTCGATCGAGGACGCGCTGGCGAAGGCCGGCGTCGGTGCCGGCGACATTTCCACCGTCATCCTGACCGGCGGCGGCGCGCTGGTGCCGGCCGTGCGCGCGGCGGCGGAGACCCGACTGCCCGGCGCGCGCTTCACCGCTGCCGACCAGTTCGGCGCCGTCGGCCTCGGGCTTGCGATCGACGCGGCGCGCCGGTTCGGCTGACGATCAAACTCTCGCCACGGTCGTCGCGCAGGGGAAGTGGATGCGGGGACACGAAGTGAATCGACGATCCATCACCCTTTGCGCGCTGGTCGCCACGGCCGTGCTGGCATCCGCCTGCCAGTCCGGCGACGTCGCGGGTGCGGGCACCGACATGGCTGCCGCGCCGGCCTTCATCGGCCCGATGCAATGCACGACGCGCCTGCCTGGCGGTCCGCCGGCCAAGCCGGAGCGGCTCTCCGCCTTTGGGACGGCGACTGCGTGGAATGTCGGCAAGAATGTCGGCCGCGGTGCGATCACGAGTGCGGGCACGATGGTCGCCGGACCTGTCGGCGGCGCGGTGGCGGGCACGGTCGCGGCGCGTGCGCTGCCGTCCGAATTCGACATCCGCGGCACATGGCAGGCGACCGACGGCGCGCCGAATTGCGGCTGCACGCTGACGATCCAGACGCAATCGAGCTGGACCGGCGCCAACCCCGAGCGCGGCACCGCGCAGTCCTCCGGCTGCCGCAACTCTGGTCTCGCCAACGCCAATGATTGGCGGCTCGATGAGACGATGACCGGTCTCGAGGCCGAATTCCTGCTCTATGCCACGAACGGCAACCGCATCGCGGTCCTGAAGCGCGACGGGCCAGACTATTACTCCGGCCAACTCGGCAACGGCACGCCGGTCACGCTCTGGCGCCAACGATAATTTCTGGACCATCGCATCCCGAGGACGTAGAGCGGGCGACCAGATGCGAGGCCTGACATGATCCCTTGGGTGGAACTCGATTCCGCGGAAGCACCGGGCGGGAAAGAACGCTTGCGCTTGAAGCAGCGCGGCACCGAATTCTCCATCATGCTCGGCGCCAACGAACTCATGAACAGCCGCCTCTCCGGCTCGGAGGAGGCGCTGGCGACGCTTACGCAGGAGCGTCTCGCAGGCGTCGCGAGGCCGTCGATCCTGATCGGCGGGCTCGGCATGGGCTTTACCCTGCGCGCCGCGCTCGCCGTGTTTCCAAAGGATGCCCGGATCGATGTGGTCGAACTCGTTCCGTCGGTCGTGCGCTGGGCGCGCGGTCCGATGGCCGAACTCCATGCCGGCAGCCTCGACGACCCGCGCGTGACCATCATCGAGAGCGACGTCGCGAGGATCATCGGCAGGGCGAATGCCGCCTATGATGCCATCCTGCTCGACGTCGACAACGGCCCCGAAGGACTGACGGTCGAGGCCAATGACGCGCTTTATTCCCATCGCGGACTTGCCGCAGCACGCGCGGCGCTGAAGCCGGGCGGCATCCTCGCGGTCTGGTCGCAGGGGCCGGATGCTCGCTTTGCCGCGCGGCTGCGGCAGTCCGGCTTCGAGGTCGAGGAAATGCGCGTGCGCGCCAGCCGCTCCAAGCGCGGCGCACGCCACATCATCTGGCTGGCGAAAACGCCGAGCTGACCCACCATTTCTGCATGGTGCGCCTGCGTCTTGGCGCATTGTCGCCGCACGCCCCGGCCATTAGCCTTTATGCGTGCGTCGGGAGGAGCCGCACCCCGCATTTCTTTTCAGGTGAACGCTCCCATGCAAGACGCCTCCGCGACCATCGCCGCGCCCGCCGATATTCCCGCCGGCGAACTGGCAGCCACAAACGTTCCGCTGACGATCCTCGCGCTCGCCATGGGCGGCTTTGCGATCGGCACGACCGAATTCGCCGCAATGAGCCTCCTGCCCTATTTCGCCGCTGGGCTTGGCGTCTCCGAACCGATGGCCGCGCACGCGATCAGCGCCTATGCGCTCGGCGTCGTCGTCGGCGCGCCGATCATCGCGGTCCTTTCGGCGCGGCTGTCGCGCAAGTTCCTGCTGATCGCGCTGATGGCGGTGTTCGGCATCGCCAACTGCCTCAGCGCGATGTCGCCTTCCTATGGCTGGCTGATCGGTTTCCGCTTCCTGAGCGGCCTGCCGCACGGCGCCTATTTCGGCGTCGCGGCTCTTCTGGCAGCCTCGCTCGTGCCGCGAACCAAGCGGGCGCAGGCCGTCTCTTCCATCATGCTCGGCCTGACGGTCGCGATGATCTTCGGGGTCGCGCTCGCGACCTTCATCGGCCAGCATGCCGGCTGGCGCTGGGGCTTCGCGCTGCCGGGCGTTCTGGCGCTCGCGACCATGGCCATGATCGCCACCTTCGCGCCCACTGACCGCGGCGATGCCACGGCGAGCCCGATGCGCGAACTCTCCGCGCTGAAGAACAAGCAGGTCTGGCTGACGCTCGCCACAGGTGCGGTGGGTTTCGGCGGCTTCTTCGCGGTCTATTCCTTCACCGCCTCGACGCTGCTCGAAGTCACCCGCGTCGACGCCTGGGTGGTGCCTGTCGTCATCGCCATCTACGGCGTCGGCATGACGCTCGGAACGATCGCCGCAGGGCGTGCCGCCGACCGCAATTTGATGGCGACGCCGGTTTGGTTCATGCTGGCGAGCGCGGCATCGCTGACGCTGTTCCCCTTCGCCGCCGGCAATGTCTGGACGATCAGCGCGGTGATCCTGCTGATCGGCTTCTTCGGCAGCCTCGGCGCGGTTCTTCAAACGCGTCTGATGGACGTAGCGCAGGAGGCGCAGACGCTCGCCGCAGCGCTCAACCACAGCGCCTTCAACGCCGCCAACGCGCTCGGGCCGCTTCTCGCCGGCATCGTCATCACCATGGGCTACGGCTTCCCATCGGCCGGTTTCGTGGGAACGGTGCTCGCACTGCTCGGTCTGGGCATCTGGCTCTACGCCTGGCGCGATGCGCGGCGCGCCGGGTGATCGGCCGGTGAACGGCTGGTGAACGCACGCTTCAGCCTGCGTTCGGGTCCCAAGGACGAATATCCAAACGTCAAAACGAAGTCCCGCCGGGACCGGACCCGAACAACAGGAGCCCTCGCCATGAACGCCAAGCTTGTCCTCGTCGCCGCCCTTGCAGCCCTGATGGGCGCCTCGTCCCTGCCTGCTTCCGCCAACTCCATCTGGATCGACCAGTACGGCGCCCGCAACGAGGCCGGCGGCTCCCAGCAGGGCGCGCGCAACAACACCGGCATCTATCAGGAAGGCCGCCGCAACAGCGCCGCCGGCTACCAGAACGGCTGGCGCAACACCGTCGCGATCGGCCAGAATGGCTGGCGCAACCGGACGGTCGTCGAGCAGCGCGGCAATCGCAATTCCGGCGGCGTCGGTCAGTTCGGCTCGGGCCATAATGCCGTCGTCATCCAGGACGGGCGCGGTAACATCTCGGCAGGCGTTCAGGTCGGCCGCAACTGCGACGCCTCGACCCAGCAGACCGGCTCCGGCAACGTCGCGGCCTTCGTCCAGACCTGCCGCTGATCGCGCGAGGGGCGACCCGACCGGCCGCCCCCGTCTTCCCGAAAAGAAAGGCAACTGCGATGACCCTCAATGCAAGATCCGGCCTTTCCCGCATGGCCGCTCCCCTCGCCGTCCTCGGCTCCGCCGTTCTCATGGCCTGCACGGCGGGCGCGACCAGCGCCAGCCAGCCTGCCGCGACAGCCTCCTCGCCGGTTTGCGAGATCGTCACCAAAAGCGCGGGCGGCATGACCGTCATCGAGGGCGTGGTGACAAGCCCGAGCGCACTGGCCGGCTCCTACACGCTGCGCGTCAGCGGCAGTGGCACCAACATCCGCCAGGGCGGTGAATTCGCGGCAGTGGCTGGCAAGAAGACCGTGCTCGGCCAGGTCTCGCTTGGCGGCAATGCGCGAGCCTACGAGATCGACCTGAAAGTGGAAGTCGGCGGCAGGACCATTCCCTGCAACACCCGCGCCTGACCTTTTCCGCCACCATTGCGACTGCGCGCCCCGGTCCCGCCGGGGCGCTTTCGTTCGTGCGGGCGGCAGCGATGAACGGCCTGTGAATGGGTCATTCGCGGTCGGTTCAGCCCGCGCGCGTCATGATCATTTCAGTATCAAGCCTTGCTTCGCACACCGAAGGAAAACCAGCATGACCCGTCTCGCCGCCGCTGCCCTCGCCCTTGCCATCGCCCTGCCGGTCACAGCGGTTCCGGCGTCCGCGAACGGCCAGTTCTCGATCCACGTCGCTCCCACCAACCGCGACGAAGACCGGGCGATGCGCACGGGCCTCGCGCTCTACCAGATGTACCGCGACGTTCGCGGCGGTGCGTCGATCATCCAGAAGGGCCGCAACAACTCGGCCGGCGTGGCGCAGGACGGGCGCGGCAATCTCGGCGTCGTCAGCCAGCGCGGCAGCGGCCACAACGGCACGATCACCCAGACCGGCAACGACAACCGCTACGGCCTGTTCCAGTTCGGGCGCGGCACCAGCGGCCAGGTCGTCCAGAACGGCAATGGCCGCACCGGCGCCACCTTCCAGTGGGGCTGGTAAGCCTCAGGCCTGCGCGAGTTGGCTGCGGTGCGCCCAGCCGGTCATCCGCATCTCGATCCAGGCCATGACGGCGTACATCGCAATGCCTTCGACGGCGAGCATGATGAGGCCCGCCCAGACGAGCGGCACGTTGAACTGCGACTGGGCGGCGAGCATCATGTGCCCGAGACCCGAATTCGCCGCCACCGTCTCCGCGATCACCGAGCCGACGAAGGCGAGCGTGATGGCGATCTTCAGCGAGCCGAAGAAATAGGGCATCGAGCGCGGGATGCCGACCTTCAGCATGATGTCCATCTTCTTTGCCCCGAGGGCGCGCAGCACGTCCTCCATCTCCGGCTCGATGGTTGCTAGGCCAGTCGCGACGTTGACCACAATCGGGAAGAACGCGATCAGGAACGCCGTCAGCACGGCCGGAACCGTGCCGATGCCGAACCAGATGACGAGGATCGGCACCACCGCGACCTTGGGGATGGCGTTAAAGCCGATCATCAGCGGATAGAGCCCCGCATAGATGAAGCGCGACCAGCCGATGGCGATGCCGAGCCCGAGCCCGAACACCACGGCGAGAATGAAGCCGACGGTGGTCGTGTAAAGCGTTTGCAGCGAGTTCTTCCAGATGGCGGGCCAGAACTGGATGATGGCTTCCAGAATGCGCGTCGGCGCCGGCAGGATGAACTGCGGGATCGCGAAGGCGCGCACGACCAGTTCCCAGACGATGAAGAGGCCGGCGGTGTAGAGCCAGGGGGCAAGCTTGATCCAGTTGATCTTGGAAGTGCTCATGCCGCGTTCCTCGGCTTGCATGCGGGAGAGGTCTGCGCGCGGGAACCCCCACCCATTATCCCTCCCCACAAGGGGGAGGGAGGCGTGATCATCGAGAGTTCGCATTCAGCCGCGCGAGAAGAGTCGCGACGTGCATGCCCTCCCTCCCCCTTGTGGGGAGGGATAAAGGGTGGGGGTCCCTCGTAGAACGCAAACATGACCATCACGCCGCCTTCCTTGCATCGGCAATATTGCCGCGCAACTCATGAACGACGTCGTTGAAATCCGCCTGGTAGAGCAACTCCAACTCGCGCGGGCGGGCGAACGGCACCGTCCGTTCCTTGGTGATCCGCCCGGGCCGCGCGCTCATGACGAAGATGCGGTCCGCCAGGAACACCGCCTCGCGCAGATCATGCGTGACAAGCACGATCGTCACGCCCTGCGCGGCGTGGAGGTCGCGGATGACGCACCACAATTCCTCGCGCGTGAACGAATCGAGCGCGCCGAACGGCTCGTCGAGCATCAACAGGTCCGGCTCGTGGATCAGCGCGCGGCAAAGGTTTGCGCGCTGCTGCATGCCGCCGGAAAGCTGCCAGGGAAACTTCTCGCCGAAGCCCTTGAGACCGACGGTCTCCAGAAGCTTTTCCGCCTTCGCGACGTACTCGGCCTTGTGCTTGCGCAGGCGCTTGCGGTGTCGGTCGACGACTTCGAGCGGCAGGAGGATATTGTCGAGTGTGGTTCGCCACGGCAGCATGGTCGGATTCTGGAACGCCATGCCGACGATCGACACCGGCTTGGTCACCCGCTCGCCGGCGACCGTGACCTGACCCGCCTGCGGGATGTAGAGGCCGGTGACGAGCTTCATCAGCGTGGACTTGCCGCAGCCCGACGGCCCGACGACCGCCGCGAACTCGCCCTTGGCGATGTCGAGCGTCAGCCCCTCGACGGCAAGCAGCCCGCCCGCGCCGCCATAGCGCATGTCGACGTCCTTGATGGTGACGAGTGGTTGGGTCATGGGGGTGCCGCGCAATTAAGGGCGCTCCCGTTCAAGGGAGCGCCGGATCGGGATGAAGGGCGATGCCGCTACGGCAGCATCCGCTCTTCCTTGGCGGGCAGGAAGGAAGCGTCGAAGACGGCAGCGCCATCGACATTGCCCTTCAGCCCCATCGAGACCTTCAGGTACTCGATCGACTGCGCCAGCTTCGCGTCGTCGACGCCGCCGAACCCGTTTTCCTGCACGTAGGCCGTGTTGATGTTGAGCTCGTTCGCCATCTCGAGACGTTCGACTTCGATTTCCTTGGTCAGGATTTCGTTGCGTTTCATCACCGCATCGACGCCTGCTTCCGGATCGGCGACGGCATCGGCGAAGCCCTTGGCGAGAGCACGCAGGAAGCCCTTCACTGCATCGGGGTTTTCGGCAGCGAAATCCGTGTTCACGAGGATCGAGTTGCCGTAGAGGTCGAGGCCGTTCTCGGCCATGAGGATCATCGAGATGTCCTCCTCGTCGACGCCCTGCGCCTTGAGGTTGAGCACCGAGGAGAAGGCGAAGCCGAAGATGCCGTCGACCTGGCCCTGCGCCAGCATCGGCTCGCGCACCGGGAAGCCGACGCTTTCGATCGTCACCGTGCTCTCGTCGATGCCGGCGGCCTCGACGAAGGCAGGCCACTGGGCGAATGCGCCGTCCGGCGGCGGCGCGCCGAGCTTCTTGCCCTCGACCGATTTCGGGTCTTCCGTGATGCCCTGGCTCTTGCGACCGATGATCGAGAAAGGCGGGCGCTCGTAGACGACCATCACCGCCTTGACCTTCTGCGCCGGGTCCTCGTCGAGGAACTTGATCAGCGAGTTGATGTCGCCGAACCCCATCTGGTAGGTGCCGGTCGCAACGCGCGGGATCGCCTCGACCGAGCCATTGCCCGAATCGATCGTCACGTTCAGCCCTTCGGCCTCGAAGTGCCCGTTGTCCTGCGCGAGGAAGAAACCGGCCGCGGGGCCTTCGAACTTCCAGTCGAGCGTGAAATTGATGTCGGTGGTCTGCGCTGCGGCCGGCATCACGGCGGCAAAGCCGCCGAGCATCGTCGCTGCGGCGAGCGTGAACAAACGTCTTGTTATCATTGTCGGAACCCCTCTGGCGCCATTGTCTCTTATGGCTCCATAAAAGCGCCGGCCTACAACCTTGGCAAGCGCCTTTTGCCCAAGACTTGATCAAAATTGTGCATTGCACATGGTCTGCGCATTCAGACGCGGTGCTTCTCAGGAAGATGCCACCTCGATAGCCTGTCACCTTCTTGCAGGAGCCCATCGCATGGCCTTCACCGATATGATCGCCCACCCCTCGCCGAGCGGCGCGACATTGAACGTCCATTTCCGGCAGGCCGAGGGCGAGCCGCGCGGCGTCATCCAGGTCAATCACGGCATGGCCGAGCACGCGGCCCGCTACGCGCGTTTCGCGGACGCCATGGCTGCCCATGGCTTCCACACCTACGCGCATGACCATCGTGGCCATGGGCAAACGACCGCGCCCGACGCGCCGCTCGGCCGTTTCGGCACCGAACCCGCGCATGGCAAGGTTCTGGGCGACGTCGATGCCGTGCACGACCTCATCGCACGCAACCATCCGGGCCTGCCGGTCATCCTCTTCGGTCATTCGATGGGCGGGTTGATCGCCTTGAATTATCTGATGGGTCATTCTTCGCGCGTGGCGGCCGCCGCCATCTTCAACGCGAACTTTTCCGCCGGCGCGCTCGGCCGCGCGGCGCAGGCCATCCTCGCCTGGGAGCGGTTTCGCCTCGGCTCCGACGTGCCCTCGCACATGCTGCCGAAACTCACCTTCCAGGCCTGGGGCAGGCAGGTGCCAAACGCGAAGACCGAATTCGACTGGCTGTCGCGCGACGAGGCGGAGGTCGCGAAATACGTCGCCGACCCGCTCTGCGGCTTCGACGTTTCGGTCGCGACGTGGCGGACGGTCTTCGACTTCATCTTCCGCGGCGCCGACGACCGCAACTTCACGATCATCCCGCGCGACCTTCCGGTCCTGCTCGTCGGCGGACAAAGGGACCCGGCGACGGATGGCGGCAAGGCGGTCGAAAGGCTCGCCGGCCGAATGCAGGCGATGGGCTTTTCGAATCTGCGATCAAGGATTTACGCCGAGACCCGCCACGAATCCCTCAACGAGTTGAATCGCGACATCATCACCGCCGACTTTGCCGAATGGGCACGCAGCGCCGTGGCCTGATCCAAGGCGGGTTCCGTGGCCCGGCCCGGTCTGCTAGGCAGGTAGGACACGAGGGAGCCCTGCTTTAAATTCATGTCTCAACCGCCGCTCAAGGGCGTTCGCGTCATCGAACTCGCCCGCATTCTCGCCGGACCCTGGGCCGGCCAGGTTCTTGCCGATCTCGGCGCCGATATCATCAAGATCGAGAACCCCGACGGCGGCGACGACACGCGCAAATGGGGGCCACCCTTCGTCATGGGCCATGACGGCACCAATTTGTCGGCCGCCTATTACCACTCGACCAATCGCGGCAAACGCTCCGTCGCCATCGACTTCTCGACGCCGGAAGGCGCCGAGCAGGTGCGAAAGCTGGTCGCGACCGCCGACGTGATGATCGAGAATTTCAAGGTGGGGGGCCTGAAGAAATACGGCCTCGACTATGAGAGCCTGAAGGCGATCAACCCGCGCCTCGTCTATTGCTCGATCACCGGCTTCGGTCAGGATGGGCCCTACGCACCGCGCGCGGGCTATGACTTCATCATACAGGGCATGTCCGGCATGATGTCGATCACCGGCGAGCCGGGCCGCGAGCCGCAAAAGGCCGGCGTCGCGATTTCGGACATCTTCACCGGGCTCTATTCTGTCATCGCCATTCAGGCCGCGCTACGCCACGCAGAGGCCACCGGCGAAGGCCAGCATATCGACATGGCGTTGTTCGACACGCAGGTCTCGGTGCTCGGCAACCAGAATTTGAACTATCTCGTCTCCGGCAGTCCACCGAAGCAGATGGGCAACGCCCACATGAACATCGCGCCTTATGAAGTGCTGCCCTGCAAGGACGGCCATTTCATCCTTGCCGCCGGCAATGACGGCCAGTTCCAGCGCTTCTGCAAGGTGGTCGGGCTCGACGATCTGGCGACCGATCCGGACTTCGCCACCAACCCCGCCCGCGTGGTCAACCGCGACCGGCTGCGCGCGACGATGATCGAGACGCTTGCGTCGTGGACGCGCGCCGACCTCCTGCCCAAGCTCGACGCGTCAGCCGTGCCGGCAAGCCCGATCAACAACATCGCGGAGAGCTTCGCCGACCCGCAGACCATCGCGCGCGGCATGCGCATGGATTTGGACGACGGCCACGGCAACAAGTTGCCCTCCGTGCGCGCGCCGATGGTGATGTCGGCGACGCCGCTGGAATATGAGCGACCCTCGCCGCGTCTCGGCGAGCATACGGACGAAGTGCTGAAGGAAATCGGGGAGAGCGCGAAATGAGGACTGGTGGACAATTGATCGTCGACGCGCTCGAAGCGAACGGCGTCGAGCGCATCTACTCGGTTCCGGGCGAAAGCTACCTCGCCGTCCTCGACGCGCTGCACGATTCGAAGATCGAGAACGTCGTCTGCCGCCAGGAAGGGGGCGCCGCGATGATGGCCGACTGCGAAGGTCGGCTGACCGGCAAGCCCGGCATCTGCTTCGTCACGCGCGGCCCTGGCGCCACCAACGCCTCGGCCGGCATCCACATCGCGCAGCAGGATTCCAACCCGATGATCCTGTTCGTCGGCCAGATCGCCCGCGGCATCAAGGAGCGCGAGGCGTTTCAGGAAGTCGACTACAAGGCGTTCTATGGCTCGATGGCGAAATGGGTCGTCGAGATCGACGACGCAGCCCGCATCCCCGAACTCGTCACCCGTGCTTTCGCGGTCGCGACCTCGGGCCGGCCGGGTCCGGTCGTCATCTCGCTGCCCGAAGATATGCTGAGGGACGAGGTCGAGGCGCCGAAGCCGCTACCCTACACGCCGGTCGAGACGCGTCCCGGCCAACCCGAGATGGACCGCCTCGTCGAACTGCTCGAGGGCGCGGAACGTCCCTTCCTCGTCCTCGGCGGCACGCGCTGGACGGAAGAAGCGGTCAAGCAGATCTGCGCCGGCATCTCGAAATGGAAGCTGCCGGTCGGCTGCTCCTTCCGCCGCCAGACGCTCTGCGACCAGTTGCACGACTGCTATGCCGGCGACATCGGCATTGGCGCGAACCCGAAGCTCGCCGGCTACATCAAGGATGCCGATGTCGTGCTCCTGATCGGCTGCCGCTTCGGCGAAATGCCGTCGGCCGACTACACGCTGCTGAAAAGCCCCTACCCCGACCAGAAGCTGGTCCATGTCTTCCCCGACCCGGAAGAACTTGGCCGCGTCTTCCGGCCGGAACTGGCGATCAACGCGTCCAACACCGCTTTCGCCGAAGCCTTTTCCCGCACCGGACCTTCTGCCACGCCCGCCTGGGCGAACCGCACGGAAGAACTCCACCAGAGCTATCTCGACTGGTCGACCCCGCCGACCGACGGCCCCGGCGCGGTCAAGATGGGTCCCGTCATGGCGTGGCTGGAAGAGAACCTGCCCGAGGACGTGATCGTCGCCAATGGCGCCGGCAATTTCGCCACCTGGATGCACCGCTTCCACCGCTACCGCCGCTTCAACGGCCAGGCCGCGCCAACGTCGGGCTCGATGGGCTACGGCGTGCCGGCGGGCGTCGCCGCCAAGGGTCTGTTTCCCGAGCGCGAAGTGCTCGTTTGGGCCGGCGACGGCGATTTCCAGATGCACGGCCAGGAATTCGCGACCGCGATCCAGTACGATCGCCCGATCATCGTCGTCATCTTGAACAACGGCATCTACGGCACGATCCGCATGCACCAGGAACGCGACTATCCCGGCCGCGTCTCGGGCACGACGATGAAGAACCCCGACTTCGCCGCGCTCGCTCGCGCCTATGGCGGTCATGGCGAGATCGTCGCGAAGACGGAAGAGTTCGGCCCAGCCTATGAGCGCGCGCGGGCAAGCGGAACATCAGCGATCATCGAGGTCCGGCTCGATCCGGAGGCGATCACGCCGACCAAGACGCTGACGCAAATCCGCGAAGGAAAGTGAGGCGGCTCAAGCCGCGTCGAAATCCAGCACCAGCTTTTTCGACGTCGGCCGCGTCTGGCAGGCGAGCGTGAAGCCGGCTTCGATTTCCCAGGGCTGCAGCGAATAGTTGACGGCCATCTCGGCTTCGCCCTCCACCACACGGCAGCGGCAGGTGCAGCACATGCCGTTGGCGCAGGAATAAGGAAGTTCGAGCCCCTTGCGGTGCGCCGCGTCGAGCACGGTCGCGTCCTGGTCGATCATGTCGAAGGACCGCCGCACGCCGTCGACGACGACTTCGATGGCGATGCCATCCTGCGCGGCCTTTTCGGCTTCGGCCGAGCGCGGGCGCGGCTTGGGCGCGTCGCCGGAGGGCGTGAAACGCTCGAAACGCACCTTGTCCGCATCGACGCCGAGCGCCGTCAGTTCCGCCGAGACGCTGTCGATCATCTCGCCCGGTCCGCACAGGAAGATGCCGTCCGCCGCCAGCGGGTCGATCGCGCCGCGCGCGGCAAGCTCGCGGATGCGCGCGCCGTCGATACGGCCGTTCAGGAGCTCGACATCCTGCGTTTCGCGCGAGAGAACATGGATCAGGCTGAAGCGACGCATATGCGCGTCCTTCAGATCCTCGAGTTCCTCCAAAAACATGATCTGGTCGGAGGCGCGATTGCCGTAGATCAGCGTGATCGTGCTGTCCGGCTCGTGGCCGAGCACGGTGCGCGCGATGGAAAGCATCGGCGTGATGCCCGATCCGGCAGCGATCAGGATGTAGTCGTGCCGCTCCCCAACGAGCGAGGTGAACCGCCCTTCCGGCGGCATGACGCGAATGACGTCGCCGATGGACAGCGTCTCGTTGACGAAGGAGGAAAAGCGCCCGTCCGCGACGCGCTTGACGCCGACGCGCAAATGCGGATCGCCCGGCGCCGAGCAGATCGAATAGGATCGGCGCGCTTCCCTGCCGTCGATCTCGGTCGATAGCGTCAGGTACTGGCCCGGCTTGAAGGCGAAGATCTCGCGCAGATCGTCCGGCACGTCGAAGGCGACGGCGACGGAATCGGGCGTCTGCCGCTCGATGCCGGAAACCTTCAGTTCGTGAAAACGCGGCGCCATCGGGACCTCAAATACATTTGAAATAGTCGAACGGCTCGCGGCATGCGGCGCAGCGATAGAGCGCCTTGCAGGCGGTCGAGCCGAATTCGGAAACGCGCTCGGTCTCGGATGAGCCGCATTGCGGACAGGCGACGACCGTCTCGCCAAAAAGAGAACGGATCGAGTTGGAGCCATTCACGGGCGGCGCGATGCCGTAGGCTTTGAGCTTCTCTCGGCCTTCCTCGGTGATCCAGTCCGTCGTCCAGGCGGGCGATATGACGCGCTCGACGCGGGCCTGGAAGCCGGCGTCGAGAAGTGCGGCTTCGACCGCGAGTTCGATGGCGAGGACGGCGGGGCAGCCGGAATATGTCGGCGTGACCTTCGCCACGGCCACGCCGTCGACGATTTCGACGGAACGCAGGATGCCGAGATCGGCGACGGTGACACAGGGGACTTCGGGGTCGAGGACGGCGGCTGCGGCGGCGTAGGCGCGGCGTTGGTCATCCGGCGAAGGGTGGCTCTCTATGTTGCCCCCCTCTGGGCTGCCGCCCATCTCCCCCGCAA
>NZ_AYOD01000052.1 GCF_000497755.1 Aliihoeflea sp. 2WW
ACACGGGTGATCTCCCCCCTCGCGGGGGAGATGGGCGGCAGCCCAGAGGGGGGCGCTGTCCCGCAGTTCTGGCCGGCTATAGTTCACCACACCGCCCCGGGAAACGTCCGCTGCATGTACTGCAAATCCGCCAGCAGGAACCCCATCGCCTCCCCATGCCGCCCGTCACGCCCGCCGCGCTGGGCAAACGGCGCGCTCGGCATGTCGAGGAACGCTTCGGAAAAGATCGTCGCCATCGTCCGGTCGAAGGATTGGCGCAAAGCTGCCGGGTCCGGCGCGATGCCGGCCTCCACCATCGCAAGCGTCACCTCATCGGCATCGAACAGCTCGTCGAGATAAGGCGCCAGATCCTCCACCGCCTGCTTCATGCGCGCCGAGCTTTCCTCGGTGCCGTCGCCGAGCCGGATCACCCACTCGCCGGTATGGCGAATGTGATAAGCTACTTCCTTGACGGCCTTGGCGGCGATGCCGGCCAGCGTCTCGTCCTTCGACGTCGCCATGGCGCGCCACATCGGCTCCATGAACGCGGCGAAAGTGAGCTGGCGCAGCATGGTGTGCGCAAAGTCGCCGTTCGGCCGCTCGACCATCAGGCAGTTGGTGTATTCGCGCTCGCGCCTGAGATACGCGAAATCGTCTTCCGTGCGGCCCTTGCCGTCGATCTCGGCAGCGTATTGATAGAGCGCCCGCGCCTGGCCGATGAGGTCCAGCGCCATGTTGGGCATGGCGAGGTCTTCCTCGAGCATCGGCGCGTGGCCGCACCATTCCGAGAGGCGGTGGCCGAGGATCAGATGGTCGTCGGCGAGCCGCACGACGAAGGCGAGAAGCGCGTCCGTCACCATCACATATGCCCCACTTCGTCGGGGATCTTGTAAAAGGTCGGGTGGCGGTAGACCTTGGAGGCTGCCGGCTCGAAATTCTCGTCCTTGTGCTCGGGGTCGGACGCGGTGATCGCCGCCGACGGCACGACCCAGATCGAAACGCCTTCGCCGCGCCGCGTGTAGACGTCACGCGCCGCGTTCAGCGCCATCACCTCGTCGGCCGCATGGACCGAGCCGCAATGCTTGTGCGAAAGCCCGTTGCGCGGCCGGATGAAGACTTCCCAAAGCGGAATTTCGTTCTTCGCCATGTCTCTCACTCCGCTGCAATCTTCGCCGCCGCGCGGCGGGACTTGCGCTTTTCGGCATGGGCAAGCGCGGCTTCGCGCACCCATTCCCCGTCTTCCCAGGCCTTCTTCCGCGCCGCGATGCGCTCCTTGTTCATCGGCCCGCCGCCCTTGACCACGCGCCAGAACTCGTCCCAGTCAATCGCGCCGAAATCGTAGTGCCCGCGCTCTCCGTTCCATTTCAGGTCCGGGTCGGGCAGCGTCAGGCCGATGAATTCGGCCTGCGGAACGGTCGAATCGACGAATTGCTGGCGCAGCTCGTCATTGGTGAAGCGCTTGATCTTCCACGCCATCGATTGGTCACCATGCTGGCTGTCGCCGTCATGCGGTCCGAACATCATCAGCGACGGCCACCACCAGCGGTTCAGCGCGTCCTGCGCCAGTTCCTTCTGCTCGGGCGTGCCCTGCGCGAGCGTCATCATGATCTCGTAGCCCTGGCGCTGGTGGAAGCTTTCTTCCTTGCAGACGCGGATCATCGCGCGCGCATAGGGGCCATAGGAACAGCGGCAGAGCGGGATCTGGTTCATGATCGCCGCGCCGTCGACCAGCCATCCGATCGCGCCGATGTCGGCCCAGGTCAGCGTCGGATAGTTGAAGATGGAGGAATATTTCGCTTTGCCCGAAATCAGCTCCTCGGTCATCTGCTCGCGGGAAACGCCCAGCGTCTCGGCGGCTGAGTAAAGATAGAGCCCATGGCCGCCCTCATCCTGCACTTTGGCGAGCAGCGCCGCCTTGCGCTTCAGCGACGGCGCGCGGGTGATCCAGTTGCCCTCCGGCAGCATGCCGACGATCTCGGAATGCGCATGCTGGCCGATCTGGCGGATCAGCGTGCGGCGATAGCCCTCCGGCATCGGATCGTTGGGTTCGATCTTTTCCTCGGCATCGATGCGCGCCTGGAAGGCGGCGAGAAACGCTTCGTCCTCGGTCGTCTCGGTTTTCGCGCCGATCAAGCCCTGACTGTACATGGCAAATCCTCCGTGATCGGATACGATCCGATTTCCGATATGTAACAAAAAATCGGCGTGGCGACAAGTTTTCGTAACGTATTCTTCAGGAGGGGCCATGAAAGCGTTCGGCATCGAGGAAGCGGAGCATCTGATGCGCACGATGTTCGCGCCATGGGTCGGCGAGTTGAACCTGAAGGCCGTCGCCTTCGATGCGACGGGCGGCGACTTCGTGCTGCCGGCCAATCCTCGCCTCGTTCACGGCGGCGGCGTCGTATGCGGCCAGGCGACTGCGTCGGCTGCCGATACGGTCGCGGTGATGACCCTTTCCGCGCTGAACGGCAGGTTCCGCCTATGCACCACCGTCGACCTGACGACACACTTCATCCGGCCGCTACAGCCCGGCGACGTCGATATCCGGGTGGATGTGCTCTCGAACGGAAAACGCATGGCCTATGTCCGCATCGAGATGCGGGCGAGCGGCGACAGTCGCATCGCGGTCAGCGCCACCGGCGCCTTCGCCTATATGGCGGACTAAGAGGCAGCTTCGATGAAGCCGGCCTCGTTCATCTCGGCGAACAGCGCGCGCGTGTCGCACGATATGCGCGCGGCCGGCTCGTCGGGAAATGCCTGGCACAAGATCGCCTCGGCTTCGCGCGCGCAGATCGGCTCTGCCAGCAAGTTCCAGATGCCGGTGCCGATCGCGTTGAGATGATAGATGCCGGCGCCATTCGCATCGGCCAGGAAAAGATCGCCCTCGACCTGACGAAGTTCGATGCCGGGTGCCTGCCGGAACGGACGGTCGGCATCAAAGCCGTCCAGAACCGGGGCTTGTGGAGCCGCGATGGGGACGTCCGCCCCCGCAGGAAGATCGTCCGTCGTAATCGGCCAGCGCCGGAACCGGTTCTCCAGAAGCGATACGGCGTCCTCGAGATCGCTGTAGGTGAGCTTGAGGCACGGCAGGCGCGCGACGAGCGCGTGCAGCCGCTCGAGCTGTCGCGCCGCCTTGTCTTCGCCGGTAAAGTTCTGGCGGATCAGCGTCTGAAGGGTTTCGCTGCTGCCGGCGCGCGAAAAGCGCGCAGGCGTCTCTTCTCTGCGGTCGAGAAGCACGACCGCGCCGATTTCGCGCGACGTGCCGCGCGGGGCGAGAGCACCGCAATCGGCATCGAGATAGAGATATCGACCGTCGGAAGCGGCGGTATTCTCAGCGACGAAGCGACTGAAGGCGGCGCTGGCCGACGCGGGCAGCGGAAGACGCAGGCGCGGCGCGATGCCGAGCGCGACGCCCTTCCGATCGTCTTCGCTCAAGGGCAGAATGTCGTCGCCGAGCACGGTATGGCCCCCGGCGGCCAGCCGCGCAGTCAACGTGCTCTTTCCGGCATGCGACTGACTGGGAAAGACGACCAGCCTTCCGCCGAATTCGACGGCGCCGCAGTGCAGCCAAAGCCGCGCCGGCGCCTCCACGATAGCGGCGTCCGCGACATCGACGATCAGTCCGCAGACGGCCTCGACGGCGCTTGCCGCGACAGGTTCGCGCCCCGGCGATTCCAGAACGTAGCGTCCGTCGGCCGGAACGACGCGGCTGACCGGCACGCCGGACGCCACTTCGCTCACCGGCCAGTCGAAGGCAGCGGCGCGCAGCGCACTTTGGAACTCCGCGGCCGCCGGCACCTCGACGATGACCCCGGTTTCTTCGAAGCGGATAAGCATCATGTCCCCGAAAGAAGGGCCGGCATCGCACCGACCCAGCTATGTGTCATCGGCTGAAGGACCGACGCGAGAAGCTGCGCCGCGAAAAACTGCGGCGGTCGCCGCGGATCGGGCGTCGCGGACGCCCGCGGCTGCTGAAGCTCGAAGCTTTCGCCTCGTTGATCTGGAGCAGTGCCGGCGCCGCGTAGATCGCGCCGGCGGCAAGACCGAGCTTTGCCAGCATGGCCCGCCGTGAAACCTTGGTTTTCGTATCGGTCATAACGATTTCCTCTCGTATTTTCGTCCCTTTGACGAGAGGGTAACGGCACGCCTATCGATCTATTCCATAAAATATTCGTCAGAAACTAACCGCCGGCGGGGATGAGCCGCGCCGCGCCTTCGGCATTGCAGATGGCGGGCGCCTGGACGAGGCCCCAGCCGAAGGTCGCGTCACGACCCGGCTCGCCAAGATCGACCACGCCTTGGGCGAGCGCATCGATGAGGTCGGCCGAATTCGCGTCCGGCGACGATGCACGCGCGGCCGCCAGTGCAGCCGAAACGAAGGGCGCGGCATAGGAGGTGCCGGAGCGATAGCGCCCGCCGCTGACGGAAGCGGCCGTCCAGAGCTGGACGCCGGGCGCTGCGAAATCGACATGGTCGCCGACATTGGCGCGGCGATAGACGCGGCTCTGGCTGTCGACCGCCGTCACCGCGACGACGCCCTCATAGGCGGCGGGAAACAGCGGATCGGCGTTCGGCCCGGCATTGCCGGCCGCCGCGACGAGGATCATGTCCTTGGCGAGCGCCGCATCGACGATGGTCTTCAGAACCGCATTGTCCGGCCCTGTGAAGCTCAGATTGACGACGCTTATGTCGCGCGTGACCATCCCGTCGAGCGCGCGCACGACGTCGAACGTGTCGGCCGCGTCATTGCCGCTCGCATCCTTGTGGAACGCTTCCGCCGCGACGATCCGCGCGCCTGAAAGCAGTCCCGGCGTGCGCGTATCGGCCCGGCCCGCCATAAGGATCGCGACCGCCGTGCCGTGAACCGCACCGCCCGGCTGCCGGCCTTCCGCGATGACCGGAAAAGTCTCGACCGGCACGTCGGCCAGCGCGGCGTGGTCGCCATTGACGGTAGTGTCGATCATGCCGATCACCGTATCGGCCGGACAGCCATGGGCCGCGCTCTTCCAGCCGATCAGGTCGAAGGCGGCGCAGCTATCGTCGCCGCACGGCATCTCCTCCGGCCGGTAGATCGCGTTGATGTCAAAGATGGCGGCCGGTACGAGGCCGTTGATCTGCGCCCTGGCCTCGTCGATCGTCAGGTTCGCCGGAACGACGAAGCGTCCGAGTTCGGAGGCCGTAGCGGCGATGCTCGCACGCGACAGGAGTTCGTAGCCCTCCGCACTGATCGCATCGATGGCGGCGGCATCGGGCGCGCTGACGACGATTTCGGGGCGTGGCGGCGGTGGCGGCGCGGCGCGCTGAACGGGCCTTGCCCGGCGCACCGGTGCGCTGAATGATACGGAGGACGCGCGGGCAGCGCCGAGCGACATCAGCACCGGCGCCGAATAGACCGCTCCCGCTGCAAGGCCGAGCCGCATCAGCATCCGCCGCCGAGCCGGGTCGAATTCATTTTCAGACATATTCGCGCTCCCGATGTTCACGGCCCGCAAACGGATATAGCGCAGCTTTATTCCCTCGTCAGGACACGAGGTCTTGAGGCGCTGCGGCCGACGCCAGCCCGGCAAAGCGCTGCGGAGCGTGCGGCGACGGCAGGCCGGCATGGTCGAGCCAGTCTTCGCTGGCCTCATGGAGCGCGTTATAGAGGTGCCGCACCAGGCTTCGCGCGTCCTCGCCCGGCCAGTCGGCAGGCAGGAGGTCGATCGGCAGGCCCGGATCGCGCAAGACGATTCGTCGCCAGTTGTGGATCAGCAGGATGCGCGCGGCCATCGCATCGAGCCCGGAAAGCCGCGCCCCGGCCTGAAACGCCGATTGCAGCGGCGTCAGCGTCGCGATGAGCGCGCGATACGCCTCCGCGATGTCGCGCGACGGCCAAAGCTCGTGAAACGCCTCGGGATGCTCGGCGCTTTCGCCATGGACGATCAGCGCTCCGGCGAGCGCATCGTCGAGCCGGATCGCGCCTTCGGTCTCGGGCCGCAGATAGACGCCGCCATTGATTCGCACGAAGCCGAGCCCGGTCGCGTCCGCGAGAATGTCGCTGTCGCCATTGGGCGGCGCGATCGCCACGGTCCAGGCCCCGGTCCAGGCCGGCGGGCCTTCGGAATAGATGCGCCGCGTCGCAAGGTCGAAGGCATGGCGGCCCTCTTCCGCAAGGCGGTAGTTCGAATTGCGGCCTTCCCGTTCGCGGATGACCCAATGGTCGGAGGCAAGGCGCGACATCGCCGTGCGCAGCGCCCCGGCCTCGATCCTGAGGCGGCCCATGACGTCCTGCAGGACGCCCAGCGGCACCTGCCCGCCGCGCGGCACGACCGCATCGCCGAACATGGTGATGACGAGTGACCAGACGCGGATGCGCCCCTTGGCGTGCAGCCGGTCGATCAGGCCGTCGAGCGCCTTTTGCGCGGGATTGTGATGCAGGGCCATTTTTCCGAATTGGCACGGCAAGGCGCCGTCCGCAAGGACTTCAGAGCGACTTGACGCCGCCGACGAGGATTTGCGTGGCAAGCTTGGCATAATCGGCGCGGCTCACCGGTCCGCCCTCGCGGAACCACATGTAGAACCAGTTCAGCATGCCGAAGAGGCTCATCGTCACCGGCTTGATCAGCGGCTTTTCGGCGAAGACCGTCGGATGAAGCGCACGGATCGCCTCGGCGAAGAGCGCGACGAGTTCGCGCTCGAGCGCCTTCAGCTTCTCCTGATCCTCTGGCGGCAAGAGCCGCAGCCCGGCGATCTGCACCTTGTGCTCGGCATCGGCGTCGCGATAGGCCTCCAGAAGTGCTGCCACCAGCGCCTCCAGCCGCGCCTCGGGCGCAAGGCCCGCATCGTCCGCCTCGCCGACGGCGGCGACCAGATCCTGCAGATGGCTCTCGATGATGTCGAAAAGCAGCGCCTCCTTGGACGCGTAGTAGTGATAGAGCAGCGCCTTGGAGACCCCGCATTCGGTGGCAAGCTGCGCCATCGACGCCCGGTCGTAGCCATCGCGCGCAAACACGATCGCCGCCCGGTGCAGCATCGCCTCGCGCTTGTCGTCATAATCCTTGGCGCGGGTGCGGGCCATCAGAACACCCGCCAAATCTTCGACGTCTCCACCCCCCTCTGGCCTGCCGGCCATCTCCCCCTCAAGGGGGGAGATGGCCGGCAGGCCAGAGGGGGGTGATCTTCCTGCATGCCAAACTAGTCCTTCGGCCGGTTGTCGACGATGCGCTGCGCCTTGCCCTGGCTGCGCGCGATCGTCTCCGGCGCGCCGACATCGACGCGTACCGTCACGCCGACGATGTCCTTGACGAGGTCGCGCAAGGCAGCGGCACTGGCCTTGCGTGCCTCCTCCGAAGCCTCCGCGGCCGTCGCCTCGACATGGACGACCATCTCGTCCATCCGCCCCTCGCGAACCAACTCGACCTGGAAATGCGGGCTGAGGCCCGGCACCTTAAGGATCTGCTCCTCGATCTGCGTCGGGAAAACGTTGACGCCGCGCAGGATCATCATGTCGTCGGAGCGGCCGGTGATCTTCTCCATTCGCCGCATCGACCGCGCCGTGCCGGGCAGAAGCCGCGTCAGGTCGCGCGTGCGATAGCGGATGATCGGGAAGGCTTCCTTGGTCAGCGACGTGAAGACCAGTTCGCCCTTCTCGCCATCGGCGACCGGCTGGCCGGTCTCGGGGTTGATGATCTCAGGGTAGAAATGGTCCTCCCAGATATGCAGCCCGTCCTTGGTTTCCACGCACTCGTTGGCGACGCCCGGCCCCATCACCTCCGACAGGCCGTAAATGTCGACCGCGTGCATGTCGAACGCCTCCTCGATCTCCGAGCGCATCGCGTTCGTCCACGGCTCGGCGCCGAAGATGCCGACCTGCAACGGGCTCTCGCGCGGGTCGAGCCCTTGGGCCCGGTATTCGTCGAGGATCGAGAGCACATAGGAGGGCGTGACCATGATCGTCGAGGCGCGAAAGTCCTCGATCAACGTCACCTGCCGCGCGGTCATGCCGCCCGAGACCGGCACCACCGTGCAGCCGAGCCGCTCGGCGCCGTAATGCGCGCCAAGCCCGCCGGTGAAGAGACCGTAGCCATAGGCGATGTGGACGATGTCGCCCGGACGCGTGCCCGATGCGCGCATCGAACGCGCGACGCACTCGGCCCAGACCTCGATGTCGTTCTTCGTATAGCCGACGACCGTCGGCTTGCCGGTCGTGCCCGACGAGGCATGGATGCGCGCCACCTTCTCGCGCGGCACGGCGAACATGCCGAACGGGTAGTTCGCGCGCAGATCGGACTTCACCGTGAAGGGAAAGCGCGCGAGGTCCGAAAGGTCGTTCAGATCATAGGGATGAACACCGGCGGCATCAAAACTCGCCTTGTAGAAAGGCACATTGTCATAGGCGTGCTTCAACGACCATTTCAGCCGATTGAGCTGCAAGGCGCCAATCTCGTCGCGCGAGGCGATCTCGATCGGGTCCAGGTCCTCGCGGCGTGGCGTCAAATCCTTCATTGTGCGTCCTCCTCGAAATGCCGGCCCTCGATGGCGCGCGAGGCACCGCGGAACTCGGCGATCACCTTCCCCGCTTCGTCGGTCACGCGAACGTCGTAAAGGCCGCTGCGCCCCGACCGCGTCACCTCTCGTGCCTCCGCCGTCAGCCGCGCGCCGAGCCGGCCCGGCCGCAGGAAGCTGATCGTGTTGTGCTGCGCGACGACGAGCTGGTTGTAGGAATTGCAGGCAAAGGCGAAGGCGCTGTCGGCCAGCGTGAAGATGTAGCCGCCATGGCAGATGTCATGGCCGTTGGTATGATGCTGCTCGACCGTGAAAGAGGTCGTCGCCGTCCCCGGCCCCACCGCATCGAGGCTCATGCCGAGCCATTTGGAGGCGTCGTCGCGCGCCCACATCGCCTCCGCGCTTTTCTTCGCGATCTCGTCAGGGCTCAGCGTCATCGTTCCTCCCAGCCTCTCCCGCAGCCTGGACGAAAGCTTGCATAGACCGGCCGGACGGTCAATAATACATCCGTCGATGCGGGAGGCATCGAGAGGAGGATCGATTGACAGTTGAGCATTCGCCAGCGCTCGCGCGCGACTCTGACCCAGCGCTCGCGCGCGATTTCGACATCGCAGCGGTGACGAAGGCCTTCGCCGACGACCCCTTCCCCACCTATCGCGCGCTACTCGAGCACGCGCCCGTCAAGCGCTTTGCGGACGGTTCGGTGATGCTCTCGCGCTATGCCGATCTCGATCGCGTCTACCGCGACACCAAGGCATTCTCCTCCGACAAGAAAGTCGAGTTCAAACCGAAATTCGGCGATACCCCGCTTTACGAGCACCACACGACGAGCCTCGTCTTCAACGATCCGCCGCTTCATACGCGCGTCCGCAAGATCATGATGGGCGCGCTGACGCCCCGCGCCATCGCCGCGATGGAGCCGGGCCTGATCGCGCTTGTCGACGGCCTGCTCGACACGATGGCGGAGAAGGGCTCGGTCGACCTCATTGAGGATTTCGCCTCGGCCATCCCCGTCGAGGTGATCGGCAATCTCTTCGTCATGCCGCACGAAGAGCGCGGCCCCCTGCGCGACTGGTCCCTGGCGATCCTCGGCGCGCTGGAGCCGACCTTGACGGCCGAACAGCAGGACTGGGGCAATCGCTCCGTCACCGAGTTCAAGGCTTATCTCGCCGACCTCGCAGCCCGCCGCCGTGCCAAGCCGGGCGATCCGGCCACCGATGTTCTGACCCGCCTCATCGCAGGCAACGAGGGCGAGCAATTGTCGGACACGGAACTCCTGCAGAACTGCATCTTCGTCCTCAATGCCGGCCACGAAACGACCACGAATCTGATTGGCAACGCCCTCTACGAACTCCTTGAATGGCCGAACGAAAAGGCCCGTCTCGAAGCCGATCCGTCGATGATCGACACCGCCATCGACGAGTTCCTGCGCTTCCAGTCACCCAACCAGCTCGGCAACCGCGCGGCGGTCGAAGATGTCGTCTTCGACGGCGAGGCGATCGCTGCCGGCACCCGCATCCATCTGTGCATCGGCGCCGCCAACCGCGACCCCCGCCAATACGACCGCCCCGACACGCTCGACCTGTCCCGCAAACCCAACCGCCACCTCGCCTTCGCGCAAGGCCCGCATCTGTGCGCCGGCTTCTCGCTCGCGCGGATGGAAGGGCGGATCGCGATCGCGCGGTTCCTGAAGCGGTTTCCGAATTACCGGCTGGATGGCGAAGCCAGGCGAACGGGACGTGTCCGGTTTCGCGGCTTCTCGACGCTGCCGGCGCGGGTGAACTGAGATGTTCGCACCAAGTCACCCCCCTCTGGCCTGCCGGCCAGTGGATCGCCCCCTCCGGCAAGATCGCGCACCTGAAAAGCGCCGTCACCGGCGAGACGATCGCCCAACTCGGCTCCAGCAATCTCGACTTCGCCGCCATGGCCCACCACGCCCGCACCGTCGGCGGACCCGCCTTGCGCGCGCTCACCTTCCACCAGCGCGCCCATCTCCTGAAGGCCGTCGCGCAATATCTCAACGAGCGCCGCGACGCGCTCTACGAACTCTCCTTTGATACTGGCGCGACCAAGGCCGATTCGATGATCGACATCGACGGCGGCATCGCGACGATGTTCGTCTATGCCTCGAAGGGCCGGCGCGAACTGCCTGACGACACGATCTATATCGACGGCGGCCTCGAGCAGCTCTCGCGCGGCGGCAACTTCGTCGGCCAGCACGTCGCGACCTCGCTGCAGGGCGTCGCGCTCCACATCAACGCGTTCAACTTCCCCGTCTGGGGCATGCTGGAGAAGCTGGCGCCGACGCTACTCGCCGGCGTTCCCGCCATCGTCAAGCCGGCCTCGTCCACTGCCTGGCTCGCCGAGGCCGCCTTCCGCATGATCGTCGAGAGCGGCATTCTGCCGGACGGCGCGGTGCAGTTCATCGCCGGCTCGACCGGAGACCTGATCGATCGGCTGACCTGCCAGGACGTCGTTTCTTTCACCGGTTCGGCCGCCACCGCCTCGCTGCTGCGCGGCAATCCGAACCTGATGAAGAATTCCGTGCGCTTCGTCGCCGAACAGGATTCGCTCAACGCCTCCATCCTCGGTCCCGACGCTGCGCCCGGCACGCCGGAGTTCGACGCCTTCATCAAAGAAGCCCACCGCGAGATGACGGCCAAGGCGGGCCAGAAATGCACCGCCATCCGCCGCATCATCGTGCCTGACGATCACAGAGCGGCCGTCATCGAGGCGCTGTCCGACCGTCTCGCCAAGACGACCGTTGGCAATCCGCGCGACGAGGCCACCCGCATGGGCGCGCTCGCCAGCCTCGCCCAGCGCGACGACGTACGCGAAAAAGCCGGCATGTTGGCGAAGGAAGCGAAGCTCGTCTTCGGCGCGCTCGACCATGTCGGGGTCGCCAATGCAGACGCAAAGGCCGGCGCGTTCCTCTCGCCGCTGCTCTTCGACTGCGCCGACCCGGATCGCGCGACAACCGTCCACGAGGTCGAGGCCTTCGGTCCCGTCTCGACAGTGATGGGCTATCGCGATCTCCCTCATGCGCTCGCCATCGCCAATCGTGGCGCCGGCTCGCTCGTCGCTTCGGTCTTCACCCATGACGGCGATGTCGCGCGCAAGGTCGTCGAGACGGCCGGCGCATTCCACGGCCGGCTCTATTTCGCCAACCGCGACACCGGCAAGGAAGCGACCGGCCACGGCTCACCGCTGCCCCACATGGTCCATGGCGGACCCGGCCGCGCCGGCGGCGGCGAGGAAATGGGCGGCATCCGCGGCGTCATGCACTACATGCAGCGCACTGCCATCCAGGCGAACCCCGACCTGATGACTGCGATCACGAAAAACTGGACGGCCGGCTCGAAAACCATCGAAAAGGACACGCACCCGTTTCGCATGTCGTTCGGCGATCTGGAGATCGGTCACACGGTCTGGACCGCCGCTCGCACGGTAACCTTGCAGGACATCGAGCATTTCGCTGCCTTCACCGGCGACACATTCTACGCGCACATGGACGAGAAAGCGGCAAGGGCGAACCCGTTCTTCCCCGGCCGCGTCGCTCACGGCTATCTGATCCTGAGCTTCGCCGCCGGCCTCTTCGTCGAGCCAGCGCCGGGACCGGTTCTCGCCAATTATGGCCTCGACAATCTGCGCTTCATGAAGCCGGTCTCGCCCGGTGACAGCCTCAAGGTACGCCTCACGGCCAAGCAGAAGGCACGCCGCAACGATGAATATGGCGAAGTGCGCTGGGATGTCGGCGTCTATAACCAGGACGGCGACCAGGTCGCGGCGTATGAATTGCTTACCATGAACGCGATGTGAGCGCTCAGGCGGCGCCGCGGCGGTGCCAATCGTATACCATGATCGCCGAGGTGCCGCAGATTGCCAAAAGCGCCAGACCGAACGCAATGAGGCTGTCGCCGACAAGAACCACGGTGACCAGCGTGATGGCCGCGCCGCCGATCTGGCTGACGAAGCCGTAAAGCGAGGCAGCGAAACCCGCAATGTCGCCATGCGGGTCGAGGACCATCGCCGCGCCATTGGAGAAGACGACGAGATAGCTCGTCGCGAACAGGATCATGATCGCCGTCAGAACCGGTGCCGAGGCGAGACCGGCAATCGTCACGGCCAGGACGAGCAGGGCAGCGACGATCAGCACCGTGTTGGCAAGCAGCATCGCCCGCACCATGCCAAGCACCGGAATGATCCGGCGGTTGAGAACCTGCCCGATGACGATGCCGACGCCGTGGAGCGCGAAGAACATCGCAAAGGCTGGACCGGTGATCGCGAAGTTGGCCTCGTAAAGGCGCGGGAGCGCGGAAAGGATCATCAACATGGACGACATGATGACCGACGAGGTGATCAGGAACCTCCGCGACTGGGGATGGCGGAAAAGCCGTCTGAGCCGCTGCGCAAGGACGGAGGGGCGCGTCGCTTCGGGCACCTTCTGGCCGATCGTCTCCGGCATCCGCCAGAGCGCCACGATCAGGCCGATGCCGAAGACGGCGAGAAATCCATAGATGGCCCGCCAGCCGAACGGCGTCGCGATCGCCGCACCGACGAGCGGCGCGAGAATGGGTCCAACGGCAAATATCGCACTGGCGAGCGCAAGGTTCCGGCCAAGTTCTTGGCCGGAAAAGAGATCGCGCAGGATCGTGCGCGCAAGAACGATCGCCGCTGCCGCGCCGAGTCCCTGAAGGGCGCGGGCAGCGAGCAGCAGTTCGATCGTCGGCGCAAGCGCGCCGAGGAGGCAGCCCGCCAGATAGACCGCGAGACCGCATGCCAGCGTGACGCGCCTGCCGTACCGGTCCGAAGCCGGCCCCCACACGAGCTGCGCGACACCGGCCGCAAGCATGTAGACCGCGATTGTCCACTGGACGAGCGCATAACGCGTGTCGAGTTCTGCGACGATGTCGGGAAAGGACGGCAGCGTGATGTCGACCGTGAAGGACGAAATCGACATCAGCACGCCGCAATATACGACGATCGCGCGAGGCGTCACGTGGCGCCTTGAGGCCGGAACTCAAGCCCATCCAGAAGCACCCTCGCCGCCCGCAACGATGCCCCGGCCGCCACGGCCATCTGCGGCAGCAGCATCCATTCGAGCGTCCAGGCGGCGCCAGAGCGTTCGTTTTCGTGGACCAGCGATTGGTGAATGCCGGCCAGCAGCGTCGCGTTGAAACGCGCTAGCGTGACCAGCACTTCGGCGCCGACCGGGTTTTGCTTGTGCGGCATCGCGGATGACCCGCCGCCGCCGGCCAGCTTCACCTCGCCGACCTCGTTCTGCGCCATCAGCGCGATATCCTGGCCCATCTTCCCCAGGCTGCCGGTCACGAGCGACAGCCAATTGGCAAGCACGGCCTGTCCATCGCGCTCCGAGTGACGCGGATTGTCGATGTCGCGAAGGCCGAGCGCGTCAGCCAGCCGCATACGCACCGCCGGTCCTTTGTCGCCAAGCTTTTCCAGCGTTCCGGCCGCGCCGCCGAAAGTGAGCACCAGCACGTCACGGCGCACCGCTTCGAGCCGTTCGATGTGGCGTTCGAGCGGAAGCCGCCAGCTCGCGATCTTACGCGCCGCAGTCACTGGGATCGCGGCCTGCATCCGCGTATGCGCCATTAACTCGACGCTGCCTTGAGCGGTTTCGAGACTTTGCAGCGCCGCAACGACACCGCGCAGCCGATCTTCCAGAACCGCCAGCACGTCGCTCAGCCGCAGCGCAAGGCTCGTATCGATCGCATCCTGGCTGGTCGCGCCGAAATGAACCTTTTCGTCATGCGGTGTGCCCACTGCCTGACGCATCGCTTTGACCAGCGCCGGGATCACCACGCCATCCCGCGCCACGCCGTCGTGCAGGGCGGCCATGTCGGGCTTGAAGTCGGCGAGTCCCCGCTCAATGGCGTCCGCGGACTCAGCCCCGATCACCCCCTCATTCGCCTCCACACACGCAAGCGCAGTTTCGAACTGCACCATCGCAGCGATATCGGCCTCGGCGCTGAAATGCGCGTAAATCTCCGCATCGCCCAGAAGACCGGAAAGAAACGGATGATCGAAGGGCGAAGCGGACAAGGCGGGCCTCAGATGTCGAAGAAGATCGTTTCCTTCTCCCCCTGGAGATGGATATCGAACCTGTAGGTCGAACCCTCGCGCGGCGCAATCAGCGTCGCGACGCGCACGCGATGCTCGACGCGCGCCAGCACCGGATCTTCGCCATTGGCCTTTTCCTCGTCGCCGAAATACATGCGCGTGTGGAGGCCGATATTGATGCCGCGCGCGACCACCCAGAACGTGATGTGCGGCGCCTGTTTGCGCCCGTCCTTGAACGGAACGCGACCCGGCTTGATCGTCTCGAACCGGAACTCTCCATTGTCCATGTCCGTCGGGCAGCGACCCCAGCCGGTGAAATTGGCATCGGCCGAGCCGCGCATCTCGGACGGCGAATTATGGAGCCCGTCGGCATCCGCCTGCCAGATCTCGATCAGCGCATCGCGAAGCGGCGTGCCGGTGCCGTCGAGCACGCGCCCGACGATGGTGATGCGCTCGCCCTTGGTCTTGTCGTTGACCATCGAGGTGCCGAGGTCTTCCGAATAGACGCCGCCGATTTCGGCGAAGTTCGGCGTCAAGCCGATATGCACGTAAGGCCCCGCCGTCTGCGACGCGCTTTCCTTGAGCTGGTTCAGTGGCTGGACCATGATGTTCCTCCTAGCGGTAAATTTCCCGGCGATGGCCGATCTCGATGACGACGACGATCAAGCGATCGTCCTTAAGTTCGCAGATGAGGCGATAGTCGCCGACGCGGTAGCTCCAGCGCTCGTGAAGGACGCCTTGCAACGGTTTGCCGAGGTGACGCGGATCGTCGAGCACACTCAGGCGGTGATCGATGAACTTCGCGATCCGGCGTGCCGCCTCGCGGTCGAGCTTCCGCAGGGATTTTTCAGCGGAAGTCGAGAATTCAATCGTCCAGGCCAAGGTCGCGCCTTACGTCGGCCCATGGCCGCGTCGTCTCCTCGCCGCGCCGGATACGCTCGGATATCTCCGCTGCGCGATAGTAATCCTCCAGGTCGTCGATCCCGTCCTCGATCATCTGCCTCAGATAAAACGCCTTCGTCCGCCCGGTTCGGGCGGCAAGCGCGTCGAGACGCGCTTCGATTTCAGGTTCAAGTCGAACGGAAGTCGGCATGGTCGCCTCCTGTTGAATACACGTAGTCAGTGTATTCAATCAGCCTCAAAACGCAAATCAATTCCCGTCCATGCGGTTCTCGAACAGCGTCGAACGCCTGCCGCGCAGCACCATGTCGAACTTATAAGCGCGCGAATCCATCGGGATCGTCGCGTTCATGTCGAGCGCCGCCGTCAGCCCGTCGATGGCGGCCTTGTCGTTGATCGTCTTCACGATCGGGCATTTCCAGATCAGCGGATCGCCCTCGAAATACATCTGCGTGATCAGCCGTTGTGCAAAGCCGTGCCCGAACAGCGAGAAATGGATATGCGCCGGTCGCCAGTCGTTGACGCCGTTCGGCCAGGGATAGGGTCCAGGCTGGATGGTGCGGAAGGAGTAGTTCCCGTCTTCGTCGGTGATGGTGCGCCCGCAGCCGCCGAAATTCGGGTCGAGCGGTGCGACATAGCCCTCCTTGCGGTGGCGGTAGCGCCCGCCGGCATTGGCCTGCCAGAATTCCAGCAGCGCGCCCGGTACGCCCTTGCCGCGCTCGTCGAGCACACGGCCATAGACGATGATGCGCGGGCCGATGGCCATCTCGCCCGGCTTTGCGAAATTGGTGATGAGGTCGTTGTCGAGTTCGCCGAGGATGTTGTGACCGAAGACCGGCCCGGTGATCTCCGACAGCGAGCCGTCGAGCGACAGCAGTGCCTTTTGCGGCGAGCGCAGGACGGACGTCTTGTACCATGGCGTGTAGGCCTGCGGATGCCACTCGCGGTCGCGCTGGAAGAATGCGCCGGTCTCCGGCTTGCGGTTGGAAATTTGGCTGTCGCTCACGGCTTTTGCCCTCCGTCCATCTCGTCGAGTACCTGCTTGACGACCTTGATCGCATGATTGGCGCGCGGCACGCCGGCATAGATCGCGACGTGCAACATCGCCTCCATGATGTCGTCGCGCGAAGCGCCCGTATTGGCGGTGGCGCGCGTGTGCAGCGCCAGTTCCTCGAAATTGCCGAGCCCGGCGAGCAGCGCCAGCGTCATCATCGAGCGCTCGCGTTTGGTGATCGTATCGCGCGACCACACATGGCCCCAGGCGGCTTCGGTGATCAGCGTCTGGAACGGCTCGTCATAGGTGCTCGACTTCTTGGTGGCGGCGTCGACATAGGATGCACCGAGCACTGAGCGGCGCGTCGCCATTCCTTGGTCGTAGCGTTCGGATTTCTCGCTCATTTCACCTCCTCAATATGGCAGGCCGACATAGTTCTCCGCCAGCGACGCCGAGGCCGCCTGCGAGTGAACCAGATAGTCGAGTTCCGCCTCCTGGATACGCTGTCCGAACGGACCCGTATCGTCAAAGCGGTGCATGGTCGAGGTCATCCAGGCCGAAAAACGCTCCGCCTTCCAGACCCGCGACAGCGCCTTTTGCGAATAGACGTCGATGCCGGCATCCGACTTTTCGGCATAATGCTCGCGTAGCCCGTCGAAGAGATAGCGCACGTCGCTCGCTGCAAGGTTGAGCCCCTTGGCGCCCGTCGGCGGCACGATATGCGCCGCGTCGCCGACGAGAAACAGCCGTCCGAAACGCATCGGCTCGGCGACGAAGGAACGCAGCGGCGCGATCGACTTTTCGATCGACGGCCCGGTCGTCATCGTCTCCGCCGTCTCCGGCGGCAGGCGCCGGCGTAGTTCGTCCCAGAAGCGGTCGTCCGACCATTCCTCGACCTTGTCCTCAAGCGTGCATTGGACATAGTAGCGGCTGCGCGTCGGCGAACGCATCGAGCAAAGCGCGAAGCCGCGCGGATGGTTGGCGTAAATGAGTTCGTGATGGACCGGCGGCACGTCGGCGACGATGCCGAGCCAACCGAACGGGTAGACCCGCTCGAAAATTTCCAGCCCCTTGCCCTCGACCGCCTTACGCGAAGCACCGTGGAACCCGTCACAGCCGGCTATGAAATCGCAGTCGAGCCGATGCGTTACGCCGTCCTTTTCATAGGTGACATAAGGGTTCGCACCATCGAAATCATGCGGCTCGACATGGGCCGCCTCGTAGACAGTGACGCCGCCGGTCGAAAGCCTTTTGTCCATCAGGTCGCGCGTGACTTCGGTCTGGCCATAGACCATCACGCGCTTGCCGGTCAGTTCATGAAGGTGAATGTTGTGCCGGCGACCGTTGAATGTCAGGTCGAACCCCTCATGCGGCAGACCCTGCCGGCGCATGCGCTCGCCCGCGCCCGCTTCGTCCAGCATGTGCGTCGTGCCCTCTTCGAGCACGCCCGCCCGGATGCGGCCCAGCACGTAGTCGCGCGTCTGGCGCTCGAGAATGACGTTGTCGATGCCCGCATTGGTCAGGAGCTGGCCGAGAAGCAGCCCCGACGGGCCAGAGCCGATGATGGCGACCTGCGTGCGCAAACGAAATCCTCCCTTGTCCTCGCCATGAGCAATGGCGCATGGCGAAGGGTGGCTCAATGGACATTCGCCGCATCGGATTGCACAATCCGAACATGACGATCGCACGCACCAAGATTCCCTCCTATCGCCTCTTCGGCGAGCATCAGGACGATCCGGCCGATTTCTGGCTTCATTGCGAGCCGATCCCGGAACGCACGCACCTGCACAATTGGGAGATCGCACTGCACCGGCACGAGCAGTTTTTCCAGCTCTTCCTGTTGCCGCAGGGCTCGGGCGAAATCGTCTCGCAGGACGGCATCCTGGCGTTCACGGCCCCCGTCATCCTGTTCATCCCACCAGATGCCGGCCACGGCTTTCGCTTCACCCGCGACATCGACGGGCTCGTGGTCACGGCACTGGCCGACCGCCTACGCAGCCTGACGGCGGCGGATCGCGAAATCGCGCGGTTCGCGGAAAAGCTACGCATCGTCGCCATCGCCGGTGAGGACGGCGCCCGCGCCGCCGGCGCGATCGAGCGGATCGACGCCGAACTCTCCGGCCGGTCCATCGGCCGCTCGCTCCTGCTCGAACCCCTGATGACGGAAGCGCTCGTCGCCCTGACGCGGGCTTCACGCCCCGGCAACGGCCAGCCGGAACAGGATCGTGATCTCGCCCGCATCGAGACGTTGCTGACGATCGTCGACACGCATTTCCGCGAGCGTCATCCGGTCGGCTTCTACGCGGATCGACTCGGCGTCTCCGCCGCGCATTTGAACCGCATCACCCGCAACGCGACCGGCCTTTCGATCCAGAACCTGATCGACCGACGCACGCTGGAAACCGCCCGGCGCGACCTGATCTTCACCCCGACGCCGATCAGCAAGATCGCCTATTCGCTCGGCTTTTCCGACCCGGCCTATTTCAACCGCTTCTTCCGCAAGCAGACCGGCCTCACCCCCGGCGCCTTCCGCGACCGCGAGCGCCGGCGCTTGGCCGATTGAAAAAGAAAGGGGCGGTTGCCCACCCCTTTCGAATGCAGAATGCGCGCTTGCCTACTGAAGCTGGTCGGTGACGACTGTCGAGAACGCGCCTTCCGGCTCCTTGGTGATGGCCGGGTTGTCGGGCGAGACGGCGGAGAGCAGCGTCTGGACGGTCTGCTCGTAGGAAGCCGAATCGAGCGCCGGGCTTTCGCCGACGAGGCCGGCGGCGACTTCCACCTGCCAGACCTGGCTTTCCTCGGTCAGTGCGCCCGAGAGATCGTTCTCGAGAACGATGCCGGCAGCTTCGTCGACATTCTCCTTGGCGTATTCCCAGCCGCGCATGGAGGCGCGCACGAAGCGGACCATCTGGTCGACGAATTCCGGGTCATCGAGCTTGTCTTCCATGACGTAGAGCCCGTCTTCCAGCATGCCGACGCCCTCGTCCGCATAGTTGAAGACCTTGAGGCTGTCTTCGGGAACGCCAGCATCGAGGAGCTGCTTGAACTCGTTGTATTTCATAGTCGAAATGCAGTCGGCCTGGTTCTGCAAAAGCGGGTCGACGTTGAAGGCCTGGCGCAGGACTTCGACGCCCTCTTCGCCGCCTTCGGTCGGCAGGTCGAGCTTGGCCATCCAGGCGTAGAACGGATATTCGTTGCCGAAGAACCAGACGCCGAGCTTCTTGCCCTTGAAGTCGTCGGTCGACTGGACACCGCTCTGTTCGGAGCAGACGAGCTGCAGCGCCTGGCTGGCGAAGGGCTGCGCGATGTTGACCAGCGGCACGCCGCGTTCGCGAGCGGCAAGGCCAGCCGCCATCCAGGTGGTGATCACGTCGGCGCCGCCGCCGGCGATCACCTGCTCGGGCGCGATGTCCGGCCCGCCCGGATTGATGGTGACGTCGAGCCCTTCCTCCTCGTAGAAGCCCTTGTCCTTGGCGACGAGGTAGCCTGCGAACTGGCCCTGGTTGACCCATTTCAACTGGAAGGTGATCGGGTCGAGACCCTGCGCCATGGCCGGCAGCGCGGCCATCGCCACGCTGGAGGCAAGCGCACCGATGATAAGCCTTTTCATGTCAGTTCCCCTTTTTTTATAGTTCACGTCTTTCCACCACGGATCGACGGATGCCAGAAGGTCACGCCGCGCTCGATGAGCGCGATGAGACCGTAGAAGATCGAGCCAGCAAGAGCGGCCACCGCGATTTCAGCCCAGACCATGTCGACGTTCAAGCGTCCGATGGCGGACGAGATGCGAAATCCCATCCCCACGACCGGCGTTCCGAAGAATTCGGCGACGATCGCGCCGATCAGCGCCAGCGTCGAGTTGATCTTGAGCGCGTTGAAGATGAACGGCCAGGCGGCCGGCAGGCGCAGCTTGAAGAGCGTGTGCCAGTGGCCGGCCGCATAGGTGCGCATCAGGTCGCGCTCCATCTGGTTCGACGCGTTGAGGCCGGCAACCGCATTCACCAGCATCGGAAAGAACGTCATCACGACGACGACCGCGGCCTTGGACTGCCAGTCGAAGCCGAACCACATGACCATGATCGGCGCGATGCCGACGAGCGGCAGCGCTGAAACGAAATTGCCGACCGGCAGCAGCCCGCGCTTCAGGAAGGGCGAGCGGTCGATGAGGATGGCGACGACCAGCCCGGCAAGGCAGCCGATCGCATAGCCTGGCAGCACCGAGCGAATGAAGGTCTGATGGAAATCGGCCCAAAGCGTCGGCACAGAGGAGGTAATCCGCGCCCAGATCGCGCTTGGCGGCGGCAGGAGCACGGACGGCACGCTGAAGCCCCGCACCAGCCCTTCCCAAAGCACCAGAAGCGCCGCGCCGAAGAGAAGCGGCACGATGAAATTGATCGCCCGCGCCGCCGTCCCACGCGCCTTGAGGCGGACCAGCCATTCGTTGATTGCCCAGGCGACGAGCCAGAAGGCGATGGCTCCCAAGACCAGCGCGTTCATGGCCGTGCTCCGGTGCGCGCAAGGACGACGCGCTGGAGGATGCCGATGACGAGGATGAGCATGGCGGAGAGCGCCGCCGCCATCAAAAGCGCTGACCAGATCTGCACCGTCTGCCCGTAATAGGAGCCGGCCAGAAGCCGCGAGCCGAGCCCGCCTGCCGCGCCGGTCGGCAGTTCGCCGACGATGGCGCCGACGAGGCTTGCCGCGACGCCCACCTTCATGGAGGTGAAGAGGTAGGGCAGCGCCGATGGAAAGCGCAGCTTCCAGAAGGTCTGGCCCTGGCTCGCGTGATAGGTGCGCATCAAATCGAGCTGGATCGTGTCGGGGCTGCGAAAGCCCTTCACCATGCCGACGACGACCGGGAAGAACGACAGATAGGTCGAGATCAGCGCCTTCGGCACCAGCCCGGTCATGCCGATGGAGGCGAGCACGACCACGACCATCGGCGCGATGGCGAGGATGGGGATCGTCTGCGAGGCGATGATCCACGGCATCAGCGAGCGGTCCATCGCGCGGTTGTGGACGATCAGCACGGCGAGCAGGATGCCCAGCACCGTACCCATGACGAAGCCGAGCAACGTCGCCGAAAGCGTGATCCAGGCATGGTAGACGAGGCTGCGCCGCGAAGTGACATTCTGCCCGATGACCGAGTTCCAAAGCTCCACCGCGACCTGATGCGGCGCCGGCAGAAGAGGCCGGTCCTGGCTCATCGTGCCGGCGAGGAAATCCAGCCACGTCCAGCCATCCTCGCCGCGCGAGAAGATTTGGAGTTGCCACGGCGCATTCAGCCATATGGCGGCGAGATACCAGACAGCAAGGATCGCGAGAACGACGATCAGCACCGGCACGGTGGTACCCTGGCTCATGCGGCTCCAGGTACCGGAGCGGCCGATCGCACCACCGGGAACGGCAATCGCGCTCATAGGTCCCGACCCCCCTCTGCCCTGCCGGGCATCTCCCCCTCAAGGGGGGAGATCAAGCGCGTCACCGGGTCCGCCAACATCGTCTCCGTATGGATGGGGCGACGAAGAGAGTGATCTCCCCCCTTGAGGGGGAGATGGGCGGCAGCCCAGAGGGGGGTGAGCGCTGAGCCTACATCACTCATAGCTATGCCCCGCCCGCAGCCCCTCGCGCACCCTTGCCGCAATCGCCAGGAACTCCGGCGTCTCGCGAATGTCGAGCGGGCGCTCGGCCGGCAGCGTGCTCTCGATCACGTCGGTCACACGCCCCGGCCGCGGCGACATCACCACGATCTTGGTCGACAGGTAGACCGCCTCGGGGATCGAGTGGGTGACGAAGCAGATCGTCTTGTTGGTCCGCGCCCAAAGCTGCAGCAACTGCTCGTTCAGGTGGTCGCGCACGATTTCGTCGAGCGCGCCGAACGGCTCGTCCATCAGGAGAAGGTCCGCGTCGAAGGCGAGCGCGCGAGCGATCGAGGCGCGCTGCTGCATGCCGCCGGACAATTGCCAGGGATACTTCTTCTCGAACCCGGCGAGGTTGACGAGGTCGAGCGTGCGGGCGATGCGCGCCTTCCGCTCCTCGCGCGAATAGCCCATGATCTCGAGCGGCAGCGCGACATTGCGCTCGATCGTGCGCCACGGATAAAGCGCGGCCGCCTGAAAGACATAGCCATAGGCCCGGCTGCGCCGCGCCTCTTCGGGCGTCATGCCATTGACCGAGATCGTGCCTGCCGTCGGCTGTTCGAGATCCGCGATGACACGCAGGAACGTCGTCTTGCCACAGCCCGACGGCCCGATGAACGACACGAATTCGCCCTTGCGGATATCGAGGTCGACGTCGGACAGCGCATGCACCGGCCCGTCATTGGTCTCGAAGGTGAGCCCGAGTCCGCTGGCGGAAATCACGGTGTCGGAAATGGGTTTCATGAGCATGGATGACCGCTCTGGCGCGCGGCCGCCGGCCATTGACGGCGCGCGTTCTGGAAGGAATTGATGTGACGTTCGCATAGGCCATGCGACGTGCCAAGAACAGCGAGGAGGAAGGATGTCCCCATCATCTGCCAAGGCCTGCCGGCTGGTGCGCGCGAAAACGAATTTCGACGGGCGTCAGGGGCTGACCTATGCCGAGGGCATCACGGCCCAGAGCGTCGGTGCGACCGGCCTGTCGATGCACCTCGTCACGATCCCGCCCGGCGCGCGCGCCAAGGCGCATCTGCATGAGAGCCATGAGACGGCGATCTTCGTGACGGCGGGAACGGCGCGCACCTGGTATGGCGAGCAGCTGGAGCACCATGTCGACATGGGCGCCGGCGACATGCTCTACATCCCCGCCGGCCTTCCGCATTTGCCGGTGAACATCGGCGGCGAGCCCTGCACGGCAGTCATTGCGCGCACCGATGCCAACGAGCAGGAGGCCGTCAGGCTCCTGCCCGAACTCGACGCACTCGTGCCCTGAGGTCCGGTGCCGGAAACGCCCGGCACCGCAGATGGTCCGAGCCGATCCCATGGATCAAACCCCGCTGGCCGGAATGCCCGAACGCTCGATCTTGCGCGGCGCGACGACCTGCTTCCAGGTCGAAAGCGCCTGGCTGACCGAAGTCTTCGCCTCCCGCGCCACGAACTTGCCGTGACCGGGCTTGGCTTTTACCTCGCCATTTTCGATCGCGACCTCGCCCCGCGTGAAGACGGTTCGCGGCAGGCCCTTGACCTCGATACCCTCGAAAACGTTGTAGTCGATCACCGATTGCTGGCTCGAGGCCGAGATCGTCTTCGTCTTCTCCGGGTCCCAGATGACGATGTCGGCGTCGGCGCCTTCGACGATCGCGCCCTTCTTCGGGTACATGCCGAAGATCTTGGCCGTATTGGTGGAGGTCGCGGCGACGAATTCGTTCGGCGTCAGCCGGCCGGTGTTGACGCCGAAGGTCCACAGAACCGGCATCCGGTCTTCGAGCCCACCGGTGCCGTTCGGGATCTTGGTAAAATCGCCGACGCCGGTGCGCTTCTGATCGGTCGTGAAGGCGCAGTGATCGGTAGCGACCACCTGCAGCGAGCCGGCCGAAAGCCCTGCCCACAGCGAATCCTGATGCTGCTTGGAGCGAAAGGGCGGGCTCATCACGCGCCGCGCGGCATGGTCCCAGTCCTTGTCGAAATATTCGGTCTCGTCGAGGACGAGATGCTGCACCAGCGGCTCGCCATAGACGCGCATGCCCTTCTGGCGCGCGCGGCGGATCGCTTCATGGCTTTGCTCGCAGGAAACATGGACGACATAAAGCGGAACGCCCGCCATGTCGGCGATCATGATGGCGCGGTTGGTCGCCTCGCCCTCCACTTCCGGCGGCCGCGAATAGCTGTGCGCTTCGGGGCCGTTATTGCCGGCTGCGAGCAGCTTTTGCTGCAACTGCGCGACGACGTCGCCATTCTCGGCATGAACCATCGGCAGCGCGCCGAGTTCGGCGCAGCGCTGGAACGAGGAATACATCTCGTCATCGTCCACCATCAGCGCGCCCTTGTAGGCCATGAAGTGCTTGAACGAGGTGATGCCCTTCTCGACCACGGCCGGCATCTCGTCGAACACCTTCTCGCCCCACCAGGTGATCGCCATGTGGAAGGAATAGTCGCACGCCGCCTTGGTCGACTTGTTGTCCCACATCTGCAGCGCTTCCATCAGCGACTGCTCGGGCGACGGCAGGCAGAAATCGATCACCATGGTGGTGCCGCCGGCCAGTGCCGCGCGGGTGCCGCTCTCGAAATCGTCGGCCGAATAGGTGCCCATGAAGGGCATTTCCAGATGCGTGTGCGGGTCGATGCCGCCGGGCATGACATAGCAGCCAGACGCGTCGAACTCCTCGTCGCCGGACAGGTTCGGCCCGATGGCGGCGATCGTCTCGCCGTCGATCAGGATGTCCGCCTTCCACGTCCGGTCGGCGGTGACGATGGTTCCGTTCTTGATGACTTTCGTCATTCTCGTTCCCCTTGAATTTCCCGCTTCTTCGAGCGGCTTGGTTCGAAACGGTCAGGTGGGG
>NZ_AYOD01000053.1 GCF_000497755.1 Aliihoeflea sp. 2WW
GGTGGGGGTATTTGAAGCCCCCGACCTCTCACTCCACGATCTCCGCAGTCTCGACAACCGCATGGAAAAGCACGTCCGCTCCCGCGCGCGCCCAGTCCTTGGTGATCTCTTCGGCCTCGTTGTGGCTGAGCCCATCGACGCAGGGGCACATGACCATTGCCGTCGGCGCGACGCGGTTGATCCAGCAGGCGTCGTGTCCGGCGCCCGAAACGATATTGCGATGTGAATAGCCGAGCCGCTCGGCCGCATCGCGAATGGCACTCACGCAGCCCTCGTCGAAAGCGACGGGATCGAAATGCCCAACCGCCTCGACGTCGCAGGCGATGTCGAGCGCCTCGCAGATCGTCGCCGCTCCGTCCTCGATCCGCTCGCGCATCTGCGTCAGCGTGTCGAGGTCTGGCGAGCGGATGTCGACCGTGAAGACGACCTTGCCGGGAATGACGTTGCGCGAGTTCGGATAGACCTCGACATGGCCGATGGCGCCGACGGCGTCCGGCTGGAAGTCCATCGCGACTTCGTGGACGAGCTCGGTGATCCGCGCCATGCCGAGCCCGGCATTGCGGCGCTTCGGCATCGGCGTCGAGCCGGTGTGCGAATCCTTGCCCGTCAGCGTGAACTGCAGCCACCAGAGCCCCTGCCCGTGCGTGACGACGCCGATGTCGATCCCTTCGTCCTCGAGGATCGGACCCTGCTCGATGTGAAGTTCGAAGAACGCCTTCATCTTGCGCGCCCCGACCTCCTCCTCGCCCTTCCAGCCGATGCGTTCCAGCTCGTCGCCGAAGCGCTTGCCCTTGGCGTCCGTCCGGTCATACGCCCAGTCGAGATCGATCTCGCCGGCAAACACGCCCGAGGCGATCATCGCCGGCGCAAAGCGCGTGCCTTCCTCGTTCGTCCAGTTGGTGACGACGATCGGATGCTTCGTCCTGATGCCGAGATCGTTCATCGAGCGGATGACCTCGAGCCCGCCGAGGACGCCGAGGACGCCGTCGAACTTCCCGCCGGTCGGCTGGGTGTCGAGATGGCTGCCGACATAGACCGGCAGCGCGTCCGGGTCCGTGCCCTCGCGGCGTGCGAACATCGTGCCCATCTGGTCGACGGCAACGCTCATGCCCGCATCCTCGCACCAGCGCTTGAAGAGATGGCGGCCCTCGCCGTCCTCGTCGGTCAGCGTCTGGCGGTTGTTGCCGCCGGCAACGCCCGGGCCGATCTTCGCCATCTCCATCAGCGAATCCCACAAACGGTCTGGATTGATTCGCAGATTTTCGCCCGGCGCTGCCATGTGGTCCCCTTATGCTTTCAGTTCGATCTCGACGAAGGACATCGGCGCGTCGCCGTCATTGATGACGTTATGCTCGACGCCCTCGCTGCGGCGATAGGCGTCCCCCGCCTTGAATTCGACCCGGCGGCTGGTGCCGCCGGGCTCTTCCAGAAGCATCGCACATGGCGTGATCGTGGTGATCACATAGTCCATGCCGTGCCGGTGCCAGCCCGTCTCCGCGCCCGGCGCGAAGTCCCACCGCGTGACGCGCACCTGGTCGTCATCGACCAGAACCGCGTGCGTCGCCTGCGGGCGGGCCATTTTCAGGCGACCTCGTTCAGCACCGTGCGGACGCAATCGACGATCTCGTCGATCTGGCCCTTCTCGATGATCAGCGGCGGCGAAAGCGCGATGATGTCACCGGTCGTGCGGATGAGCACGCCCTTCTCGAACGCCTTGACGAAGGCCGAAAACGCCCGCTTGGTCGGCTCGCCCGCGATCGGCTGCAGCTCGATCGCGCCGACAAGGCCGATATTGCGGATGTCGATGACGTTCGGCGCATCCTTCAGCGAGTGGAGCGCATCCTCCCAATAGGGAGCAAGCTCTGCGCCGCGGGTGAGCAGCCCCTCTTCCTTGTAGGTGTCGAGCGTGGCGATCGCCGCGGCCGACGCGATCGGGTTGCCCGAATAGGTGTAGCCGTGGAAGAACTCGATCATGTGCTCGGGGCCGGTCATGAACGCGTCGTGGATTTCCGACGTCACGAACACCGCGCCCATCGGGATGACGCCGTTGGTCACGCCCTTCGCGGTGGTGATGATGTCGGGCATCACACCGAAATAATCGGCCGCAAACGGCGTTCCGAGACGGCCGAAGCCGGTGATGACCTCGTCGAAGATCAACAGGATGCCGTGCTTGGTGCAAATGTCGCGCAGTCGCTTCAGATAGCCCTGCGGCGGGATCAGGACGCCCGTCGAGCCGGCGACCGGTTCGACGATCACGGCCGCGACGGTCGAGGCGTCATGCAGCGTGACGATGCGCTCCAGTTCGTCGGCAAGATCCCCGCCATGCTCCGGAACGCCGCGCGTGAACGCGTTCTTGGCCGGCAGATGCGTGTGCGGCATGTGGTCGACGCCGGTGAGCAACGTGCCGAACATCTTGCGATTGGTGACAATGCCGCCGACCGAGATGCCGCCGAAATTGACGCCGTGATAGCCGCGCTCGCGGCCGATCAGGCGTGTGCGCGAGCCCTGCCCCTTCACGCGCTGGTAGGCAAGCGCGATCTTGAGCGCGGTGTCGACCGATTCCGACCCGGAATTGGTGAAGAAGACGTGGTTCATGCCCTCGGGCGCGACGTCGACCAGCCGGTTGGCGAGTTCGAAGACGATCGGATGGCCCATCTGGAAGGCCGGGGCATAGTCGAGCTCGGCGACCTGGCGCTGTACCGCCTCGGTAATCTTCGGCCGGCAATGCCCGGCATTGACGCACCACAGGCCCGCCGTCCCGTCGAGGATCTCGCGTCCGTCGGTCGTGCGGTAATGCATGTCCTTGGCAGAAGCCAGCATGCGCGGCGCCTGCTTGAACTGCCTGTTGGAGGTGAACGGCATCCAGAATGCGGAAAGATCGTTCGGCGCGACGTTGAGCCGGTTCGACATGACCAAGCTTCCCCTTTTTCGTGTTCCCTTTTCGGCCAACGCTTGGTGTGTCGGACGCAGTCGTGCTACGCATTTTTGACCGATTGGACAAACGTTAGCACCGCCACCATGGCGGTCAAGGACATAGTAGGGGAAATGGCGCAGCATCCTCGCGCTCCACACGCGATGAGCAACTGGTCCAGTCAATTGGTCCAGTCGAGGTACAGTCATGGACGCTGAAACACCCGTCCGCCGTCGCCGCACGCGAATCCAGACCGAGAAGCGCGAACTGATCCTCGATGCCGCGCTCGACGTCTTCTCGCAGCACGGCTTCCGGGGGGCAACGATCGACCAGATCGCCGAGGCAGCCGGCATGTCGAAGCCGAACCTCCTCTACTATTTCCGCTCCAAGGAGGCGATGTTCACGACGCTGATCGAGCGCCTGCTGCAGACATGGCTCGCCCCTTTGCGCGAACTCGACGACATCGGCGACCCGATCGGCGAATTGCGCTCCTATATCCGCCGCAAGCTCGAAATGGCGCGCGACTACCCCCGCGAAAGCCGCCTTTTCGCCAACGAGATCCTGCAGGGCGCGCCCCGCATCCAGCATCTGATCGAAGGCGAACTGAAGCCCCTCGTCGACGAAAAGGCCGCGCTCATCAAGGGCTGGATGAAGGCCGGCAAGATCGCCCGGACCGACCCCTGGCACCTGATCTTCTCGATCTGGGCGACGACCCAGCATTACGCCGACTTCGACATCCAGGTCCGCACGGTTCTGGGGCCGGACAGAGGCGGCGACGGCCGGTTCGAGGATGCTGCGCGCTATCTGGAGCAGTTGTTTCTGGAGGGGTTGCGGCCGAAGGGGTGACCCGCGACCTCAGGCAGCGTGTGTGTCGAGCCTCTCGATGGCAGAGTAGTCTGCCTCGGCCATTGCTTTCGAAAGATCGTAGCTGTCCTGCAGCCGCATCCAGAATACTGCCGACATGCCGAGCACCTTCTCCAGCCGGATGGCCGTGTCGGCTGTGACTGATCGCTGCCCCTTGACGATGCCCGTGATCCGATTCGCTGGCACGCCCATCTGCCGCGCGAGCGCACGCGCCGAAAGCTGCATGGGCAGCAGGAATTCCTCGTTGAGCATTTCGCCGGGGTGCGTCGTGATCCGTGCCATATCGAACTCCGTCAATGATAGTCGACTATGCAGACATCGAAGGCGTCGTCACCTTCCCATCGAAAACACAGGCGATACTGATCGTTGATCCTGATGCTCCATTGCCCTTTGCGGTCGCCTCGCAATCGTTCCAATCGATTGCCCGGTGGCACCGCGAGGTCAGAGATGCCCGCGACGTTGTTGAGTTGATCGAGTTTGCGAAGGGCGATCTTCTCGATCATTCGCCAATTCCGATGGCAGATGCCTTCTTCGAACAACGCCTCGGTGTGCTTATCGGCGAAGCTCCTGATCATGTTACGTCAAACATAACAGCTCCAATCGCCATCTTCAACCTTCAGCGATCCGGCGCCATTGCCAGCACCACCAGCGCAGCCATCGTCACCAACGCACCGGCCGCCACCGCGCCGCTGGCCCACCCATGGCCGAGCAGGCCCTCGTAGACAATGATGAAGGACGGCGTGAGATAGGTGTAGGCCATCACCTTGGCAGCCGGCAGGCGCATCGCGCCGAACTGAACGAGGAACGTCGTGCCGGCCGTGGTGAAGACGGCGAGATAGGCGACGGCAATCCAGACAATCGGCGGCAGCGTCGCCCAGTCGGTCTCCAAAAGTTCCGGCACGGAGTAGAGCGCGATCCAGACGCCGGTGCCGAACAGCGTCCACAGCGTGAAGACCGGCAGCGCCTCCCCCCGATTGAGCCGGCGCACCAGCGGCGCATAGGCCGCGTGGCAGGCGACGCCGATCAGGAAGATCAGTTCACCAAGCCCAAGATCGAAGGCAAACAACGCGCCGACATCGCCGCGAAAAATGACCCAGACCGCCCCACAGGCCGCGACGACGAGGCCGACGAGCACGATGGCGCGCGGCTTTTCGCCGAGAAAGAGCAGTCCGAACCCCGCCGCCATCAGCGGCATCAGCGTGAACACCGCGCCCGTCGCCACCGGCGTCGTCAGCCGCAGCGCGATGAACATGGTGATGAAGAACACCGCCATCAGGAAGCCGAGCACCGCATAACGCCAGACCTCGCGCGGGGCGGGAATGCGCCCCTTGTTCAACAGCGCCACCGCACTCGCCATCACGCAGATGCCGAAGACGAAGCGCACGGTGTTGATCGCGCCCGGCCCGATATGCGAGGCGGCCATGGCGCCGATCGAATAGGAGCCGGAGACGAGCGCGGCAAAGCCGAGCATCGCCAGATGGCCGACGAGTTTGTCGCGACCTTGGGCATGGGAGCGCTTCACCGCGATGTCGGCCAATTTGCAATCGTCCTCGTTCACGAAAAAATCGGGCGCGGTATCCCTCGCCCGATGCAATTCACATGAGAAGTTTTGCCCGCGCAAGCCTACTCGGCCGCAACCTTTGCGGCAGGATTGTTCGGATGCGTGGTCCAGTTCGCATAGACCGGCGACACCGTCTTGTCGGTGCGCTGATCGAGCGCGCCGGCGGCCAGCGCCTCCATGGTGATGCAGCTTTCGACCGGGCAGACATTGACGCATAGATTGCAGCCGACGCACTCCGCCTCGATCACCTCGAAGTGGCGCTTGCCGTCCACCATGTTGGTGATCGCCTGGTGCGAGGTGTCCTCGCAGGCGATGTGGCAGCGGCCGCACTTGATGCACAGATCCTGGTCGATACGCGCCTTGGTGACATAGTTGAGGTTGAGATACTGCCAGTCGGTGACGTTCGGCGTCGCGCGGCCGATGATGTCGTCGAGGTCGCGGTGGCCCTTCTCGTCCATCCATTCGGAAAGCCCGGTGATCATCTCCTCGACGATCTTGAAGCCGTAGGTCATCGCCGCGGTGCACACCTGCGCGTTCCCGGCGCCGAGCGCCAGGAATTCGGCCGCGTCACGCCATGTCGTGATGCCGCCGATCGCCGAAATCGGCAGGCCGCGCGTTTCGGGGTCGCGCGCGATCTCGGCCACCATGTTCATGGCGATCGGCTTGACCGCCGGGCCGCAATAGCCGCCATGCGTGCCCTTGCCGTCGATGGTGGGCTCCGGCGCGAAGCTGTCGAGATTGACGCCCGTGATCGAGTTGATCGTGTTGATCAGCGAGACGGCGTCGGTTCCGCCGGCATGTGCGGCCCGCGCGGGTTTGCGGATGTCGGTGATGTTCGGCGTCAGCTTGGTGATGACCGGCATGCGGGTGTATTGCTTGCACCAGCGCACGACCATTTCGATATATTCGGGCACCTGGCCGACCGCCGCGCCCATACCGCGCTCGCTCATGCCGTGCGGACAGCCGAAATTGAGCTCGATGCCATCCGCCCCGGTCTCCTCGACCAGCGGCAGGATCGACCGCCACGCGTTTTCCTCGCATGGAACCATGATCGAGACGACCATCGCCCGGTCCTGCCAGTCGCGCTTGACCTGCTTGATCTCGCGCAAATTGGTTTGCAGGTCTCGATCGGTGATGAGCTCGATATTGTTCAGGCCCAGCAGTCGCCGGTCCGCACCCCAGATCGCGCCATAGCGCGGGCCGTTGACGTTGACGACGGGCGGCCCCTCCTCGCCCAGCGTCTTCCACACCACCCCGCCCCAGCCTGCCTTGAACGCGCGCACGACGTTGTACGCTTTGTCGGTCGGCGGCGCGGAGGCCAGCCAGAACGGATTGGGCGACTTGATGCCGACGAAGTTCGAACGAATGTCTGCCATGGGGCTACCCCTTTGCCGTGACAAGCGACAGGCGGTTGGACAATTCCGCATACTGCTCGTCATTGGTGTCGGAAAACGCTTCCTGCCGGCTCGCGAGCAGGTCATCGTATTGGATTGGATGATCGAACTGGCTGGACGTGAAATCGACGCGGCGCCCTGCCACGCGATTATAGAAATGCCAGCGCCCGCCCATTTTGGTTTTGAGAATTTCGCCGCCGAGGTGGTCTTGGGCGACAAGCGCGGTTACGCCGCACTGGCCGCGCGCAGGATTGTCCGCAGCCCATAGGCTGGAAGTCTTGCCGGACCAGGCATTGCGGACAGCCTTTAAGAACGAGTGTTCTTCGCCGTACTCACCCCCCTCTGGCCTGCCGGCCCAGATCTTGGGCGCGGAGGTGCGCCCTTCTTCATCGACCTTGATGCGCCCGGCTTCCATCGCGATGGCGGAGCCGGAGCCGTTCAGCGGAATGGCGTCGAAGGTCTGGCCGATCGCCTTGAACACCTGGTCGGCGTCGATCCGCACCGTCTCGCCGGTACCGGCAACGCGGCCGTCGCGGATTTCGGTGTATTCGAGCTCGATGCCGCTCACCTTGCCGCCCTCGGCGAGAATGCGCACCGGCTTCAGCCAGTGGCGGATGGAGACGCCCTTCGACGCCGCCAGATCCTGCTCGAACTCGGATGCGTTCATGCTTTCCTTGCCGCGGCGATAGGCGATGGTCACCTGTTCGGCGCCAAGGAGCTTGGACTGGACCGCGGCATCGACCGCTGTCATGCCGCCGCCGATGACGACGACGCGCCGGCCGACCTGCAATTGCGACAGGTCCGGCGATTGGCGAAGCGCGGCGATGAAATCGACCGCGTTCTCCACGCCTTCGAAATCCTCGCCGTCCGCCTGCAGCGCATTGACGCCCGTCAGGCCAGCGCCGACGAACACCGCGTCATAACTCGCGGCGAGTTCGGAAAGCGCGAAGTCGCGGCCCATCATCTGGCCGTTTCGGACCTCGATATTGCCGATCGACAGGACATAATCGACTTCCGCCTGCGCGAAGCCCTCGGGCGCCTTGTAGGCCGCGATGCCGTATTCGTTGAGCCCGCCCGGCTTCGGCCTTGCCTCGTAGATGGTGACATGGTGGCCGTGCATGGCCAGCCGATGCGCGCAGGCGAGCCCCGCCGGCCCGGCGCCGATCACCGCGACCTTGCGTCCGGTCGATGGAGCCGGCTCGTAGAACTGCACGTCCCGCGCCATCGCCGTGTCGGTCGCATAGCGCTGCAAGCGGCCGATCTGCACCGGCTTGCCCTCGGCGACCTCGCGCACGCACACTTCTTCGCACAGCGTCTCGGTCGGGCAGACACGGGCGCACATGCCGCCGAGGATGTTCTGGTCGAAGATTGTCTTGGCCGAACCAAGCGGATTGCCCGTCGAAATCTGCCGGATGAACAGCGGTATATCGATGGAGGTCGGGCAGGCCTGCATGCAGGGCGCATCATAACAGAAATAGCACCGGTCGGATTCGACCAGCGCCTCATGCCGGTCGAGCGGCGGATGCAAATCCGCGAAATTCTTCGGATACTGGTCCGGGGCCAGCCGCTGCGCGGCAATCCCCTCCTTATAGAGGCCTTCAGCCATTCGGTTCCCCATTATTGGTTTTTCCGGAAGGCTAGCACGGATTCTTTTTTTATCAATCGGTCAAAAATTGGCGCAACGCACACAAACCGCTGATTAATATGAGTATTTTAGTCCACTTAATCCCGCTTGGCGGACGCCGCTTATCGCGTTAAGCAAAGCGTATGAATGAATTCGCCTTCGCCGCCCCCGCCCAGCCTTCGCTCGCCATCGCCGGCAGCCATCAGCGCTTCCCCATCCGCCGCATCTTCTGCGTCGGCCGCAACTATGCGGCGCATGTGCGCGAGATGGGCAATGACGAGCGCGATCCGCCCTTCTTCTTCATGAAGCCGGCGGATGCCGCCTTCGACGCCGCCGGCGACATCCCCTACCCGCCTTTGACGACCAACCTGCACCACGAGGTCGAACTCGTGGTCGCGATCGGCAAGGGCGGCCGGGACATCTCGCCCGATGACGCACTCGATCATGTCTGGGGTTACGGCGTCGGCATCGACCTGACCCGGCGCGACCTTCAAGAAGAAGCGAAGAAGGCCGCGCGTCCCTGGGAATGGGCGAAGGCCTTCGATCATTCCGCGCCGATTTCGCCGCTGACGCCTTCGGACGGCATCGGTCATCCGGCATCCGGCCGGGTCTGGCTGTCGGTGAATGGTGCCGCCCGGCAGGAGGGCGATCTGGCGGAGCAGATCTGGCCCGTGCCGGACATCATCGCCATCGCCAGCCGCTCTGTCGAATTGAAGCCCGGGGATCTGATCATGACCGGCACCCCGGCGGGCGTCGGCGCCCTTGTCCCCGGGGACAGCATCGAAGCTGGGATCGACGGCATCGGCGCCATCAGCGTGACGATCACCGGCTATCCCTGACTTGGAATACCGACCTGCAGCAAACGCCGCAGGTCGTTCACACCCTTTCAGGCGTTGTCGCCGCCGACAGCATCGCGCATCTTCTGCGCCTTGATGATCGAGCGCGCATACTGCTCCCACGACGAGCGAAGGTGAAGCATCGTCGTCGTCAGGTTCTCGGCCACCGCCTCGAGTTCCTCGAGCGCCTTGAGATTCTTGGAAAACTGCCCGGCGAGGTCTTCGGAAATGTCACCCGCCTTGGTGGTGGCGATCATCGCCTTCAGCGACTTGCCGGTGTCCTGCGCCTGCGGAACGATCTTGGCCAGCGTCTCGTAGGCGGCGTCATACTGGATTTCGGCCGCTTCGAGCTGCGGGCGCTGCTGGTCGAGGACGCGCAGCATGTTGCGCCAGTCACGCATGCGCCGGTCGAGGTCTTCGCTCAAGCCGGCAAAGCCGCCGGCGATTCGGCGCGGCGCGCGGGTCGTGTCGCCGAGGCCCGGCAGGTTCATCTCGCGGCGCGGACGCGCCGGCTCTGCAGTCTTGGCGGCATCGGCCCGAAGCGCTTCGGTCAATCCCGCGTCCAGTGTCTTGATTGTGCTCTGTTCCACGGCGAACTCCACTTGAATTAGAACTTGTCAACTCTCGCCGGGAAACTGCCTCCGAAAGTTCAAACGCGCAACCGTAACGTTAAAATCTGGTTAACATGCTGATTTGGCGTCGCTTGTCGGGTTAAGTAAACACCCATCTCTTCTTGGATGCCTGGCACGCCCTCATCACGATTTTTTTGCCCCTTTTCCCCATCTTTATTCGCATTGGCAGGCGACATCGGCCAAGACCTTCGATAGCTTTCGTTAACCATTCGGGGGAACGGGGTCGTCGTGAAGCCATACGCACATAACGTATTGAATTCGCTTGCCGATTTGCAGGATCAGGAAGCCGCATCCTGGGGCCGACGCGCCAGCGACGCCGCGCGCTGGGGCCTCGGCGACGATCATGCAGAAGCCCGTCGCCAGGCGCAGTCGCACCGGGTGGAAGCGCTCGCCCTTCGCGCCGGGATCGACACCGGCGCCTGAGCCGCGGTCAGCCGCGCATTCGCGTGAAATCCGGATCGAAGAGAACCGTGTCGAGCATCCGCGCGCGGTGCCGGCGCCCAAGAAATTCGATCTCGAACCCCTCCCGTTCGCCAGCGATCTCCTTCGGCACATAGCCCAGCGCGACCGACGTGCCAGCATGATGCGCGTAGCCGCCGGACGTCACCCAGCCCTTGACCTCTCCGCGATGCCAGATCGGCTCGTCGCCGATCACGTCGGCATCGACGGCCTCGACCGCGAAGCTGCGCAACCGAAGCTTGCCGCCATTCGACTTTTCCGCCAATGCCGCGCTTTTCCCGATGAAATCGGCGCTCTTGTCATAGGCGACGAAACGATCGAGCCCGGCCTCGAGCGGCCCATAGATCGGCCGGTATTCGCGCGCCCACGAGCCGTAGCTCTTTTCCAGCCGCATCGAATTGAGCGCCCGCGCACCGAAGAGCCCGATGCCGAATTCCGCACCGGCGCCGAGCAGCACATCGAGCACGTGCCGCTGATATTCAGGCTCCATCCAGATCTCATAGCCAAGGTCGCCCGTATAGCTCACCCGCCCGACGAGGCACGGCGCCATGGCGACGTCCATCCGGCGGATCGCCATGAACGGAAAGGCAGCGTTAGAGACATCGGCTCGCGTGACCTTCTCCAGAACCCGCCGCGCATCGGGCCCGGCGATCGACAGCCCCACTATGCCGAGCCCCAGCGCCTCCACCTGCACCGACCCGTCCACGGGCAGATGCCGCTCGAACCAGCGCATATGGAACTGCTCGGCGATGCCGGAGCCGAAGATGAGGTATTCTGCGGGGTCCGAGCCCGGCATACCCCCACCCCGCACCCTTCCCCACAAGGGGGAGGGAGACGTTGTCGATGCACCTTTTGCATCATCGTTTCCGCCAGGCTCGGAGGCAGCAGACAAGGATTCAACGTCGGCGACTCCCTCCCCCTTGTGGGGAGGGATAAAGGGTGGGGGTCCCCCGCGCTGAGCCATCAAGCACGCCACCGTAAAATCCCCGATCAACCCGCCATCTTCCTTCAGCATCGGCGCCAGCGTCATCCGCCCCGGCTTCGGCAGCCGGCAGGCAAGCATCCGGTCGAGCCACGCTTCCGCCCCCGCACCCGTCACGCGATACTTCGCGAAGCTCGAAATCTCCGACAGCCCGACGCGCTCGCGCACCGTCGCGACTTCGCGCCCGACATGCTCGAAATCGGTCGAGCGTCGCCAAGAAAAATCGTCCTTCACGCCTTCCGGCGCATACCAGAGCGGCATTTCGAGCCCGTAGGCCACGCCCCATTGCGCGCCCTTCTCCGACAGGCGGTCATAGACCGGCGTCGTACGCAGCGGCCGGCCGGCCGGCAGTTCCTCGTTCGGAAATCGGATCGAGAAGCGTCGCGAATAGTTCTCGCGCACCTTGGCGTTGGTGTAGGCCATCGACGCCCAGTCGCCGTAGCGCGCCACGTCCATCGCCCAGATATCCGCTCCCGGGTCGCCCTCGATCATCCAGTTGGCGATGGCAAGCCCGACGCCGCCGCCTTGGCTGAACCCGGCCATGACGCCACACGCGACCCAGAAGCCCGGCAGCCCGCGCACCGGCCCGACGAGCGGGTTGCCATCCGGCGCGAAGGTGAAGGGGCCGTTGATGATCTGCTTGATGCCGGTCTTCTGAAAGGCCGGAAAATGGCGAAACCCAACTTCGAGCGAGGGCGCGATGCGGTCGAGGTCGGGCTCCAGCAACTCGTGCCCGAAGTTCCACGGCGTCTCGACCTCCGACCACGGCTTGCCGGCCTTCTCGTAGGTACCCATCAGCATGCCGCCGCGCTCCTGGCGGAGATAAAGCTCGCCGTCGAAATCGATCGCGTGGATGATTTCGGTGCCGGTCTTCGCGTTCCAGGCCGCGACCTCCGGCATGTCCTCGGTAATCAGGTACATATGCTCCATGGCGAGCACCGGCAGTTCGAGCCCGACCATGCGCCCCACTTCGCGCGCCCACAGCCCGCCTGCATTGACGACGTGTTCGGCGACGATCTCGCCCTTGTTCGTCGAGACCTGCCACAGCCCGTCCGGCCGCCGCGCGATCCCCTCGACCTTGGTGAACCGCTCGACCGATGCGCCGAGCTTGCGCGCGGCCTTGGCGTAGGCGTGCGTCACCCCCGACGGATCGAGATGGCCGTCGACCACCGTGCGCACCGCGCCGACGAACTCGCCCGGATCGAGAAGCGGCATCAGTTCGCCGGCTTCCGCGGCCGAAATCTCCTCCAACTCGATGCCGAGATAGCGCCCCTTGGCGACGAGGTTGCGCAGCCAGTCCATCCGCGCCGTCGTCGCCGCCAGCATCACGCCGCCGGTCAAATGGACGCCCGTCGCCTGGCCGGAAAGCTCCTCGATCTCCTTGTAGAGGTTGATCGTGTATTTCTGCAGCTTGGCGACGTTCGGGTCGCCATTGACCGTGTGCATCCCGCCGGCCGCGTGCCAGGTCGACCCGGACGTCAGTTCGTCGCGCTCGAGCAGCACCACATCCGTCCACCCCGCGCGTGCGAGATGGTAGAGCACGGAGCAGCCAACGACCCCGCCCCCGATGACCACGACACGTGCATGCGATTTCATGGAAGTTCCTGTGAAGTCAGATGGTTGGATTGGTTGGTGGAATCGAGGTGGGAAGACGTTCCAGTCGCCAGCGCGTGCGCTCCTTCGCACCCCCCTCTGTCCTGCCGGACATCTCCCCCGC
>NZ_AYOD01000054.1 GCF_000497755.1 Aliihoeflea sp. 2WW
GCGGGGGAGATGTCCGGCAGGACAGAGGGGGGCGCCGTAGAGCGCCGACTTCAAGCGATCAGCGAAAATCAAGGCTCCCCGCCCCCAATATCCTCGCGCCGCCGCGCCACATACGCATCGAGCTCCTCGCGAACCCCCGCATCCATCACCGGCTCGACATACTCCTCCAGCGCCTTCTTCCAGACCGCCGTCGCGCGGTGCGTCGCGTCCAGCCCGCCTGCCTCCTCCCAGCTCTCGAAGTTCTGCCAGTTGGACAAAATCGGCTGATAGAACGCCGTCGAATAGCGCTCCAGCGTGTGGGCATCGCCGAAGAAGTGCCCGCCCGTCGGCACGCGGCCGAGCGCGTCGAGCGCGAGTTCCCCGTCATCAACGGTGATCGGCTGCAGGAACTCCATCATGTGCTGGATCATCTCCACGTCGATGACGAACTTCTCGAAGCTCGCCGTCAGCCCGCCTTCCTGCCAGCCGGCGGCGTGGTAGACGAGGTTGCCATGGCCGAGCACGGCGCCCCACAGCGCCATCATGGTCTCGTAGGAACCTTGCGCATCGGCGGCATTGGAGGCCGAGCCCGGCGTCGTCCGGTACGGCAACCCGTACCTCCGCGCGAGTTGCCCCGATGCAATGTTCGCCTTCGTGTTCTCCGGCGTGCCGAACGCCGGCGCGCCCGACTTCATGTCGACGTTCGAGGTGAACGCGCCGTAGATCGCCGGCGCGCCAGGTCGCACGAGTTGCGTCAGCGCGATGCCGGCCAGCGCCTCGGCATTCTGCTGCGCCAGCGCGCCCGCCAGCGTCACCGGGCTCATCGCGCCCATCAGCGTGAACGGCGTCACGCAGACCGACTGGCCGTGCTCCGACATGGCAATCATGCCGTCCAGCATGTCGCCATCGAACCGGCGCGGCGAGTTGACGGAGATGATCGTCGTCACCGCTGGGTCATCGCGGATCTCATCGAGCGTCAGCCCGCGCGCGATCGCCGCCATCGTCACACCGTCCAGCGCCCGCCCCGCGCCGATCGCCGAGACGTGAAACGCCTTGTCGGTCAGCGTCAAATTGGCGCGATAGGTGTCGAGATGGCGCGAATTGGCCGGCAACTCGATCGGCGCGCAAACCTGGTTGCCGAGCATGTGGATGCAGTTGAAATGCTGCGCCAGCCGCACGAGGTCGCAATAGTCGGCATAGTTGCCCGACCGCCGCCCGCGCTCCATGTCGTGGACATTGGGTGGGCCGGCGACGAGCGTGAAATTGATCGCGTCGCCGCCGATCGTCAGCCGGTTCGCCAAATTGCGCGGCGTCAGGTGAAACGACGACGGCGCCTTGGCGACCGCTTCCAGCACGAGCCCCCGGTCGAGCCGCACCAGCCCGTTCGCATGATCGACGTCCGCCCCCGCCGCCGCGAAGATCGAACGTGCCCGCGCACTCATGATCTCGACGCCGAAATTTTCGAGGATGTGCATGGAGGCGTCGTGGATCGCCTCGATCTGGTCGGCCGAGAGCAGCGCCATCGGCGGATAGGGATTGCGCACCGCGCGGCGCGGCAATTGCGCGATGCCCGCATCCTCGGAGCGGCGGGCACGGTCGGCGGAACGGCGGCGGCGCGTTTGTGTCATGCCGCCAATGTGCAAAGCAGCGGCGGGCTTCGCTAGAAGAAATACGACATCGGATTACGATGATCGCGCCAGTTCACGCCGGCATCGATGGAACAAAGCGACAGGAGCGACGCATCATGTCGCTCCTTATAAATCGCGGGAGGCTGCCCGCTTCAGCCCTTGTCCGGCCCGTTCACCGGCCGGGCACCGATCGCGCGGCGCGCTTCCTCGGGCGAAGCCGCCACGTGGATGGGCCTGCTCGGCTTCGGCTTGGCGCCGGCCGCCTCGGCCTCTTCCTTCGCCGTCGCTGCCAACCCCGGCTTCACCTCGGCGCTGGCGGCAGACCGTCCCTCGCCGGCTTCCGTCAGCGATTTTTCCGGCGCGGAATCACCCGGCACCGCCGTCATCGCCTTCGAAGCCAAGACTGGCGGCTCGCCGCCCGGCACGCCATCTTCCACCGGATGTTCTGCGGCGTCCTGCACATGGCCGCGCGGCGCATCCGCAGCCGGCGGCAGGCTGGCAGCGTCGGCGGGCCTGTCGCCATCGAAACTGATCACCGGCTCCATCTTCGCCAGTTCGCCATCGTCGAGCCAGCAAAGGCTCTTGTGCCCGCCGCCCAGCTCGCGCAGCGGGGGCAGCTCGGTTTCGCATTTGTTGCCGGGCACCAGGTGCTTGTAGTTGCAGCGCGTCTGGAACGGGCAGCCCGAAGGCGGGTTCATCGCCGAGGGAATGTCGCCTTCGAGCACGATGTGCTTCTTCACCACCGACGTGTCGGCGATCGGAATCGCCGACAAAAGCGCCTCGGTATAGGGGTGGTAGGGCGGCGCGAATATCTGGTCGGTCGTCCCCTGCTCCACGATATGACCGAGATACATGACGACGACGCGGTCGGCGAGATAGCGCACGACGGAGAGGTCGTGGCTGATGAACAGCATCGTCGTCTTGTTCTTGCGCTGGATGTCCATCAGGAGTTCGGTCACCGCCGCCTGCACCGAGACGTCGAGCGCCGACACCGGCTCGTCGGCCACCACCACCCGCGCATTGCCGGCAAAGGCGCGCGCGACGCCGATGCGCTGCTTCTGCCCGCCCGAAAGCTGGCGCGGCATGCGCGTTGCGAACGCGCGCGGCAGCTTCACGAGATCGAGCAGCTCGAACATACGCTGTTTGCGCTCGGCCGTGTTACTGCCGACCTTGAACTTCTCCAGCGTCCGAATGATCTGCGCCCCGACCGAATGGCTCGGGTTGAGCGTGTCGAACGGGTTCTGGAACACCATCTGGATCGACGAAATCGTTTCCGTGTCGCGGGCCTCAATGCCGGTATTGCCGATCGGCTTGTTGTCGAGGGTGACGGTGCCGTCCGTTGCCGTCTCCAGCCCGAGCAGCACCTTCGCCAGCGTCGACTTCCCGCAGCCGCTCTCGCCGACGATCGCGACCGTCTCGCTCTCGCGCGCCTCGAAGCTGATCTGCTCGTTGGCCTTGACGGTGCGCGTGTCGCCGCCGCCGAAGATCGCGTTGGCGGCGACCTCGTAGTGCTTCTTCAGCTTCTCGATCCGCAGCACCGGCGCGCCCGGCTTCACCGCTTCCTTCTGCGTCTTCGCGCCTTCCGGCAGCGCCGCCCAGTCGATCTGGTCGAACCGCACGCAGCGGCTCAAGTGCGCCTCGTGCCCTTCCACTACTACCATCGGGATTTCGGCGGCGTTGCACACGCCCTCCACGAAATGGTGGCAGCGCGGGCCGAAATTGCAGCCCTTCGGCCGCTCGTGCGGCAGCGGCAACTGACCGGGAATGGCGATCAGCGGCCGCGAGTTCTTGTCGGCGCCGGGCAATGGGATCGAGCGGAACAACCCTTGCGTATAAGGATGGCGCATATGGTCGAAGACGTCGCGGATCGAGCCCGTCTCCACCGCCTCGCCCGAATACATCACCGTGATCCGGTCGCAGGTCTCCAGGATCAGCCCGAGATTGTGCGAGACGAAGATCATCGACGTGCCGAAGCGTTTGCCGAGATCCTTGACGAGCTGGACGATGCCGGCCTCCACCGTCACGTCGAGCGCCGTGGTCGGCTCGTCGAGGAGGAGCAGCGCGGGCTTCGACAAAAGCGCCATGGCGATGACGATGCGCTGCTGCTGGCCGCCCGAAAGCTGGTGCGGATAGGAATCCATGATGCGCGCCGGGTCCGGCAGCCGCACCGCCGTCAGCATGTCGAGCGCGCGGTCGTAGGCTTCCTTCTTGGAAACCTTCTCGTGGATGATCGGCACTTCCATCAACTGCTTGCCGACCTTCATGGCCGGGTTCAGGCTCGCCATCGGCTCCTGGTAGATCATCGCGATCTTGTTGCCGCGAATGGCGCGAAGTTCGTCATCCGACATGTCGCCCATGTCGCGGCCCTGGAACTTGATCCGCCCGCCGACGATCTTCCCGACATTGGAGAGATCGCGCATGATGCCGAGCGAGACGGTCGACTTCCCGCAGCCCGACTCCCCCACGATCCCCATCGCCTCGCCCGGCATGACCGAGCAGGAAAAATCCATCACCGCCGGGATTTCCCCGCGCTTGGTGAAGAAGGAGATGGACAGGTTCTCGATCTCGAGGATCGGCGCGGCACCCTCGACGGCGGAGGATTTGACGGTCTCGTTCATGGCCAAACTTCCCCTGATCGAAGGATCGGGCACCGCGAGACACCCCCCTCTGGCCTGCCGGCCATCTCCCCCTCAAGGGGGGAGATCAGCCAATCGCAGAGGTCTGAGAGCGTGATCTCCCCCCTTGAGGGGGAGATGCCCAGCAGGGCAGAGGGGGGTGAACCGATCATCGTCGCATCAATCCTTCAACGACTGCTCACGCAGTGCATCCGCCAGCAGATTGAGCCCCAGCACGAAACTCATCAGCGCGATGACCGGCGGAAGCGCGGGATGCACATATGCGCGCAAGAGCCGGCTCGCATCCTTGATCGCCGTGCCCCAATCGGGGCTCTCCGGCGACAGGCCGAGACCGAAATAGCCGAGCGTGCCGAGCAGGATCGTCGTGTAGCCAATGCGCAGGCACGCATCGACGATCAGCGGCCCGCGCGCATTGGGCAGCACTTCCCACAGCATGATGTACCAGGGCGTCTCGCCGCGCGTCTGCGCCGCCGCCACGTAGTCGCGCGTCTTGATGTCCATCACGAGCCCGCGCACGATGCGGAACACGCCCGGGCTCGATGCGAACACCACGGCCACGAAGATGTTGAGCTCGTTCGGCGAGATGCGGATGAGGCGAAGCGGGTCGGCGTCGAACACCAGCCCCGCATAGATCCACCCGCCGATCAGAAATGTCAGCCCGAGCTGGATCGCGAGCAGCCCCGGCCGATGCTTGTTGCGCGTGTAGAAGAGCGTCGCAAAAAAGATGATCGGAAACAGGAAGAACAGCCCCGCCATCGCGTAGGGGATCGGCGTTTCCATGATGCCGGGGGTGACCAGCAGGTAGAAGAGCAGGATCACCGGGAAGGCGAGGACGAGATTGGCGAGGAATGACAGGAAAGAGTCGATCCGCCCGCCATAATAGCCGGCCGGCAGCCCCAGCGTCGTTCCCACCATCAGCGCAAAGCCGGTCGCCGCAGGCGCGATCAGGAGCACGATCTGGCTGCCATAAATGGTGCGCGAGAAGATGTCGCGCGCAAGCCGGTCGCCGCCAAACAGATAGGCCTGCCCGGATTCCGTTTCGATCGCGCCCGGCAGCGCGTCCTTCATCATCAGCATCTGGCCGAGCGGATCGAACGGCGCGATCGTGCCGGCAAAGATCGCCGTGAACAGCCAGAAATAGCAGATCGTCACGCCGACCACGCCGACCGGATTGCCGAAGAGTTCGCCGTAAAGGCCAAGCCGCTTGCGAAACGCGAAGCTCGCGCCGAGGACGATGGCAAGCGCGATCCAGACCGGCCAGAACCTGGCGAGGACGCCGGTCAGAATGCCGAATGCGCTCAAATATTCGTGCTCCATGCCCGCCCCCTACTGAACGCGAATGCGCGGATTGAGATAGGCATAGCCGACGTCGGAAATGAGCTGCGTGAACAGCACGACGAAGACCGAGACCAGCGAGCAGCCGAGAAGCATGTCGATGTCGTTGTTGCCCGCCGCCTCCACCAGCGTGAATCCGAAGCCCTGGTAGCGGAACATCACCTCGACGATGACGACGCCGGTCAAGAGCCAGGGAAACTGCAGCATGATCACGGTGAACGGCGCGATCAGCGCGTTGCGCAGCGCGTGCTTGATGACGACGGTCGAAAAGCCGAGGCCCTTCAGCCGCGCCGTGCGGATATATTGCTGCGTCATCACCTCGACCATCGAGGCGCGCGTCATGCGGGCGATGTAGCCGATGCCGTAGATCGCCATCGTCATCACCGGCAAGGTGAAATTGTTGAAGGTGATGCCCTGATTGGTCGCGCTCGCCGCCGAGCCGTTGAGCCAGCCGAGCCAGGAGGCGAAGATCACCGTGAAGATGACGCCCGAGACGTATTCGGGCGTCGCCGTCGTGGTGATGGCCGCGACCGACAGGGTGCGGTCCGTCCGCGTGCCCTCCCGCATACCCGCGAGGATACCCATCAAAAGCGCGATGGGCACCATCGTCACCATCACCCAGAACATCAGCTTGCCCGTCGCCGCCAGCGCCGGGAACAGCCTGTTCTCGACCGACGTGCGGAACTTGGTCGAACACCCCCAGTCGCCCTGGATGATGCCCGAATAGCCCGGCTCCATCGGCCCCGAGCAGTAGCTGAACCGCGGCTGCGCCTCGCCTGCGGCATTGGTCGCCGGCTGCTTGGGCACCACGCCGAGCCACTGGCCGTAGCGCACGAAGAACGGCTCGCGATAGCCGTTATTGACCAGCCATTGCTCGATCTGCGCGTCCGAGGACCGCATGTCGATCTGGCTGATCGACAGGCGCCGCAAATTCGGCTCCAGATTGACGAGGAAGAACACCACCAGCGTCAGGCAGACCATGGTGAGTGCCATGACGCCGAGACGCCGCAAGATGAAAGACAGCATGTGCCCCCTGCCGTTCTGGTTGGGGTTTTATTGTTATGTTCCCGAAGCAGTCTCGCGGAGGCCGGGTCCCGGCCTCCGCATTTCGCGTCGCAAGCGCGTGATCAGGCGCCTTCGGCCAGCCACACCTTGCCGAGATCGATCTCGAAGGTCGGGTGCATGCCGTGGTTCTTCACTGCCTCGACCGAGTGGTTGTAGAGCGTGCGCCAGTAAGGCTGGATGATGATGCCGGAATCCTGGATGATCGTCTCGATCTTCCCCATCACTTCCTTGCGCTCTTCCGAATCCCCGATCGCGAGGCCCTGGGCGATCAGCCCGTCGAGCTCTTCGTTCGCAAAGGCCGTCTCGTTCCAGCTTCCGCCGGACTTGTAGGCGAGCGCGATGACCTGGATGCCGAGCGGGCGCATGTTCCAGTTCGTGGCGGAGAAGGGATACTTCGTCCAGTCGTTCCAGAAGGTCGAGCCCGGAAGCACCGTCCGCTTCACCTTGAAGCCGGCATCGCGAAGCTGCGCGGCGACGGCATCGCACGAATTGCGGTGCCAGGTTTCGTCGACAGAGATGATTTCGTGCTCGAAATCCATCTGGCCGGCTTCTTCCATCAACTGCTTGGCGCGCTCGACATCGCGCTCATGCGTGGCGATCTCGACGTGGTCCGGCTGGATCGGCGCGACGTGGTAGTTGTCGGCCTTCTCGCCGGCATTGTCGATGCCAAGTTGCAGGATGACGTTGTTGTCGACACCGTACTGCACGGCCTTGCGCACGTTCTGGTCGTCATAGGGCGCGTTGTCGACGTTCATGCGGATGCACAGCGTCGTGCCCGTCATGACTTCCGAGCGCACGAGCCCGATGCCGTCCATGATGTCGAGATAGTCCGACGTCGTCTCGTAATTGGTGTGGACCTCGCCGGATTCGAAAGCCGAAACCATCGCCGCCGGATCGGTGCCGTAGTCGATGAATTCGATGCCGTCGAGATAGGCCTCGCCGTCCCACCAGGCGCCGTTGGTGCGGCGCTGGAAGACGATGCGGTCGCCGACCGAATAGGACACGAGTTCGAACGGCCCGGTGCCGATCGGGTTCGCCACCCAGTCCGCGCCGGTCTCGTCGAAGGTCGGGTGCACGATGAGCGCCGGATAGTCGGCGAAGCCGGGAATGATGGACACGTCCGGCTCGGGCAGCGTCAGCTTGATCGTGTAATCGTCGACGCGCTCGATCGCGCCTTCGCGCAGCTTCTTGGTGTCCGGATCGATCATCGAGGAGACGCGCGTCGCCATCGAGTTGCCTTCGGCTTCCTGGTCGGCCCAGCGCGTCAGATTGTAGATGACATCGTCCGCGTTGAATTCGTCACCATTCGTCCAGGTCACGCCCTGGCGCACGTTGAGCAGGTATTCGGTCGCGTCCTCGTTGACTTCCCAGCTTTCCAGCAGCCGGCCTTCGAAGGTGAACTCACGGGTGTACTTGACCAGCGGCTCGAGCGACTGGCGCATGCCGTTGGCGATTTCGGACCAGTCGGCCGTGCGCGGGTCCTTGTTGGCCTTGACGAACATGGCGACGCGCAGCGTGCCACCGGTGACGGGTTCGCCTGCGTCCTGCGCAAGCGCCTTGCCCGGCATCGCCATGCCAAGCATCGAATAGGCAAGCGCGGTCGTCGCGCCGAAGGTGCTGGCCAGCGCCAGGAATTCGCGACGGTCCAGATCGCCGGCCTTGGCCTCTTCCGCCATCTTTTCGACATGCGCGGGAACGCGATCGCCTTCGCTCTTGAAGAACCTCATGACTGTCATCTCCCATTATTTTTGCCTGAACCCCTAGCATCCCGTATCGGCCCGTCATTGTCAAAAACGATGCCGGATCAGGATGTTCGGCGCTGAATGTGCCCCGCAACGCCTGCCGCGAACCGCGCAAATGCGACATGGATGGCGCTTTTTCGCCACTGATGCGACAAAATTTGACGTTACGTCGCCTGCCGCCCAAGTGGCGGCCGGGCCACAGAAGCATGCCGTGATAACAAGTTGGTGACAGCGCCGATTGACGCGGGCTTTCCCGCCCTGCTACCCATCCGACAGCTTGAGGTGCCTAGCGTCGTCGGACGCTGGCTAAGAGGGAATACGGAAGGACGAGGCTTCGTCCGAGCCGTGGCTGCCCCCGCAACTGTAAGCGCCGAGGACATTCGACAACCCACTGGGCTCGCCCGGGAAGGGGAATGATCCGCCGAAGCGCGAGCCAGGAAACCTGCCTCGAGTGTCACCTTTTGCCGGATGCGGGGCGTGTCCGGGGCTGTGTTTCGCAGTGGTGACTTCTGTCATCGCTGGCGATATCGGGGCTGCAACGGTTCCTTTTCCCAGCATCATTGAGAAGCTTGAGCTGCCGCCCGCGACACGTGGCCGGCACGGGGGATCGAATGCATATTTCCAATTTCGGCACGGCCTGCGCCGTCTCCGCCATCGCCATTCTGGCAAGCCTGCCGGCACACGCCCAGTTCACCGAACTGCCGCAGATCGTCGTCACGCCCAACCGCGCGCCGACCGACGCGACCAAGACCGGCTCACGCGTCGAGACCGTCTCCCGCGAGGAGATCGAGGAAAAGTCGCAGCGGCTCGTCATCGACTATCTCGACCGCCTGCCCGGCATTTCCATCTCCACCCCCGGCGGCCCCGGCGGCGAAGGCTCGCTCTCGGTGCGCGGCGCACCGCGCCGCTACGTCAAGACGCTCTATAACGGCATCGACATCTCCGATCCGACCAGCCCGCAGGTCCAGACCTCCTATCAGTATCTCCTCTCGTCCGGCATCGACACGATCGAGGTGCTGAAGGGCTCGCAATCGACGCTCTACGGCTCCGATGCCATCGCCGGCGTCATCGGCCTCTCGACGCTCGGCGACATCGAGCCGGGCGTCACCCACCTCCTGCACGGCGAAGGCGGCTCCTTCGGCACCGCCCGCGGCTCCTACGGCCTGCGCGCCGCCAACGAGGACGCCAAAGCCGCCATCAACATCGCCGGCTTCCGCACTGACGGCATCTCGGCGGCGGCGGCTGGAAGCGAGCGCGACGGCTACGAGAACGTCACCTTCGACGCCGCAGGCGAGTATCGTGTGAACGACGTGGTGTCGGTTTTTGGGTCGCTGCTGTATATCGACGCGGAAGCGGATTTCGATGACGACAACGTGGAGCCGCCGGCTGATGATATCGCCGGGCTAAACGTTAACTCGCAAAGACAGTTGGCAGGCCGTGCTGGCTTCAATCTCAATCTCCTTGATGGACGCTTTCGCAATACGTTTTCCATCCAGGCGTCCGGTCTTGATCGCGATCTCTTCCTCGTATCTCGGTTTGGCCCCTATTCTGCAGATTATCAGGGGGATCGTACAAAGTTCGACTATCAAGGCGCCTTTGATTTGACCAACTGGGCTACGGTTCAGTTCGGCGTCGACCATGAGCGTCAGTCCGCCAAGTTTGTGGATGATGCAGCTTCGCCACCGATCGACAGTTCCGTCGATTTGACCGGAACATGGCTTTTGACCCGTTTTGAGCCCACTGATGCGTTGGCGTTTTCAGCAGGCGTTCGGCACGACAACCACTCGCTTTTCGGAGGTGCTTCAACGTATCGGCTTGCGGCATCGTATGAAATTGATCCCCACGGACCACGCATCTACGGTTCGGTGGGCTCAGGTTTCCGAGCACCTAGTCTCTATGAGCTTTTGGCCCCCCCGCTGTTTGAGGGAGGACTTCCGGTCGGAAATCCATCACTGCAGCCAGAAACCAGCGTCGGTTTTGACGTGGGAATCGAACAACGCTTCCTTCAAGATCGGGCAATGGTCAATTTGACTTACTTCGATCTGACAATCGATAACTTGATCGATTGCGTAGAGAACGTGCCATTTTCTTGCGCCTATGTGCAGATACCCGGCCGCTCACGCCAGCAGGGCGTCGAGGCGTCAGTTATCTACGATGTCAACACGTCGCTCGCGCTCGGCGCAGCCTACACCTACACCTCCACCCGCGACGCCAACGGCAATCGCAACGTCCGCGTCCCGCGCCACGAGATCGGCCTGTCGGCAGCCTACCGCCCGGCGGAAAAGTGGACGATCTCCGCCGACGCCAAAATTGCGCTCGACACGGTTGATGAAGTCAGCGGCGCAAGTGTCGAACTCGACGACTACGTGCTCGTCAACGCCAAGGTGGCCTATCAGGCAACCGAGAGCACGGAGTTCTACGTCCGCGCCGAAAACCTCCTCGACCAGGACTACCAGACCGTCCGCGGCTACAACACGCCCGGCTTCGGCGCCTTCGCCGGCTTCAAGTCGAGGTTCTGATGCGCGGATGTCCGGCAGATCGCAAAGGTCAGCGCCCACTCGCGCCCCCCTCTGTCCTGCCGGACATCTCCCCCGCAAGGGGGGAGATCACGCACGCCGACGACGAGACTAATCTCCCCCCTTGCGGGGGAGATGGGCGGCAGCCCAGAGGGGGGCGCCGTACGGCGCTGCTGTCGGCGGTTTTCGTCAGCACCTTATCAACCACAGCCCACGCCGCCGACCTCCCCCGCGTCATGTCCATGAACGTCTGCACCGACCAGCTCGTCCTCCTCCTCGCCGAGCCCGACCAGATCGCCTCGCTCTCCGACCTCTCCCTCGACCCCTCCCTCTCCTTCCTCCACACTGACGCCGCGCCCTACCCGAAGAACAGCGGCCGCGCCGAAGAAGTGTTCCTGGCGAAGCCCGACCTCGTCGTCACCGGCACCTTCTCGCTCCACAACACGACAAGCCTCCTCGAAACGCTCGATTTCGCCGTCGAGGAATTCGCCTACGACCAGTCCGTCGACACCATCCCCGGCGAGATCCGCCGCATGGGCGCGCTAATCGGCCAGGACGCCAAGGCCGAACAGATCGCATCGACCTATGAGCGCGACCTCGCCGACCTGCGCGCACGCCAGTGCCCCATGAAACCGACCGCCATCGCCTACGAGCAGAACGGCGTCGTCCTCGGCGAAGGCACGCTCGCCGACAGCGTCATCGACGCCGCCGGCCTGACCAACCTTGCGACCGAGCTCGGCTACTCCGCCATGACGCCGCTGCCGCTGGAAGAACTCGTCTCGCACCAGCCCGACATCGTCATCGTCTCCGAGCCGATGGCGGACGCGCCTGCGCTCGCCGACCAGATCGCCCACCATCCGGCCCTGCGTGCGCTTGAAACGTCGCGCATCGGCGCATTCGTGCCGCGCGGAGCCTGGGCCTGCGGTGGCCCCTTCGTCATCGAAGCCGTGCGCGCCTTGACCGAGTTGCGCGAAGAGATCGCTTCCTGCGATCCGGCGCGGTAGAAGGCGCGATGCTCAACGCCATTCTCGGCCTTGCCTGCCTCGTCCTGACTGCCGTCTCGCTGCTCGTCGGCCCGGCCGATCTCGATTTGCGCTCGAGCGTTTCCGGTCTCTTCGCCGGCGGCGACGAGGCTGCCATGATCATCATGCAGGAAATCCGCCTCCCCCGCGCTCTGCTCGCGCTCACCATCGGCATTAGTCTTGGCCTTGCCGGTGCAGTGCTTCAAGGCTTGCTGCGCAACCCGCTCGCCGAGCCCGGCCTCATCGGCGTCACCTCATCCGCATCCTTCGGCGCGGTGGCGATCTTCTACACCGGCCTTGCCGGCGCCTCGCTCTATGCGCTGCCGGCCGGCGCGCTGGCGGGCGCGGCCCTGTCCGTCGTGCTCCTCCTCGCCATCGCGGCGCGCAACGGCGCGACGCTCACGCTCATCCTCGCCGGCGTCGCGCTCACCAGCCTCACCGGCGCGCTGACCTCGCTCGTCCTGAACCTGTCGCCCAACCCCTTCGCCTCCTACGAGATCATCTTCTGGTTGCTCGGCTCGCTGCGCGACCGCTCCATGAGCCATGTCTGGCTGGCACTGCCGCTGATGGCGCTGGGCTGGCTGCTGCTCGCCGCCTCCGCCCGCGCGCTCGACGCGCTGTCGCTCGGCGAGGAAGCCGCCTCCAGCCTCGGCATCCGCCTGTCGGCGACCCGGCTACTGGTCGTGCTCGGCACCGCGCTCGCCGTCGGCGCGGGCACGGCAGTCGCGGGCGCCATCGGTTTCATCGGCCTCGTCGTCCCGCACCTCGTGCGCCCCTTCACCGACCGCCTGCCCTCCAGCCTCCTCGTCCCGAGCGCGCTCGGCGGCGGCGCGCTGCTTCTGGCCGCCGACATCGCCGCCCGCCTCGTCGTGCCCACCCGCGAACTCAATGTCGGCGTGCTGACGGCGCTGATCGGCGCGCCCTTCTTCCTGTGGCTCGTCGTGCGCGCCCGGCGAGAGCTGTTCTGATGCTCACCGCCCGCAACCTCTCCGTCAGCCTGTCCGGCCGCCCCATCCTCCACGATGTCGCGCTGTCACTTCAGCCCGGCGAAGTTGTCGGCCTCCTCGGCCCCAACGGCGCCGGCAAGTCGACGCTGATGCGAACCCTCTCCGGCCTCCTGCCCTTCTCCGGCACGATTGATCTCGACGGCCAGAATCTCGCCGCCATAAGCGACCGGGCACGCGCACGCGAAATCGCATTCCTCCCGCAAGCCCGCGCCATCGCCTGGCCGCTATCCGTCGAAAACGTCGTCCGCCTCGGCCGCACGCCCTGGCGCGGCCTCGGGGCGCTGTCGCAAAACGACCTCGCGGTCGTCACCGACGCGATGGAAGCCATGGACGTCGCCGCGCTCGCGGACCGCCCCGTCACCGAACTCTCCGGCGGCGAACAGGCCCGCGTCCTCGCCGCCCGCGCCATGGCACAGACGACGCCGATCCTCCTTGCCGACGAACCCGTCTCCGGCCTCGATCCCGCGCACCAAATGACCATGATGGCCGCCTTCCGCCGCCTCGCCGGCGAACGCCGCGCCCTCCTCGTCTCCCTCCACGACCTGACGCTCGCCGCCCGCTGGTGCGATCGGTTGATTGTGATGGCCGAAGGCCGCATCGTCGCCGAAGGCAAGCCCGCCGACATCATGACCGGCGAGCGCCTGCGCGAAGTCTTCGGCATCACCGCCCACATCGCCCACGACGAATGCGGGTTGATCTTCGCGCCGACGGGTTTGGCAAAGCATGGATCGGCGTTGAAAGAGTCGGTCGAAGAGGACCCCCACCCGGTATCCCTCCCCACAAGGGGGAGGGAGACGTGAGCGTCGAGCCTGACCCTTCAATGCACCAACTAGCTTGAAGGGGAAGCGCCGCGTGGATGCCTCCCTCCCCCTTGTGGGGAGGGATAAAGGGTGGGGGTCATTTCAGAAAAAACTTCGCCGCCGCCCCTCAACTCAACGTCCGCCGCACAGCATCCCGCCACCCCGCCAGCTTCGTCTCCCGCAACCCATCGGCCATCTCCGGCTCGAACCGGCGATCCAGCTTCCACGCCTGAGAAAACTCCGCCATCCCCGGCCACACGCCCGCCCGCGAACCCGCCAGCCACGCCGCCCCCAAGGCCGTCGTCTCCAAAATCGTCGGCCGGTCCACCGGCGCGTCGAGGATGTCGGCGAGGCGCTGCATCGTCCAGTCGGAGGCGACCATTCCGCCATCGACCCTCAGCACCGTCTGCCCGCTCGCATCCGCCCAGTCCTTCTTCATCGCGTCGAGCAGATCGCGCGTCTGGAAGGCGACGGATTCGAGCGCCGCGCGGGCGAATTCCGCCGGGCCGGTGCTGCGCGTCAGGCCAAAGATCGCCCCGCGCGCATCCGCGTCCCAGTGCGGCGCGCCGAGGCCAACGAAGGCCGGTACGAGATAGACCTGCTGCGTCTCATCGGCCTCCGCCGCCAGCCGCCCGCTTTCCTCGGCCTTGCCGATCACCTTGATCCCGTCGCGCAGCCACTGCACCGCCGCGCCGGCAACGAAGATCGAGCCTTCCAGCGCGTAGGTCGTGCGCCCTTCGAGCCGATAGGCAATGGTCGTCAGCAGCCGGTTCTTCGAGCGCACCAGCGTCTCGCCGGTGTTGAGCACCGCGAAGCAGCCCGTTCCATAGGTGGATTTCATCATGCCCGGCTGGAAGCAAGCCTGCCCGATCGTCGCCGCCTGCTGATCGCCGGCAACGCCGAGAATCGGGATCGCCGCACCGAACAGCCCCGCCTCCGTCACGCCGAAATCGGCCGCGCTGTCTTTAACCTCGGGCAGCATCGACAGCGGCACGTTGAGAAGGCCGCCGAGTTCGGCATCCCACGCATTCGTCTCGATGTTGAAAAGCAGCGTGCGCGAGGCATTGGTCGCGTCGGTGACATGCGCCGCACCGCCCGTCAGCTTCCAGATCAGGAAGGCGTCGATCGTGCCGGCCAAAAGTTCGCCCGCCTCGGCCCGCGCCCGCGCGCCATCGACATTGTCGAGCAGCCAGGCGAGCTTCGTGCCGGAAAAGTAAGGGTCGAGCAGCAGACCCGTCTTGGCGGAGAAGACCTCCTCGAGCCCCTTCTCCTTCATCTCGTGGCAGATCGCGGCCGTGCGCCTATCCTGCCAGACGATGGCGTTGTGGATGGGCTTGCCCGTCGCCTTGTCCCAGACGACGATCGTCTCGCGCTGGTTGGTGATGCCGATCCCGGCGATATCGGCCGCCGACACGCCGGCCTTGCCGAGCGCCGTCTTCACCACCGCGACGACGCTCTCCCAGATCTCGTCCGCATCGTGCTCGACCCAGCCCGATTGCGGAAAGTGCTGCGTGAATTCCTGCTGCCCGACGCCGGCGATCTTCATGTCGCCGTCGAAGACGATCGCCCGGCTCGATGTCGTGCCCTGGTCGATCGCGAGAACGAACCCGCCCATGAAATCCTCCCCGATTTTAGTCTGTCAGGCCGCCGCCGCGAGCCCGCCCATGAAGGTCTCGAGCCGCGCGGCGTCTTCCTTCGACACCACCAGCCCGCGCTTGGTGCGCCGCCAGAGCACGTCCTCGGCGGTCATCGCCCATTCGTGCGCCATCAGATAGCAGATTTCGGCTTCGTAGAGGTCGGCACCAAAATGGCGTCCAAGATCATCGAGCGATGTCGCCGATCCGAGGATCGAGCGCGCCCGCGTGCCGTAGAGCCGCGTCAGCCGCCGCGCATGCGCCTCCGCCAGGAACGGAAAGTCGCCCCGCAGCCTGCGAACGTTCTCGTCGAACGTGCCGACCGCGAAGTCACCGCCCGGCAGCGTCGCCCTCTCGGTCCACGGCCGCCCCTTGGCGCCGATCAGCCCCTCGATCTTCGCCAGCATGGATTCGGCGAGCCGCCGATAGGTCGTGATCTTGCCGCCGAAGATGTTGATCAGCGGCGCGCCGTCCGCGTCGGCCTTCAGCACGTAGTCGCGCGTCGCCTCCTGCGCCTTCGACGCGCCGTCGTCATAGAGCGGGCGCACGCCCGAGAAGGTCCAGACGATGTCCTCGCGCCGCACCGGCTCGGCGAAATATTCGCTCGCCGAGGCGATCAGGTAATCCGTCTCCGCCTCGCTGATCGCGACATCCTTCGGGTCGCCCTGATAGTCCTGATCGGTCGTCCCGATCATGGTGAAATCGTCGTGGTAGGGAATGGCGAAGATGATCCGCCCGTCCGCATTCTGGAAGAAATAGGCGCGCGGATCGTCGAACTTCTTCTTCACGACGATGTGGCTGCCCTGCACGAGCCGCACATTGTGAACGTCGCGCCGACCAACCGTCTCGGCCAGCACATGATCGACCCACGGCCCGCCCGCATTGACGAGAAGCCGCGCCTGAACCATCTCCCGCCGGCCGGTCGTCTGGTCCTCGATCTCCACCGACCAGACATCGGCCTCGCGCCTAGCCGAAACGACTTTGGTGCGCGTCCGGATCACCGCGCCCTTGTCGGCAGCGTCGCGTGCGTTGAGCACGACCAGCCGCGCATCGTCGACGCCGCAATCCGAATATTCGAACGCCTTCGAAAAGATCGGCTTCAGCGGGCGCCCGGCCGGATCGGCCTTCATGTCGAGAACGCGCGTCTTCGGCAAGAGCTTCCGGCCGCCAATGTGGTCGTAAAGGAAAAGCCCGAGCCGCAGCAGCCAGGCCGGGCGCAGGCCCCTGTGGTGCGGCAGCACGAAACGCATCGGCCAGATGATGTGCGGCGCGTTCTTCCAAAGAACCTCGCGCTCCTCCAGCGCCTCGCGCACCAGCCGGAACTCGTAGTGCTCGAGATAGCGCAAGCCGCCATGGATCAGCTTGGTCGACCAGGACGAGGTGCCGCTCGCAAGGTCGTTCATCTCGGCCAGAAACACCGAATAGCCGCGCCCGACGGCGTCCCGCGCGATGCCGCAGCCATTGATGCCGCCGCCGATGATGAAGATGTCGTGGATCGCTTCGTCAGGCACGATAAATATCCGATTTCGAAATCAAACGAAATCTAAGCGAAACTCGCGCGAAATCCAAGCGCCAGCGGCGATTCAGCGCGCGGTTTCCACTACCCGCGCTCAGCGCGCGGTTTCCACCAATTGCACGCCCGCTTCCTTGCACACGCGCCTGATCTCGGCACTCGGGCAGCGGTCGGTGACGAAGCTCGACACCTGCGACAGATGCGCGATGCGAACCGGTGCCGTGCGCTCGAACTTCGTCGAGTCGGCGACGAGGATCACATGCCGCGCATTGGCGATGATCGCCTGCGCGACCTTCACTTCACGAAAGTCGAAATCGAGCAGCGCCCCGTCCTCGTCGATCGCTGATGCGCCGATCACCGCATAGTCGGCCTTGAACTGGCGGAAGAAGTCGACCGCCGCCTCGCCCACCACGCCCCCATCCGAACCGCGCACGACCCCGCCCGCGATCACCACCTCGATCGACGGCTGCACCCGCATCCGGTTGGCGACGTTGATGTTGTTGGTGATGACCATCAATCCCTTGTGGTCGCCCAGCGCCTCGCTGACGGCCTCGGTCGTGGTGCCGATATTGATAAAGAGCGACGCGTTGTCGGGCACGAGCGCCGCCGCCGCGCGGCCGATCCCCTGCTTCTCCTCGGCCGCGATCCGCCGCCGCGCCTCGTATTCCATGTTCTCGATGCCCGACGGGATCACGGCTCCGCCATGGATGCGGGCCAGAAGCCGCTTGTCGCAAAGCTCGTTCAGATCCTTGCGGATCGTCTGCGGCGAGACGTCGAAGCGAACCGCGAGATCGTCGACGAGCACACGGCCGCTGTCCTTGGCGAGTTGTACGATTTCGGCATGGCGCGGAAGAAGGAACATGAGTGCTATCTGCTTTCGTTTTCGCTTCTTCTAATGCAAATCGAAAGCCGATGCACCTATTTCGAAAACCGATACTCGGTCGCCTGTTCATAGACCTCGCCGGGTCTCAGCACCGCCTGCGGAAAATCCGCATTGTTCGGCGCATCCGGCCATATTTGCGGTTCGAGGCAGAGCCCGGCAAACGCGCCATAGTTGCGCCCGCCAAGCCCGCCTTCGACGGCAAGCTTGTGCCCGGCATAGAACTGCACGCCCGGCTCCGTCGTCCAGACCTCCATCGCAACGCCGGACCGTGCGCCTTCGAGCCGAACCGCCTTCGTCAAAGGCCGACGGCCAGCGGCAAGGCACCAGTTGTGGTCATAAACGAACTGCGACCCGTCTTCCTGCCAGGCGATCTCGCGCATCCCGCGAAAATCGAACGGCGTCCCCCCCACATCCAGCGTGCCGCCCGTTGGTATCCATTCTCCGTCGACCGGCACGTATCGGTCGCCATCGATCGTCAGCCGATGGCCGAGCACGTCGCCCGCCCCCCCATCGTCGAGATTGAAATAGGAGTGGTGCGCAAGGTTGCAGAGCGTCGGCGAGTCGGTCCGCGCCGAAAGCGCAACCTTCAACGCACCGTCTTCGAGCGTGTAGAGGCATTCTATGTCGAGATTTCCGGGAAACCCCATCTCGCCGTTACGATCCGCCAGCGTCAGCCGCACGAAATCGGGGCCCGTCTCGGCAATCGTCCAGACCCGCTTGCCGATCCCCTTGATGCCGCCATGCAGGAGATGCTTGCCGAGGAAATTCGTGTCGACCTGAACCGTCCGGCCATCGAGGTCGAACCGGCCATGCCTGATCCGGTTGGCGTAGCGTCCCGCGATCGCCCCGAAAAAGGGCGAGCGGACGGGATAGTCCTCGAAGCGATCGAAGCCGAGCACCAGCGGCGGCTCGTGGCCGGCAAGGCGCAGATCCTGCACCACCGCGCCCCAGGTCAGCACATGCGCCGTCAGCCCGCCGCCGGAGATGGTGACGCGCCGAACCGTGTCGCCATCGGCCGTGCGGCCGAATTCCTCGATGTTCATACGGCACCGATGGCGCTGATTTCGTCGATCAGCGCCCCATCGACCGGGATACCGTCCTTCGTGAGCCTCTCGCGGATCGCGATGCGCCGATGCCCAGCCACCCGCGCGCCTTCACTGCCTGCAATCTGCTCTGCCATCTCCGCAAACCGCGCCAGCGCATGGCTCCCGAAGACGCCCGGATCAATGGCGATGATCGCCTGCCCGGTGCCCGGCGGATCGCCCGCCGCGTCGAAGAACGACGTCTGTTCGTAGCCGTAATTCGCACCGGTCAACCCGGCGCACAAAAGCTCGACCATCAGCGCCAGCGCCGTTCCCTTGGCGTCACCCAGCGGGATCATCGTGCCGGCCAGCGCCGCCTTCGCGTCCGTCGTTGGCCTGCCGTCCGCATCGAGCGCCCAGCCCTCGGGGATGGCCTCGCCCTTCTGGTTCGCGGCCATGATCTTGCCGCGCGCGACCTTGGAGAGCGACACGTCGACGACGATCGGATCGCCGCCCTCGGTCGGGCAGGCAAAGGCGATCGGGTCCGTTCCGAAGAGCGGCCGACGCCCGCCCCACGGCGCCATCGCCGCCGGCGCATTCGCAAACATCAGCGCCACCAGCCCGCGCGCGGCGAGTTCCTCCACGACGAGCCCCGCGACGCCGGCATGGTGCGAGCGCCTTATGCCGGCCATCGCGACCCCCTGCCCCGGCACTATTTCGGCGAGCTCGGTATTGGCGAGTTCCAGCGCCGGATAGGCAAAGCCGAACCCGGCATCGATCTTCACCGCGCCGGGTCGAACGCGCTCGGCGCGGGGCACCGCATGGCCCTTCACCTTGCCCGCGCGCGCCTGCGCCGCATAGGCCGGCACGCGCCGCAATCCGTGCCCGCCCTGCCCGACGAGTTCGGCCCCGACCAGCGCCCGCGCGACCGCATCGGCATTCTCGATCGACGTGTCCGAAGCCGTCAGCGCGGCGGCAACCAGCGCATGCGCCTCGCCAACCGTCAGCACGCACTCGCTCATGGCTGTTTCTCCAGATGCGCGATCACGAGATCCGCGATCATGTCGGAGACGCGCACATTCGATTCCTCCGTCACGCCCGCGATATGCGGCGTCAGGACGAGATTGGAAAGCCCCTTGAACTTCGCGCCGTCCGCCGCCGTCAGCGGCTCTGTCTCGAACACGTCGAGCGCCGCGCCGCCCAGCGTTCCCGCGCGCAGCGCGTCGGCCAGCGCCGCCTCGTCGACCACCCCGCCCCGCGCGGCGTTGATCAGAACCGCATCGCGCTTCATCAGCCCCAGTCGCCGCGCATCGATCATGTGCCGCGTCGCCTCGGTCAGCGGCACATGCAGCGAGACGACGTCCGAAAGCTCCATCAGACCGTCCAGCGACACATTGCGCGCGATCTGCCAGCCGGGATGCCCGGCGTCGAGATGCGGATCGTAGGCGACGAGCCCCATCCCGTAGTCATGCGCCCGCCACGCCACTTCCTGCGCGATCGCGCCGAAACCGATCAGCCCGAGCGTCTTGCCGGCAAGCTCCCGGCCCATCATCCTCTGGCGCGGCCACTCCCCCGCCGCCACCGCCTCGCTTGACGTGTAGGCACGGCGCAGGAGCAGCATCGCATTGGCGATGACATATTCGGCGACGGCGAGGTTGTTCGCCCCCGTCGCCGGATGCACCGAAATCCCGCGCTCCGAGCACGCCTCCATGTCGATATTATCGAGCCCGACGCCGAGCCGCCCGACGACCTCCAGCCTTTCGGCACCCTCCAGCAGCGCCCCGCGCACCTCCGTCCGGTTGCGCACGATCAGCGCACGCGCCGTCCGCACCGCCTCCGCAAGCCTTTCCGGCTGGTCGACCAGCGTCGGATCGTAGAGCGTGTCGAAACGCGCCGTCAGCCGCGCGACCGCCGCCTCGTCCATGAATTCGCAGATGACGATGTCGGCCATGTCACGCGCTGCGATAGAGCTTCGTCATCGAGAACTCGCGGTGGCCGAGCGCCTCAGCCGCCGTGTTGCGCCCGTTCGCCGTGCGCACGATCATGTCGATCAGTGCATCGCCCGCCTCGTCGATCGTCATCTCGCGCCGCAGGATGCCCGACACGTCGACATCGACATGCTCGCCCATCGTGCGCACCGTGCGTGGATTGGCGGTGATCTTGATCACCGGCACAATCGGATTGCCGATCACATTGCCCTGTCCGGTCGGAAACGTGTGGATCACATAGCCGCCCGCCGCCATCAGCGTGACGCATTCGGCCGCGGCCGACGAGGAATCCATGAAATAGAGCCCGTTGCCCGATTTCGGCATCTCGGCCGGCTCGAGGATGTCGATATATTTCGACGTCCGGCCAATCTTCTCGAGATTGCCGAGCGCCTTTTCCTCGATCGTCGTCAGCCCGCCCTCGATATTACCCTTGGTCGGCTGGCTTTCGGACAAATCGTCGGTCTTGAACTGCTCGATGACGTCGTCCTGATAGGCCTTCCACATCTTGTACCAGCGCTCGCCGACCTCCGGGTTGATCGCACGCGCCTTGGCGATGTGCTCGGCGCCGGTGATCTCCGACGTCTCGCCGAAGCAGCCATAGATGCCCTCGGGCAGGAGCTTGTCATACATGTTGCCGACCGTCGGGCACGAGCCGAGCCCGGTCGTCGTGTCGCTCTCGCCGCACTTGGTCGAGACCCAGAGCTCCGAGATCGAGCATTCCTCGCGCTGCAACTCGGTTGCATAGTGGACGAACTCCTTCGCCTTGCGGCTCGCATCCATGATCGTCTTCAGATCGCCATTCTGCTCGATCGAGAAGCCCGCCACCGGCTTGCCAGTCTCGGCGATGCCGTCGACGATCTTCTTGGTCCAGCCCGGCTCGATGCCGATGACGACGACGGCGGCAACGTTCGGGTTCGCGCCGGTGCCGATCATGGTGCGGAAATGCAGCTCCAGATCCTCGCCGAACTGCAGCCGCCCATAGGCATGTGGCAGCGCCATCGTGCCCTTGATGTTGTTGGCGACCGCCTCGCAGGCGGCGTTGGAAATGTCGTCGACCGGCAGGATGATGACATGGTTGCGCACGCCGACGCGGCCATTGTCGCGCCGATAGGCCTGGATCGTCCGATTGGAATATTTCGATGCCATGGGTCGACTCCTACCAGCGCTTGGTCTTGAGATTGTGGACATGGACGTGGCCGCCCTTGGCGACGTCGGCGACGAACTTGCCGATGTCCTCGCCATACTTGATCGCCGTGTCGCCGCTCTTGATGTCCGACAGCGCGACCTTATGGCCGATCGGCACGTCCGCCTTCGCCTCCAGCTCGAAGCTGGAATTGTCGTGCGTGACGACGCCGAGCATCTTCGTGCCCGCCTTCAGCCCTTCGACGACGACGACGCCGACATTGTCCTTGTGCTCGTGAACGAGCAGATGGGGAATTGCCATCCTGACCTCCTCGAAACCTCAAACCCGCGCTGGCGGTGCGGCGATAGCTCTTGTATAAGATAAAAGACCGGGCGCGCAATCGGGAAACAATGCGCAATTGGCCAAACGAAAAATCATTTCGCGGAGAGGCGGGTGACGGGCGCACGCATGGAAGAATCGGACGGGGATTTCCAGGAAGAGCGCTTTCGCGCCGAGCGGACGGGCAAGCTCGGCTACCAGCCGCTTTACAAGCGCGTGAAGGCGCTGCTCGTCGCGCGCATCGCCGACGGCCGCTGGCAGGCGGGACAGTCGATCCCGAACGAATTCCAGATCGCCGAGGAGCTGAACGTCTCCCAGGGCACGGTGCGCAAGGCCCTGCACGAGATGACGCTCGACAATCTTCTCGTGCGCCGGCAGGGGCGCGGCACCTTCGTCACGTCCTATGACGACGAACGCATCCTGTTCCAGTTCTTCAAGCTGACGCCCGACGAGGGCAGCCGCGAGTTCCCCGATTCGACGGTCCTGTCGCTCGAAAGCGGCACGGCCAACGACGCCGAATCCGATGCGCTCGCCATCCCCGCCGGCAACCCCGTCTGGCGTCTCGTGCGCCGCCGCACGCTCGGCGACAAGCCGCTGATCATCGAGCGCATCGTCCTGCCCGCCGAACTCTTCCCCGAACTCGACCGCTTCGAGACGATCCCCAACAATGTCTACGGCCTCTACTCCAGCCGCTACGGCGTCACGGTCGCCCGCGCCGTCGAACGCCTGAAAGCCGTCGGCGCCGACGCCCACGACGCGCGCCATCTCGACTGCCCTTTCGGCATGCCCCTCCTCGAAGTCGACCGCCGCGCCGTCGGCCTCGACGACCGCATCGTCGAGTGGCGCATATCCCGCTGCCTCACCGAAGCACATCATTACTTGTCGGATCTGAAGTAGCTTGCCGCACGCACCACGCATTGAATGTAACTACAAAATGTGCTTACATGACTTTTGAATGGGATGAGGCGAAGAACCGGACAAACATCGCCAAGCACGGGCTGAGTTTTGCAACCGCCAGTCGAATTTTCGAAGGTCCCGTCCTGACGGCAATCGATGACCGGTTCGAATATGGCGAAGTTCGCCGCAACAGCATCGGCGCGATCGAAGGCGTGTTGGTGATCGTGGTGACCCAAACCGACCGGGACGGCACAACCCGCATCATCTCCGCGCGCCCCGCCAAGCGCGTTGAAAGGAACACCTATGAAGAAGCGCTACGACAGGGAACTGACCCTTGAGCAACTGGCCGCCCTGCCGGACGACCAGATCGAAACCAGCGACATTCCCGAACTGGACGAGAATTTCTGGAGGAATGCGAAGCTGGTGGAGCCGGACACGACGCAGCAGGTGACCTTGCGGGTGAAGAAGTCCGTCCTCGATGCCTTCAAGGCGACCGGCAAGGGCTACCAGACCCGCATGAATGCCGTGTTGGAATCCTATGTCCGCACACTGCAGAGGCCACGTTAGGCGGCGGCGATCACGCGACCTGACGGTCGCGCCACCCTTCCGCAAACTCCACCGCCTGCCCCGTGCGCGCCGAAAGCTCCGCCGCCGCGCCCATCTCGACCGAGCGCAGCCCGTCTTCGAGCGACACCTCCGGCACCCCGCCATCGAGCACCATCTGCCGGAACAGCCGGTGCTGGTAGAAGGTCGAGCCGTGATGGTCGCCGGCGGCGAGGATTTCGGGGTCGACCTCGATCACCCGCCGCTGCGGGCTCTTCGGCTCGCGCGGCGAGATGACGATTTCGGCCGCCCGCTCGCCCGCGCCCGGCCAGAACCGCGCCGGTCCCGGCACGAAGGCCTCGATCTTGCCTGCCGAGCCCATCGCCGAGACGTGCTCCTGGAACCAGCTTCCTTCGGAAAACATGCACAATTCCAGCATCGCCCGCATGCCGTTGGCGAAATCGGCGATCACATAGGCATTGTCGAGAATGTCCGGCGCGCGGCCGTTATAGGCCTCGTCCTTGTGGTTGACGTCCTGCGCCCCCGACGCATAGATCCGCACCGGCTCTGACTGCGTGACGAGCCTCATCAGGTCGAAGAAATGGCAGCATTTCTCCACCAGCGTTCCGCCGGTCTCCGCCGCAAAGCGGTTCCAGTGGCCGACCTTGTGCAGGAATGGAAAGCGGTGCTCGCGGATCGTCAGCATCTTCGTCTCGCCGATCGTCCCGGCGCGGATTTCCTCGATCATCCGCGCGATCGGCGGCATGTAGCGATATTCCATCGCGACCCAGACCGGCGCCTTGCGGCCAGCAGCCGCAGCCAGGATGTGCCGGCTCGTCTCCGCCGTCGAGCAGAGCGGCTTCTCGACGAGGATCGGCAGGTCCGCCGGCAGCACGTCGAGCAGGATGTCGTGATGTGTGTGGTTGGGGCTGGCGATGACGAGCACATCGGCGAGCCCCGCATCCATCAGCGCGCGATGGTCGGCAAACTGCCGCGCGCCGCCGGAGAGCGCCGCAGCGCGCTCGCGCATCCCCTCGTCCGGATCGCTCACGGCGACGATTTCCGTATCGGGCAACAGCATGATGTTGCGGATATGCTCCTGCCCCATCATGCCCGAACCGATGATCGCATAGCGCAGTTTCGACATGGAATTTCCCTTTAGAACTCGAGAACCGGCAGGCCCATTTCGGCCGCCAGAGAGCGCAGCGCCGGCCGGTGGTCGCCATAGACGAGGCTCAAATGATGCTCGAGCCCGGCCCCGACGATCGTTTGCGCGACCGTCTCGATCGGGGCATCGAAGGCGAGAACGCCTGCCGTGCCGGAAAAGGCGAGCGGGCGCCGTTTCATCTCACCGCCCGCGATCACCATCGTCGGATGCCCGCGCGCCTGGCTGATCCGCGCGAAGGTGACGCGGCCGGGCTTCAACGGAAACTCGAACAGAAGCGGCATCTTGCGGTTGGAATGGATCGCCGCCTTCGCCGTCACCGTCTCGTCGCGCATCGAAACCGGCGCCTGCCCGCAATGCCAGACGACGCCCGTTCCGTCCTGCGCATCGAGATCCACCAGATCGACGAGGAACGCCGCGTCGCCGGTCATCTCCTGCAGGAACAGGTTGGTCAGCGCGCCATGGACATCCGCCTCGCAGGCACACGGCACGCGCCGTTCGCCCATCATCCCGACCGGCCCGCAGACCGCACCGCCATATTGCGTGAACATTTCCGGCCAGCAGCGCACGGCGAAAGCCGAATAGCCGCCTTTCGAGCGCACGTCCTCCAGCGCCGCGCGCAGGCGCAGCGACCGATCGAGCTGGTCCTGATCGACACTTTCGAGATCGTCGAGCGTCGCGCCGGCCTCTGCCCGCGCTTCGCCGACGGCGCCCTCGCCCGCTCCACGCGCGGCGGCAAACAGCGCATCAAGCGCGATCGGGTCCACCGAAACGCCAGCCAGGCTTTCGAGCCGCTCGGGATCGTAGTCGCAGGTGAAGAACCCGTCCGGCCGCTCGCCGATCCGCCCGATCCGGCTGCCGGCAATGCGCGCCAGAAGCGCCCGCGCCCCGGCCCGCTCGGCTTCGCCTGCCTTCGCCGTCGCCAGAGGCAGCGCCTGCGCCTGCCTCCTCCCGGCCAGCAGATCGCCGGCCAGAGCATCGACATCCGCCGTCGCGGGGTCCGCATGAACCCAGCCGAACGCGACGTCGTTGAGCCCCAGCGCGTGCGCCGCGAGGTTGAGCCCGCAAAACGCATTCAGCCGCAGCCGCCCGCCGGTCCGCGGCTCGGGAAACGACCAGATCGCGAGCGGCGCTTGCGCCTCCTCGGCGATCTTCACGGTCATCGTCGCGTCGGTGAACGTCACCTGCACGATCAACAAAAGATCGAGCGCCCGGCCCTTCATTGCAGCCAGCGCACTTTCCGTCGCCGGCGCGTCAAACAGCAGAGCCTCGCCGCCGACAAGTTCGTGCCCCGCCGCCAAAAGCCCGCCCTTCAGCCTGCCGTAAAGCTCCTCGGCGTAGGTGACGTCGAACGTCGCGCGCGCCAGCGGCAGTAGCCCGATCCGCGCCATCACGCGCCTCCCATGCCGGAATAGGAGTGCCGGAACGACGCATCCGCATGGGCAATTTCCGCTTTGCCGCCATAAAGCGGCGTATCGAACCATGGCATGGCATGTTCGTCCGTCAACGCGTTGATCCGCTTCACATAAGGCAGGCTCGTCTGCCGCAGGCCGGCGCGGATCGCGTCCCAGTCCGGAAACGCCTTGAACGGCTCCGACCAGATCGCGCGACCGGCCAGATACCCGGAGGCCCCAGCCGCATAGGCATGCTTCAGCACCGCCTCGAATTCCGCCATCCCGGCTCCCGCCGAAAGCATCACCCACGGACGCGCCGCAATCCGGCCCATCTCGTCGAACAGCTTTTGCGTCGCGCCGTCGGTTCCGTCGCCGATGCCCTTGGCCGGCACCGGGCTTTCCAGCTTGAAGATGTCGATGCCGAAGGCCGGATCGGCGAAGCGCCGCACGCTTTCGAGAACGTTGTCGGCCTGCTTCGCCGCCATCTCCACATAGTCCTTCGTCTGGTCCGCCTCGCCGGGCAGCGGATAGACGAGAAGTTCGAAAAGATAGGGAATGTCATAGGCTTGGCAGGCTTCGCCGATTCGCTTCGCGAAGTCCTCCTGCGCCCGGCAATTGGCCGCATCCGTATCCGGCCGATACCAGGCCAGCACCTTCACCGCGTCGCCGCCGGCGCGCTTGATCTTCTCCACCGACCAGTCGTCGATCTCGTCCGAAAGCCGCCCCGTCGCGGTTTCGCGGAAGATCGAATCCTCCAGCGTCACGATCATGCCCTTGGCGGGCGAGGCGACGGAGAGGCCGCGCGGCAGCGCGAAATGCGGGTCCATCAGCACGGCCGACGTTTCGGCCTGCAATTCCTCCACCAGCATCAGCTTGAAGCCCGCCACATCCTCATAGGGCGCTTCAGCCGTCCCGCGCATCGCCTTGATTGGATTCTTGATCGGCGGCCGCTGGTCGACGGCCAGCATCTTGAACCGGCCCTTTTCGTCGGCAAGCCGCCGCAGGCCCCAAAGCTTGCCTGCCGAAAGTGTGGTCATGCCTGCGATCCTCCGCGCATCTTCAAGAATTCTTCCAGTTCGGCGCGGGTCGGAATGCCCGCTCGTCCGCCGAACCGCGTGCATTTCAGCGCCGCGGCCGCCGAGGCGAAGCGGATCGCCCCGCGCGTCTCCAGCCCTTCGGCGAGCGCCACGGTCAGCGCGCCATGCCAGACGTCGCCCGCGCCAAGCGTATCGACGACCTCGACGTGGAAGGCCGGCTCATGCGCGATCGAGTCGCCCTCGAAGAACAAAGTCCCCTCCGCGCCGATCGTCACCGAAAGATGCGCCGCGCACCGATCGCGCAACCGCATCAGCCCTTCCCGCGGATCGTCCGTCCCGGTCATCTCGCGCAGCGCCTGCGCCGACAGCGCGACATGGCTCGCCGCATCGAGAAGGCTCGCATCGAAAGGCGGCCGGTCGACATCGAGCACGGCCGGCAGACCCGCCGCACGCGCCAGATCGAAGAGGTGCCGTGCGCCTTCCTCCCAGCGAATGTCACCCATCACCGCGCCGGTCCCGGCCGGCAATTCGCCCGGCAGCCAGTCCGTCGCCGTCGGGATCGACCAGTCGCCATAATTGACGATCATCCGCTCACCCGCCGCGTCGATGAATACGGAGGATAGCGGCGAACGATGTCCCGCGAACCGCCGCAGCCCGGCACAATCCACGCCCTCGGCCAGAAGCCCGTCAATGATCTGCCCGGCCACCACATCGTCGCCGAGGCGGCCGATCATGTGCGCCTTGTGCCCCAGCCGCGCCGCGGTCGCCGCCGCATTGGCGGCCAGCCCACCGCCCACCACCTGCATGTCGCGGGCACGGTATTTCTCAGCGCGGTCCGGCATCCGGTCGACCGAAAAGACATAGTCGACGACCGCGATGCCGATGAAGAAGATGTCGCTCATGCACCTGTCGCACTGTTCGCGCGGATGACCTGCGCTATCTGCAAGCGCCGTTGATGAATGAACGGTAACAGGTCTTGTATCTTTTACAAGACATGCCATGATCAGCCTTGATCGGTGCCCTTGGACGGCGCCGCACTTGCGAATATGGTCCCGGAAAGAGGACCCTTTGGGAGGTGTGCGTGGCAGGCGTCGAAATCCGCCAGGTCGTCAAGCAGTATGGCCGCGTCGAAGTGCTCCACCGCGTGGACCTGTCGGTGCGCGACGGCGAGTTCGTGGTCCTGGTCGGCCCATCCGGCTGCGGCAAGTCCACACTTCTGCGCATGATCGCGGGGCTCGAAGGCATCACCGGCGGCGAGATCGCCATCGACGGCACAATCGTCAACGACATGCCGCCGCGCGAGCGCGACATCGCCATGGTCTTCCAGGATTACGCGCTTTATCCACACAAGAGCGTCTACGACAATATGGGCTTCGGCCTCAGGATGCGCGGCACGCCGAAATCCGAGATCGAGACGCTGGTCCACGAGGCGGCAGACATTCTCCAGATCCGGCACCTGCTCGAGCGCCGCCCCGGCCAGCTCTCCGGTGGCCAGCGCCAGCGCGTCGCCATGGGCCGCGCCATCGTGCGCCGCCCCAAGGTCTTCCTCTTCGACGAACCCCTCTCCAATCTCGATGCCCAGCTTCGCGCCGAGATGCGCGTCGAGATCAAGAAGCTGCACCAGCGCTTCGGCACCACCATCGTCTATGTCACCCACGACCAGATCGAGGCGATGACGCTGGCCGACCGGATCGCCATCATGAAGGACGGCCACCTCCAGCAATACGGCACACCGGACGAGGTCTATAACCGCCCGGCGAACCGCTTCGTCGCCTCCTTCATCGGCGCCCCGCCGATGAACATGACGCCCGCCAGCGTGTCGGCGGATGCGCAAGTGATCCGCTTGCCGTCGGGCACGGACGTCACCCCGCGCGGCGCCAACCTTGCCGCCTGCGCCGGCCGCGACATCGTCATCGGCCTGCGCCCCGAGCATGTCGCGCTTGGCCATGACGACCCGTCGCGCACGCCCGTTTCCGGCCAGGTCGAGCTGGTCGAGCCCCTCGGCTCGGAAACGCAGGCGACCGTCCGCGTCGGCGACGCCCGCTTCACCGGCCGCTTTTCGCCGGAAGCCGGGCTGAAGCACGGTCAGGACGTCACGCTCGGCCTTGCGCTCGACCGCGCCCATTTCTTCGACGCCGAAACCGGCGAGGCCATCCGCCTTGCCGCTTGATCAGAGCATTCCGGCCCGCTTGTCGGGTCCGCAACATCAGGGAGTAGAGACATGACGAGACTGATTACCGGAACTGCCCTCGCTGCGATCATGACCATGTCGGCCGGCTCGGCCTTCGCGCAGACCGAACTGCGCATCTTCACCGGCGGCCAGCAGCGCCCCGACGTAATGCGCCAGATCCTCGACGCCTATCAGGAGCAGAACCCCGACGTGACGGTCGAGATCGAAGTCGGCGGCGCGACGTCCGAGCAGCAGCAGCAGTACCTCAACACCGTCCTCGCCTCGCAGGATTCGACGCTCGACGTGGTGCTGATCGACGTCATCCGCCCCGCGCAGTGGGCCGCGGCCGGCTGGGCCGAGCCGCTCGATGAATATCTCGGCGACGAACGCGACGCGATCATGGACCGCTATTTGCCCGCCTATCGCGAGGCCAACATCGTCGACGGTGCGGTCATGGCGCTGCCCTATTTCGCGGACTCGCAGTTCCTCTACTACCGCACCGACCTTCTCGAAAAGCACGGCGTCGAGCCGCCGAAGACCTGGGACGAGTTGAAGGCAGCCGCGCTCAAGATCCAGGAAGCCGAGGGCAACCCCAACCTCGCCGGGTTCCTCACCGCCGGCGCGCCGATCGAGGGCACGGTCTGCACCTATCTCGTTCCCTATTGGGGCGCGGGCGGCGAGCTTGGCGGCGAAGGCGGCGCGATCACACTGTCGGCCGAACAGGCGGCGCAGCCCTTCGAGCTCTGGGGCGACTTCAAGGAAGCTGGCGTCCTGCCCGCCAACATCGCCGAAATCCCGACCGACCGCATCCGCCAGGATTTCCAGGCCGGCAACGCCATCTTCGCCATGAACTGGGGCTATGTCTGGAACCGCGTCCAGAACGACGAGGACAGCCAGGTCAAGGGCAATGTCGGCGTCGTCACCCTGCCCGGCTTCACCGCCGACACGCCGGCCACCTGTATCGGCGGCTGGCAGCTCGCCGTCTCCGCCTTCTCGGAAAACAAGGAAGCCGCGGTCGAGCTGGTGAAGTATCTCTCCAGCCCTGAAGTCTCCAAGCAGCAGGCGATCCTCGCCTCGCACATGCCTGTCTTCCCCGACGTCTACACCGACGCCGAGGTGCTGGAGGCCAATCCGTGGTTCGAGGACGCGCTGCCGGTCGTCGAAACCGCCCGCTCACGCCCCGTCACCCCAGCCTATCCGCGTGTCTCGGAAGTCATTCGCACCAACATGAACGCCTTCCTCGCCGGCACGCAGGATGGTGCGGCATCGCTCCAGGCCATTGAGCAGGGGCTTTCCGAGGTCATGCAGTAGGGGTTGAGAGCTTGAGCCCGGCCACCCCCCTCTGTCCTGCCGGACATCTCCCCCTCAAGGGGGGAGATCACGCACGACATCCATTCCGCCAAGACGTTGGTGATTCGAGCGGGGCGACGACGAGACTGATCTCCCCCCTTGAGGGGGAGATGCCTGGCAAGGCAGAGGGGGGTGCCTCGTGCTGACATCGACCACAAAACCCCTCCCCCTCTCCCGCCTCGAAAAATCCGAGCGCCGCCTCGGTCTCCTGATGATCCTGCCGGCGTTCCTGCTGCTCTTCGCGGTCGTCCTCTTCCCGATCGGCCGCCTGCTCGTCACCTCCACGCAGCAACTGCGCCTCACCGAACCGTGGCTCGGCACGCCCTTCATCGGCCTCGCGCACTACCAGAAGGCGCTCACCGACCCGCGCTTTTGGGAAACGACGCTCAACACCTTCATCTACATCGCCGTGACCGTCCCCGGCGCGATCGTCGTCGGCCTCGGCCTTGCGCTCCTTGCCAACCAGCCCTTCAAGGTCAAATGGCCGGTGCGGCTCGGCCTGCTCCTGCCCTGGGCGCTGCCGCTGGTCTTCGCGGGCCTGATCTTCCGCTGGTTCTTCGAGTTCAACCAGGGCATCGTCAACAATATCCTGATGTGGGTCGGCCTGCCCAAGCTCGCCTGGCTCACCGATCCCTTCCTCGCCACAATCGCCATCTGCATCGCCATCATCTGGAAGACGTCGAGCTTCGTCGCGCTGATCCTGCTGGCCGGCCTGCAGACCATCCCGAAATCGCTCTACGAAGCGGCCGAGATCGACGGCGCGTCGAAATGGCAGCAATTCATCGAGATCACGCTGCCGATGCTCCGGCCCGCCATCATCGTCGCCGCGATCTTCCGCACCATCACCGCCATCCAGACCTTCGACATCCCCTACGCGATGACCAATGGCGGGCCGGGCAATTCGACCGAGACGCTCGCCATGTACATCCACAAGACGACGATCGACTTCCTCGACCTCGGCTACGGCTCGGCGCTCGCGGTGCTGATGTTCGTCGTCTCGCTCGTCATGACCGCCGGCTACCTGCGATACACACGCCGCGACCCGCGGCAGGAGGCGTGAGATGATGCGCCTCCCCCGCCCCCGCGTGATGGTCCTGATTGCCGGCCTCATCGTCGTCGTCAACGGCTTCGTTCCGGCGATCTGGATCGTGCTGACCTCGCTCAAGACCGAAGCCGAACTCCTGCGCTTGCCGATCACCATCCTGCCCGACACACTGACCTTCCAGAACTACACCCGCGTCTTCACCGACCAGCCGATCCTCACCTTCATGTGGAACTCGGTCGCCGTCGCGACACTCTCGACGCTGCTCTGCGTCACCGTCTCGGCGCTCGCCGCCTACGCTTTGGTGCGCCTTCGCCTCCCCGCCCCCGGCCTCATCCTGTCGGTGCTGATGGCGATCGCGATGTTCCCGTTGATCTCGCTGATGGTGCCGCTCTTCCAGGTCATGCGCACCGTCGGGCTTCTCAACACCTGGTGGGCGCTCGTCCTGCCCTATGCGGTGCTATCCATGCCGGTCTGCACCATGGTCCTCATCTCCTTCTTCCAGGACATCCCGAAGGACCTTGAGAGCGCCGCGATGATCGACGGCTGCTCGCGCCTCGGGGCACTCTGGCACGTTGTCATTCCGCTGACCGCACCCGGCGTCTTCACGGCCGGCATCCTCGCCTTCGTCAATGCGTGGGACGAGTTCCTGCTGGCGCTGACGCTGTCCTCGCGCGTGTCGAGCCGCACGCTCCCGGTCGGCATCACGCTCTATCAGGGCGAGTTTTCGTTCCCGTGGCCCATCATCTCGGCCGCGCTCGTGGTCGCCATCGTGCCGATCTCGATCATCATCGCGCTCTTCCAGGAACGCGTCGTCGGCGGCCTGACGCAGGGTGGCATGAAGGGTTGAGCCCATAAATCATCGCGGCGGGGTTGACCTCCACATTTGCCCCGCCATGCTTATGGTCTCTCAGCCTTCCGATCATCGAGACCTCCGTTCCAGATGCGAATCCTTGCCTGCGCCTTCCTCGCCTTGTTCCTCGTCATCGGGGGCGCGAGCGCCCAGTTCACGCCGCAGTCGGACACGGCCCCGGCCGAAGAAGCGCCCGCGGCAAGCGTCGACGACCTCATCCGCCTTCTCGAAAACGAGACCGCGCGAAACGAACTGGTCGAAAGGCTGCGCGCCGCAGGCGGGGCCGAGAACGGCGCCGAGGCCGAGGCGCAGGCCGCAGAAGGCACCGCCGATCCGACCATTGCGCGACAGATCGCCGAATACACGCGCGACATTGCGGAAGGCGTCTCCGCGACGGTCGGCGCGGTCGTCGACCTCGGAGCCGATGTCGGCGACGTCTTTTCCTCCGCATCCACCCGCGACTATGGCGAGATCACGCGTGTGGCCACCAATGTCGCGATCCTCGCCGTCGCCCTCTTCGCCAGCTATTTCTTCCTGCGCGCCTTCGCCGGCCAGGGCCAGAAGGCGATTTCCAACCGCGTTGCCGGTCGCGGCTGGCTGGCCCGCATCATGGGGCTCATTGGAGCCACAGCCGTCGATATCGCCGCGGTCGCCGCCGCCTGGGCGATCGGCTATGCCATCTCGCTCTATTTCCTTACCGGTCCGACCGGCCGCATGGGCATCAACCAGACCCTGCTGCTCAACGCCTTCCTCGCCGTCGAACTGACCAAGGTCGTCGTCCGTACCGTCTTCGAGCCGCATGGCCCGGCGCTGCGCCCGCTGCCCATGAACGATACCACCGCCGCCTACTGGTATTTCTGGGCCGCGCGCATCATCGGCCTTCTGGGCTATTCCTTCATGTTCTTCGCGCCGGTCCTCGCCGATATGGTCAGCCCGACCGCCGCTCAGGCGCTGCGCGTCCTCGCCATGCTCACCGCGGTCGTCATCGGCATCCTCATCGTTCTTCAGAACAAGCACGCCGTGCGCAACGCCATGACCTGGCGCGCCAACAACGGACGCCACGACGCCTTGTCGAAGTCGCTCGCCTTCCTCGGCGCCTATTGGCACATGATCGCCATCGCCTATCTGATCGCGATCCTCATCGTCTGGCTCGCCAATCCTGCGCAAGCCCTGCCCTACATGCTGCGCGCGACGGTCCAGTCGATCCTCGCAGTCATCGTCGGCGTCGTCATCATCTCGTTCATCTCGCGCTTCATCCATGTCGGCGTGCGCCTGCCGGACGACCTGAAGCAGCGCCTGCCGCTGCTCGAAACGCGCCTCCACGCCTTCGTTCCGCGTGTCATGCAGGTGGTCCGCACCGTCACGCTGATCGGCGTCGCCATCGCCATCGCGCAGGCCTGGGGCCTGATCGACTTCCTCGGCTGGGTCGCGTCGGAGGGTGGGCAGCGCGTCACCGGCTCGGTCATCTCGGCCGTCATCATCCTGCTCGTCGGCTTCCTTATCTACCTGGCGATGTCGTCCTGGGTCGAATACCGCCTCAACCCCAATTTCGGCACGGTGCCGACCGCGCGCGAAAAGACGCTGCTCTCGCTCTTCCGCAACGCCTTCACGGTCGCGCTTGCCATCTTCATCGTCATGCTCGCGCTCGCGCAGATCGGCATCAACATCGCGCCGCTTCTGGCCGGCGCAGGCGTGCTCGGTCTGGCGATCGGCTTCGGCGCGCAGAAATTCGTCCAGGACATCATCACCGGCATCTTCATCCAGCTCGAAAACATCATGAACGAAGGCGACGTCGTCACGGTCGGCGCGACGTCGGGCGTGGTCGAAAGGCTGACGATCCGTTCCGTCTCGATCCGCTCGCTCGACGGCACCCTGCACCTGATCCCGTTCTCCTCGGTCGACATGGTGTCGAACTCGATGAAGGGCTTCTCCTACCACGTCGCCGAGATCGGCGTGGCCTATGACAGCGATATCGCCGAGGTGAAGGCGGCGATGCAGGATGCGTTCGACGGCCTGATGCAGACCGACGCCAAGACCGCGATCCTCGAACCGCTCGACATTCAGGGCGTCACGCTGTTCGGCGATTCGGCCATCAACGTGCGTGCGCGCATCAAGACCCTGCCCGGCTCGCAATGGGGCATCGGCCGCAAATACAATGAACTGATCAAGGACGCTTTCGAGCGCCGCGGTATCGAGATCCCGTTCCCGCAGGTCACCTATCACGTCGGCGTCGACGGGCAGGCCGATGCGCTTTTGACGTCCAAGACGCGCAAGCGCCGCAAGCAGAAACCGGAAAAGATCGTCGACCAGCCGACCATCGACCGGCCCGAAGCCGCCGACGCACCCGACGCGGCCTCGCGCTCGTAGCGGTCGTCAGTCGCGTGTGCTGATCGCCCTGATCTTGCGCTCGAACTCGCCCATGTCGAACGGCTTGGAGATCAGGTCCATATTGTCGCCGAGGAAGCCGGCACGCGTTCGCGCGGCTTCCGCATAGCCGGTCGCGAACAGGATCGGCAGTTCGGGCAGGTGCCGGCGCACATGGTCGGCAAGCTGGCGCCCATCCATGCCGGGCAGCCCGACATCGGAGACCATCAGGTCGATCTTGCGCCCGCTCTCGACGATCTTCAGCGCCGATGGCGCGTCATAGGCTTCGAGCGTCTCGAAGCCCATGTCGTTGAGCGCATCGACGACGAGCATCTGGACGATGGCCTCGTCCTCGACCACCAGAACCGTCTGCGCCTCGACCTTCAGCGGCGGCGTCGCGCCGTTGCCGGCGTGCCGCCCATCCGCGGCCGTCGCTTCGCCGTCGCACGGCATCACGATCTCGATCGCGGTGCCCTTGCCTTCCTGCGAATGAATCTGGGCGAGCCCGCCGAGCTGCTTGGCGAATCCGAACACCATCGACAGGCCGAGCCCGGTTCCCTGACCGATCGGCTTGGTGGTGAAGAACGGATCGAACGCCTTCTCCTGCACGTCCTTCGACATGCCCGTACCTGTATCGGCAACCGTCAGAACCACATAGTCGTCGGCCGCCAATCCGCCCCTCGACGCGACATCGCCGGCGATCCGCCTATTGCGTGTCGAGATCGTCAGCACGCCGCCGTCGGGCATCGCATCGCGCGCATTGATGGCAAGGTTGAGGATCGCGCTTTCGAGCTGGTTGGCGTCGGTCAGCGCCGGGCATGCGTCGCGGGCAAGGTCGAGATCGAGCCGGATCGACTCGTCGAGCGTTCGCCGCAGCATGTCCTCGAGCGAAAGAACGAGATCGTTGAGCTGGGTCGACTTGATGTCGAGCGACTGGCGCCGCGAAAAGGCAAGCATGCGCTGCGTCAGCGCGGCAGCGCGGCCCGCGGAGGTGATGATCCCCTCCAGGTAGCGCTCGATCCCGTCATTGCGGCCCGACGAAAGCCGCCGCTGAAGGAGTTCCGCGCTGCCCAGAATGCCGGCGAGCATGTTGTTGAAATCATGCGCGATCCCGCCGGTGAGCTGGCCGATCGCTTCCATCTTCTGCGACTGGCGCAGCGCTTCCTCGCTTTCGCGCAGTTCGGCGGTGCGCTGCGCCACTTCGGCTTCCAGCATCTCGCGCGCGAGCTTGGAATCCGTCACGTCGACCGCGCAGCCGCTATAGCCGAAGAATCTGCCCGCCGCGTCGTGCCGGGGGATCGCCTCGCAGCGCAGCCAGCGGATTTCGCCGCTCCTCAGCGTGCGGATTTCGGCGCGAAAGGGCGCGCGCTCGTCGAAAGCGGCACGAAACGCTGCCTCGAACGCGGCAATGTCGTCCGCATGGACGATCGAGCGCCAGCCCTCGCTGACGATGTTCGCCGCCTCGCCATACTCGGCCGCAAATTTCCGGTTGGCGAACTTGATGCGCCCTTCGGCATCGACCGACCAGATCAGCGCAGGCGCACTGTCGGCGAGGTTACGGAAGCGGTTTTCGCTTTCGGCCAGCGCGTTGACGGCGCGCGCCCGCTCACGCTTCTCGCGCGCCTCGTCGAGTGCGCGCCGGACCACCATCGGTATCCGGTCGAGATCCTTCTTGGTGACGTAGTCCGTCGCACCGGCACGCACCGCCTCGGTGGCGAACTGCTCTCCGGCGACGCCCGAGACGAAGATGAACGGAACGCCGGGAAACCGGCCCTCCGCCAGCTTGAAGGCCGCCATCCCATCGAAATCGGGCAGCGAATAATCGGCGATGATGAGGTCGTACTCGCCCGCATCGAGCGCCGCTTCGAATTCGCGCTTGCGGCTCGCTCCCACGATTTCGACCGGCATGCCGATCTTGCCCAACTGATGCTGGATCAACTCGGCGTCGATATGACTGTCTTCCAGGAGAAGAATGCGGATCTGCGCGGCGCCGACGATGTCGGCAAGGAGCTGGTTCAAGTCAACGGCCTCCGGGATAGGGCTCGTTGAGAACGGCCCATACGAGCCCCAGGTTCCGGATTGCCTCGAAGAAGGCGTTGAAGTCGACGGGCTTGACCACGAACGAGTTGACCCCCTGCTCGTAGGACCGGACCACGTCGGTCTCTTCGCGCGAAGAGGTCAGCATGACGATCGGGATGTTGCGGTGGCGCGGATGGCTCTTGACCTTCTCTAGCACCTCGATCCCGTCCACTTTCGGCAGCTTCAGATCGAGCAGGATGACCGCCGGCTGTTCGCCGTCGCGCGCCGCGTGATCGCCTTCGCAGAAGATATAGTCGAGCGCCTCGACGCCATCGCGCGCGATGACGATCTCGTTTGCGATGTTCGTCTTGCGCAGTGCGGCGACGGTCAGTTCGATATCGGCCGGATTGTCCTCAACCAGCAGGATCGGTCTCAAGCTTGCCACGTTCGTTTTCGCCTCTTCGATCGGGCAGTTCGATTGTGAACATCGCCCCTTTGCCCAGCGTCCCTTCTGCGCTTATCGATCCTCCATGGCGGTCGACGATGCGTTTCGTCAAGGCCAGCCCGATGCCAGTGCCGTCGAATTCGTCGGAATGGTGCAGCCGCTGGAAGACCTGGAACAACTTGCCCACATAGGTCATGTCGAAGCCGACGCCATTGTCCGCGACACTGTAACGCGTCGCCCCGTCCGCATTGCGGCTGCCGGCGATGGTGATGATCGCCGGGTCGCTGTCGCGCGAATATTTCACCGCGTTCTCGACAAGGTTGAACATCGCCTGACGCACCAGCGACGGGTCGCCCCATGCGACCGGGAGGTCCTCCTCGACCTTCCATTCGATCCGCCGTCCTTCCATTTCGTGCGAAAGGCCGCGCTGGATTTCCTCGACCACTTTGTTCATGTCGATGCGCGACATCTTGAGGCCGGTGCGTCCGAGCTGGGAAAACTGCAGAAGATCGTCGACAAGCTGTCCCGCCGTCACCGCCGCCTGCGAAATGCCTTCGATATAGTGCCGCGACAGATCCTTCAGCGAAGGCTCTTCCTCCTTCAGAAGCTGCGCATAGCCGGCAATGTGCCGGAACGGCGCGCGCAGATCGTGGCTGATGGAGTAGGAAAACGCTTCCAGTTCCTTGTTTGAGCGCTGCAGTTCCTCCGTCATCTCCGCCCGCTCCTCGGCGCGCTGAAGAACGAGATCGACCACCGACTGGCGAAAATCCTCGGCGCTGTGGAGCTCCGCGCGCGACCACGGCACGGCGCGGCCCCGCACCGTCTCCTTCCAAATCTCGAACGATGTGCGCGGACTGATCCGCATCGCGCGGTCGTCGACGGTCTTGGCCGGCTCGCCGCCCCACTTGACCGTATGCTTGAGTTCCGGCCGGAACCACATGATGAAGCTCGCATGGCGCTGGGAGATCGGCACCGCGACCACCCCGCTCGCGACATCGGCGATCGTCCTGCCCGCAGACCAGTGCTTGCCAAGTTCGCGCGTGGCGAAAACCCGATCGACATCCATTCCCTGCAGCCAGCGCGCCAGGTCCTTGATCCGGTCGGAAGGTGGCACCTGTCCGGTGGTCAGCACCATGCCCTCGGTGATCACCGCCGCGCCCTCGGCATTGGTCAGTTTCAGCCATTGCTGCGAACGCGCAACGAGCCCTTCCTGAAAGACCGGCGTGCGCGCCAGATGCGAGACGAGTTCCGTTTCCACCCGCTTCAGCGCCAGCCGATCCGCACTCTCGCGGCGCCGTTCGTGGAAGGCGATCTGGTGTCCGACGATGCGCCCCAGGAATTCGCAGGCCGCCCGGATGCGGGCATCGACCTCCATCGGGTTCCGGTTGTGGCAGGAGATCAGCCCCCACAGCGCGCCATCGACCACGAGCGAAATCGACATGGACGCGCCGGTCCCCATATTGCGCATATATTCCAGATGGATCGGCGAGACGCTGCGCAACGCGGCATCCGAAAGGTCGAGCCGAGCGCCGTCCACCGGCGAGGTCGCCGGTTCGATCGGCACCGGCTCGTAGCTGGAACTGGGGATCAGCCGCAGCCGGTTGAGCAGATAAAGCTCCCGCGCCTGGGCGGGAATGTCGGTCGCCGGAAAGCGCAGGTCGAGATAGGACGGCAACACGCCGTCGCCATCCTCCGCGATCACGGTCCCGTTCCAGTCCGCATCGAAGCGATAGATCATCACCCGGTTGAACCCGGTCAGGTCACGAACCTCCCGCGCCGCCTCGGCAAGGACATTGTCGATGTCCTGGCTGCTTTCGATGCGGTCGACGAAGCGCTGCATCCTTGGATAGGGATTGGAGGCGAGGATATCCGGATCGGTTTCCTCGAACTCGACGATCACGCCCTGCGCCGTGCCATGCGCGGAAACCAGCAGGCACTTGCCGCCGATCTCGATGGGCTTCAGGAACGGGTCCCCGGCCGCGTTCGCCCGCAAGGCGGTCAGCGCCGCGGCCAGCGGTCCGCTGTCGAGCGTCGCGCCCGCCTTCGCGTCGAAGCCTAGAAATTCGGGAGCGTTCGCGCTTGCCTGCAAGATGGTGGCCAGACCCGCGTCGAGCACGATCAGCGCTCCATGTGGCTGAATCCCGCCGGGGATGCGGATCGGCTCCTGCGCGCACAGATCGAGGTCGGTCGGGACTTTGACGTTCATGCGCGGGGTGTGCTCCAGATGTGCGTTCGGCACCGTTTCACGATTGGTTGGGGGCGGCAATGCGATTCGCGTTTTCGACAGACCCAACGGCTTCGACCGCAGGGCGTTGCATGGCGCCGAGGATTCGGCCGGCGGCTCGCCCATAAAGCGTGAACGCCATGCAGGCGCCATCCGCCAGTCCGTCCCGCGTCGCATTGTCGTCGGGCAGGCGCTCGAGCTGGCTCAGAAAATCCTGCCACAAGGGCAGCCCGGCCCCATGCAGCAGAAACGCATTGCGCCCCTCCTGCCCTGCCGCCTGCCGCGCCAGCAACCTGCCCCCGAGCCGCGACCCCTCCAGCACGTAGAGCACGCCCATCTGCGCTTCGGTGCTTTCGATCGGCCCCGGCGTCTCGCTGTACTCATGCTTGATGCCGCACGCGCGCAGATCGGCTTTCAGCGCTTCGCTGCGCCGATGGCGCGGCCAGGCCGCAAAGCGCGACGCGATACCGCCCGCCTCGAGCGCGGCCTCCAGCGGCAGGAGCGCGGCCGCATGAATGCGCAGGAAAGCCGCGTAGTCGTCAGCCTCGCCAAGGTCGAGTTGCGAGATCGCCGTGTCGAGTTCGTGATGAAGGTCGCGCGTCGCCTCGCGCAGGAAGAATCGATGCAAGTGGAGCCGCCCGTCTGTCTCTTGTCGCGGCGACCCTATGCGCTCCGGCGACGAATGCGAAGCGCAACCCGCTTAATTAGCAGGAACCAAAATGCACGATCGCACATTGTTGCAGCGCGAAAAGGGACATCGCATCCGCCGCCAAGACTGATCCGCCGGCGGATTGCCCATAGTTTGAGAGGAAATATCCATGTCTGATCGTGGACCGACGATTATCAATACGGGTCGTGGCGGCGGTGGCGGTGGTGGCGGCTGGGCCGTTGCGCTCGTGCTCGCCATCGTCGTCATCATCGGCGGCGTGTGGCTGCTCGGCGGCTTCGGCGGCGGCGGCGGTGCCGACGACGTAAACGTGACCATCGACACGCCCAATGTCGATGTGCCGGACGTGGACGTTCCGGACGTGGACGTGACGACCGACGGCGACTGATCACTGTCAAATGATTGAACGAAACACCCGCCGGTTCAGCCGGCGGGTGTTTTTCCATGTGACGGGGGCCGGGCTATAAAAAATCTAGTGGCGTTTCGCGATCCGATGCGCCATTGCTCGCTCAGGGACTCTGGGCGAAAACGTTTGAATGCCGATTGCAAATAAAAACTTCGTCAGGTCGACTGCGATCCTGCTGCTTATCGGCATGCTCGCACTGGTGGCGATCGTCGGCACGTCGATCTGGCTCGTCGAGCAGACGCAGCACCATTTCGACGAGGTGATCGAGGCCCGCCAGGCGCGGTCCGCGACGGTCGACCTGCGCAGCGCGCTTCAGGACATCGAGACCAGCCAGCGCGGTTACATCCTGACGCAGGAAGAGCGCTATCTCGAACCCTACCAGGCCGCGCGCGGAACGGTGATGGAGCGCTACGAGCGGCTGCGCACCATTCTCCTGCCCTATCCGCAGGCCACCGAGCCGATGGAACGTCTGCTCGAGGGCATCAATCTCAAGGTCGCCGAGATCGACGAGACGATCGACCTCGTGCGCCAGGGCAACGTCGCGGCCGCCGTGGAGATCGTGCGGACGGATCGCGGCAAGCAGATCATGGACGAGGCGCGCGAGCTCTTCACCGCTATCATCCGCGCCGCCGACGAGCGGCTCGACACCGGCGCCGAGCGGCAGCGCGAGACGGCGAATTGGCTGCGCCTGACGACGCTTCTCGGCGCGCTCGTCATCCTCGCGGTGGTCGGAACGGCCGTCTGGATGGCGCTTCGCTACACCCGCGAACTCCTCGATGCACGCGAGGAAGTCAAGGAACTCAATGCCGGCCTCGAGCAGCGCATCGCCGAGCGCACCGAGGATCTCGTCCGCGCCAACGAGGAAGTGCAGCGCTTCGCCTACATCGTGACTCACGACCTGCGCGCGCCGCTCGTCAACATCATGGGCTTCACCAGCGAGCTCGACTCGACCATGAAGACGATCCAGACCTACGTCCTGGCCGATGGCGACCCGCTTTCCGAACAGGAGATCACCGATGCACGCCTCGCCGCATCGGAAGACCTGCCCGAGGCGATCGGCTTCATCCGCTCGTCCACGCGCAAGATGGATGCACTGATCAACGCGATCCTCAAGATTTCGCGCGACGGGCGCCGTCCCCTGAAGCCGGAGCGCATCGACTTGAAGGAACTGATCGAGGCCAACGCCAACACGATGCAGCATCAGGTCGCCGACAGCGAAGGGCGCATCGACGTCGATGTCGCGGTCCCCCCGATCCTGTCCGACCGCCTGTCGCTGGAGCAGATCATCGGCAATCTCCTGGACAATGCGGTGAAGTACCGCGCGCCCGATCGCCCGATCGAGATCGACGTCTCCGCCCGCAAGATGAACGGTCGCCAGATCGTCATCGACGTCAAGGACAATGGCCGCGGCATCGCCGAGCAGGATCACCAGCGCGTCTTCGATCTTTTCCGCCGTTCCGGCACGCAGGACAAGCCCGGCGAAGGCATCGGCCTCGCCCATGTTCGCACGCTGGTTCGGAACCTTGGCGGCGATATCACCCTTGAGTCCGAGTTCGGACGCGGAACCACGTTCCGGGTGACGCTGCCCGAAAAACTTCCCACGGTTCAAAGGAGTGCATGAGTTGACCGACGGACAGCCAGTGACGATCATCATGATCGAGGACGACGAGGGCCATGCGCGCCTGATCGAGAAGAACATCCGCCGCGCCGGCGTCAGCAACCAGATCATCCCGTTCACCGACGGCACGTCCGCGCTTTCCTATCTCTTCGGCGCCGACGGTTCGGGCGAGGACAGCGCACGCCGCCAGCTCCTGATTTTACTCGACTTGAATCTGCCGGACATGACCGGCGTCGACATCCTCGAGAAGATCAAGAACAACGTCCACACCAAGCGCTCGCCCGTCGTCGTCCTCACCACCACGGACGACCAGCGCGAAATCCAGCGCTGCTACGATCTGGGCGCCAACGTCTACATCACCAAGCCGGTCGACTATGACGGTTTCGCCAATGCGATCCGCCAGCTCGGTCTGTTCTTCTCGGTGATGCAGGTCCCCGAGACCGCTTGAAGCCGATGACCGATCCCGTCCGCGTCCTTTATGTCGACGACGACCCTGCCCTTGCGCGCCTTGTTCAAAAGCGCCTCGAGCGCCAGGGCTTCGTCGTCGAGCATTCGGGCGACATCGCCGATGGCCTGACGCGCGTCGACGCGCAGACATTCGACGTCGTGGTGCTGGATCATTATCTGGCGTCGGGGACTGGGCTCGACATGCTGGCCGCTCTCAAGAAGCGTACGGTCGCGCCGCCGGTCGTCTACGTGACCGGCTCCTCCGAAGCGACCGTCGCCGTCGAGGCGCTGAAGGCGGGCGCCGCCGACTACGTCCTGAAGAGCGTCGGCGACGAATTCTTCGTCCTCCTGTCGAGCGCGATCGACCAGTCGATCGAAAAGGCCAGGCTGCAGCGGGAGAAGGAGAACGCCGAAAAGGAGGTTCGCGACGCGCGCGACCGGGCGGTCATCCTGCTCGCCGAAGTCAATCACCGCGTCGCCAATTCGCTTGCGCTCGTCGCCGCCCTCGTGCGCATGCAGACCTCCGCCGTCTCCGAGCCGAAGGCCAAGGATGCGCTGGCCGAGACCCAGGCGCGCATATCGGCCATCGCCGGCCTCCATCGCCGGCTCTACACGTCCGATGACGTGACCATGGTCGACCTCGATGCCTATATCTCGACCCTGATCGCCGAACTCGACACCTCGATGAAGGCCGCCGGCCACGCCTCGCGTATCCGCGCCGATCTGGAGCCCCTGACCGTTCCCACCGACAAGGCCGTCTCGATCGGCATGATCGTCACCGAACTGGTCACCAACGCCTACAAATACGCATATCCCGGCGACGCCGAAGGCGAAGTGCGCGTCTACATCCGCCGCGCCGGCGACGATTCGGCGATCCTGCGCGTGGAAGACGATGGCATCGGCTGGAACGGTGAAGGTCAGCCCAAGGGAACGGGGCTAGGCTCGCGCATCGTCAAGGCGATGGCGACCAGCCTCAACACCTCAATCGTCTATGGCGACGGCATCGGCGGCACGCGCCTGACGATGGACCTGCCGATCGGCCGCCCCTCCCAGCACTGAACGCTGCGCCCCAAATCTTGGTCTGGATGAGCCGAAAACGGTTGGGTCCGAGAACCGGAGCGGAATGTACTTTTGGGTACATGAGCACCGGAAGCGCAGGAACCTGCCGTTTGCAGGCCATCCAGGCCGAGATTCAGCCGGAAAGCCAGCGCAGCACCAGCGCCTCTTCCTCGTCCAGCCCTTCGATCGGCTTGCGATAGCGCTTGCGCGCTTCGGCCAGTTCCTCCATCAGCCGCCCGGTTGACCAGGAATCGACGACACGCGGATGAATGTAGCAGCGCCGGCAGACCGCGCGCGTGTTGCCCAGCCGCGCCGCCACCTTGTCGATGAGGGCGTTGAGAACACGCGCCGTCTCGGTTTTCGTTTCCGGCAGCTCGACCGTCGAAAAAAGGGCGGCCGCACTGGTCGTCCCGCCCCAGGTGCGAAAATGCTTGGAGGAAAACTCCTCGCCCGTCGCCTCGCGGATGTAGGCGTTGACGTCCTGCGAGCGCACCATGCGCCGCTCACCTTCCTCGTCGCGATACTGGAAGAGATGCTGGCCGGGCAGGTCCAGAATGTCCTTCATGATCCGCGCCATGCGCTTGTCGACGAGCTTCAAATTCCATTCCTTGCCGGACTTGCCCTTGAAGGCGAAGCGCAGCTTGGAGCCCTCGACCTCTACATGGCGCGCCCGCAGCGTCGTCAGCCCGAAGCTCTTGTTCTCGCGCGCATAGGCCGGATTGCCGACGCGGATCATCGTGTTGTCGAGAAGCCAGACGATGGAGGCGAGCACCTTCTCGCGCGGCAGCCCGCGCTTGCGCAGATCCGCTTCCATCTTCTCGCGCAGCCGCGGCAGCGCCGTCGCGAAGTCGACGAGGCTCTGGTACTTCACGTCGTCGCGATATTCGCCCCAGCGCGCGTGGTAGCGATATTGCTTGCGCCCCTTCAAATCGCGCCCCGTCGCCTGGATATGGCCGAGCGGGTCGGGCGAAATCCACACATCGCTCCAGGCCGGCGGGATGACAAGCGCCTTGATCCGGGCAATCTCGTCGCGGTCCGTCAGCTTCGCCCCTTCCGGCGTCAGGAACGAAAACCCCTTGCCGGCCCGCTTTCGCCTGATGCCGGGTTCCGCGTCGCTGACATAGGAGAGGTCGTCCGGCCGGCGCAGCGCGATCGGCAGATCGTCTGCCGGCCTGTTTTCTCTGGATAGGGTTTCGAGCACGCCGCATCGCTCCTGGTCAGTTTCGCCAAATGCGCCGGATGCGTCGAAGGTTCCTTTCAGGAAGCGCGTCGCGCGGGAACCGCGCCTTTCCATTCGCGTTTCCATCCGCCCGCCCCAAAAGGCTGGCCGCAAAAGACGATCACAAGAAAACATAGGCATACCCCTCATGGACCATCGCGACCGGCTCATTCTCGCTCTCTCCGCTTTGATCCGCGCAGAGCGCGAGGCCCGCAACGCCTGGGACTCGGCACTCGCCGCCAATGCCCTTGCGCCCGAAATCATCGACGCCATCGGCAGCGATCCGAAGCGCCTGATCGGACATGAAGACCTCGAACTGGCGGAGGCGTTCGTCTCGCCCTCTGCGACGCGCAGCCGCGCCACCGCGCGCTTCGCCTGATCATTGGAGGCTGTTCGTTCTGGCCCGGCGGTTTCGCCGGGCTTTTTGCTGTCTGGCCCTTGGACGTCCTCTCCCGCCCCGCTATCAGGGAACGGCAATTTGGGAGGCACATGGAATGACGTCCGAACTGATCCGCAAATCCGCCTGTGAAATCGTCGATGGGCTGCGCACCGAAAAATGGTCGCCGCGCCAACTGCTCGACGCACTGGAAGAGCGGATCGCCGCTGTCGACCCCGCCGTCAACGCGCTGCCCACCCTCGCCTTCGAGCGCGCCCGCAAACATGCCGACGACATCGCCAGGCGCCCGGTCGCCGAGCGGGGCCAGCTTACCGGCGCGCCCGTCGCCATCAAGGACCTGACCGAGGTCGAAGGCGTGCGCACCACCCACGGCTCGCGCATCTTCGAGAACCACGTCCCTGCCCGCTCCGATATCATGGTCGCGAATCTGGAAGACGAAGGCGCCATCATCTACGCCAAGACCGCGACGCCCGAATTCGGCGCCGGCGCGAACACATTCAACGACGTCTTTGGTGCAACGCTCAATCCGTGGAACACGTCCCGCTCGGCCGCCGGCTCGTCTGGCGGCTCGGCCGTCGCGCTTGCCACCGGCATGGCGTGGCTGGCGCAGGGCTCGGACCTCGGCGGCTCGCTGCGCAATCCCGCTTCGTTCAACGGCATCGTCGGCCTGCGCCCCTCGCCCGGCCGCGTCGCCGCCGATCCGGGCATGCTCGTCGATGACATCCTGTCCGTCGAAGGACCGATGGCCCGCACCGTCGAGGACGTCGCGCTCCTTCTAGACGCCATGACCGGCGAACATCCCGCGAGCCCCATCTCGCTGCCGCGCGACGGCACCAGCTTCCGCAAGGCCGCGCAAAGCCGCGCCCTGCCGAAGCGCGTCGCCTTTTCCGCCGATCTCGGCGGCATCACCCCGGTCGATCCGGAAGTCGCCGACATCTGCCGCACAGCCGCCTACCGCTTCACCGAGCTCGGCGTCGAAGTCGCCGACGCCCATCCCGACCTCTCGGACGCGCGCGAAACCTTCCAGACGTTGCGCGCCGTCAGCTTCGCCACCGGCCACGCCGCCAAGCTCGAAACGCATCGCGATCTGCTGAAGCCGGAAGTGATCTGGAACATCGAGAAGGGTTTGGCGCTCACCGTCGGCGACGTCGCGAAAGCCGAGGCACGCCGCGCCGGCATCATCACCCGTGCCCTCGCCTTCTACGAGGACTACGACCTCCTGCTGACGCCAGCGACCATCGTCTCGCCCTTCCCGGTCGAGAACCGCTACGTCACCGAATGCGCCGGCGTGAAATTCGACACCTATATCGACTGGCTGACCATCGCCTTCGCCGTCACGCTGACGACTGGCCCTGCTCTGTCGCTGCCCTGCGGCTTCACGCGCGAGGGACTGCCGGTCGGTCTGCAGATCGCAGCCCGACCGCGCGGCGAGGCGCGGCTCCTGGCCGGAGCCGCCGCCCTTGAACGCCATCTCGATCTCGGCACGGTCGAGCCGATCGATCCGCGCCCGGGAAACTGACGCGCTCTAAGCTGAGCGCCTTATTCGGGCGCTTCGCTGCCGCCGATGGCGAACGTCACGTCGACATGGACGACATAGCTGTTCTCGCCCGTCTCGACGGGAACGGAGCCGCCCGAATCGGCTGCCATCCGCATCATTGCGCGCTCCTGCATCGGCATCGGCGGCGGAGCGGTGCGCTCCGACATCCCGATCACGTCGCCCAGCGTCACGCCGGCCGCTTCCGCCAGCGTCCGCGCGCGGCCCATCGCATCCTCGACGGCCTTGCGGCGCGCCTCGGCGGTCGCGGCCGACGGATCGTCGTTGACGAAGGAGATCGACCCGCCCTGGTTGACGCCCAGCGTCACCGACTGGTCGAGGATCTCGCCCACCTTCTCGATGTCACGGATGCGGATCGTCAGATTGTTGGTCACCTGATAGGCGACGATCCGCGGCTGTTCCGTGCCGTCATTGTTCTCCGGGTAGACGTAGCGCGGGTTGATCGACAGCCCCGCTGTCTGCAGGTCGCGATCCGCGATCCCCGCCTCCTTCATCGCCGCGATCACGTCGGCCATCGCCTCGTTATTGTCGTCGAGCGCCGCGCGCGCGGTCTCGGCCTCGCGCAAGACGGCAAGGTTGACGATCGCCATGTCCGGCGCAACGGCAGCCTCGCCCATGCCGGAGACGACGATCTTGGGAAAGGGCCGCTCCTCCTGAGCGTGTGCGGCAAGCGGCAGGGCAAGCGCGAGGATGGCGGTCGAGACGAGAAGGCGCATGAGGTAACTCCCGGAATATGCGGATCGAATTTGAATGCGTAAGCAGCGATTATGGGCGCATTGCGGCGCCGCAAAGCTTGTGCACCCGGCCAAAAGCCACTAATGCCAACACCCGTGTGGGGCCTGTAGCTCAATGGTTAGAGCCGGCGGCTCATAACCGCTTGGTTGGGGGTTCGAGTCCCTCCGGGCCCACCAACTCACTTCTTACCTCAATAAAATCAATGACTTAGGGTGCGTCAAAAGTGCCCAAAATGACGATTTGGGGGTAACGAAAATAGCGAATACCCCTGCGTTCGAGTCCCGCGATGCCCCTGGTGGGTTCGAGGCGAAGTATAGATTCTAGCGGCTGGCTTCGAGATTCCACTGCTCGATCATGGACTTAGGCGCTTCTGTATAGTGCCACGACCGAGCAAGTAATGCAGCATGTATTGCCCCGTGCGGTTGCGGGTTCGTGTCCTAAGCGTTGCAGGTTCGAGTCCTTCACTAGTCAACTAAGTGTTGACTACCTGAGAATCGCCGTCATTGTGATAGGAACATATTCCTGGATTCGTGAGAGGGATCTAAAATGACCGTAATCGTATTTGGCCCGCAGCAGTGCGGGAAAACCCGCAACGCTCAGAAACTTCAGAGCCTGTTCGGGTGTGAACACTTGGTGGACGGCTTAAAGCCAACGACCACTCACGGAAATGCGTTCATGACAGACGACGGTCGGATTTTGCGAGAAATACCAGCATCCTCGCTTGTCCTGAGTAATATGCCCTTGTCAGACTGCCACCGGTTTGCGGACAAACTGGGTTGCGACAAACTCATCTCTTATGCGGCAGCGATGGAGTTGGTCGATAAAGCTAATCAGGGGCATTAGGGCGATCGGCGGATTACCGCTCACTTCCAAGTTCACACCTTCTTGAAGTATATAAGGGATGCTACCTATCGAGCACGAGAACAACGTCAAGTTCTCAAATTCTAGATGCCCGCGACACCCTTAATCGGTCCTCGCGGGTATTCGCTTTTCAGATACCTAGTTCAGCGTGATAATTTTGAAGCGTCGAGAATCGGTAGGGCCGAAGGATATTTTGATCATCCTTCGTTACGCCGATGACGTATCGGTCAACGTACTTCTCAAACTGAGTTGAGATGTGCAACGTGCGGTCTTTGATCCTGACGTACTCGTCGGATGGGATCGTAAACGGCCTAGCCGAGATATACTCGTCCTTCACCAGGAGGATCGACTTCGAATAGTCTAATCCCTTCGTGCCATTCGTTATGAAGCATGCCTTGTGCTTTATGTGGGAGCGGAGCGGTATGCCGAACCGAAGCCCGTTATGAGAAATAACGAGAATGCCATAGCCCCGTTCTTTCTCCCCGTCCCAAACCCCGGCGCGCTTGTCGAGCACTTCGACCAAGTGCTCATTCTCATCAAAGAACACCGCTTCCAATTTCTGCAGTAGCAATCCCCGTCCCCCAAGGCATAAAAAAAAGGCCCTTGCGGGCCTTTTTTCATTCAATCAGGTACTTCTTTATTTAACGTGGCGCACACCCTACGGCCACATCTTTCAACGGACGTTTCTGTTTTTAACGTGGGGAGCGTCCTTCCTCCACATCATGGGACCGTATCTACATCCCTATGGTCTGTATGTCAAGGCTTGCGAGTTTGAATGTCTGCATAAGCGAACGTAGGAACTGACATAGCTGACTTCTGCACACGAATCCACTAAGGATGAACAGTAGGCGTTGCACCCTTGTCCGCTGTGGAATCGCAATGTCTGCACCTTGAAAAATGGGGGGTATCCTAGGGGGTATCCAAGTTGAATGACCCGAGAAAACTCAACGATTTCAACGTTTCACGGTTGTCTCCGGGCCCACCATCGCCTCAACCCGGCTTCGCCGGCGTCGCGACCGGATTGCGATGACGCCGGATAAAACCCGCTCCGTCGGAATTTAGCCCCGAAACCTTCTCGGCAACGTCAATCCAGACCCACGCGACTTGCGCCGGTGCGAAACAGCGCTTCGGCTTCCGGCGAGAATCGAAAGGTGGAGAGAAAGTCGTTCACGCCGAAATTCGGCAATGATTTCCGGATCATTACCGCGAACACCCGGCCCTCCTCGACGCGTCCGGCAAGTGCCAGGCAATATGCGGCGATCGCCAGAATGATGTTGTGGGCATTGGGCCTGGCGGAAGCCTTGATCGCCCATTCCGCGGCCTCCTCATATTGCCCTAGCCGCACATGCGCCATGGCGCGGGCGCCGAGCATGCCGAACAGCAGCGGATCGAACGGGCTCAAACTGCGCGAATGATCCGACGAGGCGATGGCGGCAGCGGGATCGCCGGACTGGGATTGCACGAAGGAGAGCGCGTAGTGGCCGAGCGCGAAATTGGGGCTGAGGTCCACCGCCCGCTCCAGTTCGGCGACCGCCTGGTCCTGGCTGCTGCGCAACCACAGCGCCCGCCCCATCGCCCAGTGCGCCGCGGGGTCGTGATCGTCGACGATCAGGCTTCGGCCGGCCGCCTCATAGGCGAGGTCGGCTTCCTGGTCGCGATCGGCCCAGTGCTGGAAGGCGTTCTGCCAATGCGTGAACGAGATTCCCGCATAGGCGCGGGCAAAGGTGGGATCGGCCTCGCTCGAGCGCTTGAAGAATTGATGGGCGAGGTCATTGTCCGCCTTGGTGAAGCGGTACATGTGCCAGAGTCCGCGATGATAGGCCTCCCAGGCGTTGAGCGAATTGGGCGGCTTCAAGATGGCGCGGTTCTTCTCGGCGGTCTCGACCTCGCTGGCGATGGAGGAGACGATCATGTTGCAGATGTCGTCGAGGAGGAGGAAGGCATCGTCCGGTTTGAGGTCGAATTCGTCCGACCAGACGATCCTCGTGGTCCGCGCCTCGACCAGTTCGACCGACACCAGGATGCGGCCTGAGCTTCGCCGCACCATGCCGGTGGTGAAATAGTCGACATTCAGCCGCTTCGCCGCATCCTCCGGTCCGGTGCCTCGTTCCGAAAGTGCGAACACGGAGCCGCGGGCGATGATGAACAGGTTCCGCAGCTTGGCGAGCCGCGTGATGATGTCGTGGGTCAGGCCATCGGCAAATCCGGCCTCCCCATTCAGCCTGTCCGGCTCCGCGAAGGGCATGACGGCAAGCGATGCCCGCTGCAGTCGCGCCTGCTCGATCGCCGGCGTCTCCTGATGGGCATGTTCGATCGCGTAGACCGGCGCTCGCTCGGAAGGCTGGGCAGGCGCCTGATCGTTGCGCATGTCCTGCCACGCCCGCCGGATCGGGTCGAACTCCATATCCTCAGCCTCGAACAAGCGCGCGATCGCGGCGAGGTGCTGTTCGGCCTCGGCGGGCAACCCGCACGCAAGCAAAGTTCTTAAAAGCAGGATTTGCGCCCGCGCGTCGAACGGGGAAAGCTCGACCCAGCGTTCCACATGCGGCCGCGCCTCGCGTGGATCATTCGGCAAGAGTGCCACCAGTCTTTCGAGCAGGGCCGCATGGCTGGCGCGATAACGGCTTCGCTGGGTCGCCACCCAATAGTCGAGCTGTGGGCTGCGTTGCAGGTCCAGGCCTTCCAGGAAATCGCCGGCGAAGAGGCGGCAGAGCCTGCTCAGGCTGGCAAGATCGAGCGTTTCCAGTCCGGCCCGCATCGCCGCTTCGACCTGCACCGCGTCGACCAGGCAGTCCGTCAGGTCGAGCGAGATCATATCGCTTCTGGAAGTGACGCGGGCACGTCCCGGCTCGTCGAGAATCGCCCTGAGCCTGCTCAGGCACCAGCGCAGTTCGCCCTTGGGATCGTTCGGCACATCGCCGAGTAGCTCGCAAAGACGGCCGCGGCCAACGGGGTGCGCGGAAACGGACAGATACGCCAGTAGCGCCCGCACCTTCCGCGAAGGCGGAAGGTCGACCGGAACGCCGCTGCGAACGACGGAAAGCCGCCCGAACATCGATATCGTCAATGCGGCGGCATTGGCCTCGTCGCCGCGTTCAAGCGTTTCCATGCGCGTTTCCACGCTTCCAACCACGCTCCCGCCCGCGGCTCGACTTTACCACTATGGCCGGGTGATCGCATCCGGCTTCTGCGCATGAGGGAGACAGCGCCGTCCGGATCAGCACGACCGGGTCTTTCGGCGTAGAATACACCGGCCCAGCGGATGATTGCCGCATCGACTGAGCTTCGTGGTCGGCATCGTCGCCTTGGGCCGCCGTCCAGCAGAAAATCGACACACAGGAGATCGATCATGCACATGCACGAAGCGATACGCACCACCACCGGCCGGGGCCGGCTGTTCGACAGCATCCTCGATACGGTCGGCGACACGCCGACCGTCAGGATCAACAATCTGGGCGTCGACCACGCCACGATCTATGTGAAGGCCGAGTTCTTCAATCCGGCCGGATCGGTCAAGGACCGGCTCGCGCTCAACATCATCGAGGATGCCGAGCGGCGCGGCCTCTTGAAGCCCGGGCAGACCGTGGTCGAGGCGACGAGCGGCAATACCGGCATCGGTCTGGCGATCGTGTGCGCCCAGAAGGGATACCCGCTCGTCGTCACAATGGCCGACAGCTTCTCGGTCGAACGCCGCAAGCTGATGCGAATGCTCGGCGCCAAGGTCGTGCTGACGCCGCGCGCGCTCAAAGGGTTCGGCATGTACCAGAAGGCGGTCGAACTGGCCGAGGCGAATGGCTGGTTTCTCGCCCGCCAGTTCGAGACGGCGGCCAATGCGGATATCCATGAGATGACGACCGCGCGTGAGATCATCAATGATTTCGCCGGGTCGCGCCTCGACTATTTCGTGACCGGCTACGGCACCGGCGGCACCGTTGCCGGCGTCGGCCGCGTGCTGCGACGCGAGCGTCCGGAGACCCGGATCGTGCTCAGCGAGCCGGCCAACGCGCAGCTTCTCGGCAGCGGCCATGCGCAGGAGCGCGGCCGCGACGGCGCACCGGGAGCCAGCCATCCCGCCTTCGAGCCGCATCCGATCCAGGGCTGGACGCCGGATTTCATCCCCAATGTCCTGCAGGAAGCGATCGACAAACATTTTTACGACGAAGTCATCCCCATCTCCGGCCCCGAGGCCATGAAATGGACGCGCGAACTGGCACGCAGGGAAGGCATTTTCTGCGGCATCTCTGCGGGCGCGACCTTCGGCATCGCCCGCCAGGTCGCCGAACGCGCGCCGGCCGGCTCGGTCATCCTGTGCATGCTTCCCGATACCGGCGAGCGATATCTGTCGACGCCCCTTTTCGAGGGCATCGAGACCGAGATGGACGAGGAGGAACGCGCGCTGTCGCTGTCGACGCCGGGCTTTCAGTTCGCGGCTTGAGGCTCGAAAGGAGCATATGATGGACGCAGTTCGCTCATCCCTCGCAATTGCCGCCGAAGAGACGCTCGACCCGGTGGACTGGCCCGAAATGGCCGGTATCGCCCATCGGGTGGTCGACGAGGCGGTGGCATATCTCAGGGACGTGCGAACGCGTCCAGCCTGGCGCGACATGCCGGCGGATGTGAGGGAACGGTTCACCGAGCCGCTGCCGCGCGAACCTCAGCCTCTCGGCGAAATCCTTCGCGCCGTATCCGAGAACGTCATGCCCTACCCGATGGGCAACGTGCATCCGCGCTTCTGGGCCTGGTATATGGGCTCCAGCAACATGACTGGCGCCCTGGCGGATTTCATCGCCGCCATCCAGGGCTCGAATCTGGGCGGCGGCAATCATGCCGCCGTCCCCATCGAACGGCAGGTCATCGACTGGTGCAAAGAGATGGTCGGATTTCCAGCCGAAGCCAGCGGGCTGCTCGTCAGCGGCGGCTCGATCGCCAACCTCGTCGGCCTCACCGTCGCGCGCAACGTCAAGGCGGGCATCGACATCCGCGAAGAGGGCATGGCGGCGCTCGCCCGGCCGCTCCGCTTCTATGGTTCCGACCAGATTCATTCCTGCCATCGCAAGGCGGTCGAGACGCTGGGTCTGGGCAACCGCGCCCTGCGGCGCATCGCAAGCGACGCCGAATTCCGCATCGACCTGTCTGCACTCGAGGCGGCCATCGCGCAGGACAGGGCGGCGGGCCTTCAGCCCGCATGCATCATCGCCAATGCCGGTGCCGTGAATACGGGCGCCATCGACGATCTGGAAGCGCTGGCCGCGCTCGCTGCAAACGAGGATTTGTGGCTCCATGTCGACGGCTGCATCGGCGCACTGCTGGCGATCGCGCCGCGCGGGCGTCGGCTTGTCGCCGGGCTTCATCACGCCGATTCGCTCGCGCTCGACCCGCACAAATGGCTCCATGCGCCGTTCGATGTCGGGTGCTGCCTGGTGCGCGACGCGACCGCGCATCGCAAGACGTTCGCCACGATGCCCGAATATCTCCAGCCGGCGCCACGAGGGCTGGCCACGGGCGACTGGCTGCATGAGTTCGGCCTGCAGACCTCGCGCGGCTTTCGCGCACTCAAGGTCTGGATGAGCCTCAAGGAGCATGGCGTCGAGAAATTCGGACGCCTGATCGATCAGAACATCGACCAGGCCCAATATCTGGCCCGCCTCATCGAGGGCGAACCGCGGCTCCGTCTGATGGCGAAGGCCCCGATCGACATCGTCTGCTTCCGCTACGATCCGCACGATCTGGACGAAGCGGCCGTGAAGGCCCTGAACGTGGAGATCATGCTGCGGCTTCAGGAGAACGGCACCGCCGTGCTTTCCGACACGACCCTGCGCGGGAGGCACTGCCTGCGCGCCGCGATCTGCAACCACCGCACGCGCTACGCGGACATCGCCCTGCTCGTCGATGAAATCCTGCGCCTCGGAAGCGAACTGGAAAGGCAGATCCGAGCTTCAGCCCGCTAGGCTACTCCGCCGTCCCATCCGCCCCGGTGCCCCCTGATAATTTCCGGTTGAGCTTCCACCTGCTGGAACTTCTATCTTCTGTCCGATTGCATCGAACACGAGGATTGTTCCCGATGAGGCTTGCCCGAACTATTGCCCTGACCTCCCTGCTCGCCCTCGGCGCCACCGGCGTCCACGCGCAGACCGCGCATGACGGCCATGCCGGCCACGGCGGCGCGCAAAGCGAATCCGCATCCACGACGGCCTACCGCGCGGCGATGGACCAGATGCACGAGGACATGGCCGCGATGGATTATTCGGGCGATGCCGACATCGACTTCGCACGCGGCATGATCCCGCATCACCAGGCCGCGATCGACATGGCGCGCATCCAGATCGAGGAAGGCGACGACCCGGAAATGCGCGCGCTTGCCGAGGAGATCATCGCGGCGCAGGAGCGCGAGATCGCGCAACTCGAAGCCTGGCTCGAGGCGAACGACACCGAATAGTCCCGAACGTGCGAAAGGCGCCGGACCATGCCGGTCCGGCGCCTTTCGTCTTCCGCGGATCAGTCTCGCGGCTCTTATCTGATGACCGGGCAGTTCGGCGCGCGGGCGAAGACGATCGCCGTGCGGCCATGGCGCCAGGCGCGGCCGGCAACGCGGATCACGTTGCGGTTGGCGTTGACGACGCGCGGATTGCGAAGGCCCATGCGCGCCGCCTTGTGAACCGCCTGGCCGGGCGTGCAGGCCTGGCGATGATGGCGCGGGCCGCCGCGGTGCCAGCGGTCGCCGCGATAGCCGCCGCCCCACTGGACGGTGACGGTGCCGGCATTGCCGTGGAACTGAAGGCCGGTCGCGTTGGCCTGTGCGGGCGCGACGGCAAGGGCGCCGAGGCCGATCAAGGCGGAAAGCGCGGCCGTCTTTGCGAATTTGAACATCTTGTCTCTCCTCGTCGATGATGCGGATCAGGACATCTCGTGTCGCTCAGGGCGATCGGAAGAGAATGGCGCCGGGAAACTGAACATGTTCGGAACCTCGCATTCATGCGCGGTTCATGTCGAAGTGTCGAACTCCTTGATCCAGTATTCCATCGGCTTCTCGCTCGCCTCGTCGGCGCCGACATCCCGCCAGGAATAATGCGTCTCCAGCCCCTCGATCCGGCGATAGCCGCGCTTGCGCCAGAAACCGTCGAGCGGGACGTAGTCGCCAGGTCGCATAGGATGATCCGCCGGGCGAACCACGGCCGAAAAGACGCATTTGGCGAAGTTCTGCTCGCGCGCCGCCCGCTCCCGCTCTTCGAAGAAGCGCACGCCGATGCCCGTCCCCCGATACCCCGCCTTGAGAACGGATTCGCCGAAATAAAAGAAGTCGTCGATGTCGAGGCCGCGCTCGCTGAAGGGCGCGGCGAATTCGCCGTGATGCTCGCCAAGCGGCGACGCCGTCGCCGCCCCCACCAGCGCCTCGCCGTCGAACGCACCGATCACCACCGCACCCGGCGCTTTCACATATGTCGCCAGATAATCCCGCTCGTAGCCGGCATCCCCGTCGTAAAGATAGGGAAACGCCCGAAAGACCTCGATGCGCAGCGCCGCCAGATCGTCGATCCGCGCCTCGACCTCGCTGCGCGCCAAGCGCCGGACGGTGACGGTCACCGTTCAGCCCTTCGAAACCGCTGCGATCCAGTTCTTGAGATTGTAATAGGTCGTCGCCCGGGAGATGCGCCCGCCATCGATCTCGAACAGGATCGCGCCCGGCACGGAGTAGCGCTGGCCGTTCGCCTCGGGCAGGCCTTCGGCGGTCGCCAGATATTCGCCATGCACGGTGAACTCGGCGGCGCCACGGCTGCCGGTCTCGTTGGTCATGATGACGATGTCGGCCAGCTCTTCCTTGTAGTGGCGGTCCATCATGCCGAGGAACCACTTGAACTTGTCCTTGCCGATCTCGCGGCCACCCTCGTTGATGTCGTGCGCGACATCTTCGTCGAGGCAGTCGAGCATCGCCGCGCTGTCGCCGGCATTGAAGGCTTCGAGATAGCGCTCGATCAGGACTTTGGTTTCGGTCTGGCTCATCGGGGGTTCCTTCGTTCGAGGTCGAGGCCTGTGAGGTAGGCTGCGCACACTCCTGAGCGCAAGCGCCTTATGGCTCCTCGTCCAGCATATGGTCGAAATAGTCGTCCACGCTCTCCATGTCGGTTTCGAGCGCGGTCACCTTGCCGCGCACCGAAATGCCGGCCTCATGCACGGTCTCGCGCGATCCCGAGACGAGGTGGTGCCACCACTTCAGGTCCTCGCCGTTTGCGACAAGACGATATGCGCAGGTCGAGGGCAGCCAGGGCAGCGTACGCACCTTGTGCGGCGTCAGCTTGACGCAATCCGGCACCTTGGCGAGCCGGCCGGGATAGTCGGAGCAGCGGCAATTGCCGGCGTCGAAGAGCCGGCAGCCGATGCTGGTCCAGTAGATCTCGCCGGTGTCCTCTTCCTCCAGCTTCGACAGGCAGCACTTGCCGCAGCCATCGCACAGCGCTTCCCATTCAGGCGTGGTCATCGCTTCGAGGGTTTTGGTTTTCCAGAAGGGTTCGGACATTGCGCCGATGTGGACCCGCGCCCTTTCGCGGTCAAGCGGGAACGTCCGCGATCTCGATCGATTTGCCGCCGCAATGCCGCCAAATGGCCCCGGAAGAGCCTGTTTTCCCGCCAATCCGGAACAAAAAGCTGGTCTTTCTGTTGAAGCCGGGTTGGGACCCATTTCAGGAGCACACTCTAATGAAGAGACAGTCGCGGATACTGGCCGGGACGGCCCTTGGGCTGATCATGGCCACCGCTCAGCTAAGCGCGGCGCCTTTCGCCGGCGCACAGCCCGATTTCGACGCCATGCAAAAGGATGGGCAGCTCAATGCGCCGGTCATCCTCGCACAGGCGACAACCGAGGAAACCGAAGAGCAGCGCCTGCAGCGCGAAGCGCAGGAAGCTCAGGAAGCTCAGGATGCCGCCGAAGAGGCACCCGTAGAGGAAGAAGCGCCCGCGGAAGAGGCGCCCGCTGAGGAAGCTCCGGCTGAAGAGCCTGCTGCCGAGGAGGCTCCGGCCGAAGAGCCGGCCGCCGAGGAAGCACCTGCCGAAGAAGAGGCCCCGGCCGAAGAACCCGCCGCCGAGGAAGAGCCGGCTGCAGAAGAGGCTCCGGCTGAAGAGCCCGCCGCCGAGGAAGCTCCGGCCGAAGAGCCTGCTGCCGAAGAGGCCCCCGTAGAGGCTCCGGCAGCCGAGGAAGCTCCGGCTGAAGAACCTGCGGCTGAGGAAGCTCCCGCAGAGGAAGCTCCGGCCGCTGAGGAAGCGCCGGAAGCTGAAGAAGCCCCAGTGGAAGAAGAAGCGCCGGCTGAAGAGCCCGCTGCCGAAGAGGCACCCGCCGAGGAAGCGCCTGCGCCCGTAGAAGCTCCCACGGATGCGGCTCCGGCTGAAGAAGCCCCTGCCGAGGATGCCGCTCCTGCCGAAGGCGCGGCGCCCGTCGAAGGCGGCGCTACCGTCGAGGGCGAAGCTGAAGTCGAAGGTGCCGTCGAACAGCCGGCCGAAGCCGGCGAGGCCCTGCAGGTCGAGATTCCGCCGGAACAGGCCTTCGAGGAAACCGACGATCTCGCTCCGATCCTCGATTCGCAGAAGGTCGAGCCCGCCGAGGCCGAGGCTGCATTCGAGGCCGAAGCCGCTGCCGACGGCGAAACGCCCGAGCAGATCGAGGAAGAGCGTGCGCGTCGTGCCCGTCCGGCCGGCCCTGCCCCGACTTCCGAGCAGGACGCCCAGGTTCTCGAACAGCCGATCGAAATTCAGTCGCTGCGTGCCGAGGAAGGCCGCCGCCTGGAGGAGACGGAGATCCGTGAGCGTCGTCGTGAGCGTCGCGAGGGAGCCGAGGTCGTTCGTGAGATCGACAACCGCTTCATCGTCAACTTCAACAACACGACGGTGATCCAGAGCGACGACCGCCCGCGTCTCGTTCGCGAGTCCGAAGTGTACTACGAGGAGCTGCCGCGTGGCCGCACGCGTGAAGTGATCGTGCGTCCGAACGGCGTCGAGATCGTCACCATCCGCGACCGTTACGGCGACGTCATCCAGCGCTCGCGTTTCGCGCCGGACGGCCGTGAATACGTCCTCGTCTACGCCGACGATCGTCGCTTCGACTACGATCGCCCGCGTCGTTGGCGCGACCCGGCTCGTGACCTGCCGCCGCTGCAGCTCACGATCCCCGTCAGCCAGTACATCCTGGAGGCCAATCGCGTCGAGGACCCGGACATCTATTACGAGTTCCTGGACCAGCCTCCGGTCGAACAGGTTCGCGAGGTCTATACGATCGACGAGGTGAAATACTCCTCGCGCGTTCGTGACATCGCACGCCGCGTCGACCTCGACACGCTGACCTTCGACTTCGGCTCGGCCTCGATCCCGCAGAGCGAAGTTCCCCGTCTTCAGGGCCTCGCCGACGCGATGACCCGGATGCTCGAGGAAAATCCGGCCGAGACCTTCCTGATTGAAGGCCACACGGATGCGGTCGGTTCGGATGAAGCCAATCTGGCCCTGTCGGACCAGCGCGCTGAAGCCGTGGCCGTCGCCTTGACGGACTTCTTCGATATCCCGCCGGAAAACCTGGTCACCCAGGGCTATGGCGAGCAGTATCTGAAGGTCGAGACCCAGTCGGAAGAGCGCCGCAATCGCCGCGTCGCCGTCCGCCGCATCACCCAGCTTGTCGCCCCGGTGGCACAGGCTCAGTAGGGTACCTACATACAAGGTTCCCTGCCCCATCCCCCTCGGGCGTCAGCCCGGCGGGGAGAGGCATCAGAGCCCGGTCGTCCTCCAGCGACCGGGCTCTACTTTTTTCAAGCGGCATTCGGGACGGATGTGGGCGCATAGCACCGGAAGCGCAGAAAGCTGCCATTTGCAGGCCGCTCAGGCCGGAATATCGACGTGCCCGACCTAGACGGCCTTGAGGCGGCTGTCCCGCAGCAGGCCATGTTCCTCAAGCACCGGATAGGCGATCGAGGCGAGCAGCGAGTTGATCTGCTTCAAGTCGCGGATCGTGTCGAGATGGATCGAACTCGTCTCCACGCTCTCCGCCGTCCCGCGCCGCAGCCGGTCGAAATGGCGCTGGCTGGAGCGCTTTTCGAGATCGCGCAGACGTTCCTTCTCCTGCACGAGCTGGCGTGCCGTCTCCCGGTCCCGCGAGACGAGCACGTTGAAGGCGAGGCGCGCATTGGCGAGCACCGCCGCATGCATCTCGTGCAGTTCGTCCATGCCATCCGGCGAGAAGGCCACACCGCGCTCCAGCTTCTTCTTCACCTGCGCCAGCATGTTGCGCACGATGATGTCGCCCACCTGTTCGAGCTTCACGCAGGCACCGAGCAGTTCCTGATAGCGCAACGCCTGGTCCTCGCTCATCTGCGAGGCGCTGATACGCGCCAGATACAGCTTGATCGCCGCATGGCGCTCGTCCACCCGGTCATCGAGCGCCGTCAGCGCCGCGATCTTCGGCTTGTCGGCCTCCTCGTAGAGCTCCATCACATTGGTCAGCATGATCTCGACCGTGTCGCAGATCGCCATCACCTCGCGCGTGGCATTGCCGAGCGCCAACGGCGGATTGTCGAGGACAGTCGGGTCGAGCGAGGAAACCGGCTGGTCCTCGAGGTCGATCACCGCTTCGGGCTGCATCGCGGTCAGCGCGCTGCTGACCAGCCGGTGAACGATCCCCGCCAGCGGCAGCCCGACGATCACCAGCGCCAGGTTGAAGGCGATATGCGCGTTGACGAGCTGGATTTCGGGCGAGCCGCCGAGAAGGTCGAGCGGCGGATGAACGATCGCGATGACCGCCAGCGCCGTTACCGCACCGATGCCGCGCAGCACGAGATTGGCGATCGGCACGGAGCGCCCCTGCGGCGCCATCGTACGCGACAGCATCGCGGCGATCAGCCCGCCGCCGAGATTGCAGCCGAGCACCATGACGATGCCGAGTTCGACCGGAATCAGGTCGCGCGCGGCGAGCGCGACGATCAGCAGGATCGCCGCGACACTCGAATGGAAGAGCCACGTCATGATCGCCGCGACGATGAAGGCGGTGATCGGATCGGCGGCGAGGAAATCCACGACGACCGGAAGGAGCCGGCTTTCGCGCAGCGGCTCCGACGCCTCGCCGATCAGCCGCAACGACAGGAGCAAAAGCCCGACACCGACGAGGATACGGCCGAACTGCCGCCACGAGCGCCGTTCCGTCGCGAGGAAAATGGCCGTGCCGGCGAAAAGGCAGATCGGAACCAGCAGGCTCAGATCGAAGGACAGCATCTTGACGACGATGGCCGAGCCGAGATCGGCGCCGAGCACGGCAACGAGCCCCGCCGCGCCGCCGACGATGCCCGATCCCACGAACGAGCCGACGAGCAGCGCCACCGCCGTCGCGCTCTGCAGCGCGATCGCAAGCCCCGTGCCCGCAACGACGCCCGCGAGCGGATTGCGCAGCGTCGCGCGCAGCCGCCGGCGCAGCACCTCGCCATAGGCGCGCTCGACGCCGGTACGCACCATGCGCGTTGCCCAAAGCAGCAGCGCGACCGCGCCGGCAAGGTTGAGAAGAACGACCGACCCGCTCACGACCGGGCCTCCGGAAGGACGGCGGCCAGCGACCGCTCGAAGCATCTGCAAATGGAAATCATGAAATCAGCTTTGCTCTCGCGCGGTTCTGCCCGCGACTTTTTCTTTAGTCGATTAACAGGAATCGCATGCCGGCCCCGCGCACGCAAGCGCGGTCCGATAGTCCAGTTGCGACGCCCGCAGCGTGTGAATCACGGGCATGAACCCGCATTCGCCTCGCGCCGCGCGCGGATCGGCTCTATATGCAGGACAAAGCGAGCAGAACCCAGATGCGATTTTCCCCTTCCTTCCTCGACGAGATCCGCGACCGGGTGCCGATCTCCTCGGTGATCGGCGCGCGGGTGACATGGGACCGCCGCAAGACCAACGCGCCGCGCGGCGACTACTGGGCCTGCTGCCCCTTTCATGGCGAAAAATCGCCCTCCTTCCACTGCGAGGACAAGAAGGGCCGCTACTACTGCTTCGGCTGCGGCGTCTCCGGCGACCATTTCCGCTTTTTGACCGACCATGACGGCCTCGCCTTCCCCGAGGCGGTCGAGCGCATCGCCGATATGGCCGGCGTGCCGATGCCCGCCCGCGACGTCCAGCAGGAACAGCGCGAGCGCGAACGCGCCTCGCTCTCCGACGTCATGGAAATGGCGACGCAGTTCTTCCAGGACCGGCTGCAAGGGGCCGACGGCGCGAAAGCCCGCGCCTATTTGCGCGAACGCGGACTCTCCGGCCCGACCCAACAGAAATTCCGCCTCGGCTACGCCCCCGAAAGCCGCAATGCGCTGAAGGAGCATCTGGCAGCCAAGGGCGTCGACAAGGGCCAGATCGAGGCTTGCGGCCTCGTCGTCCATGGCCCCGACATTCCTGTCTCCTACGACCGCTTCCGCGACCGCATCATGTTCCCGATCGAGGACGCGCGCGGCCGTGTCATCGCCTTCGGCGGCCGCGCCATGGCAGCAGATGCGCCCGCGAAATATTTGAATTCCAACGACACCGAGCTCTTCCACAAGGGTCAGGTGCTCTACAATCTGGCCCGCGCGCGCTCCACCGTCGCGCGCGGCGGCACCATCATCGCCGTCGAAGGCTATATGGACGTCATCGCGCTGGCACAGGCCGGCGTCGAAAACGCCGTCGCCCCGCTGGGCACGGCGCTCACCGAAAACCAGCTCGAACTCCTCTGGCGCATGTCGGGCGAGCCGGTGCTCTGCTTCGACGGCGACCAGGCCGGCATGAAGGCCGCTTTCCGCGCCGCCGACCTCGCTCTGCCCCTCGTCCAGGCCGGCCGCACATTGCGCTTCGCGCTCCTTCCCAACGGCCAGGACCCCGACGATCTCGTCAAGGCGGAAGGGCCAGACGCGTTCCGCGCCATTGTCGCCGAGGCCCGCCCGCTCGCCGACATGCTGTGGCAGCGCGAGACCGGCGGCTCGACCTTCGACACGCCCGAGCGCCGCGCCGAACTCGAAAAGCGCCTGCGCGAACTGACGTTCCAGATCAAGGACGAGGACGTCCGCCGCCACTACCAGCAGGAAATGCGCGACCGCGTCATTCGCTTCTTCGGCGCAAGCCGGCCGCAAAATCCGCGCTTCGAAAAGGGCGGTGGACAGGGCCGTCCAGGCATGCCCGGCCAGATGGGCAAGCAGCGCTTCGCCGTCTCCGAGACGCTGGCCCGCTCCTCCATGGTCCGCCGCGCCGCCACGGCCATGCCGCTGCGCGAGACGTCCATCCTCGTCACCCTCGTCAACCACCCCGACCTCGTCGACGAGTATTTCGACGAGATCGACCGCCTGTCGATCACCAGCGCCGAACTGCGCCAGTTGAAGGCCTGCATCGTCGACGCCGCCGCGCATGGGCTCACGGCAAGGGCCGGCACGCTCATCGAGCATGTGCGCACCTGCGGCATCGAGGACATTTGGGAACGGGCGCTGTTGCAGGTCAAGGGCGCGGGCCTGTGGACCGCCCTGCCCGAAGCCGCGCTCGACGACGCCCGCGACGCCTTTCAGCAGGCCCTATACTTGCAGCAGGCGGCTCAGTCTCTACATAGGGAGTTGAAAGCAGCCGAGACGGCGCTCGCGACCGAACCGACGGACGAGAATTATCGTCATCTGGTCGACGTGCAGTCCCAGTTGCGCGACGTGCAGGCAACCGAGGCGCTCATCGAAGGCTTCGGGGTCCAGTCGGGTCGGGCGGGCCGGGCCTGACGACAGGCCGACCAGCCGCCAAACCGGCAATTGATTCGCTTTTTTGCGGCGAATCATGTCACAGCCGCTTGACCTTCCGCCGGAATGACGGAATCAGGACGACCACGAACCTTAACGAGCGGCTTGCCCGCGTTGAAGACGGATGATGGGACGGCACACTGGTTTTGAGCGGGTTGGGCACGCCGGTATCGATACCAGGGTTAACAGCGCATTTACGTGAACACGCGTATGCGCCATCGACGAGCGCGATCCGCGCACTAGCATCCATGTCCGTGACGAGAGCCGCTGAGGCTTCCAATGGCCTGATGGCCGCCTGGAGAACAACATATGGCGACTAAAGAGAAGGAAGAGGTCGAGAACGAGCGCGAAGGCGGGACCGACGGTCCGCTGCTCGACCTTTCCGACGACGCAGTCAAGAAGATGATCAAGCTCGCCAAGAAGCGCGGCTTCGTCACCATGGACGAGCTCAACGCCGTGCTTCCCTCCGAGGAGGTCACGTCCGAGCAGATCGAGGACACGATGGCGATGCTGTCCGACATGGGCATCAACGTCGTCGAGGATGACGAGAACGCCGAGGACGGCGACCGCGAGAAGGAAGGCGACGCCGAGGAAGACGCCAACGAGCTCGCCGAGCAGACCGGCACGGCCGTCGCCGCGACCACGACCAAGAAAGAGCCGACCGACCGCACCGACGATCCCGTGCGCATGTATCTGCGCGAGATGGGCTCGGTCGAGCTTCTGTCGCGCGAGGGCGAAATCGCCATCGCCAAGCGCATCGAGGCCGGCCGCGAGACGATGATCGCCGGCCTGTGCGAAAGCCCGCTGACCTTCCAGGCCATCATCATCTGGCGCGACGAGCTCAACGAGGCGAAGGTCCTGCTGCGCGAGATCATCGATCTCGAAGCCACCTATGCCGGCCCCGAGGCCAAGCAGGCGCCGATCGTCGAGCGCAACCCGGAAGAAGACAATAAGCCGAAGACCGACGACCGGTCGAAGCGCCGTGAAGACGACGACATCACCAATGTCGGCGGCGACACGCGCGGCGAAGAGGAAGACGACGACGAGGACGAGGCCAATCTGTCGCTGGCCGCGATGGAAGCCGAACTGCGTCCGCAGGTCATGGAGACCCTCGACGTCATCGCCGGCACCTACAAGAAGCTGCGCAAGCTTCAGGACCAGCAGGTCGAGGCCCGCCTCGCCCAGACCGGTGCGCTCTCCTCCAGCCAGGAACGCTCCTACAAGAAGCTCAAGGACGAGCTGATCACGGCGGTCAAGTCGCTGTCGCTCAACAATGCGCGCATCGAGTCCCTCGTCGAGCAGCTCTACGACATCAACAAGCGTCTCGTTCAGAACGAAGGCCGCCTGTTGCGTCTGGCCGAAAGCTACGGCGTGCGCCGCGAGGATTTCCTCCAGCAGTACCAGGGCTCGGAACTCGACCCCAACTGGATGAAGTCGATCGCCAATCTGTCGGCGCGCGGCTGGAAGGAATTCGCCAAGAACGAGAAGGACACGATCCGCGACATCCGCGGCGAGATCCAGAACCTCGCCACCGAGACCGCGATTTCGATCCTCGAGTTCCGCAAGATCGTCAACCAGGTCCAGAAGGGCGAGCGCGAAGCGGCCATCGCCAAGAAGGAAATGGTCGAGGCCAACCTGCGTCTCGTCATCTCGATCGCGAAGAAGTACACGAACCGCGGCCTGCAGTTCCTTGATTTGATTCAGGAAGGCAATATCGGCCTGATGAAGGCGGTCGACAAGTTCGAGTACCGTCGCGGCTACAAGTTCTCGACCTACGCGACCTGGTGGATCAGGCAGGCGATCACGCGTTCGATCGCCGATCAGGCCCGCACGATCCGCATCCCGGTCCACATGATCGAGACGATCAACAAGATCGTGCGCACATCGCGCCAGATGCTGCACGAGATCGGCCGCGAGCCGACGCCGGAAGAACTGGCCGAAAAGCTCGCCATGCCGCTCGAAAAGGTCCGTAAGGTCCTGAAGATCGCCAAGGAACCGATCTCTCTCGAAACGCCGGTCGGCGACGAGGAAGACAGCCACCTCGGCGACTTCATCGAGGACAAGATGGCGATCCTGCCGATCGACGCGGCGATCCAGGCCAATCTGCGCGAGACGACCACGCGTGTTTTGGCTTCGCTCACCCCGCGCGAGGAACGCGTCCTGCGCATGCGCTTCGGCATCGGCATGAACACCGACCACACGCTGGAAGAAGTCGGCCAGCAGTTCTCGGTCACGCGCGAGCGCATCCGCCAGATCGAGGCGAAGGCGCTGCGCAAGCTGAAGCACCCGAGCCGCTCCAGAAAGCTGCGCTCGTTCCTCGATAGCTGATCAACAAAAAACCCGGCCGCGAGCCGGGTTTTTCCTGTCTGGAATGCGTGAACGCAAGGCGGCCGGTTCAGGCCTTTGCGCCGCCCTTCTTGGCCGGTGCGCCCAGATCCTTGATCTGTTTGCCGAATGCCGGCGCGGGCGCTGCCGGCGCCTTTTCCTTTTTCGGCTTTCGAACTTCCTTGTTCGATCGCATCTGTCCCTTGGCCATCAGTTCTTCCCCTTTTCTGCTGCGGTTTCGACAGGTTCGAGTGCCGCCTCGCCGGCGACGCGGTCGTAGCGCTCGCTCTCGGCCCGGATGCGGTACTGATACTCGTTGTCGCGCGCCGGCAGGCAGGCCGTCACGCTGTAGCTTTCGTCGGTTCGCAGCGGCGTCGTGAACCAGGCCTTGAGGTAAACCGTCTGGCCGATGGCGAAGCGGTGGGTGGCCTGGATGCGCGCGGCGCGCTCGGCGCGGGTTCGGATCATGATGCGGCCTGGTCCTTCGCGATGGCGGCTTTCAGGTCGCCGGCATCGATCTCGATGATCTGGCTTGGGCGAGACGCCCGTTCGATCGAAGGCAAATGGATATAGGTCGCGACGGCGCAATGAGCGATCCACGAAAGGCCGTCGATGATTTCCTCGTCGGTGTCGACGCGGTATTCGCCAGCCGGCAGCATCTGCTCGATTCCGGGCAGCCGGAAGGGCGCGGCGAAGCGCGTCGTGGACGATTTGGTCCGGGTGGTCACGATGGTTGGTCCTTCCGCCAGCACCTGACGTTTCGAAGGAGACGGCAACCGCTGAGCGGCGCCGCTGCGAAACATCCGTCTGGCCGGGAATGAATGGAGAACTTCTCGTCGGGCGGCGGCGTGCCGGTTCGGCGGAGGCCCCATCTTCCTGCCATTCTTCGTATGCCTCAAACCCGCCATAATCAAGGCCGCACCGGCAAGGTCAGGGGCGAAGTCCGAGGATTACGGCCCGGACGGCCGCGTGGTGATCCGCCTCGCTGGCGCCACCGGCGATTTCCAGCGCCGCTCGGTCGAACATCGCCGACAGGAGTGCGGCCAGCGCGTCGATGGGCAGGCGGCGGATGGCACCTTGCCGCATGGCCATGGCCAGCCCCTCGCGCAACGTGCGCCCGCCGTGACGCGCATCGATTTCGTCCATCGCGCGCCGGCCGAGAACGGCCGGCCCGTCGAGCAGCAGAAGGCGCGTCCGGCCAGGCTCCGCCATCGCCGTCATGAACGCCTCGCCGCCCGTCACCAGTGCCTCGACCGCCGGTAGATCAATCGGCGTCGAAACCTCGATGGACCGGGCGACGGCTTCGGATTCCGCCTCGACCACGGCGGCGAAGAGAGCCTGCTTGTCGGCGAAATGGTGGTAGAGCGCGCCGCGCGTCACCCCTGCCCGCGAGACGATCTCCGGTGTGCCCGTTTCGGCATACGTCTTCTCGACGAACAAGTCGCGCGCAGCGGCGATGAGCGCCGCCCGCGTCGCCTCCGTGCGCATCTGGTTGGATCGGCGTTCCGGCAACTGTTGCATACATACAGCCTGTATGTTATTCATCATCCACATACAGATTGTATGTTTATTCATCGAGGAGTGAAAGCCATGAAATCGACCAGCTATTATCCGGTCATCATGACGGATGACGTCGCCGGATCGACCGCCTTCTATGTCACGCATTTCCGCTTCAAGCCGGTCTTCGAGAGTGACTGGTATGTACATCTGACCTCGCTCGAAGACCGGCGCGTCAACCTCGCCATCCTCGATGGCTCGCACGAGACGATCCCGTCCGTCGCAAGGGGCCGCGTTTCCGGCCTGATCCTCAATTTCGAGGTCAAGGACGTCGATGCAGAATATGCGCGCGTTCAGCAGGCGAACCTGCCGATCCACCTCCCCATTCGCGACGAAGCCTTCGGCCAGCGCCATTTCATCACCGCCGATCCGAACGGCGTCCTGATCGACATCATCAAGCCGATCCCACCCAGCGCCGAATTCGCCGCACAGTATGCGCCCGAAGCGATGCCGTAGGCTGTTCGATGGATCGCGCCCCGGTTGCAACAGGCGCATAATCGGCGGGTCGAACTCTAGAGCGGCCCGCCGAGCCCGCTCGACGCTCCGGCGGCCCGCGGGAGGTGCAGCATGACGACCTACATCGTTCTCGTGAACTGGACGGATGAAGGCATTCGCAATGTCGGCGACTCGCCCAAGCGTCTCGACGCGGCCCGCAAGCTGCTGGCCGATATGGGCGGCACGTTTCGTGACATCTGGATGACGATGGGCGAGCACGACCTCGTCGCCATCTGCGAAGCGCCCGACGATGCGGTTGCGGCCCGCTTTGCGCTGAAGCTCGCCAAGGGCGGCAATGTCAGGACGCGCACGCTGAAGGCGTTCCCCGAGGCCGCCTACCGCGAGATCATCGCCAAGCTCTAGGGTTGCGACACGCGCCACGCCGGTCCACCTTGTGCGCAACAAGGGAGCCGGCATGGACCGAAGCGCATATGACGACGTAACGGGCGGATGCCACTGCGGCGGCGTCCGCTTCAAGGCCAGGCTCGTCGACGGACTGAACACCGCGCGACGCTGCACCTGTTCGCTCTGCGCAAAGCGCGGTGCGATCGCCGTCTCCGCGCGGGTGGACGATTTCGCCATCGAACTGGGCGCCGAACTGCTGACCCTCTACCAGTTCAACACGATGGTCGCCGAACACTGGTTCTGCTCCGTCTGCGGCATCTACACCCATCACCGCCGCCGCTCGAAACCGACCGAATACGGCATCAACGTCGCCTGCATCGACGGGCTCAGCCCGTTCGATTTCGACGCGGTCGTCGTCAATGACGGCCAGACCCATCCCAATGACCGCCCGCCGGGCACGGACGGTGTCGCCGGCGTTTTGCGATACGAGCCTCGATAAGCGCCGGATTTTTGCCGATCCCGCCTGTAAGCTGGACACGAATCGAGGAGAGAAACATGTCGTTCTTCAAGAAGCTGTTCGGTGGTGGCGCCGCTGCCACGGCTCCTGCGGCCGAGCCCCAGGACTACAAGGGCTTCACCATCCGCCCGACCCCTTTCCAGGAGGGCGGCCAATACCAGACCTGCGGCGTCATCTCGAAGGAGATCGACGGCACGCTGAAGGAGCACAAGCTCATCCGCGCCGACCGCTTCCCCTCGCTCGACGACGCGACCGAGACCACCATCCGCAAGGCCCGCCAGGTGATCGACGAACAGGGGGAGCGGATCTTTGGCTAGGCTCGCCCTCGCAATCGCCCTCATCGCCCTGCCCGGCTGCGCGGTCTTCGGCGGCACCGGCACGGCCACCGTCACCGACGGGCGCGTCGACGCGCGCGGCAGCGCCGCCTCGGCCGGCATCGGCGCATCCGGGCCTTATGTCGGAACGACTTCGGGCCGCGTCATCGTCCGGTAAGGCCGGAATGCAACCTTGACGCGAACCGTCGGTTGTGGCGAAAAAACGGGAGTCGCTAGGGGCCTAGACGACTCCCGTAGAGGTCAGAAGGCCCGTCTTACCCTCCCAAAATCGCATATGGCGGTACGTTCGGGGAGAATTCGAGAAAAGCGAATGCTTCGAACCCTCACGAAATGTGCCGGGTTCTTCCGCAGGTTGCATCACCCAAATGGGTGAAAGTTGCGTTCAGGCAAAAAAAAGCGCGCCACCCATAGGCGACGCGCCCGGTCACATAACGACCGCTACTTCAGCATCGTCTTGACCATGCCGCTGGCCTTGGAGAAGTCCATCTGGCCGGGGAATTTCTCCTTCAGCGCGTTCATGCACTTGCCCATGTCGCGCAGTCCGTCGGCTCCGACCTCGGAGATGACCTGCGCACAGGCCTGGCGCGTGTCCTCCTCGCCGAGCTGCTTCGGCAGGAAGTCGCGGATGATCTCGATCTCCTGGCGCTCCTGCTCGGCCAGTTCCAGCCGGTTGCCCTCTTCGAAGGCGCGCGCGGATTCCTCGCGCTGCTTGACCATCTTGGCCAGGATCTGCGTGATTTCCTCGTCGCTGACGGCGTCCTTGCCATGCCCGCGATTGGCGATGTCGCGATCGGTGATGGCCGCCTGGATCAGCCGCAGCGTCGATGTGCGCCGCTTGTCCTGGCTCTTGAGGGCCGCTTTCAGTGCCTGGGCGATCTTGTCGCGCATGGCTTCATCTCTCCTGTCGGGAAGCGGACCATAGCGCCCGCCGATTGCCGAGGCAATCAGTCCCCGTCTCTAACGCGTTGATTTGATTGATTCGGATAAGTTCGAACCGCAGTTTCCGGCAATTGACCCGGCTTTCGCCTTCACCTATTGTCCGCCACCTGCATGGACCGACTTGAGTCTTGCACGGGGTGTTCCCAAATGGGGCACGACCCGTGCGTTTCGTTGCGCCATATGGCCCGGAACGCGCCTCATTTCAAGGGCAAGGACTGCCCGCGCGACGTCGACTGGAGAAAAGCATGGCCGCTGGAACCGCCCCCTGGAGCATCGAAAAACCCACTGCAATCCTGGTGCTGGCCGATGGAACGGTCATCGAAGGCAAGGGCGCTGGCGCCACCGGCGAGCGCGTCGCCGAAGTCGTCTTCAACACCGCCCTCACCGGCTACCAGGAAATCCTGACCGACCCGTCCTATGTCGGCCAGATCGTCACATTCACCTTCCCGCATATCGGCAATATCGGCGCCAATGACGACGATATCGAGGATTTGACGCCCGCCGGCCGTCACGGCGCGGTCGGCGCGATCTTCAAGGCCGACATCACGGCGCCGTCCAACTACCGCTCCGCAGGCCACCTGAACGAATGGCTGGCAAAGCGCGGCATCGTCGCGATCTCCGGCCTCGACACGCGTGCGCTGACCGCCCTCATCCGCGAGCGCGGCGCGCAGAACGCGATCATCGCGCATGACCCGTCCGGCAATTTCGACCTCGATGCGCTGAAGGCCAAGGCCGCTTCCTGGTCGGGGCTTCTCGACCTCGATCTGGCCAGGGACGTCTCGTCCGGCCAGTCCTCGGTCTGGTCCGAAACCCCCTGGGTCTGGAACGAGGGCCACGGTGCGCAGGGCGAACCGGCGATGCACATCGTCGCCATCGACTACGGCGTCAAGCGCAACATCCTGCGCCTGATGGCCGGGCTCGGCGCGAAGGTCACCATCGTTCCCGCGACCACCGACGCGCAGGCGATCCTCGCCATGCAGCCGGACGGTGTCTTCCTGTCGAACGGTCCCGGCGACCCGGCCGCGACCGGCAAATATGCCGTGCCCGTCATCAAGGATTTGATCGCCGCCGACCTGCCCGTCTTCGGCATCTGCCTCGGCCACCAGATGCTGGCGCTCGCCGTCGGCGCCAAGACCGAGAAGATGCACCAGGGCCATCACGGCGCGAACCACCCGGTCAAGGACCACACCACCGGCAAGGTCGAGATCGTATCGATGAATCACGGCTTCGCGGTGGATTCGAAGTCCCTGCCGCAAGGCGTTGAGGAGACTCACGTTTCGCTCTTCGACGGCTCGAATTGCGGCATCGCGCTGACGGGCAAGCCCGTCTTCTCCGTCCAGCACCACCCGGAAGCCTCGCCCGGCCCGCAGGATTCGCACTATCTCTTCCGCCGCTTCGTGAACCTGATCCGCGAGCGCAAGGGCGAGCCCGCTCTGACCGAATGAGCCCCGCCCGCGCGGGGCGTCACCCCGCGCGGTATGCCTGCCCGGTCACTCGATCGGGATCATCAGATGCGCATAGGGCGTGCCCGCCCACATCACATAAGGCTGCGTGGTGTCGGGCTCGGGCGTGTCCGGATAGCCCTCCATCATGTCCATCGCATTGACGATCATGACGTGTGGGCCTGTCTCGATCCAGTTGTTGCCCTCTTCCGGGCCCGGCGCATAAGGGTCGGTGTTGCTGCCGTCGCTGCCGCCGGCAAGCATGTACATGAAGCCGACCTTGCCTTGCGGCGGCTCCGTCTTGCCGATCCAGGCCATCGCCCATTCCATCGAGTTGGCATCGCCGCACATCGGGTCCGGCCCCGGCGAGGCCGGGTTGTCCGGCATGCACCAGAAGCCGTTCGTCCCTTCGCGCAAAGTGCGCATCTCGCCCTTGTCGTCCATGGCATAGATCGCCGCGCCGCTCGAAACCGCTGCGGGCGCTGCCGCTTCGGCGCTCTTGATGAGTTCGGCATCGTCGGCAGCGGCCGGGAAGGCCAGGGCGCTGCCTGCCGCGCACAGCACGGCCACGGTCAGAAGCCTTTTCATGGCTGTCCTCCTGTCGCCCGGGGCAAGGCCCCGACGGCCCGCCGGCCGGGCGCGGCATTCTACCAGAGGCAGCATTCGAGGTGCAGAACCCCGGATGGTCTAGATATTACCGCTGAACGTATCGCACTCCTGCCAGCGCCCGCTGTCATAGCCGCGCATGAACCAAGTCTGGCGCTGTTCGGACGAGCCATGCGTGAAGCTGTCGGGCACGACCTGTCCCTGCGTGCGGCGCTGGATCGTGTCGTCGCCGATCTGGTTGGCGGCATTCAGCGCCTCGTCGATGTCGCCTGTCTCGAGCAGGCCCTTCTGCTCGGTGAAATGCGCCCACACGCCGGCGTAGCAGTCGGCCTGCAACTCGACGCGCACCGACATCTCGTTCGCCTCGGCCTGCCCCATCTGCTGGCGCTGCTGGTGGAACCGCGGCAGCACGCCGGTCAGGTTCTGGACGTGATGGCCCACCTCGTGCGCGATGACATAGGCCTGCGCGAAGTCGCCCGACGCGCCGAAACGGCTGGCGAGCTCGTCGAAGAAGGTCAGGTCGATATAGACCTGGTTGTCGTTCGGGCAGTAGAACGGGCCGACCGCCGAGGAGGCCTGCCCGCAGGCCGAATCCACCGCGCCGTCGAACATGACCAGCGTCGGCTCCTGGTAGGTCTCGCCCTCCGTCTGAAAGATGCCGTTCCACACATCCTCGGTCTCGGCCAGAACGACGCCGACGAACTGCGCCTGCTCGTCATTGCCCGGCTGCTGGCGCGTCACCTGCCCGGAAGGCGGCGCCGAGCCGCCGCCGCCCATCATATCCATCGGGTTGATCCCGAGGAAGGAGAGGACGAGGAAGACCACGACGAGGATGACGATGCCGGACATGCCTCCCGCGCCTGCGCGCCCGATCGGGATCGGAATGCGCGGCCCGCCGCGCCCGAATCCGCCGGGCATGCGCGCCGGGCCCTGCCCGCGCCGGTCCGAGATGTTGGTGCTTTGACGGCGGCCTCTCCAGCGCATGCGAACCCTCCAGCGCGATTTGTGCGCCAGTCAACGGAATGCCCGCGTCGCGGTTCCGTCAAGCGGAAAAACGAACGTCCAGTCCGGCAAGCGGCAGCCCGTCGAGGCGGCTCGTCCAGCGCTCGCCGGACGCCACCGGAAAGGCGCGCGTCACCGTTCCGGTGGTGATCAGGTCGCCCACTGCCAGCGGCCGCGACATCGGCCGCATCGCCATCCCGTCGACCATGCTGCGCAGCGCCGACAGCGGCCCGCCCAGAACGTCGCCCGCCGTGCCGCGATCGACCACCACGCCATCGCGGACGAGCTCCATGTCGAACGCGGCCAGCCGCTCCAGCCACCCGGCCCGGTCGCCTTCCACCGAAACAAGTTCGCCATGCACGTACATTCCGTGCAGAGCGCAGGCCGCCACCGTATCGGCCGCCTTGAACTTCCAGCCGGGAAAGATCGACTGCACGATCTCGAAGCCGTGCGTCACCGCGTCGATGCAATCGAGCAGCGCCGCCTCATCCATGCCGATCTCCGGCGCGCTTTTCAGTCGAAACGCGATCTCCGGCTCGATCCGCGGTTCGCAAAGCCCCGCAAGGCTGATCTCGCCGCCGGCCATCACCTGGCGCACGGTGCGGTCGTACATCGGTCCCCAGATCGGCGCGTGGACGTCGTATTCGTTCCAGATGTTGCTGTTGGTGAAGCCGATCTTCCAGCCGGCGACGCGCTCGCCCCGCGCCACCCGCTCTGTCATCACAGCATCCGACACCTGATAGGCGTCTGGCAGCGCAAAATCGGGATCGTGGCCGCTGAAGGTCGCGATCGGCCGGCCGCCATCGATCGCATCCAGAACCTGCCGTGCCCGCGCCTCGATCGATCGATCCATCAATTCCCTCCGACGTTGCCGACGACCATGCAGAGACAGTTCGCCGCGTCATCCATATTTGCCTCAAGCGAACAACCCGTCCATCCTGCGGCGATACTCTCGCCGACAGGAAGAGCCTTGACCCTCGCCGACCTCCTTGCGACCGTCCTGCTTGTGGCGGTCGTGGCTACCGGAGCCGCCTACGCGATCCGCCAGATCGTGCGGCCGGGCTGGCTGCGGCTCTATTGGGTCGCCTGCCTCGCCCTGATCGCCCTCGGCATCGCCGGCATCGCGACGGCTCGGCCGTCCGACAGCGTCCCGCCCGAATTCGCACTCGGCTTCTGGGCGCTCGTCTTCGGCGTTCTCGGCGCGCTGCTACCCGCGGGATGGCGCATGCTGCAACGCGGTTCCCGCCGGGGGTAGGACATGTCCTAGAGCTTCACCTCGCCATTTTCCTCCCCATCCCAATAGTGAACCCGCTCCGCGCTCACCTTGATCATCACCAGACCTTCGGTGTCGACGCCGTCCTCGAACCAGTCGTCGAGATCGGGATTCCAGTGGTCCTCGAACGCCGCCTTGTCGCGCACGATCTCGCCCTTGCCCTGAACTGCGACCATGAACATGTCATCGCCCTGGAAGGCGAGCGACACGTTCGGATCGGCCTCGATATCGGCGACCATGCGCGCGTCGCTCATCGTGAAATAATAGGAATCGCCGTCATATTCGACATCGCCATTGTTGCTCATCGGGCGGCCGGCGATGGCTCCGCCGTCGGTCCGAGTCATCAGCATCGCGATATCGATCTCGCGCATCTTGTCGGAAAGGTCGGAAAGCGACTTGGCAGGCATAGGATGATCCTCTCGGGATATCGGCTTAATTCCCGTCCCGAACACCGCCGAGCGCCCGCTGTTCCCGCGATTTGCCCGCGCTTTCCATCTCGTCCATCTTCGTCGCGATGGATCGAACACAATCGACGTCTGAAACCCCCGAACCTCCGGACGATCTAGCGCTGTGGGAACTCCATGCCTGGTGCCTCGGCGCCACCCAGCCGCCCGGCCCGCTCGTGCGCCGCGGCGACAACGGCCGTCTCCTCCACGCCGCACGCAACGGTCTCGACCGGCACGCCATCGACGAGACCCGCATGGCAGAACTCGAACGCATGCACCTGATGGAGCGCTTCGGCGACGAGTTCCGCACCACCTTCCCCATCATCGGGCCACAGGCCGCCGCGCCCCTGCGCTACCATGCGCGCAACCTCGCCGAAAAGCTTCTGCAGCGCCTTCTCGACCCCGCGACCCGCATCCGCGATCACCTCACGTCGCAAGGCTTCACCGGCCACACCTTCGCGATCGTCTTCGGCCACGCGCTCGACGGACTGATGTGGTCCTTCCTCGCCGGCCACGGCGCGATCCCCGACACCCACCTCACCCCCGACCGCCCGTTCTGGAACGGCACCTTCTGGGCGATCTGGCCGCCACGCGAAAACCCGGCCGGCGTCAATGAGGCGAGGTTTCCCGGCGTGACCCTCGTCATGGTCTGGACGCTCCGCACCGAAGACCGCCTGAAAGCCCTCGCCCGCCAGCCCGGCCTCGAAGCCGCATTCCGGTCGATTGCCGCGGGCTCGGCCACCACATTCTCGCACGGCGTCGACAGCCTCCCGCGCATCCCCGTAATTCGCCCCGGCGATCCGCTCGACCTGCAGTCGCAAGCGCTCGCGCGGCCTGTTGCCGATGCCCTTCTGAGCGCGCCCCTCCCCGCCATCGAACGCGCGCGCGGTCCGCACGACGCCCGCATCATCCTCGGCCACGAACTCATCTGGGAACTGGCCGACCTGCTGCAAGTCGGCGGTCTCATCCCCCGAAGCACGAGTTGGAACCCGGCGAGCAACATCTTCCTGCGCATCGAAAGCGACTGGACGCAGCCTCGCGAGCGATCCATCATTGGGACATGACCAAGTATCTCATCTCCTTCCCGAGCGAAGCGATGGTGCTTACGGACGATCGGCTCGCGATCGCCGATGTCCAGTCCCACAAGGTGATCGAGGAGGCCAAGGCCGCCGGCGTCTATGTGTTCGGCGGCGGAATTAACGGTCAGGTCGCTCCCGTGCTTGTATCAGCCGATAGGTCGATCTCGACCGGAACCTACCCGGGCAGCCGTCTTGACGGCGGCTTCGCCGTGCTGGAATTGCCGAGCCGCGAGGAGGCTGTCTTGTGGGCCGGAAAGTTGGCGGCAGCCTGCGGCTGTGCGCAGGAACTTCGCGAATTCATGTTCGATCCGGCGAGTTGACAGGCGCTTTGCCCGTCAGTTCGGCTATGTCCGCGAACACTCCGCCCCATTCCTTCTCGTTGATCTCGAGAATCCCCAGCCCGCGCAACATGAAGACGCCCTCGCAGGCCAGAAACGCCAGCCGCCGCCTTCGCCCGTCCGCATCGTCGCCGAAACTGTCCAGCCAGCCGCGATAATCCGCGCGCAGCGGTTCCGCCTCGTCGCCGGCTTCCACCACGCCCGCCATCAGGCTCGCCGCCCGCGCCGCCATCGCCGCGCTCTCCTCGCGCGTCGCGTCGATCCGCGCGCGAAGGCGGTCGCCGCCGGCCGCATCGAGCCGCGCCGCCATCTCGACCTCGAACCGCTTCAGATCGCGCTCCATCATCGCCGCGATCAGCGCCGACTTGCTTGGGAAGCAATAAAGAACGCCGCCCTTCGAAACCCCCGCGCGCGACGCAACTTGGTCGAAGGTCAGTTGACCCGCACCTGCCTCGCCCACGATCGCCTCGGCGGCATCGAGTATGGCATCGCGGTCGATCGTTCTCTTTCGTCCCAAGTCGATTTCCTCTTTTCAATCCGTCCGGTCGGATATATATAAACCTTGTCCGGCCGCCTGTCACGCGGCCTTTCGTTTTGATGGAGACTATCATGGCATGGGTTTTTCTGGGCCTCGCAGGTCTGTTCGAGGTGGTCTGGGCGACGTCGATGAAGATGTCGGCCGGCTTCACCAGGATCACGCCGACGGCGATCACCATCCTCGCCATGATCGTCTCCTTCACCTTCCTGTCCATGTCGCTGAAGGCGCTGCCGCTCGGCACCGCCTACGCGATCTGGACCGGCATCGGCGCGGCCGGCGCCTTCGTCATCGGCGTCATGTTCATGGGCGAGGCGCTCACCTTGGGCCGCGCGATCTCGATCCTGCTGCTCGTCTCGGGCATCGTCGGCCTGAAACTGTCATCCGGCGTCTGAGCGGCCGCGCCCGCCATCCACAACCCGCATTTTCGGGGTTACGTTCGCGCGCGCCTTTCCCTATAAGGCGCCCTTAGCCTGACATACGAAATCCTTCTGCCGCACCGGTCGCCTCGCGCGCCCGGCCTTCGCGGCAGAACGCGCGCGAGACGGACATTCCATGCCAAAACGCACCGACATCAAGTCGATCCTGATCATCGGGGCCGGCCCCATCGTCATCGGCCAGGCCTGCGAGTTCGACTATTCGGGCACCCAGGCCTGCAAGGCGCTGAAGGCCGAGGGCTACCGCATCATCCTGGTCAATTCCAACCCGGCCACGATCATGACCGATCCAGAACTGGCCGACGCGACCTATATCGAGCCGATCACGCCCGAAGTCGTCGCCAAGATCATCGCCAAGGAGCGCCCCGACGCGCTGCTCCCGACGATGGGCGGCCAGACCGCGCTCAACACCGCCCTCTCGCTGCGCCGCATGGGCGTGCTGGAGCGCTACAATGTCGAGATGATCGGCGCCAATGCCGAGGCGATCGACAAGGCCGAGGATCGCTCGCTCTTCCGCGAGGCGATGCAGAAGATCGGCCTCGAAACCCCGCGCTCGATGCTCGCCAACGCCTCCGACGCCAAGGACGCCGACAAGCGCGCCCACGAGGCCCGCCGCGCCGAACTGAAGGCCTCCAATCCCGCGGACCTCGACGCCGCCCTCGACGCGCTCGAGACCGAATGGAACCTTGGCGAAGGCGACCGCAAGCAGCGCTATATCGGCCACGCGATGGGCATCGCCGCGCAGGCGCTCGACCTCGTCGGCCTGCCCGCCATCATCCGCCCCTCCTTCACCATGGGCGGCACCGGCGGCGGCATCGCCTACAACCGCGCCGAATTCTTCGACATCATCGCCTCCGGCCTCGACGCCTCGCCGACGACCGAAGTCCTGATCGAGGAATCGGTCCTCGGCTGGAAGGAATACGAGATGGAAGTGGTCCGCGACCGCGCGGACAACTGCATCATCATCTGCTCGATCGAGAACATCGACCCGATGGGCGTCCACACCGGTGATTCCATCACCGTCGCCCCGGCGCTGACCTTGACCGACAAGGAATACCAGATCATGCGCAACGCCTCGATCGCCGTGCTGCGCGAGATCGGCGTCGAGACCGGCGGCTCCAACGTCCAGTTCGCGGTCAACCCCGCAGACGGCCGCCTCGTCGTCATCGAGATGAACCCGCGCGTCTCGCGCTCCTCCGCCCTTGCCTCCAAGGCCACCGGCTTCCCCATCGCCAAGGTCGCCGCGCGTCTCGCCGTCGGCTACACGCTCGACGAGCTCGACAACGACATCACCGCCGGCGCCCTGCCCGCCTCGTTCGAACCCTCGATCGACTACGTCGTCACCAAGATTCCCCGCTTCGCCTTCGAGAAATTCCCCGGCGCCGAGCCGACGCTGACCACCGCCATGAAGTCGGTCGGCGAAGTCATGGCCATCGGCCGCACCTTCCAGGAATCGCTGCAAAAGGCTTTGCGTGGCCTCGAAACCGGCCTCACCGGCCTCGACGAGATCGAGATCCCCGGCGCCGACCAGGGCGACGACAAGAACGCCATCCGCGCCGCGCTCGGCACCCCGACGCCGGACCGCCTGCGCATGGTCGCCCAGGCGATCCGCATGGGCACCTCGCTCGAGGACGTCCACCAGATGTGCCGCATCGACCCGTGGTTCCTGGAGCAGATCGGCGCCATCATCGCCATGGAAGCGCGCATCCGCGAACACGGCCTGCCGCAGGACGCGCAGAATCTGCGCATGCTGAAAGCCATGGGCTTTTCCGATGCCCGCCTCGCCTCGCTTGTGAGAATAGACGAGGAAGACGTTCAAAAGCTTCGGTCTAAGCTCGACGTCCACCCCGTCTACAAGCGCATCGACACCTGCGCCGCCGAGTTCGCCTCGCCCACCGCCTACATGTATTCGACCTATGAGACGCCCTTCGCAGGCCACCTCGCCGACGAGGCACAGGTCTCCGACCGCAAGAAGGTCGTCATCCTCGGCGGCGGCCCGAACCGCATCGGCCAGGGCATCGAGTTCGACTATTGCTGCTGCCACGCCTGCTTCGCGCTGGCCGATGCCGGCTACGAGTCGATCATGATCAACTGCAACCCGGAGACCGTGTCGACCGACTACGACACCTCCGACCGCCTCTATTTCGAATCCCTCACCGCCGAGGACGTCCTCGAAATCCTGCGCGCCGAGCAGAAATCCGGCACGCTTCACGGCGTCATCGTCCAGTTCGGCGGCCAGACCCCGCTCAAGCTCGCCGACGCGCTCGAAAAGGCCGGCATCCCGATCCTCGGCACCTCGCCCGACGCGATCGACCTCGCCGAAGACCGCGACCGCTTCCAGAAGCTCCTCGTCAAGCTCGGCCTGAAGCAGCCGAAGAACGGCATCGCCTGGTCGGTCGAGCAGGCCCGCACCGTCGCCTCCGAACTCGGCTTCCCGCTGGTCGTGCGCCCGTCCTACGTGCTCGGCGGCCGCGCCATGCAGATCATCCACCACGAATCGATGCTGCAGACCTACCTGCTCGACACCGTCCCCGGCCTTGTCCCGGAGGACATCAAGCAGAAATACCCGAACGACAAGACCGGTCAGATCAACACGCTGCTCGGCAAGAACCCGCTTCTGTTCGACACCTATCTGTCCGAAGCCATCGAGGTTGACGTCGACTGCCTGTGCGACGGTCACGCCACCTACGTCTCCGGCATCATGGAGCACATCGAGGAAGCCGGCATCCATTCGGGCGACTCGGCCTGCTCGCTCCCGGTCCATTCACTCGACAAGGACATGGTCGCCGAGCTCGAACGCCAGACCGCCGCGCTCGCCAAGGCGCTCAACGTCGGCGGCCTGATGAACGTGCAATATGCGATCAAGGACGGCGAGGTCTATGTCCTCGAAGTGAACCCCCGCGCCTCGCGCACGGTGCCCTTCGTCGCCAAGACCATCGGCCGCCCCATCGCCAAGATCGCCGCGCGCATCATGGCCGGCGAAACGCTCGACGAAGCCTTCGCCCATTACGGCACCAAGCCCAACGCGGCCGATCTCGGCCACATCGCCGTCAAGGAAGCCGTCTTCCCCTTCGCCCGCTTCCCCGGCGTCGACACGCTGCTCGGCCCGGAAATGCGCTCGACCGGCGAAGTCATGGGCCTCGACCGCGACTATGCGCTCGCCTTCGCCAAGGCCCAGCTCGGCGCCGGCGTCGACCTGCCCCGCTCCGGCACGCTCTTCGTCTCCGTCCGCGACGAGGACAAGACCCGCATCCTTCCGGCCGTCAAACGCCTCGCCGGCATCGGCTTCAAGGTCCTCGCCAGCGGCGGCACCGCCCGTTTCCTGAAGGAAAACGGCGTGGAAGCCGAAAAGATCAACAAAGTCCTCGAAGGCCGCCCTCACATCGAGGACGCCATCCGCAACCGCCAGGTCCAGCTCGTCTTCAACACGACCGACGGCCAGAAAGCCGTCTCCGACTCCAAATCCCTCCGCCGCGCCACCCTGATGCAGAAGGTGCCCTACTACACCACCATGTCCGGCGCCGAAGCCGTTGCGGAAGCGATCGCCGCGCTGAAGGCGGGGAGCCTGGAAGTGCGACCCCTGCAGGCGTATTTTTAGGAGCACACCCTAACCGCGCATGATCTCCCCCCTTGAGGGGGAGATGTCCGGCAGGACAGAGGGGGGCGCTGTCAGCGTTATCGTATTCGCGTCAGTTTCCGACCCCGTTGCCGACCAAACCTGTGTCCTTTAACGTTCCCGAAAGCAGCCATCGAAGAGGCGGCAGGTGCATCATCTCGCTATCTACAATTTCAATAATTTTCGGGAGAGGTCTGAGGCTCCGATCAATCAGGGCTTTCATGACCGCAACGCGCTCAATTTCAGTGCCGCCGAGCTTAGCGAAGGCTTCGTAGCACGCTCAGGTTATGACGACGAGCCTGGGCCGAGCAGCTGGGGCGAGCAAGTCTTCCCTCGCTTTTATGTTGAGAAGGGGGATGGTTACGCGCCCTCTACAATTTCACTCTGGCGCGATTTATCGTCACTGTATGCGTTTTCGTACTCTGGGATACATACCGATGCCTTGCGAAATGCGCGTCAATGGTTCGAACGTCATGAATGGCCGCCCTATGTTCTGTGGTGGGTGACTAAGGTTCACATCCCTACTTGGAGTGAAGGGGTTGAGCGATTGGAACATCTTCATGATCATGGCCCGTCCTTGATCGCTTTTAATTTCAAGCAGGCATTCGATCCAGACGGAACCCCGACCAAGATTGATCGGGAAGCTGTGCAACGTCTGCAAGCGCTGAATTCGGCCGCACAAACTGAACTTCAGACCAATTCTTGATGCGATTGCTTACGGTCTGTTGATGAAGCACGGCGGCAATGCCGACAACAGCCGCTTTCAATGTCTTTTCTCTATAGAGCAGACGGTCTGCTCCCCACCCCAATTCGGCCCTGTCGGACTCCGCGATCACTTCGGTCAAATGCGCACCGGGTGTCTGGGAGGATGGCGGAGACGTCCCCCTGCCGCGTCGGAACCGGCGGGCACGTGACGGCGCCGAGGTGGGTGAGAAGCGGTCCGCGCAGCGGACGAAAAGCCAACGACTTGGCTTTTCGAGCGACGAACGCCCGGAGCCATAGCGAAGGGCAGAAAGATCGCACACTCAACACCCAAGACAAGCGATCCTCCGACCGCCCGCCTGCCCGCTCTTGACAATTCCCGGATCGCTGCGCGGGGCCGTTTCCGCGCGCCGCGTCAGCTCGTCGTCGGCGTCGGCTTCTCGCGCTCGCAGCCGCCCGGCCCTTCCGAGGTCGGCCGCGTCTGGGCGCCAGCATCGCTGGTAAAGCCGGTCAGCGCCGTCGTCGCAAGGATGGCGAGACCCGAGATGGCGAGGGCAAGAAGACGCATGCGCATGACGACCTCCATTCTGGCTCGCGGCAGCCTACGCCGCCCTTGCCCTTGCGGCAACTCCATGTGAAGGTTTGCGCCTCGGGAGGAAACGGCGACGGCCGCAGGCCGGCCGCCGCCGATGGCGCAGGAAGCGCTTCAGACGGGAGGTCGGACCATGGGTAAACGCGCCGGAGAACGACGCACGGGACCGAAATGCATCGCCATTGTCGGTCCCTTCGCAAGCGGCAAGACCACGCTTCTGGAAGCGATCCTCGCCCGCACCGGCGCGATCCCCCGCCAGGGCGCCGCCGGCCAGACGGTCGGTGATTTTTCGCCCGAGGCCCGCGCCCACGCGATGAGCGTCGAAGCGACGATCGCCACCACCGAGTTCATGGGCGAGAGCCTGACTTTCATCGATTGCCCCGGCTCCGGCGAGTTCGCCTATGAGGCGGTGCCGGTCCTCAGCGCATGCGACCTCGCCATCGTCGTCGCCGAGCCCGACGAGAAGAAGATCCCCGCGCTGCAACTGATCCTGCGCCAGCTCGACGATCTCGGCCTGCCGCGCATGCTGTTCCTGAACAAGATCGACAAGGCGTCCGCCGGCGTGCGCGACACGCTGAAGCTGCTACAGCCGGCGAGCCGCACCCCGCTTCTCCTCCGCCAAATCCCCTTGCGCGAAAACGGCATCGTCGTCGGCTCGATCGACCTGGCGCTGGAGCGCGCCTATGTCTACCGCGAGCATGCGCCGAGCACCGTCACCGATATCCCCGACGACCAGCGCGCCTCCGAGCTCGAGGCCCGGTTCCAGATGCTGGAAACGCTCGCCGATCACGACGACGCGCTGATGGAGCACCTGCTTGAGGAGATCGAGCCCCCGCGCGACGAAATCTTCGACGACCTTTCCGCCGATCTGCGCGACCCGATG
>NZ_AYOD01000055.1 GCF_000497755.1 Aliihoeflea sp. 2WW
CCGCCGATGGCGCAGGAAGCGCTTCAGACGGGAGGTCGGACCATGGGTAAACGCGCCGGAGAACGACGCACGGGACCGAAATGCATCGCCATTGTCGGTCCCTTCGCAAGCGGCAAGACCACGCTTCTGGAAGCGATCCTCGCCCGCACCGGCGCGATCCCCCGCCAGGGCGCCGCCGGCCAGACGGTCGGTGATTTTTCGCCCGAGGCCCGCGCCCACGCGATGAGCGTCGAAGCGACGATCGCCACCACCGAGTTCATGGGCGAGAGCCTGACTTTCATCGATTGCCCCGGCTCCGGCGAGTTCGCCTATGAGGCGGTGCCGGTCCTCAGCGCATGCGACCTCGCCATCGTCGTCGCCGAGCCCGACGAGAAGAAGATCCCCGCGCTGCAACTGATCCTGCGCCAGCTCGACGATCTCGGCCTGCCGCGCATGCTGTTCCTGAACAAGATCGACAAGGCGTCCGCCGGCGTGCGCGACACGCTGAAGCTGCTACAGCCGGCGAGCCGCACCCCGCTTCTCCTCCGCCAAATCCCCTTGCGCGAAAACGGCATCGTCGTCGGCTCGATCGACCTGGCGCTGGAGCGCGCCTATGTCTACCGCGAGCATGCGCCGAGCACCGTCACCGATATCCCCGACGACCAGCGCGCCTCCGAGCTCGAGGCCCGGTTCCAGATGCTGGAAACGCTCGCCGATCACGACGACGCGCTGATGGAGCACCTGCTTGAGGAGATCGAGCCCCCGCGCGACGAAATCTTCGACGACCTTTCCGCCGATCTGCGCGACGGCGCCGTCACCCCGGTTCTGATCGGCGCCGCCGAGCGCGGCAATGGCGTGCTCCGCCTCCTGAAGGCGATCCGTCACGACGCGCCCGACGTGACCGCGACGCGCGAGCGCCTCGGCATTCCTTCGCAAGGCAAGCCCGTCCTGATGGTGATGAAGTCCGTCCACACGCCGCATGGCGGCAAACTGTCCATCGCCCGCGTGCTGGCCGGCCAGGTCGGCGATGCCACCGACATGTGGAGCGCATCGGGCGCGACGGGCAAGATTTCCGGCATCTACCGGATGCTGGGCAAGGATCAGGCGAAGATCGCTTCCGCCGGCGAAGGCGAGACGGTGGCGCTCGGCAAGCTCGACGCGATCGCGACCGGCGACACGATCTCGACCTCCAGGGGCGCAGCGGCGATCGCGGTGCAGCCGCCCGCCGATCCGGTCCACGCCGTCGCGCTACGCTCGAAGGAGCGCAAGGACGACGTCAAGCTGTCCGCCGGCCTGCAGAAGCTGGTGCAGGAAGACCCCTCGCTCACCATGGAGCAGAACCAGGAAAGCGGCGAGACGATCCTGTCGGGCCATGGCGAGATGCACCTGCGCGTCGCCATCGAGCGGCTGGAGAACAAATACCAGATCGCCATCTCCGCCAGCGAGCCCGCGATCCCCTATCGCGAGACGATCCGCAAGCCCGTCTCGAAACGCGGGCGCCACAAGAAGCAGTCCGGCGGCCACGGCCAGTTCGGCGACGTGGTGCTCGACATAAAGCCGCTCGCCCGCGGCGCCGGCTTCGAGTTCACCGACACGATCACCGGCGGCGTGGTGCCGAAGCAGTATTTCTCCTCCGTCGAAACCGGCGTGCGCGACAGCCTGAAGACCGGCCCGCTCGGCTTCCCGGTCGTCGACATCGCCGTCAACCTGGCCGACGGCTCCTACCACAACGTCGATTCCTCCGACATGGCGTTCCAGCAGGCCGCCCGCCTTGCCATGAAGGAAGCCCTGGCCGAGGCGTCATCCGTCATGCTGGAGCCGATCTTCAAGGTCGAGATCGTTACCCCTTCCGACGCGACCGCCCGCATCACCGCCATCGTCTCGCAGCGCCGCGGGCAGATCCTCGGCTTCGACGCGCGCCCCGGCTGGGCGGGATGGGATGTCGTGGAGGCGATGATGCCGCAGGGCGAGATGCGCAATCTGATCGTCGAGCTGCGCTCGGCAACCGCCGGAGCGGCGACTTACGTGGCGCGCTTCAGCCACATGGCCGAACTCACCGGCCGGCAGGCCGAGGAACTGAGCCAAGGCAAGGCGGCATGACGCACCCTGCATGAGAGCAAAAAAAAGCCGGATCGAAAGATCCGGCTTGAAGTATGGAAGTGCCTTTTCAGGCGAAACCTCCAGAGGGGAACACTCGCGGGCACCAATGGGAGGAGGAACGTGCCCGGGAGATGATCGTGATATGTGCTTTGAATGCCCAAAGATCAAGCAGTCCGTTTTGCATTGCACCCATGCAGTTTTGCATGGACGCCGAGTGATGATTTAAGCGTCTGTTTTCGTTCATCGCTTCATCATCTGGCTCAATCGGCAGGCAGTCTGTGCCTTGCCCGAAAATCCTCGCCTGCACGCAAAAAGATCATCTTCGACGACCGTTGAGCGCCGCCTCGACGCTGCGAACGAGATCGCGAATCGCCGGGCCGACCTCCTCATGCATGAAGCTTTCGGTGAACTGGTAGGGCGGCCCGCCGCAATTGAACGCATAGACGCCCGACCCGTCCGCCGCGACGAGCGGGGCCGCGACCGCATGGATGCCCGGCCGCCAGGCGCCGGCGGAGATCGCATAGCCGCGCTGGATGCAGGCCTCGATCTCGCCGCGCATCTCGCGCTCGAGTTCCGGCCAGTCCGCGCCATAACGCGGCGCCAGTGCCGCGATGGCGCGCTCGCGCTCGTCCGTCGGCATCACCGATAGCAACGCCCGCCCCATGGCCGACTGCGCCAGCGGAATGCCCGACCCGATGTCGAGCTGGAACGTGATCGNGAGCCGCTCGGCCAGTTCGTCCATATGCGCCCGCGCGATCTGGCGTATGCCCAGATTGGCCAGCGCCGAATAGCCGAGCGTGATGGCCGAGGGCGCAAGCTGGTATTTGCCGGTCCGCGGCATCTTCGTCAGGTAGCCGAGCGTGCAGAGCGTATAGGTCAGTCGTGTCACGGTCGGCTTTGGGAGGCCCGTCCGCTCGGCGATTTCCTGGTTGCCGAGAAATCCGTCGCGCGGCCGGAAAGCGCGCAGCACTTCGAGGCCGCGCGCGAGCGCCGTGACGAACTTGCGGTCGCCGCCCTCGTCGGCGTCCACAGCCTCTACCGCCGAATGCTGGTCGTTCTTTTCGGTCATGGTTGACATGGCCCCTCCATTCCCCAAGGATACCGAATTGTTGCGAAAGTCAATTTCGCAATGCGGAATTTGGGAGGCTGCCGCAGACGATCGGGCAGCGAGGGGGCCACGGCCCCGATCGAAGTGGAGGAAATGCGAATGTCCTATTTCAGCCGTCTGGCGCTCGCGCCGGCCGTCGCCGTGGCTCTGTCCGTCAGTGCCTTTGCCGCGCAGGCGCAGGAAAGCGTCACCTGGCGCGTCCAGTCGCATTGGCCGCAATCGTCGAGTTCCTATGCCGACAGCCTGGAATATCTGCGCGACACGCTCGACGAGCGCACCGGCGGGCGGCTGAAGCTTGAGCTTCATCCGGCGGGCGGCCTGTTCGGCGCCGACGAGATTTTCAACGCTGTGCGCCGCGGCGTCATCCAGATGGGCACGATTTCGCCGGCCTATGCGATGGGCGAGATGGAGACGGCCGGCATCGCCTTCGGCCTGCCGGCCGCGTTCGAGAACGAGTGGGAAGCGCAGTATTTCTTCAAGACGCTCGGCTTCGAGGACATGGTGCGCGAGGATGCCGCCCAGCACGGCATCTACTATTCGACCGACAAGGTCTTCACCAACGAGCTCGTGCTGACCAGCCGTCCCGAAACGCCAGAGGACTTTCGCGGTCTGACGCTGCGTTCGTCCGGCACCTTGCAGAACTATCTGACCGATGCCGGCGCGGCGGTTTCGGCCATCCCCGGCTCCGAACTCTACCAGGCCCTCTCGTCGGGTGTCGTCGATGGCGCACATTGGGGCGCCGTCCAGGGCGCGCTGTCCATGAGCCTCTACGAGGTCGCCAAATATCATGTCCGCCCGCCGCTCAGCGTCGGCGGTATCGATGCCTTCATCATCAATCAGGAAGCGATCGACGCGCTGCCGGAGGACGTCCAGCAGATCCTCTACAACACGCTCGACCAGCAGTTCTGGCGCCGAACCAACGAGTATATCTTCGGCGAGCAGCGCGCACTCGCCCGCGCCCAGGCCGAGCATGACGTCGAGGTCGTCGACCTTCCGCAGGAAGTACGCGACCAGATGCTGCAGGCCGCGCAGGTAAGCTGGCAGCGCGAGCGGGACCGCGGCGAACGCGCCGCCGCTGCCATGGACATGCTCGAGGAATTCCTCGCCGATCTTGGCCGGGCGCCTGCAAGCGCCGAGGAATCGGACGCCGCCGAATAAGGCCCCTCCCGCGCCCGCGCCGGGCCCAGCGCCCGGCGCCCCTTCCCTCACATTCTACCGGATCATGCCATGAAGGTCCTTGGCGCGAGCGCAGGTGCGATCACCTGGCTGAACGAATGGGTCGGGCGCATCACCGCCCATCTCGTCCTGTTCATGTTCGTCTTCCTGTTCGTCGAAGTGCTGCTTCGCTATTTCTTCCGCGCGCCGAGCAACTGGACCGGCGAGCTGTCGCAGCTTCTCTTCGGCGTCTATGCGCTTCTGGGCGGCGGCTACCTCCTGATCAACAACGGCCATGTGAATGTGGACCTGATCTATGGCCGCTGGTCGCGCCGCACCCGCGCCGCGGTCGACATCGCGACGTCGATCCTGTTCTTCGTCTTCGTGATCGTCCTGCTATGGCAGGGCTGGTCGCTCGCCGCCGATTCCGTCGCGCGCTGGGAAACCTCGCAATCGGCCTGGAACCCGCCGGTCTGGCCCGTGAAGGTGATCATCCCGATTTCCGCAGCGCTCCTGCTGCTTCAGGGCCTCGTCAAGCTCGCCAACGACATTCTCATCGTCGCCGGCCGCGAGCCGATCGCTCCCGACGCCAAGCCCCATGACGGCGCAGGAGACACGCTGTGAGCATCGAACTCCTGACCGTCCTCTTCTTCGGCTCGCTGATCGTCTTCGTGCTCGGCGGCGTCTCGACGGCCTTCCTCTATTTCACCTGGGGACCGGACGCCTTCTACATCGTCGCTTCGCGCATGTGGACGACGATGAACAATTTTACGCTCATCGCCATCCCGCTCTTCATCTTGATGGCAATGCTGCTCGAACGCTCCGGTGTCGCGCAGAACCTCTACCGGATGATGCACCTGTGGTGGGGCGGCGTACGCGGCGGTCTGGCCATCGGCACGGTCGGCATCTGCGGCCTCTTCGCCGCCATGTGCGGCATTTCCGGCGCGGCCGTCGTGTCGATGGGCACGATCGCGCTGCCCAACATGCTCAAGCGCGGCTACGACAAGGAACTGGCGCTCGGCGCCATCAATGCCGGCGGCGGATTCGGCATCCTCATCCCGCCCTCGATCCTGATGGTGCTCTATTCGCTGATCACCGGCGTCTCGGTCGGCCAGCTCTTCGCGGCCGGCATCATCCCCGGCATCCTCCTGATGGTGCTCGTCTCGCTCTACATCGCGATCCGCTGCTACATCCAGCCGCATATGGGTCCGGCCCTGCCTCCGGAGGAACGCAGCGACTGGGGCGAGAAGATGCGCGCGCTCGGCTCGGTCCTCTTGCCGATCTTCATCGTCGTCATCGTCCTCGGCTCGATCTTCGGCGGGCTGGCAACGCCGACCGAGGCCGCAGCCATCGGCGTTTTCGGCGCCATCGTCGCCGCGCTCGTCAACCGGCAGTTCTCCTTCAAGATGCTGAGCGAAGCCTGCATGCGCACCTTCCGCCTGACCGCCATGGTCATGTGGATCTTGTTCGCCGCGCACGCCTTCTCCACCGCCTATAATGCGATGGGCGCGCAAAGCTTCATCCTGGAGATGATGGAATACGTCCCCGGCGGCGCATGGGGCGCACTCGCCGCGATCCTGGTGATCCTGTTCCTGCTCGGCATGGTGCTCGATCCGGTCGGCATCATGCTGATCACGCTGCCGGTCTTCCTGCCGATCATCCAGGCGCACGGTTTCGACCCGATCTGGTTCGGCATCGTCTTCATCGTCATGATGGAGATCGGCTACATGACCCCGCCCTTCGGCTTCAACCTCTTCTACCTGAAGGGCGTCGCACCGCCGGAAGTGACGATGGGCGACATCTACCGCTCGGTCATTCCTTACACGCTGGTAGAACTCTTCGGCCTCGCCATCATCATCGCCTTCCCGGCACTCGTGCTATGGTTGCCGCAATTGGTGTATGCGCGGTAAGGAGGTACTGGCAGGCTTGCCTCGGGTGGCTGGCAACAAGAAGGATTTAAGGACAGATGAGCCTTGGAATCGTCAGACGCCTCATACCTGAATGGGGAACCACCTATGGGCCGCCCGGCGACGGCCCTTTTCCTTCGGTTCTGGTGCTGCACGGCTCGGAAGGCGCGCTCTCCGGCTGGAGCCATCGAACCGCAGCGATCCTGGCGGCCCATGGCTTTTTGGCTTTTCCATTCGGATATTCCAAGGACGGCAATGCCTGGAATGCCGGCAACATCATCGACGTGTCGCTGGATCGGACAGTGGAAGCGCTCGATGCACTACGCGAGTTCGGCTTCTCGAACGGAAAGACCGGACTTTACGGCCTCTCCCGTGGCGGCGAGCACGCGCTGCTCCTAACTTCGCTGATGGCCCGCGAAAGATTGCCGAACCTGCCGGACGCAGTCGCGGCGCACGCGCCCTCGGACGTCGTTTGTGGTGCATTCGATGCGCGGCGGTGGCGCGATGCCGGCGATCCGGGCTGGCAATCATGGGACCCGGCGGATCGAGCCTGGACCTGGCGAGGCAGTTCCGATGCGCTACTCCCGACCACGCCAATCGAAATCGAGCGCTATGACGGCCCTGTCTTCCTGAGTCACGGCACGCAGGACCGTGTCTGGTCGGCCGATATGACGCGCCGACTGGCCGATCGTCTCGAACGCAACGGCCGCCGGCCGGAAGTCCATCTCTACGAGGGACAGGACCACACGCCGGGGAGCGACGCCGAGAACAGGCACTTCGAACTGCTGCTCGCGTTTCTCGATCGGCACCTCAAAACCTGATCACGAAGCCTTTTGGCCACCGCTCAATAAGCCCAGCTCCGTGCCTTCGCGATCAAAAAGTCCCGGAACACATGCAGCTTCACCTGGTTGCGCATCGCATCCGGGTAGCAGAAATAAGTGTCGAAGGACGGCACCTCGGTTTCCGGCATGAGCTGCACCAGCGGGGAACCCTGCTCGATCGTGTAGTCGGGCAGCATGCCGATGCCGGCGCCCTTCTCGATCGCTGCCTTGATCGACAGGATGTTGTTGATCTGGAGGCTCGCGATCCGCTTCGAGCCCTCTGGCCGCCCCGCCGTCTCCAGCCAGTTCATGTCGGCAAGGTGCGAAGGTACCGGCTCGCCGAAGGTGACGATGCGGTGCTTGTCGAGGTCGGCGATCGAGTTTGGCTTGCCGTGCTTGGCGATGTAGGACGGCGCGGCGAAGAGGTGGAAATGCACCGTGAACAGCCGCCGCTGGATCAAATCCGGCTGCTGGGGCTGGCGAAGCCGGATCGCGCAGTCCGCCTGGCGAAGCGTCAGGTCGAGTTCCTCGTTGGCGAGGACGAGCTGAAGCTGGATGTCGGGATAAAGGTCGAGGAATTCCTGCACGCGCTCGGTCAGCCAGCCCGAGCCGAGCCCGACAGTCGTCGTCACCCGCAACGCGCCCGACGGACGGTCGGTCGTCTCGGTGAGCTGCGCCTTCACCTGTTCGAGCTTCATCAGCACGTCGTGCGCCGTGCGATAGAGCATCTCGCCCTGTTCGGTCAGCACCAGCCCGCGCGCATGGCGGTGGAAGAGCGCCACGCCGACATCCTGTTCGAGCGCGCTCACCTGACGCGAGATCGCGGATTGTGACAGGCGCAGCGTCTCGGCGGCATGGGTGAACGACCCCGCCTCCGCCGCGGCGTGAAACACGCGCAATTTATCCCAGTCGAGCGCCATTTTCCCCTCGTATGATTTTTATGGCGGCACTGAGCATCGGACCGAAAAGTGGAACCCGGTTTTCGGGCTGATCCGATGCGCGATGGATAGCCTATTCCGCGGCTTCGCGGTGAACCTCCAGTTCGGCAATGTAGCGTTCGGCTTCGAGCGCCGCCATGCAGCCCATGCCGGCAGCCGTCACGGCCTGTCGGTAGATGTCGTCCGTCACGTCGCCCGCCGCGAACACGCCCGGAATGTTGGTCGCCGTCGAATCCGGCGCGGTCCACAGATAGCCGTTCGGCTTCTGCTTCAGCTTGCCGGCAAAGAGCTCGACCGCCGGCGAATGCCCGATCGCGACGAAGATGCCGTCGATTGGCATCTCGCTGATCGCCCCTGTCTTCACGTGCCGCAGCTTGAGCCCGGTGACCGACGGGGGCATCGGCGCCTTCCGCTCGCCGGTGATCTCCTCGACCGCATGGTCCCAGATCACCTTGACGTTGTCCTTGGCCATCAGCCGGTCGCGCAGGATGCGCTCGGCGCGGAACTCGTCGCGACGATGGATGACCGTCACCGATTTCGCCAGATGCGAAAGGTAGAGCGCTTCCTCGACCGCGGTGTTGCCGCCGCCGACCACCACCACGTCCTTGCCGCGATAGAAGAACCCGTCGCAGGTCGCGCAGGCCGAAACGCCGAAGCCCATATAGGTCTCTTCCGACGGCAGCCCGAGCCACTTCGCCTGCGCCCCGGTCGCGATGACCAGCGCATCGGCGGTCCATTCCTGCCCGGAATCGGTGCGCAGGCGGAACGGGCGAACGTCGAGATCGACCTCCGTCACCAGATCGCTGACGATTTCGGTGCCGACATGCTCGGCCTGCTTGAGCATCTGCTCCATCAGCCACGGCCCCTGGATCGGGTCGGCAAAGCCGGGATAGTTCTCGACGTCGGTCGTGATCATGAGCTGGCCGCCCTGCTGCATGCCGGCGATCAGCACCGGCTTCAGCATCGCCCGCGCAGCATAGATCGCCGCCGTGTATCCGGCCGGGCCGGAGCCGATGATGAGAACAGGTGCGTGACGGCTGCCCATGGCAAGACCCCTCGAAAGAACCGCGCTATGGCGCGTCATGAAATACCAAACGTCGATCTAAGTATGACCATGGGTGCCGTGCAAGGCGGCAATGTCATTTCACACAGTTGCATCGGCAAGTTGACAATGCCCCGCCCGGTTGTCCCCGCCAATCCGGCAGAGCGTCGCATGCGCGCCATTGCGAAATTTCGCCATTTGGGTAATTTCCTTTCGTCCGCGCGAAAGATTCGTGCGCAATCGAAAGAGCCCGCGATGAAAGCCGATCTCGACGCCATCGACTGGAAAATCCTGGCCGAGCTGCAATCGGACGGGCGGATGACGAATGTCGAGCTGTCGCGCCGCGTCGGCATTTCCGCCCCGCCCTGCCTGCGCCGCGTCAAGCGGCTGGAGGACGCCGGCGTCATCCGCGGCTACCGCGCCCTCCTCAACACGCAAGACCTCGGCCTCCACGTCGTCGCCTTCTGCCTCGTCGGCCTCAACCACCAGTCCGAATCCGACCTCAAGGCCTTCGCCGAAAAGACCCGTTCCTGGCCGATCGTGCGCCGCGCCTGGATGGTCTCGGGCGAAAGCGACTTCATGCTCCACTGCGTCGCAAAGGACCTCGCCGCCTTCCAGGCCTTCGTCATCGAGGAACTGACCTCGGCCCCCAATGTCGACACCGTCCGCACCGCGCTGACCATCCGCCAGGTCAAGGATGAAGGCCTCGCCGCCATCGGCGAATAACTCACCGAAACGGTATGAGGCCCCAGCGCGTCGCGCCGAACAGCGTCCTCGCCCGCCCCGCGATCGCAATCGCGCCCTTGGAAATCCCAGAGGCCACTTCCCGCCTGATCTTCGCCAGCGCCCCGAGCTTCTTCCGTGTCGTCAGCCGTTCCTCATAGAGGTGGCTTTCATAGGTCCGCGCATCGCCGTCGAGACGCCGCAGCTTGGCGAGCTTCAGCCCTTGGATCGCCACCGCCGGCACGAGCTGATGCACCCGCGCACGGGCAAACGGTTCGCCTTGCGGGTCGAACAGGAAATCGTCCACCTGCCGGTCGATCGTCGCGCTGGCCTCGACCAGCATCCGCGCCGTCGCCGCATCAAGCGCATAGGCCCCCGCGCCCAGATGCTTGCCGGTCAGGACGTGCAACCCGCGCCCATCCAGCGCCGTCACGGGTGCCTTGCCCACGAATGTCGGCGCGAGATACGTCTCCAGCTTGACGAGCCCGGCCTGCTTCGGAAACCAGTCCGCGTCGCGAAAGAACGGCGCGGCGCCTTCGCCGAGAAACACATCGTCCTCCAGCACCACGCCATGGCTCTCGTTGCTTTCGACCAGCGCCTGCCAGCAGCGGCGATGACTTATGAAGCACGCCGTCTCGCCGCGGCTCAAGCGTCGTCCTTCCAGCGCATTGAGATGGCTGTCGAAATCGCCCGCCTGCCCGTCCGTCGCGGCCAGCCGCGTGAAGGTCGCGCCGATGCGTGCGAACTCGCGTTCCATATGCGCCAGGCGTTCGGGCGCGCGGTCGAGATTGATGACGAGAACCAGCATACGGCCTTCCTAAGTGAACCGTCGCGCAGATGACAAGTCCCGCGCGCCGCGCTAGACACCGCGTCAAACAAAGCCGAGGCCATGTGAACGAAACCGTCAGCGGATACCGGTTCAAGCCCGACGACCTCGGCGTCGCTCGCCGCACGCCCGGCATCAGCATCTTCATGCGCGTGCGCAACGGCGCCGATTTTCTCGAAGCCGCCATCCGCAGCCATGCCGATGCGGTGGACGAGATCGTCGCCGTCCACAACCAGTGCACCGACGGCTCGGACGCGATTCTCCATCGCCTCGCCGCCGAACTCGGCCCGAAGCTGCGGGTGATCCATTATCCGGACCGCGTCTTCCCGCCCGGCAGCGAGGGCCATGCGCGCGAGGCGGCCGATTCGCCGGCAAGCTTCGTCAACATGTCGAATTTCGCACTCGCGCAGACCCGGCACACCGTCGCGATGAAGCTCGACGACGACCATGTCGCCATTGGCGACCGCTTCGCCCGCCTCGCCGCGCGCGTCAGGACGAACGCATTCCGTCTGACCGAAACGCTCTGCTTTTCCGGTATCAACCTCGCCCGCGGCGCGGATGGGACGATCGGCGTCCCGGCTCACGAGCCGCTGGTCGGCACCGGCGACCATTTCCTGTTCGAGGTCCGCCCCGAAACCTTCTTCCGCCACGATCCGCGCTTCGAACATTTCCACCATGCCGATCCGCGCGTCTTCGCCGACATCACCTACTGGCACCTGAAATATTTGAAGGCCGGGCTCGGCTTCGCCAATTACGAGATGGACGAAACGCCCAATCCGCGCTTCGAGCGCAAGAAGAAGCGGCTGATGGAAAACCGCAGCCTGCTGACCATAGCGGAACTGGCCGCGCGCCAGCCCGCTTGGGCTGGGCTTGCGCGCCATCTTCCGCTGCCCGAAAAGACCAGGCTCAAACTCGCGCGGGCCCATGCCTTGCGCACCGATCCGCCGGCGCTCGAGCGCGCCGCGCTAGGATCGGCCCTTGGAGAGACGCATGACCACCACGATCCCCGATAATGTGACGACCGTCCTGACGAGCTGCGGCCGGTGGGATTTCCTCGTCGTCTCGCTCGACACCTTCCTCGCGCATCACAAGCCAGGCCGGTTCATTCTCGTCGAGGATTCCGCCGATCATGAGTTCGCCGCCCGCATCCAGGAGCGCTATCCGCAGATCGAAGTGGTGCTGAACGATCCTCGCCTCGGACAGCACAAGGCGATCGACCGCATCTACGCGATGATCGACACGCCCTACATCCTGCATCTGGAAGACGACTGGCATTTCCTCGGCGAAATGGACATCGCCGACGGCATCAAGGTGCTGGACTCGAACCCGGCCGGCATCACCGCCGTCTGCTTCGCCCGCTTCACCGGCCTGAAAAAGCGCCAACGGATCTTCGGCCGCAAGGTCGACCATGACGGCCGCCCCTACATGCACATGGGTCGTTCGCACCGCGAATGGCACGGCTTTTCGTTCTATCCGAGCGTCTTGCGCAAGGATCTTTGGATCGAGCACGGGCCGTATGCAAAATTCCAGAACGAGCGCGCGATCTCGAAGCACATGAAGGCGGCCGGCAAGGAAATGGTCTACCAATTGCCCGGCGTCGGCGTCCACGTCGGCTCCGGCAAAAGCGTCTACGACCCCGCCCGCGCCAACGAAAACCGCCGCGTCACCGGCGCCTTCTGGTCACGGCTGTTCGGCCGTAAACGGTATTTTTTCGACAAGGGTTGAAGGGTTTTTCTTGAAGTGACCCCCACCCTTTATCCCTCCCCACAAGGGGGAGGGAGGCGTCGGCGT
>NZ_AYOD01000056.1 GCF_000497755.1 Aliihoeflea sp. 2WW
ACGCCGACGCCTCCCTCCCCCTTGTGGGGAGGGATAAAGGGTGGGGGTCACTTCAAAAAGAATCGACCCAAAACCCCCACCGCCATTTCAGATCTCGGCACTCAAGCCCAGCGCAGCTTCACGATCTCATACCCACGCGCCCCGCCTGGCGCATTGACCTCGATCTCATCACCCACGCCCTTGCCGATCAGCGCGCGGGCGATCGGCGAGGAGATGGAGATGCGGCCGGCCTTCACGTCGGCTTCCTGGTCGCCGACGATCTGGTAGGTCTTTTCTTCCTCGGTGTCCTCGTCGACGAGGACGACGGTCGCGCCGAACTTGATCGTGTCGCCCGACAGCTTCGACACGTCGATCACTTCGGCGCGCGCGGTCAGGTCTTCGAGTTCGTTGATGCGGCCTTCATTGAGGCTCTGCGCTTCCTTGGCGGAATGATACTCGGCATTTTCCGAGAGGTCGCCATGGGCGCGCGCTTCGGAGATCGCCTCGATGATGCGCGGCCGCTCTTCCTGCTGGCGCCAGCGCAACTCTTCCTTCAGCGATTCGAAACCGGGGCCGGTCATCGGGACCTTGTTCATTTCAGTCGACCTTTCGTCGTAATTCCTGTCGTTTCGTTTTCTTTTTCGACGGCGGGGATTAACGCAAAAGGACGGCCCGGCAGCCTCGGCTAACGAACCGTCCAAATCCCTGATCCCGACAATATAGCAATCGATTGCCGATTTTCACGCAAATTCTGGCGTCCTGCGCCAGATCACGACCGAAAGATGAGCGCGGCCCCTGCCGCAATCAGGATGAAACCGGCGACATGGTTCAAGGTGATCGCCTCCTTCAGATAGAAGACCGAGAACAACACGAAGACGCAAAGCGTGATCACCTCCTGCATCGTCTTCAACTGGGCCGCCGAATAGGCCTCGTGGCCGATCCGGTTGGCCGGCACCGCCAGCCAGTATTCGAAGAATGCGATGAACCAGGAGATCATCACCACGGCATAGAGCGGCGCGGCCTTGTATTTCAGGTGCCCGTACCACGCGAACGTCATGAAGACGTTCGAGGCGACGAGCAGCAGGATCGGCAGGACCTTGGCGGAAAGGATGAACGACATCGGGGCGGGAACCGGTTGCAGGAGCGCCTGCTTTCCGCCCGAACCGGACGTCTGTCAATTCCCGCCTTGTGGAACCCGTCCGCGATGCTGCTATAGTGCCTGCCATGTCTGGGAGAGCGAATGTGCAGCAGCGCTTGCAGCCTGAATTCGATCTGACGATCGATCCCGAAACGGTGCGCCAGTTCGTTCTCAAGGCGCGCGCCATCTCCGCCGCCCTCAACGACGATTACGACGCCGGCCACGAACACGAGGTCGAACTCGACGACCAGTCGCGCGATCGCCACGCGCATGACGGGCTGGCCGAAGAGGAAGAGCAGAACCTCACCGCATCCGAACTGCGCGCCCTGATCGAGGATCTGAACGTCGACGAGGCGGCGGACCTGTTGGCCATCATGTTCATCGGCCGCGGCGATTTCGACGCGCGCGAATGGGATCAGGCGGTCGCGGAAGCACGCCCGCGCATCAACAAGCGCGTATCCACCTATCTTCTCGGCATGCCGATGCTCGGCGAATGGCTGGAAGAAGGCTTGGAGAAGATCGGCGCCTGAATAAATTGCGACACCAAAATTGAGGGGCCGTGCGGCATCGCTCGCCGCGCCGATGCGTTGTCGTCGCGATGCGCCCTTTTCTGATCCCCGTTTTCTCCGCCCTCATGCTCCTGTCCGCGTCTGCCTTCGCGCAGCAAGGCGGCGAGGTCGATCTGCCCGACGCGGCGCCCGTTCCGCAGGAACTGCCCGAAGACGAGCGCGAGCCCGACGTCCCCCAAACCGAGGATATTGAGAGCGCCGGCGAACCGGCGGACCCACAGGAGAGTGGCGGGGTTGCGGACGAACCGCAGGAACTGCCCGAAACGCAAGCAGCGCCCCTGCCCTCGCCCCGCCCCGATGCGCCGCAGAGACCGGAGCCGGACGCGTCGATCGCCGATGAGACGCCAGTTGACACACCTCGTTCACGCCGATCGACCGCGATGCCGTCCGGTGAAATCGCCTGCCGCGCGCGGCTTCGCGAACTGGGCGTCGCCTTTGCTGAACATCCGCCGCAATCCGAGCCCGAGGGTTGCGAGATCGCCCACCCGCTTACCGTTTCCTCGCTGGGCGGCGGTGTAGCGCTGGAACCGGAAGGCGTCATGAACTGCGCCATCGCCGAGGCCAATGCCCGCTTCGTGCGCGATCAGGCGCAGCAGCAGGCGGCGCGCCATCTGTCCTCGCGCATCGCTGCGGTCAATCAGGTCTCCGCCTATGTCTGCCGTCCCCGACATGGCACCCGCAAACTGTCCGAGCACGCCTTCGGCAATGCGCTCGACTGGGGCGCGGTCGTTCTGGAGGACGAGCGCCGCATCGACGTGCGCGCCTACCGGCGCGGCTCGCCCGAAGCGACGTTCTTCGCCGCCATGCGCAAATCGGCCTGCGGGCCGTTCACCACCGTCCTCGGCCCCGGCAGCGACGCCGACCATGCCGACCATTTCCATTTCGACCTCGCCGAGCGCTCCAACGGCTCGACCTATTGCCGCTGAACCTCGCCCGTTAACGCCGTCCGCCAGATTTCATTTACCCTTTTTGCTTACCTTCGATTCCGACGGGACAGGAAGACGGGTTTCAGTATCATGCGTAAAGCGTTCGGCGCGTATTTGCCGGGCAGGGTCCGCGCCGTCGCGAGCGTATTCGCGATTGCAGCAGGCGCCATTGCCTTTACTTCCTGTTCCGTCATCGACGTCATGTCGCCCGAACCGCGCGCCGATGTCGGCTACACCTCCTCCATCGCATCCGTCACGCCGCGCGCGCCCGTCGCTTCCTCGTCGGGAATGCAGCGCCTCGTTCCGTCCAATCCCATGATGGTCGGCTATCCGCGCCTCAACCAGCCCTCCGCGCCGCAGGGCATGACGATGCCGGCCGCCGAAGCCCAGTGCCGGCAGCAATTGCGCCGCATGGGTGTCACCTATCGCGATCTCGCGCCGATCAACGAGGGCGGCTCCTGCCGCATCGATCATCCGATCCAGGTGTCGAGCCTTGCCGGCAACATCAGGATGCAGCCGGCCGCCACGCTCAACTGCCAGATGGCCCTCGCCTTCGCGACCTGGACCCGCAACGAACTCGCCCCGTCCGCCCGCTGGAAATACCTCTCCGGCGTCAAGACGATCCATCAGGGCTCCAGCTATTCGTGCCGCCGCATCGCCGGCACCAACACCGCCTCCGAGCATTCCAAGGGCAACGCGCTCGACGTCATGCGCATCGAACTCAACAGCGGCCGCGACATCGACGTACGCAAGCCCGGCTGGTTCGCCTTCCGCGAAAAGAGCCTTCTGAAGAACGTGCGCCGCGGCGGCTGCTCCTACTTCACCACGGTCCTCGGCCCCGGCTACAACGCCGCCCACGCCGACCATTTCCATTTCGATTTGAAGGGCCGGCGCAACGGCTACGTCGCCTGCCGCTGATTTTGCCTCTCGCGCCCGAGCGCGCGCTTTGGTAGTGAGCAAGGCATCATGCTCACAATCGAAATCGCGATCGTCGTCGTCCTCATCTGCGTCAACGGCGTTCTGGCCATGTCGGAACTCGCCGTGGTGTCGTCCCGCCCCGCCCGCCTGAGGGCGATGGCGGACGAGAACGTCTCCGGCGCCCGCAGCGCCATCCGCCTCGCTTCCGATCCCGGCCGCTTCCTCTCCACCGTGCAGATCGGCATCACACTCGTCGGCGTCCTGTCGGGCGCCTTTTCCGGCGCCACGCTCGGTCTTCGCCTGTCCTCCTGGCTGCTCGACGCCGGCCTGCCCGCTTCCGCGGCCAACCCGCTCGGCGTCGGCATCGTCGTCGCGCTCATCACCTACGGCTCGCTGATCATCGGCGAACTCGTCCCCAAGCAAATCGCGCTGAAGAACCCCGAGCGCGTGGCCGTCAGGGTCGCGCCGATGATGAAGCTCCTGTCACGCGTCGCGCTGCCGCTGGTCTGGCTGCTCGACGTCTCGGGCAAGACGGTGCTGAAGCTGCTCGGTCAGGATTCCGAGGACAGCCAGAAGGTCACCGACGAGGAGATCAATGCGCTGATGGCCGAGGCCGAAAGCTCCGGCGTCATCGAGACCGACGAGCGAAAGATGATAGCCGGCGTCATGCGCCTCGCCGACCGCTCGGTGCGCTCGATCATGACCCAGCGCCTCGACGTCGACTGGCTCGATGTCGACGCCCCGGCCGAAATCGTACGCCGCAAGCTCATCGAAACGCAGCACTCGCACCTGCCCGTCGCCGAAAACGGCATCGACGGCATGCTCGGCATCGTGCGCTCGCGCGATGTGCTCTCGCATCTTCTGTCGGGTCAGGAGATCGACCTGCGCGCAATCGTCAGGCAGGTGCCCATCGTCCACGACTACACCGACGCGCTGGACGTCCTCGCCACATTGCGCACGGCGGACATCCCGATGGCGCTGGTCCACGACGAATACGGAAATTTTGAAGGCCTCGTCACGCCGACCGACATTCTCGAGGCGATCGCCGGCGTCTTCCGCATCGATTCCTCGGAGGAAGAACCGGCATCGGTCGCCCGCGACGACGGGTCGTTCCTGCTGTCGGGCTGGATGCCGGCGGACGACATGGCCGAGGCGCTGGGCCTGAAACTGCCCAACCGTCGTCCCTACGAGACGGTGGCGGGCTTCGTGCTCTCCCATCTCAACCACCTGCCGGAAACCGGCGAAAAGGTCGAAGCGCTCGGCTGGCGCTTCGAGGTGGTCGACATGGACGGGCGGCGCATCGACAAGGTCCTCGCCGCCCGGGTCGTGTCGGAGGTTTAGGCGGCCTTCGCTTCCTTCTCGTCTGCGGCCCGCGCCGCCTTCAACGCGTTTGCCAGCCAGGCGAGCTGGTCGAGCATGCCGTTGGCGCCGTCATTGAGGTAGCCGAACTCGGCGAGGTCCTTGCCGTCGCGGGCTTCCATCATCACCGACCACATGATGTGAACGGCGGTCTTGACCGGCGCGAGCTGCAGTTCGATCGCGATCAGGCGAAGCTGCTCGACCGCACGCGCGCCGCCGACGCCGCCATAGCCGACGAAGGCCGCAGGCTTGTTGACCCAGCCGGCAGCGGCATAATCGAGCGCGTTCTTGAGGACGCCCGTCGGCGCATGGTTGTATTCGGCCGCGGTGAAGATGAAACCGTCATATTCGGCGATCTTGTCCTGCCACTTGCGCGCCACTTCGTTCTTCGACGGCGCCCATGCGGGCGAGACTTCCTCGTCGAAAAGCGGCATCGGATAGTCGCGCAGGTCGACGACTTCGAAGGAAAGGTCGCTGCGCTTGTCGCCCAGCGCCTTGATCCACGCGGCGGGCTTGTCGCCAAAACGGCCCGGCCGGGTCGATCCGATGACGATTGCAATCTTTGGCTTGGCCATGAGAAACTCCTGTTGTCGGAAACTTGGTATCTTTTCGATACCGACACTACATAAGTGACCGACATACCGCTTCACAAGGAGGCACTTCATTGACACTCAGTCACCTGCACGAGACCGACACGTGCCGCGCCGTCAGCGGTATCCTGTCGCGCGTCGGCGACAAGTGGACGGTGCTCGTGATCGAAACGCTGGGCGACGGCCCGCACCGCTTCTCCGAATTGCGCCGCATGCTGGGCTCGATTTCGCAGAAGATGCTGACGACCACCCTGCGCGGGCTGGAGCGCGACGGCTTCGTCACGCGCACCATCTATCCGACCATTCCGCCGCGCGTGGATTATGAGTTGACACCGCTCGGCCGCGACCTCCTGGTGCCCGTCCGCGCGCTCGGCGAATGGGCGCGCGACAATCGCGGCAAGGTGGAGGCGGCCCGCTCGGCCTTCGACGCGGCGAACCCGGAAATGGCCCGCATTTCAGCAGCTTGAGCCGGTCCCCGGAATCAGCCTGCGAAGGACTTCACTCAGCCGGAACGGCCTTCGGCTTGCCGTCGTTGTCGAGCGCGACCATGACGAAATCGGCATGCGTCACGCGCTCCATGAGGTCCGAAAGATAGCGCTGCGCCCAGGCTTCGACGCGCAACGTCATCGACGAGCGGCCGACCTTGGTGATGTCGATATAGATGCACAGCGTATCGCCCACCTTCATCGGCTTGGCGAAAGACATTTCCTTCACCGCCGCCGTGACGACGCGGCCCTTGGCCCGCTCGGCGGCGCGGATGCCGCAGGCCAGATCCATCTGCGCCATCACCCAGCCGCCGAAGATGTCGCCGGCGGCGTTCGCATCGGCGGGCATGGCGAGCGTTCGCAGCGTCAGTTCGCCCACCGGATTGACGTCGCTGCGATTCATGGCCTGTCCCCTCATATGTGATGTCGTATTCCCGTAACGCCCGGTCGGAAAATCCACAAGCCATGCCGGAAGCCGTTGCGACCTCACCTCCCGCTCCGGCTAAGCTCCGGCTTCCATTCGGCGAGGCCTCGACATTCCTTCCTCCGCGCAAAGCTTCGATTTCGTCATCATCGGCTCCGGCTCGGCCGGATCGGTCGTCGCCGAGCGCCTGTCCGCCTCGGGCCGTCACTCGGTGCTGGTGCTGGAAGCCGGCGGGTCGGACCGCCGCTTCTTCGTCCAGATGCCGCTCGGCTACGGCAAGACCTTCTTCGACCCGCGCGTCAACTGGAACTACCGCGCCGAACCCGATCCAGGCCTTGGCGGCAATGCCGACCACTGGCCGCGCGGCAAGATTCTCGGCGGATCGAGCTCTATCAACGCCATGGTCTGGATCAGGGGCCACAGCTCCGATTTCGACGAATGGCGCGACGCCGGCAATCCCGGCTGGGGCTATGAGGACGTGCTCCCGAGCTTCCGCAAGATCGAGGACAACGAAGCCGGCGAAGACGCCTTCCGCGGCCGCGGTGGCCCCATCCACGTCACAGACCTGACGCGCCACGTCCATCCGCTGACCAACCGCTACATCGCCGCCGGCATCGAACTCGGCCTTCCCGCCAATCCGGACTTCAACGGTGAAAGTCAGGAAGGGATAGGCATCTACCAGATCACCACCCGCGACGGCCGCCGCATGTCCGCCGCCCGCGCCTTCCTGCGCCCCGCGATGAATCGCTCGAACCTCCGCGTCGAGACTCACGCACTCGCAACCCGCATCCTCTTCGAAGGCAACCGCGCCATCGGCGTCGAATATCTGAAGAACGGCCGCAGGATCGAAGCGCGCGCCGGACGCGAAGTGATCGTCGCCGGCGGCTCCGTCAATTCACCGCAACTGCTCCAGCTATCCGGCATAGGCCCCGCCGATCACCTCCGCGCACTCGGCATCGAAATCCGCCGCGACACCCCCCATGTCGGCCGCAATCTTCAGGACCATCAGGGCATCAACTACACCTTCAAGGCGCGCGAAAAGACCCTCAACCAGTTGCTTCGCCCATGGTGGGGCAAGCTCCTCGCCGGCTCGCGTTATCTGCTCACCCGCGACGGCCCGCTGTCGATGTCCATGAACCAGGGCGGCGGCTTCTTCCGCACGCGCCCGGACCTCGACCGTCCGAACATGCAGCTCTATTTCCAGGCCTTCTCCACCGTCCTGCCGCGTCCCGGCGAGCGGCCGATCCTCTCGCCCGATCCGTGGCCGGGCTTCTCCATCGGCCTATCAAACTGCCGTCCGACCAGCCGCGGCGAGATCATGATCCGCTCCGCCGATCCGGCCGAACACCCGAAGATCGTCGCCAACGCGTTCTCGACCGACCACGACGTCGAGGAAATGCTCGCCGCGGTGAAATTCCTCCGCCGCCTCGCCAACACCGACGCCATGCGCGGCCTGATAGCCGAGGAAGTTCTCCCCGGTCCCTCCATCCAGGGCGACGAAGCCCTAATAGACGACTTCCGCCGCCGCTCCGGAACGGTCTATCATCCCGTCTCCACCTGCCGCATGGGCCCCGACCCCACCACCTCCGTCGTCTCCCCCCGCCTCAAGGTCCACGGCATCGAAGCCTTGCGCGTCATCGACGCCTCGATCTTCCCGAGCGTCGTCGGCGGCAACACGAATGCGGCGGCGATCATGACGGGGTGGAAGGGGGCGGAGATGGTGCTGGAGGATTTGGGTTGATGTCGAGGCTTACCCCCACTCCGTCCCTTCGGGCCACCTCTCCCCCTCAAAAGGGGAGAGGAACCCAAGCTGGATTAAGCGCAGCCGCTGCGGCAGTGTTTCCTCTCCCCCGGGCAGGGGGAGAGGTGGCCCAAAGGGCCGGAGTGGGGGTGCTTCACCCGCGCCGAGACCGAGCAAAGGACCAACCATGAAAATCACCGACGTCAAAACCTGGGTCGTAGGCAACCCGCCCCCCCACATCGGCGGCCGCTACTTCATCTTCGTCCGCCTCACCACGAACAGCGGCGTCAAGGGATATGGCGAGGCCTACAACGCCACCTTCGGCCCCCACCTCACCGCGAAGATGATCGAGGACGTCGCCGAGCGCTACCTCGTCGGCACCGACCCGCACGACATCGAGAATTTCTTCCGCCGCGCCTATTCCTCCGGCTTCTCGCAGCGCCCCGACATCTCGATGATGGGCTGCGTCTCGGCGCTCGAGATGGCGTGCTGGGACATCGTCGGCAAGGAAGCGAACAAGCCCGTTTACAAGCTCCTCGGCGGGCAGGTTCACGAGCGCCTGCGCTCCTACACCTACCTTTATCCGCAGACCGGCAGCGTCTACCCGAGCGAAGCCGACAACGCCGACCGCAACGTCTACAACGATCCCGACCTCGCCGCCGAATGCGCGCTGCAGTATGTCGAACAGGGCTTCAATGCCGTGAAGCTCGACCCCGCCGGCCCCTACACCGCCTTCGACGGCCACCAGCCGCGCCTGATCGACATCGACCTGTCGGCGCGCATGGTCAAGGCGATCCGCGAGGCGGTCGGCACCCGCGCCGACATCCTGTTCGGCACGCATGGCCAGTTCACCGCCTCGGGCGCCCGGCGCATGGCGAGGGCGATCGAGCCCTACGACCCGCTCTGGTTCGAGGAGCCAGTCCCGCCGGACATGCCGGAAGTCATGGCCGAGGTCGCACGCTCCACCTCGATCCCGATCGCCACCGGCGAACGGCTGACGACCAAATGGGAGTTCGCACGCGTCATCGAGCACCGCGCCGCCTCCATCCTCCAGCCCGACCTCGGCCGCTCCGGCGGCATTCTGGAGACCAAGAAGATCGCCGCCATGGCCGAGGCGTACCACATCCAGATCGCCCCGCATTGCTATTGCGGCCCGATCGTCGGCGCCGCCAACATCCAGCTTGCCGCGACCCTGCCCAATTTTCTGATCCTGGAATCGATCCGGACATGGGACGGCTTCCATGCTGAACTCCTGACCAGAAAGATCGACTGGCAGGACGGCTGGGTCATCCCGTCAAAGGAACCTGGGCTTGGCGTCGAGCTCGACGAGGCCGTCGCGGAGGCGAACCCATGGAAGGGAGAGGCTCTGCATCTCGCAATGGAGCCTCAGCCGCTTTTCCCATAAAGCCTATGAAATCAGTCGTTTGGCAGTATTTCGCAATTCGGTAGGTAGAGCCGCTGCCGCGGCCTGAGCGCTACAGAAAAACGTGATTCGCTAAATTAGAGCCGCCGTGCAAATTTCCCCAAGGTCAAGGGACAATGGCCGTCGCTCGCGCAATCATTTCATTGTCGCAGCAAGAGTGATCGCAGGCGCCTCTTTCCTTTCGAATGCCCGCACTACCATCATTCATGGCCAGCGTCAGATCTGGCCCAGTCGGAATGCGGGGCCGCATTTCGACGAGATACGGGAGGCCACGATGACTGTAAGTGCTTTGCGGGCCCGTTCCGGGCATATGGACACGCAGGACGACAACCGGTTGCGCGACGCGATCGATGCGGTGTTCGAGGAACTGGGACTGTCCGAAAAAGAGACCCCGCGCCGTGCGGCGGTCGAGGAGCGGATGCGCGACGCCTATCGCCGCGGACCCCGCCACAATCTCAACCTGGTCGATGCCGGCCTGAGGGCCTAGCAACCTCGTAGCTGGCCGGCATAGCTGTTCGCCATGTTCGTGGCGCGCTGCGCCGCCCGCTGCACGCCGGCATTGCCGCGCCATGAGCCGCGGGCATAGCCCGCATGTCCCGAGTAATACGCTAGGTACAGATTGTACGCGTCCGTCTTGGCGATGCCGTTCGTGCGGCTGCTGGTGTCGTGATACCAGCCCACGAAATGGATCGCGTCGCCGAAATTGGTACGCCGCGCCGCAAACCGCCCCGTCTCGCGCTGGTAGCGCTCCCACGTCCCGTCCAGCGCCTGCGAATAGCCATATGCGGTCGACTGCCGCTTCCAGGGGATGACGCCGAAGAGCTTGGTTCTGGGCGGCCGCGCCCGTGGCTCGAAATTCGATTCCGTATAGATCGTCGCCATCAGGATCGGCACCGGCACGCCATATTCCCGCTCGACCCGCTGCGCATCGCGCCGCCAGTTTTCGAAAAAGCCGCTTCGCTGCGCGAAGATCGAGCATGAATTGGTGGTGTTGCTGGGAGCCGAGGCGCAGGCCGACAGGCCAAGCGCCACGAGAACGGCGACAAACACGATACGCATCGCAAATCCTCTCGTCTTGAGAAGATTGCTAAACAGTAAACCTTAACAGACGGTTTTGATTCAGCTTTTAACCGACGCCTGGATATGTCTCGGCTTTCAAGAGCCGCGCCAGATAGGCCGCGTTGGACGCCGCCATGTCCAGCGTCTGCTTCACCTTCTTCGGCACCTCGTCGAGGTCCTTGTAGTCGACCGATCCCATCGCCTCGCCCACCCAGTAGCACCCCGCATTGGCCGGCACCGTGAAGCCGACATCGTTCAGCGCCTGGAAGCACGCCGCATGGCAGTGATGCGCGCCGTCCTCGTTGCCGACGATGGCGACCAGCGCCACCTTGCCTGCCGCCGGCATCCGGCCCTTGTCGTCCGCCTCGCCCAGAAACGCGTCAAGCCGCTCCAGCACCCGCTTGGCGACGGAGGAGGGCTGGCCCATCCAGATCGGCGTGCCGAGGATGAAGATGTCCGCCGTGACGATCTTCTCGCGCAGCCCCGGCCAGTCGTCCCCCTCGCCCATGTCGCTTTCGACGCCGGGCTTGATGTCATGGTCGAGCACCCTGACGATCTCGCCAGTGACGCCATGCGGCGCGAATGCGTCGAGGAGGTCGGACAGCATCTTGTCGGTCGACGAGCTTTCGTCGGCGCTCGACGGCTTCAGGGAGCAGTTCAATGCGAAGGCGGTGAGTGCGGCTGGCATGGCGTTCCCTTTCGTGACGGCTCTTGCCGGCCGAACGCCGCGAAACGTCAGAAGTTTCCCTGCCGCTTCCCGATCATGTCCATGCAGCGCCGCATCGAGAAATTCTCCGCCTTGTGGGCGTTGGCGAGCAGCAGCGTGAGCCGCGCATAGCCGGCGCATCGCGCGGCGGCTTCGCTGGCGCGGGCATCGCTCATGGGCGGCATGATCAATGCGGCGGCGATGAGAGCCGCCATCGCCGACAGGGCAAGGGCCGACAGGGTGGACCGGAATTTCATAGGGATGATTCGTCCATGCTTTCGAACAGTCTAGGCCCGGACAACGATCCGCTCCATGCCAGGTTCGATCACATCCTCGACGACGCATGTCATGGTTAATCGGGGAACCGGACGCTTCATCACGCATTGCTGATCCACACCAACCGGGGGACCCGCAGAATGCACCAGGCAAAGGCATGGTTTCGGCCATTCGCAAGGATCGGCTATGCCGCGCGCGGGCTGATCTACACGGTGATCGGCTTCTTCGCCGCAACCGCCGCGATCGGGTCGGGCGAGACGATGGGCTCGCGCGATGCGCTCGATCGGCTGCTCGAGAGCGGTTTCGGCATCGCGGTTGCCTACATACTGGTTCTCGGCCTTGCCTGCTATGCGCTCTGGCGCACGATCCAGTCCGTCTTCGATACCGACGACCACGGCACCGACGCCAAGGGACTTGCGGTCCGCGGTGGACTGATAGCCTCCGCTATCGCCTATTCCACGCTGGCATTCTACACCGCGTCGCGGATCAGGGGGACAAGTTCGGACAGTGAATCGGGTGGCGGCATCGCCGACGCCATCGCCGGCTTCGTCGGCACCGGGATCGTCTCCGCCGTCATCGCCGCATGCCTTGCGGGTGCTGCCGTCGCGCATGTCATCAAGGCGGTGCGCGAGAAGTATGCCGACCACATCGAGGCGGATGCGGCGAAGATGAAGGTGATCCACCCGATCGCCAAGACGGGGCTGGTCGCCCGCGGCGCGGTCTTCGCCATCCTCGCCTTCCTCGTTGCGCTTCAGGCGTGGCGCGGCGGCGGAACGGGCGAGGATGTCAGCTCGAAGGACGCGCTCGACTTCGTCCAGTCGCTGCCCGCCGGAAGCCTTCTGCTCGCCGCGATGGGCATCGGCCTCCTCGCCTTCGCCGCCTATTCCTTCACGCAGGCGCTCTATCGCCGCATCAATGTCGAGGACGCGTAGCTAGGCTTCCGAAGGTCTGGGTTGGGCGAGGCTCCGCTCGCGAAAGAGGATGTAGAGCCCGGCGGCCATGGTGATGGCGATGCCGATGGCGGCAAGGCCGTTGGGCAAATCGGCGAAGACCAGCCAGCCGATGAAGGTGGCGAAGGGAATTTCGAGATATTGCACCGGCGCAACGGTGGCGGATGGCGCAAAGCGCAGCGACCACGTCATCAACAGATGCCCGCAGGTGCCGAGAACGCCGATGGCGATGAGCAGCCAGGTCTCGGTCGCGTTCGGCGTGACGATGCCGAAGAACGAATCCGTCCGCCCCCATGTCAGCGCGAGGATCAGCACCAGCACCGGCGTGCCGATGAAGCCGGAGATGGTCTGCAGCGCCAGCGGGTCGCATTCCTTGGCGATCTGCCGCGAGACCAGCATGTAGAAGGCGAAGGTGAAGGCGACGACGATCGGCAAAAAGGCCGGCCAGCCGACCTCGGCGAAGCTCGGCTGCACGACGAGCAGCGTGCCGATGAAACCGACCGCGCAGGCGGCGATGCGGCGCGGGCCGACCTCTTCGCCCAGGATGGTGGCGCCGAGCACCAGCATGATGAACGGCATGACGAAGGCAATGGCGACGGCGTCGGCCAAGGGCAGATAGCGCAGCGAGGTGAACATCGCGCCGATGCCGACGATGTGGAGCGCGGTGCGCAGGAAGGTCATGCGCAGCACATAGGGGCTCATGCGCAGCGAAATGCCGGTGGCAAAGATGATCGGCAGCAGGATGACGGCCTGGATGGCGAAGCGCACGGCCAGAAGCTGCACCAGCGGGATCGTGTCGCCGAGGATCTTCGCCGTCGCATCGCCGAGCGGCGCGATGGCGCAAAAGCCGATCATCAGGAGGATGCCGAGCATCGGCCGGTCGTGGTGGGTCATGCCTTCCGCTTAGCTGCCCGCCTTCCCCGCGACAATGGCGCAGCGTTCGTTTCGGCACCGGACCAGCGGGCAAGCGCCGCCGCCTCGCGCGTGGCGCGGGCGCATTGCGCGCGCCACGCGATCAGGATGCCGAGCACCATGGCCTGAAAGTCGCGCTCGGTTTCCGCGCTGAACTGCGCCCCGCAGGCCGCGCCCGCCTCGATGTCGCTCGCGCGGCAGGAGTTCGCACGCCGGCAAGTGGCGCGCGGGCAAAAATGCGGCAGCCCGGCCATGCCGGATTTGAGCCGGAACGCGGTGAGGATTTCGGCCTCGGGATAAGGCGGCGCGGCGACGAGCGCGCCGATCCCCTCGCGCAGCACGCCGACATGACGCGCGATGCGCACCTCGCGCGGCTCCCAGCTATTCGGGTCGTAAGGCTCGTCGTGCATGTGATGTCTCCTCTGCTGGACTCTGGGCGTGCGAAAGCGGCCGCGCCCTTTAGCCGGGAGCGGGATGGGTCGGGAAACGGGCGGCCGTCCGGTTCGCCAGTTTGTTTTTGGTATTGCGACCCGAACGGCCGTCCATCGGTGGCTGTCACGCTCTCGGCCGGTCACAGACGATCCTTTTGGGACGCCCGCGGCTTTTCCCGCATGGCTCGGGTTGCGCTTGTCGCGCGCCTCACCACGCCGGCCTGTTCCGTGCCTTCACGAGCCTTCGGCGAACCACGCCTCCGGGGGAAGTCACCGCCGCCCTCCCAAAACCCGGTTCCGGCTCCGGTTCCCGCAAGGGCGATGGAGGGATGATACGAGAGGTGGCGGGGGTGGGGATAAGTTTTTTGCGGTTCGCCTGGATGATCGAGAATGTCCACATTGCGATGGTTTTCTGCCTGTCGGCGTTTGGATAGCGATTTTAGAACGCGGACATCCGTCTGATCTCGGATTTTTAGGGCCTTAAGCGGAGCGTCGATTTCAAGCCAAGTTATGAACCGAATCGCAAAATAAGCAGGACGATTTGGCCCAACTTTAGCGTTAGCCTGTTGATAACGGGCCTCTGCCCTTGCGTGACAGAACGGCGGTTTGTTCAATCAGCATTGGCTTGCGGATAGATTTTTCTGTGGGGGTTCTCCACAGGTGAAAGCAAGACGGCGTTAGTGCTTCCCGAAGTATCACGACGAGGAGCAGCATATACCTGAATGACGATGACACGCGAATTCGCGTAGGAGTATCCGCAAGCCGCCTTGCCATGACAGCCGTCGTATCCCTGAGATTGGAGCTTTTCAAAAAGGCCAAGAACTTGACCGATGTGGCCAAGATTTTGGACTTGATGCCGGCGCACATCTCCTACGCCATCTATAAGCTCGACAAGCCCGGCTTCGAACCGAAATACGAGGAATTCACGGTCCCGAAGAAGGCAGGCGGTTTCCGGACCATCAAGGCACCGCACCACGCGCTGAAGGCAGTGCAGAAGCGACTCGCCAAAGATCTGTTGGAAGTCGAGCAGGCATTGGAAACGGCCCGGGTCAAGAAAGCCGACTGCATCTTGGCGCACGGTTTCAAGAAAAAGCTCTCCATCATGACGAACGGAGAGAACCACCGAAAGCGACGCTACGTCTTCAACGTCGACCTGAAGGACTTCTTCCCGACGCTGAATTTCGGCCGGGTCCGCGGCTTCTTCATGAAGCACAAGGATTTTCAGTTGAACAAGGATGTTGCAACCATCCTCGCGCAGATTGCCTGCCATGATAACCAACTGCCACAGGGAAGCCCCTGTTCCCCGGTTATCTCAAACCTCATCGCAAGTGTTCTCGACATCCGGCTGAATGAGTTAGCGCAACGGTACAACTGCACCTATACCCGCTACGCCGACGACATCACGTTCTCGACCAGCGAGAAGCTATTCCCATCTGCCATCGGACGGCCCGAACCGGGAAGCATCAATCTATGGGAAGCTGGGCCAAAGCTGGCGAAAGCTATCCGACGGGCGGGATTCGAATTGAACCCGGTTAAGACCCGCATGCTGCTGGACTGGTCCCGGCAGGAAGTGACCGGGGTCGTCGTCAACCAGAAAGTCAACATCCCTGCCGACTACTACGCCATGGTGGCAGCTATGTGCCATCACCTGTTCATGGATGGGGCGTGTTTCACAATGGTTGGCAGTATCAAGAAACCGTTTCCCCTGACCAAATTGAGGGGGCGGCTCGCCTATATATATCAGGTTCGCGGGAGAGGTCCGAAAACAAAAACGCCGGCTGATGATACGGAGGACAAGCCGAAGCTTGGCAAGCCGTGGGCCAGCACCAATCTCTTCCAGAAGTTCCTCGACTACGCCGATCTCTACGGCGTCGAAAAGCCCGTGCTGCTCTGTGAGGGCGTGACGGATAACATCTATATCAAGGCTGCTATACAAAGATTGGCACCAGACTACCCGGCGCTGACGACGGCAGCGGGCGAATTGAACGTCAAGCTGTTCAAGTATACCAGGTCTTCAGCCGCACTTCAGCAACTGAGCGGCGGCGGTGGCGGACTCGGCGTTCTGGCGTACGCCTACCCTCAGCGCGTCAAAAAGTTTAAAAGCGGTGGCAACCACCCTCTCATTTTAATCGGCGATAGCGATGAGGGATCAGAAAAGCTGTTCGGTGCCGTCAAGGCCAAAACGGGCAAGAAGGTCGACGGCTCCGAACCCTGGTACTATCTCGGCCAAAATATGTACGTTGTGCCCGTTCCCAAGGTAGGTGGCATCGACACGCCGATTGAACGGCTGTTCGAGCCGAGTCTGCTTGCCACCCCATATGAGGATAAGACATTCAACAACACCAACGCCAGTAAAGACCCGACAAAATATTACGATAAAAAGGTATTCGCTACGCAAGTAGTTGCCAAGGACAAGGCAAACGTAGATTTCGATGGGTTTAAGCCTCTCTTGGATGCGATAGTTGGTGTCATCAATGACCACAAAACCAAGGTGGCGCCTATTCCGGCCACTGCTCCTGCCGTCACGACCGCCTTCGCAGCTCCGTAAAACAACCGCATTCACTTACCCCACAGACTAAATGGGATAGCTTGTCCACGTGTTACTGGCGTAGGACACCCGCACCCGATTGCTCGGCAAGCGGCCGTTTTGAGGATCGGCTATCGATTGGTTGAAATACAGAAATTGGGGGCCGCTAAGCACCGCCCAGTTCATCTTGTGAATGACTGCTTACAGATGGGTGCAGCCAGCGCAACAACCAACTCTGCGTCGAAAGCCATCATTATGCCCCGCCACCCCGCCTTTACCTCGCCGCCCTTCCCTGCTATCCGCGCGCCTTTCGCAATTCCGGTCGCAGCCTACCCGGTCAAAACAAGGACGAAGCGCTTGGCGCATGACACGATCTATTCGAACCTGACGCAGCTCGGCGCGGACGCCGCCATTCCAGCCCGGCCGGAGGATGCCGTGCTGGAGCGCGTGGCGAACCCGCAAGCGGGAACGCGCTACACGGTGCGCTTTACCGCGCCCGAATTCACCTCGCTCTGCCCGATGACCGGCCAGCCGGATTTCGCGCATCTGGTGATCGACTATATTCCCGGCGACTGGCTGGTGGAGAGCAAGTCGCTGAAGCTGTTCCTGTTTTCCTTTCGCAACCACGGCGCCTTCCACGAGGACTGCACGGTGACGATCGGCAAGCGGCTGGTCGAGCTTCTGGAGCCTATATGGCTGCGGATCGGCGGCTACTGGTATCCGCGCGGGGGCATTCCGATCGACGTCTTCTACCAGACCGGCGCGGCGCCGGCCGATGTGTGGGTGCCCGAACAGGGCGTGCCGACCTACAGGGGCCGCGGGTGAGGAAAGGGACTGGCGGCGCGCGTCGCGGCTTGGCATAAGGCGGCCATGACCGATATTTCCCGCATCCGCGCCGCAGCTTCGCGCCTGGAGGGCAAGGCCCGCCGGACGCCGCTCTTGAACTCGCAATTCCTCGACGAGATCGCCGGACGGCGCGTCTTCGTGAAGCCGGAATGCCTGCAGCACACGGGCTCGTTCAAGTTTCGCGGCGGCTGGTCGGCGCTCTCAGCGCTCGATGAGGCGGTGCGCGCGCGCGGCGTTATCGCGTTTTCCTCCGGCAACCACGCGCAGGGCGTGGCGCTGGCCGCACAGATGCACGGCGTGCCGGCCGTGATCATCATGCCGTCCGACGCGCCGAAGATGAAGATCGACAACACCCGCGCCTATGGCGCCGAAGTGGTGCTCTACGACCGCGCCAGCGAGGATCGCGACGCGATCGGCGAGCGGCTGGCGGGCGAGCGCGGGCTGACGCTGATCCGCCCCTTCGACGAGCCGGAGGTGATCGCCGGACAGGGCACGGTGGGGCTGGAGATCGCCGCGCAGGCGGCCGAACTCGGCGTTGCGCCCGGCGAGGTTCTGGTGCCGTGCGGCGGCGGCGGGCTGACTTCGGGCATCGCGCTGGCGCTCGCCGCAGAGGCGCCGGGCTTCACCGTGCGCACCTGCGAGCCGGAAGGGTTCGACGACGCGGCGCGCTCGCTCGCGGCGGGCGAGATCCGGGCCAACCGGCCGGGCGCCAGTTCGATCTGCGACGCGATCGTGACGCCGCAGCCGGGGCGGTTGACCTTTCCGGTCATGAAGGAACTGTGCGGCGCGGGCATCGCGGTGGCCGAATCCGACGTCCGCCGCGCCATGGCGCTCGCCTTCACGCGGCTGAAGATCGTGGTCGAGCCCGGCGGCGCCGTGGCGCTGGCGGCTGCGCTCTTCCATTGCGACATGATTTCGGGCGGCGATGTGGTGGTGGTCGCTTCGGGCGGGAACGTCGATCCCGAGCTGTTCGCCGCGGTGCTCGCCTGATCAGGCGGCTTCGCTGTCGCGGCCGGGCGCCGCTTCGCCCTTGAAGATGCGGAACGTGCCGCGCCCGCCTGATTTGGCGGCGTAGAGCGCGGTGTCGGCACTGACGAAGAGGTCGGCCGGCGCGGCGCCGGCGGCGAGCGCGATGCCGACGGAGGCTCCGAGCGCGTGGCTGCACCCGTCGAGCCGAAACGGCTCGGCCATGGAACTGGTGATCGCGCGGGCAAGCTCGGCGATGGTTTCCAGATTGGCCCCGGCCCCGACGAGCACCGCGAATTCGTCGCCGCCGATGCGTGCGACGAGATCGGCCGCAGCGCAGGTTACCTGGAGCCGCGCCGCGGCCTCGCGCAGGCAGGCATCGCCCGCCATGTGGCCATGGCCGTCATTGACCTGCTTGAAGCCGTCGAGATCGATGAGCAGCAACGCGGCAAGCGCGCCCGCCTCGGCCCGCTCCGTCAGGCGCTCCTGGAACTGCGCGCGGTTGGCAAGGCCGGTCATCTCGTCGAAGGCGGCCAGGTGGCGCAGGCGGTCGACGGCGCGCTTTTCGGCGGTTATGTCCTGCTTCATGCCGAAGATGCGCACCGGCACCCCCTGCTCGCACTCGACCTGCGCGGTGATGCGCATGAATTTCTGCACGCCCTTGGCGGTGACGATCTCGGCGTCGAAGGTGAAGGACGAGCGTTCCGCGATGGCGCGGCTGCGCCGCCGCTCCATCTCGGCGCGGGATTCGGCCGTATAGAGCGCCAGCGTCGCCGCGCGATCCGGCACCGAGCCGCGCGGCAGATCGAAGATGTCGTAGACGACGTCGGTCCAGCGCAGCGAATTGTCGGCCAGCTCGCACTCCCAGACGCCGATCTGCGCGGCCTGCGAGGCGCGGGCGAAGATCTTGCGGAAATGGGCGAGTTCGCGCGCCTGCCCGGCGATGATCGCATCCTGCGCGGCCATGCGAAGGCGCAGCGCTTCCGCTTCGTCGAAATCGCCCGACAGGAATTCGTGCACCGCTCGTCGCCCCCGATATCGCGGGAGAGCCTAGCGCCGGAGGATTAAGGATTTTTCACCGGGTTCACTTAGATGTCCCCTCAGGCGGAGCGTCGTAGCAGACGAAGGCGATCTTGTTGCCGTCGCGGTCGCGCGCATAGGCGCCGTAGAAGCCCTCGCCATAGCGCGGGCGGCGGCCGGGCGCGCCTTCGTCGCTGCCGCCGTTTTCGAGAACGAGTGCGTGAAGGCGGTCGATGGTTTCGGGGCCGTCGACGAGGAAGGCCGTCATCGTGCCGTTGCCGACCGACGCCTCCGCGCCGTCGAAGGGCAGGCAGGCGATGAAGCGTGCGGTCGTCTCGTCCGCATGGCCCCAAGCCAGCGCCTCTTCGTCGGTGAACTGGCGCGCGATCCCCATCACCTCGAACAGCGGATCGTAGAACCGCGCCGCGCGGTCGAGGTCGCGCACGCCGACCATGGTGTAGCCGATCATTCCGTGATCTCCGGATTTTCTCGAGTGTTGACGCCTGACTTCAGCAACAGGCCGTCAAGAAGCCAGCAATCGATCATACTCGCCATGATGGCCGATCCAGAACCAGACGCAATCCTCCGCCTCCCTCACAGCGAGCGCGCGATAGGAAAGCCCTACGCGCACCGACCAGAACCGTCCGACATTCTTGAAATGGAGTGAAGGGTGGCGTGGGTCCGACTTGAGAAGCTCGAAGTTCCGATCCGCGAGCAGGCGAACGTGCTCCGGCAAAGCGGCATGACAACGCCAGAACGAGGGCGTCGCGAAATGGTTCAAAGACGTGTCGACTTGCCAGCGCGATGCTCAGCCAGGGCAAGGTCAGCCAATGCATCCAGCTTTCCGCCGGCCGCATCCTCCGCAATGCGTCGATCAAAAGCCTCGGCATCATGGGCCGCGAACCAGGCGCGAAATTGCTCCAGTTCTTCCACCGAAAGACTGGCAATCTCGCGTTCGATTCGTTCGAGCTTCGTCATGATCATCCTGACGCATCTTCGCTAATCGGGTGGCATCCTACACGATTTCTCGTTCGACGCACGACCGGCCGATCATCGCCCCGGCCGTCCCGTCTTGCCCGGGCGGCGCTTCTGCTTGCGCTGGTCGGCGGGGTCTTCGTAGGAGCCGATGCCGGCGCGTTCACGCTTGACGGGCTTGGGGTCGTCGGCGGGCTTGACCGGGATGCGGCCCTCGACGGGCTTTTCGGTGCGGCGCACGGTCATCTCGTCGAGCGAGTTCTTGCGGAACAGGGTCGAGCCGGCCGGCTGGGCGTGGTCGCCGGATGTCCCCATCTCGTCGAGGTCGGGTTTGCGGAAGAGGCTCTGGCCGTCCTCGCCGACGGTGCGATGGCGCGCCTTGCCCTTGTTGTGCTTGCCCTTCTCGCGGCCCGAGACTGGGCTTTCCATCTCGACGTCGCGCGCGAGCGGATCGTCGGAGATGGCGAGTTCCATTTCGCGCAGGCGCTTGATCTCGTCGCGCAGCCGTGCGGCACGCTCGAAGTCGAGATCGGCGGCCGCGTCGCGCATCTCCTTTTGCAGATGTTCCAGATGCGCCTTCATGTTGGCGCCGACCAACTGGCCGTCCTTGGTGACGGACGAGATGTCGGGGCGGACATGGTCGCGCTCGTAGACCGAGGACAGGATGTCGCCGATGTTCTTCTTCACACTCTCCGGCGTAATGCCGTGCTCGGCATTGTACTCGAGCTGCTTTTCGCGGCGGCGGTTGGTTTCCGCCATGGCGCGCTCCATCGAGCCGGTGATTCGGTCGGCATAGAGCACGACCTTGCCGTCGACGTTTCGCGCCGCACGGCCGATCGTCTGGATCAGCGAGGTCTCGGAGCGCAGGAAGCCTTCCTTGTCGGCATCGAGAATGGCGACGAAGCCGCATTCGGGAATGTCGAGTCCCTCGCGCAGGAGGTTGATGCCGACCAGCACGTCGAACGCGCCGAGGCGCAGATCGCGGAGAATTTCAATACGTTCAAGGGTATCGATGTCGGAGTGCATGTAGCGCACGCGGATGCCCTGCTCGTGCAGATACTCGGTCAGATCCTCCGCCATGCGCTTGGTGAGCACGGTGCAGAGCGTACGATACCCCTTGGCGGTCGTGTCGCGGATTTCGCCGAGCACGTCGTCGACCTGGCTCTTGGCCGGGCGCACCTCGACTGGCGGGTCGATGAGGCCGGTGGGGCGAATGACCTGTTCGGCGAAGACGCCGCCGGACTGGTCCATCTCCCAGCCGCCGGGCGTGGCCGAAACCGCGACGGTGAGCGGGCGCATCGCATCCCACTCCTCGAAGCGCAGCGGCCGGTTGTCCATGCAGGACGGCAGGCGGAAACCGTATTCGGCCAGCGTCGCCTTGCGCCGAAAGTCGCCGCGATACATCGCGCCGATCTGCGGCACGGTGACATGGCTCTCGTCGATGAAGACGAGCGCATTGTCGGGAATGTATTCGAACAGGGTCGGCGGCGGATCGCCGGGACGACGGCCGGTCAGATAGCGCGAATAATTCTCGATGCCGGCGCAGGAGCCCGTCGCCTCCAGCATTTCGAGGTCGAATCGCGTCCGCTGTTCGAGCCGCTGGGCCTCGAGCAGGCGTCCGGCCTGCTCCAGTTCGACGAGCCGATGCTTCAGCTCCTCCCGGATCGAACGGATCGCCTGGTTGAGCGTCGGGCGCGGGGTGACGTAGTGCGAATTGGCGTAGATCTTGACCGATTTCAGGTCGCCGGTCTTCTGGCCGGTCAGCGGATCGAACTCGACGATGGTCTCGATCTCGTCGCCGAACATCGAGATGCGCCAGGCCCGGTCTTCAAGGTGGGCCGGGAAGATTTCGATCGTGTCGCCGCGCACACGAAACGAGCCGCGCACGAAATTGATGTCCTGCCGCTTGTATTGCTGCGCGACGAGATCGGCGAGCAACTGGCGCTGGTCGAGCCGGTCGCCGACGCTCATCTGGAACGTCATCGCCGTATAGGTCTCGACCGAGCCGATACCGTAAATGCACGACACGGAGGCGACGATGATGACGTCGTCGCGCTCGAGCAGCGAACGCGTGGCCGAGTGGCGCATCCGGTCGATCTGCTCGTTGATCGACGATTCCTTCTCGATGAAGGTGTCGGTGCGCGGAACGTAGGCCTCGGGCTGGTAGTAATCGTAATAGGAGACGAAATACTCGACGGCGTTGTTCGGGAAAAACGACTTGAACTCGCCATAGAGCTGCGCGGCAAGCGTCTTGTTCGGCGCGAGGATGAGCGCGGGGCGCTGCGTCTCCTCGATCACCTTGGCCATGGTGAAGGTCTTGCCCGAGCCGGTGACGCCGAGCAGGACCTGCGTGCGGTCATGCTCCTGGACGCCGGAGACGAGGTCGCGGATGGCGGTCGGTTGGTCGCCCGACGGCTTGAACTCGGTCTCCATCGAAATGGAGATTCCGCCTTCCGACTTGTCGGGCCGCGCCGGCCGGTGCGGGACCCACAATTCGCCATTCTTGTGCAGCGGGTTGCCGCTTTCGATCAGCGCGGACAGGGCCGCCACGGTGGCCGTGACGCCGGACGAGGACAGCGAGGCCGCGTCCTCCAGGCTGACGTCCATGCCGGCGACGGGATTGAGCCCGGCGGCCGCCCGCTCCTTGGGCGATGCCGCGCCACCCATCGACGTGCCACGGCCCGAACGCGTCGGTGCGGAGGAACGTGCCGCGGGTTGCTTGGCGATTTTCGCCTTTGTCGGACCCGCAGCGGACGGCTTGGCCGCCTCATCCGAAAGCTGCCGCGCCCAGTCGGCGACGCCGCCTTTCAGAGGCTCACCCTCGAATTCGGCCTGCGGCGCTTCGCCGAAGCCGTGCAACGGCTCCGACGCGTCCATGAAATCGGTGATCGGGCTGCGCCGCGCGGTCTTGGGGGATTTGGCCATGGCCGGAATATGGAGAGAGTCCACGCCGAAGAAAAGGGTTACGCCGGCTCCGACGCATCGTCCTGACAGGAGGCTGTCAGGAGTCCGTGGCTACCGCCCGTGCCTTCCCCTTTGCCGTCAGCCCATGCCGACCACACTGCGATAGAGATGCCAGGTCGCGTGGCCGAGGATCGGCAGGATGACGATCAGCCCGACGAGGAAGGTCGCCATGCCGATGGCGAGGCCGGCCGCGACGATCATGCCCCAGACGAGGATCGGCAGCGGGTTCTTCGCGAAGGCGCGCACCGAGGTTTCCATTGCCGAATAGGCGCCGACGTCGCGGTCGAGCATCATCGGGAAGGCAACGACCGTGGTCGCCAGGACGACGAGCGCGAAGGCGAGGCCGACGAGATTTCCGGCGACGATCAGCGTCCAGCCCGCCTCAGTGCCGACGATCTCCTGCCAGAAGGCGGTAAGCGAGGCCGGCGCGGCGGTGCCGATCAGCACGACATAGAGTTCACGGGCGACCAGAAGCCAGGCGAGGAACATGGCGAACAGGAAGAACCCGACCGCGGCGATCGACGGCAGGGCCGGCGAATGGCGCAGCTCCAGGACGTCGCGCCAGTGCGTGTCGAGCCCCTGCTCCTTGCGCCGGCTGATCTCGTAGATGCCGAGCGCGGCGAACGGGCCGATGAGCGCGAAGCCGGAGATGATGGGGAAGACCAGCGGCAGCGCGTTCGCCCCGGCGGCCCATGTCAGGACCAAAAAGCCGATGATCGGATAGATCATCAGAAGGAAGAAATAATGCGACGGCCGGTCCCGGAAATCCGCGATGCCGGCGCCGAGGCAGCCGAAGACCTCGCCGATATCGATCCGCCGGATGCGCGGCCGCACGATGCCGCCCTGCGCGCCTGCAACGACATGAAAGTTTGCCATGCTTCGTTCCTCCGCAAGTGAGTGCGGGAGAAGGAGCCGGCGGCCGGGCCTCGTTCAAGCTGGACCGGCCATACCGACCCCAGCTCTCGAATGCCCCATCATACACGATCGACGGCGCCTGCGCATTTGGAACCGCATCGCCGCCGACGTCATTTCACGCCGAACGAAGGAGCGATGGGATGAAGTATCGCAAGGGCACGAAAGTCGAGTGGAAGTGGGGCAGCGGCACGGCGACCGGCAAGGTGGCCGAAAGCTTCACCGCGGAGGTCGAGCGCACGATCAAGGGCGAGAAGATCAAGCGCAAGGCGACGAAGGAAGAGCCGGCCTATTTGGTGGAACAGGAGGATGGCGGCCGGGCACTGAAGAGCCATTCGGAGTTGACGAAGATGGGATAGGAGTCTCTCTGAAGTGACCCCCACCCTTTATCCCTCCCCACAAGGGGGAGGGAG
>NZ_AYOD01000057.1 GCF_000497755.1 Aliihoeflea sp. 2WW
CTCCCTCCCCCTTGTGGGGAGGGATAAAGGGTGGGGGTCAATTCAAGAAAAAGCCCGCGCCGCAGCGCGGACCGCACCCTCACGCCATCGCCATCCGCACGTCGCGGAACGACACCAGGCGGCGCTGCTGCTCGTCCCACAGGACCAGCTTCACGCAGCGCAGGCTTTCCATGAAGGTGATGCGGCCCATGTCGCGCAGTTCGGGGTGGTGCTCGAGGACTTCGGGCAGACGGTAGAACGGCACCTTCGACGACAGATGGTGGACGTGGTGGATGCCGATATTGCCGGTGAACCAGCGCAGAACCGCCGGCAGGTCGTAATGCGAGGAGCCGTGCAGCGCGGCCTGCTGGAAGTTCCAGTCCTCCTGCTCGCTCCAGTGCGTTTCCTCGAACTGGTGCTGGACGTAGAACAGCCAGACGCCCGCCGTCGCCGCCATCAGCGTGATCGGAAGCTGGACAAGCAGGAATGGCCCGAGGCCCATCAGCCAGATCAGCAGCGCGGCGGGGATGGCGATGCCCAGATTGGTGGCCAGCGTCGAGGTCCAGGGCGTCAGCCCTGCGCGCATCAGGCCGAAGGGCAGGCGGTACTGGCAGATGAAGAGCCAGGCCGGGCCGATGCCGAACATGACGAGCGGGTGGCGGTAGAGCCAGTATCTGGTGCGCCCCCAGCGCGACAGGGCGCGGTATTCGGCGACGGTCAGCGTGTCGATGTCGCCGATGCCGCGCTGGTCGAGATTGCCGGTCGTGGCATGGTGGACGGCGTGCGTGCGGCGCCAGTAATCATAGGGCGTGAAGGTGAGGACGCCGATGATGCGGCCCGTCCAGTCGTTGAGACCGCGGCGGGCGAAGAGCGAGCCGTGGCCGCAATCATGCTGCAGCATAAAGAGGCGCACGAGGAAGCCGGCGGCCGGGATCGTCAGCACCAGCGCCCAGTAATGGCCCTCGACCACGAAGAGCGCGGTCACGGTCCACAGTGCGACGAACGGCAAGATGGTCACGATGAGCTCGAAGGCGCTGCGGGCGGTGCTCGGTTCGCGGTAGCGCGCAAGCACCTTGGTCCAGGCGCGGGCCGCCTGCACGGCATCTGGGGTCGTGGAATGGGACGTCATCGGATTCCAGGCTGCAAGAGGAACGTCGACCTGCCGGAACATGTGACGCGCGAAATGTTCGGAAGGGGTAGACCCCGATCACGGCCGAAGAACGGCGCAGCGCGAATTCAACTCCCCTCGCCCTGCGTAGTCGCTCGCGGCAGGCGGCGCAAGCACGCCCTTCGTCGCGTCCACGCAAATCGTCCCGAACGTCAGCTCTCGGCGCGTCGCGCGGCTTCGATGATTTCGCCGAGGAGGGCATGCAGATCGTTGCGGTGGCCGCTGCGCGCCGACGGGCTCGCCTCGTCGGACGTCATCACGACGTTCAATTCGAGTTCGGGCACGATGTAGAGCATCTGCCCGCCATAGCCCCAGCCATAGACGACCTCCGCGCCGGCGATCTCGCGCAGGAACCAGCCATAACCGTAACCGTCGCCGTTGAAGCGCGAATTGGTGCGCGGCTGCCAGGAGGTCTCGATCCATTCGGCCGAGACGAGGCGCTCCCCGTCCGGCGTCTCGCCGCCATTGCGGTAGAGTTCGCCGAACGCGGCGAGCGAGCGCGGCGTCATCGCCATCTGGTTGCCGCCGAGATAGATGCCCTGCGGATCGCGCTCCCACGAGCCGATGCGGAAACCGTCGAGCGGGCCGAGCCAGTCGCGCGCGAGTTCGAGCGTCGAACGGCCGGTCTCTTTCGTCAGGATGGCGGAGAGGAGATGCGTCGAGCCGGTCGAATAAAGCATCCGCCCGCCCGGCTCGTCGTCGAACGGCATGGCAAGCGCGGCACGCACCCAGTTACGGCTCGACACCCAGCGCCCGTAATTGCCGCCGGAGGTGCGCCCGAGCCCCGCCTGCATCGAAAGCAGATGGCCGATCGTGATGTCCTCGACGCGCGGATCGGCGTCGCCCGGCAGATCGTCGGAAAGGAGCGGCGCGATCTTCTGGTCCGGACCTTCGAGCACCCCCCTGTCGATGGCGATGCCGACCAGCGCCGAGACGATCGATTTCGAGGCCGACTTGATGTTGGTCGAGTCCGTGACCGAATTGCCGCGATAGCCGCGCTCGGCAACGATCTCGCCATTGCGGGAAATGATCACGGTTTCGAGGGGCTCGAGGGCTTCGGCCTCGTCGAGAAGGGTTTCGAAGGTCGGGGGCTCGTCCTGCGCGACGGCGGGGATGGCGAGGATGGAGACGAGGGCGAAGGCGAGAAGGGCGCGTCTGTTCATGGAAGCGAGGTAGGGAGCGCGCACGGCGAAATCATGGGCGTCACGGCAATGTGACAGGTGATTGTGGGGAATGTTTTTCGAAGGGGACCCCCACCCTTTATCCCTCCCCACAAGGGGGAGGGAG
>NZ_AYOD01000058.1 GCF_000497755.1 Aliihoeflea sp. 2WW
CTCCCTCCCCCTTGTGGGGAGGGATAAAGGGTGGGGGTCGCTTCTCCGAAAAATGCCTGGTCCGAAGGACCAGTCCGCCCCCGCTCCGCTCGCTACGACCGCAGCCCCGTCTCGCGCAGGATGCCCTTGCGCTTGGCGTCGTAGTAATAGCCCCGCGCGTAAAACCGCACGGCGCGGTCATGGTTGCCGTCGGCGGTCAAATACGCGCCGCGCAAATATTTGACGGCGTATTTGAGGTTGGTCTCGGCGTCGAGCAGGCCCTCGGCCGAGCCGCGATAGCCCATGGTGCGGGCGGTGTCGTGCCGGATCTGCATCAGGCCCCAGTAGATGCGGTTGCGCGCGCCGGGGTTGAAGTTGCTCTCGCGCTTGACGACGCGGCGCACCAGTTCGACCGGCAATTCGTAATGCGCGGCATATTTGGCGATGAGCTGGTCGAGTTCGGGGCTCTGCGGCGCGACCGATCGGATGCCGGAAGGCACGATGGCGGCCTGCAGGGCGGAAGATGGCGTTGCGCCGGCGAATGCGGAGGCGATGACGGCCGGCTCGCCGGAGGCGGCATCGACAGCCACGTCCGCCTCGGTGAACTTGGCCGACGGGCGGACCTCGACCGTCTCGGGCAGCGCGACCTCGGCTTCGGCGGCGGCCTGGAGATCGGCGGCGAGATCGCCGGTGGAGGTGCAGCCGGACAGGAATGCCAGCGACAAAAATGAAGCGGCCATCAAGCGTGCCGCGACGGTCTTTTCAGCAGCCAAGATCGTCTCTTTCGAATTCGTCCCGAATTGTCGTCCCGCCCGCACATTCATTACGCGAGCCGACGCCGTTCGGCAATCGGCGATCGGGCCCGGACGAAGCGCAGATTGCGGACGGCTGCACCGGATCACGCGAAGGTTGCAAGAAGATATGATGTGCTGTGCACAAGTTTCGAACTTATCCACGGCTTTCTTGCACCTGCGACCGCACGCGCCATACTCGGGGCCAACGATTCGCGTCATGACCGTCTTGCGTCGTGACACCGACGCAGGATGGTTCACCGAACATCGGGCGAACGGGAAGACCGCAACATCTTCCAGGCCGACGTTCCAGGCAATGCGGGGGGTTCGAATGGGCAGAAATGTCGACGATTGCGCCAAGCGCCGTCTCGTCGAGCATGACGAGATCGAATTCGCCATCCGCTTCATGACCAGCCGCGGCGTCAAGCACGACGACGTGCCGGTCCAGCTTGCCCGCTATTACTATGTCGACATCGACGAAGTGAACGCGGTCCTGGCCCGCGTGGCAGCCGACGCCGCCCCGGCCGTAAAGCCGAAGCAGGCAACCACCGACCGCGAGACGAAACTGCGCAACGTTGCCTGACGCCCGCCCCGCCTGTGTGGCGGGGCAGCGCCCTCCTCCATGATCAGATTCGCTTGCCGGTTCCGGCGTCGAACAGATGCGCCATGCCCGGATTGATCGCCATCGGCAAGACGTCGCCGACATCGACCCGCGTGCCGCCCGGCAGCCGCGCGATGAGCTCGCCGCCGGCCTGGGTTGCGTCGGCCGGTTGTCCGTGCGCAAGCACGTCGGCGCCGAGGATTTCGACGGCGGTGACCTTGAGGGTCAGGTCGGCCGTGCTGCGGCTCGACGTCACGGTCATGTGCTCCGGGCGAACCCCGAGCAGGATTTCCCGGCCGATCTCCGGCAGCACCGTGTCGCGCGGCTTGACCGAGCCTCCGCCGGCAAGCGACAGCCCCTGCCCGCCATCGGCGACGCGCGCCGTCATCAAATTCATCGCCGGCGATCCGATGAAGCCGGCGACGAAGGTCGAGGCGGGCTTGTCGTAGATCGCCATCGGCGTGTCGATCTGCTCGGCCAGGCCGCCATTCATGACGACGAGCGTGTCGGCGAGCGTCATCGCCTCGACCTGGTCGTGCGTGACATAGACCGAGGTGACGCCGAGGCGGCGCTGCAGGCTCTTGATCTCGACGCGCATCTGGCCGCGCAGCTTGGCGTCGAGGTTGGACAAGGGCTCGTCGAAGAGGAAGGCCTTGGGGCTGCGCACGATGGCGCGGCCCATGGCGACGCGCTGGCGCTGGCCGCCGGAAAGTTCGCGCGGACGGCGCTGCAGGAAGTCGGCAAGGCCGAGCGTGCCGGCGGCCTCGCGCACGCGCCGGTCGATCTCGTCCTTGGCCATGCCGCGATTGCGCAGACCGTAGGCCATGTTGTCGTAGACCGACATGTGCGGATAGAGCGCGTAGTTCTGGAACACCATCGCGATGTCGCGCTCGACGGGGCCCATGTCGTTGACGACGGTGCCGCCGATCGAGACCGTGCCCTCGGTGATCGTCTCCAGCCCGGCGATCATGCGCAACAGCGTGGACTTGCCGCAGCCCGAAGGGCCGACCAGCACGCACATCTGGCCATCGGGAATGGAGATCGACACGCCCTTCACGGCCTCGACGCTGCCGCCATAGACCTTCTTGACGTTCTTCAGTTCGACATTTGCCATCTGAGCGGCCTTCTTATTTTTCGGTTTCGACCAGGCCCTTGACGAACCAGCGCTGCATGAAGAGCACGACGAGGATCGGGGGCAGCATGGCGAGGACGGCGGTGACCATGACCAGATGCCATTGCGTATCGGCATCGGCGAACGAGATCATCTTGCGCAGCGCGATGACGATCGTGTTCATGGAATTGGAGTTGGTGACCAGAAGCGGCCACAGATACTGCGTCCAGCCATAGATGAACATGATGACGAAGAGCGCGGCGATGTTGGTCTTCGACAGGGGCATCAGGATGTCCTTGAAGAAGCGCCACGGCCCTGCCCCGTCGACGCGCGCGGCCTCGATCAGTTCGCCCGGAATGGTCAGGAAGAACTGGCGGAAGAGCAGCGTCGCCGTCGCCGATGCGATCAGCGGCAGGATCAGGCCGGCATAGGTGTCGATCAGGCCGAGATCGACCATCACCTTGTAGGTCGGCAGGATGCGGACTTCGACCGGCAGCATCAGGGTGATGAAGATGATCCAGAAGAAGACCATCCGGCCGGGAAAGCGGAAGAACACGATGGCGAAGGCCGACAGGACCGAGATCGCGATCTTGCCGATGGCGATGCCGAGCGCCATCACCAGCGTGTTGAACAGAAGCGTGCTGGCGGGCACGCCGCCGATGCGCCCGACGCCGCCGAACAGCGTCTGGTAGTAATTCTCGAAGAACCGGTCGCCCGGCAGGAGCGGCAGCGGCGGCCGCAGGATCGTCTGCAGCGAATGGGTCGAGGCGACGAAGGTGTAGTAGATCGGGAAGGCGACGATGAGGACGCCCAGGATCAGGACGGCATGGGCGATGTAGCGCGACGTGCGCGAGACGCCGAGCATGTTGCCCTCTTCGCGCCGGCCGAGCTTGGCGGCGGTGGATTTGCCGTTCACGGCAGCAGCCTCAGCCATAGTGCACCTTCTTTTCCACGTAGCGGAACTGGATCGCGGTCAGCACGATGACGATGACCATCAGGATCACGGACTGCGCGGCGGAATCGCCGAGGATCAGGTTCACGAAGCCGTCGTGATAGACCTTGTAGACCAGCGTCTCCGTCGACTTGCCCGGACCGCCGCCGGTGACGGCGTGGATGATGCCGAACGTGTCGAAGAAGGCGTAGGTCGTGTTGATGACGAGCAGGAAGAACGTCGTCGGCGCGAGCAGCGGGAAGATGATCGTCCAGAAGCGCTTGGTCTCGCCAGCGCCGTCGATGGCGGCGGCTTCGATCAGCGTCTTCGGGATCGCCTGCAGGCCGGCGACGAAGAACAGGAAATTGTAGGAAATCTGCTTCCACGCCGCCGCCGCGATGACGAGGATCATCGCCTGGTCGCCCTTCAGGAGCGGGTCCCAGGCATAGCCGGCCGAGCGCAGCATGAAGGCGAAAGTGCCCATCGCGGGGTTGAACATGAACAGCCACACCATGCCGGCGATCGCCGGTGCGATGGCGTAGGGCCAGATCAGCATGGTGCGGTAGATGCCCTTGCCCTTGATGATCTTGTCCGCCATCACCGCCAGCAGCAGCGCGATCGACATGGCGAAAAAGGCGACGGCGATGGAGAAGATCGCCGTGTTCTCGACCGCGTTCAGATAATTCGGATCGGCCAGCACGCGCTGGAAATTGCGCATGCCGACGAAGGTGGTGCGCAGCCCGAACGGGTCCTCGCGCAGCACGGACTGGTAGAGCGCCTGGCTCGCGGGCCAATAGAAGAAGATGCCGACGATGACGAGCTGCGGCAAAAGCAGCGCATAGGGCAGGATCTTGTTGGGGAAGACGACGCGCGGGGACAAGGGATTTCCTCTCGATGCCGGGCTCTCTGGGGGTCGGGACGCGGCGCGGGGCCACGTTCCCCCTTAAAGCACCGCCCGCGTGTCGGCCACGCGGGCGGCAATGTCGTTCATGAAAGCCGGCTTAGTTGCCGATGGCTTCCTGGATGGCGGCATTGGAGCGCTCGACGGCATTGTTGAGCGCCGTCTGCGCGTCCTGCTCGCCGGCGAGCATCTTTTCGAACTCTTCGTTCTGGATGTCGCGGACCTGCGGCAGGTTGACGAGACGCACGCCGCGCGAGTTCTCGGTCGGCTCCTTGCCCATCATCTGCGTGATCGGGATCTCGCGGCCCGGGTTCTCCTCGTAGAAGCCGGATTCCTTGGTCGCCTCATAGGCGGCCATCGTCACCGGCAGGTAGCCGGAGACCTGGTGCAGGCGGGCCTGGATTTCGGTCTGCGAGAGGAAGTCGAAGAACGCCGCGACGCCGGCATATTCCTCGTCCGACTTGCCTTCGAACACCCAGAGGCTCGCGCCGCCGGGAATGGTGTTCTGCGGGGCGCCTTCGGCTTCCGGATAGTAGGGAAGCTGGCCGAGGCCGTAATTCATGCCCGAATTGATGACGTCGCCGAGACCGCCCGAGGATTCGGTCATGATCGCGCATTCGCCCGACAGGAAGAGCTGCTTGGCTTCCGAGGTGCGCCCGCCATAGCGGAACGTGTCGTCGGCGGCGAGGTCGGCGAAATTCTGGAAGTGGGTGACGAACTGGCCTTCATTGATCTTCAGCTCGACATCGGTGCCGGCCAGGCCGTTCTCGTTGGTGCCGTATTGGAGGTTGTTCCAGGCGGCGAAGTTCTCGAGGCCGATCCAGGTCAGCCAGGTCGAGGTCAGGCCGCACTGGGCAGCGCCCGATTCCTTGATCTTCTTGGCGGCTTCGAAGACTTCCGGCCAGGTCGCGGGCGGGGTCTCCGGGTCGAGGCCGGCTTCCTCGAACACGTCCTTGTTGTAGTAGAGGATCGGCGAGGACGAGTTGTAGGGGAAGGACAGCATGGTGCCGTCAGGACGCGAATAGTAGGCGGCGATGCCGGCCAGGTACTGCGACTTGTCGAACTCGGTGCCGCCCATCGACAGGATGTCGGCGACCGGCTTCACGGCGCCTTCGGCAGCCATCATGACGCCGGTGCCGACGTCGAAGACCTGGATGATGTGCGGCGCCTGGTTGGCGCGGAATGCGGCGATGCCCGCATTGAGCGTCTCGGGATAGGTGCCCTTGAAGACCGGAACGACCTTGTACTCGTCCTGGCTGTCGTTGAATTCGGCGGCCAGCGTGTCGACGACTTCGTTGTTGGCGCCGGTCATGGCGTGCCACCAGTCGATCTGCGTCTGGGCGAGCGCGGTCGAGGCGGACAGAAGGGTAAAGGTGGCGGCAAGACCCGCCGCATAGGCTTTCATGGACATGTTTCGCTCCCGTTTGTTGGCGAAAGGTTACTTCCGCGAACCGCACTATCGGCGGTTTGTGACAACCGGACAACAGTTTTGCTGTTATCCGGTGAAACTGGAAACGAAATTTCCCGAAATCGGCTAAGAGTCAACAGGAAAGCTGCGCAGTTGCGCAGTTTGCCTAGCGTTCAGGCAGGTTTCCAACCGATTTCGACATGGCCCTCATCGGCCGCGACGCGCGCAAGCCACGCCGAAACGAAAGGAAACCGCGCCAATTCGAAACCGGCGGCTTCGGCATCGTGGGTGTAGGCGTAGAGCGCGATGTCGGCGACGCAGAGCCCTTCGCCGGCAAAGAACGGCGCGCGCGCAAGCCGTTGTTCCATCACGGCGAGAGCCTTGTTTCCGCCGTCGAGAAGCGCCGCCATCCGCTTTTCGCTCGCCGCTGCGGACAGGTGCGGATATTTGACCAGCGAGCGGCGCACCGCGATCTGCGGCTCGTGGCTGTACTGCTCGAAGAACAGCCACTGATAGGCGAGCGCGCGCTCATAGGCGTCGGTCGGCAGGAAGCGCGTGCCTTCCGCCAGATGCAGCAGGATCGCGTTGCTTTCGGCCAGCACCCGCCCGTCCTCGGATTCGAGCAGCGGCACCTTGCCATTGGGGTTCTTGGCCAGGTAGTCGGCGGTCCTGGTGCCGCCGTCGACGGTCGAAACTTCGACATGGCGGAAGGGCACGCGCAGCTTTGCGAGCAGCAGGCGCGGCTTGTAGCAATTGCCGCTGTCGGTCATTCCGTAAAGGGTCAGCATGTCGCTCTCCGCTGGTTCGAAGCGAGATTGCCAAGCCGCGACGCGCCAAGCGAGCCCCTGCCGGTGATGGATCGATGATTTCGCCTGATGAAAGCGCTCAGGCCGGACGCCGCAGCGGGATGACCTTGCCGTGCGGGCGCAACAGTTCGGGCAGGCGCAGCGGGCGCTGGGTGAAGGCGGAACCGGCCAGGAAAGGCGGCGCCAAGAGGAAGCCCTGATACATGTCCGCGCCGACATCGAGCGCCGCCTCGAATTGCGGCGTCGTTTCCACCCCGTCGGCCAGAACCTCGATGCCCTGCGCGTGAAGCAGCGCCGTCAGCCGCGCGAGCAGCGTGCGTGCCTCGGGCGCCCGCGCCACCGTGCGGAACCATGTCCCGTCGAGGCGGATATAGTCGGGCGTCGCCGCCATCGCCGCCGCGATGCCCGCCGGTTCGGGACCGAAATCGCACAGCGCGACGCGAAATCCGTGCGCGCGCACCGCGACCGCCTGTTCGGCCGCCATGGGCGTGGCCGCAAACTCGCACCAGATGCGCGGCGGATCGTAGCCCTCCTCCTCGAGCTCGTCCGTCGCCAGACGCAGAAGCCTGAGCGCGGCGTCGAGCATGTCGCGCGGCATCTGGTCGAGCCGCAGCGCAAGGGTCGCCGTGTCGAGATCGACATAGGGGAGGTTGGCGATGTGCAGCGTCTGGCACAGACATTCGAATGTCAGCCGGTCCTCGCCACGCAGCCGCTCGAAGAAGCGTGAGGGCAGCGCCGGCCGCCCGTCGCGGCTCGGCCGCACCAGCGCCCGCGCGCCCACGACCGAAAGCCGCCCGCTCTGCAGGCGATAGATCGGCTGGTAGGCGGAGCGCAGGACGTGACCGTCGAAATGACCGATGGCAAGGCCGATCTCGTCATGGAGGATCGCCCCCGCGACATTGTCCCCGAGATCCGCGAAACGGGTCATGTCAGCCCCCGCCGGCCGAACACCCGGCCCTGCGGCTTGCGCGCGACGACAGGAGCGTCGACGACGTTGGGCGCTTCCGGTCCGGGGTCTGAAGGAATGGACGCCTGCGCAGGTTCGTCGACCTCGAGCCGGAAGCTCGTCGGCGACAGTTCGGGCCGCGCGAGGACGAAGCCCTGGACCATCGACGCACCCACTTCATGCGCCACGTCGAGCTGCCAGTTTTCCTCGATGCCCTCGAAGACGGTCACGATGCCCTGCTGCCGAAATTCCCCGACCATGACCTTAAGCAAGGTGACGCCGGGCTGTGAATCCATCAGACGGGCTACCCATTTGGCGTCGAACTTGACGATGTCGGGCCGCAACTGCTTGACGCGCTCCATGTCGGAGCTTTCGGCGCCATAGTCGTCGACGGCGACGCGATAGCCCTCGCGGCGCAGCGCGGAGACGAAATCCTGCAGCGCAAGGGCCGAGCCCGACGGCTGCTCCGTCACCTCGCAGACGATGTTCTCGAACGGCAGGCCCGCCTCGCCCAGAACGATCCGCATTTCGTGCAGCGCCGTGTCGACCACCGGCTTTTCGCAAAAGAGCGAGGGGTCGAAATTGATGAACAGCGTCACCTGCGGCCCGAACGCCGTCCCCGCATTGAGGATGTGAAGATCGCGCGCCAGCGCCTCGACGCGCAGACGGTCGATGCTCGGAATGGCGGCGAAGAACTGGCCGGGAGACGTCGCCTGGCCATCGCGGAAGGGCCGGATCAGCCCCTCGAATGCCCGCTGCTTCAAGCCGTCGGGCTCGAAGGCGAAGATCGGCTGGAAGGCGGTCTTGAGGACATAGGGTCCCCAGTGACCGACGGCGGTGCCGTCGGCTTCGCGCATGATGTGCGGCAGGCCGAGACTGCGGGCCAAGAGAACGGCCCTCCCCTGGGCGACAAACTTCCCGCGAAGCTTAATTGCACAAGGCTAAGCAGGCGTTAATCGCGGATGACTGGTCCAACCTTCGAGCCTTGCGATTCGACGCCGGATCATTCATTAAGCCGGCGGCCGCGACAGGCGGCTGAAAACGAGCCGGAGACGAATGACCATGGCCTTTCTTGCCGATGCCCTTTCCCGCGTGAAGCCCTCCGCGACCATCGCGGTGACGCAGAAGGCGCGCGAACTGAAAGCGCAGGGTCGCGACGTCATCGGCCTTGGCGCCGGCGAGCCCGATTTCGACACGCCGGACAACATCAAGGATGCCGCCGTCGAGGCCATCCGCCGCGGCGAGACCAAGTATCCGCCGGTCTCCGGCATTCCCGAACTGCGCAAGGCCATCGCGGCCAAGTTCAAGCGCGAGAACAATCTCGACTATACGCCCGAGCAGACCATCGTTGGCACTGGCGGCAAGCAGATTCTGTTCAACGCCTTCATGGCGACGCTGAACGCCGGCGACGAGGTCATCATCCCCCGCCCCTACTGGGTCTCCTACCCGGAGATGGTGGCGATCTGCGGCGGCACGTCGGTCTTTGCCGAAACCTCGATCGACAACGGTTTCAAGCTGACGGCCGAGGCGCTGGAAAAGGTGATCACGCCGAAGACCAAGTGGCTGTTGATGAACTCGCCGTCCAATCCGTCCGGCGCGGCCTATACCGAGGCCGAGCTGCGCGCCATCGCCGACGTGCTGCTCAAGCATCCGCATGTGTGGACGCTGACGGACGATATGTATGAGCACCTGACCTATGGCGACTTCGTTTTCAAGACGATCGCCGAGGTCGAGCCGAAGCTCTACGAGCGCACGCTGACGATGAACGGCGTCTCCAAGGCCTATGCCATGACCGGCTGGCGCATCGGCTATGCTGCCGGTCCGATCGCGCTGATCAAGGCGATGGACATGATCCAGGGCCAGCAGACGTCCGGCGCCTGCACCATCGCGCAGTGGGCGGCGGTCGAGGCGCTGAACGGACCGCAGGACTTCGTGGCGAAGAACAAGGACATCTTCCAGGGACGCCGCGACCTCGTCGTCTCGATGCTGAACCAGGCCAAGGGCATTTCCTGCCCGGTGCCGGAAGGCGCATTCTACGTCTATCCGTCCTGTGCGGAGCTGATCGGCAAGAAGACGCAGGGCGGCAAGGTGATCGAGACCGACGAGGATTTCGTCTCGGCGCTTCTGGAGCAGGAAGGCGTCGCCGTCGTCCACGGTTCGGCCTTCGGCCTCGGCCCGAATTTCCGCATTTCCTACGCGACGTCGGAAGAGCTTCTGGAGGAAGCGTGCAGCCGGATTCAGCGCTTCACGGCGTCTCTGGTCTGACCTGCCTTCCGCTGCGGCGGGGCGCATTGTGGTTGTAATATGGCGGGATCGCGTTAGCCTTGTGCAACGCGGTCCCGTATTTTTTCGGGCACCGAAGATGAATTTGGACGCCCGGGAGGCGTTCGCGGCTTTCCAGGCACAGCGGTGTTTGCCGCAAGAAAAACCGGGGAAATGCGATGAACGAAGACTCCAAGAGCACTGTCACCGTGGACGACATCGACTACGAAGTCGGCCAGGACAACGTCCAAATCTTCGGGCTCGACATCCATAATCCTGTGTTTGCCGTTTCGGGCGGCGTGATCGTGGCCTTCGTCGTGCTGTCGCTTCTGTTCCCTGCGGTCACCGAGGAGTTCTTCGGCTGGCTGCGGCCGTGGCTGACCGACAATTTCGACTGGTTCCTGATGATCGCGGGCAATCTGTTCGTGCTGTTCAGCCTCGCCCTGATCGTGACGCCGCTCGGCTCGATCCGGCTCGGCGGCGAGGATGCCCGGCCCGACTACGGCTATCTGGGCTGGTTCGCCATGCTGTTCGCAGCCGGCATGGGCATCGGCCTGATGTATTTCGGCGTCTCCGAACCGCTGACCCACTACGAATCCGCACTCGGCGGCGTGACCAGCGAAGGCGGCGTGCGCACCGACTGGGCACCGCTGGGGGGCGCTGAGGGCGACCCCGGCGCGGCGCAGGCGCTGGCCATGGCCGCCACGATCTACCATTGGGGCCTGCATCCCTGGGCGATCTATGCGGTGGTCGGCCTGTCGCTGGCCTTCTTCGCCTATAATCGCGGCCTGCCGCTGACGCTGCGCTCGGTGTTCTACCCGCTGCTCGGGGAGCGCGTCTGGGGCTGGCCCGGCCACATCATCGACATCCTCGCCGTCTTCGCCACGCTGTTCGGCCTCGCGACCTCGCTCGGCCTCGGCGCAGAGCAGGCGATGGCCGGCATCGAATTCCTGTTCGGCATTCCGGCAAGCGACGGTGCCAAGGTGGTGCTGATCGCGCTGATCACGGTCATCGCGCTGGTATCGGTCGTCGCCGGCCTCGACGCGGGCGTCAAGCGCCTGTCGGAAATCAACATGGTGCTGGCGCTCTTCCTCCTCGCCTTCATCTTCCTGGCCGGACCGACGCTGGTCATCGCGACCGGTTTCGTCCAGAACACGATCGCCTATGCCACCCACTTCCTGCCGCTGGCCAACCCGTTCGGCCGCGAGGACGTCAACTTCCTGCATGGCTGGACGACGTTCTACTGGGCCTGGTGGATCTCCTGGTCGCCCTTCGTCGGCATGTTCATCGCCCGCGTCTCGCGCGGTCGCACCGTGCGCGAATTCGTCACCTGCGTCCTCGTCGTCCCGACCATCCTGTCGATCATCTGGATGTCGACCTTCGGCGGCGCGGCGATCGACCAGGTCGCCAATGCGGGCAACGCGCTCCTTTCCGAAGCCTCGGACGACCTCAAGCTCTTCATCATGGCCAACGCCTTCCCGCTGACGCAGATCATCTCCTTTGTCGGCATCGTGCTGGTGATCGTGTTCTTCGTCACCTCGTCGGATTCCGGCTCGCTGGTGATCGACACCATCACCGCCGGCGGCAAGCTGGACGCGCCGGTCGCCCAGCGCGTCTTCTGGGCGAGCTTCGAGGGTCTGATCGCGATCGCGCTTTTGCTGGGGGGCGGATTGGCCTCGCTGCAATCGGCGGCGGTGGCGACCGGCCTGCCCTTCGCGTTCCTGCTCGTGGTGATGATGTACAGCACGCTGCAAGGGCTGCGCGGCGAGCGATACGTGACCACGCCCGCCACCTCCCCCGGTTGAACCGGCATGGGCGCCACCTTGCAAGAACGCCAATTCCGTGTCATGCAATATGCGTTCGGGTATTTGACGGCCCGGAGACTGGAACGTTTTGGACGACCTTTCCCCGATTTCGTGAACTCTCGACGACCGCGACCGCAACCGAACGGCGGACGCACACCACAATCAGGGCATAGGAGTCCCACATGAGCAGCCAGAGCGGCACCGTTAAGTTCTTCAACACCACCAAGGGCTTCGGCTTCATCACGCCGGACGACGGCGCGAAGGACGTGTTCGTCCACATCTCGGCCGTCGAAAAGTCCGGCCTGCGCACCCTCGTCGACGGCCAGAAGGTCACGTTCGACGTCGAGCCGGACCGCATGGGCAAGGGCCCGAAGGCCGTCAACCTTCAGGAAGCCTGATCCCTTCGCAGCATCGCTGCAGGGAACGACGAAGCGCCGCCCGCAGCGGCGCTTTTTTTGTCGGTCGGATTTGCTTCACACGTGCAGGAAACTTTTTCTTGCCGAGTGTTTCAAAATGCGGGACAGTCTTGACGTTCGGGCAATTGCCGGCCCGGAGACTGGAATAGAATGACCGGATCGACAGACCAGACGACCATGATCGCTCGCAAAGTCCATCCGGCTCGACCGCGAAAAGAATGGGGGACTTCAACCCCGCGCACCGCCCTGTTTCCTTCTCCCTCAAAAAGAGCACTGCCCAATCAAGCGCCGGGCGCCGGCGCGCCCTTATGTCATGGGGCCGAACACCCCTGATGCAATCCCGGGAGATGAGGAACCTTCCCATGCCGCAGAGTGGAACAGTCAAATTCTTCAATCACGCCAAGGGCTTCGGCTTCATCACGCCGGATGACGGGCAAAAGGACGTGTTCGTCCACATCTCCGCCGTACAGGCCTCGGGCCTGCAGGGCCTGGAGGACGGGCAGAAGGTGAGCTTCGAAACCGAGCCGGACAAGCGCGGCAAGGGCCCGAAGGCCGTCAACCTCACCGTTGGTTGAAGTCGTCATGTTTCGAGCCCCGCGAAGCCTGCTTCGCGGGGCTTTTCCATGCGTTTTCATCCGTGATTTGCCGTTCAGCATCCGTTCATCGAAAGAGACTTAAATCTTGTAGCAACGCCGGCGATGGATGTGTTTGGGCCGGTCAGGAGTAGAACGATGAACCGCATTGTGAAGACAGCCGCCGTCTCCGCACTCGTTGCAGTCACGGCGCTCACCGCCGCAATCCCCGCCAATGCAGGCGAGCGCTGGCGCCATCGCGACCGCGTCAATGGCGGCGATGTCGTCGCCGCCGGCGTCCTCGGCCTTGCCGCCGGCGCGCTGATCGCCGGCTCGGCCAACCGCCCCGTCTACCGCGAGCGCTATTACGACGGCTACTACGCCCCCCGCCCCGTCTACCAGCGCCCCGTCCGCGTCTACGAAGAGCCGCGTCCGGTCTATGTCGAACGCTATTCGAGCTTCGAGCCGTGGACCCGCGACTGGTATCGCTACTGCTCGGACCGCTACCGCTCGTTCGATCCGAACACCGGCACCTTCGTCGGCTATGACGGCGTCCGCCGGTTCTGTGAAGCGAACTGAGATTTCAGGAATTGACGAAAAGCCCGCCGGTCGGCGGGCTTTTTTTGTTGGGGGTGGTGAGGTTTGAGGGCGCGGTTTTTCTTGAATTGACCCCCACCCTGTATCCCTCCCCACAAGGGGGAGGGAG
>NZ_AYOD01000059.1 GCF_000497755.1 Aliihoeflea sp. 2WW
GCCCTCCCTCCCCCTTGTGGGGAGGGATAAAGGGTGGGGGTCCGCTTCGCAGAAACCCACCCCACCTCACACCAAAAACGGATTGTTCCGCCGCTCGTCCCCGAACCGTCCCCCGGGCCCATGACCGCAGATGAAGCCGATCTCGTCACCGAGCGGCAGCAGCTTTTCCTTGATCGAGCGGATCAGCGTGTCGTGGTCGCCGCCCGGCAGGTCGGTGCGGCCGATCGAGCCGGCGAACAGCACGTCGCCGACATGGGCGAAGCTGGCGGCGCGGTTGTAGTAGACGACGTGGCCGGGCGCATGGCCGGGGCAGTGCAGCACCTCGAACTCGTGCTCGCCGAACGAGACTTTCTCGCCCTCGGCCAGGTACCGGTCGGGCGTGCAGTTGGCGAGGCCCTCGATGCCGTAATTGCGCGCCTGGTCGGCGATGCGGGCGAGGAGCGGCGCGTCGGCCTCGTGCGGGCCGATGATATCGACGCCGAGCGCTTCCTTCAGTTCCATCGCGCCGCCGGCATGGTCGAGATGGCCGTGCGTCAGCCAGATGGCCTCGATCGTCAGCCCGTTTTCGGCAATGACCTTCGTCAGCGTCTCGACGTCCCCGCCCGGATCGACGACGACGCCGCGCTTCGTCGCCTCGTCGAACAGGATTGTGCAGTTCTGCTGGAACGGCGTGACGGGGACGATCCCCGCTCTCATCTCACCCATGATGGTCTCCTCTTTGTCGGGCTCTACCTGAGGAGAATGAGGGCGGATTGCAAGGGTGGAAGGTGTTGTGGGGTGGATATGGCGAGGCCTGGATTCCTGTGACGAGCACAGGAATCCAGGCCTCGACGCTCGATGCCGATCGCCATGCCGAAAGAAGAACTGCGACGGTCGCCCGTCGCAGCGCTGGGTCGGCGCTTGGCCCTACTCCGCCGCGATGGCGTGCTTGGGCTGCACTTCCGCGGAATAGTCGTTCATCAGATTGCGCGAGATCTCGCCAGGCGTGAAGCGGTAGGGGCCGACTTCGGAGACGGGCGTGACTTCGGCGGCCGTGCCGGTGAGGAAGCACTCGGTGAAGCCTTCCATCTCCTCCGGCTGGATCGCGCGCTGGACGACTTCGATGCCGCGGCGCTTGGCGAGGTCGATGACCGTGCGGCGCGTGATGCCGTCGAGGAAGCAGTCCGGGTCCGGCGTGTGAATCTGGCCGTCCTTGACGAAGAACACGTTGGCGCCCGTCGCTTCCGCGACGCGGCCGCGCCAGTCGAGCATCAAGGCGTCCGCATAGCCCTTGGCTTCCGCCGCGTGCTTCGACAGCGTGCAGATCATGTAGAGGCCGGCGGCCTTCGACTTCGACGGCGCGGTGCGCGGGTCGGGGCGGCGGTATTCGGCGAGGTCGAGGCGGATGCCCTTGAGCTTCTGCTCGGGATCGAAATAGCTCGGCCACTGCCAGATTGCGATCGCGCAGTTGATGCGGTTCGACTGCGCCGAAACACCCATCATCTCCGAGCCACGCCAGGCGATCGGGCGGACATAGGCGTCCTGGAAGCCCTGCTTCTTCAGAAGCTCGCGGCAGGCGTCGTCGATCTCGTCGACGGAGTAGGGAATCTTGAAACCGAGCAGGCGCGCGGATTCATGCAGGCGCTCGGTGTGCTCGGTCAGCTTGAAGATCTCGCCGCCATAAGCCCGCTCGCCCTCGAATACCGCGCTGGCATAGTGGAGGCCGTGGGTCAGCACGTGAATCTTGGCGTCCGCCCATTTGACGAATTCGCCGTTCATCCAGATATGGCCGTCCAGTTGGTCGAAGGGAACGGATGCCATGGTAACCTCCCGCGGGCCTTTGCCCTGATCGTTGAGAGCTGCGTTTCTTGTCCTGTCGCGTTTCGTCCGCATTGGCGCGACGGCGTGGCAAATTGAAGGAAGTTCCAGAAAAATCCGCTTCGACTTGCCTTTTCGTTCGTCAATTGGCGAAAAGATTGGCAAAAATTACAAGCCCGTGCAATTTATGTCAACAAGGCTGACATAAATTTCGAATCTGCTAGGCTGACGATACGATGATGGCGAAGAAACTGGCCGAAACGGCCAAGGCGATCCGAACCCCGCTGACGGTCGATGACGGTATCGATTTCCCGATGATCGAGCTGTTCTTCTTCGCCTATCGCGATTTCACCTCCGATCCCGACCAGTTGCTGGCGACCTCCGGGTTCGGGCGCGCGCATCACCGCGTCGTCCACTTCGTCAACCGCATACCGGGCCTGACGGTCGCCGAGTTGCTGGACGTGCTCAAGATCACCAAGCAGAGCCTTGCGCGGGTGCTGAAACAATTGATCGACACCGGCTACATCGTCCAGATCCAGGGCCTGCGCGACCGGCGCCAGCGCGAGCTCTATCCGACCGCCAAGGGGCGCGACCTTGCGCTTGCGCTGGCCGCGCCACAGTCCCGCCGTATCGCCAATGCACTGACGCGCCTGGACACGCAGGATCGCGAGACGGTCGAGACCTTCCTGAAAGCGATGGTCGATCCCGACCTGCGCGCCCAGATCGAACAGCTTCCCGACGCCGCCGGAAACGTGCAGGATAAAGCGGTCGCCGAACCGGAAGCAACGCGATAGAAAACGACTTTCGGGCGGGGATCGAAGGGAGCATTCATGACCGAGACCACTTCCATTCTGGATGACGATGCCCCGCATCTGCTCATCGTCGACGACGACACGCGCATCCGCAGCCTGCTCGAGCAATATCTGGGCGAGAACGGTTTTCGCGTCACCGCCGCGGGCGACGCGGCCGAAGCCCGCCGCAAACTGGCCGGGCTCGATTTCGACCTGATCGTGCTCGACGTGATGATGCCGGGCGAGACCGGTGTCGAACTGACAAAATCGCTGCGTGAGGAAAAGGACGTTCCGATCCTCATGCTCACCGCGCTGTCGGAGACCGACAACCGCGTCGAGGGCCTGGAAGCCGGCGCCGACGACTACCTGCCCAAACCGTTCGATCCGCGCGAACTGATCCTGCGCGTCAACGCGATCCTGCGTCGCGGCGGCCCGCTGACCACGCCCAAGGTCGAGCAGATCGTCTTCGGCCCCTACACGTTCCAGATCACCCGGCGCGAACTGAAGCGCGGCGGCGAGCTTTTGCGCCTGACCGACCGCGAGCAGGAAATCCTGGCGATGTTCGCCGAGCGCGCCGGAGAGACGATCCCGCGCCACGAACTCGTCGGCGACGGCTCGGAAGTGGGCGAGCGCACGATCGACGTGCAGATCAACCGCCTTCGCCGCAAGATCGAGAAGGACCCGTCCAACCCGATCTGGCTGCAGACCGTGCGCGGCATCGGCTACAGGCTGAGCGTCGAATAGCCACGCTCGGCTTTTCTTTGAGCTTCGCCTCGCCCTGTCCTACAGTCGAGGACGAGCGGTAGGTGAAGATGGCGAGTTCGGACATCACGGAACGGGAAGGCGAAAGCCGCGAGGCGGCGCCCAGCTTCGGCGAAAGCGTGATCGCGCTCTGGCAGCGCACGGCCCGCCGCGCCGCGCGCTATATGCCCAAGCGCCTCTACGCGCGCTCGCTGATCATCGTCATCGCGCCGATGATCCTGTTCCAGTCGATCGTCGCCTTCGTCTTCATGGAGCGGCACTGGCAAACGGTGACGATGCGCCTTTCGGCCGGCGTCACGCGCGACATCGCCGCGATCATCGACATGATCGAGACCTATCCGCCGGGCGACAACTACTCGAACGCGATCCGCATCGCGCAGGAGCGGCTGGGCCTGAAGGTCGACCTCCTGCCGCCCGATCCCCTGCCGGCGCCCGGGCCGAAACCGTTCTTCTCGATCCTCGACCATTTTCTCAGCCAGGAGATCAACCGCCAGATCAACCGGCCTTTCTGGCTCGACACGGTCGGCAATTCCAACGTCGTCGAAATCCGCGTGCAATTGCAGGACAAGGTTCTGCGCGTCTTCGCCCGAAGATCGCAGACCTATGCGTCGAACACGCACATCTTCCTGCTCTGGATGGGCGGCACGTCGCTGGTGCTGCTGGCCATCGCCATCGCCTTCCTGCGCAACCAGATCCGCCCGATCCTGCAACTGGCGGAAGCCGCCGAAAGCTTCGGCAAGGGCCGCCCGATGCCCTCCGATTTCAGGCCCCGCGGGGCGGACGAGGTGCGCCGCGCCGGCAAGGCCTTCATCCAGATGCGCGAGCGCATCGAGCGCCAGATCGAGCAGCGCACCGCGATGCTGACCGGCGTCAGCCACGATCTGCGCACCATCCTGACCCGCTTCAAGCTGCAGCTCGCGCTGGCCGGGTCCAAGATGGATACGAAGCCCATGGAGCAGGACATCGACGACATGCAGTCGATGCTGGAAGGCTACCTCGCCTTCGCCAAGGGCGATGCGTCGGAGGACACCGGCTTTTTCGACCTCGAGGAATTCCTGGGCAAGCTGGAGGCCGAGGCCAAGCTGCGCAAGCGTAAGCTGACGACCAAGCTCACCGGCCGGCCCGAGATCACCGTGCGCCCGATCGCCTTTTCGCGGCTCCTCTCGAACATCGTCGGCAACGCCTTCCGCTACGCCAAGAAGGTCGAGATAACGGCCGTCCATTCGGCCGGATCGCTGACCGTCACCGTCGACGACAACGGGCCGGGCATCCCCGCCGAGCGCCGCGAGGACGTGTTCAAGCCCTTCGTGCGCCTCGACGAGGCGCGCAACCAGGACGCCAGCGGCACCGGCCTCGGCCTCTCCATCGCCCGCGACATCGCCCGCGCCCATGGCGGCGACATCAAGCTGGGCGACAGCCCGCTCGGCGGCCTGCGCGCGGTCATCCGTGTGCCGGCCTAGGGCGCGCTGAGGCGCGAAACCTGCTATAGTGCCGCAGGGTGACTTGCCGCATTGTTGCGGCGAACGATGTCTGCCACGGATATGCGAGCCGTCATGGCCAGCAAAGTGCAAGACGATGACCGACGCGACCTACAATCCGACTGACAATCCGATGAAGACCGGCATTCTGGGCCGCTGCCCGCAATGCCAGAAGGGGCACCTGTTCGACGGCTTCCTGTCGCTCGCCCCGCGCTGCGAGGTCTGCGGCCTCGACTATTCCTTCGCCGACCCGGCCGACGGTCCGGCCTTCTTCGCCATGTCGCTCGCCTGCGTGCCCGCACTCGCCTTCGCGGTATGGATTCAGGTCAATTTCGAGCCGCCGCTCTGGGTGCATGTGATCACGACCCTGCCGCTGATCGTGGCCTGCTGCGCCGCGCTCCTGCGCCCGCTCAAGGGCTGGCTGGTGTGCTCGCAATATTTCCACAAGGCCGAGGAAGGCAGGATCGACCGCGAATGGCACGCCGCCCGGTCGCGACGTGAGGAGGACGGCTAAAAAAGCCGCCCGCCATCCGGCACGCGCTTGTCGATCGCGCCGAGCACGACTTCATCCTCTTTAGCTCCAAAAGGCTAGAGCCGCGCCGATTGACCGTGCCGGCGCCGCAGAACATTCTCGCCCATCATCCGCAACGGATCGGTTCGTGTCATGAGATGCGGATTTGCCTTTCTTGCGTTCGTCTTCCTCTGGATCGGCACGCCCGCTGCATCGGCAGAAGGGACGGTCGAGTGCGCTTCGGCTGCCACGCCCGCCCACACGACGCTCTGCGCACATCCCCCGCTTGTCCTGCTCGATCGCGAACTCGCCGACCTCATCGACGCGCATGCGGCAGCGAACCAGGGGCGCCCGCAGCGCATCCAGCGCTTGGCCCGGCAGTTGGAACGCCACCAGCGCGACCTCGAACGGTGCGGCATCGATGTCGCCTGCATGGGCGAGCATTACGTCGGCTGGATCGACTGGATGGACAGCCAGGCCGGTCGGCCGCCGCGCGACTGGACGGCCACGCGCGCCGAACTTGCCACGATCGTCGATGCCGCGCGCAAGAGCGCCGGCGCGCTTCTGACACCACCGGGCGAAGCTCCGCACGCACTCATCGGCTTCTGGCGCGGCGCATTCGACTGTCGGCTCGCAGGGCGCAAAGGTCCGCTCGAATTCGTCTTCGATGCCGGGTTTGCCGGGACCGTGGTTGGGTTCATGTCGGCCTGGACGGCGGAAAGCGGACCGCTCGATGCTATCAAGCGCGGCGGCTTCGACGTCGCGGGCACGGAAGACCCGCGAAGCTGGCAAATGGTTCTCATCGGGTCGCGGATCGACAAGTCGGTTCCCGGCATGACGTTCAGTTCAGGCACGTTCAGTCTGGACGAGACAGGGCAGACCATCACCGGCAGCTTCGACGGCGCGAGTTGCGAACCGTTCACTTTGACCCGCACGGAGCGCAGCGAAGGCCTCGATGCGGTTCTCGCCTGGGTCGACACCTATCCCAATGGCCGCGACATCTGGGACTGGCCCTATGCAGCGCAGGACTTCCCCGCTCCCGAACTCTCGGCATTCTGCACCGAGGCGGTGGGCTGGATGCGCCTGCTCCACGACGATTATCCCGAAGCGCTCGTCATGCGCATGGGCGCCGACATCATCCAGCAAAAGGCAATCAATCTTCTCGACGATCCGCGGTTCATCGCATTCGCCGGCAAGCCGTTCGACGAGATGGCCGATGCCGAGCGGAAAACCATCGACGAACGCATCTATCGCGGCTGCCTGCAAAACCCGATCATCCGCCGTGCGATGCGCTGGTCGCAAGGCGCAACCCATGCGCTTGGCGCGCGCGAAGGCACTTACCCGTTCGAAGGCGTGATGCAGCAATTGTCGGCGGTGCGCGCCGCGCGGGCATGGCGCGACGACGCGCTCGCCTCAGTGGGCGATCCCTCGCCGGCGTCGTATGCGACCGCGGTCGCGCTGGGACCGGAAGGCGAGACGCAGCTTGCCGCGCTGATGCCGGGCGACCTGCAGCGCTTCAACGAGGCTCTCGTTGCAGCCCGGCGCGCGTCCGGTCCGAGTTTCGCCAAGGCGAGGCTCGCCACAGTCTCAACTGAACGACAAGAAGTCGCGACGCTCGCATCCCTGGCACAGGCAACCGACGAACTCGCGCCCGTCTTCGCCGACATGGAGCCGGCGGCGCGTGACGCGATCATCGCGGAGACCCGCCGGATCGAGGACGGTATCCTGACGACACTGATGGCGCGCGAAGCGCAGGCCATCGAGGGGTTCGGCAGCGGCCTTGCCGCAATCGAGGCGGGCCGGCGCTGGTATGGCCGCTTCATGCTGGACTATGGACGCTATCAGGATCGACCGCAGGTCGCCGCCGCGATGGCGGCATTCAGCGAGCGGCGCGGCAATGACGTCGGCACGCATGCCGCAGATCTGGCGGCGATGATCGCCGCGACGGAAGAAAAGCCCGCCTTCGACGCCTTGATGGAAAGCCATGTGATCGCCGGCGTGGATGACGACAACCCGCAGATCGCCGCGGCCTTGGGCGACCGCGCAGCCCATTTCCAGCGGCAGGAACTGCTGGCCGGTTTCTCGCCCTACGAGCGCAGCCTGGCCGATGCCGATGGCGTCCTCGTCGTTCCGGCGACCTATCCCGAGCCGACGGAAGACGAGATCGCACTCGCGGTCGCGCGCGAATACAGCCAGTACGGCACGAGCGCGCGCGACGGATCGTTCACGTACGGCCTGATCCCCGAAACGTCGGTCGAGATGCGGATCATCAGCGTCCGCAAACAGGGCTGTTCACCGGCAGCCGATGGCGGCTACCGATGCACGCGCGTGCTGACCCTGCAGATGGGCATGTCGCGTGCGATGCAAGGCATTCTGGGCAATTCGATCCAGGGCGACATCATGCAAGCCTTCCTGGACGATGCGAACGCGACGCAAAGCGAAGTGATCGAAGATCATTTCGTCCTGACGCCGCAGGGCTGGCGATCGACGCGTGCCGCAGAATCGGCGGCGCGCGGAATGGCCAACTCCCTGAACACCGTCACCGACGTGATCGGCGGCGTCGCGTGCGGACTTGCGGAACTGGGAGACATGGGCGGCTGCTAGTCGAGCTCAGAACAGCCGCCCGCCATCAGGCACGCGCTTGTCGATCGCGCCGAGCACGACTTCGCCCTCTTCGTCGGGAAAGCCGAGCGTCAGCACTTCCGACATGAACTTGCCGATCTGGCGCGGCGGAAAATTCACCACGGCCATGACCTGCTTACCGACGAGGTCCGCCGGCTCGTAGTGCTTCGTGATCTGCGCCGAGGATTTCTTGATGCCGAGCGGCGCGCCGAAATCGATCCGGAGCTTGATCGACGGCTTGCGCGCCTCGGGATAGGGCTCGGCCTCGACGATCGTACCGGCGCGGATTTCGACCTTGTCGAAATCGGCGAAGCTGATCTCGGGCTTCAGGCTGGATTCTTGCGACATGGATCACTTCCGATTGCCAAAATAGCGCAACGCCCATGCCCTCCCTCCCCCTTGTGGGGAGGGATA
>NZ_AYOD01000060.1 GCF_000497755.1 Aliihoeflea sp. 2WW
TATCCCTCCCCACAAGGGGGAGGGAGGGCGTCGGCGTGGCGCCAGACCATTCGTACGCTCACCCGAACTTACGCGTTCCCGCGGGTCTCGAAGAGGACGTTCGCCAGCGCGTCCCGGGCGTTCGAGCCAGACCAGACGACGAACTGGAAGGCGGGGAAGTAGCATTCGCAGGCTTCGAGTGCGGAGTGCAGAAGGACTTCGACCTGCTGGCTCGTCGGTTCGGCGCCGCCCGAAAGCAGGAGCGACTGGCGGAACATGATCGCGCCTTCCTGCTCCCAAAGGTCGAAATGGCCGAACAGCATCTGCTCGTTGATCAGCGAGAGGAGGCGCATGACTTCAAGCGCACGGTTTTCGGGAACCTTGATGTCGAAGGCGCAGGCCAGGTGCAGCGCCTCGAAATCCTCCATCCAGGAGAAGGAGACGTGGTAGTCGGTCCAGCTTCCGGCCACCGAGATCGCGATCTCGTCGCTGCCTGTCCGCTCGAACGACCATTCATTGGTGTTGGCGACATGCTCGATCACATCCACCGGGTGGAGATCGCGGGCGATATCGAGTTCAACAAGGCTCATCAAAATCTTTGCTTTCCCGTTCGTTCCCGGCGCGACACGCGCGCCAATCAGGACCTGCCCCACACGGACTGAAACTGCCGGCGACAGCCGCATCGAACCGGCCGCCTCACCGTCTCCCGCAGGACCCCGGCGCTTCGAAGCGCTCCGAATCATGCTGTAAATTCAGTCTATTGATGCCGAGTCCCGTGAACAGCCCCTTTTTGGGAGCGGGCCGGAGCAACATGTGGATAGTCGCAAGGCGGCAAAGATGAAGGAAGGCTTAAGCGATTCAGCGGAAAGGTCTTTTCGCGCCGAGCCCCTGTGGAGAACCGGCGCACTGAAACTTGCGCAAAACTTGTGCGGCGTCGCGCTTGGCCGGTCAGGCGGTCGGTTCGACCGGCTTGTCGGCGAGCCTGGCTTCGAGCGCGTCGACACGCGCGGCCAGCTTCTCGTTTTCCGCGCGCGCCTTGAGCGCCATTTCGCGCACCGCCTCGAATTCCTCGCGCTGGACGAGGTCCATGGAATTCAAGATGCGCTCGGCCTGGCCGCGAAAGGCCGTCTCGAACTCGCGGCGCACGCCCTGCGCGGCGCCGGCGGCATCCGTCATCAGCTTGGCGAACTCGTCCAGAATGCGGTTGGGGCCGGTCGACATATTCACACCTCGCGTCAGGAACACCGTTTCGTTTGAGGTAGTCGCGGCCCCTTCATATTGCAAGGAAAAGCGGGCCGCTTGACCCGGCAAACCCGCCCGCGCCATATGAGGCCCGCGTCATTCGCCTGCGGAGCCTGACTTGCCCGATTATCTCGCCCTTCCCCTGACGGCGATCGCCTTCCCCAATATCGATCCCGTCGCCCTGCAGCTCGGCCCGCTCGCGATCCATTGGTACGGGCTCGGCTATGTCGTCGGCATCCTGTTCGCCTGGTGGTATGCACGCAGGCTGATCGCCACGCCGCATCTGTGGCCGAACGACACCGCGCCGATCAAGCCGGTCGACATCGATGACTTCCTGATCTGGGCAGCGGCCGGCGTCGTGCTCGGCGGGCGCATCGGCTACATGCTCTTCTACGATTTTGCGCGCTATGCGGAAAACCCGCTCGACGCGCTGGCGATCTGGCGCGGCGGCATGTCGTTCCATGGCGGGCTTGCCGGCGTCACCATCGCGATGATCCTCTTCGCGCGCCGGCGCGGCTTTTCCCCCTGGAGCCTGTTCGACACCATCGCGGTCGGCGCACCTGTCGGTCTCGGCATCGTGCGGGTGACGAACTTCATCAATTCCGAACTCTGGGGACGGCCGACCGACGTTCCATGGGCGGTCGTCTTCCCCAATGGCGGACCGTTCGCGCGGCATCCAAGCCAGCTTTATGAAGCCATCCTCGAAGGGCTGGTGCTCTTCCTCGTTCTGTTCGTGCTCACCCACAAGGGGCTGAAGCTGAAGCAGCCGGGCTTCCTCGCCGGCATCTTCATCGCAGGCTACGGGCTCTCGCGCATCATCGTCGAGTTCTTCCGCGAGCCGGACGCCCATATCGGTTATCTCGCCGGCAACTGGCTGACCATGGGCATGATCCTGTCGGTGCCGCTGGTGCTGCTCGGCCTCTGGGCGATTGCCCGGGCGCGCCGGGCGGCGTGAGCCTCAAGCAGCGCATCACTGAGCTGATCGCCGAGACGGGGCCGATCCCCGTCTCGCAATACATGGCGCTCTGCCTCTTCGATCCGGCCGACGGCTACTACACGACGCGCGAGCCTTTTGGCGCCAAGGGCGACTTCACCACCGCGCCGGAAATCAGCCAGATGTTCGGCGAACTCGCCGCCGTCTGGCTCGCCTCGGCCTGGCAGGCGGCAGGCGCGCCGCAGGACGCGATCCTTGCGGAGATCGGGCCGGGACGCGGCACGCTTGCGCGGGACATGCTTCGGACGCTGGCCCGCATCGCGCCGGATTTGACACGGCGTGTCGCATTGATCGAGACCAGCCCGCGGCTGACCGCGATCCAGAAGGAAACGCTCGGCGCGACAAGCGCGACGTGGCATCGCGACATCGGGGAACTGCCCGGCGCACCGCTTTTCATCGTCGGCAACGAACTCTTCGACGCGATCCCGATCCGTCAATTCGTGAAGACGCCGCAGGGCTGGCGCGAGCGCTGCGTCGGGCTCGATGCCGATGGCGCGCTGACATTCGTCGCCGGCCCCGGCACGACGGATGCCGCCCTGCCCGATGCGCCGAACGGCGCGATCTTCGAAATCGCACCTGCCCGCAATGCGCTGATGCAGGAGATCGCCGAGCGGATTGCACGAGATGGCGGCGCGGGGCTTTTCATCGATTACGGGCATTTGCAAACCGGCGTCGGCGACACGCTGCAGGCCATGCGCGCGCATGCTCATGTCGACGTGCTGGCGACGCCCGGCGAGGCGGATCTGACGAGCCATGTCGACTTCGCGGCGCTTGGAGCGGCAGCCGGCGCGGGCAGGTTGGAGACGCGGGCCATGACGCAGGCGCGGTTTCTCCTCGGCATGGGACTGCTCGAGCGCGCGGGACAGTTGGGTGCGGGCGGCGATGCGGGGTTGCGTGAGCGGCTAAGGGGTGAGGTCGAAAGGCTGGCGGGGCCGGATGAGATGGGGGAGTTGTTCAAGGTGTTGATGGTGGGGAAGGATTTAGCCAATCTGCCACCGCAGTAGCCCCCTCTCCGCCTCGCTTCGCGAGGCACCTCTCCCCCACTTCGCGGGGGCGAGGAAACGCTGCTGCAAACGGCGAGCGATTTCCAGCTTGGAGTTCCTCGCCCCCTTCGGGGGAGAGGTGCCTCGCGAAGCGAGGCGGAGAGGGGGTGCCTTGGCGCAAACCTCCCCCCAATTGACACCACCCCTCCCCTCCACCACCATCGCGCCGACCCGGCAGAAGACGAGAAGGCGGCATATGCTCGATCTGGCTCGACCGGACCCGGTGCGGTCCGATCTACTCGACACACTTGCGCTCAAGGGCATACGCCACGGCTTCTTCACGCGCGCAGGCGGCGTGTCGGACGGCATCTATCGCGGCTTGAATGTCGGCCTCGGCTCGAACGATTCGCGCGAGGCGGTGGTCGAAAATCGCCGGCGCGCGGCCAAATGGCTGGGCGTGCCCGAGACGCATCTGACGACGGTGCATCAAATCCACTCGCCCGACGTCGAGATCGTGACCGCGCCGATCCCCTATGACCAGCGCCCGAAGGCGGATGCGCTGGTGACGGCGACGCCCGGCATTGCGATTGGCGTGCTGACGGCCGATTGCGGCCCGATCCTCTTTGCCGACGCCGATGCGGGCGTCATCGGCGCCGCCCATGCCGGCTGGAAAGGCGCGGTCTTCGGCGTCATCGAGAACACGCTCGCCGCGATGGAAAAACTCGGCGCGGACCGTGCGCGCATCCATGCCGTGCTCGGTCCGGCGATCAGCGCCGCAAACTACGAGGTAGGGCCGGAACGCGTCGCCGATCTGATCGCGGCGGACGGTGCGAACGAAGCCTATCTCGCGTCCTCGGCGAGCGCCGGCCATGCGATGTTCGACCTGAACCGCTACACGATCGACCGCCTGACGCGCGCGGGCGTGGCGGTTGACCATGTCGCGCGCTGCACCTATGCGGAAGCCGACAACTTCTTTTCCTACAGGCGGACGACGCACAGGCAGGAGCCGGATTACGGCCGCCAGCTCTCCGCAATCGTCCTGGAGACCTGATTGATGGCGCTGCATTTCGACAGAACCGAATTCGATTCCCGCCGTGACCGTCTGCTGATCGAAATGGCCGAGCGCAAGCTCGACGCGATCCTGCTCTTTGCGCAGGAGAGCATGTACTGGCTGACCGGTTACGACACGTTCGGCTTCTGCTTCTTCCAGTCGATGGTGGTGAAGTCGGACGGCTCGATGGTGCTTCTGACCCGCTCCGCCGACATGCGGCAGGCCAAGCACACCTCGACCATCGAGAATGTCGTCCTGTGGACCGACCGCGACAAGGTCGATCCGACCGCCGACCTGCGCAACCTTCTGAACGACATCGACCTTCTGGGCTGCCGCATCGGCGTCGAATACGACACGCACGGCCTGACCGGCCACAATGCGCGCCTGCTCGACGAGCAGTTGAAGACCTTCGGCAAGATCGAGGACGCCTCCGACCTCGTCTCGCGCCTTCGCCTCTTCAAGAGCCCCGCCGAGATCAAGAAGGCCGAACGCGCGGCTGCCCTCTCCGACGACGCGCTCGACGCGGCGCTGCCCTTGATCAAGCAGGGCGGCGACGAGGGCGCGATCCTGGCGGCGATGCAGGGGGCGATCTTCGAGGGAGGCGGCGACTATCCGGCCAACGAGTTCATCATCGGGTCGGGCGCCGACGCGCTCCTCTGCCGCTACAAGTCGGGCCGCCGCAAGCTGACCAAGACCGACCAGTTGACGCTCGAATGGTCGGGCGCCTTCGCGCACTACCACGCGCCGATGATGCGCACGGTCCTGATCGGAAAGGCGACCAAGCGCCATCAGGAACTCTACGAGGCCGCCCATGACGCGCTTCTGGCGGTCGAAAAGGCCATGGTTCCGGGCTCGACCTTCGGCGACGTCTTCGACGCCCATGCCCGCGTGATGGAGGCCCGCGGTCTGACGCGCCACCGGCTCAACGCCTGCGGCTATTCGGTCGGCGCGCGCTTCACGCCGTCCTGGATGGACAAGCAGATGTTCTTCTCCGGCAATCCCGAGCCGATCGCGCCCGACATGACGCTGTTCGCCCACATGATCATCATGGACTCGGATTCGGAGACGGCCATGACGCTCGGCCGCACCTACCTGACCACCGAAGCCGCCCCGCGCGCCCTGTCGCGCCACGGCCTCGACTTGATCGTGCATTGACGGCATAGTTCGCGCCATGGCTGTTTCGAGAACTCTTGCAAACGGATTCGCTTTGTCGACGGCGCTGGCGCTCGCCGGTTGCGCCGGCTCGAACGCGCTCCAGCCGAACGCGTTGACCAGCACGCAGGAGGAGGCGATCGCCGCCGCCTCGTCGAACCCGGCCGGCCGGCAGACGGCGTCTCTGGCCGCCGCCGCCAATCCGCGGCTTGCGATCCCGCCCGCCATCGGCGCGCCCGACAGCGCCAACGCGCCGCTGAACGCCCGTCTCGTCGCCCGCGCGCAGGAACTCGGCATCCCCCTCACCCCCGCCGCCAGCGCCGATGGGCTGACGATGAAGGGCTATTTCTCCGCCATCTCCGAAGGTCCGCAGACGACCGTCATCTATGTCTGGGACGTGATCGATGGCCAGGGCAATCGCCTGACCCGCATCCAGGGCCAGGAGCGCGGCGCCCGTACCTCCGGCGATGGCTGGACGAGCGTCGGGCCGGAACTGATGCAGCGCATCGCCGACCAGACGATCGATGCCTACGCATCCTGGCTTCTTGCCCGCGCCGGTTGAATCGCGCGCAAAGGACGGGAGAGGCCGAAGTGAATCGTCCCCGAAGGGTTGCATTCGCGACGCTTGCCGGTAAAAGGCCGGTCAAATCCTTTGCCGGGGACCTGACTACATGAAGCTTTTCGCGGGAAATTCGAACCGGGTGCTGGCCGAAGCCGTCGCCCGATACCTGAACATTCCCCTTGGCAAGGCAAGCGTGCGCCGCTTCGCCGACCAGGAAATCTTCGTCGAGATCCAGGAAAACGTGCGCGGCGAGGATGTCTTCATCCTCCAGTCGACCTCCTATCCGGCCAATGATCACCTGATGGAAATGCTCATCATGATCGACGCCTTCCGCCGGTCTTCGGCGCGGCGCATCACGGCGGTCATCCCCTATTTCGGCTATGCACGGCAGGATCGCCGCGCCTCGGGCCGCACCCCGATCTCGGCCAAGCTCGTCGCCAACATGATCACCCGCGCCGGCGCCGACCGCATCCTGACGCTCGACCTGCACGCCGGCCAGATCCAGGGCTTCTTCGACATCCCGACCGACAATCTCTTCGCCGTGCCGGTGCTGGCGCGCGACGTGAAGGCGAACTATTCGCTGCCCAACACGATGGTCGTCTCGCCGGATGTCGGCGGCGTGGTGCGCGCCCGCGCGCTCGCCAAGCGCATCGATTCCATGCTCGCCATCGTCGACAAGCGCCGCGACCGGCCGGGCGAATCCGAAGTCATGAACATCATCGGCTCGGTCGAAGGCAAGGACTGCCTTTTGATCGACGACATCGTCGATTCCGGCGGCACGCTCTGCAACGCGGCCGATGCGCTCCTCGCCAACGGCGCGACCAGCGTCACCGCCTACATCACCCACGGCGTGCTCTCGGGCGGCGCAGTCGCGCGCATCACCGGCTCGAAGCTGAAGGAACTCGTCACCACCGATTCCATCCAGCCGACATCAGCGGTGGAAGCCGCGCACAACATCCGCGTCGTGACGATCGCCGATTTGATCGGCGAAGCCATCTCGCGGACGTCGAGCGAGGAATCGGTCTCGAGCCTGTTCGACTAAGGCCTTACCGACGGGCGCGAAATAGTATATATACGGATATAGACTCCCCGTAGGAGGCATGTCCGATGTCGCGCATTCATACCGCAAAGCTGTTCAGGAACGGCGCAAGCCAGGCCGTCCGCCTGCCGGCCGAATTCCGGTTTGACGGCGACGAGGTCTTCGTCTCGCGTGACGAGCGCACGGGTGACGTGATCCTGTCGAAGCGCCCTGCCGCGCAGAACTGGGACGACTTTTTCCAGCTTCTGGCAAATACAGACATCCCGCCCGACTTCATGGCCGAACGCCCCCTCAACGTCCTTGCTCCCGAGCGCAAGCTGTTCAGCGAGGACGACGAGTGAGCGTCCTGCACATGCTGGACACGGATACGGCAAGCTACATTCTCAAGGGGCGTTCGCAAGTCGTTGCGCAGCGACTGGCCGAAGTGCCGCCCTCATCGGTCTGCATTTCGGCCGTCACGCAGGCGGAGCTTCTCTACGGCCTGAAATCGCTTCCGGCCGACCATCGGCTCAACCGGGCGGTCGAGCAGTTCCTGCACCTGCTCCACGTCCTCGCCTGGGACGGCGAAGCGGCCAGATGGTACGCGGAAATCCGGCACCGGCTGAAGACGACCGGCCAACCGATCGGCGAAATGGACACGATGATCGCGGCCCATGCCATTGCAACGGGCGCGACCCTCGTGTCCAACAACACGCGCCATTTCGGGCGCATCGAGGCACCGCTGACCTTGGTCAACTGGACGGCCGACTAGGGCGTGATGCCCGCAAGAGCGGAGGAACACCAATGGACTCCAGAAAGCGGTTCTGGTTGATCGCAGGGCCGAACGGCGTCGGCAAGACGACCTATGCGTTCAAGCACGTTGTGGCGATCAGCGGTTCGGTCAACTTCGTCAACATGGATGAAATCGCGCGCGGCCTCTCGCCGCTGGCGCCGGTCGCAGCCGAACGGGAAGCTGCGCGTGTCGCGCTGTGGCGCGCCCGCTTCTTCATCGCCAACGACATCGTCTTCTCGATGGAAACGACGATGTCCGGCAATGTCCACCTCGCCTTGATGGAGGAGGCGCGGGAGGCGGGCTTGTCGCCCGTTCTGCTCTATTTTTCGGTTCGTGAGCCGGAGATTTCCCTGCAGCGAATTGCCCGCCGTGTCGCCGAAGGCGGACACGACGTCGCCGAAGACGTCGTTCGCCGCAGGTTCACGCGTAGCCACGCAAACCTTCCTCGCTATGCCGCCGCTGCCGACCTCTGGCGCGTCTATGAGGCATCCGGCACGAAGCCGTGCCTGGCGCTCGAAGGGCGCGGTGAAACGCTCGATCACCGCGACGATGATTGTCTCGCCGGCGCCAACGACATGATCCGTGGCTTCGCCGCCGGTCTATCCCGCTAACACCCAGCCCATCCCCGCCAGCGCCGCGATTGCCAGCACCACGATCAGATTGACGTGGAAGCGCAGCAGCGCCACGGCCGCGGCAACCGCGATCACCGCCGCCGCCGCATCGAACGTCGCGAGTTCCGGCAGCAGGATGCGGAACGGCCCCGCCTGAACCTCCGAAAGTTCGCCGAACAGGACATGCAGGCCGAACCAGACGGCGAGGTTGGCGATGACGCCGACGACCGCCGCCGTCACCGCCGAGAGCGCGTTGGCCAGCCAGCGCACGTTGCGCACGGTCTCGACATAGGGCGCGCCGGCGAAAATCCACAGGAAGCAGGGAACGAAGGTGAACCAGAGCGTGACGACCGCGCCTGCAACGCCGCCCGTCAGCGGCTCGAAACCGGACAGCCGCGCGCCGCCGAGAAAGCCGACGAAGGCCAGCACCAGGATCAGCGGACCGGGCGTCGTCTCGGCAAGGCCGAGCCCGGTCAGCATCTCGTCGGGCCGCAGCCAGCCATAAATCTCGACCGCCTGCTGCGCGACATAGGCAAGCACGGCATAGGCGCCGCCGAAGGTCACCGCCGCCATCACCGAGAAAAATCCGGCCTGTTGGGTGTAGACGTTCTGCGCGCCTGCGACGGCATAGAGTGCGGCGAGCGGCAGCAGCCAGATCGCAAGCCAGATGGAGGTGGTGCGCAGGAAGCGCGGCCAGCTCGGCTGCGCCCAGTCGGGGAGGTCGCGCACCGGCGCGCCGTCACCCGCCGCCTTGCCATTGCCCGCGACGCCGAGCGCGCCAAGTGCGGCGGCAGCGAGGATCACGACCGGGAACGGGATCTGCAACAGCGCGATGGCGACGAAGGCCATCACCGCGATCGCAACCATCGCCAGCCCCTTGATCGCGCGTTTCGAAACTTTCACCAGCGCTTCGAGCACGATGGCGAGCACCGCCGCCTTGAGGCCGAAGAGCAGGCCCTGGACGATCGTGACCTCGCCGGCGACGATGTAGATCGCCGACAGGATGGTGATGAGGAGCGCGCCGGGCAGCACGAAGAGCAGGCCCGCGATCAACCCGCCGAGCGTGCCCTTGAGCAGCCAGCCGGCATAGGTCGCAAGCTGCATCGCCTCCGGCCCGGGCAGCATCATGCAGTAATTGAGCGCGTGCAGGAAACGCGGCTCGTCGAGCCAGTCGCGCTCCTCGACGAGTTCGCGGTGCATCAGCGCGATCTGCCCGGCCGGGCCGCCGAAGGAGAGGAAGCCGATCTTGGCGAAGACGCGCGTGACCTCGCCAAGCGAAGGATCTGAATGTGTCTGCACGAAAACCCCGCATCTCAAGTCGTCGGCAAACTAGATCGCGCTCCCTATCATCTCAATGACATATCCGATTCATTTCCAAGGGAAATCACCCGCTCGATGCCGATTGCATCGAGGAAGGCAGTATCGTGGCTGACGACGAGGAGCGCGCCGGAGAACTCGCGTAACCCCGCTTCGACCTCGACGATGGAGTCGAGATCGAGATGGTTGGTCGGCTCGTCGAGGATGAGCAGTTCGGGCATTTCGCCGCCGACGAGAACGCAGGCGAGCCCCGCCCGCAGGCGTTCGCCGCCCGAAAGCGTGGCGACGCGCTGCAAGGCGGCGTCGGCGCGGAACGCGTAGCGTGCGAGCGCGGAGCGGCAGAAATTCTCCTCGGCGTCAGGATTGATCCGCCTGAAATTCTCCAGGATCGATCGCTCCGGGTCGAGCAGGCCGACATGCTGGTCGAACATGGCGAGCCGCGCCGGCACGCGCAGCGACCCGCCGAGCGGCGGCAACATCCCCGCGATCGTCTTCAGAAGCGTCGACTTGCCCGAACCGTTCGGGCCGGTGAGCGCAATGCGCTCCGGCCCGGCGATGGAAAGGTCGATCCCGGTGCGGATGGGCGTTGCACCGAAACCGATCGCGAGCTGCCGCGCCTCGACGAGAAGCTTGCCGCCCGGCACATGCGCCTCGCCGAGCCCGGCGGAAAAGGGCGTGACGCGCTCCACCGCCGCGCGCGCCTGCTTGAGCGCGTCTTGCGCGATCCGGCTCTGCTTTTCTGCCAGGCGGCTGCCCCGGCCCGCGGTCGCCTCGGCACGCTGCTGCTTCGCGTCGAGCAGGATCTTGGGGTCGGAACTACCCTTGCGCGACGTCCGGCCCGCGGCATCGCGCCGGTCCTGCTTCTCGCGGGCGATCTGGGCATCGCGCCCCGCCTGTTTCGCCTCCGCCTCGGCCGATTGAAGCTGGCGCCGGGCCGCCTCGCGCTCGGCCTCACGCGCTGCGCGATAGGCGTCGAAATTGCCGCCATAAATCTTCGCGCCGAGCGGTGAGAGCTCGACGATGCGGTCCATCCGGTTCAGAAGCGCTCGGTCGTGGCTGACCACCAATGCCCCGCCTTTCCAGCTACCGATCAAGTCCGCCACCAGCGCGCGGCCGTCGGCGTCGAGATTGTTGGTCGGCTCGTCGAGCAGGATCATGTCGGGTTGGCCGAAGACGAGGGCGGCAAGCGCTGCTCGGGTGCGTTGGCCGCCACTGAGGCTCGCCAGCAGGCTATCCGGCGCTACGCGCTCCAGCCCGACATCCGCCAGCGCCTTGTCGAGCCGTGCGTCGAGCGTCCAGTCGACCGAGGCGACCTCGTCGGCATCGGCGTCACCGGCAAGCGCGCGTTCGGCAAGGCGCAGCGCGCCGCCGACGCCGAAGAGATCGGCGACCGTTCCGCCCGGCACGACATCCGTCATCTGGCTGAGGAAGGCGATCGTGCCGGAGCGCTGGACGCTGCCCGATGCGGGCAAGACCGCGCCCGTCAAAATCGCCAGCAACGACGACTTGCCGACGCCGTTGCGCCCGACGAGGCCGGTGCGTTCCGCCCCGAGGGCGAGATCGAGATTGTCGAGGAGAACCCGCCCGTCAGGCAGGCGGAAGGTCAGATTGCGAACGGAGAGGAACGGCATGGAACACCAGGCGAACGGTTGCGAAGCGGGCGAGATTGGCGCGCGTCGTGTCGTTCATCGGTGTCGACCTCCTGTTGGAATTTCCGTTCTGGAAAGCTCAAATAGGCCCCCGCAAAGATTTGTTCAACCCGCGCTTGCGTCCGTGCGGCGGGCGACGGAAGATCGTCGCCGACCGTCACGCAACCGTCAGCCGGCCCCGATAGAAGGCGGCACGTCGCAATCACTGTCTTGCAGAAAAGGGATGGAGTTCCATGAAGATGATCGTCGCCGCAGCCTTCGCGGCAGGACTTGTCACCACGACGGCAATGGCCCAGGACAGCGCCGCACCGGCCGACGCGCCAGAGGAAGCGGCTGCCGCCACGCATGAAAACCGCATCGACATCATCCGCCCCGACGCGCCGGAACTGGCCGCACATGGCGATCTGCCGATCGGCGTGCGCACGGTCGAGGTGACCAATGCCGACCAGATCGACGTCGCCAACACCACCGCCGGCGGCGAGCCGCCGCGCTATGAGCGCAAGCTGACACTCGAAATCTGGTATCCGGCGGCCGAAGGCACCGGCGACGAGGGCACCTACACCACGCTGCTTCGCGACGGCGAAACCGAGGTGACGCTGGCGGGACGCGGCGTGCGAGACGCCGAACCGGCCGCAGAGGGCGGCCCCTATCCGCTCGTCATCATCTCGCATGGCTACCCCGGAAACCGGTTCCTGATGAGCCACTTGGCCGAGAACCTTGCCACCAAGGGTTATGTCGTCGCCTCGATCGACCATCTGGAATCGACCTATGCCGACCAGGGCGCGTTCGGCTCGACGCTCGTCAACCGCTCGCTCGACCAGCTCTTCGTGCTGGACGAGATCGAGCGCATGAACGGCGAGGAGGGCGACTTCCTCTCCGGCCTCGTCGACACCGAAAACACCGGCCTGATCGGTTATTCGATGGGCGGCTATGGCGCGGTCATCACCGCCGGCGGCGGCGTCACCGAGACCTCCGTCGGCTATGAATGGGGTGCACCGGCCGGCACGCTGGCCATCCATGAGGCGGGCTCCCCCGAACATGGCGAGCGGGCGGAAGACCGGATCAAGGCCGTCGTCGCCTTCGCGCCCTGGGGCCGCCAGCGCGGGTTCTGGGATGCCGAAGGGCTGAAGGGCATCGAGACGCCGATCTTCTATGTCGCCGGTTCCGCCGACGACGTCTCCGGCTACGAGGACGGCGTGAAGATGCTTTATGACGAGACCGTCAATGCCGAGCGCTATCTTCTCACCTTCGAGAACGCCAACCACAACGCCGCCGCCCCGATGCCTGCGCCTGCCGAAAGCTGGACCGTCTCGCAAAAGCTCGGCTACGCACCCTTCGACCACTACGCCGACCCGGTCTGGGACACGGTGCGGATGAACAACATCGCCCAGCACTTCGTCACCGCCTTCCTCGGCAAGGAACTGAAGGGCGACGAGGCGATGGGCGAATATCTCGACCTCGTCGAGAACGCCGCCGACGGCGTCACCGCGCTCGACGACGAGGACAAGCCGACCGCCGAGCACACCTACTGGAAGGGCTTTGCCGACCGCACGGCGATGGGCCTGTCACTGATGCACGCCACGCCGGCGGCGCAGTAGGACCTCAATCTTGTCGCATCGGATCGATCCGAAAAACCGGCAACCACTTTTCGGTCCGATGCTCTACCGCATCACATTGCGCAGCAGGGCGACGAGTTCGCCCTGCCGGTGCGTATCTGTCTTGGCAAAGATCGATTTCAGCCGGTGACGCGCCGTCTCGCGGGCGATGCCGAGGAACTCGGCCGCCCGGTCGATGCTGTCGCCATTGGCCAGAAGAACGGCGAAAATCGCCTCGGCCTCGGTCAGCCCCAGGATCGATTGCAGCGTTTCGGCACTGGTGCGCGGCGCGGCATCGGGATCGCGCAGGAGGACGATGACGCGCGCCTCGCTGTGAAGCCGGGTCACGAAGGCCGGCAGGTCGACGACTTCCGCGACGAGCGGGCGGCGGCAGGGGCGAAGGATCGGGATCGGCACCGCGCGCGCCGCATCGGTGAAGCCGGCCCGCAGCCGCACGGCCTGCCCGACGAGCGCATGCAGCGCCCGGTTGCTGTCGGCATGGATCGCCGTCAGTCGGCCATTAACGAGACGGATCGCGCGCGGATTATCCTCGAGCAGCGCCCGGGCCGGCGCATTCATCTCGATGACGCTCCGGTCGGCGGCGATCAGCACGGCGGCCTCGGCCAGTGTGTCGAGGATTTCGAGCCCGGTGATGCCGCGCGCATTGTTGAAGAAGCCCGACAGTTTCACCATCCGGCGCAGATGCGGTGCCAGCCGCTCCATCGACTTCGCCTCCTCGCGCGTGAAAAAACCCTGGTCCGTGCGCCGCAGCATCGGCACGCACCAGGACTGTCCGTCGACCTTGAACCCGACGGCTGCAAAGCCCGAATAGCCCCATTTGAGGTAGAGTTCGTTGTAGGTCGCGAGCTTGCGGCGCTCCTCGTCGGTCGCCAGATCGTGTTCGATCACCACCGTTCGACCGGAATTGAGCAGCGGCCAGCCGCGATCCGCACGGTAATGGTCGACATACCATTCGCCGGCGACGTAATCCTCGAGGAACTCCGTATAGGTCGCGGTGGCCGGCATCGCGACGGCCGCCGCTTCCACGTCCTTGGGATAGAACATCGCATCGGCCGCGCCGAAGACGCCGACGAGGTTGCGCAGCGCCGTCGGCCAGTAGTCGGGCGCGACCGTCGCCGCATAGCATTCGTCGAGCGCGCGATCGTAGATCGTGTCGGACATGACCGTTTCCCCCCGGAACGTCGCTTCGGCTTGCCGCTTCGGCCGGCGGTGGTCACCGACAGACGAAAGTCTAACCCGGAATTGACGTAGCGGCAAAAGAGTTGGCCCAAGAAAATCTCGTCCTGCCGCAAGGCAAAGCGCATGGCTTGCGCTATAGCCGGCCAAGACCGGAGCTTTTCCCTTGACCGATACGACTGCCCAGCCCGCACGACTTCCCGCCGAGACGACGGCGTTCACCGTCATCTTCGCCGTTTCGTTCTGCCACATGCTGAACGACGTGATGCAGTCGCTGCTGGCCGCGCTCTATCCGATGCTGAAGGAGGATTACGGCCTCGCCTTCTGGCAGATCGGGCTCCTGACGATGGCGTTCCAGGTCACGGCCTCGCTGCTGCAGCCGGTCGTCGGGCTCTACACCGACAAGAACCCCAAGCCCTATTCGCTGTCCTTCGGCATGGCGTCGACCTTCTGCGGCCTGCTGCTGCTCGCCTTCGCCCATTCCTACGGCTTCCTGCTGCTCGGCGCCTCGCTGATCGGCATCGGCTCGGCGATCTTCCACCCCGAGGCCTCGCGCGTGGCGCGCATGGCGTCCGGCGGGCGCTACGGGCTGGCACAGTCGCTGTTCCAGGTCGGCGGCAATTTCGGCACCGCCATCGGCCCGCTGCTCGCCGCCTTCATCGTCGTGCCGCGCGGGCAGGAAAGCGTCGCCTGGTTCTGCGCCGCAGCGCTCGCCGGCATGATCATCCTCTACCAGATCGGCAACTGGTATCAGCGCTATACGGCGGCGCGGAAGGCCCGGCCCGCCGCGGCGGCGATCGCCCTGCCACGCAAGAAAGTCGTCATCGCGCTCGTCGTTCTGGCGCTGCTGGTGTTCACCAAGAACATCTACATGGCGTCCTTCACCAGCTACTACACCTTCTACGCCATCGAGCGCTTCGGCGTGACGGTGCAGCAGTCGCAGATGATGCTGTTTCTGTTCCTCGGCGCGGTCGCGCTCGGCACGGTTCTGGGCGGCCCGTTCGGCGACCGCTACGGCTCCAAGACGGTGATCTGGCTGTCGATCCTCGGCATCCTGCCCTTCACCATGGCGCTGCCCTATGTGGGCTTCGAGGCAACGCTCGTGCTGACCTTTGTCATCGGCGTGATGATCGCCTCGGCCTTCCCGGCCATCGTCGTCTTCGCGCAGGAGCTCGTGCCCGGCCGCGTCGGCATGATCGCCGGCATCTTCTTCGGCTTCGCCTTCGGCATGGGCGGCATCGCCGCCGCCGTGCTCGGCGTGGTGGCGGATGCGCGCGGCATCGAGTTCGTCTACACGATCTGCGCCTTCCTGCCGCTGCTCGGCCTTCTGACGATCTTCCTGCCGAACATGCGCGAGTTGCACCGCTCCTGATCTTGCGCTATGGAGCCGCCACCCGCGTAGACACCCTTGGAGGCAACGCGGGCGATTGCCGTTGGGATTTTGGTTCCGGCGGCATTCGACGTTTGCGACATGAGGCCTGACGCCGTCGCAAGCGCTCCACAACCTGAAAGGAACTGCCATGAGCCACGAGAGCTACACGCTCGAGGCCGAAGCGCGCGAGACGGTCGGTAAGGGGTCCGCCCGTGCACTGCGCCGCGAAGGTCGCGTCCCCGCCGTCATCTACGGCGACAAGAAGGAACCCGTTTCGATTTCGCTCCCCTACAAGGAGCTGTTCATGAAGATCCACGGCGGTGGCTTCAAGACGACCGTTGCGACCATCAAGGTCGGCGGGAAGTCGTACCAGGTCCTGCCCAAGGATTACCAGCTCGACCCCGTCAAGGATTTCCCCGTCCACGTGGATTTCCTGCGCGTGTCGAAGAAGACCGTCGTCACCGTCGAAGTGCCGGTCCACTTCCTCAACGACGAGAAGTCGCCCGGCATCAAGCGCGGCGGCGTGCTCAACATCGTCCGCCACGCGGTCGAGGTTCACTGCCCGGCCGACTCGATCCCCGATGCGCTGGAATTCGATCTCACCGGTCTCGACATCGGCGATTCGATCCACATCTCGGCCATCGAACTGCCGAAGGGCGTCGAGCCGACCATCACCGACCGCGACTTCACCGTTGCCACCATCGCCGCCCCGGCCGTCCTGACGGCTGAGGAAGAGGCCGGCACGACCGAGGAAGCCGACGCCGAGGCCGTCGAGGTCGAGAACGGCGCCGAGCCGGAAGGCGAAGGCGAAGAGACCGAAGCCAAGGAAGAAAAGGGCGAGTAATCGCCCGCTCCGGCGCCGAACCCCCACCCTTTATCCCTCCCCACAAGGGGGAGGGAGGCCATGAGCGCCGCGATTTTCGGATCGGCGCGGTGCCAGGGTTCAAGGTAGGTTCGACGCCGGCGACCTCCCTCCCCCTTGTGGGGAGGGATAAAGGGTGGGGGTTTTCCCTTCGAAAAAGACTCCCGTCCTTCCCAACTGCCCTTTTCGGGAGACACCAACGCCCATGCGCATCATTGCAGGCCTCGGCAATCCCGGATCGAAATACGAGAACCACCGGCACAATGTCGGCTTCATGGCCGTGGACGCGATTGCCCGCCGCCATTCCTTTCCGCCCTGGTCGAAAAAATTCCAGGCGCTGATTTCCTCCGGCACGATCGGCACCGAAAAGGTGCTCCTGATCAAGCCGCAGACCTTCATGAATCTCTCGGGCCAAGCCGTCGGTGAAGCCCTGCGCTTCCACAAGGCCGAAATCGGCGACCTGATCGTGCTTTACGACGAGCTCGACCTCGACCCCGGCAAGGTGCGCATCAAGACCGGCGGCGGCCATGGCGGCCATAACGGCATCAAGTCGATCGACGCCCATTGCGGCAAGGACTACCGCCGCGTGCGTATCGGCATCGGCCATCCGGGCATCAAGGAAATGGTCACCCACCATGTCCTCGGCGATTTCGCCAAGGCCGACCGCGACTGGCTCGACCCGCTGCTCGACACCTTCGCCGACCACGCCGAACTGCTCGCCAAGGGCGACGATGCCGGCTTCATGAACAAAGCCGCGCTGGCTGTGCAGGGCAGCAAGGCCGCGCCCAAGCCCGCCCCGAAAGCGCAAAGCCACATCCGCCAGGCGCGCCCCGCCCCGCAGGTGAAGCTGCCCGAGACGGGGCCGATGGCGGCGATGCTGAAGAAGTTGTTGGGCCGGGACTGAAGCCCTTCCGGTCGGCTCAGCACCCCGCCGCACCCCCCTCTGGCCTGCCGGCCATCTCCCCCTCAAGGGGGGAGATCACGCACGCTATCATTCGCGCCAAAACATTCGTCGGTTCAGCAGGACGATGGCGAGACTGATCTCCCCCCTTGAGGGGGAGATGCCCGGCAGGGCAGAGGGGGGTGTGCCGGAGCACGACTTCTTCACTCAATCACCCCTTCCCTTTTCCCCCCACCGACACGATATCCGACGACCACTCACCGCGGGAACCACCCCCATGCCCGAAAACAACGATCTCGACTCGATGGAAGCCGTCCTCGACACCATCGCCGATGCCGGCGATGGCAGGCGCGTTTCGGTCGAGGACATCGTCGATGAGATCGGCGACGATGCGTTCGGGCCGCTGATGCTGATCCCGGCTCTCGTCGCGGTGACGCCGGCGAGCGGCGTTCCCGGCCTGACGGCGACGGCCGGGCTGATCATCGCGCTCGTCTCGTTCCAGATGGTGATCGGCCGCAAGGCGCTCTGGCTGCCGGGCTTCATCCTGAACCGCACCATGTCGCGCTCGAAGCTCGACACCGCGCGCGACTGGCTGGCGAAGCCTGCGCGGATCATCGACAGGTTGACCGGCAAGCGCCTCTCCTTCCTCGTCAAACCGCCCTTTTCGGTCGTCCCGGCCCTGATCTGCCTTTGCGCCGGGCTCGTCATGCCCTTCCTCGAAGTCATTCCCTTTTCCGGCTCGGTCATGGCCGGCGCCGTGTCGCTCTTCGCGCTCTCCTTCGTCACCGAGGACGGCATCCTGTCGGTTCTGGGCACCGCACTCGTCGCCACCGCCGGCTATCTGGCCTGGACCGCCATCGTCTGACCCTTGACCTTCGCGCGCCCATTCCCCATAGCCCCCACAAAGAAAATTTCTGCCACAGGACGGGCAATTCCATGGGTTTCAAATGCGGCATCGTCGGGCTTCCCAATGTGGGCAAGTCGACGCTCTTCAACGCACTGACCAAGACGGCCGCCGCGCAGGCCGCCAACTATCCCTTCTGCACCATCGAGCCGAACACCGGCGAGGTCGCGGTTCCCGATCCGCGCCTGAAGGCCATCGCCGGCATCGCGAAGTCGAAGGAGATCATCCCGACCCGCATCTCCTTCGTCGACATCGCCGGCCTCGTGCGCGGCGCCTCGAAGGGCGAGGGCTTGGGCAACCAGTTCCTCGCCAACATCCGCGAGGTGGACGCGATCGTCCACGTGCTGCGCTGCTTCGAGGATGACGACATCACCCATGTCGAGGGCAAGATCGACCCGGTCGCCGATGCCGAGACGGTCGAGACCGAGCTGATGCTCTCCGACCTCGAAAGCCTCGAGCGCCGCGCGCTGCAGTTCCGCAAGCGCGCCGCCTCCAAGGACAAGGAAGCGATGACCGTCCTGCCGATGATGGAAGCGGCGCTGACGCTGCTGCAGGACGGCAAGCCGGTGCGCATGCTTTTGAAGGGCATCGCGGCGGAGGATCTGCGCATCCTGCAAGGCCTCAACCTCCTGACCTCGCATCCCGTGCTCTATGTCTGCAACGTCGCCGAAAGCGACGCCGCGTCCGGCAACGAGCACACGGCGGCGGTCGCGAAGATGGCCGAGGCGCAGGGCGCGAGCGTCGTCGTCATCTCGGCGGAAATCGAAGCACAGGTCGCGCAATTGTCCGACGAGGAAGCTGCCGAGTTCCTTGGCGATCTCGGTCTCGACGAGCCGGGCCTCGACAAGCTCATCCGCGCCGGCTACGAGCTTCTCGACCTCATCACCTATTTCACCGCCGGCCCGAAGGAGACCCGCGCCTGGACAGTCGCCAAGGGCTCCAAGGCCCCGCAGGCGGCCGGCGTCATCCACACCGATTTCGAGCGCGGCTTCATCCGGGCCCAGACCATCGCCTATAACGACTACGTGTCGCTCGGCGGCGAGACGGCGGCCAAGGATGCCGGCAAGGCGCGCGACGAAGGCAAGGAATATGTGGTGCAGGACGGCGACGTGCTGCTCTTCAAGTTCAACACCTGACGGACTGCCATGATCCAGGCCTACGCGCTTCAGGGCGGACTTCTCGTGCCCGTCGCCGTCACCGGCGAGGGACGCGACACCGCGGTCTGGATCGACATGGTGGCGCCGACCGATGCCGACGAGGCGCTGGTGGAGGAATGGCTCGGCATCGACGTGCCGACCCGCGACGAAATGGACGAGATCGAGCTTTCCTCGCGGCTCTACAGCGAGGACGACGTCCACTTCATGACGGCGGCTGTCACCGCCAACACGCATCAGGAACGGCCGGAGATCGGTTCGGTCACTTTCATCCTCGGTGCCGGCAAGCTGGTCACCGTGCGCTACATCGAGCCCTCCACCTTCACGCGCTTCGCCGAACGCGCTGGGCGCTCGCCGCTCGGCTGCACGAACGCGACGTCGCTCCTGCTGGCGTTGCTCGAGGCGATCGTGGGCCGCGCGGCCGATGTGATCGAGCAGGTCGGCAGCGACATCGGCGATCTGTCGGAGCGCATCTTCTACCCCGCCGCCCGCAAGGCCTCGCGCCGCGACCGCGACTTCCAGCTCATCCTGCGCAAGATCGGCCGCAAGGAGGAACTTCTCGCCAGCCTGCAGGATAGCCTCCACACGCTCCAGCGCGTCGCCGGATACCTCGCCTATGTTACCGACCGCGAGAAGGATCACCGCCACCGCATCCGCTCGCTCTCGCGCGACGTCACGTCGCTGGCCGATTACTCCGAGCGGCTTTCGCAGAAGATTTTCTTCCTGCTCGATGCCACGCTCGGCATGATCTCCATCGAGCAGAACGCGATCATCAAGATCGTCTCGGTGCTGGCGACGATCTTCCTGCCGCCGACGCTGGTCGCCTCGATCTACGGCATGAATTTCGACTTCATGCCGGAGCTTCACTGGACCTACGGCTACCCGCTGGCGCTCCTGGCCATGGTCGCCGCCGCCGCCCTGCCCTTCTGGTACATCAAGAAGAAGGGCTGGCTGTGAACCGAACCCGGTTGCGCATCGCGCTTCTTGCCGCCACACTATCGTTCAAACTTGAACAGGATGACGGACATGGCTGAAAAGCGCTGGGCGTTCGAGGATTTCACCGTCGGACGAACGATCGACCTGCCGGTCAAGCACGTTACCGCCGAGGAGATCGTCGACTTCGCCTCGCAGTTCGACGCGCAGCCCATGCACATGGACGAGGAAGCCGGCAAGGCGTCGATCCTTGGCGGGCTCGCCGCCTCCGGCTGGCACACCTGCGCGATGTTCATGCGCATGATGTGCGACGCCTTCCTGCTCGATTCGACCTCGCAAGGCGCGCCCGGCGTCGACTATGTGCGTTGGAAGAAGCCGGTCATCGCCGGCGACACGCTCTCCGGCACCTCGACCGTCACCGCGGCCCGCGTCTCGGCCAAGCGGCCCAATCTCGGCTTCGTCACCGTCGAGCACCGCATCTTCAACCAGAAGGGCGAGACGGTCTGCGAACTCGCCAACACCGGCATGTTCCTGCTGCGCAACCCGGGAGTGGCCGCATGACGCTCGACGACTATCTGCTGATCGGCCAGCGCATCGAGCTCGGCAGCCACACCTTCCGCGCCGACGAGATCAAGGCATTCGCCGCGAAATACGATCCGCAGCCCTTCCACATGGACGAGACGGAAGCCGAGCACTCCGTCTTCGGCCGCCTCTGCGCCTCCGGCTGGCACACCAGCGCGATGTGGATGCGCTACAATCTCGAAAAGCGCCAGGACATGGAAGGCGCCGGCTGGGGCGGCGACGGCGAAAAGCCCGTCTTCGGCCCCTCCCCCGGCTTCACCAATCTGAAATGGCTGAAGCCCGTCTATGTCGACGAAACCATCACCTTCACCCGCACCGCCAAAGCCCACCGCACCGTCGCCTCCCGCCCCGGCTGGCGCGTCATGACGCTCATCTGCGAGGCGTTCGATTCGGGCGGGGACAAGGTGCTGGAGTTTGAGAGCGCAGTGCTGTTGAAGGCGGAGTGAGCTCAGTCCGTCAGTCCATCTGGGGCCATTGCTGCGCGGCATGGAGCACTCGCAGGATCGTTACGGCTCGGTCATCCTCGGTATAGACGACGATGTAGTTCGAGCGCACAACCATTTCGCGCGTACCGACGACACGTCCCGAGCGATAGAGCTTCGGGTAGTCCGGCAAAACTGCTGCCCGGTCGACGATATCTTCCAGGAGCCGTTGGCTGGCGTCCAGGTTGTCCGCCGCAATATAATCAACGATGGCGATCAGATCGTCGCGCGCGGCCTGTTGCCACTCAAGAACGCGCACGGCGCCTGCTGTCGATCAACGCCTGAGCTTCTTCGATGACCTGTCGATGCGGAATGGTTGGGCGCTTGTCGTCCAACGCCTCCTGAACTTTGGCGCGAAACCAGGTGTCGTGGGCCTCGGGATCGACTGTCAAACCCGCCGGAAGCCCACCCTCTTTTGAAATTCGCGTCAAAAGAATTCGGACGGCATCCGACAACGTCAGCCCGACATTTGCGAGCTTGGCACCTGCATCTTCTTTTAACTTGTCGTCCACACGTATGTGCAGCATCGAAGTTTGCGCCATGAGTGTGGCCTCCTGTCAAACTTGATCCGAACGTATCTCAATTGAGAGACGCGCGCAATCTGCGCTAAAGGCGTATCCCGGTAGCAACCCAGACCCGATGCGGAACGTCGAGCGGATCGCCGGGGAATTTGCTGCTGAGCACTTCTGCCAAATCCCGATCGAAGCGCTCGACTTCGACGTCGGTGAGACTTGCCTTGACGCCTGCGCTCGCGGCGATGCGCCCGCGCCACGCCTCGTGCGAATAGGCGACGGAAAGATCGAACGACAACGTCTCGATTGACCCGAAATCGGCATTGGCCAGATCGCCAAGCCATAGCGGATAGATGCCGGTTCCTCCGCCCATGGTCCAGTTCGGATTGGCCTGCAGAATGAGCCGCTCCGTCGCCTCGACCACGTTGCCGGGAAGCGGCAGCCAGTCGAAATGCGCGATGAGCAGCCGGCCACGGGGGCGAAGGACGCGACGCGCCTCCTGTGCGGCCGCAGGGCGATCGAACCAGTGCCAGCACTGGCCGGCGGTGACCAGATCGAAGCTCTCATTCGCGAAAGGCAGCGCTTCTGCCTTACCGACATGGTAGTCGATCCCGACGCCCGCCTGGCGGTCCAGTTGACGCGCAACCTCTATCAGCGCCTCGGCCGGGTCGATCGCAGCGGCTTGCAGGCCAAGCAACGCCAGACCTCGAGCAACCGTCCCCGTTCCCGAGCCCAGATCGAGGACGCGCTGCCCTGGCCTTGCAAAGCCACATGCGTCGACGGCCTCGAAGAACGCGGGCGGAAAACCTTGCCTGTGCTGCTGATATTCGCGGGCCGTCCGGCCGAAATCGACTTGCGCCCCGAAACGCCGCGTGGCCGGAATGTTTGGCCCGTTCATGCCTCGATGCCCATCAAGACGACGTGTTCCCCGCCACCATCGCCCCAACCGCCCGATCCCCCTCGCGCTCGCTCGCCCCAAGCCCCTCCGCCACCCCGACCCTATCCGCCTCGGGCCTATTCTGGCTCATCTTGCGCTTGCCGAAGAGGCGGGTGATGGGCAGGCGGAGACCGACGATGCCGCGCAGTTGCGCGTCGATGAAGCGCTCCGGCGCGTCCGTGACGGCCCACGGATCGGCGCGGGCGGCTTCGTGGCGAAGGGTCAACCGGGTGACGATGTCGCGCAACCGCTCCGCATCCTCGAAGAACTCGACCGGCCCATGGGCATGGACCGCGACGTAGTTCCAGGTCGGCACGACCTTGCCGTGTTCGCGCTTCGTGGCATACCAGGACGGCGTGATGTAGGCGTCCGCGCCCGGGAAGATCGCGAGCGCTTCGCCGACGGGCGCAAGCTTCCACTGATGGTTCGCCTTGGCGACATGGCCGTAGAGCGTACCGAACTCGCCCTCGTTTGCGTCAAGGATCAGCGGCAGAGGCGTTGCGACCAAACCTTCCTCAGTCGCCGTGACGAGCGTCGACAGCCCCGCCTCGCGCATGATGGCGGCGAGTGCGGCGGGGTCGTCCTCACGGAAGGCGGGCGGTGTGTACATGGCCCGATCCTAGCATCGCAGCCCGCTCGGAAAAGAGGCGAGATCGTCGAGCGATTGGACCAGCCCTCAGTGTCCCTCGAACGCCACCAGCGTGCGCACCGGCACATCGAGCGCCTCCAGCTTCGCGCGCCCGCCAAGTTCCGGCAGGTCGATGACGAAGCAGGCGGCGACGATCTCGGCGCCCATCTGGCGCAGGAGCTTCACCGCGCCCTCTGCCGTGCCGCCCGTCGCGATCAGATCGTCGACGAGGATCACCTTCTCGCCCGGCGCGACGGCGTCCTTGTGCATCTCCATCTCGTCGAGGCCGTATTCGAGGCTGTAGGCGACGCGCACGGTCTCGTGCGGCAGCTTGCCCTTCTTGCGGATCGGGATGAACCCGGCCGACAATTGATGCGCCATCGCGCCGCCGAGGATGAACCCTCGCGCCTCGATACCGGCGATCTTGTCGATCTTGGACCCGGCATAAGGATGCACCAGTTCGTCGATCGCCCGGCGGAACGCCCGCGCGTTGCCGAGCAGCGTGGTGATGTCGCGGAACATGATCCCTGGCTTGGGATAGTCCGGAATGTTGCGGATCGCCGAGACGAGCGTGTCGTGAAGGGTGGTGTGCATGGCTGCCCCGGAGTGGATGAGCGCTATTGGTAGAAGATGGCGACGGCGAAGGAAAGCGGCGCGCGGCCACGAAAAAGGGCGCCCGGAGGCGCCCTTTGCAAATCATGGCGGAAACGTCAGTGCGCGACGTTCGCCCAGATCTTGCGCTTGGTGAGATACACCAGAACCGCAAAGCCGATGAGGAACAGCATGACCACGAAGCCCATGCTCTTGCGGTCCTCCATATGCGGCTCGGCGGCCCACATCAGGAACGCGGTCACGTCATGCGCATATTGCTCGACCGTTTCGGGCGCGCCGTCATCGTAGGAGATGAGGCCTTCCTGCAGCGGCGGCGCCATGGAGAGCGACGTGCCGGCGAGGAAATGCGGGTTGTAGTAGGTTCCCGGCTGCTGCTCGTAGCCCTCGGGCGCATCCTCGTAGCCGGTCAGCAGGTTGTAGATGTAGTCCGGACCGCTTTCGGCATACTGCGTGAAGATGTCGACGACGAAGAGCGGGAAGCCGCGCTCCACGGCGCGCGCCTTGGCGATCAGCGACAGGTCGGGCGGCGCCGCGCCGTTGTTGGAGGCGGCGGCGGCTTGCGGATTGGCGAATGGCGACGGGAAATAGTCGGACGGGATCGCCGTCCGCATGAACATTTCGCCGTCGGCGTCCGGGCCGTCCTGGATTTCGTATTCGCCGGCCAGCGCGCGCACCTGCGCCTCCGAATAGCCGAGGTCTTCCAGCGTGCGGAAGGCCACGCGCTCGAGCCCGTGACAGGCCGCGCAGCCTTCGCGATAGACCTTGAGGCCGCGCTGCAGCTCGCCGCGGTCATAGGTGCCGAACGGGCCTGCGAAGCTCCAGTTCTGCTCTACCGGCTTGATCAGCGGATACTCCGCCGCGCTTGCCGCCATCGTCGCACCGACGACGAAACCGAGCGCGGCGATCCCCTTGAGAACAGTCTTCATGTCGTGTCAGTCCTTTCGAGCCGGCGCGCCGGTTCAGCCTTTGGTTTCCGGCGACGCATTGGCGCCGGCGGGCTGGACGGATGCCGCCCCCTTGTTCTTGGCAAGCACCGCTTCGGTGATCGAATTCGGCAGGCGCTTCGGCGTCTCGATCAGGCCGAGCAGCGGCATGATGACGAGGAAGAAGCCGAAATAGTAGAGCGTGCCGATCTGCGACATGATCACATAGGCGCCTTCCGCCGGGCGCGAGCCCAGCCAGCCGAGGAAGATCGAATTGACCACGAACAGCCAGAAGAACAGCTTGTACCAGGGACGATAGACGGCCGAGCGCACCTTCGACGTGTCGAGCCAGGGCACGAAGAACAGCACCGCGATGGCGCCGAACATGGCGAGCACGCCGCCGAGCTTGGAGTCGATCGGGCCGATGTTGAAGGTGATGGCGCGCAGGATCGCGTAGAAGGGCAGGAAGTACCATTCCGGCACGATGTGCGACGGCGTCTTCAGGGAATCCGCCATGATGTAGTTGTCCGCATGTCCCAGATAGTTCGGGATGTAGAAGACGAAATAGGCGAACATGATGAAGAACAGCACCATGCCGAACGCGTCCTTGACGGTCGCATAGGGCGTGAAGGGCAGCGTGTCGGTCTTCTGCTTGACCTCGATGCCCGTCGGGTTCGTCTGGCCGGTGACGTGAAGCGCCCAGACGTGGAGAACCACGACGCCGGCGATCATGAAGGGCAGCAGATAGTGCAGCGAGAAGAAGCGGTTCAGCGTCGGATTGTCAACCGCGAAGCCGCCGAGCAGAAGCTGCTGAATCCATTCGCCGACGAGCGGTATGGCGGTGAAGAAGCCGGTGATGACCGTCGCGCCCCAGAAGGACATCTGGCCCCAGGGCAGGACGTAGCCCATGAAGGCGGTCGCCATCATCAGAAGGTAGATGATCACGCCGAGAATCCACAGAAGCTCGCGCGGCGCCTTGTAGGAGCCGTAATACATGCCGCGGGCGATGTGGAGGTAGACGGCGATGAAGAACATCGACGCGCCATTGGCGTGGAGATAGCGGATCAGCCAGCCGGAATTGACGTCGCGCATGATCTTCTCGACCGAATCGAACGCCATGTCGACATGCGCCGAATAGTGCATGGCGAGCACGATGCCGGTCACGATCTGCACGACGAGCATGATCGAGAGAATGCCGCCGAACGTGTAGGCGTAGTTCAGATTGCGCGGAACGGGATAGGAAACGAACGAGTCATGCACCAGCCGCGGCAGCGGCAGGCGTGAATCGATCCAGCGTCCGATGCCGGTCGTCGGCGTGTAGGTAGAGTGTCCACCGCTCATTATTGTAAGCTCTCTCTTGACTTAGCCGATTCTGATGACCGTCTCGGAAATGAATTCGAACACCGGCACGGGCAGGTTCGTCGGCGCCGGGCCGGTACGGATGCGGCCGGCGGTGTCGTAGTGCGAACCGTGGCAGGGGCAGAACCAGCCGCCGAAATCGCCTGACTGGCCGAGCGGCACGCAGCCCAGATGGGTGCACGAACCGACCATGACGATCCAGTTCTCCATGCCTTCGCCTGCCGAGCGCGCCAGATCCGTCGCCGGCTCCGCATCGCCAAGATTGTCGTTGCGGGCGACCGGGTCCTTCAGTTCGGAAAGCTCGACGGCCTGCGCCTCGGCGACTTCCTCTTCGGTCCGGTTGCGGATGAAGATCGGCTTGCCGCGCCACTTCGCCGTCACCGACATGCCCGGCTCGATCGCCGACACGTCGACGTCGACGGTCGCGAGAGCCAGCGTCGAGGCATCGGGGCGCATCTGGTCGATGAACGGCCACACGGCGCCGCCGACGGCCACGACGCCGGCCATGCCAGTGGCGATGTAAAGAAAGTCGCGGCGGGTCGGCTCGGTCGTATCGTTCACGCTCACGGGACTATGATCCTTATTGCCTCACTTCGACCGCAGGAAACCGTGATCTTCACCCGTCCCGGACACGCTGCGCAACGGCAAGCGATGCCGGGGGCGTCCCCCAGTCATTTGGCGAAGGTTTCTATGCCCGCCTTGGCGTCTTGTCCAGCCGTTACAAGGGCGTGATGGCAGTTTGTCGCGGGGGTTGTTGACAAGATCGGCCGCGATGTAGCAACGTTGCTACATGTGAATGCAAAGGAGGTGCGGCCATGAACGTCAAGCCCGCAATCACCGTCATGTCCAGCCGGCAGTTCAACCACGACACCGCCGGCGCCAAGCGCGCCGCAAGGCAGGGCCCGGTCTTCATCACTGATCGCGGCGAGCCGACCCACGTCCTCATCACCAAGGCCGAGTTCGACCGGCTCGATCAGGAAAAGAAGGCGGCCGAGGACAAAAAGCCGTTCAGGAGCATTGCCGAAGCACTCGCCGACAATCGCCCGGAAGCGGATTTCGATTGGGAGGTCCCGGAATTCAAGCAGCCCTTCAAGGGCTATGATTTCGAGCATTGATGTTCCTGCTCGATACCAACGTTATCTCAGAGTTGCGCCGTCCGGATCGCGCCAATCAGAATGTCCTTCGCTGGACAGGCGCGCAGGACCACCGCTTGTTCTACATATCAGTGGCGACCGTAATGGAGCTTCAATACGGCGCGCTGATTCTCGGCCATCGCGACGTTGCTGCGGGGCAGATATTCGTCAACTGGATCGACCGGAACGTGTTGCCCGACTTCAGCGAGCGCACGCTTCATATCACCGCGGACGTTGCGCTCATTTGTGCAGGGCTGCATGTTCCGCACAAACGCGGCGAACGCGACGCATGGATCGCCGCAACCGCTCTCGTCCATGACCTGACCGTCGTCACGCGAAACGTGCGCGATTTCGAATCGACCGGTGTGAGGCTTTTGAACCCGTGGAACGACTGACAGCTTCGGCCAAATGCTGGACGGTCGGCCGACATTGCCTTTGACCAGCGCGGGATTCACGAATATCGCGGCCTGGATTCCTGTGACAAGCACAGGAATCCAGGCCTCGCTCCGACCGCTTCAAAGACGGTTGAGATCAACCACGGGTCGGGCATCCTAGTCTAGCTCGCACCCAGCCGTGCCAGCACCTCGGGCGGAATGCCGTAATCACGAATGGCATCTTGGTGGCGGCGAAGGCCGATCAGTTCGCGCTGGATGAAATAGGCGTGGACCGCCTCGGCGGCGGCCCTTACCAGAAGCACGCGCTCGGCATCGCGCGCGTCATGGGCGTTGAGCGCCGCCATCGCCTTGGCGACCCGATCGCCGGCCCGCCCCAGCAAGGATGCCATTTCGCCGGCAAGCTCGTAGTCGAGCGTGTCTAGCCCCGTCTGGAGCCGGACGCCGCCCTGCCCGGGAAGCCGGAGCGCCATCGTCTACTCCGCCGCCAGGCTCTGCGCGAGGAAGCCGCCGGACTGGCGCTTCCACAATTGCGCGTAGAGCCCGTCGCGCGCGATCAGGTCGTCATGCGTGCCCTCCTCGACGATCCGGCCCTCGTCGATGACGATCAGCCGGTCGAGCGCGGCGATGGTGGAGAGCCGGTGCGCGACGGCAATGACGGTCTTGCCCTCCATCAGCCGGTAGAGGTTTTCCTGGATGGCGGCCTCGACCTCCGAATCGAGCGCCGAGGTCGCTTCGTCGAGCAGCAGGATCGGCGCGTCCTTCAGCATCATGCGCGCGATCGCAATGCGCTGGCGCTGCCCGCCGGACAGCTTGACGCCGCGCTCGCCGACATGCGCGTCGTAGCCGGCGCGTCCCTTGGGGTCCGAAACGCCGGCGATGAAATCGTGCGCCGCCGCCCCCCGCGCCGCCTCGATCACCTCCGCCTCGCTCGCATCGGGGCGCGCATAGGCGATGTTGTCGTGGATCGAGCGGTGCATCAGCATCGGGTCCTGCGCAACCACGCCGAACTGCGCCCGCAGCGAGCCTTGCGTCAGGGAGCGGATGTCGCGCCCGTCGATCAGGATGCGCCCCTCCTCGACGTCGAAGAGGCGCAGGATCAGGTTCACGATCGTCGTCTTGCCGGCGCCCGACGGGCCGACCAGCGCGATCTTCTCGCCCGGGCGGATGTGGAGGTTGAGGTTGTCGATGATGCCGCCATCCTTGCCATAGTGGAAGGAGACGTTCTCGAAGCGGATGTCGCCCTTCGCGCGTGGCGCGACGACGGCATCGGGCGCATCCGTCAGCGTCGGCTTGACGGAGATTGTGCCGGTGGCGTCCTGCACCGTCGCATAGTTGCGGATGAGCCCGTTGATGTTGAACATCATGTAGCCGGACATCTGGTTGAGCCGGTAGGCGAGGCCCATGGCCGCCGCGATGGCGCCCGTCGTGGCGGCGCCCGCCATCCAGCTTTGCAGCGCGAGCAGGAAGATCGCCGCCATCATGAAGCCGTTGATGATGGCGACGGCGGCGCGCACGCGGGTGATCGACCGCGTCAGTCTCTTCACCGCCATCAGGTAGCTGTGCATTCCGTCGCGCACGAAGGAATGCTCGCGCCCGCCCGAATCGAACAGCTTGACGGCGAGGATGTTGGTGAAGGCGTCGACGAGGCGTCCGTTGACGATGGAACGCTCGTCGGCCGTGCGCCGCCCGGCCGCACGCAGCGGCGGCAGAAGCTTCCACCCGGCGATGCCGTAGGCGGCAAGCCAAACGGCGAGCACCGCCAGCATCCACGGATCGACCGAGAACATGATCGTCGCCGCAAGGACGAGGAATGTGACGAAGCCCCAGACGGTCTGCAACGACGAGATGATGAAATCACCCGTCGCCTCCGCCCCTTGCGTGATCTTGGTCGCGATCCGGCCGGCGAAATCGTTCTGGAAGAAGGTGTAGGGCTGCTCGATCACCCGCCGGAATGCCTGCCAGCGCACGCGCTGGTAGAAGTTCGGCGCGATCGTCTGCTCTTCCACCACGGTCTGGAAGATCATCGCCACGGCGCGCACGAGAAGGATCAGGACGAGATAGCCGAGGATCGCCCAGCCATAATCGGCGATCAAAGCCGTCGGCGTCGTCGTTTCCAGAACGTCGATGATCCTGCCGAGCGCCCAGTAGAGCCCCGCATCCACCGCCCCCGTCAGACCGCCGGCGATGAGCAGCAGCACGAACGGGCCCGGCGCCTGCCGCGCGAAGAACCCGATGAAGCCGAAGGCCGTCTTGGGCAGCACGGCGCGATCCGTATCGGCGAACGGATCGATGACGTTCTCCACGCTCCGCCACGCCCGTTCGGACAGGCGCGGCGCGGGATCGTCCGTCTTCACCGGCGCTTCGCTCATTCGGCTGCGATATCCTTCTCGTTTTCCGCCTCGTCTGGCAGAAGGAATCCGCCCGACTGCCGGTTCCACAGATGGGCATAAAGGCCGCCGCTTGCGATCAATTCCTCGTGCGTCCCATCCTCGACGACATGGCCCTTGTCCATGACGATCAGCCGGTCCATCGCCGCGATGGTCGACAGGCGGTGCGCGATGGCGATCACCGTCTTGCCTTCCATCAGGCGGTAGAGGTTCTCCTGGATCGCCGCCTCGACTTCCGAATCGAGCGCCGAGGTCGCCTCGTCGAGGATCAGGATCGGCGCGTCCTTCAGCATGACGCGGGCAATCGCGATGCGCTGGCGCTGGCCGCCGGACAGCTTGACGCCGCGCTCGCCGACATGGGCGTCGAAGCCCTTGCGCCCTTCCGGATCGGAAAGCCCGGCGATGAAATCGAGCGCCTCGGCCCGCCGCGCCGCCTCGATCATCATCTCCTCGGTCGCATCGGGGCGGCCATAGAGGATGTTGTCGCGCACGGAGCGGTGCAGCAGCGATGTATCCTGCGTGACGACGCCGATATGGGCGCGCAGGCTCTCCTGCTTCACGTCGGCAATGTTCTGCCCGTCGATCATCAGGCGTCCGCCCTCGATGTCGTAGAAGCGCAGCAGCAGATTGACGAGCGTCGACTTGCCCGCGCCCGAGCGACCGACGACGCCGACCTTCTCGCCTGGTCGGATGGTCAGGTCGAGCTTTTCGAGCACGCCCTTCTGCTTGCCATAGTGGAAGCGCACGTCGTCGAACAGGATCTCGCCCCGCGGCACGGTGAGTGCCTTCGCATCCGGCTTGTCGTCGACCACGCGCGGCATCGAGATCGAGGCGATGCCGTCCTGCACGGTGCCGACATTCTCGAACAGCGCCGAAAGCTCCCACATGATCCACTGCGACATGCCCCACAGCCGCAGCACGAGGCCGAGCGCCACCGCAATCGCACCGACCGTGACGGCATCGAGCTGCCACAGATAGATGCCGAGCGCGGCGACGGAGAACAGGCAGAGCGAGTTGAGCACGTAGAGCAGCCCGTAGAGCCCGGTCACCAGACGCATCTGCCGGTAGACCGTGTCGAGAAACGACCGCATCCCCTCACGCGCGAAGGTCGCCTCGCGCTGGGCGTGGCTGAAGAGCTTCACGGTCTGGATGTTGGTGTAGCTGTCGACGACGCGCCCCGTCATCACCGAGCGCGCATCGGCCTGCTCCTCCGAGACGCGGCCGAGACGCGGCACGAAATAGACCATCAGGCAGACATAGGCGACCATCCAGCCGGCGAGCGGCACGGCGAGGCGCCAGTCGGCCGACCCGACGATGAAGATCATGCCGAGGAAATAGACGACGACATAGTTCATGACGTCGAACGTCTTGATCACCGTCTCGCGCACGGCGAGCGCCGTCTGCATCAGCTTGGTGGCGATGCGGCCGGCGAACTCGTCCTGGTAGAAGGTCATAGACTGCTTGAGCAGGTAGCGATGGACCTGCCAGCGGATGCGCATCGGGTAGTTGCCGAACAGCGTCTGCTGCTGGAGCAGCGAGTGCATGAACACCATACCGGGCAGGCCGACGAGCACGAGCAGCGCCATGCCGGCAAGCTGCCAGCCATTATCGGCGAGGAACGTGTCGCGATCCTGCGCCGTCAGCCAGTCGACGATGTTGCCGAGGAAGGAGAACATCCACACCTCGGTGATCGCGATCGCCGCGATCAGGATCGCCGCGGGGATCAGGTAGGGCCAGGCGTCCTTCGTGTAGTGGAGGCAGAAGGCGAACAGCGTCTTCGGCGGCTCCACCGGCTCTTCGGCCGGAAACGGATCGAGGCGGGATTCAAACCAGCGGAACATGGCAAGCTCTTTCAGTCGTATCGGGATCGAGAACGGCGTCGCAGAGCGACAGCCCATGTTCCGCAGCTCTCATGTAGGGCGTCGCAGCCGGGCTTCCCACATCGGCGCCCAGCCCTCCTGCCATGACGATGGCAACATGCGCGAAGAGCGCCGAGACGGTCAGGCCGCCGGCAAGGTCTCGAATATCGGGCAGGCGCCGGACGGGGCGCGGGGCGTATTGGGGAAACATCGTCGAAATCTCGTAGAACCGGTCGTCTTGCCGGCGGATTTCGAAAGCGGATGCTTCAGTGTCTCAGGGAAGCGTCGATCCGAAAACCACAGGCGCGAAATCTGCGCGGCGCGCGCGAATGCGGGATGGGAAGAAAATATTCATCGCGTGCCTCCTCGTGGTTCGGGTTGGACGAGGATGCTTCATAGCCGAACCGAGGCGATTTGACCACCCGCCCGGATTGGCGCTAGGGCCAACTCTCGATTGCACCAGGGAACAACCATGCGCATCGCGCTCTACCAGCCCGACATCGCCGGCAACACCGGCACGATCCTGCGCCTCGCCGCCTGCCTCGGATTGGAGGTCCACATCATCGAGCCGGCCGGCTTCGACCTGTCCGACCGCAACCTGAAACGCGCCGGCATGGACTATCTCGAAATGGCCGCGCTGACGCGCCATGTCGACTGGGCGGCGTTCGAGGCGTGGCGCGTGTCCCAGGCCGCGCGCCTCGTCCTCCTCACCACCAAAGCCGAAACCGCCTACACCGACTTCGCCTACGCGCCGGACGACGTCCTTCTCTTCGGCCGCGAATCCGCCGGCGTTCCCGACACGGTCCACGACGCTGCCGACCACCGCCTCACCATTCCCATGCAGCCCGGCGCGCGCAGCCTCAATCTGGCGATGAGCGTCGCGATGGTAGCGGGCGAAGCGGTTCGGCAGACGGGTGGGTTTCGGAGCGATTGAGCCTGGCGCCGGCCGGCCGGCCGGATGGTAGGAGACCCCCACCCCATACCCCTCCCCACAAGGAGGAGGGGGTCGCCGGCGTTGTGCCTGTCCGTTTAACCAAGCTCCGAGCTGAAGAGGATGTGCGACGTGGATGTCCCCCCTCCTCCTTGTGGGGAGGGGTAAGGGGTGGGGGTCTTCTTCAGAGGAATCCTTGCAAACTCTAAATTTGTTCCCGACGTTGACGTTCTCGTGGGGAAAAACCGAGATGCCAAGCGCCGTCGATCCAAATTTAATCTCGCGGGCGCGCAAACTCCGCCGCGACATGACCGACGGCGAGCGCCGTCTCTGGGCGGAGTTGAAGATGTTCCGGACCTGGTACGGCATCCATGTCAGGCGACAGGCGCCCATCGGGCCATACGTCGCCGACTTCGTCATCCACGAGAAGCGTTTGGTCATCGAGATCGACGGCGAGCATCATCAACTGCCGGATCGGCAAGTTCGCGACCGTTTGCGCGACGAGCGGTTGGCCATGGATGGGTATCGCGTGGTGAGGATCGATACGGGTGAGCTTGGCGACAATTTCGATGGGTGTGTCGAGACGATCCTGAGGGAAATCGGGGTTGTTTGAGGGGTGGTGCTTCTACTTGCAACGTCTGCGCGGTACCCCCACCCCTTACCCCTCCCCACAAGGAGGAGGGGGACATCCACGTCGCACACCCTATTCCGCTTGGTGCCTGGCCGAACGGAAAGGCGCCACGCCGGCGCCCCCTCCTCCTTGTGGGGAGGGGTAAGGGGTGGGGGTCCTCTTCGCAGAAATCCGCCTCGCAGAGGCTCCGTATCCCCTACCCCCCGCTGATCGCCGTCAGCACGAACACTTCGTCCCCATCCGCAAGCCTGTGCCCAAGCTTCACCCTCTCCCCATCCACGAACACATTGATATGCCTGCGAATAGCCGGCCGAGAATCGCACAGCCGGTCGCGCATCCCCGGCCACAACGCTTCCAGCCCGTCGACCATCTCGGCAACACTCCCCGCCTGCATCTCGACCCGCCGCCCCGCCCCCGGAAACAGGTCGACGAGGATCGCCGGCAGCCGGACGACTATGTCGGGCCGCTCAGTCATGAACCGTCAGCGTCTCGACCGACAGGATCGCCGGCATGTGCGCCTCGATCTCGCGCCATGTCTCGCCCTCGTCGCTCGAGGCGAAGAGGACGCCGCCGCTGGTGCCGAAATAGACGCCGGCCTTGTCCATGCGGTCGGTCGCCATCGCCTGGCGCAGCACGCCGAAATAGGCGTTTTCCTGCGGCAGGCCGTTGCGCAAATCCTGCCAGGTGCGGCCCGCATCGCGCGTGCGCCACACGGCGGCTTTGGCGTCCGGCATGTAGCGGCCCTTGGTGTCGCCGTTGAGCGGCAGGAGGAAGAGCGTGTCGCGGTCGCTCGGATGCGCGGCGGCGGGAAAGCCGAAGCTCGAGGGCAGGCCTTGCTCGATGCTCTCCCATTTCACGCCGCCATCGTCGGTGCGGTACATGCCGCAATGGTTCTGCTGGTAGAGCCGCCCATTCGCGCCCGCCGCCATGACGACATTGTGCACGCACTGGCCGAATTCGGGATAGTTCTCGCCCTCCGGCAGGAAGTCGGCGCGCGTGCCGCGGTTGCGTGGTTCCCATGTCTCGCCGCCATCGGCGGTGTGGAAGACGCCGGCGGCCGAGATGCCGACCCAGATCTTGTCGTCGTCGGCGGGGTCGATCACCAGCGAATGCAGGATCAGCCCGGCCCCGCCGGGGTTCCAGTGCGGGCGTGTCGGGTGCTTTTGCAATCCTTCGACATGGGTCCATGTCTCGCCGTCGTCGTCGGAGCGGAAGAGGCCGGCAGGCTGGACGCCGGCATAGACGCTGCCATTGTGCGCCGCCACGCTCCAGACCGAGGAGATCGGCTCCTGCCCTTCCGGATAGGCAAGGCCGTTCGAGGAATGCGTCCATGTCTGGCCGAGATCGGTCGATTTCCAGACCGCCGGGCCGAACCACGCGTCGCCACCGCCGGCATAGAGCGTACCCGTCTCGGGATGGGCGACGAAATGGTTGATCGGCCAGGTCTGGCAGAACGGGCCGGAGAGCTTCCAGTCGCGCCGCGCACCGTCACTTTCCAGGATGAAGGCACCCTTCTTGGTGCCGACCAGTATCAGAACCTTGTCTGCCATCAGATCCTCCATCTATCCGGCCGCGGAGACATTACTCCTTTTCCAATGACGGTTGAACGGGCCGCGTCCCGACAACCATTGGCGCAATTTTTTGAAAGCGATGCGGCTTGTCACGCAATCATCGCTCGGCTATCTCTTCGCCCATGACTTCGTCGCGCGCCTCTTTCTCGATCTTCCCGGCCATTGCTGCCGGCGATCGCGCGCGCCTATCCTCGCTTCTTCTCCTTCTTAGCGGCGATCGTCGGGTTGGCTGAAGGAGCGCCCGGCGGTCGAAGTGCCGCCGAGACCCGGCAAAGCTCCTTGTCCCGACACCATTCCCAGAGCTAGAAGTGCCCGCCGCCGACCGAGATCGCGGCCGGGCAAGGAGACGAAGATGAACGAGCAATCGAAGATCGTTGCCACGGGTGCCAAAGGCATGCCCGACGCCGCCCGCAAATACGAACCCTATCCCTTCGTCGGTCTGAAGGACCGGACCTGGCCCGACCGGCGCATCGAGAAGGCGCCGATCTGGTGCTCCGTCGACCTGCGCGACGGCAACCAGGCGCTGATCGACCCGATGGGCCACGACCGCAAGGCGCGGATGTTCCAGTTGCTGCTGGACATGGGCTTCAAGGAGATCGAGATCGGCTTTCCGTCGGCCTCGCAGACCGATTTCGACTTCACCCGCTTCGCCATCGAAGAAGCCGGCGTGCCCGACGATGTGTCGTTGCAGGTGCTGGTCCAGTGCCGGCCCGAACTGATTTCGCGCACCTTTGAGTCCTTGGCGGGCGCGAAGCGCCCGATCGTCCACTTCTACAATTCCACCAGCGAGTTGCAGCGCCGCGTCGTGTTCGACAAGGACGTCGCCGGCATCAAGGCGATCGCCACGGATGCGGCCAAGATGATCGTGGACGAGGCCGCCAGATCGGTGCCCGGCTGCCGTTTCCAGTATTCGCCGGAAAGCTTCACCGGCACCGAGCTCGAAGTCGCGCTCGAAATCTGCAACGCAGTCACCGAGATCATCAATCCGACGCCTGACAACAAGCTGATCCTCAATCTGCCGGCAACCGTCGAGATGTCGACGCCCAACATTCATGCCGATCAGATCGAGTGGATGAGCCGCCAGCTCGACCGGCGCGATTCGATCATCCTGTCCTTGCATCCCCACAATGATCGCGGCACCGGCATCGCCGCGACCGAACTCGGCCTGATGGCGGGCGCCGACCGCGTCGAGGGTACGCTGTTCGGCAATGGCGAGCGCACCGGCAATGTCGACGTCGTCACGCTGGCGCTCAACATGTACACGCAGGGCATCGATCCGATGCTGGACTGTTCGCAGATCGAGCGCATGAAGGACGTCTACGAATACTCCAACCAGTTGAAGATCCCCGAGCGCCATCCTTATGTCGGCGAACTGGTCTACACCGCCTTCTCCGGCTCGCATCAGGATGCCATCAACAAGGGCATGAAGGCGATCAAGACCGCCAACAAGACCCAGTGGGAGGTGCCCTATCTGCCGATCGACCCGCAGGACGTCGGCCGGTCCTACGAGGCGATCATCCGCATCAACTCGCAGTCCGGCAAGGGCGGCATCGCCTACATCCTGCAGGCTGATTACGGGCTCAACCTGCCGCGCAATTTGCAGGTCGAATTCAGCCGCGACGTTCAGCAGATCACCGACCGCGAGGGCAAGGAACTGCGCCCCAAGGCGATCCACGAGCGCTTTCTCGAACTCTATGTCGACCAGCCCGAGGGCCGGATGAAGTTCGTCGATCACCAGACCTTCCCCGACAGCTCCGCCAAGGGCCGGCGCGTGGTCGAGGCGACGATCATCGACAATGGCACGGAAGTGCAGATCACCGGCACCGGCACCGGCCCGGTCGACGGTTTCGTCGACGCGCTGTCGAAGCATATCGGTATCGATTTGACCGTCCTCGACTATTCGGAACACTCCATGCAGCGCGGCTCGAACGCGGCCGCAATCTGCTACATGGAAGTGGAGCATCCGGACGGAAAGCTCTTCGGCGCGGGCATCAACACCAACATCGTCGCGGCCTCGCTCGAAGCGGTCGTGTCGGCGGCCAACCGCATTCTCGGTGCCAAATGAGCGACAAGCTCGGTGCCCGCGTAGAGGGGAAAGGCGGCGAGACCATCGTCCTTCTCCACGGTTTCGGCGGATCGCATTCGACCTGGACCGACATCCAGCCATCGCTTGCACGATACGCGCGGGTGATCGCCTATGACCTTCCAGGTCATGGGCGCTCGCTCGATTTTCCAGGCGCGGGCCCGGCGACGGTGGCGGCGAAAGCCGTCGCCGCCGATTTGACGGCGCGCGGGATCGAGCGTGTACATCTCGTCGGCCATTCGATGGGCGGCGCGATCGCCACGCTGATCGCCATGCGCTCGCCCGAGCGCGTCGCCTCGCTGACGCTGCTGGCGCCCGGCGGGTTCGGCCCGCAGATCAATGGCGAACTTCTGAAACGCTACGCCAATGCGCCCGACGCCGGCGCATTGGGACTGATCATGGACGAGATGTCCGCGCCCGGCTTTTCGACTCCGCCTAAATACGTCCTCGGCCTTGCCGCCGTGCGCGGCCAGCGCGGCCAGCGCACCAACCTCGACACCTTCCACGGAATCATCCAGAAGGACGGCGTGCAGGGCGAGATCCCACGCGAGGCGCTGGCCAAGCTCGCCATGCCGGTCAACCTCGTCTGGGGAACGGCCGATCCGGTCCTGCCCTTTTCGCAGACCCAGAACCTGCCCGAAAACATTCGCCTCACCCGCATCGACGGCGCCGGCCACATGCTGACCGTCGAGGCCAAGCCTGCCGTCCTCGCTGCCATCCGTGCTTCTCTGATCGCCGGAAGCCCTTGACTTTTGGCGCGTTTTCGCCGGAATCGGGGTGTAACGAAGCGTTAACTGTACCCTTGAGTCCCGGAGCGCCGGCATGAGCGAAGCTTTGGAAGAAACGCCCCACAAGGGCGAGATGCGCCGCCTCGCCGCCGCGATCCGCGAGGTCAAGACCAACAATGCCGACCGCACCGACGTCGTCGTCGATTTGCGCGAGGCGCAGCAGACGCGGCTCGAAATCCTGGCGCAAGACCTCGAACAGGTGTTTGCCGACATCCCGTCGGACGACGAGCGCTTCGATCTCAACGTCACCGCCGGGCTCCAGCCGCGCCTTTGGATCGACGCGGTCAGCCACGTCACCATGGGCCGCGACAAGCGCACCTATCGCTTCCTGAAGGACACCCGCAACGGCCGCATCGTGCTGGCCGAGACGCCCGACATCAAGAAGGCGGCCAATGCAGTAACGCTCTATGTCGCCGAGCGGATGGTCGAGCGCGAAGCGGTGCTGGCCGGCGACCGCGAGGCCCCTGCCCCCGTCCTCGGCGTGCTCGACCGCGAGCCGGCCAAGGCCGCCTTCGACGTCTTCACCTCGCTGGCGCTGTTCCTGGCCGGTGCCTTCGTCGGCATCGCCGCAGTGCTCTATTTCGCCTGGGACCGGCTGGCGATCAGCTTCTGAGCGCCTTCTTCAGCCGGCAGGAGCGTCTGCGCGACGATCTCGCGCACGCCTTCATGGCCGTACATCAGCCCGCGCCGCTGGACGCGCACGCCCCAGCTATCCGGTCCGCCGTCGATCTCGATGAGGTTGTACTGCGCCGCCGGCTTCGACCCGCCGATCGCCTGCCCCGCCGCGGCAACGCCCAGCACCGGCACCCGCCCGTCGCGCCCGTCGAGCCAGTAGAGGCTCGGCAGATGCGTGTGACCGTGGAGGACGAGTTCGGCGCCGTGGCGCAACATCACCTTCTTGAACCGCCCGATGCCGTAGAGCCGCTTGTGCTGCGGCGCCGCCCCGCGAACCGGCGGGTGGTGGATCAGGATCACGCGGCAAAGCCCCTTCGTCTTCGCCTCGTCGAGCATCCGCCCGAGCCGCCGCGCCTGCGTCGAGCCGAAATAGCCCGACGCCATGAAGGGTGCCGTCGCGCGGGCCGAAGAAACGCCGATGATCGCCATGTCCCCGCGCACGCGCATATAGGGAAACGCGCCGCGATGGGCGGGCTGCGCCTTGCCGTCGCCCCACATCCACTTGCCCCAGGCCCGGCACGCCTTGTCGAGCGCGCCCGGCACATAGGCATCGTGGTTGCCCGGCACGACCGAGACGTCGTCGCCATGGCCGACCTCTTCCAGCCACTGGCGCGCGACCTCCACTTCGGCGTCGAGCGCGAGGTTGACCAGATCGCCGGTGACCGCGATATGGTCGGGCGCGCGCGCCTTCATGTCGTCGAGCAGCATCCCGATCACCTGATCGTGGAGATTGGCTTTCCGGTTGCGCTGCCAGTTGATGTAGCCCGTGATCCGCTTCGAGGCGAGTTCACGATAGGACATGTCGGGAAGGGGGCCGAGGTGGACGTCCGAGAGATGAGCGAGCCTGAGCATACCCTTCCTTACGATATGAAATTCCGCGTGACCACCCCGGGAGGCGCGCGGTGAGCGAGACGTCCCGCACAATGCCGACCCGGCTGCAATGGTTGCGCATCAAGCTCTTTCACGGCTGGTTTCTCCTGCGCCGTCCGATGACGCTCGGCGTGCGCGGCATCGTCCACGACGCGGAAAAAGGCACCGTCTTCCTCATCCGCCACACCTACATCGCCGGCTGGCAACTGCCCGGCGGCGGGGTGGAAGTGGGCGAAACGATGCGCCTTTCGCTCGAACGGGAACTGGCCGAGGAAGGCAATATCGAGTTCACCGGCGAGCCGCGCCTTGTCTCGATTCACCTGAACCGACAGGCCAGCCCGCGCGATCATGTCGCGCTCTATCTCATCACGCAGTTCCGCCAGACAACGCCGAAACTCCCCGACCACGAGATCGCCGAGGCCGGCTTCTTCCCTCTCGACGCCCTGCCCGAAGCGACCACCCCCGCCACCCGCCGCCGCCTCGCCGAAGTGTTCGGTGACGCCGTGTTGGAGCATCACTGGTAGAGCGCAAGGGCGCGTTGAGATTCGGGGCTGAGCGTGCCGAAAAAGGTGGATTTCGAGGTACATCAGTACGTGAGCACCGGAAGCGCAGAAAGTCGCCATTTGCAGGCCGCTCAGGCGCGAATATCGACGCGCCCTAGTCGGCCGTAGGCAAGCGCCGGATGGTGAACTCGATGATGTCGTCGGGGCGCTCGGCCCAGCTTTCGATTTCGGTCCAGTAGGCCTGTTTCGGCCAGCGGTCGAACCACTCCTGCGCCTTCACGCGCGCGTCGGGGCGCGGCAGGCGGAACGTCTCGCGCACGAAGCCGTCGCGCGGATGGGGGCTGCCTTCTGCGCGATGCTTGTTGAGGCTGCGCCTCAACCCCTCCAGCGGTGGTCTCGCAGGCACCCGCAACAAAGAACTCCTTGACCCCAACGACCAACAGATTAGGGATCAGGGCGTCAAATTACGAGTCAAATGTTGAACGCGCCCCGGCTGCCGCCGAATGCGCGCCCTCCCCACGGAGCTTTGCATGGAACGTCCCGACATCCCGGCCGGCCTGCCCGACGACATCGAGTCGAAAAAGGCGACCGCGAAGGCCTGGTTCGAGGAACTGCGCGACAAGATCGTCGCCGGTTTCGAGGCGATCGAGGACGATCTGTCGGGCCCGCACGCCTCCTGGGCGCCGGGCCGGTTCGAACGCACCGAATGGCTGCGCGACGAAGGCCGCGGCGGTGGCGGCATCATGTCGATGATGCGCGGCCGCGTCTTCGAAAAGGTCGGCGTCCACACCTCGACCGTGCATGGCGAGTTCTCGCCAGAATTCCGCAAGCAGATCCCCGGCGCCGACGAGGACCCGCGCTTCTGGGCGAGCGGCATCTCGCTCATCGCCCACCCGCACAATCCCAACGTGCCGGCCGTCCACATGAACACGCGCATGGTCGTCACCACGCGGCAATGGTTCGGCGGCGGCGCCGACCTCACCCCGGTCCTCGACCGCCGCCGCAAGCAGGACGACCCCGACACGGCCGCCTTCCACAAGGCGATGAAATTCGTCTGCGACAAGCACAAGGCGGTCGCCGACCATGACCGCCTGAAGGCCTGGTGCGACGAATATTTCCACCTCCCCCACCGCGACGAGCCCCGCGGCACCGGCGGCATCTTCTACGACTGGCTGAAGACGCCGGAAAACAAGGGCGGCTGGAACGCCGATCTGCGTTTCTCCCAGGACGTCGGCCGCGCCTTCCTCGTCGTCTACAACCACCTGGTCCGCAAGAATTTCAACGACAACTGGACCGACGCCGACCGCGAGGAACAACTCATCCGCCGCGGCCGCTACGTCGAGTTCAACCTCCTCTACGACCGCGGCACGATCTTCGGCCTGAAGACGGGCGGGAACGTCGATTCCATCCTGTCGTCGATGCCGCCCGAGGTGAAGTGGCCGTAGGATGTGTGAGGCGAGCCAGTACGATTCATCGAACAGCTCGCGGGTAGGTCCGGTTTTCCTGAATTGACCCCCACCCTGTATCCCTCCCCACAAGGGGGAGGGAGACGTGATCGCTGCGCCAGCCCTTAACGCGTGGCTCCACGCTGAAAGGCAAACACGACGCCGACGCCCTCCCTCCCCCTTGTGGGGAGGGATAAAGGGTGGGGGTCACTTCGGAGAGAACGCAACCTCGCGCTTGCCACTTTCAGGGGCAGGTAACCTGGCGCCTCGCAGGCTGCGGTGACGAAACCCCGCACACCCATCCGGCCATTGTGGCGTCAGTGGCAGATCGGCGATTTCGTCCAGCGACATGGCCTGGATAGCGGGATGTGCGAGCGGGTCGTCGGGACTGGGTTCGGGACAGCGTCTCAAGAAAAACTTGAACATGGCATTGCTCCTCAACCTCAGATGCCAGATTATCCGGTCCTTCCAATTCGATTTCACTGGAGTTTGCCTTCGCCTCACTTTAGTTTTTCTCCATGACAGAACTGAACCGCGTCCATATGAACGGGCTGCGCGCGACGGAAGCCGTCGGTCGGCTCAGTGGGCTACAGGCGGCTGCCGATGAACTGGGCGTCACCGTCGGCGCGGTCAGCCAGCATGTCGCTCGTCTTGAAGCCGCGCTTGCTCGGCCCGTTTTCGTCCGAACGTCGCGCGGGCTCGTCGCGACGGAGTTCGGCCGCACCTTCCTCGCACGTCTGACGTCCGGCTTTGCCGAACTCGAAGGCGCACTGAAAAGCGCGCGTTACGACCGGGCGAACATCCTCACCGTGTCGGTTGCCCCTGTTCTCGCCTCGAAATGGCTCGTGCCGCGCCTTGCCCGGTTTTCCGCGCTTCATCCGGACATCACCTTGCGCCTCGACGCCTCAGTCACGCTCGTCGATCCCGATGCCAGCGACGTCGACGCCGCCATCCGCGTCGGCGACGGAAACTGGCCGGGCGTGACGAAGACGTTTCTGCTGCCGCAGGATATCTTTCCGGTTTGCGCACCGGCGCTCGCGAATCGCCTGCGCGTGCCGCTAGATCTGACGAATGCGCCGATCATTCGCGATGCGAACTCGACACTGAAATGGTCGACCTGGCTCGCCCCGTTCGGCATCAATGAAGACCAGCTTGCCGATGGCCACAGCTTCACCGATGCCGCCCTATGCCTCGACGCGGCGATCGCCGGCCAGGGCGTCATGCTCGCCTGGCAGACGCTTGCGCAATATGCGATCGGCGCAGGACAGCTCGTGGCTCCCTTTCCGCAACGCGCCGCAACCGGCCTCGGCTACTGGGCGGTCACCTCGTCGTCCCAGTCACTTGCGCGGAAGACACGCGCTTTCATCACGTGGCTCAAGGCGGAACTCGACGAAACCCGCCTGGCCTTTCCTTAGACCTCGAACGACAAGTTGCGCCCAAGCAACAGCAGCCATTCACGAAATTGCGAGCGCATTTTCCTTAAATCACGCATTAACCTTCTGCGTTAATCTCGCGTGCATGAAGACAGCGCGCATCATTACATTAGCCTTGACTGTTGCAACCGCCTGGCCCGCCATGGCCAGCGAGGTCGTGCCGTTCCCTGCCCTGCCTGCGCCGCAAATTCCGGCGACCGTGGAGAGCGTGACGCGCGAGACCAACTTCACGCACCGCATCCATAAGCCGGCGCAGGCGAATGGGCGGACGATCATCCTGATGCACGGCTCGGGCGGCGACGAGACGACCTTGCTGCCGCTGGCGACCAAGATCGACCCGAACGCGACGCTGATCGGCATTCGCGGACGAGTCGTGCAGGAGGGTGTGAAGCGCTGGTACAAGCGCATCACCCCGACGAGCTTCGACCAGACCGACATTCGCGGCGAAGCGGCGGCGTTTGCCGAGTTTTTCGGCCGGCTGGTCAGGAGCGAGGGCATCGACCTCGAGCGCACGACCTTCCTCGGCTATTCCAACGGCGCGAATCTGATCGCGGCGCTGTCCGTGCTGCACCCGGACGTGGTGAAGACCGCCGTCCTGCTGCGCCCCATGCCGGTTCTCGAAACCGCGCCCCATGCCGACCTCGCCAAGGCGAAGTTCCTGACGATATCGGGCCGCGACGACACGCTCTACGCGCCGTACGCCCCGAAGCTGGAGGCGATGTTCAAGTCGTGCGGCGCCGACGTGGTGGCCAAGACCATCATCGCCGGCCACGACATCGGCGACGAGGACGCGAAGATCGCGTCGGAGTGGCTGGCCGGGTTGCAGATGGCTTCGATGGAGTAGTGCGGCGACTGACACGGTAGCGCTGAGCACCCCCACTCCGTCGCGCTTCGCGCGCCACCTCTCCCCCTGCCCGGGGGAGAGGAAA
>NZ_AYOD01000061.1 GCF_000497755.1 Aliihoeflea sp. 2WW
TTTCCTCTCCCCCGGGCAGGGGGAGAGGTGGCGCGCGAAGCGCGACGGAGTGGGGGTGGTTCGCTCGGCGTTTGAAGCTTAGCTGCTCACGCCTGAATCACCACCACATTCGCCCCCACCGGCACGCGCTCGTAAAGATCGATCACGTCGTGGTTGAGCATGCGCACGCAACCCGATGACATGGCATGGCCGATCGACTGCGGCTGGTTGGTGCCGTGAATGCGGAACATGGTGTCGCGGCCGCCGCGGTGGAGATAGAGCGCGCGCGCGCCGAGCGGGTTGGAAGGGCCGCCAGGCAACCCGCCGGCGAACTCGCGGTTGCGCGGATCGCGGCTGATCATGTTGGCGGTCGGCGTCCAGCTTGGCCATTCGGCCTTGCGGCCGACCGTGGCGTTGCCGCGCAGCGCAAGCCCTTCCTTGCCGACGCCGATGCCGTAGCGCATCGCGCGGCCATTGCCCATCACATAGTAGAGGCGGCGCTCGGGCGTGTTGACGACGACCGTTCCCGCCTTGTGCTTGGTCTCGAAGGCGACCTCCTGTCGGCGCAGTTCCGGCTTGATCTTCTCGAGCGGGACGGCGCGCAGCGGGAAGCTTTCGTCCGGCAGCGCGGCGTAGTTGAGCATGGCGGTTCGATATTCGGTGCCGGCGGCCGTGCAGCCGGCGAGAAAGAGCGGAAGGCCGGCGAGAAAGCCGCGACGCGAGATGGACATGATGTTGCCTTTGACCAAGAAACCCCTGTCGATTTTCGTAAACGCGTATGGTTAACGATACCTTCCCGGACGGAATTTTGAAGGAACTTCTGCACCGTCGTCAGGTTGGAGGTGCATCGACGCCACACGTCGCGTCGGCTATGATTAGACGTTACCAAGAAGGGAGAAGACCGATGAAGGAATTTCATTGCGGCTCGCTCGTTCCAGGTTGCGACTGGCACACACGGCATGACGAAGAAGCGGAAGTGATGCGCCGCGCAGTCGAGCACATGCGCCAGGCGCATGGCGAGGACACGATCCGCGAGACGATGGTCGAGGCCATCCGCTCCCGCATTACCAATGCGCAGAAGGCTGCCTAGCCTTCCAGTTGCAAGAGCCCGTGGGCGCGCTCGACGAGCGCCTCGCGGCCAAGCGTGAAGCCCGACGAGACCCACTCACCCTTGAGCGTTGCGAGCGCCTTGCCGAGGCGCTCGTCTTGCGCTGCGCCGAGCGCGACGAGGTCGCGCCCTTGGAGCGGAAATTGCGGCGCGATCCAATTTTCGGCATATTTCAGCAATTGCGAATATTGACCAGCGGCGACGAGATCGAGGTCGTTCTGGACGCCGCGGATGCGTGCGGCGGCGAGCGCGAGCTTCAACTTATCCACGCCCGGCTGTTGACCGGCCGAAAACAGGCGCTTTGCGAGCGAAATCTCGCTGGTTTCGGCCGGTATTTCGCCGAAACTGGCCCATTCCTGCAGCCTTTTGGCTTCGTTCTTCGACAGTTTCAGCCGCTCGGAAAGGCTATCCACGCGCTCGGCCGTCGGCGGGATGATCGACATGAGACGCAGGATCGGATCGACCGGCCACCCCAGATCCCGCTCAGTGGCGACGAGGCCGGGCACGGCATCGATGCCCCATTTCTCGCTCTCAGGCAGCACCGCGGTCAGGACGCCGGACTGGCGCATCCAGAGCAGCGCGCGAGACGGGTCGGGGGCGGCGAGGAGCTTCTTCAGTTCCGCCCAGATGCGCTCGGCCGAAAGCTGCGACAGGCCGGCTTTCAGCCGCGCCGAGGCCTTGATCCCCTCCGCATCCGGCCGGCCGGAGCCGTACCAGGCGAAGAAGCGGTAGAAGCGCAGGATGCGCAGGTAATCCTCGCGAATGCGGTCCTCGGCATTGCCGATGAAGCGGAGGGTGCGCTTTTCGAGATCGGCGATGCCGCCAACGAGGTCGATGACCTGGCCGTCGGCGGTGGCGTAGAGCGCGTTGATGGTGAAGTCGCGCCGTTCGGCGTCGACCTGCCAGTCGCGGCCGAAGGCGACGGTGGCGTGGCGGCCGTGATTCTCGACGTCGGCCCGCAAGGTCGTGACTTCAAACGGTTTTCCGTGCGCGACGACGGTGATCGTGCCATGCGCCTTGCCGGTGGGAACCGGCTTGAAACCGGCTGCCGCAGCGCGTCTTTCGGTCTCGTCGGGCAGGCAGGTCGTGGCGATGTCGATGTCGGTGACGGCTTCGCCGAGAAGCGCATTGCGCACCGCGCCGCCGGCGATCCGGGCTTCCTCGCCATCGACGGACAGGACGGCTAGCAGCTTTTGCAGCGCCTTGTCCTTCAGCCACGGTGCGTCGGAGATGGAAACGCTCACGCGTAGAGCCTTTCATAGAGCGTGCGGATGATGCCGGCGGTGACGCCCCAGATATACCGCTCGCCGAAGGGCATCGTGTAGAAGAAGCGCTCGCGCTCCTGCCAGATGCGGCTGTCGCGGGTGTGGTTGGCGGGGTCCATCAGGAAGGCGAGCGGGACCTCGAAGGCGTCGTCGACCTCGTCCTCGTTCAGCGTCAGCATGAAGCCTGGCTGCGCGATGCCGAGCACCGGCGAGATGCGGAAACCCGAGCCGGAAACGTAATCCGGCATCCGGCCAACGATCTCGATCGTCTCGGCGCCGATGCCGATCTCTTCCTCGGTCTCGCGGATCGCGGCGAATTCGGGTGTCGGGTCGGTCGGATCGATGCGCCCGCCGGGAAAGGCGATCTGGCCGGAATGGCTGCGCAGCTTTTCGGTGCGCTTGGTCAGGATGATCGTCGCGCCGTCCGGATGGTCGACGGCGGCGATCATGACGGCGGCATCGCGCAGCCGCTCGTGGACGATCAGGTGGCGCAGATCGGGATTGAGGCTGTGGTCGCCATAGTCAGTGCCCTCATGCGGCGCCTGTTCGCGCGCGGCGCGGCTGCGGAAATCGGCGGCCGAAAACAGGGGCGCGTCCAATGTTTCAGCCCGCAAGACGGTTGAGCTCCGCAATCGGCATGACGGGGAAGATCTCGCCCTTCGAGCGCAGGCAGAACATGGCGCGGCCATCCACGTCGATCTCCTCGCCGATCTCGGCAAGCTGGTACATGACCGGCCGCGCGACGAGCGCTTCGAGCCGGCCGCGGACATGGAGATAGGGCTTCAGGCCGCCGGTTTCGTCCTCGTCGACGAATCGCAGCGGATGCTCGGCGCCGGCCTCGACGACGTCGCCGACATTGGTGCGGAAGGTCAGCACCTGCCCCTCCCCGCTGCCGGAAACGTCCATCTCGACGGCGAGGAAATGCGCGTCCTCGACCCGGATGCCGACCTTTTCGACCGGGGTGACGAGATAGGTGTTGCCGTCCTCGTCCTTGCGCAGGACGGAGGAGAAAAGCTGGACGAGCGGCATGCGGCCGATGGGGGTTCCCATGTAGAACCAGGTGCCATCCGCCTTGATCTCCATGTCGAGATCACCGCAGAAATCGGGGTTCCACTTGTCGACGGGCGCCGCGCCCTTGCCGGCGCGCGCGGCGCGGGAAATGAGCGCTTCGAGGCCTGCGCTGTCGGTCGCTGCGGCAAGGCCAGCCGTTTTCTGTGCATCGGTCATCGTCACGAAATAGTCACTGTTGTTTCGCTTGTCAGCACAGGCGTACCATTTAAGTTGATCGCGCCGGTTGCGCCAAGGCGTGAATTGCCCCAAGCCCAAGGACGACGACATGAGCCTGACCATCAAGGAACCAGCGATGAGCGAGACCGAGATGGTGGCCGAAGCCGAGCGCGCGCTGGCTGAAATCGGCAAGGTGCGCCAGGCGGTCGGCAAGGTTATTTTCGGCCAGGAGCAGGTGGTCGAGCAGACGCTGGTGGCGATTCTGGCCGGCGGCCACGGGCTGCTCGTCGGCGTGCCCGGCCTTGCCAAGACCAAGCTCGTCGAGACGCTCGGTATCGTGCTCGGCCTCGACGGACGGCGCATCCAGTTCACGCCGGATCTGATGCCGTCCGACATTCTCGGCTCCGAGGTAATGGAACAGGACGAGACCGGCCGGCGCTCCTTCCGCTTTCTCAAGGGGCCGATCTTCGCGCAGCTTTTGATGGCCGACGAGATCAACCGCGCTTCGCCGCGCACGCAGTCGGCGCTGTTGCAGTCGATGCAGGAATATCACGTGACCGTCGCCGGCGCGCGGCACGACCTGCCCTCACCCTTCCACGTGCTGGCGACGCAGAACCCGCTGGAGCAGGAAGGCACCTACCCGCTGCCCGAAGCGCAGCTCGACCGGTTCCTGATGCAGATCGACATCGACTATCCCGAGCTTGCAGCCGAGCGGCGCATCCTGATCGAAACGACCGGCGTCAACGACCAGAAGGCCGAGAATGTGCTGGATGCGGCGCGGCTGAAGACCGTGCAGGCGCTGATCCGGCGCATGCCGGTGCCCGAAAGCGTGGTCGACGCGATCCTGAAACTGGTGCGCTCGGCGCGGCCCGGCTCGGGCGATGCGGAGACCGACCGCCACGTCTCGTGGGGCCCCGGCCCGCGCGCCAGCCAGGCGCTAACGCTGTGCGCCCGCGCCCGCGCGCTCTATGACGGACGGCTCGCGCCCTCGATCGACGACGTGCGCGACCTTGCCGAACCGGTGCTGCAGCACCGCATGGCGCTGACTTTCGCCGCAAGGGCGGAAGGCATGACGGTACGCGACGTGATCGCGCGGCTCGCAAAGGCGGTCTGATGGCTTCGCTCGGTGCGGTCAGCCCTGCCGTCGCCCCGCGCGACGCGCTGGCCCGCGCCCGCGTTCGCGCGGCGCTGGTGCCCGACCTGCTGATCGAGGCGCGGCGGGTGGTCAACACGGTGATCGCCGGCTGGCATGGCCGGCGCAAGCGCGGCATCGGCGAGAATTTCTGGCAGTTCCGGCCCTATGTCGACGGCGAAGCGATCGCCCGGATCGACTGGCGGCGCTCGGCCCGCGACGACCACACCTATGTGCGCGACCGCGAATGGGAGGCGGCGCACACCGTGTGGCTTTGGGCCGATCCGTCCGCCTCCATGCTCTACCAGTCGAAGACGGCGAGCGTTTCGAAGGAATCGCGCGCGCTGGTTCTGGCGCTGGCGCTGGCCGAGCTTTTGTCGCGCTCAGGCGAGCGGATCGCCTGGCCCGGCCTGACCGATCCGTTTTCGGCGCGCAACGGCGCCGAGCGGCTGGCGGCACAGATGATGCACGCGGCGCATCTGCCGACACGGCCCGACCTTTCGACGATGAAACGCTTTTCCGACGTGGTGCTGATCTCCGACTTCCTCGACCCCGTCGAGGAGACGCGCGAATGGCTGGATGTGCTGGCGACGCGCGGCGTGCGCGCGCATCTGATCGAGATTTCCGACCCGGCGGAAGAGGAGTTTCCCTATTCGGGCCGCACCGAATTCCAGGACCCGGAGACCGGCACCAAGCTGACGGCGGGACGCGCCGAGACGCTGCGCGAGGACTACCGCAACCTTTACACCGCGCGGCGTGACGAGCTGTCCGCCTGGGCGCGCAAGCTAAGCTGGAGCTACACGGTGAACCACACCGACAAGCTGGCCTCCGACGCGCTGGTGCGCGTGCATCTGGCGATGAGCCAGGGGGGCCGCTGATGGGGTTCCTGCCGCTCTCCTTCGGGCTGCCGGCGGTGCTGGCCGGGCTCATCGCCCTGCCGGTGATCTGGTGGCTGTTGCGCCTGACGCCGCCCAAGCCGCAGACGGAAGCCTTTCCGCCGCTGCGCATTCTGGCGCGCGTGCTGCGCAAGGAAGAGACGCCGCACCAGAGCCCCTGGTGGCTGACGCTGTTGCGGCTCGCGATGGCGGCGCTGATCATCTTCGCGCTGGCCGAGCCGGTGTTCAATCCGCGCGAGCGCATCTCGACCGGCGGCAATGCGGTGGCGATCGTCGTCGACAATGGCTGGGCGTCGGCACCGGACTGGGCGATGCGGGTCGCGACCGCCGAGCGGCTGATCGCCGATGCCGAGGCGGAAAGCGCCCCCGTGCTGCTCGCCTTCACCGTCGATGCGCCCAATGCCGAGATCGGCCCCTTCGATGCACAAGCGGCGCGCGAGCGGCTGAACGCAGCCGAGGCGCGCCCCGTCCCGGTGGACCGCGCGGCGACCTATGAGCGGGTCGCAGCGGCGCTGGGCGACGTGCCGAACGCCTCCGTCGCCGTGCTGTCGGACGGGCTGGCGAGCGAGGCGGACGAAGCGGCCTTCGACAGGCTTCTTGCCAATGCCGGCGGGCTGATCTGGGCGACGCCGCAGGGCGTGACCGAAATCGGCCTGACGGGGACCGCGAACGAGCCTGACGCCTTCGTCGTCGAGGCCGTGCGGCCGACGAGCGATGCCGGCCCGCGCCAGGCGCTTATCGCCGCGCTCGACGATCGCGGCCGGCGGATCGCGGAGGCGGAACTGTCCTTCGGTGCGGGCGAAGCGGCGGCGACGGCAGCCTTCACCGTGCCGTTCGAATTGCGAAACGATTTCGATTCCATCGCCGTCGACGGCGAGGCGCAGGCGGGCGCGGTGCGCGTTCTGGATGAAAATTCGCGCCGCCGCCGTGTCGGGCTGATCGCGCAGGGCGACGGCGACGAGGCGCAGCCGCTTCTATCACCGCTTTACTATATCAGCCGGGCGCTGGCGCCCTTCGCCGACCTCGTCGAGCCGACGAGCGCCGATCTCGGCTCGGCCATTCCCGAACTGCTTGAGCAGCGGCCGGCGATGATCGTGATGGCCGATGTCGGCACGCTACCGGACGAAGCGCATGCGGCGATGACCGAATGGGTCGAGGGCGGCGGCACGCTGGTGCGCTTCGCCGGCCCGCGCCTTGCCGCCGCCGAGCCGGACGAGGACCTGTTGCCGGTGCGCCTGCGGATCGGCGAGCGCGCTTTGGGCGGCACCTTGTCCTGGACCGAGCCGCAGGCCATCGCCGAATATCCGCAGGGCTCGCCCTTCGCCGATCTGACGCCGCCGACCGACGTGACCGTGTCGCGGCAGGTGCTGGCGGAGCCGACCGCCGACATCGTCGAGCGAAGCTGGGTCAATCTTGCCGACGGCACGCCGCTCGTCACCGGCGCGCGGCGCGGCGACGGCACGCTGGCGCTCTTCCACATCACGCCGCAGGCGACATGGTCGAACCTGCCGATCTCGGGCTCCTTCGTCGAGTTGTTGCGCCGGCTGGTTCAACTGTCGCGCAATCAGGGGCCGGCGAATGCGCAGGCGGGCAATGGCGAGGCGACGCTGCCGCCCTACCGCCTGATCGCCGCCGAAGGCAGCCTGGTGCCGCCGACGCCGGATGCGCGGCCGCTGGCCGTTTCCGCCGATGCGCCGGTGACGCTGGAAAATCCGCCGGGCCTTTACGGCAGCGAGGAAGGCGTCGTGGCGCACAATCTCCTGCCTCAAGATGCGGTATTGGAGCCGATCGCGCGACCTCAGACGCCGCTTCTCGTGCGCGACGTCGCCTATGGCTTCGACGAGCAGGTGGATCTGCGTGGGCCGCTCTTTGCCATCGCGCTGGCGCTGATGATTCTCGACACGCTGGCGGTGCTGTGGCTCGGCGGCAAGCTGCGCCGGCCGCGCGCTGCGCGGGCTGTGCCCGCCGCTCTGGCGCTGGCGTTGATGGGCGCGATTTCGATGCCGGATGCCTATGCTCAAGAGGGCGACATCCAGCCGGGTGACGAGGAGGCCATCGCGGCGATCAGCCAGACGCGCATTGCCTATGTGCTGACCGGCGACAGTTCCATCGACGCGATCAGCCGCGCGGGGCTCGAGGGGCTCGGCCGCTTCCTGACCGACAAGACGGCGCTGGAACCGGGCGAGCCTGTCGGCGTCGACATCGCCGAGGACGAGCTTGCCTTCTATCCGCTGATCTACTGGCCGATCGACGAGGGCGGCGAGATGCCGTCGGAGGCCGCGCTGGCGCGGATCGACGCCTATATGCAGGATGGCGGGACGGTGCTGTTCGACACGCGCGACCAGTTCGGCGCCGGGTTCGATGCCGGTTCGGCAAGCCCGTCGACCATGCGCCTGCGCGACATCCTCGCCAACATGAACGTGCCGCCGCTGGAGCCGGTGCCGGACGACCACGTGCTGACCAAGGCATTCTACATCCTCCCCGAATTCCCCGGCCGCTTCAACGGCAGCCCGCTCTGGGTCGAGGCGTCGCAGACACTGGAGGAGGCGGCCGACCGTCCGGTGCGCGTCGGCGATGGCGTGACGCCGATCATGATCACCGCCAACGACCTAGCCGGCGCCTGGGCCATCGGCGCCAACGGCGCGCCCATGCTGCCGACCGTACCCGCCGACCCGATGCAGCGCGTCTATGCGTATCGGGCGGGGGTGAACATCATGATGTACATGCTGACGGGGAATTATAAGTCGGATCAGGTTCACGTGCCGTCGATTTTGGAGAGGTTGGGGCAGTGATGCGTTTGATCACCGGAACCACCCCCACTCCGTCG
>NZ_AYOD01000062.1 GCF_000497755.1 Aliihoeflea sp. 2WW
GCCCGAGACGGAGAGGGGGGCTTGCACCGCAAACAAAAAGGCGGGCCGGAGCCCGCCTTTGGCGACTGGAGATCGCTGTTTGGATACTTACGCGCGGGCGGCGACGGAGACCGAGCCGGGGCCCGAGACCGAGAGGGCGAGGAAGCCGCCGGCCATGGCGAGGTTCTTGAAGAAGTTGTTGAACTGGTTCTGGTCGGCGAAATCCATGTGGCCGAGAAGGGCGGTGGCCACGCAGAAGAGCGCGAACGCATAGGCGACGTAGCGCGTCTTGAAGCCGACGATGATGGCGATGCCGCCGAGCACCTTGAGCGCGATGATGAGCCAGGTGATCAGCATCGGCGCGGGCAGGCCGAGCGAGCCCATATAGCCGGCAAAGCCGCCCGGTGCGGTGAGCATGCCGAAGCCGGAAATGAGGAAGAGCGCAACCAGAAGGATGCGGGCGACGAGGAGGACGGCGTCGTTGGACATGGCGATGTGGTTCCTTGGGAGGAGGAGTGGATCGCCGGTATTTACTTGCGGTGAGGTGATTGCGCGAGATGTCTGGTGCGCGACGCTGCGTTCAGGATTGGTGAACGATGTGAGGGAGGGTGTTCACAGGTGGGCGGGGGAGAGGTGGGGTTTTGGTGAAGGGCGACCCCCACCCTTTATCCCTCCCCACAAGGGGGAGGGAGGGCGTGAGCGTCGCTCCACCGTCTTGAAACCGGTGTGGTGCATTGAAGGATGGGGAGCGGCGTCGGCGGACTCCCTCCCCCTTGTGGGGAGGGATGAAGGGTGGGGGTCAATTCGGGAAAAATCTTGCTCACTCACCCCGGATGGATCATGTTCTCCGGTCGCACGATGCGATCATAATCCTCAGCCGTGACATGCCCGCTGGCGATGGCCTCTTCGCGCAACGTCGAGCCGTTCTTGTGCGCGGTCTTGGCGATCTTGGCAGCGGCATCATAGCCGATGGTCGGCGCCAGCGCGGTGACGAGCATCAGCGATTTCTGGACGAGTTCGGAGATGCGTTCCTCGTTCGCTTCGATGCCGGCGATGCAGTTGTCGGCGAAGGAGCGCATGGCGTCGCCGGCGAGGCGGACGGACTGGAGGATGGCGTTGGCGATGACGGGCTTGAAGACGTTGAGCTCGAAATGGCCCTGGCTGGCGGCCATGCCGACGATGGTCTGGTTGCCCATGATCTGCGTGGCGACCATGGTCAGCGCCTCGGCCTGGGTCGGGTTGACCTTGCCGGGCATGATCGACGAGCCGGGCTCGTTTTCGGGCAAAAGGAGTTCGCCGAGGCCGGAGCGCGGGCCGGAGCCGAGGAAGCGGATGTCGTTGGCGATCTTGAAGAGATCGGCGGCGAGCGCGGCGAGGCTGCCGTGGAAATGGACGGACGCGCCGTGGCTGGCCAGCGCCTCGAACTTGTTTTCGGCGGTGCGGAACGGCAGTCCGGTGAGTTCGGCGACGCGGGCGGCAAAGCCCTGGTCGAAGCCGGCGGGCGCGTTGAGGCCGGTGCCGACGGCGGTGCCGCCCTGCGCCAGCGCGTGGACGTCGTGCAGGCTTTCCACGATGCGGCGGCGCCCGGCGACGAGGGCCGCGACATAGCCGGAAAATTCCTGTCCGAGGGTGAGCGGCGTCGCGTCCTGCGTGTGGGTGCGGCCGATCTTGATGATGTCGGCGAAGGCGGCGGCCTTTTCCTGCAGGGCGGAGATCAGGCGGTCGAGGCCGGGCAGGAGCGTCGCATGCGCCTCGCGCACGATCGCGATGTGGATCGCGGTCGGGAAGGTGTCGTTGGATGACTGGCTCATATTGACGTGGTCGTTGGGATGGATCGGCTTCTTCGAGCCCATCTGGCCGCCCATCAACTCGATGGCGCGGTTGGCGATCACTTCGTTGGCGTTCATGTTGGACTGCGTGCCCGAGCCGGTCTGCCAGACGACGAGCGGGAAATTGTCGTCGAGCCTGCCGTGGACGACCTCCTGCGCGGCCTCGACGATCTTCCCCGCGCGCTCCGCGTCGAGAATGCCCAAGGCGAGGTTCGTCTCGGCCGCAGCGCGCTTGACGAGGCCGAGCGCGTGGATAAGCGGCAGCGGCATCTTCTCCGTGCCGATGCGGAAATTCTCGATGGAGCGCTGCGTCTGCGCCCCCCAGTAGCGGTTCGCCGGAACGTCGATGGCGCCGAACGTGTCGGTCTCGGTGCGGATGTCTGTCATGCAATGCTCCCTGAACTGGTTGGCATATGGGGCATCGGGGCCTGAGTTCAAAGGAGCGAGGCGAGGCCGAGGACGAAGGCGTAGCGCGCGGTCTTGGCGAGGCCGACGATGACGAGGAAGACGGGGAAGGGGACGCGCAATATGCCGGCGACGACGGTCAAGGGATCGCCGATGATCGGAACCCAGGAGAGAAGCAGCGACCAGAGGCCATAGCGCGCATACCAGCCTTCGGCGCGCGCGATCTGGGCGGGCGAGGCGGGGAACCAGCTTCGGTCGCGGAACCGCGTGACGAGGCGGCCGAGGAGCCAGTTGACGGCCGAGCCGGCGGTGTTGGCGAGACTGGCGACGGCGAGGAGGGCAAGCGGATCGGCGGCGCGGGCGGCGTGCAGGCCAGCGAGCACGGCTTCCGACGTGCCGGGCAGGAGCGTCGCGGAGGTGAAGGCCGAGACGGCGAGCGCCCAGAGGGCGGCGAGTTCGCCGGTCATGCGGGGAGAAGGGATGCGGTCATGCCGCTTGGTGCCCTGCGGTGCCGATGCTGGCAAGAGGGGGAGGAGGCGGGCACGAAAAAGGGCGCCGCGGGGGCGCCCGTCAATTCGATGTGTGGATGCGGCTACTTCGCGCGTTCGCGCGCGTTGCCGACTTCCTTCTGGACCTTGCCGGCGGTCTTCTCGGCCTTGCCCTTGAGTTCCGTCTTGGTCGAGCCCGTCGCCTTGCCGGCGGCTTCCTTGACGGCGCCCGTGGCCTGCTTGGCGGCGCCCTTGACCTGATCCTTGTTCACCATCGTCATCTCCTTGGAAACACCGACGAAATGTCGGGCGCGAGAGGAACGTCGGTTGTGACCTTTGGTTGCAGGGGCGGCCGATCACGAAAACGAAAAGGGCGCCCCCAGAGGCGCCCTTTCCAAACACGTGAGAAGCGGACTTCTTAGAAGTCCATGCCGCCCATGCCGCCCATGCCGCCGGGCATTCCGCCCGGCATGCCGCCGGCCGATTCCTTCTTCGGAGCCTCGGCGATCATCGCCTCGGTGGTCACGAGAAGGCCGGCAACCGAGGCTGCGTCCTGGAGAGCCGTGCGCACGACCTTGACCGGATCGACGATGCCCATCTGGATCATGTCGCCATATTCGCCGGTCTGGGCGTTGTAGCCGTAGGTCTCCGAACCGTTGTCGAAGATCTTGCCGGCGACGATCGAGGCTTCCGCACCGGCGTTCGATGCGATCTGGCGGGCCGGAGCCTGCAGCGCGCGACGAACGATGTTGATGCCGGCTTCCTGGTCGGAATTCTCGCCCTTGACGGTAATCGCCTTGGAGGCGCGCAGGAGAGCGGTGCCGCCGCCGGGAACGATGCCTTCTTCAACGGCCGCGCGGGTCGCGTTGAGGGCGTCGTCGACGCGGTCCTTCTTCTCCTTGACTTCGACTTCCGTCGAGCCGCCGACGCGGATGACGGCGACGCCACCAGCCAGCTTGGCAAGACGTTCCTGCAGCTTCTCGCGGTCGTAGTCCGAAGAGGTCTCTTCGATCTGCGCCTTGATCTGCGCGACGCGGCCTTCGATTTCCGACTTCTGGCCGGCACCGTCGACGATCGTCGTGTTTTCCTTGGTGATGGACACCTTCTTGGCGCGGCCGAGCATGTCGAGGCCGACATTCTCCAGCTTGATGCCGAGGTCTTCCGAGATCACCTGGCCGCCGGTGAGGACGGCGATGTCCTCGAGCATGGCCTTGCGACGGTCACCGAAGCCGGGAGCCTTGACGGCAGCGATCTTGAGGCCGCCGCGCAGCTTGTTGACGACGAGCGTGGCGAGCGCCTCGCCTTCGACGTCTTCCGAGATGATGACGAGGGGCTTCGACGACTGGACGACGGCTTCGAGAACCGGCAGCAGCGCCTGGAGGTTCGACAGCTTCTTCTCGTGCAGGAGGATGTAGGCGTCCTCGAGCTCTGCGACCATCTTTTCCGGATTGGTCACGAAGTAGGGCGACAGGTAGCCGCGGTCGAACTGCATGCCTTCGACGACTTCGAGTTCGGTCTCGGCGGTCTTGGCTTCCTCGACGGTGATGACGCCTTCGTTGCCGACCTTCTGCATGGCCTCGGCGATCATCTCGCCGATTTCCTTCTCGCCATTGGCGGAGATGGTGCCGACCTGGGCGACTTCAGCCGAGGTGTTGATCTTGGCAGCCGAGCCGACGAGGTTCTTGACGACTTCCGAAACGGCCATGTCGATGCCGCGCTTCAGGTCCATCGGGTTCATGCCGGCGGCAACTGCCTTGGCGCCTTCCTGGACGATCGACTGGGCGAGAACGGTCGCGGTCGTGGTGCCGTCGCCGGCGATGTCGTTGGTCTTCGAGGCCACTTCGCGCACCATCTGGGCGCCCATGTTCTCGAACTTGTCCTCGAGCTCGATCTCCTTGGCGACGGTGACGCCGTCCTTGGTGATGCGCGGCGCGCCGAACGACTTGTCGATGACGACGTTACGGCCCTTCGGGCCGAGCGTGACCTTCACCGCATTGGCGAGGATGTCCACGCCGCGCAGCATGCGCTCGCGGGCGTCGCGGGAAAACTTGACTTCTTTTGCAGCCATTTGTCTCTGCTCCCGGGCTTATCAGCCCATTGAATGAGTGGATGGTTGGACGGGACCGGCTATCAGCCGATGATGCCCATGATGTCGGCTTCCTTCATGATCAGAAGGTCTTCGCCGTTGAGCTTGACTTCGGTGCCGGACCACTTGCCGAACAGCACGCGGTCGCCCTGCTTGACGTCCAGCGGAACGAGCTTGCCGGCTTCGTCACGGGCGCCCGAGCCGACGGCGATGACTTCGCCTTCCTGCGGCTTTTCCTTGGCGGTGTCCGGAATGATGATGCCGCCCTTGGTCTTTTCCTCGGAATCGACCCGGCGGACAACCACGCGGTCGTGAAGCGGGCGGAACGTCGACTGTGTCATGTGACTTTGATCCTCGATACGGATGATGGTAGGGGTTCCCTCCGTCCGGAGAACCGGACTTCGTTAGCACTCCCATCAGGTGAGTGCCAACTGGCCGGTGAGATAGGCCCGCCGCAAACGGGAGTCAAGAAGCTGGCAACGCGAAGACGATCCTCCTTCGGCTTTTTCGGAATGTTCGGCCGCTCGTCCGACCTGCGCCAGCTCGACGCGGCGCTGCGCGGGGTGGACCTGCATCCCGCGCTCGTGCCCGAAGGCGTCAAGATGACCATCGTCAATCTGATGAAGGACCATGGCATCGACGAAATGTCGGAAGCCTATCCGGCGGTGGCCGAAATGTTCGGCTATTCGGTGATGGGCGCCAACGCCTTCGAGGCCGTGCATGGCGGCGAACGCCTGGAGGCGATAGAGGCGCGGGTGGAAAAGGCGCTCGACGCAGGCGAGGGGATGGACGCGCAGCTTCTGCTGCTCGCCGTCCACGCCAAGCTGATCCAGCCCGAACTCGTCGAGCGATACGGCATCGAGGCGACATGAAAGCGGATGACTCGGGCGCGGCGTTCCGCTAGATGCGAGGCCAACTTCAATCGCGCCGACGAGCCTGAAATGCCCAATCTGATCGACACGCTGGACGACCTCGCCGACGGCTATTCCGTCATTTTGAGCGATGTCTGGGGCGTGGTCCACAACGGCGTCGACCCCTTTCCCGATGCCTGCGCGGCACTGAAGCGCGCGCGCCAGAAGGGCAAGATCGTCATCCTCATCACCAATTCGCCGCGCGTTCGCGACGACGTGGAGGACCAGCTCGCCGCGATCGGCGTGCCGCGCGACTGCTGGGACTATCTGGTGACTTCCGGCGACGTGACGCGCGACCTGATCGCTGAAGGCCCGCGCCGCATCTTCCATCTCGGCCTCGACCGGGACCTGTCGCTCTATGACGGGCTCGACGTGGAACTGGTCGAGGAGCAGGAGGCTTCCGGCGTCGTGTGCACCGGCATGTTCGACGACGAGACCGAAACGCCCGAGGACTATGCGGAAATGCTGCGGCGCTTCCGCTCGCGCGATCTCCCCTTCATCTGCGCCAATCCTGACATCGTGGTGGAGCGCGGCGACAAGCTCGTCTGGTGCGCCGGCGCGCTCGCCCGCGACTATGCGCAACTCGGCGGCCGCTCCTTCGTCGCCGGCAAGCCGCACCAGCCGATCTACGTTGCCGCGCTGATCCTCGCCACTCAGGCGCTCGGCCGCCAGGTCAAGCCGCGCGACGTGCTGGCGATCGGCGACGGCGTGATGACCGACGTCAAGGGTGCGGTGTCGAACGACATCGACATCCTGTTCGTCACTGCCGGCATCCACGCCCGCGAATACGATGCCGACGGCGCACCGGACGTGACGCGCCTCGCGACCTTCCTCGACAGCCACGGCTATGCGCCCGTTGCTTCGATACCGCGCTTGCGTTGAGCCTATGGCCGGCGACTTCGCCCACATCTGCGGAAGCGATTCGCTGCCCGACCGGTTGCGCGGAGCCGTCGTCGCGATCGGCAATTTCGACGGCGTGCATCGCGGCCACCGCGCCGTGCTCGACAGGGCCTTGGGCGAGGCGCGGCGGCTTGGCGCACCGGCGCTGGTGCTGACCTTCGACCCCCATCCGCGTACGCTCTTCCGGCCCGACATCCCTCTCTTTCGCCTGACCTCGTCGGCGATGAAGGCGCGCCTTCTGGAAGCCTGCGGCTTCGACGGCATGGTCGAGCAGCGTTTCGACAGGGATTTGGCGGAGTTGTCCGCCGAGGAATTCGTCGCGACGATCCTGGTGGGACGGCTCGGCATCGCCCATGCGGTGACCGGCTTCGACTTTCATTTCGGCAAGAACCGAGGCGGCGGTCCGGCCTTTCTGATGGAGGCGGGCGGGCGGCACGGCTTCGGCGTCACGCTGGTCGACGCCTTTCGCGACGAGGGGGCGGAGATCGTCTCGTCGAGCCGCATCCGCGAATTGCTGGCCGAGGGCGAGGTGGCCGAGGCCGCCGGTCTGCTCGGCTACCGCTTCGCGGTGGAGGCGGAAATCGTCGGCGGCGAGAAGCTCGGCCGCACCCTCGGCTACCCGACCGCGAACATGGTGCTTTCGCCGGACGTGCATCTGTCCCACGGCATCTACGCCGTGCGAATGAAGCGCGCGGATGGCGCGCTGCATGACGGCGTTGCGAGCTTCGGCCGGCGGCCGACCGTCACTGAAGACGGCGCGCCGCTGCTCGAGACGTTTCTGTTCGACTTTTCCGGCGATCTCTACGGCGAGACCTGCCAGGTCGGCTTCTTCGCCCGGCTGCGCGGGGAGGAGAAGTTCGACGGGCTCGACGCGCTGACCGCGCAGATGAAGCGCGACGAGGCGGAAGCGCGCGCCGTGATGGAAAAGGCACAGCCCGTGGGCGAACTCGACGCCGCGCTCCACTTCGCCGCGCTCTAAACATTTGTTTACTTGAGAAGGTGCTTCGTAGCGGGCATGGGCGATTGATCGCGCGATGTGCGCGGCGAGGAGATCAGAATGTCGAAATTTGCAGTTGCCGGTCTGGCTCTTTCCGTCTCGACCATGTTGGCGACGCCGTCGCTCGCGCAGTCGGGCTGGTTTTCCGGCGACTGGAGCCTGACGCTCGGCGTCGCCGCGCTCTCGATCCCCGAATATGAAGGCGACGACAAGTACCGCTTCGTGGCCCAGCCGATCGTCTCCTTCGGCCGTCAGGGCACCGAGCGACGCTTTTCCTCTCGCAACGACAATATTTCCATCGGCCTGATCGACACTGGCAATTTCCGCGCCGGCCCGACGGGCAAGCTCGTCTTCGAGCGCGATGGTGGCGATTCGGATGACCTCGTCGGCCTCGACCCGATCCGCTTCGGCGTCGAACTCGGCGGTTTCGCGGAGGTCTATCCGACCGACTGGCTGCGCGTGCGCGGCGAAGTGCGCCACGGCATCCGTTCGCATGACGGCATCGTCGCGGACCTTTCCGCCGACGCCTTCATGAACCTCTCGCCCACCGTGCAGATTTCGGCCGGCCCACGCGTCTCGATGGCCTCGAGCGACTATTTCGACGCCTATTACGGCGTCTCTGCAACCGAATCCCTGGCCTCAGGCCTCGCCCCCTACACGCCCGAAGGCGGCTTCCGCTCGGTAGGCGTCGGCGCCGCGATCAAGTGGGACGTGACGGACAAGGTGGAGACGAGCCTCTTCGGGGAGTATTCGCGCCTCGTCGGCCCAGCGGCGGATTCGAGCCTCGTGCGCGAGCGCGGCGACGAGAACCAGTTCATGATCGGTGTGTCGGCGACGTATCGGTTCGATTTTTCGCTCTGAGAATTTCCGGTAAGGCGAGTCCGGCTGGAGACCCCCTCTCCGTCTCTGCTTCGCCTCGACACCTCTCCCCCGAAGGGGGCGAGGAACCCGGACTGGTTGAGCGTCGGCGCTTCGGCAGCGTTTCCTCGCCCCCGCGCAGCGGGGGAGAGGTGCCGAACGCAGTGAGGCGGAGAGGGGGAGCGCCGGTGCCATCCCCATGCGGCCGGAAGGAAACCCCTTTATTCCCGTCCACGCCTCCGCTAAAAGCGCCCGATGTCTGACTTGCCGACCATGATCGCGCGGACGATACGAATTATTGGCCCGGCTGTCCGGGTGGCCTGATGGCTGCCGGACGGTCCGGGTTTCTGCCGTTGCCGCGCCGCCCCTTGCGCGCGCTCCCCTTACCGACATTGATTGACGCGCGAACCTTGCCGTTCGCCACAGGGCCATGACGATGACCGACGCTGCCGAGAAGATCGACTATTCGAAGACGCTGTATCTGCCGCAAACGGAGTTTCCGATGCGCGCGGGCCTGCCCGAAAAGGAGCCGCAGATCGTGGCGCGCTGGCAGGAGATGGGTCTTTACAAGAAGCTGCGGAAGGAGGCCGAGGGCCGTCCGCTCTTCGTGCTGCACGACGGCCCGCCCTATGCAAACGGCAACATCCATATCGGCCATGCGCTGAACAAGATCCTGAAGGACGTCATCACCCGCTCGTTCCAGATGCGCGGCTACGATTCCAACTACGTGCCGGGCTGGGACTGCCACGGCCTGCCGATCGAGTGGAAGATCGAGGAGCAGTATCGCGCCAAGGGGCTCGACAAGGACCAGGTGCCGGTCAACGAATTCCGCCGCGAATGCCGCGAATTCGCGCAGAAATGGATCGACGTGCAGGCCGAGGAGTTCAAGCGCCTCGGTGTCGAGGGCGATTTCGACAATCCGTATACGACGATGAATTTCCACGCCGAGGCGCGGATCGCCGGGGAGCTGCTGAAGTTCGCAAGCTCGGGCCAGCTTTATCGCGGATCGAAGCCGGTGATGTGGAGCGTGGTCGAGCGCACCGCGCTGGCGGAGGCCGAGGTCGAGTATCAGGATTATGAGAGCGATACGGTTTGGGTGAAGTTCACGTCCGTTCCGAATAGCAGCGGCGCCAGAAATTTTACGCCGGGCGACATAATCGAGCCCGAGTTGCCGATAGCGCCCAATGACCTAATCGGCACTTACGTAGTGATCTGGACGACAACCCCTTGGACTATCCCCGGCAACCGCGCGGTGGCTTATTCCCCCCGTGTCGCCTATGGGCTTTACGAGGTTACGGCAGCGGAGAACGATTTCGGGCCGCGCCCGGGCGAAAAGTTGATCTTCGCCGACACGCTGGCCGAGGAGTCGTTTGCTAAAGCGAAGCTGGAATGTAGACGTTTGCGCGGTGTATCGGCTGAGGAACTCGGCGCCATGACACTGGCACATCCTCTCGCAGGTCTTGATGGCGGCTATGAGTTTAAGGTCCCCATGCTTCCCGGCGATCACGTCACCGATGACGCCGGCACGGGCTTCGTCCATACCGCGCCGGGCCATGGCCGCGAAGATTTCGACGCCTGGATGGACGCCGCTCCCCTGCTAAGGGAGCGTGGCATCGAAACGCGCATCCCCTTCACCGTCGACGACGCCGGCTTCTTCACCAAGGACGCGCCGGGCTTCGGGCCGGATCGCGAGGGCGGTGCGGCGCGGGTGATCGACGACAACGGCAAGAAGGGCGACGCCAACAAGGCCGTCATCGAGGCGCTGATCGCTGCGAACATGCTGTTCGCGCGCGGCCGGCTGAAGCACTCCTATCCGCATTCCTGGCGCTCCAAGAAGCCGGTGATCTTCCGCAACACGCCGCAATGGTTCGTCCACATGGACAAGGAACTGGGCGACGGCACGACCTTGCGCTCCCGTGCGCTGAAGGCGATCGACGATACGCGTTTCGTGCCCGCCGCCGGCCAGACGCGGCTGCGCGCGATGATCGAGGACCGGCCCGACTGGGTGCTTTCCCGCCAGCGGGCGTGGGGCGTGCCGATCTGCGTCTTCGCCGACGAGCAGGGTGAGGTGCTGATCGACGAGGAGGTCAACCAGCGCATCCTCGACGCGTTCGAGGCCGAGGGCGCGGATGCGTGGTTTGCGGCCGGAGCGCGCGAGCGTTTTCTCGGCTCCCATGCGAACGAGAACTGGTCGATGGTCACCGACATTCTCGACGTCTGGTTCGATTCGGGCTCGACCCACACCTTTACGCTGGAAGACCGCCCGGACCTGAAATGGCCGGCCGACGTCTATCTGGAAGGCTCCGACCAGCATCGCGGCTGGTTCCATTCCTCGCTTCTGGAAAGCTGCGGGACACGCGGTCGCGCGCCCTACGACACCGTCGTCACTCATGGATTCACCATGGACGAAGACGGCCGCAAGATGTCGAAATCATTGGGCAATACCGTTACGCCGCAGGACGTGATGTCCAAGTCCGGTGCCGATATTCTGCGCCTGTGGGTGATGACGACCGACTATTGGGAGGACCAGCGGCTCGGCAAGAACGTGCTGCAGACCAATATCGACGCCTATCGCAAGCTTCGGAACACGATCCGCTGGATGCTCGGCACGCTCGCCCATGACGAGGGCGAGGAGGTCGCGTTCGCGGACATGCCGGAACTGGAGCGGCTGATGCTGCACCGGATCGCCGAACTCGACGAGGTCGTGCGCAAGGGCTACGACGCGTTCGACTTCAAGCGCGTTACCCGCGCGCTGATCGACTTCATGGTCGTCGAGCTGTCGGCCTTCTACTTCGACATCCGCAAGGACACGCTCTATTGCGACGCGCCCTCGAGCACGCGGCGCAAGGCGGCGATCGTGGTCGTGCGCAAGCTGTTCGACAATCTGGTGAAATGGCTCGCGCCGATGCTGCCCTTCACCTGCGAGGAAGCCTGGCTGGAGCGCTACCCCGACGCGGTGTCGGTGCATCTTGCGCAGTTCGACGCGGTGCCCGCCGAGTGGCGCGATGCGGCGCTGGCGGAAAAGTGGCGCAAGGTGCGCCAGGTCCGCCGCGTCGTCACCGGCGCGCTGGAAATCGAGCGCAAGAACAAGACGATCGGCTCCTCGCTTGAAGCGGCACCGGTCGTCTACGTCGCCGATGCGGATTTGCTCGCGGCGATCGCCGACCGCGACATGGCCGAAATCTCGATCACCAGCGGCATCGAGATCGTCGAGGGCACGGCGCCGGATGGCGCGTTCGTACTGGACGACGTGAAGGGCGTCGGCGTCATGTTCAAGCGTGCGTCGGGCGAGAAATGCGCGCGCTCCTGGCGCTTCACCGACGATGTCGGGCAGGATGCCGACTTCCCCGACGTATCCGCACGCGATGCGGCGGCGCTTCAGGAATTGCGCCGGCTCGGTCGTCTGGGTTGATGGCGGGGCGCTGTAGCGCTATATTCGGTTTTGGAGTGGAGACCCGGCTGCAACCGGGCCTCCGTTTCTTGGATTATACGAATAGAACCCGGACGCGCACTAGCCAGCTTGTCCGGGTTTTTCGTATCTCCAAGGTCACGACGATGGGTATCATCGCAAACCTCCAGTTTGGAGGCAAAGCCGTTGCCACGGCCGGGTCGGCTCATCCTCCCGGTCGCGCCGGCTGGCTCGACGCTGCTGCTTCTGCCCCCAACGAGTTGATTTTAGACGTGGATTTTCGAACTGCAAGGACGGGAATTACGCTTGCTCGACCGGCTGGGTTGATGGCTGGGCACTGCGGCGCTATATTCGGTTCTGGAGTGGAGACCCGGCGGTAACCGGGCCTCCGTTTCGCCTTAGATGACGAGATGGACCCGGAGGCGTACTGACCAGCCGCTCCGGGTCTTTCTCATATCAAGGCTGACACTCAGCGGTATGAACCACATCGCATCACTCCACGTTGAAGGCAAAGCCGTTGCCACGGCCGGGTCGGCTCATCCTCCCGGTCGCGCCGGCTGGCTCGACGCTGCTGCTTTTACCCCCAACGATTTGAATGTAGACCGCATTTCGTTCCTGCAACAAGCGGTTGCGCTGGTGACGGCGAAGTGTGTTGGCAATGGCGGGCCTGCCGTTGCGCGGGCAGGCGGGTCATGCGATACAGGCACCCCGAGATTGGACGCCTTGTTGTCGCCGCGTTTGCGGGCGAAGGCGCGCTGGGGCTGCAGCCACGACGGAAGAGGGTATGATGAGCAATGCAAGACTGACGGCGAACCGGATGCTGCCGGCCGGACTGGCCCTTGCTTCCGCCTTGACGCTGGCCGGCTGCATGGGGCCGACCTATGGCACCGGCACACCTTCGGACCAGCAGCTTCTCGAGGACGTCACCGGCATCCTTTCCCTGGCGCCCGAACAGCGCGAGCCGATCAACTACCAGCCGCGCGGCGATCTCGTGCGCCCGGCTTCCACGGCGGTCCTGCCCCAGCCGCAGCAGAGCGCGGCGAGCGGCCAGGCATGGCCGGAATCGCCCGAGGCGCGGCTTGCCCGCGTTCGCGAGGAGGCGACGCTCAACCAGGACGACAATTCGTACAATTCCGGCCTGCGCGGAGCGCGGATGGCCGGTGGCACGACGGACTGGGACAGTTCGAAGGGCATCGCGATGAACGACGTCGATCGCGTCAACCAGCGTGAGGAGTTCAACCGCCGGCTCGCCCAGTCGCAGTCCCGCGATCCGAACCAGCGGCGCTTCCTGTCCGAGCCGCCGACCCAGTATCGCCAGCCCGCCGAAACCGCACCCGTCGGCGATGTGGGTGAGGACGAATGGCGCAAGGAACGCGCTGCCCGGCAAGCGCAGGGCAAGGTGACTTGGCGCGACATGATCCCCGGCCTTTGATCGGCTAACCGCGCTGCGACCTGAAAAAGGCGCGCAGCAGCGTTGCGGATTTCTGCTCGGAAAAGCCCGAATAGGTTTCGGGCGCGTGGTGACAGGTGGGTGAGGAATAAAAGCGCGGCCCGTTGACGACGGCGCCGCCTTTTTCGTCTTCCGCGCCGAAATAGAGCCGCCGGATGCGCGCGAAGGAAATCGCCGCCGCACACATGGCGCAGGGCTCCAGCGTGACGTAGAGATCGAGGCCCGTCAGCCGCTCCTGGCCGAGCGCGGCGCAGGCTTCGCGGATGACGAGCATCTCGGCATGGGCGGTCGGATCGTTGAGCTCGCGGGTGCGGTTGCCGGCGCGTGCCACGACCTCGCCATCGCGGACGATGACGGCGCCGACCGGCACCTCGCCACGCGCGGCGGCGGCCTCGGCCTCGCCGAAGGCCAGCGTCATGAAGTCCGGCCGCGTCGATTGGGACTGTTTCTGAGACATTTCACTCGCAGAGCTGAAAACGCTCTGATAGTTACCCGCGCTGAAAGGCAAAGGCCACAATGACTGACGACAATAAGAACAAGGGCCGCTCCGGCGACCGCACGGGCAACCGCAAGCCGTACGCGGCGCGCGACGGTGAGCGCAGCGAGCGTCCGCAGGGCGCGCGCGGCAAGCCCTTCGTCAAGCGCGAAGGCGCGGGCTCCGGAGAGGATCGGCCCAAGCGTCGCTTCGACGGCGACAAGAAGCCCTTTGCCAAGCGCGAGGACGGCGACCGCAAGCCTTTCCAGAAACGCGACGGGGACCGCAAGCCCTATGCGGCGCGAGATGGCGAGAAGAAGCCGTTCGTGCGCCGCGAGGATGGCGACCGCAAACCCTACGTGAAGCGCGAAGATGGCGATCGCAAGCCGTTCGTAAAGCGCGACGGGGATCGCAAGCCCTATGCCGCGCGCGATGGCGACAAGAAGCCATTTGCGCGTCGCGAGGACGGGGACCGCAAACCCTTCCAGAAGCGCGACGGCGACCGCAAGCCCTTTCAGAAGCGCGATGACGACCGTCGCCCGCCAGCCGACAATGTGGCCGAAGCCGCGCGTGGCGAGGAGCGGATCGCCAAGCGGCTGGCGCGCGCGGGCGTCGCCTCGCGCCGCGATGCCGAAGACATGATCGCCGCCGGCCGCGTGTCGGTGAACGGCAAGGTGCTCGACAGCCCGGCGCTGAACGTCACCGGAAAGGACCGCATCGAGGTCGATGGCGAGCCGATCCCGGCGATCGAGCGCACGCGGCTCTTCCTGTTCCACAAGCCGTCCGGCGTGGTGACGACCAACAAGGACCCGGAAGGCCGTCAGACCGTTTTCGACGTTCTGCCGAAGGGCCTGCCGCGCCTGCTGACCGTCGGCCGCCTCGACATCAACACCGAAGGGCTGCTGCTCCTGACCAATGATGGCGGGCTTGCGCGCACGCTCGAACTGCCGGCGACCGGATGGCTGCGCCGCTATCGCGTGCGCGTCCATGGCAAGGTCGAGCCGGAGAAGCTGGAGGCGCTGAAGGACGGGATCGCGGTCGACGGTGTCTTCTACGGCGCGATCGAGGCGGTGCTGGAGCGCGAGCAGGGCACCAATGCCTGGATTTCGGTTGGCCTGCGCGAGGGCAAGAACCGCGAGGTCAAGAACGTGATGGGTGCGCTCGGCCTCGAGGTCACGCGCCTTATCCGCGTCTCCTACGGGCCGTTCCAGCTTGGCGAACTCGCCGAGGGCGAAATCCAGGAACTGCGCGGACGCCATTTGCGCGACCAGCTCGGCGACAAGCTGATCGCCGAATCGGGCGCCGATTTCGACGCGCCGGTGATCAAGGAATTCTCCAACCAGCCGGTGGCGCAGCGCGTCAGCGAAGAGGATGTGCGCAAGCCCGCGCCGCGCAAGCGCGACAAGGACGAACGGCGCGAGGATGCGCTGGGGCGCTTGCAGACCTCGAAGCCCGGCGGGCGCGACGGCCCGAAGGGCGCAGGCTTCAAGGGTGCCGGCGGCAAGGGCGCGGATTCGAAGGGCGGCAAAGCCGGCTTCGAGAAGAAGGCCGAGCCGCAGCGCTCGCGCACGGCCAATGTCTGGATGGCGCCGGGCGCCAAGGCGGTGGGGCCGAAGAAGGCCGCCCGACGCGCCGAGGAGACCGAGGGCAAGCGCTACGCCGGCAAGCCCCGGCCGCAGGGCGCCGAGGGTTCGAAGGGCCCGCGTCGTGATGATCGGCCCGGTGGCAACCGGCCCGGCGGCCGTCCCAGCGGCAATCGCGGAGATCGCGACCGATGAGGATCGTCGGCGGCGCGTTTCGCGGCCGACCTCTGGCGACACCCAAGGCGAACGCGATCCGCCCGACGAGCGACCGCGCGCGCGAAGCGGTCTTCAACGTCATCGCGCATCGCTACGGCGACCATCTCGACGGCGCGCGCGTGCTCGACCTTTTTGCCGGCACCGGGGCGCTTGGCCTCGAAGCCCTGTCGCGCGGCGCGTCCTACGGCGTCTTCATCGAGGAATCGGCGGAAGGGCGCGGATTGATCCGCACCAATGTCGAGGCGTTCGGCCTGTCCGGCCGGACCAAGATCTTCCGCCGCGACGCGACGAAGCTCGGCGAGGCGGGAACGCTCCAGGCCTTCAACCTCGTCTTCGCCGACCCGCCCTATGGCAAGGGTCTTGGAGAACTGGCGCTTGTCGCGGCACGAGACGGCGGCTGGCTGAAGCCCGGCGCGCTTTGCCTCGTCGAGGAAGCGGCCGCAACGCCCTTCCAGCCGCCGGCCGGTTTCACGCTCGACGAGCGCCGCGACTATGGCGACACGACCATCGCCTTTTGCCTCGCTGCCTGATTTCGGCCTCTCTCGGTCTCCAGACATGACGAAGATTTAATCGGCGCGCCGGTTCTTCGCCGTGGGCGAACGCGCTATCTGTCGTCCAACGCATATCAAATCGAGGACAAGCGAATGCACCTGATGCCCGCCGCAATGGCGAGAGGTCTGGCAGGAACGGCGATCGGTCTCGCGCTTCTGTCGGGCGCAGCGTCCGCGCAGGACGCGAGCGCCGCGCCGGCCGAAAACCAGATCGCCGACTTCACGCTCGACAATGGGCTCGAAGTGGTGGTGATCCCCGATCGCCGCGCCCCCGTCGTCACGCACATGCTGTGGTTCAAGGTCGGTTCGGCCGACGAGGAGCCGGGCAAGTCGGGCATCGCGCATTTCCTCGAACATCTGATGTTCAAGGGCACGGACGAACATCCGCAGGGAGAGTTCTCCGCCAGGATCGCCGAGGTCGGCGGGCGCGAGAACGCGTTCACCTCCTACGACTACACCGCCTATTTCCAGCAGATCGCGCCCGAGCATCTCGAAACGATGATGGAGTTCGAGGCGGACCGGATGACCGGCCTCGTCCTGACCGACGCGGTGGTCGATCCCGAGCGGCAGGTGGTGATCGAAGAGCGCAATTCGCGCATCGAGACGCAGCCGAACTCGATCCTCGGTGAATCGGTCAACGCCACGCTCTACCAGAACCACGGCTATGGCGTGCCGATCATCGGCTGGATGCACGAGATCGAGAAGCTGAACCGGGCCGACGCGCTGGAGTTCTACCAGCGCTACTACGCGCCGAACAATGCGGTGCTGGTCGTCGCCGGCGATGTCGATGTCGAGGAGGTGCGCGAGCTTGCGACCGAATATTACGGCGCCATCCCGTCCAACCCGGAACTCGGCGCACGCACGCGCACCGAGGAGCCGGCGCAGCGCACCGCGCGCACGGTGACCTATCGCGACGAGCGCGTGACGGTGCCGGGCTATTCGAAATCCTGGGTGGTGCCGTCCTATACGACCGCCGAGGACGGCGAGGCCGAAGCGCTCGATCTCCTGGCCGAAATCCTGGGCGGCGGCATTCGCTCGCGGCTCTATCAGTCGCTGGTGGTGGAGCAGGGTATCGCATCGTCGGCCGGAGCTTACTTCCGCGGCACCTCGCTCGACGCGACGATTTTCGGCGTCTATGGCGCGCCGCGCGGCGAGGCGACGCTCGAAGACGTCGAAGCGGCCGCGGATGCGGAAATCCGCAAGATCGCCGACGAGGGCATCACCGCCGACGAGCTCGAAGCGGCGAAGAACCGCTATCTGCGCTCGATCATCTTCGCGCGCGACGACCAGTCCGGCATGGCGAACCTTTACGGTTCGGCACTGACGACGGGCTCGACCGTCGCCGATGTCGAGGCATGGCCAGAGCGCATCCGCGCCGTCGAGGCCGATGCCATCAAGGCCGCCGCCGCGCGCTATCTCGACCAGAACCGCTCGGTGACGGGCTATCTTCTGCCGCAAGAGGAGGGCCGCTCGTGAGCTTCCCGTTCAAGGCATCGACTTTCACCACGGCGCTGGCGAAGGCCATCGGCGCGACGGCGCTGGCGCTGACCATCGCCTGGCCCGCCTCGGCCGCCGTCGACATCCAGGAAGTGCGCTCGGATTCAGGCGTCACGGCCTGGCTCGTCGAGGATTACACGATCCCGATGATCGCCATCAATTTCGCCTTCGAGGGCGGCTCGATCCAGGACCCGGACGGCAAGGGCGGGCTCGTCAATTTGATGAGCGCGCTGTTCGACGAGGGCGCAGGTGACCTGGAATCGAACGCATTCCAGGAAGCGCTCGACAATGCCGGCGCGGAAATGTCGTTCGAGGCGTCGACCGACGCGCTCTACGGCTCGATGCGGCTCTTGTCCGACAACAAGGACGAGGCGCTCGACCTTCTGGCACTCGCGGTCAACGAACCGCGCTTCGACGACAACCCGGTCGAGCGCATGCGCCAGCAGATCCTGACCGGCATCCGCGCCAATTCGCGCGATCCGCAGCGTCAGGGCATGCGCGAGTTCTCGCGCATGCTTTATGGCGACCATCCCTATGCGCTCGAGCGCGAAGGCACCGAGGCGACGATCACCACCGTGACGCCGGACGATCTGCGCGCCACGCATGGCGATCTCCTGGCGAAGTCGAACCTGCATGTCGCCGTCGTCGGCGCGATCGATGCGGAAACGCTGAAGGCCGATCTCGACCGCATTTTCGGCGATCTGCCCGACGAGGCGCAATTGAAGGACATCGCCCGCGTCGAGCCGAAACTCGGCGAGGAAGTGCTCTACGAATTCGCCTTGCCGCAAAGCACGCTTCAACTCGTCTATCCAGGCATCGAGCGCGACGACCCGGAATTCTTCGCCGCCTATCTGATGAACCACATTCTCGGCGGCGGCACGTTCTCCTCGCGCCTCTTCAACGAGGTGCGCGAGGTTCGCGGCCTGACCTACGGCATCGGCTCGTGGCTGCAGGGCCGCGAATACTCGAACGCGCTTGCCATCTCGACCTCGACGCGGGCCGACCAGGTCACGCAGGCGCTCGACGTAATCAAGGACCAGGTGGCGAAGTTCATCGCCGAAGGGCCAACCGAAGAGGAATTGGCCAAGGCCAAGACCTATGTCGTCGGCGCCTATGCGATCAACAATCTGGACTCGTCCGCCTCCATCGCGCGCACGCTTCTGGAACTGCAGCGCGACGATCTGGGCATGGACTATATCGAAACGCGCGTCGGCGAGATCGAATCGGTAACGCTTGACCAGGTAAGGGCATCGGCGCAACGCTTGCTCACCGCCGAGCCGTCGCTCTTGGTGATCGGGCCGCAGGCACAGGAAACCGACACCGGTAACGGCGCGGCGGCCGGCGAGGAAGACACCGACACGTCGAACTGAGAAATGCCATGGATGCGCCCGTTCCGACCCTGATCGAAAGCGAACATGCCCGGCCCGCCGCCACGAGCGGGCCGACATTCGCGCTGGCGCTCGGCGGCGGCGGCGCGCGCGGGCTGGCGCATATCCACGTCATCGAGACGCTGGACGAACTCGGCATCCGGCCGACCATGATTTCGGGCTCCTCGATCGGGGCGATCATGGGCGCAGGCATGGCGGCAGGGATGACGGGCCGCGACATCCGCGACTATGCCCGGGCCGTGCTCGGCAAGCGCGCCGAGGTAGCGAGCCGGCTCTGGCGCTCGCGTCCGCAATCGCTCGCCGAGATGCTGGAAGGCGGGATCAGGTTCGGCCAGTTCAACCTCGAGCGCATCCTGCGATCCTTCCTGCCGGGCGAGATTCCCGAGACGTTCGAGCAGTTGCAGATCCCGCTCAAAGTGACCGGGACGGACTTCTTCGCCCACGACCTCGCCGTGCTCGACACCGGCGATCTGCGCTCCGCGCTCGCCGCCTCGGCGGCCCTGCCGGCGGTGTTCCGTCCGGTGCGGCGCGAGGGGAAACTGCTGATCGACGGCGGCTTCTACGATCCGGTGCCCTTCGATCTCGTCCAGAACGCCGCCGACATCGTCATCGCGGTCGACGTCGTCGGTTATCCGACGAAGGAGACGCCGAAGGGGCCGGATTCGATCGACCTCCTGTTCGGCACCAGCCAGATCATGATGCAGTCGATCATCGCCCTCAATTTGACCCGCTGCCAGCCGCAGATCCTCATCCGCCCGCCGGTTTCGGAGTTCCGGGTGCTGGACTTCATGAAGATGGAGCTGGTGATGGCCGCGACGGAATCGATCCGGGACGAGCTGAAGCGGTCGATCGATGCGGCGGTCGAGGCGCGGGAAGGGAAGTAGGGGTTTTTGCTGAATTGACCCCCACCCTTTATCCCTCCCCACAAGGGGGAGGGAGTTCGTC
>NZ_AYOD01000063.1 GCF_000497755.1 Aliihoeflea sp. 2WW
GACGAACTCCCTCCCCCTTGTGGGGAGGGATAAAGGGTGGGGGTCCCCTTCGCAAAAACCCTACTGCAATGTCGACGCCTTGCCCGTCGAAAAGGCCGAGTTCGCGGCCGGGGGCGCGTCGGGCAGGACTTCGTCGGCCATCATGCGCGGGCCGATGCCGCGGACGGTGCGGAAGGCGATGATGACGGCGGCGATGCCGAAGAAGACGGCGCCGAGTGCCCAGCCGGCGATGACGCCCTTGGCACCGAAATACTGCGCGCCGAGCCACACGAACGGGATGACGCCGAGCGTCGAGCGGCCCCAGTTGAGCAGCGTCGAATAGGTCGGGTAGCCGAGGTTGTTGAAGGCGGCGTTGGCGACGAAGAGCGCGCCGTTGAAGAGGAACGAGCCGGCCGCGAAAAGGCAGAAGAAGACGACGAGTTCGCGGGCCTCGCCCGTCGCGCCGAAAAGATCGGCGATCGGGCCGGCGAAGATGGCGAGCAGGGCCCAGACGGCGAGGACGTAGAGCAGGGTGAAGAGCAGCGCGTCGCGCAGCGCGTCGTTCAGCCGGTCATAGCGCCGCGCGCCGTAATTCTGGCCGAGGATCGGGCCGATCGCGCCCGACAGCGCGAAGATGACGCCGAAGGCGACTGGCAGAATGCGGCCGACGATCGCCCAGCCGGCCACCGCCTCGTCGCCGAACGCCGCCATTTCCACGGTGACGTAGGCATTGCCGACCGGCGTCGCGAGCTGGGTGAGGACGGCGGGCACGCCGATGCCGAAGAAGGGGCGCAGCGCCGCCTTGAAGCCCGAAAGGTCCGGCATCTTCATCAACCGGTGGACCTTGTGCGCGCCGTAGAGGCCGACGGCGAGAAGAAGGGCCCGCGAGATGACGGTCGAGATCGCCGCGCCGTCGAGGCCGAGCCCGAAACCGAAGATGAAGATCGGATCGAGAATGGCGGCCGCGATGCCGCCGGCGAGCGTGACATACATGGCGCGGCGCGCATCGCCGACGCCGCGCATGATGCCGGTCGTCGCCATGCCGACGGCGACCATGGGCATGGAGGGGATGACGATCTGCAGGAAGCGCGTCGCCAGTTCCTGCGTCTGCCCGCGCGCGCCCAGAAGGCCGACGAGGTCGTGCAGGAAGGGCCACATGCAAGCGGCGATCAGGATGGTGGTGGCGGCCATGTAGAGGACCGACGCGCCGCCCATGCGCGCGGCCTCCTCGCGATCGCCGCGCCCGAGGGCGCGCGACACGACGGCCGAGGTCGCGATGGTGAAGCCGATCGCCACCGAGATGGTGAAGAACATCAGCGTCGAGGCGAAGCCGATGGCGGCGGCGAGTTCCTGCACGCCGAGCATCGAGATGTAGAAGAGGTTGAGCGCGTCGACGAAGAAGACGGCGATCAGCCCGATCGAGCCGGTCGCCGTCATCGTCACGACATGGCGCATGGTCGAGCCGGTGACGAACTTGCCCTGTTCGCGCGGTGGTGGCGCGTCGGGGACAGGGGCGTCAGCCGGCGTGTCGGTCAATGGGCGAAGACCTTGTCCATCGACTTGAAGCCCTTGAATTCGAGCGCGTTGCCGGAAGGATCGCAGATGAAGAGCGTCGCCTGCTCGCCCGGCTCGCCCTTGAAGCGCACCTGCGGCTTTTCGATCCATTCGACGTCATCGCGCGCTTCGAGACGCTCGGCGAGCGCGGTCCAGTCGGCCATTTCGAGGACGACGCCGAAATGCGGGATCGGCACGACGATGCCGCCGACCTGGCCGTCGCGCGCCGCCTCCTGGACGCCGGGGCGCAGATGCGCCGACATCTGGTGGCCGTAAAGGTCGAAATCGACCCAGGTGTCGGAAGAGCGGCCGATGGCGCAGCCGAGCACGTCGGCATAGAAAGCCCGCGTCTGTTCGAGATCGCGGACCGGGAAGGCGAGGTGGAAAGGCGTCACGTCGATTGTCCTTGCATGTTTTCGTCTGCTGCGGGTGGGCACGGCAAGGCGCCCGAACGCGGCTCAGCCATTGCACATGTCGGGCGCGAACAATAGATGGGGCGGATACGTCGCCCGCCAATGCCGCCCGCCACTGCATTCGACCAATCAGGACATTTCCATGAGCCAGATCGAGACCGCCAGGCTGCAAGACCTCGTCGCATCGCTGGTCGAGGCGGCAAAGCGCGCCGGCGCCGACGCGGCCGATGCGGTGGCGGTGCGCTCGCGCTCGGCCGACGTGACGGTGCGGCTCCGCNAAAGCGACGACATCGCACTGCGCGTCTTCATCGGCCGGCGCGTGGCGTCCGTCTCGGCGGCCGCCGGCGCGAATGCGGACGAATTGGCGAGCCGCGCGGTGGCGATGGCGAAAGTGTCGCCGGAAGATCCGGTGCAGGGCCTTGCCGACAAGGACCGGCTGGCGCGCACGATCCGCGACCTCGACCTGTTCGACGGAACCGAGATCGACGCGGCGCGCATGCGCGAGGATGCGCTTGCGATGGAGGATGCGGCGCGCGCGGTGACGGGCGTCACGAACTCCGGCGGCGCCTCGGCGAGCGCGGGCATGGGCGGGCTGGTGCTGGCGACGTCCGACGGGTTTCTCGGCCAGTACATGGCGACGCGCTTCGGCCGCTCGGTGAGCGTCATCGCCGGCGAAGGCACCGGCATGGAGCGCGACTACGACTATTCCTCGCGGCTGCATTTCGCCGACCTCGATGCGCCGGAGGCGATCGGCTGGCGGGCGGGCGAGCGGACGGTGCGGCGGCTGGGAGCACGCAAGGCGAAGACCGGCCCGGTCGATGTGATCTTCGATCCGCGCGTCGCGCGCGGCATAGCGGGGCATCTGGCCGGCGCGATCAATGGCGCATCCGTCGCGCGCAAGACGAGCTTCCTGCGCGACAGGATGGGCGAGAAAATCGCGTCTGCCGCCATCACGGTGACCGACGACCCGCTGCGCGTGCGCGGACCGTCCTCGCGGCCCTTCGACGGCGAGGGTGTGGAGGGCGAGGTGCTGACCATGGTCGAGGACGGCGTGCTCAAGCACTGGCTCCTGTCGACTTCGGCCGCGCGTGAACTGGGGCTGACGACGAATGGCCGCGGCTCGCGCGCCGGCACTTCGGTCAATCCGACCTCGACCAATTTCGCCATCGAGCCGGGAGCGGCGTCGCCGCAGGACATGATTGCCGGCCTGAAGCGCGGCTTCTACGTCACCGAAGTGTTCGGCCAGGGCGTCAACATGGTGACCGGCGAATACAGCCGCGGCGCCTCGGGCTTCTGGATCGAGAACGGCGAACTGACCCATCCCGTCTCCGAAGTGACCATCGCCTCGAACCTGAGGACGATGTTTCTGGGCATGGTGCCGGCGAACGACGTCGACCGCAATTTCGGCACCGCGGCCCCGACGCTTCTGATCGAAGGAATGACGCTTGCTGGCGAATGACGACCATGCCGAACTGGCGCTGATCCGCGAGGCCGCGCGCGAGGCGGGGCGCATTGCCATGCGCTATTTCGGCAAGACGCCGGATGTGTGGATGAAGACCGGCCAGTCGCCGGTTACCGAAGCCGACATCGCCGTCGATCGCTTCCTGAAGGCCGAACTTCTGGCGGCGCGGCCGGACTATGGCTGGCTGTCGGAAGAGACGGTGGCCGACACGTCGCGGCTATCGGCGCGGCGCACCTTCGTCGTCGACCCGATCGATGGCACGCGCGGTTTCATCAACGGCCTCGACATGTGGTGCGTGTCGATCGCGATCGTCGAGGACGGGCGTCCCATCGCCGGCGTGCTCGACGCGCCGGTGAAGGAACAGATTTTCGAGGCGACGCGCGACGGCCCGGCATTGCGGGACGGGGAGGCGATCAAGGTGCGCGTGGCGGGCGACGTGCCGATCGTCGCCGGTCCGAAGACGATGACGAAGACGCTGCTGCCCGGCATCGGCCAGACGGTGAAGGTGCCCTACATTCCCTCGCTCGCCTATCGCATTGCGATGGTCGCGGATGGTGAGATCGACGCCACCTTCGTCAAGCCGAACGCGCATGACTGGGACCTGGCGGCGGCGGACCTGATCCTGCGCCGTGCCGGCGGCGAGGTGCTGACGCCGCAGGGCGTCGCGCCGCTCTATGCTGGAACCAGCCCACGCCACGGCACGCTCGTCGCCGGTTCCGGCGCGCTTTTGACCGCGATGATCGAAGAGGCGCGCGATCCGGACTGGTCGCAAGGCTGGTAGTGGCTGGCTGGTAGGTTCCAAAAATCCGCGAACTGATCTAAGCATTGCCCGCCGGGTGCTTCGCGCGCCCGAACCCGTTTCATGAATAGCAAAAGCGATTGTCCGATGGCTGAAGAAAGCTCCAACCAACAACTCCTGCATCTCGTGTTCGGCGGCGAACTCACCTCGCTCAAGGGCGTGCAGTTCAAGGATCTGGCGAGCCTTGATGTCGTCGGAATCTTCCCCGACTACAAATCCGCCGAGGCCGCATGGCGCGCCAAGGCGCAGGAAACCGTGGACAACGCCCAGATGCGCTACTTCATCGTGCATCTGCACCGCCTGCTCGAACCGCAGAGCTGATCTGTCCGCCGGATGGGAAAGAAGACCATCAGCAATACCGACAGCATCGATGGCGCCGCAGCGCCGCGCCGCCGGCCGCTGAAGGCGGCATGGAAAAGGCTGCGCGGGCCGCTCGCCGAAACGCCGGCCGCCAAGAATGCGCTCGCAGCCGGCGTCGTCGCGCTGTTGCGCGCGATCAAGGCGACCAACCCGATTGCCGCCGGTTCGGACGATCCGATCGCGGCGATCCAGCCGCACGAGCCGGTGATCCTTGCGCTGTGGCACGGCCAGCATCTGCTCGCGCCGGCCTATCTGCCGCGCGAACTGCGCTTTACGGCGCTCTTCTCGAAGAGCCGCGACGCCGAACTCAACGCGCTGGTCGCTGAACGGCTCGGCTTCGGCATCGTGCGCGGCTCGGGCGGGCGCGAGGGGCATGACACCGACAAGGGCGGCGCGCGGGCGCTGATCATGCTGAAACGCCTCCTCGACCAGGGCCGCAACGTCGCGATGATCGCCGACATCCCGCACGGCACGCCGCGCGACGCCGGGCTCGGCATCGTCACGTTGGCGCGCATTTCCGGCCGGCCGATCATTCCCGCCGCGCTGGCGACCAGCCGCCGCAAGGTGCTCGACCGAAGCTGGGACAAGACCGCCATCAATCTGCCATTCGGCCGGGCCGGCATCGCGATCGGCGAGCCCCTCCACGTATCCGCCGACGCCGACGACGCGGCGATGGAAGACGCGCGCCGCGATGTGACGGCCGCGCTGAACCGGGTCACGGCAAGGGCTTACGGGCTGGTGGGAGCGGCGGCATGAGCGAACGCTGGGCGCGCGCGCTGCTCACCACCTACCGGCTCGCCGGCGCGGCTGCCTACCCGCTGATCGGCGGCTATGTCGCCTATCGCGCGAGCCGCGGCAAGGAGGACCGCAAGCGCCGGCGCGAGCGCTATGGCGTCACGCAGGTCGCAAGGCCGGATGGGCCGCTGGTCTGGGTCCACGCCGCAAGCGTCGGCGAAACGCTGGCGGTCGTGCCGCTGGTCAAGAAAATCGCCGCCGACGGCATCCATGTCGTGCTGACGACGGGAACGGTGACCTCCGCCGGCGTCGCCGACGAACGTCTCGGCGACGCGATCATCCACCAATATGTGCCGCTCGATCTGAAGCCCGCCGTCGACCGTTTCCTCGATCACTGGGAGCCCGACCTCGCCATCATCGCCGAATCCGAGATCTGGCCGATGACGATCCTCGAACTCGGCGCGCGGCGCGTGCCGCAGGTTCTGGTCAACGGCCGGCTTTCCGACCGCTCCTTCGCGCGCTGGAGCAAGCGCGCGCATCTGGCCGAAGCGTTGTTCGAGAACCTCGCCCATGTCGTCGCGCAGTCTGAAACCGACGGCGAACGCTTCCTCGCGCTCGGCGCGCGACCGGTGACCGTTTCGGGAAATCTGAAGGTCGACACCGTTCCGCCGCCGGCCGATCTCGCCGCGCTGCAGGCGCTGAAGGACGCCGTCAGCGCACGGCCGACCTGGGCCGCCGTCTCGACCCATGAGGGCGAGGAGGAGATCGCGGCCAACGTCCATCTGGCGCTGAAGAAGCGGCATCGCAGCGTCGCGACCATCATCGTGCCGCGCCACCCCGACCGCGCCGACGCGGTTGCCGAGATGTGCGCGGCCAAGGGGCTGAAGGTTGCGCGGCGCTCCAAGGGTGAGCCCATCGCGCCCGACACCGACATCTATCTCGGTGACACGATCGGCGAGATGGGGCTCTATCTGCGCCTGACCGAGATCGCTTTCGTCGGCCGTTCGCTTGCGGGCGAGGGCGGGCAGAACCCGCTCGAGCCGGCGATGCTCGATACGGCCGTGCTGTCGGGCAAGAACGTGCAGAACTTCCGCGACGCCTACCAGACGCTGATCCAGGCCGGCGGCGCCAAGCTCGTGCGCGACGAGGCGATGCTGGCGGGTGCGGTGAACTATCTCCTGACCAATGACGCGGCGCGCAGCGAGATGATCCGTGCCGGCGCCAACGCCGTCGCCGACATGCGCGGGGCGCTCTCGAAGACGCTCGCCGCGCTCGATCCCTGGATTACGCCGCTCGTCGTCAAGGCGCGCCTGATGAACGGCGCGCGGCCGAACGGCAAGGGCTGACCGGTGAGCGAGGCGCCTCCCTTCTGGTGGCACAAGGCCGACTGGCGCGCCTGGTCGCTCTGGCCGCTGTCGAAGCTCTACGGCCTCGCCGCCCGCCATCGCCTCCAGACCGCGCCGCGCAAGCGGATCGATGTGCCGGTGCTGTGCATCGGCAATCTGACGGTCGGCGGAACCGGCAAGACGCCGGTCGCGATCGCGTTTGCCAGGCAGGCAAAGGCGATGCGACTGAAGCCCGGCTTCCTGTCACGCGGCCATGGCGGCTCGGTTTCCGGCGCGCATCTCGTCAACCTCCACCATGACGGCGCGCGCTATGTCGGCGACGAACCGCTGCTCCTGGCCGCCCACGCGCCGGTTGCGGTGTCGGCAAACCGCGCCGAAGGCGTCAAGTTGCTGCTCGGCGAAGGCTGCGACTTCGTCATCATGGATGACGGCTTCCAGAGCGCGCAGATCCACATCGACTATGCGCTGGTGGTCGTCGACGCCGAACGCGGAATCGGCAACGGCCACACCATCCCCGGCGGCCCGATGCGCGCCGCGCTGGTCGACCAGATGCGCCATCTGACGGCCCTGCTCGAAATGGGCGAGGGCAGTGCGGCTTCGACCGTCGTGCGCCACGCGGCGCGCGCGGGCCGGCCGGTCTACCGGGCGAAGACCCGGCCGCTGCCGCTGGAAGCCATCCGCGGCAAGCGCTGCCTCGCTTTCGCGGGCATCGGCAATCCCGACAAATTCTACCGCACGGTGCGCGAACTCAGCGGCGAGGTGGCGGTGACGCGCAGCTTCGCCGACCATCATTTCTACAGCGCCGACGAAGCGCGCGACCTGATGCAGGACGCCGACAAGGACGGGCTGATGCTGGTCACCACCGCCAAGGACGCCATCCGGCTGGCGCACGGATCGCAGGCGCTGGAGGAACTGCACCATCGGGCAGAAGTGGTGGAGATCGACGTGGCGTTCGAGACGGATGTGACGCCCGGCGCGGTGATCGGGGAGACGCTGAAGGCGTGGCGAAGGCGGCGGCTGGAGGGGTGACGCCACTCGACCGGCGTCATTCCGGCCGAAGTCCGAGCGGAGCGAGGCGAGAGCCGGAAAATCGTGGATCAGTGTTGCCTTGGTGGGCGGCATGGAATGGCGAGGCCTGGATTCCTGTGACAAGCACAGGAATGACGGGCTTCATGAATGTAAATGCCACTCAGGTTTGCTCAGTTTGGCATGACCTTCGATGCCGTCATTCCTGTGCTTGTCACAGGAATCCAGGCCTCGACGACGCAACTCGCGGAACGGGTTTCGGTACGCGTTAGCCCTTCGCCCGCGCCCTCAAACCCGGATTTTCCTGCAATTCCCGGTTCAGCGAAATCTCGGCATTCGCATAAGGCTCCTGCCGCGCGACGCTCCAGTATTTGAGCTCGTCGAGCGGGATGCTTTCGCCCGTCACCGCGCAGCGTACGAACGATCCCGGCGTCATCACCTGGAAATCGCCGTCGAGATAACGGATGCGGGCTTCCTTGCCGCCGGGGCCTTCGAAACGGTTCATGGGATGCGCCTTCTGGTCCCGGTGGTTCCGCCACAAATGCCGACGAACGTCAAGTTCATCTGCGCCCGAAAAGCCGCTCGATGTCGGCGAGCTGCAATTCCACATAGGTCGGACGGCCGTGATTGCAGGTGGCCGAGCCCGGCGTCGCCTCCATCTGGCGCAAGAGCGCGTTCATCTCGTCGGGCTTCAGCCGGCGGCCCGAACGGACGGAACCGTGGCAGGCCATGGTGGCGGCGATGTGGTGCAGGCGCGCCGTCAGCGTCTCGACGGTTTCGTTGTCGGCGATCTCGTCGGCAAGGTCGCGCACGAGTTGCTGTACGTCCATCTCGCCCAGCATCGCCGGCGTCTCGCGCACGGCGACCGCACCCGGCCCGAAGCGCTCGATCGAAAGCCCGAAGCGGGCAAGCGTCTCGGCCTGCGCGACGAGGCGGGCGGCGTCGTCTGCGGACAGGTCGACGATCTCCGGCAGGAGCAGCATCTGCGCCGGCAGCGGCCTCGAATGAAGCGCCGTCTTCAGCGCCTCATAGACGAGGCGTTCATGCGCGGCATGCTGGTCGACGATGATCAGCGAGCGGTCGGTCTGGGCGATGATGTAGTTTTCGTGGACCTGTGCGCGGGCGGCGCCGAGCGGTTGGGCGAGAGCTTCCGGTGCGGGCTCCGAAAGGCCTGCGCGATGGTCTGCGGAGGCGATCGTGTCGGCGAAAATGCTCTGCGCGGCTTCGGCGAAGCCGGTGTCGAGCGGGCGCTGGAATGAAGTCGCGGCGTCGAAGCCGGGCGACAGGCGCGGCGGTGGCGCGCGGAACATCTCGGCCATAGAACTTGCGGCAGACGTCGAGGCGCGAATGCCGGCGGTGCCGAGCGCCTGCCGGATCGCGCCGACCATCAGCCCGCGCACGAGCCCCGGATCGCGAAAGCGCACGTCTGCCTTGGCCGGATGCACGTTGACGTCGACCAGCGCCGGTTCGATGTCGACGAAGAGCGCCGTGACCGCGTGGCGGTCGCGCGGAAGGACGTCGGCATAGGCGCCGCGAATGGCGCCGGTGAGCATCTTGTCGCGCACCGGACGGCCGTTGACATAGACATATTGTTGGAGCGCGTTGGCCCGCGTGAAGGACGGGATCGAGGCATGGCCGGAGAGCCGGACATCCGTGCGCTCGGCGCGGATTTCGAGCGCATTGTCGGAGAACTCGCGGCCCATCACCTGCGCGATGCGCTCGCGTTGGCCGGCGACGTCGTCGCTCGACGCGGCGAGGTCGAGCGTCGTGCGGTCGGGGCCCGACAGCGTGAAGCGCACATGCGGGAAGGCGATGGCGATGCGCTTGATCATCTCGGAGATCGCGGCAGTCTCGGCCCGTTCGCTCTTCATGAATTTGAGCCGCGCGGGCGTTGCGAAGAAGAGGTCGCGCACCTCGACCATCGTGCCCGGATTGGCCGCGGCGGGCCGCACCGGCGACACGCGCCCGCCCTCGACGACGATCTCCGCGCCGTCGCCGGCCTGCGTGCGCGAGCGGATCGTCAGCTTGGCGATCGAGCCGATGGAGGGCAGCGCCTCGCCGCGAAAGCCGAGCGAGCGGATGTCGAGAATGTCGTCGGTGAGCTTCGAGGTGCAGTGCCGCCCGATGGCGAGCGCGAGGTCCGCAGCATTCATGCCGAAGCCGTCGTCGGTGACGCGGATCAGTTGCAGCCCGCCGCCGGCGGTCGCGATCTCGACCCGGCGGGCACCGGCATCGAGCGCGTTTTCAACCAGTTCCTTCACCACGCTGGCAGGCCGTTCGATGACCTCGCCGGCGGCGATCTGGTTGACGATGGTTTCGGAGAGTTGGCGGATGGGCATCGGTGAAATCTAGCCGGAATCGGCAGGCCGCGCGAGGGCGCGGCGGCGCTTATGGACAGGTTCGGGTCGGTCGCGGCCCTTGGCGCGCCTTCCTGGATGCGCCTAGAGTGCGCTTACGCAGGGAGAGGAGCCCGACATGCTGGACGAAGTGCAGGGCAAGAGGCGCGAGCGCGGCGGACGCGAAGCGCGGCGCGAGGCGCGCGCGGGCGGGCAGGCGGGGCCGGGCAGGCCCTACATCGTCCGCAACATCCCGACCTACGACATTCTGTCCGAGGACAACCTTCTGCGCATCGAGGCGACGGCGGATCGCATCCTGGCCGAAATTGGTATCGAGTTCCGCGACGACGAAATCGCGCTCGCCCATTGGCGCAAGGCTGGCGCTAAGGTCGACGGCGTTCTGGTCAAGTTCGAGCCGGGCATGTTGCGCGAAATCCTGAAGACCGCGCCGGCTGAATTCACCCAGCACGCGCGCAATCCGGCAAATTCGGTGCGGATCGGCGGCAGGAACGTCGTCTTCTCGCCAGCCTATGGCTCGCCCTTCGTGATGGATATCGAGCGCGGCCGGCGTTACGGCACGCTGGAGGATTTCGAGAATTTCATCAAGCTGGCGCAGGCCTCGCCCTTTTTGCACCATTCCGGCGGCACGATCTGCGAACCCGTCGACGTGCCGGTCAACAAGCGCCATCTCGATATGGTCTATGCCCATATCCGCTATTCCGACCGCCCCTTCATGGGCTCGGTGACGGCCGAGAGCCGCGCGGAAGAATCCATCGACATGGCCCGGCTGGTCTTCGGCCGCGACTTCGTCGACAAGAACTGCGTCATCCTCGGCAACGTCAACGTCAATTCGCCGCTCGTCTGGGACGGCACGATGACGAACGCGCTGCGCGCCTATGCCCGCGCCAACCAGGCGGCGGTGATCGTGCCGTTCATCCTCGGCGGCGCGATGGGGCCGGTGACGAATGCCGGCGCGATCGCGCAATCGCTGGCCGAGACCGTGGCCGGCTGCGCGCTGACGCAATTGGAGCGGCCCGGCGCGCCGGTGATCTTCGGCAATTTCCTGTCATCCATGTCGCTCAGGTCCGGATCGCCGACCTTCGGCACGCCGGAGCCGGCGATCGGCTCGATGGTCATCGGGCAGCTTGCGCGCAGACTGAACCTCCCTCTTAGATGCTCCGGCAATTTCACCACCTCGAAACTCCCCGACGGCCAGGCGATGAACGAGGGCACCATGTCGATGCTCGCGGCCGTTCATTGCGGCGCGAACTTCATCCTGCATTCGGCCGGCTTCCTCGACGGGCTCCTGTCGATGTCCTACGAGAAATTCGTCATGGACGCCGATTTCTGCGGCGCGCTCCACACCTATCTCGACGGCGTCGTCGTCGACGACAACCAGCTTGCCTTCGACGCCTTCGCCGAGGTTGGGCCGGGCAGCCATTTCTTCGGCTGCGCGCACACGATGGCGAACTACGAGACGGCGTTCTGGGATTCAGGGCTTGCCGACAACGAGGCGTTCGAGAAGTGGGAAGACGCCGGCGGCGAGGACGCCATGGACCGCGCCAACCGGCTCTGGAAGAAACAGCTCGCGGAATTCGAGGCACCGCCGCTGGACGTCGCGGTGGACGATGCGCTGAAGGATTTCATTGCCAGGCGCAAGGCGGCGAATGACGATGCGTGGTATTGAGGAGAGCGTTTGTGCAGCCGTTCCGTCGTGCTATGATTCCTGCATGACCAAGCTATTCGAAATGGCGGTGGAAGCCGCGCAGCGTCTGTCTGCGGACGAGCAAGATGAGCTTGCGCGGACGATTCTGGAGATAGTCGGAGATGAAAAGTCCGACATCTATGTCCTTTCGGATGATGAGAGACAGGCGATTGAAGCTTCGCGCGCCCAAATTGCCCGCGGTGAATTTGCGACGGAAGACGAGATCGAGGCGGTACTGAACAAGTATGCGCAATGAAGGCGCGGCTTTCGCCGGCGGCGCTGGAAGATCTTGATGGCATCCTGCAATTTCTGGCGTCACAGTCGCCGTCAGCCGCAGCTGGGTTTCGCGACAAATTTAAGCAGATAAGGCAGTTGCTCGGCGTATATCCACATGGCGGTCGGCGAACCGATCAGGAAAATCTGCGCTACGTGAACGCCCGACCGTATCCGTACCTTGTCTTCTACGATGTGATTGACGGTCAGGCGGTCATTCAACGGCTGATCCACGGGGCACGCAATCCGCTCTCCATGCCGGGCCGCCCGAGCTAAGCCAGGCCAACTACCGCTCCCCCAACCCCTCCAACTCCTCCGCCCTCGTGCGGGTCAATTCCACCATGCACGAATTGCCCTCGATCGCCGCGATCGTCCCTTCGCCGGAGCGATAATACCCGCAGCTTGCGTCGCGATAGGCGATCCAGGCGCGCTGGACGTCGCGGAACTGGGTGCGGCGTTCGCCTTCGAGCGGGTCGATGGCGGCGCGGTAGGCGGTGTTGAGGCGCGCGTCCCAGTCCTCGTAGGTCTCGGTCAGGCATTCGACGATGTCGGCGGTGGTGACGGCGTCGGGGCAGGTCTCTTCATCCTCGGCGAACGCGGGTGCTGCGAAAAGAAGAAGGGCGGGAATGATCATCGAAATGGCGCGCATGGACTTGCTCCGTTGGTCTGGAGCGTCGAACAATGCGATGCCCGCCTACGCATCGCAAGCGAGACCCGATGTCGAACGATCCGCTGCTCCAGCCTTTCCGCCTCAAGCATTTGACGTTCAAGAACCGCGTGATGTCGACGTCGCACGAGCCGGCCTATTCGGAAGACGGGATGCCGAAGGAGCGCTACCGGCTCTATCACGCGGAAAAGGCGAAGGGCGGCATGGCGCTGACGATGACGGCGGGCTCGGCGCTCGTCTCGAGGGACAGCCCGGCGGCGTTCGGCAATCTGGAGGCCTATCGCGACGAGATCGTTCCGTGGATGCGCGAGCTGGCGGATGCCTGCCACGAACATGACTGCAAGGTCATGATCCAGTTGACGCATCTCGGTCGTCGGACGGGCTGGAACCGGGCCGACTGGCTGCCGGTCCTCTCCGCCTCACCCGTGCGCGAGGCGGCGCATCGGGCCTTTCCGAAGGAGGCGGAGGAGTGGGACATCGAGCGCATCGTCGCCGACTATGCGTCGGCCGCTGAGCGCATGAAGGCGGCCGGGCTCGACGGCATCGAGTTCGAGGCCTACGGCCATCTGATGGACGGGTTCTGGTCGCCCGCGACCAACCGGCGCGCGGACGCCTATGGCGGGTCGCTGGAAAACCGGATGCGGTTTTCGATGCGGGTGCTGGATGCTGTGCGCGATGCCGTCGGGCCGGATTTCATCGTCGGCATCCGCATGGTGGCGGATGAGGATCTGGAGACGGGGCTTTCCCGGGCCGAAGGCGTCGAGATCGCGCAGATGCTGGCGCGCTCGGGCAAGGTCGACTTCCTCAACATCATTCGCGGCCATATCGACACCGATGCGGCGCTGGTGGACGTCATCCCGGTGACTGGAATGCGCTCCGCGCCGCATCTCGATTTCGCAGGCGAGGTGCGCGCGGCGACGAAGTTCCCGGTCTTCCACGCCGCACGGATTTCCGACGTCGCGACCGCGCGCCATGCGATCGCCGAGGGCAAGCTCGACATGGTCGGCATGACGCGCGCGCATATCGCCGAGCCGTATATCGTGGCGAAGGTGAAGGCCGGTGCGGAGCACCGCATCCGCCCCTGCGTCGGCGCGACCTACTGCCTCGACCGCATCTATGAGGGCGGCGGCGCGCTGTGCATCCACAATGCCGCGACGGGCCGCGAAGCGCAGATCCCTCATGTCATCGCCCGGACCGACGGGCCGCAGAAGCGCGTCGTCGTGGTGGGCGCCGGGCCAGGCGGGCTGGAAGCGGCACGCGTCGCCGCCGAGCGCGGGCACGAGGTGACCGTGCTGGAAGCCTCATCGAAAGCCGGCGGGCAGATCGGGCTTGCGGTGCAGAATCCGCGCCGCCGCGAACTCGTCGGCATCGTCGACTGGCGGCTTTCCGAACTCGATCATCTCGGGGTTACGATGCGCTACGACTGCTGGGCGGAGGCAGGCGACGTGCTGGAGCTTGCCCCCGACGTTGTAGTGATCGCGACCGGCGGCCTGCCGCAAAATCCGCCTTTGGAGGCGGGCGACAACCTCGTCGTCTCGAGCTGGGACATCCTGTCGGGCGCGGTGAAGTCGGCCGAGAGCGTGCTTCTCTACGACGACAATGGCGGGCATCAGGGCATGTCGGCGGCCGAGATGATCGGCAATGCGGGCTCGAAGCTCGAACTCGTCTCGCCGGAGCGCCTGTTCGCGCCGGAAATGGGCGGCATGAACCACGTGCCCTACATGCGCGCCTTCCACGAGCGCCATGTGCGGGTGACGATCAACACGCGTGTCGTCGCCGTCCGGCGCGAGGGCAACGGGTTGGTGGCGACGCTCGGCTCGGACTATGCGAAAGGCTGGTCGGAGGAACGGCACGTGGACCAGGTTGTCGTCGAGCACGGAACGGCAGCGAACGACGAACTCTACCACGCGCTCAAGCCCCATTCGCGCAATGGCGGCGCGGTGGATTACGAAAGCCTCGTCGGCGGTCAGGGTGCACTCTTTCCACAGTCGAACGTCGACGGACGTTTCGATCTCTTCCGGATCGGCGACGCGGTCGCGGCGCGCAACATCCACGCGGCGATCTATGATGGAATCCGCTACGCCATCCGGTTGTAATTCCGCCGCTTGCCGCCGGTCGGGCACAAAAACTGTTTCGCCCCGCGTCCAATGGCACTAAGTTGCCGCCCAAATGGCAATTTTCGCAATCTGCAACTCCGGACGGTGACGAAATGAACATGGAAGTTAGAGCCAAGGACACGTCCGCGGCTTTCGCGTGGAACGATCCTTTCCTTCTCGATGATCAACTGACCGAAGACGAGCGGATGATCCGCGACACGGCGGCCGCTTTCGCGGCCGACAAGCTCGCCCCGCGCGTGCAGGAGGCGTATCTGGAGGAAAAGACCGATCCTGCGATCTTCCGCGAGATGGGCGAGTCTGGCTTGCTCGGCGTCACGATCCCCGAGGAATATGGCGGCGTCGGCGCCGGCTACGTGGCCTATGGCCTCGTCGCGCGCGAGGTCGAGCGCATCGATTCGGGCTACCGCTCGATGATGAGCGTCCAGTCTTCGCTCGTCATGCACCCGATCTATGCCTACGGTTCGGAAGAGCAGCGCAAGAAGTACCTGCCCAAGCTCGCCTCGGGCGAATGGATCGGCTGCTTCGGCCTGACCGAGCCGGATGCCGGCTCCGACCCGAACGGCATGAAGACCCGCGCCGTGAAGACCGCCGACGGCTACCGCCTGTCGGGCTCCAAGATGTGGATCTCGAACTCGCCGATCGCCGATGTCTTCGTCGTCTGGGCGAAATCGGAAGCGCATGACAACAAGATCCGTGGCTTCGTGCTCGAAAAGGGCATGAAGGGCCTGTCCGCGCCGAAGATCGGCGGCAAGCTCTCGCTGCGCGCGTCGATCACCGGCGAAATCGTCATGGAAGGCGTCGAGGTCGGCGAGGATGCGCTGCTGCCGAACATTTCGGGCCTTTCCGGCCCGTTCGGCTGCCTGAACCGTGCCCGCTACGGCATTTCCTGGGGCGCGATGGGCGCCGCCGAGGATTGCTGGTTCCGCGCCCGTCAGTATGGCCTCGACCGCAAGCAGTTCGGCAAGCCGCTCGCCGGCATGCAGCTCTTCCAGAAGAAGCTCGCCGACATGCAGACCGAAATCGCGCTTGGCCTGCAGGGTAGCTTGCGCGTCGGCCGCCTGATGGACGAGCACAAGTTCGCGCCCGAGATGATCTCGCTCGTCAAGCGCAACAATTGCGGCAAGGCGCTCGACATCGCTCGCCAGGCCCGCGACATGCACGGCGGCAACGGCATCCAGGTCGAGTACCATGTGATGCGCCACGCGCAGAACCTCGAGACGGTCAACACCTATGAGGGCACGCACGACGTCCACGCGCTGATCCTCGGACGCGCGCAGACCGGCCTGCAGGCGTTCTTCTAGGCGCCGCTCGCGACAGCAGATCGGGCGCTTCGGCGCCCGATTTCACAAGCAAGAAACTTCAAAAAGAAAATAGGAGAACACTCTCATGGCAATGGGAAAAATTGCAGCCCTGACGACCGTTCTGGCGATGCTCGGCTCGCCGGTGATCGCAGGCGAGACGCTCGACCGCGTGACCTCGGCCGGCAAGCTGGTCATGTCGAGCGACCCCGAATATCCGCCGCAGTCCTTCTTGAACGACGCCAACGAGATGGACGGTTTCGACATCGATGTCGGCAAGGCGATCGCCGAGAAGATGGGCGTCGAACTGGAAATCGTGACCCCCTCCTGGGAAGTGATCACGGCAGGTAGCTGGGCCGGGCGCTGGGACATGTCCGTCGGCTCGATGACGCCGACCGCCGCGCGCGCGCAGGTGCTCGATTTCCCCGCGATCTACTACTATACGCCGGCCGCCTTCGCCGTTCACACCGATTCCGACGTGCAGTCGATCGACGAACTGAACGACAAAATCATCGGCTCGTGCGGCGGCTGCACCTATGATGCCTATCTCAACCGTGAACTGGTGATCGACGCCGAGGGCGTGCCCGAATTCGAATACCAGGTGACGGCGGCCGAAATCCGCACCTACGAGACCGACACCAACGCCTTCGACGATCTGCGCCTTGGCGACGGCGTGCGCGTCGATGCGGTATTCTCGGCGCTGCCGACGATCCAGGCGGCGATCGATGCGGGCTATCCGATGCGCATCGTCGGCGAGCCGGCCTTCTACGAGCCGCTGTCGGTCGCGACCGACAAGGGCGACGAGGAATTCAACGCCCGCATCGCCGAGATCGTCGAGGAGCTGCACGCCGACGGCACCCTCTCCGAATTGTCGGAGAAGTGGTACAAGGTTGACCTGACGACCGTCGAGTAATGTCAGCAACCGACACGATAAACGACGCGCCGGCTCTCCCACCGGAGAGCTGGCTCGTCCGCGCCCGCCCATCGCGGATCGAGGCGGCGGTCGTCCTCCTGATCGTCGTCGTCCTGGTCTGGATGGGGCTTGGGGGGACGCGCGCCGGCGGTCTCGTCGCTCCGCTTCTCGGCGGGGCGACGGGCGAGGGGCAGGAGGTCGGCTTCGGGCTGCACCTTGCGACCGGCATCCTGCTCGGCGGCGCGATCTGGGCAAACCTGATCCTCCTGCGCCTGGTGCCGTTCAAGATCCAGGTGCTGATCGTCTGGATCGAACTCGTCCTGCTTTTCGGCCTCTTCATCACCAGCTTCGACCGCAATCTGGGCGTCTGGTTCGCACCGACGCGCGACGGCGGGACGAACCTGTCCTACATGATCACGACGGGCGCGGTGACGACGCTCTACGTCTCGCTGATCTCGATCGTCATCGCCTCGGTCATCGCGCTCGCCGCCGCGCTCGGGAAGCTGTCGAGATCGGGCCCGGCCTATGCGATCGCGACCTTCTACATCTCGTTCTTTCGCGGCACGCCGCTCTTGCTGCAGGTCTATCTCATCTATCTCGGCCTGCCGCAGATCGGGCCGCAATTCGCGCTCGACGCGGTGCCGTCCGGCATCATCGCGCTATCGCTGTGCTACGGCGCCTATCTGGCCGAAATCTTCCGCGCCGGCATCGTCGGCGTCGCGCACGGCCAGCACGATGCGGCCAAGGCGCTGGGCTTCACGGAGCGCCAGACCTTCCGGCTGATCATCTTCCCGCAGGCGATGCGCCTGATCGTGCCGCCGACCGGCAACCAGTTCATCGCGATGCTGAAGGATTCCTCGCTCGTCTCGGTGATGGGCGTGTGGGAACTGACGCGCACCGCGCAGATCATCGGCCGGCGCGACTTCACCGTCTTCGAGATGCTGATCGCCGCGGCGCTGATCTACTGGGCGATGTCGATCTGCTTCGAACTGATCCAGTCGCGGCTGGAGAAGCATTACGGCAAGGGGCATGTGAGGTAGGAGACGTCTGCGCCGCCACCCCCTCTCCGCCTCGCTGCGCTCGGCACCTCTCCCCCT
>NZ_AYOD01000064.1 GCF_000497755.1 Aliihoeflea sp. 2WW
AGGGGGAGAGGTGCCGAGCGCAGCGAGGCGGAGAGGGGGTGTGGCGTTTGCCGGATCAAGCGCGTAGGAGACGCCGATGACAAACACCTTCCTTTCCCACCTCTCCACCGAACTCGACGGCCTCAAATCCCAGGGCCTCTACAAGTCCGAGCGCGTGATTTCGTCGATGCAGTCGGCCGAAATCACCGCCGACGGGCGCGAGGTGCTGAACTTCTGCGCCAACAATTATCTCGGCCTCGCCGACAATGCCGAGCTGCGCGAGACCGCCAAGCAAGCGCTCGACCGCTACGGCTACGGCATGGCCTCGGTGCGCTTCATCTGCGGCACGCAGGAGGAGCACAAGGCACTCGAAGCGCGCATCTCGTCCTTCCTCGGCTTCGAGGACACGATCCTCTATGGCTCCTGCTTCGACGCCAATGCCGGCCTGTTCGAAACGCTCCTGTCGGACGAGGACGCCATCATCTCCGATGCGCTCAACCACGCCTCGATCATCGACGGCGTGCGGCTGTCGAAGGCGAAGCGCTACCGCTACGCCAACAACGACATGGGCGAACTCGAAGCGCGGCTGAAGGAAGCCGCCGATGCGCGCTTCCGCCTGATCGCGACCGACGGCGTCTTCTCGATGGACGGCATCATCGCCAACCTTCAGGGCGTTTGCGACCTTGCGGAAAAATACGACGCGATGGTGATGGTCGATGATAGCCACGCGGTCGGCTTTGTCGGCGAACACGGGCGCGGCTCGATCGAGCATTGCGGCGTCGAGGGCCGGGTCGACATCGTCACCGGCACGCTCGGCAAGGCGCTCGGCGGCGCGTCGGGCGGCTATACGTCGGCCAAGCGCGAAATCGTCGACTGGCTGCGCCAGCGCTCGCGGCCGTACCTCTTTTCCAATACTCTGGCGCCGGTGATCGCGGCGACGTCGCTCAAGGTGTTCGACATGGTCGAAAACGGCGACGCGCTGCGCCGACACCTGAACGACAATGCCGCGCGTTTCCGTTCGGGTATGGAAAAGGCCGGCTTCACGCTCGCCGGCGCCGACCACGCGATCATCCCCGTCATGCTGGGCGACGCGCAGGTGGCGAAGGACATGGCCGACCGACTGATGGACCACGGCATTTATGTCATCGGATTCTCGTTTCCGGTGGTGCCAAAGGGGCAGGCGCGGATCAGGACGCAGATGTCGGCAGCACATTCGGTCGGGGATATCGATCGGGCGGTGGAGGCGTTTGCGGCGGTGGGGAAAGAGATGGGGGTGGTTTGATGCTTGCGCCTGAACACCCCCCTCTGCCCTGCCGGGCATCTCCCCCTCTGAGGGGGAGATGCCCGGCAGGGCAGAGGGGGGTGAGCGCAATCTCCCAGGATCGAGCAGGAGCTTCCCATGTCCAACATGATGCGCGCACTCGTCAAAGCCAAAGCGGAGCCCGGCATCTGGATGGAACAGGTGCCGCTGCCCGAAGTCGGCCCCAACGACGTCCTGATCAAGGTCAAGAAGTCGGCCATCTGCGGCACCGACGTCCACATCTTCAACTGGGACCAGTGGGCGCAGAAGACCGTGCCGGTGCCGATGGTGACGGGCCATGAATTCGTCGGCGAGGTCGCCGATTTCGGCGCGGCCGTCAGCGAATACAAGGTCGGCCAGCGCGTCTCGGGCGAGGGGCATATCGTGTGCGGCCATTGCCGCAACTGCCGCGCCGGGCGCGGGCATCTGTGCCGCAACACGCTCGGCGTCGGCGTCAACCGGCCGGGCTCCTTTGCCGAATATCTCGTCCTGCCCAAGCACAATGTCGTGCCGATCCCCGATGATGTGCCGGACGAGATCGCCGCGATCTTCGATCCGCTCGGCAATGCCGTCCACACCGCGCTTTCGTTCGATCTGGTGGGAGAGGACGTGCTGGTGACCGGCGCAGGACCGATCGGCATCATGGGTGCGCTGGTGGCGCAGGCGGTCGGTGCGCGCAAGGTCGTCATCACCGACATCAACCCGGTGCGTCTCGACCTCGCCCGCAAGATGAAGATCCACCACGTCGTCGACGCCTCGAAGGAAAACCTGCGCGACGTGATGCGCGACGAAGGCATGACCGAGGGGTTCGATGTCGGTCTCGAAATGTCGGGCTCGGCGGCGGCGTTCCGCGACATGATCGACACGATGAACAATGGCGGCAAGATCGCCATTCTGGGCATCGCGCCCACCGGCTTCGAGATCGACTGGAACAAGGTCATCTTCAAGATGCTGACGCTGAAGGGCATCTACGGCCGCGAGATGTTCGAGACCTGGTACAAGATGATCGCGCTGGTGCAGGGGCCGCTCGACGTGTCGGGGCTGATCACGCACCGCATCGGCATCGACGACTATGCCGCAGGCTTCGACGCCATGCGCTCGGGCAATTCCGGCAAGGTCGTGATGGACTGGTAGGCGGCAGGCGATGCGGCGGTTTGCGCGTATATTGCTGACACGGCACGAAACGCCCGTCGGGCTCGGCTCCAACGTCAAGGCCGGGATCGGCGCGGCGCTGGGCATGTGCTTCGTCGGCTATCTGGCATCGACGACAGACCTGCCGCTGCTGCTCGCCCCGCTGGGCGCGAGTTCGGCGCTCCTGTTCGGCCAGCCGTCGAGCCCGCTCGCCCAGCCGCTGAACGTGATGGCGGGCTTCTTCATCTCGGCCGTCATATGCGAGGCGAGTTTCTCGCTGTTCCCCGGCGTCTGGATCGCTGCGGCACTTTCGGTGGGCATGGCGATCGTGGTGATGCGCGCGCTACGCGTCACCCATCCGCCAGCCTGTGCGCTGCCGATCCTCGCCTTCGGCAACGGCCTTCACGGCCTTCAGCTCTTTGTCGTCGTCCTGATCGGTTGCCTCGTCCTGATCTCGCTGGCAATCATCGTCCACAACATCCCACCCAGGCGCGAATATCCGCATCGGGTGGAGTGACGCAACGCGGGACCATTACATTCCCGGCACTCCATGCGACTTGGCTGCCGCTGCCATGGCGCGATCAAGGGTCGCAAGCGGCAATCGGCGGCGCACTGCCAGTTCGACATAGGCGGCATCGTAGAAGGTCAGCATGTTCGTGCGCGCGATGTGAAGAGTTTCGGCCTCGTCGCCGTGTTGATCGATGGCAATTGGATAGGTTGCGATATCGGCGAGGATGCGATTGCTATTGTGGGCATTCAGTCGTTGGCGCCTTTCCGACATGACGAGCAGATTGCGAATTTCATACCACCAGATCATGGGGACGAACGCTTGCTTCGTCGCGAGAAGATCAAGCACGTGCTCCGCCTCTGCATTCGATTCATCCGGAAGAAACCAGGATGCAGTCACCGATGCGTCCAGGACGAAAGACATCAGTACCGGTGCCCGGCGTGGCGCATCTCGAGAATTTCCTCGATCGTGATGCCTGCCTTGGGTAGACTTTCCCGCAATTTGCGAAGCCCGTCGATCGCCCGCTGAACCTCTTCGCGATCGATCACCCTCTCGGGCTCCATGCGCGCAATTACCCTGCCGTGGCGTGTAATTTCGACGGTTTCGCCACGTTCGACATCGCCGAGTATGACCGACACGTTCGCCTTGAGCTCAGTCGCAGAGACCGTTTTCATGTCTTTCGTCCATTTTGACCGGACAAAATGTACGATTTCTTTGCCGCATGTTCAACCGCCCGCCCGTTCCAGCGCGGCGAGGCCGCGCAAAACGGCGTCGCGGTCGGCGGGCGACATGTTGGCGAGGAGGTTTTCCTCGAAGGATTTGGCGAAGGGCACGAGTTCGCGATAGGCAGCCTGGCCGGCCTTCGTCAGCGTCAGATGCTCGACGCGGCGATCCTCCGCGCTCGGTGACCGCTTCAGCCAGAGCCGCTTTTCGAGCGCCGAGACGGCCCGCGATACCTTGGTCTTGTGCATCGCCGAATGCTGCCCGACGGCAGTCGCCGTCATCTTCTCGTACTGGCCGAGCGCGGCCAGCAGCCGCCATTCGGGGCGGGTGAGGCCGTAGCGGTCGCGGTAGATTTTCGCGAAGTCGCGACTGACGACATCGGCCAGCCGGTTCAGCCGATAGGGGAGGAAGCTTTCGAGCTCGAGTGTCATCGGCACCGTTGATGGTTACATTTTCAATGGTTACGAATGCAACGAAATACACGGAACGTCAAATCCGGGAGGTCGCCATGAACGAGATGAGCAAAGTGCTCGGCCACACGTCGCCGGCGAAAAAGCCGAAGGCGCGCTTCGACTATATGCCGGGCTTCGGCAACGATTTCGAGACGGAGAGCCTGCCCGGCGCACTGCCGCAGGGCATGAATTCGCCGCAGCGGCCGGCCTATGGGCTCTATGCCGAGCAATTGTCGGGCTCCCCCTTCACCGCCCCGCGCGGAACCAATGAGCGCTCCTGGCTCTACCGCATCCGCCCGTCCGTGAAGCACCATCGCCGCTTCAAGCCCTACGACCTGCCGCTCTGGCTCTCCGCGCCGTCGAAGGGCGAGCATGAACTGCCGCTCGGCCAGTTCCGCTGGAACCCGGTGCCGATCCCGGCGGAGAAGACCGACTTCATCTCCGGCATGCGCACGATGACGCTGGCCGGCGACGTGCTCGGCCAGGCGGGCATGGCGGCGCATGTCTACGTCGCCAATGCCGACATGGTGGACGATCATTTCTTCAATTCGGACGGCGAGATGCTGGTCGTGCCGCAGGACGGCGGCGTGCGCTTTTTGACCGAGATGGGCGTGATCGAGGTCGAGCCGGGCGAAATCTGCATCCTGCCGCGGGGCCTGACCTTCAAGGTCGAGCTGATGGGAGCGACCGCGCGCGGCTACATGTGCGAAAACTACGGCGCCAAGTTCACGCTGCCCGATCGCGGGCCGATCGGCGCCAACTGCCTTGCCAATCCGCGCGACTTCAAGACGCCCGTTGCCTGGTACGAGGACAAGGAGACGCCCTGCCGGATCGTGGTCAAATGGTGCGGCCAGTTCCACGTCACCGAGATCGGCCATTCGCCGCTTGACGTCGTCGCGTGGCACGGCAATTACGCGCCCTACAAGTATGATCTCGCTACGTTCTCGCCGGTCGGCGCGATCCTGTTCGACCATCCCGACCCGTCGATCTTTACCGTGCTGACGGCGCCCTCGGGCGAGGAGGGGACGGCGAACATCGACTTCGTCATCTTCCCGCCGCGCTGGATGGTGGCCGAGAACACGTTTCGCCCGCCCTGGTATCACCGCAACATCATGTCCGAATTCATGGGCCTGATCCGCGGCCAGTACGACGCGAAGGAAGAGGGCTTCGTGCCGGGCGGCATGAGCCTTCACAACATGATGCTGGCGCATGGGCCCGACGCGGGCGGCTTCGAGAAGGCGTCGCGTGCCGATCTGAAGGCGGTGAAGCTGGAAAACACCATGGCGTTCATGTTCGAAACGCGCTTTCCCCAGCTCGTCACGAAATACGGCTTGGGGCTGGAGACGCTTCAGGACGACTACATCGACTGCTGGAGCGACCTGAAGAAGCGGTTCGACGGGACGATCGAAGGCGACTGGAGCTAGGGTGCTGGCTCGATCTGGCGCGGTTGCACGAAAGAAGCAGTGACCGCTGGCTTCGGCATGCTAGCGTGCAGGGCAAACTGAAAAGGGGATGGAGACCGCATGAAACTTGCCACGCTGAAGAACGGCACGCGCGACGGAAAACTGGTGCTCGTGTCGCGCGATCTGACGCGCTCCACGGATGCGTCCTTCCTCGCCCCGACGCTGCAGGCCGCGCTCGACAACTGGCGCCGGATCGCGCCGCATCTCGAAGCGCTGGCCGAAAGCCTCGAAGTCGGCGCAGTGCCGACCGAGCGCTTCCACGAGCACGACGCGATGTCGCCCCTGCCGCGCGCCTATCAGTGGGCGGACGGCTCGGCCTACGTGAACCACGTCGAACTCGTGCGCAAGGCGCGCAATGCCGAGATGCCGGAGACCTTCTGGACCGACCCGCTGATGTATCAGGGCGGTTCGGACACGTTCCTCGGGCCGCGCGATCCGATCGTGATGGCCGACGAAGCCTATGGCATCGACATGGAAGGCGAGATTGCAATCATCGTCGACGACGTGCCGATGGGGGCGAGCCCCGACCAGGCGCGCGAGGCGATCCGGCTGGTCATGCTGGTCAACGACGTGTCGCTGCGCGGCCTGATCCCGGCCGAACTCGGCAAGGGCTTCGGCTTTTTCCAGTCCAAGCCCTCCTCAGCCTTCTCGCCGGTCGCGGTGACGCCGGACGAACTCAGCGACGCCTGGGACGGCGGCAAGCTCTCGCTGCCGCTGATGGTCGATTACAACGGCAAGCCGTTCGGCCGCGCGAACGCCGGCGTCGACATGACGTTCGACTTCCCGACCCTGATCGCTCACGCAGCGAAGACACGGCCTTTGGTGGCGGGCTCGATCATCGGCTCGGGCACGGTGTCGAACAAGCAGGGCGGCGGGCCGGGCAAGCCGGTCGATGCCGGCGGCGTCGGCTATTCCTGCATCGCCGAAATCCGCACCATCGAGACGATCGACACCGGCAAGGCAACGACCCCCTTCATGCGCTTCGGCGACACGGTGCGGATCGAGATGAAGGACAAATCGGGCCATTCGATCTTCGGCGCGATCGAGCAGGTGGTGGAGAGGTACGAGCCGGCAAACAATTGACCACAAAGCACCCCCACTCCGTCCCGCTTCGCGGGCCACCTCTCCCCCTGCCCGGGGGAGAGGAAATGCACTTCATCGGCGCCGGCGCTTTTCCAGCCTGGGTTCCTCTCCCCTTTTGAGGGGGAGAGGTGGCCCGCGCAGCGGGACGGAGTGGGGGTATGGCGCATAACGAGCATTCTGGAGCAAACATGACCAAGAACTTCGCATCGACCGGCGACATGGCCGAAAAGAACATCTCCTTCACCGAGATCGGCCGTGACCTGTGGGCGTTCACTGCCGAGGGCGATCCGAACACCGGGGTGATCATCGGCGACGACAGCGTGATGATCATCGATGCGCAGGCGACACCGCGCCTGGCGAACAAGGTCATCGAGAAGATCCGCACCGTCACCGACAAGCCGATCAAATATGTGACGCTGTCGCACTATCACGCGGTGCGCGTGCTCGGCGCGTCGGCCTATGGTGCGTCGGAAATCTTCATGTCGGAAAAGGCGCGGTCCATGGTGGTCGAGCGCGGGCAGGAGGACTGGGATTCCGAGTTCGGCCGCTTTCCGCGACTCTTCCAGGGCCATGAATCGATCCCGGGCCTGACCTGGCCGACCATGACCTTCAACGACCGGCTGACCGTCCATATGGGCAAGCGCCGCGTCGACCTGATGTTCCTCGGCCGCGCGCATACGGCGGGCGACATCGTCGCCTATGTGCCGGACGAGAACGTAATGTTCACCGGCGACATCGTCGAATACCACTCCGCCTGCTATTGCGGCGACGGGCATTTTGCCGACTGGCCGATGACGCTGGAGGAAATCCGCGCCTTCGACCTCGACGCCATCGCGCCCGGCCGCGGCGATGCGCTGGTGGGCCCGGCCATGGTCAACGACGCGATCGACAACACCGCCGATTTCGTCATGTCCACCTACCGCCCGATCGCCCGCGTGGCGCAGGGCGGCGGCTCGCTGAAGGAAGCCTGGGACGCCTGCCGCGAAGTCTGCGATCCGAAATTCGGCGACTACGCGATCTACGAGCACTGCCTGCCCTTCAACGTCGCCCGCGCCTATGACGAGGCGCTGGGGATCGACACGCCGCGGATCTGGACGGCGGAGCGGGACAAGGCGATGTGGGGAGAGTTGCAGGGGTGATTGGGGGCAGTGGGCTTCAGGATACCCCCACCTTTTATTCCTCCCCACAAGGGGGAGGAAGGGCGTCAGCGCCACGCCTCATCGTCGATGCATCACCCGGTTTGAAGGATTGGGTTCCACGTGGATGCCTCCCTCCCCCTTGTGGGGAGGGATACAGGGTGGGGGTATTGAAGCCCGCAAAGCTTCAGGAACGGGAGGAAATACATGACCAACCTGCAGCGACATTTCTCCGCCATGGCGCGCAACAATCGCTGGTCGAACCACATACTCCTGCGCGCCTGCGCAAATCTCGACAGCGCATCCTTCACCGCGACGCGCACCTCCTTCTTCCCCTCCATCGCCGCGACCCTCTCCCACTATCACTTCGTCGACCTCTACTACATCGACGCGCTGGAACAGGGCGGGCGGGGCGAGCGGGTCTATGACGACGAGATCGTGTTCGCTCACGCAGCCGAGCTCGCGCCGCTGCAAAAGGCAGCGGATGAGCGGCTGATCACGTTCTGCGACGGGCTCGCCGATGCCGACGCCGAGCTGACCGTCATCACGGATCGCGGCCACAAGGGACAATTCCCCGAGCGCATCGAAAACCTCCTCGCTCATCTCTTCCAGCACCAGATCCACCATCGCGGACAGGCCCATGCAATGCTCGCCGGCACCGATGTGAAGCCGCCGCAACTCGACGAATTCTTCCTCGCCTTCGAGCGCGATCCCGAGATCGGCCGCATGGGGCTCGCCTGATGCCGCGCTACCAGTACCAGCCGTTCGACTATGTCACCCCGCCGGAACTCTCCGGCGAGGCGGGTGCACGCAGGAAGATCGTGATCGTCGGCGCCGGGCCGGTGGGCCTCGCGGCTGCGATCGACTGCGCGCTGCACGGCATCGAATGTGTGGTGCTGGACGACAACGACGTCGTCTCGCTGGGCAGCCGCGCGATCTGCTGGTCGAAACGCACGCTGGAGATCATGGACCGCCTCGGCATCGGCGAGCGCATGGTCGAAAAGGGCGTGACGTGGAAGGTCGGACGGTTGTTCCACCGCGATCGCGAGGTCTGGAATTTCGACCTCCTGCCCGAGCCCGGCCACAAGATGCCGGCCTTCATCAACCTGCAGCAATACTACGTCGAGCAATATCTGGTCGAACGCGCGGCCGAGTTTCCGGACCTGATCGACCTCAGATGGAAGAACCGTGTCACCGGCGTCGAGCCATCCGCCGACGGCGTGCGTGTTTCGGTCGAAACGCCGGACGGGAGCTACGAAGTCGAGACCGACTGGCTGATCGCCTGCGACGGCGCACGCTCACCGGTGCGGGGAATGATGGGCCTCGATTTCGCCGGTCGCGTCTTCGAGGAGCGGTTCCTAATCGCCGATGTCGAGATGAAGGCGGATTTTCCGCCGGAGCGCTGGTTCTGGTTCGAGCCGCCCTTCCACAAGGGACAGTCGGCGCTACTGCACAAGCAGCCCGACGATATTTACCGCATCGATCTGCAACTCGGCTGGGACGCCGATCCGGAGGTCGAGAAGCGGCCCGAAAACGTCATCCCGCGCATCGAGGCGATCGTCGGCCATCGCGATTTCACGCTCGACTGGGTGTCGGTCTACACCTTCCAGTGCCGCCGGCTCGACCGTTTCGTCCACGGCCGCGTCGTCTTCGCGGGCGATAGCGCGCACATCGTCTCGCCCTTCGGCGCGCGCGGCGGCAATGGCGGCATTCAGGACGTCGACAATCTCATCTGGAAGCTGGCGATGGTGGTGAAGGGCAAGGCGCCCGAAAGCCTGATCGAATCTTACGACGAGGAGCGCATCCACGGCGCCGACGAGAACATCCTGAACTCCGCACGCGCCACCGGCTTCATGACGCCCAAAAGCGAGACGGAGCGCATCTTCCGCGACGCGGTGCTCGACCTTGCCGGCGAGCACGAATTTGCGCGGCGGTTGGTGAATTCGGGACGCCTGTCGCGGCCCTGTTCGCTGGCGGGTCTATCGCTGCAGGGCCAGGGGGAGGGCGTCGGGCAGGCGATGTCCGATGCGCCCGTGGAAGGCGGCTGGCTGCTCGACAATTTCGGCGGACGGTTCGCGGTGATGGCGGTGGAGGCGGATGTGCCGGACGGACTGCCGGCGGAAATCGACCGCGTGATCGTGACAGCCGACCAGTCGCGAAGGGGCAATGCGGCGGTGCTGATCGACGTTGAGGGGCTGGTAGCGAAGCGCTACGGCGCGGGCACGGTCTGGCTGGTGCGGCCAGATCAGCATCTGGCGGCACGGTTCGACAATCCGTCGGTGGCGGAGTTCGTCGCTGCATATGAGCGCGCGAGGGGGATGGCATGAGCGGGATCGGCGAGGACCGGCTGGGCGCGGCGGGCGACGATGTCTACGCGGCGCTGATGGCCGCGCATGACGGCTTGAGCCTCGAGGAAAGCACGCGGCTGAATGCGAGGCTGGTGTTGATCTTGGCGAACGAGGTCGGGGATTTGGAGCGGGTGAAGACGGCGATCGCAGGCGCGACATTGACGTGATGAATTTTCGTAGTTACATTTAATGCGGATCGTTTGGGACGAGCCGAAGCGGCTTGCGAATCTCGTTAAGCATGGTCTGGATTTGGCCGACGTCATTTTCGTTGAATGGGAAACGGCGCTGATCGAAGCAAGCCGTATCGAAGGAGGGCGTCAGCGCTTCAAGGCCATCGCGCAGTTTGAAAGCGGAACTGTCGTGGTCATCTATGTCGAATTGGGGCGAGAGGCGATCTCTGTGATCAGCTTCAGACCAGCCAATCCAAAGGAAAGGAAAAGGCTCGATGGGTAGCAATCACACGTCAAAAGAGTTCGTGCCGGGTCGAGGATTCTCCAGGGAGGACTGGGATGCGGTCGATAGCCCCGCCATGACCGACAAGGAGTTGGCCGGGTTGCGCCCCGCGCGTGAAGTCATGCCCGCTTCGTTCTTCGATTCCATCCGGGATGCTAGACGTGCTCGTGGCCGTCCGTCCGTCGAAAACCCGAAAAGGCAGATTACGCTTCGTCTCGACAGCGATATCGTTGATACGTTCCGCGCTTCCGGCCCCGGCTGGCAAAGCCGCATGAACGCGGCTTTGCGGAAGGCTGCAGGGCTATAAGACGAACTATTCCGCCGCTTCGACCTTGATCACGCCACGCCTGATCTGGTCTTCCTCGATGCTTTCAAAAAGCGCGCGGAAATTGCCCTCGCCAAAACCTTCGTCGCCCTTTCGCTGGATGAACTCGAAAAAGATCGGGCCGATGACGGTTTTCGAGAAGATCTGCAGCAGGATCTTCGTCGTGCCGCCATCGAGCACGCCTTCGCCGTCAATCAGGATGCCGTGCTTCATCATGCGGTCGATCGGCTCGTCATGGCCGGCGACGCGCTCGTGGCTCTTTTCGTAATAGGTTTCGGGCGGCTTCGGCATGAATTTCAGGCCGTTGGCGTCGAGCCTGTCGGTGGCATCAAAGATGCTGTCCGTGCCGACCGCGATGTGCTGGATGCCTTCGCCCTTGTACTTGCGCAGATATTCCTCGATCTGGCTCGTCTCGTCCTTGGACTCGTTGAGCGGAATGCGGATTTTCCCGCAAGGTGACGTGATCGCGCGGCTCATCAGGCCGGTGATGCGGCCGTCGATGTTGAAGAAGTGAATCTGCTTGAAGTCGAACAATTCGCGGTAGAACGCCCACCACTTGTCCATGTTGCCGCGAAAGACATTGTGGGTGAGGTGGTCGAGATAATAGAAACCGACGCCTTCGGGCTTGGGGTTCTTCTCGCCCAGCCACTCGAATTCGGCCTCGTAGGTCGAGCCGCGGGCGCCATAGGTCTCGACGAAATAGAGAAGCGAGCCACCGATGCCGACGATGGCGGGCACGTCGAGCGTCTTGTCGTCGCCTTCATAGGGCGTCGCGCCCTTGGAGACGGCGTGGTCGAAGGCATGTTTCGCATCGACGACGCGCCAGGCCATGGCGGGGGCGCAGGGGCCGTGCTCGTCGACGAAGCGCATCGCGTGCGAGCCGGGTTCGGCGTTGACGACATAGTTGATGTCGCCCTGCCGCCAGACGTCGATCTTCTTGGTCCTGTGGGTCGCGACCTTGGCGTAACCCATGCGCGTGAAGAGCTCGGCGAGCTTTTCGGGCTCGGGATGCGCGAACTCGACGAACTCGAAGCCGTCGGTGCCGGTAGGGTTGGCGCGGGTGATCTCGGCGGGCGGTGCGTCGTGCGGGAAGGGACCCATTTCATCCTCCTGGATTGATTGGCCCGATCCTACGCCGAAGGTCGTGCAAGCGGCTTGCATTCTGGTGCGCGAAACAGACATGTTATGCACGGACCGTGCATGGTGGGGCAAAAGATGGCAGACGAAGAACGGATCGACGGCTTCGACCGCAAGATACTCGCGCTTTTGCAGACGGATGCGCGGCTGACGAACAATGACCTTTCCGAACGCGTCCACCTCTCACCCTCGCAATGCTCGCGGCGACGCCAGCGGCTGGAAGAGGCCGGTTTCATCAAGGGCTATCGCGCGACGCTCGACCGCGACCGGCTGGGGTTTCCGCTGGTCAACGTCATCTCGGTCACGCTCGCCACCCACAATCGCGACAATGCGCAGCGCTTTTCCGAGCTTCTCGCCCGCCTGCCGCAGGTGCAGGAAGCCTATGCGCTGACCGGCGAGATGGACTATTTCCTGAAGGTCGTCACGCCCGACCTGAAGTCGCTCGCCGACTTCGTCAACGAAGTGCTTCTGCCGCATGAATCGGTGCAGCACGTGAAGACCGCGATCGTGCTGCAAACCTTGAAGGAGACGGATGCGTTGCCGCTCTAACGTGTTACGAAAATGACGCGTGACGGCTCTTTATTGTTACATAAATCCATGTAGGATCGCTGGCTGAAGACCGGTTATCGTGGGAGAGCGGCCGGTCCGCAGCATCAGGGAGGAAATCGATGCAGATGAAGTCTTTCAGGGCGGCGCTCGCCGCCGGTGTGCTGGCCTCGGCGACGTGGCTGGCCGGTTCCACATCCGTGCTGGCGCAGGAGGTGACGCTGCGGCTGCACCACTTCCTGCCGGCGCAGGCCAATGTGCCGACGCACGTCCTCGACGTGTGGGCCGACAAGATCGAGGACGCTTCCGGCGACCGCATCAAGATCGAGCGCTATCCGGCCATGCAGCTCGGCGGCACGCCGCCCCAGCTTTATGACCAGGCCGCCGAGGGCACGGTCGACATCGTCTGGACGCTGCCCGGCAACACGCCCGGCCGTTTCCCCTCGGTCGAGGTATTCGAACTGCCCTTCATGATGACCAATGCCGAGGCGACCTCGCGCGCCTATTGGGACATATTCGACGCCAGGCTGCGCGACACCGAATTCGCCGACACGCACATTCTCGGCACCTGGGTCCACGGTCCCGGCATCATCCATTCGAAGGAGCCGGTCGAGACGATGGAGAATCTGTCGGGAATGACGGTCCGCGCGCCGACACGCGTGATCACGGCCCTCCTGACCGAGCTTGGCGCCAATCCGATCGGCATGCCGATCCCGCAGGTGCCAGAAGCGCTGTCGAAAGGCGTGATCCAGGGCGCGGTGGTGCCGTGGGAGGTCACGACCGCGCTGCGCGTTCCCGAACTCGTCGACAACCACACCGAATTCGGCGGCGACCACGCGCTCTATACCACGACCTTCGTGCTGGCGATGAACAAGGCCAAGTATGACAGCCTGCCGGACGACCTGAAGGCGATCCTCGATGAGAATTCGGGCGCCGAGTTCTCCGCCTTCGCTGGCCGCACCCAGCAGGAATACGACGCGCCGGGCCGCAAGCTGGCCGAGGGCAACAACATCATCGAACTGTCGGCAGAGGAATCGGCCAAGTGGCAGGAAGCCGCGCAGCCGGTGATCGACAACTGGGTTGCCGAGATGGACGGCAAGGGCATCGAGGGGCAGGCGCTGCTCGACGAGGCGCGCGGTCTGATCGAGAAATACACCGCCGAATAGGATTGCCGTTGCGCGGAGCGGAAGCCGTGGGTTTCCGCTCCGCGCGTCTTTCCTTTTCCGCCTCGTGGGTGCACGGTCGGCATGGCGGCGGGACAACCGCCGTCAGCTTGATTCTCAACGTTATGTTCTATAACAATCCGCCTCAGGGAGTTCGTTGCTCCAGGCTGGGCACGGCTGTAGCCTGCCTGCCGGAGCGGTGTTGATGAGGGAGGAGAGGATGAACCTCTCGCGATTCATGGCGGGGCTCGCGCGCGGGCTGGCGATCATCGGTGGGCTGGCGCTGGTGGCGATCACGGTCATAACGGTGGTCTCGATCACCGGCCGCGGGCTGACGGCGTTCGGGCTGAGGCCGGTGCCGGGCGATTTCGAGCTGGTCGAGGCGGGCACCGCCTTTGCGGTCTTCGCCTTCCTGCCCTGGTGCCAGTTGACGCGCGGCCACGCGACCGTCGACGTCTTCACGAGCTTCCTGTCGCCGGCCATAAACCGGGTCATCGATCTCGTTGCAGAACTGCTGATGACGGCGGTGATCGTTCTCATCGCGCTGCAGCTCTGGCGCGGCATGTGGGACAAGATCCGCTACCAGGAAACCACCTTCATCCTGCAGTTCCCCGTCTGGTGGGGCTTTGCGGCGGCCATGGTGGCGGCGTGCGTCGCGGTCGTCATCTCGATCTACGTCCTTATCGTGCGCGTGCAGGAAGTGCGGACCGGCCGCATCATTCTCGGTCCCGGCCAGGGAGCAGTCCATTGAGCAATCTCGAACTCGGCCTCTGGTCGTTCCCGGCGCTTCTCTTCCTGATTTTCCTGCGCATTCCGATCGCGCTTGCCATGCTGGTGACGGGGCTCGTCGGCACCTACCTCATCATGGGCTCGCCGGCGCCGATCCTGTCGCGGCTGAAGGGCGAGACCTATTCGACCTTCTCCAGCTATTCGCTGTCGATCATTCCGCTGTTCCTGCTGATGGGCCAGTTCGCCTCGCTGGGGGGCATGTCGCAGTCGCTGTTCAACGCCGCCAATTCCTGGCTCGGCCACCGCAAGGGCGGCGTCGCCATGTCGGCCATCGGCGCCTGCGCCGGCTTCGGCGCGATCTGCGGGTCCTCGCTCGCGACGGCGGCCACCATGGCGCAGGTCGCTCTGCCCGAACTCAAGCGCTACGGCTATTCCGGCGCGCTGGCTACGGGAACGCTTGCGGCCGGCGGCACGCTCGGCATTCTGATCCCGCCTTCGGTGGTTCTGGTCATCTATGCGATCCTTGCCGAGCAGAACATCGCCAAGCTCTTCGTCGCCGCCTTCATTCCCGGCATCCTCGCCGCCATGGGCTACATGATCGCCATCGCGATCTACGTCCGCCTCTATCCCGAGTCCGCCGGATCGAGCCCGCGCCAGCCCTATCGCGAGCGCTTCAAGGCCCTGTTCGACGTCTGGCCCGTCCTGCTCGTCTTCCTCGCCGTCGTCGGCGGCATCTATACGGGCTGGTTCACGCCCACCGAGGCAGCCGCTGTGGGCGCGGCCGGCACCGGCCTCATCGCATGGGTCAATGGCGGGCTGACGCGCAGGACGCTGATCGATTCCATCCTGATGACCGCGTCGGCAACGGCCATGATCTTCTTCATCGTCTTCGGAGCGGCGTTCTACAACTCCTTCCTGGCGTTGTCGCAGATGCCCGTCGCGGCCGCGACGTTCATCACCAGCCAGGGCTTCGAGCCGATGATGGTCATGATCGGCATCCTGTTCTTCTACGTCGTGCTCGGCTGCTTCATGGATTCCCTGTCCATGATCCTCCTGACGATCCCGATTTTCTTCCCGATCGTCTCGGCCCTCGATTTCGGCCTCGGGCCGGAAGAGTTCGCGCTGTGGTTCGGCATCCTCGTCCTGATCGTCGTCGAGGTCGGGCTCATCACGCCGCCGGTCGGCATGAACCTCTTCGTCATCAACTCGATGGATCGATCGACGCCCATCGTGCAGACCTACAAGGGCGTCATGCCCTTCGTGATGAGCGACATGGTTCGCACCGTCGTGCTCCTCGCGTTCCCGGTGATCACGCTGTTCCTGGTGCGGCTGCTGTACTGAGCGCGAAATAAAAAGGGCCGCGTCGAGCGGCCCTTTTCAATCAGGAAAATGTTTGAGACCTACAGCCCCATCTGCTGGATCGCGGCGTGGAGGTTGGCGCAGCGCGTGCCGGAGCGGCAATAGGCGAGGACGGGCTTGGGCAGTTCCTTCAGGAGCGCGGCCTGATCGCGGGCGTTGTCCTCGGTCATCTGGCCCGAAATCACCGGCAGATGGCGGAAGGCGAGGCCGGCTTCCTCGGCGGCTTTGCGGATCGAGTCGACCGAGGGCTGGCCGGGGTCCTCGTCGTCGGGGCGGTTGCACACGATGCTCTTGAAGCCCGCACCGGCGATGAGCGGCACATGCTCGACACCGATCTGCGGGGAGACCGAATAGTCCTCGGTGATCTGGCGGATTTGCATGTCTCGTCTCCTGCGGGCGTCTGTCGGGGCCGCAGATGTGGCATGGCCGGCCGCACGAGGCAACCGGCCATGAAGGGCTCAGGCAGCCTTGAACAGCCCTTGCCCCCGGGCAAGCGCGCGCAGGTGGAAGTCGGCGTCGCCGAACTGCGTGTCGATCATCGTCATGCGCTTGAAATAGTGCCCGACGGCATATTCCATCGTCATGCCGACGCCGCCGTGAAGCTGGATCGCGTTCTCGCCGCACACGCGCCCGCCGCGCCCGATCTCGGCCTTGGCCGCGTGCATCGCCTGCGCGCGCGCCGTCGCATCGTCGCTGCCCGCCATCATCGTGGCGTAGAGCGTGATCGAGCGGGCCTGCTCGATGGCGACGAACATGTCGACGGCCTTGTGCTGAAGCACCTGGAAGGCGCCGATGGCGACGCCGAACTGCTTGCGCACCTTGAGATAGTCGACCGTCAATTCCTGCATCGCCGACATCACGCCGATGGATTCGGCCGACAGGGCCGCGATGGCGCCGTCGATGGTTTTCTGCAGCGCCGGCAAGCCGTTGGCCGGATCGCCGAGCGCCTCGGCAGGCACATTGTCGAGGCTGAGCTCCGCCGCGCGCGAACCGTCCTGCGTCGGGTATCCGCGCCGCGTCAGGCCCTCGGCGGAAGAATCGACAAGGAAGAGGCCGATGCCGTTTTCGTCGCGCACGTCGCCGGCCGTGCGGGCGACGACGATGATCTTATCGGCAGCCTCGCCATGGAGCACGACGCTCTTCTGGCCGGTGAGCCGCCAGTGGTCGCCGTCCTTCATCGCCTTCGTCTCGACATGGTGGAGGTCGTAGCGCGAGTTGCGCTCGGTATGGGCGAGCGCGAGCTTGAGCGAGCCTTCGGCGATCTGCGGCACGAGCTCGGCCCGCTGGTCGGCGGAAGCGGCCGCCTTGAGCGCGCCGCCGCCAAGGATCACGGTCGCGAAATAGGGCTCTAGCGCCAGCGCGCGACCGAGCGATTCCATCACGATCATCGTCTCGACCGGCGTGCCGTCCAGCCCGCCATCTTCCTCGGAAAAAGGCAGCGCCATCAGCCCCATCTCGGCATAGGCGTTCCACATCTCGGCGCTGAAGCCGGCGGGATCGGCCATGTATTTCTTGCGCTGCTCGAAGCCGTAGGAGTCTTTCAAGAGGCGGTCGAGAGAGTCCTTGAGCATGGATTGCTCGTCGGAAAGGTCAAAGTCCATAGGTCCTCCAATACGCAGTTTCGGCCGTCGAGCGGCGGTATGGGCGAGGCATGGATTCCTGTGACGAGCACAGGAATGACGGTGGAGAGGGTGGCGCTTCGATGGCTGGACGTAGGTGATTGACCGCAACATCTATGCCGTCATTCCTGTGCTCGTCACAGGAATCCATGCCTCGCCCCATCCACTCCAGAGCCCGCGCCGTCACCTCACAACCCCAGCACCGCCTTGGCGATGATGTTCTTCTGGATCTCGTTCGAGCCGCCATAGATCGAGACCTTGCGGAAGTTGAAATAGCCCGGCGCGGCGGTGGCGGCGTAGTCGGGTTCGATTGGCAGTTCGTTCGAGCCGTCCATATCGCCCGAGTGGAACGGCATGGCGTGTGGGCCCATGACCTGCATCAGGAGATGGGTGGTCGCCTGCTGGATTTCCGAGCCCTTGATCTTGAGGATCGAGGACGCCGGGTCCGGCTTGCCGGTATTGCCGCGCTTGGCATCGGCCGCGACGACGCGAAGCTGAGTCAGTTCCAGCGCCTTCAAATCGATCTCGACCGAAGCGAGCTTTTCGCGGAAGCGCTCATCCTCGATCAGCGGCCGGCCGGACGACATCTCCTTGGCCGCCAGTTCGCGGATGCGCGCGAGGCGCTGCTTCGACATGCCGACGCGCGCGATGTTGATGCGCTCGTTGCCGAGCAGGAACTTGGCGTAGTCCCAGCCCTTGTTCTCCTCGCCGACGAGATTTTCGACCGGCACCTTCACGTCGGTCAAAAACACCTCGTTGATCTCGCGCCCGCCATCGATGGTGACGATGGGGCGAACCTCGATGCCGGGCGTCTTCATGTCGATCAAGAGGAACGAGATGCCCGATTGCTTCTTGGCGTCCGGATCGGTGCGCACGAGGCAGAAGATCCAGTCGGCATATTGCGCCAGCGTCGTCCAGGTCTTCTGGCCGTTGACGATGTAGTGGTCGCCGTCACGAACGGCCTTGGTCTTGAGCGAGGCGAGGTCGGAGCCGGCGCCCGGCTCGGAAAAGCCCTGGCACCACCAGTCGTCGAGATTGGCGATGCGCGGCAGATAATGCGCCTTCTGCGCCGCGTTGCCGAAGGTGTAGATGACCGGCCCGACCATGTTGACGCCGAAGGCGAGCGGCTGCGGCGCCGGCCACTTCTGCGTCTCTTCGAGGTAGATATACTGCCGCATGGGGTCCCAGCCCGTGCCGCCATACTCAGTAGGCCAGTGCGGCACCGCCCATCCCTTTTCGTTGAGGATGCGCGACCAGGTGACGAGGTCGTCCTTGTCCATATGCTCGCCGTCGATCAGCTTCTGACGGATGTCGGCCGGCAGCTTGTCCTTCAGGAACTGGCGCACCTCGTCGCGGAAGGCGAGTTCCTCGGATGTGTAGCGAAGGTCCATATTTGTCTCCTTCTAAGCGTTGCGCAGACCCCCACTCCGGCCCTTCGGGCCACCTCTCCCCCTCAAAAGGCGAGAGGAAAGGCCGGCCGCATGCTCGATCCCTTCCTCTCCCCCGGGCAGGGGGAGAGGTGCCGGAGCGAAGCGGAGGCGGAGTGGGGGTGCTTCATGCGATCAAACGATCTCGAACAATCCCGCCGCGCCCATGCCGCCGCCGACGCACATCGTCACCACGGCATATTTGACGCCGCGGCGCTTGCCTTCAATGAGGGCGTGGCCCGAAAGCCGCGCGCCGGACATGCCGTAGGGGTGGCCGAGCGCGATGGCGCCGCCATTGACGTTGAGCTTGGCCGGGTCGATGCCGAGCTTGTCGCGGCAGTAGATGACCTGCACGGCAAAGGCCTCGTTCAGTTCCCAAAGGCCGATGTCGTCGACGGTGAGGCCGTGGCGTTCGAGCAGGCGCGGGACGGCGAAGACGGGGCCGATGCCCATCTCGTCGGGCTCGCAGCCGGCGACGTTGAAGCCGCGCATGATGCCGAGCGGGGTGAGGCCGCGGCGCTGCGCTTCCTTGTCGCTCATCATGACGTGTGCGGAGGCGCCGTCGGAAAGCTGGCTGGCATTGCCGGCGGTGATGGTGCCGCCCTCGCGCACCGGCTTCAGGCCGGCAAGGCCCTCGGCGGTGGTCTCGGCGCGCGGGCCTTCGTCATGGGCGATCTCGACGTCGCGATGCGAGATTTCCTTGGTCTCCTTGTCGATGACGGCCATGCGCGTCTTCATCGGCGCGATCTCGTCGGCGAACTTGCCCGCCTCGCGGGCGGCGGCGACGCGGCGCTGGCTTTCGAGGCCGTACTCGTCCTGTTGCTCGCGGGTGATGCCGTAGCGCTTGCCGACGTTTTCGGCGGTGTCGATCATCGGCAGGTAGACGTCGCCGACCGAGCCCGTCAGCGACTTATCGACGAGGCGGAAGGTGTTGCGGTGGTCGTTCTGGACGAGCGAAATGGATTCGACGCCGCCGGCGATGCCGACCGGCACGCCGTCATTGCGGATGGCGTTGGCGAGCAGCGCCATGGACTGCATGCCGGACGAGCACTGGCGGTCGATCGTGGTGCCGGCTGCGGTGACGGGAAGCCCGGCGACGAGCGCCGCGCGGCGCGCGACGTTGAGGCCGGTCGTCCCTTCCTGCATCGCGCAGCCCATGATCACGTCCTCGATCTCGGCCCCATCGACGCCGGCGCGCGAAAGCGCGTTGCGGATGGCGTGGGCGGCGAGGTCCGCGCCGGCCGTTTCGTTGAAGCCGCCGCGATAGGCCTTGCCGATCGGCGTCCTGGCGGTCGAGACGATGACTGCGTCTGTCATGAATTCCTCCTCATTGGGCGGCCTTTGCGGCCACCTCGCGTTTCAGTTCGAGTTTCGAAAGCTTGCCGACGGGCGTGCGCGGCAGCGCGGCGCGGATTTCCAGCGCGCCCGGCAGTTCGTGCGGGCCGATCTTGCCCTTGAGAAAAGCGCGCAGGGCCTCGAGCGTCAATTCCGGCGCGCCGTCATGGAGCTTGGCGAACACTTTCGGTGTCTCGCCGCGATAGGCGTCGGGAATGCCGATCACCAGCGCTTCCTCGATGTCGGGATGGGTATAGACGGCCTGCTCGATGAGCTGCGGATAGACGTTGAAGCCGCCGCAGATGATCATGTCCTTCTTGCGGTCGACGATGGTGAAGAACCCGTCGGCGTCCATGAAGCCGATATCGCCGGTCAGGAACCCGCCATCCGAAAAGATCGTGTCGTTGTCGCCTTCGCGCCGCCAGTAGCCGGACATGACGTTCGGCCCGAAGATACGCAACTCGCCCGTCTCGCCGGCCGGCAGGACGCGGCGCGGATCGTCGAGCGCGACGATGTCGACATAGATGCCCGGCAACGGCACGCCGATCGTGTCGACCCGGTCCGGGTGGGTGACGGGGATGTTGGTGCCGGCAGGCGACGTCTCGGTCATGCCCCAGCCGCCGAGAATGTCGTGGCCGGTGGCGCGCTTCAGCTTGCGCGCGATCTCGACGGGAAGCGGCGCGCCGCCCGACGCGCAGTAGCGCAGCGAGGAGAGGTCGCGCTTTTCGAAGCCCGGCGTCGCGGCGATGGCGATCCACATGGTCGGCACGCCCGGAAAGCTCGTCGCGCCGGCCTCGATCTCGGCCAGCGCCGTCTCGGCGTCGAAGCGGGTGTGGAGGAGGAGCGTCAAGCCGTTCTTCACACCGCGCAGCATGACGGCGGTCAGCGCGTAGATGTGGAAGAGCGGCAGGAAGAGAAGCACGCGGTCCTCGCCCGGCCGGATGAGGCCATGGGCGGAAAACCAGGAATCGTAGCTGGAGACGGCCGAGGAAAGGTTCGCATGCGTCAGCATCGCGCCCTTGGGCAGGCCCGTCGTCCCGCCCGTATATTGCAGGACCGCGAGGTCGCCGGCCTGAACCTCGGGGAGGGGAGCGACCGTATCCATCGCGATGCCGTCCCAGTGCGGCCCCGAACCATCGAGCGCCGCATCGCTGCCGATGATGACGCGATCGACCAGCCCCGCCTCGCGCAGCGCCCCGGCCTTGGCCGAAAGCCGGCCGAGATCGGTCGTCGCGATCGCCCGCGCGCCGCTGTCGGCGATCTTGTGCTTGAGCACGATCTCGCCATCGAGCGGCGACAGGTGCACGACGGTCAGCCCCGCCTTCAGTGCGCCGAAAAAGGCGATCGGGTGGTAGAGCGTGTTGGGCAGGAGAAGCGCGATGCGCTCGCCTTTCGCATAGCCCGCCGCCGCAAGCGCATGCGCGAAGGCGTCGACCTCGCGTGCCAGGTCGCGATGCGAAAAGTCCCGGCCGCGAAAGACGAAGGCCGCCTTGTCGCCCCAGATTTGCGCCGAGCGCTCGACCAGCTCGTGCACCGGATAGGTGTCGAGCGGCACGTCCGGCGAGAGGTCCGCCGGATAGATGCCTTTCCAGGGCGCGTCGGCGAGCCGGGTCATGCCGCCTTCTTTTTCGGAGCGGTGAAGCCCGCGCCTTCCTCGGCGAGGCGGCGCAGGAGCGCGGACGGCCTGAACACGTCCTTGCCGGTCTTGCCGTGCCAGTGGTCGAGCCGCTCGACGATCTTTTTCAGCCCGACCGTGTCGGCATAGAACATCGGCCCGCCCTTGCCGATCGGAAATCCGTAGCCGTTGGTCCAGACGATATCGATGTCGGACGGCCGCGCGGCGATCTCCTCCTCGAGGATCAGCGCGCCCTCGTTGATCAGTGGGTAGAGCGTGCGCTCCGTGATTTCCTCGTCGGAAATGGCGCGGCGGTTGACGCCCTTTTCGCGCGCCTTGTCCTCGATCAGCTTCTCGACGTCAGGATCGGTCTTCGGCGCGCGCGAGCCGGCCTCGTAGAGATAAAAACCCTTGCCGGTCTTCTGGCCGAAGCGGCCCTGTTCGCAGAGCGCATCGGCGATCGCCGCCGTCTTGCCGAGCGCCTTGCGGTTGCGCCAGCCGATGTCGAGGCCGGCAAGGTCGCCCATCGCAAACGGGCCCATCGGCCAGCCGAAATCGGTGAACACCTTGTCGATCTGCGCCGGCGTCGCGCCTTCCATCAAAAGGTCCTCGTTCTCCGCCGAGCGCGCCGAGAGCATCCGGTTGCCGACGAAGCCGTGACAGACGCCGACGACCACCGGCACCTTGCCAATCTTCTTGGCGATGGAAAGCGCAGTCGCCAGCACGTCCGGCGCGGTCTTGGCACCGCGCACGATTTCGAGCAGCTTCATCACATTGGCGGGCGAGAAGAAATGCAGGCCGACGACGTCCTGCGGCCGCGAGGTCGATGCCGCGATTTCGTCGACGTCGAGATAGGAGGTGTTGGAGGCGAGGATCGCGCCGGGCTTGGCGATCTGGTCGAGCTTGCCGAACACCTCCTTCTTCACCGACATTTCCTCGAACACCGCCTCGATGATGAGGTCGCATTCGGCAAGATCGGCATAGTCGGTGGTCGGCTTGAAGGCGGCGAGGCGCTGGTCCTTTGCCTCCGCGCTCATCGAGCCGCGCTGAACGGAGATGTCGTAGTTCTTCGCGATGGTCGCGAGACCACGGTCGAGCGCTTCGCGGTTCATTTCCAGAAGCGTCACCGGAATGCCGCCATTGACGAAGGACATCGCGATGCCGCCGCCCATCGTGCCGGCGCCGATGACGCCGACGCGCGCGACAGGGCGCGGCTTCACGTCGCTATCGACGCCCTTGACCTTGGCCGCCTCGCGCTGCGCGAAGAACAGATGGCGCTGGGCCTGCGACTGCACGCCCTGCACGAGTTCGAGAAAGAACTGCCGCTCGGCCTTGAGCGCGGCGTCGAAATCCATGGTGATGGCGTTGCGGACCGCCTGCGCGCAGGCGACCGGCGCATCGAGCCCGCGCGCCTTCTTCTTGACCTCGCCGACGGCGGCATCGAATTCCGCCATGTCGACATTCTCGATCCTGTCCGTGCGGTCGCGGACGGCGACGAGCTTTTCGCCGATCTTCGAGCGCGCGAAGGCGATGGCGGCCTCGACCAGATCGCCATCCGCAATCTCGTCCACGACGCCGAGCTTCAACGCCTTGTCGGCCGAAATCGGATTGCCGGTGGTGATGATCTTCAACGCCTCGACAGGCCCTGTCAGGCGCGGAAGGCGCACCGTGCCGCCCGAGCCGGGCAGGATGCCGAGCTTGACTTCGGGCAGACCGACCAGCGCCGACTTGACCGCCACGCGGTAGTGGCAGGACAGCGCAAGTTCCAGCCCGCCGCCGAACGCCGTGCCGTGAATGGCGGCGACGGCCGGCTTCGGCAGGGTTTCGAGCAGGCGACAAAGTTCGGGCAGCGACGGCGAGGCGAGCGCCTTGGGCGAGCCGAATTCGGTGATGTCCGCGCCCGAAATGAAGGTGCGGCCCGCGCAGGCGATGACGATCCCCTTGACCGCATCATCGTCGCGCGCGGCCTCGATCGCGGCGTAAAGCGGCTCGCGCAGATGGTGGCTGAGCGCGTTGACGGGCGGGTTGTCGAGCGTGATGACGGCGATCTCGTCCGCGCGCGTCACCTTTACATATTCGGTCATGGTGCTTCCTTGTCAGTTCAGCGCTCCGTCGCGCCCCCCTCTGGGCTGCCGCCCATCTCCCCCGCGAGGGGGGAGATCAATCTCGTCCTAGCCGTGCGTGATCTCCCCCCATGCGGGGGAGATGTCCGGCAGGACAGAGGGGGGCAACGTAGAGCGCTTCCTTCGCATGTCAGTTCTGCGTCACGAATGTCTTGATGAGCCGCGCCGTCTCTTCCGGCTTCTCGATACACGGCAGATGCCCCGCGCCTTCGATAATCTCGAAGCGCGACCCGGTCACCAGATCGGCCGTCGAGCGCACGAGGTCGGGCGGCGTGGAGCCGTCCTGGTCGCCGACGATGCACATCAGCGGCATCTTGAGCGCGGCGGTGGATTGGGTCAGGTCGGCATCGCGCAGGGCCGCGCAGGTGCCGGCGTAGCCATCGACCGTCGTGCGGGTCAGCATGGCGGTATAGCCGACGAAATCGGCGTTGTCGGCGCGGCGGTAGGCGGGCGTGAACCAGCGCTCCATGATGGCGTCCGACATCGCGCCGATGCCCTTCGAGGTCACCGTGTCGATGCGCTGGTTCCACATCTCAGGCGTGCCGATCTTGTGCGCGGTGTCCATCAGGACGAGGGCGGAAACGAGATCGGGACGCTTGGCGGCGAGGCCCTGTGCGATCATGCCGCCGACCGAAAGGCCGACGATGCTCGCCTTCGTCACGCCGAGGTGGTCGAGCAGCGCGGAGAGGTCGCCGACATGGTCGTCGAGCCGGTAGGGCGCGGGCGTCGCTTCCGAAAGACCGTGGCCACGCTTGTCGTAGAGAACGACGCGGAACGCATCGCCGAGAAGCGCCACGACGTCGTTCCAGATGCGGAAATCGGTGCCGAGCGAATTGGAAAAGACGAGCACCGGCGCCGTGTGCGGGCCGCGGACTTCGTGATGCAGGACTACGCCGTTGACGCGCGAAAACGCCATCCCGGACCTCCCTTCCGGTTTGAACATACCGCAAAGTATGTCGCAAGCGCGGGCCGCGTCAACGGCGCGCGCCGAAATTCACGCGCGATCGAGCCCGGTCAGGTCGAGTTCGTCCGGCAGCGGCGCGAAATAGGCATCGATATCGGCATCGCTCACTTCGGCGAGCGTGGCCGGGCGCCAGTCGGGCGCATTGTCCTTGTCGATGATGACCGCGCGCACGCCCTCGAAGAATTCGTGGCCCTCGACGACACGCGAAACGATCCGGAATTCGATCTTCATGCACGTCTCGAAATCCGCCTTCGCGCCCTCCTGCATCTGGCGCAGCGCGATCTTGAGGCTGGTCGGCGATTTCGTGCGGATGATCGAAGCCTGCTTCGCCGCCCATTCGCCGCCATCGCCGTCGAGCGCGGCGAGAATGGCCTCGACCGTATCGCCGGCGAAGCAGCGCTCGATCGTCGCGGCGAGGTCGGGCAGCGTCGCCCGTTCAGGCGAGGCGGCGAACGAGGCGAGGGCGTCATCCGGCGCGGCGCCGTCCGCAAGCGCAGCCTCGATCGCATCGAAGCGCTCGGTCGGAGCCGCATGGGTCGTCAGGCCGCACCACAACGCATCGGCCTGGCCGAGCCGCGCGCCGGTGAGCGCCAGCCAGGTGCCGATCCGGTGCGGCAATCGCGGCAGGAAGTATGTGCCCCCGACGTCGGGAAAGAGGCCGATCCCCGTCTCGGGCATGGCGAACATCAGCTTCGAGCCGCCGACGCGGTGGCTGCCGTGGAAGGACACGCCGACCCCGCCGCCCATCACGATGCCCTCGATCAGCGCGACATAGGGCTTTGGATAAGTCTTGATGAAGGTGTTGAGCCGGTATTCCTCGCGATAGAAATCGCGGATCGCCGGGTTCTTCTGCTGGCCCCAGTCATAGAGCTGGCGAATGTCGCCGCCGGCCGAAAACGCCTTCTCGCCCGCCGCCTTGACGAGGATTGTTTCGATCGCGGGATCGTTCGCCCATTCGATCAGCTTCGTGTGGAGTTCGCCGACCATCAGCCGTGTCACCGCGTTCAGCGCCTTCGGGCGGTTCAGCGTAACGATGCCGGCCTTGCCTCGCGTTTCGAACAGGATTTCGGCCTCGGACATCGTCACCTCCACTGCGTCGTCAGACTAAGGGTGAATAGCCGGTTCGCCCATCGGTGGCTATGCGCAGCGGATGTGCAGAAAACGACGTGCGCGTATGGAGCGCAACCCGGCTTTCTGCTCTTGATCGTCCGAAGGTCCGGGAATTGTGGTAAGAAGCGTTGTGCGCGTATCGACCAATGACGGCCGGGCCACCGGGCGAAAATCGCGCCGCTGTCTCCGCCCGCCCTTCCCACGACGGGAAATCGCCGCTAATCGGAATGACCGTGAATTGAGGGAGGAGTTTGCGATGGCGATGTCCTTGCCCGGAAGTGAGGGGAAGTCCCGCTGATGCGCGCAGTTCTCGAACAGTTGGAGGAGCGGCGCAGCCAAGCGCGGCTCGGCGGCGGCCAGAAGCGCATCGACGCGCAGCATGCCAAGGGAAAGCTGACCGCGCGCGAACGCGTCGAGGTGCTGCTCGACGAAGGCTCGTTCGAGGAATACGACATGTATGTCGTGCACCGGACGACCGATTTCGGCATGGCCGAGCAGAAATTCTCCGGCGATGGCGTCGTCACCGGCTGGGGCACGATCAACGGCCGCCTCGTCTACGTCTTTTCGCAGGATTTCACCGTCCTCGGCGGCTCGCTCTCCGAAACTCACGCGCAGAAGATCTGCAAGATCATGGACATGGCGGTGCGCAACGGCGCCCCGGTCATCGGCCTCAACGACAGTGGCGGCGCGCGCATCCAGGAAGGCGTCGCCTCGCTCGGCGGCTATGCCGACGTCTTCAAGCGCAATGTCGACGCGTCGGGCGTGGTGCCGCAGATTTCCGTCATAATGGGGCCATGCGCCGGTGGTGCGGTCTATTCGCCGGCGATGACCGACTTCATCTTCATGGTGCGCGATAGCTCCTACATGTTCGTGACCGGCCCGGACGTGGTGAAGACGGTGACGAACGAGATCGTCACGGCCGAGGAACTCGGCGGCGCGCGGACGCACACGCAGAAATCCTCGGTCGCCGATGGCGCCTTCGACAATGACGTGATCGCGCTGGAGGAAGTGCGCCGGCTGTTCGACTTCCTGCCGCTCAACAACCGCGAGAAGCCGCCCGTCCGTCCCTTCCACGACGACCCGGCCCGTATCGAGGACCGGCTCGACACGCTGATCCCGGACTCGGCCAACAAGCCCTACGACATGAAGGAACTGATCCACGCGCTCGGCGACGAGGGCGAGTTCTTCGAAATCCAGGAAGCCTTCGCCCGCAACATCATCACCGGCTTCATGCGCATGGAAGGCCAGACGGTCGGCGTCGTCGCCAACCAGCCGATGGTGCTGGCCGGCTGCCTGGACATCGACTCATCGCGCAAGGCCGCGCGCTTCGTCCGCTTCTGCGATGCCTTCTCGATTCCGATCCTGACGCTGGTCGACGTGCCGGGCTTCCTGCCGGGCACGGCGCAGGAATATGGCGGCGTCATCAAGCACGGCGCCAAGCTGCTCTTCGCCTATTCGCAGGCGACGGTTCCCATGGTGACGCTGATCACCCGCAAGGCCTATGGCGGCGCCTACGACGTCATGGCCTCCAAGCACATCGGCGCCGACGTCAACTACGCCTGGCCGACCGCCGAGATCGCCGTGATGGGCGCCAAGGGCGCGACGGAAATCCTCTACCGTTCCGAGCTCGGCGACCCGGAAAAGATCGCCGCGCGGACGAAGGAATACGAGACCAACTTCGCCAATCCGTTCAAGGCGGCGGAGCGCGGCTTCATCGACGAAGTGATCATGCCGCATTCCTCCCGCAAGCGCATCGCCCGCGCCTTCGCCATGCTGCGCTCCAAGAAGCTGGAGCAACCATGGAAGAAGCACGACACGATCCCGCTTTAGGGGCGGGCGGATGCCGACCGTCTTCGAATGGAAGGGATGGAAGTTTCTATTCTATAGTGACGAAGGCACGGAGCCGCCGCATATCCACGCCCGCAAGGATCGCAAGGAAACGAAGATTTGGCTCGAAAGCCTTGAGATAGCGCGAAACAAGCGGTGCACGGCGCATGAACTAGCCACTCTCGCGAAAATTGTAGAAGAGCATCAAAGCGAATTTCTGGAGCGATGGCATGAGCACTTTGGAAATTGACGAAGACCTGATCGAACCCGTCGCGGCGCACTGCACGGACCACGACCTCGTGGTGACGCTTGCCGATGGCGTGAGGCTGGTCATGCCGCTCTGGTGGTATCCCCGTCTGCTGCGCGCCGGCGAGCGGGAACGCAACGAAATCGAGCTGTCGCCCTATGGCATTCACTGGCCGACAATCGACGAGGATTTGAGTGTCGAGGGAATGCTCAAAGGCCGCAAGGCACCTGATGCCGTGCCGCCGGCACAAGCCGCCGAATGACCATTTCACCTCCTTCTCCCGCGATGTGAGACCGAAAAGAATGTTCAAGAAAATCCTCATCGCCAATCGCGGCGAGATCGCCTGCCGGGTCATCAAGACGGCATCGAGGCTCGGCATCGCGACGGTCGCGGTCTATTCGGACGCCGATCGCGATGCGCTGCATGTGAAGATGGCGGATGAGGCGGTGCATATCGGGCCGGCGCCGTCGAACCAGTCCTATATCGTCATCGACAGGATCATCGACGCGATCGCCAAGACCGGCGCCGATGCGGTCCATCCGGGCTACGGCTTCCTGTCGGAGAACCCGCTTTTCGCGCAGGCGCTGGAAAGGCAAGGCGTCGCCTTCATAGGTCCGCCGGTGCGCGCCATCGAGGCGATGGGCGACAAGATCACGTCGAAGAAGCTCGCCGCCGAGGCGGGCGTCTCGACCGTGCCCGGACATATGGGCCTGATCGCCGACGCCGACGAGGCGGTGAAGATTTCGGGCTCCATCGGCTATCCGGTGATGATCAAGGCGTCGGCGGGCGGCGGCGGCAAGGGCATGCGCATCGCCTGGAACGACGCGGAGGCGCGCGAAGGCTTCCAGTCGTCCAAGAACGAGGCGAAGAACTCCTTCGGCGACGACCGCATCTTCATCGAGAAATTCGTCACCCAGCCGCGCCACATCGAGATCCAGGTCTTGGGCGATCAGCACGGCAACGTGCTCTATCTCGGCGAGCGCGAATGCTCGATCCAGCGCCGCAACCAGAAGGTCATCGAGGAGGCGCCGTCGCCATTCCTCGACGCGGCAACGCGCAAGGCGATGGGCGAGCAGTCGGTCGCGCTGGCGAAGGCCGTCGGCTATTTCTCGGCCGGTACGGTGGAGTTCATCGTCGATGGCGAGCGCAACTTCTATTTCCTCGAGATGAACACGCGCCTGCAGGTCGAGCATCCGGTCACGGAGCTGATCACCGGCATCGACCTCGTCGAGGAGATGATCCGGGTCGCCGCCGGCGAGAAGCTGCGCATGGCTCAGGATGATATCGAGCTGAACGGCTGGGCGATCGAAAGCCGGCTCTACGCCGAGGACCCGTTCCGCAACTTCCTGCCGTCGATCGGCCGGCTGACGCGCTATCGCCCGCCAGCCGAAGGCAAGCTGGATGACGGCACGATCGTGCGCAACGACACCGGCGTGTTCGAAGGTGGCGAGATCTCGATGTATTATGATCCGATGATCGCCAAGCTCTGCACATGGGCTCCGGATCGCCTCGCCGCCATCGACGCGATGAGCGCCGCGCTCGACGATTTCGAGGTCGAGGGCATCGGCCACAACCTGCCGTTCCTGTCGGCGGTGATGGAGCACGAGCGCTTCCGCGACGGCCGCCTGACGACGGCGTTCATCGCCGAGGAATTTCCCGAAGGCTTCCAGGGCGTCGCGCCGCAGGCCGCTGACGGCCGCGTCCTCGCCGCCGTCGCCGCCTTCGTCAACTGGCGCAGCCAGAAGCGCGACGTGCTGATTTCCGGCGGCATGGACAATCACCGCCGCGCCGTCGGGCGTGACTGGATCGTCGCGATGGGTGAGAGCGAATTCGAATGCTTCCTGCGCGAGGAGGGCGGCAAGGTGCTGGTCTCCTTCGGTCCCGACAAGGCGGTCGAGGTCAGGTCGGACTGGCTGCCCGGCAAGAGCCATGCGCGCTTCATGGTCGATGGCGAGCCGGTCGGCGTCAAGATCGACCGCGTCAATTCGGCCTGGCGGCTGCGCTGGAAGGGCATCGACGAGAAGGTTCACGTGCGCACCCCGCGCATTGCCGCGCTGGCGCGCCTGATGCCCGAAAAGCTGCCGCCGGACACCTCCAAGATGCTGCTCTGCCCGATGCCGGGCGTGATAACCTCGATCGCGGTCAAGCCCGGTGACACCGTCGAGGACGGCCAGCCGCTGGCCACCGTCGAGGCGATGAAGATGGAAAACGTCCTGCGCGCGGAGCGGCGCGGGGTCGTGAAGTCGGTCGCCGTGGAGGCGGGCGCGAGCCTGGCGGTGGACGAGATGATTTTGGAGTTCGAGTGATGGTCGTCGCGTCAGGCACCCCCCTCTGGCCTGCCGGCCATCTCCCCCTCA
>NZ_AYOD01000065.1 GCF_000497755.1 Aliihoeflea sp. 2WW
TGAGGGGGAGATGGCCGGCAGGCCAGAGGGGGGTGCCTCGCGCAAACGCCTCACACCGAGGGTTTCCCAATGACCAACCCCAACCTCGACCAATGGCGCAAAGCCGCCGAAAAGGAGGTCAAGCGCGACCCGGACACGCTCGTCTGGAACACGCCCGAAGGCATCGCGGTCAAGCCGGTCTACACCGCAGACGACATCGCCGGGCTCGACCAAATCCACTCGCTGCCGGGCCAAAAACCCTTCCTGCGTGGCCCGCGCGCGACGATGTACACCGGCCGTCCGTGGACGATCCGGCAGTATGCAGGCTTCTCCACCGCCGAGGCGTCGAACGCCTTCTACCGCAAGGCGCTTGCGGCGGGGCAGCAGGGCGTGTCCGTGGCCTTCGACCTCGCGACCCATCGCGGCTATGACTCGGACCATCCGCGCGTCGAGGGCGACGTCGGCAAGGCGGGCGTCGCGATCGACTCGGTCGAGGACATGAAAATCCTCTTCGACGGCATCCCGCTCGGCGAGATCTCCGTCTCGATGACCATGAACGGCGCGGTGATCCCGATCCTCGCGAATTTCATCGTCGCGGGCGAGGAGCAGGGCGTCTCGCGCGCCGAGCTCTCCGGCACAATCCAGAACGACATCTTGAAGGAGTTCATGGTCCGCAACACCTACATCTATCCGCCCGAGCCCTCGATGCGGATCATCGCGGACATCATCGAATACACCGCAAAGGAGATGCCGAAGTTCAACTCGATCTCCATTTCCGGCTACCACATGCAGGAAGCCGGCGCGACGCTCGTGCAGGAACTCGCCTTCACGCTGGCCGACGGGCGCGAATATGTCCGCGCCGCGCTCGCCAAGGGGCTGGACGTCGATGCGTTCGCGGGGCGGCTGTCCTTCTTCTTCGCCATCGGCATGAACTTCTTCATGGAAGCTGCCAAGCTGCGCGCCGCGCGCTTGCTCTGGACGCGCATCATGGAGGAGTTCGAGCCGAAAAAGGCGTCTTCGCTCATGCTGCGCACGCACTGCCAGACGTCCGGCGTCTCGCTGCAGGAGCAGGACCCCTACAACAACGTCATCCGCACGGCCTACGAAGCGCTGTCGGCCGCGCTCGGCGGTACGCAGTCGCTGCACACCAATGCGCTCGACGAGGCGATCGCGCTGCCGACGGAATTCTCCGCCCGCATCGCCCGCAACACGCAGTTGATCCTGCAGCACGAGACGGGCGTGACCAAGGTCGTCGATCCGCTCGCCGGCTCCTACTATGTCGAGAGCCTGACCAACGACCTCGCCGAAAAGGCCTGGGCGCTGATCGGGGAGATCGAGGCGATGGGCGGCATGACCAAGGCGGTCAATGACGGCTATCCCAAGCGCCTGATCGAGGAAGCCGCGACCCGCAAGCAGGCGGCGATCGACCGCGGCGACGAGGTCATCGTCGGCGTCAACAAGTACCGTCTCGAGACCGAGGACGACCTCGACATTCTCGACATCGACAACAAGGCTGTACGCGAGGCGCAGATCGCGCGCATCGAAAAGACGCGTCGTCAGCGCGACCCGAAGAAGTGGGAAGAAGCGATCGCCACGCTGCGCGACGTCGCCCGCACGGGCAAGGGCAACATCCTCGAAGCCGCCGTCGAGGCCGCCCGCGCCCGCGCCACGCTCGGCGAGATTTCCGATGCGCTGCGCGAGGCCTTCGGTGACCACACGGCGGTGCCGAAGGTGGTGCGCAACGTCTACGGTCCAGCCTATGAGGGCGAGCCGGAATACGAGACGCTGGTCGAGCGGCTGGACGGTCTGGCAAAGGTCCTGGGCGAAACGCCCAAGGTCATGGTCGCCAAGCTCGGCCAGGACGGCCACGACCGCGGCGCCAAGATCATCGCATCCGCTTTCGGCGATATCGGCTTCGACGTTCTGGCCGGCCCGCTCTTCCAGACGCCGGGCGAGGCGGCGGATCTTGCGGTGGCGCAGAAGGTGCATGTCGTCGGCATGTCGTCGCTCGCCGCCGGCCACAAGACGCTGGCGCCCCAGCTCGTCGAGGCGCTGAAGACGAAGGGCGCGGAGGACGTCATCGTGGTCGTTGGCGGCGTCATTCCCCGTCAGGACTACCAGTTCCTCATCGACAGCGGCGTGGCGGCGGTCTTCGGCCCCGGCACCAACGTTCTGGACGCCGCCCGGGCCGTGATCGACCTGATGGAAGGCAAGCGCCGCAACGCGTGAACCATCCGCAACGCGGCGGCCCGTGACTGCTGTTTTGTTGAACAGGCTGAGCGGAGGTTTTTGCGAAGGGGACCCCCACCCTCTATCCCTCCCCACAAGGGGGAGGGAGTTCGCC
>NZ_AYOD01000066.1 GCF_000497755.1 Aliihoeflea sp. 2WW
AACCGTCAAGCTTGGTGCCGAGCGGACATCGAGGCTCGGCGCTCACGTCTCCCTCCCCCTTGTGGGGAGGGGTAAAGGGTGGGGGTAACTCGGTAGAAGGTTTATCTCCGTCCCCGTTCGCTTCCAGTTTGACGTAAACGTCAAAAAAATCTAGCCATGGTTGCCACGCATTCGAGCCGGAGGAAAGCCTATGTATCGCGCGCCTGTCGACGACATCGCATTCACGCTGAAACACGTCGCGGGGCTCGACGGCGCGATGGCTGATGGCCGGCTCGGTGATCTTTCCGACGATCTGGTCGATGCAATCCTTGGCGAAGCCGGCCGCTTCGCCTCCGAAGAACTGGCGCCTCTCTACAAGGTCGGCGACGAGGTCGGCGCGGTTTGGAAGGATGCCGCGGTCACCACGCCGCCCGGCTGGCGCGAGGCCTATCGCCACTGGATCGAGGGCGGCTGGAACGGGCTCTCCGGACCGGAGGATTTCGGCGGACAGGGCCTGCCTACCATGCTCGCCATGGCCGCGATGGAGATGTGGAACTCGGCCTCCATTGCCTTCGCGCTCTGCCCGACGCTGACCGCCGGCGCGGCGGAGGCGGTCGCCAAGCACGGCTCGGACGAACTCAAGGCGACCTATCTCGAAAAGCTCGTCACCGGCGAGTGGACCGGCACGATGAACCTGACCGAGCCGCAGGCCGGCTCCGACCTTGCCGCACTGCGCACCCGCGCGACGCGCGCCGATGACGGCACCTACCGCGTCTTCGGCCAAAAAATCTTCATCACCTATGGCGAGCACGACTATACGGACAACATCGTGCACCTGGTCCTCGCGCGCCTGCCGGACGCGCCGGCCGGCACGCGCGGCATCTCGCTGTTCCTGGTGCCGAAATTCCTCGTCAATGCGGACGGTTCGCTCGGCCGGCGCAACGACGCCTTCTGCGCCTCGATCGAGCACAAGCTCGGCATCCATGCCTCGCCCACCTGCACCATGATCTTCGGCGACGGCTTCGTCGAAGGCGAGGAAAAGGGCGGGGTCGGCTATCTGGTCGGTGAGGAGAATCGCGGCCTCGCCTGCATGTTCACCATGATGAACAATGCCCGCCTCGCTGTCGGCATCGAGGGCGTCGCGGTCGCCGAGGCCGCGTTCCAGAAGGCGCATGCCTATGCGCTCGACCGTCGCCAGGGCAAGGCGCCGGGGCACACGGGCGACGGCATGGCGCCGATCGTCCTGCACCCCGACGTCCAGCGCAATCTCCTGACCATGAAGGCGCTGACGCAGGTCGCGCGCGCCATCTGCTATTCCTGCGCCCACGCGATCGACATGAGCCATACCGGCGGCGACGACGCGTCCGAATGGGCCGACCGCGCCGGCCTGTTGACGCCGGTGGCCAAGGCCTTCTCGACCGATATCGGCGTCGAGATGGCCTCGGTCGGCCTGCAGATCCATGGCGGCATGGGCTTCATCGAGGAGACGGGCGCGGCCGCGCTCTATCGCGACGCGCGCATCGCGCCGATCTACGAGGGCACCAATGGCATCCAGGCCATCGACCTCGTCACGCGCAAGCTACCGCTCGGCAGCGGCAAGCACGTGCTGCGCTTCATCGACGAACTCCACGCCGACATCGAGGCCGTGCGCACGTCGAACCGGGACGGCTTCGGCGCGACGGCGGAAAAATGCGAGGCGGCGCTGAACGATCTGTCCGAGGCGACGGCCTGGCTGCAGGAAGCGCTCGACGGAGGCCGCACCGACGAGGCGCTGGCCGGCGCGACGCCCTATCTGCGGCTCTTCGCGCTCGCCGCCGGCGGCGCCTATCTCGCACGCGGCGCAGTCGCGGATGAGAGCGGCAAGCGCATACCGCTGTGCCGCTTCTACGCCGAAAACCTGATCGAGGAGACCGCCGCGCTTCGCCGCCGCGTCGTCGAGGGCGCCGTCAGCCTTCGCGAAGCCGGCGCGGCTCTTGTAGCTTGAGCGAGATAGACATGAACGAACACATCCAGATCGAGCGCCGTGGCGCCATCCAGTCCATCCGCATGAATCGGCCGGACAAGAAGAATGCGATCACGCGGGCGATGTATGCCGCGATGGCCGAGGCGCTGGCGGCGGGCGACGGCGATCCGGACATCTGCTGTCACGTCATTCTCGGCGTACCGGGCGCGTTCTCGTCGGGCAACGATCTTGCCGACTTCATGACGGTCGCCACGGGCGGCGAGGGCGGCCGCGAGGTGTACGACTTCCTGCTGGCGCTGGCGAAGTCGCAAAAGCCGATCGTCTCGGGCGTCGACGGCATCGCCGTTGGCATCGGCACGACGATCAACCTCCACTGCGACCTGACCTTCGCCACCCCGCGCACCGAATTCCGAACCCCCTTCGTCGATCTCGGCCTCGTGCCCGAGGCAGGCTCCAGCCTGCTCGCCCCGGCCGTCATCGGCCGCCAGCAGGCATTCGCCCTGTTAGGCCTGGGCGAAGGCTTTACGGCCGAACGCGCGAAGGAGGCGGGCCTGATCTATGCCGTGGTGTCCGAAGCCGAACTCGAAGCCGCGGTCTTCGAGGCCGCCGAACGCATCGCCTCCAAGCCGCCCGAAGCGCTGAAGATCGCCCGCGACTTCCTTCTCGGCGACCGCGCCCCGCTCATTGCCCGCATCGAGGAAGAAGGCGTCCAGTTCCGCAACCGCCTGAAATCCGACGAAGCCCGCAACGCCTTCATGGCGTTCATGAGCCGGAAGAAGTAGGGGGCCTCATCTTCCGCGATGGGCGTTGGCATAGGCGCGCAGAACGGTTTGCATCTTGGTCAGATGCCCCTTGCCGCCGCTCTGCTGCTGGAAGAACTCAAACACGTCGGCATCGAGCTTCAGATGCACGGAGCGCTTGCGCGGCGCTTCTACCTTGGCGCTAGCCCAAAATTCCGCGCCGAGGCTCTCGCCCTCCGACGCGTCGACGGGCCGTGCGATGTCACCCCTGTCCTTCATCTGGCGGATCTCCGCCAGCGATGCTCGCTTGATAGATGGCTCGCTCATCGCGACCTCCTTTCCAGGCCGAAATCAGCCTGATGGTTTCGTTGCGCCGCGTGTGCACGACGACGAAACAGTCCCCGTCGACCATGCCAAGAGAGATGAAGCGCTCTTCACCGTAATCGCGCCGATCGTCGATCCGGGTCAGCACTGCACCTTCGAAGATCAGTGCCGCATAGAGAATGTCGACGCCGTGCTTTTCGATCCCACTGCGACGCTTGGCTTCATCCCATTCGAATTCCAACGGCTCATTCGTCATTGAGTGTACACGTATCGTGTATTCTTTTCAATGAAAGCGCCGTTCACGGATAGAGCCGCTGCTTCCCCCAGCCATCGCCCTCGCGCTTGAATTGCACCCGGTCGTGGAGGCGGAAGGGGCGGTCGTGCCAGAATTCGATCTCGACCGGCTTGATGCGAAAGCCCGACCAGTGCGCCGGGCGCGGAATGTCGCCGATCGCGTATCGGGCGGTATATTCGGCGACCGCCTTTTCCAGCGCGAACCGGCCTTCGAGCGGGCGCGATTGCGCTGACGCCCAGGCGCCGATCCGGCTGCCCCGTGGGCGCGTCGCGTAGTAGGCGTCGGCTTCTGCGTCGGTGACGATCTCGACCGGCCCGCGCACGCGCACCTGCCGGCGCAGGCTCTTCCAGTGGAAGCACATGGCCGCCTTCATCGAGCCCAGAATCTCGCGGCCCTTGGCGCTTTCGAAATTGGTGTAGAAGACGAAGCCCTGCGCGTCGAAACCCTTCAGGAGCACCATGCGCACATTCGGCAGGCCGTCGGCATCGACCGTCGCGAGCGCCAGCGCGGTGGGATCGTTGATCTCGCTCTTCTCGGCGTCCTTCAGCCAGTCGGCGAAGAGGCGATAGGGTTCGGTCGCTTCGGTGAAATCAGTGTTTGTTAACTGTGCATCCGACATTCTACACCTCTGCGCGCATGATTCGAGCATCGGACCGAAAAGTGGAAACCGGTTTTCGGACTTTCCGATGCTCTAACAACAAATATGGATCGTCCTTTGCGCGTCCTTGGACGCGCGGCGATCCATCGGGAGATGACGCATTGTTGCACCCGTTGCAAGCGATGGCGATGACGGCACGGCGGGCGATTTTGCTGGCCACGATGGCGTCGTGCCTTGCCGCCTGCGGCTCGCGCGGCGTCACGCTCGAGGACGTCGCCAAGGATACGTCGATCATAACCGGTTCGGTGCAGAAGACCGAAGCGCCGAAGGATGCGACCGAACTTTCCGATGCGGCGACCATCCGCAACGTCGTCTCCGCGCTCGACCTCGATGCCGGCGCGCCCGATGCGCTCGCCTGGGCGAATGCCGAGACGGGTTCGCGCGGCGCGCTGCGTCAGATCAGCGAATACAACGAACAGGGCACGCGCTGCCGCCGCTTCGAGGCGACGCGCGAAAGCTTCGACGGTATCGCGCTCTATCAGGGCGAATCCTGCCTCGCCTCGGGCGGCATGTGGGCGATGACGGCCTTCGACAAGCTTTGACCGCCGCCCGGAAAATCTGGAAACTTCGCGCCGACATGCTCATATAGCGGGCGACCAATCCTCAATTCGGGCAGGCAATTCATGCGCGATCCCTACCAGGTGCTGGGCGTTGCCAAGAACGCCTCGGCCAAGGACATCAAGGCCGCTTACCGGAAGCTGGCGAAGAAATATCATCCGGACCAGAACGCCAATGATCCGAAGGCGCAGGAACGCTTCGCCGAGGCGAGCCAGGCCTATGAGATCGTCGGCGACGACGAAAAGCGCGGGCAGTTCGACCGCGGCGAAATCGACGCGACCGGCAAGCCGCGTTTTACCGGTTTCGAGGGCGCGGGCGGCGGCGACCCGTTCGGCGGTTTCCGGCGTGCCGGCGCCGGCCCGGGCGGCGGGCGCTACGAGTTCCGCTCGTCGGGCGGCGCCGATCCGTTCGGCGATGCCGGTGACGACATCTTTTCGCACATCTTNCCGCAGCCGGGCGCCGGCCAGCGCCGCCAGCCGCGCGGCAGCGACCTGCAGGTGACCCTCGACGTCACGATCGAGGAAGCCGCGACGGCCGCCAAAGTCACCGCCGCTTTTCCCGACGGACGCAAGATCGCGGTCAAGCTGCCGGCCTTCCTGGAGGACGGACAGACGATCCGCCTGAAAGGGCAGGGCGAACAGCTCGGCATCGGCGAGCCGGGCGATGCCCTTGTCAAAGTCCGCTTCAAGCCGCATCCGCTCTATCGCGTCGAGGGTCGCGACCTCCATGTCGACCTGCCGGTTCCGCTGGAAGACGCGGTGCTTGCCGGTGGAAACGCCGACCGGCCGGCTCGCCGTCGCCATTCCCGCTTGGTCGAGCTCCGACAAGCGCCTGCGCTTGAAAGGCAAGGGCCTGCCGACCAAGCATGGTGGCCATGGCGACCTCTACGTTCATGTCTCCGTGATGCTGCCGGCCGACCGCGACGAGGACCTTGAGGCACTGATGCGCGCGCGCCGCGCTTCCTGATCGCCGTTGCCGCCCGACGGTCTCGCGGCTTGATGCCGCACACCCTCTATGCGATAGGCTCGGTCCAAACGTGATCGGGTCGAGGGAATGACATGGCAGGTGGAAACGGATTGATGGCCGGCAAGCGCGGCCTCATCATGGGTGTGGCGAACAATCGCTCGATCGCCTGGGGCATCGCGAAGGCTTGCGCCGAACAGGGCGCCGAACTCGCCTTCACCTGGCAGGGCGACGCGCTGAAGAAGCGCGTCGAGCCGCTCGCCGCCGAACTGGGCGCGCATCTGGCCGGCCATTGCGACGTTTCCGACATGGCGACCATCGACGCCGTCTTCGCCGACCTCGAAGCCAAGTGGGGCAAGCTCGACTTCGTCGTCCACGCCATCGGCTTTTCCGACAAGGACGAACTCGTCGGCCGCTATGTCGACACCAGCCACGGCAATTTCGTGAAGACGATGGACATCTCGGTCTATTCGTTCACCGCCGTCGCGCAGCGCGCCGAAAAGCTCATGGCCGAGGGCGGCTCGCTCCTGACCATGACCTATTACGGCGCCGAAAAGGTCATGCCGAACTACAACGTCATGGGCGTCGCCAAGGCCGCTCTCGAAGCGTCCGTTCAGTATCTGGCGGTCGATCTCGGCCCGAAGAACATCCGCGTCAACGCGATCTCGGCCGGCCCGATCAAGACGCTCGCCGCGTCCGGCATCGGCGATTTCCGCTACATCTTGAAGTGGAACGAGTACAACGCCCCGCTGCGTCGCACCGTCACCATCGAGGAAGTCGGCCAGACCGGCGTCTACCTTCTTTCCGACATGTCGAAAGGCATGACGGGCGAGGTGCTGCACGTCGATTCGGGCTATCACGTCGTCGGCATGAAGGCGGTGGACGCGCCGGACATTTCGACGGTCTGACGCTCCTCACCAACAAATGACCGCCTGCAACTTGCGGCCCGGCGACGGGTCGCGCTAATCCAAGCGCATGGCAACGCTCATCTATTTCATCCGGCACGGCCAGACCGACTGGAACGCCACCATGCGCCTGCAGGGTCAGGCCGACACGGATCTGAATCCGGTCGGCCGTGCGCAGGCCGACCGCAATGGCGAGCGGCTGGCGAAGGTCCAGCCCGACATCGCCTCCTTCCGCTTCGTCGCCAGCCCGCTGAAGCGCACCCGCGAAACGATGGAGCGCGTGCGCGCCGGCGCCGGCCTGCCGCGCCGCGGCTATTTGACCGACCCGCGTCTTATCGAGGTCCATTTCGGCGACTGGCAGGGCAAGACGCTTGAGGAGGTCGAAGCCGGCCGGCCCGGCGCGACGGCCGAGCGTGATGCCGACAAATGGCACTTCGTGCCGCCCGGCACCGCCGGCGAAAGCTACGACCGCCTGATGTCCCGCTTCCGGCCGTTCCTCGACGAGATCGCGCACCCGACCGTCTGCGTCACCCATGGCGGCATCATCCGCGCCGTCTTCCGCATCGCCGGCGGCATGGGTGCTACGGAAGCCGCGGCGCTCATCGTGCCGCAGGACCGGATTTTGCGGTGGGATGGGGTGAAGCTGGAGTGGCTGTAGCCAACACGCGCGCCGCAATGGCGCACGCGTTCTGGAAAAAAGCGGCCTGCTGATATGACGAGGCCTGGATTCCTGTGACGAGCACAGGAATGACGGCATCTACGTTGCTGCGAGCCTGCGACTTCGGAAATTTGCGGCGACGACCTTACCGCAACCGTCATTCCTGTGCTCGTCACAGGAATCCAGGCCTCTTCGCATCAGCCGGCGAAGGCTTCCATCAATTCCCCACATCCATATCCGTAATCTGCTTCTCCCCTTCGATCTCCTCGTAGGCGAGCAGCACGTCCATTCCCTCCGAGATCGCCTCGACATCGAATTCGCCCGGCAGCTTGTAGACATTGCCGTTTTCGAGCGTGATCGTCATCGCTTCGCGGTCGATCGCGGTAATCGGGCCTTCGTCGTTGGCGGCGAGGGCGGCGGTGGCGAAGAGAGTGGCGGCGGCGGTGAAAAGGGCGAGCTTGCGCATCTGATGGAATCCTCCGGGGGGTCGCGAGAGGATGTTTGAATCGAAACAATGTGTCAAAACTCCGCGCGGTTTGACCCTCCGGCAAAACGCCAATAGAAGCGGTGACGAAACGGCCCTTGAAGGGCCGGCGGGGCAGGGACCAGCATGTCGCACAACACGTTCGGGCATCTCTTTCGCGTGACGACCTGGGGCGAGAGCCACGGGCCGGCGCTCGGCTGCGTGGTCGATGGCTGCCCGCCCGGCATCAGGTTCCAGCTTTCCGACATCCAGGCCGATCTCGACCGGCGCCGCCCCGGCAAGTCGCGCTTCGTCACCCAGCGCCAGGAGCCCGACCAGGTGAAGATCCTGTCCGGCGTGCTCGAGGACGGCGACGAATTGATCACCACCGGCACGCCCGTTTCGATGCTGATCGAAAATGTCGACCAGCGCTCCAAGGACTATGGCGAAATCGCCCGGCAATACCGTCCAGGCCACGCCGACTACACCTATGACGTCAAATACGGCCTGCGCGACTATCGCGGCGGCGGGCGCTCTTCGGCCCGCGAGACGGCGGCCCGCGTCGCCGCCGGCGCACTCGCCCGCAAGGTGGTGCCCGGCATGGTTGTGCGCGGCGCGCTCGTCTCAATGGGAACGAAGGACATCGACCGCGCCAACTGGGACTGGGATTTCGTCCAGTCCGCCGACAACCCGTTCTTCACGCCCGATCCGAAATCCGTGTCCGTCTTCGAGGACTATCTCGATGGCATTCGCAAATCCGGCTCGTCGGTCGGCGCCATCGTCGAGATCGTCGCCGACAATGTGCCGGCCGGCCTCGGCGCGCCGATCTACGCCAAGCTCGATCAGGAGATCGCGTCGGGCCTGATGTCGATCAACGCCGTCAAGGGCGTCGAGATCGGCAACGGCTTCGAGGCCGCGCGCATTACCGGCGAGGAAAATGCCGACGAGATGCGCATGGGCAATGACGGCCCGCGCTTCCTCTCCAACAAGGCCGGCGGCATCCTCGGCGGCATCTCGACCGGCCAGCCCGTCGTCGCCCGCTTCGCCGTCAAGCCGACCTCGTCGATCCTCAACACCCGCCAGTCGATCGACGTCGACGGCCAGGAAGTGGACGTCAGGACCAAAGGCCGCCACGACCCCTGCGTCGGCATCCGCGCCGTGCCGATCGGCGAAGCGATGGTCGCCTGCGCGATCGCGGATCACTATTTGAGACATCGCGGCCAGACGGGTCGGTGAATGGTGAATAGTGAATGGTGAATGGCTGGAGATGAGTATGAGAATTGACCAAAGGCTGCTTCGGGCGATCCACCCGGTTGCATCCATTCACCATTCACTATTCACCATTCACCACGGCTGACCTCATGCCCTACGACCAGCAAAAAACCGTCGAAGCCATCCGCGCCTTCGAGCGCGGCGAGATCGTCGTCGTCATGGACGATGATGGCCGCGAGAACGAGGGCGATTTGATCGTCGCCGCCGTTCACTGCACGCCCGAAAAGATGGCCTTCATCGTGCGCCACACTTCGGGCATCGTCTGCACGCCGATGACGCGCGAGGACGCCAAGCGGCTGAACCTGAACCCGATGGTCGCCGACAATGACGCGCCGCATTCGACGGCCTTCACCGTCTCGGTCGACTTCAAGCACGGCACCACCACCGGCATCTCGGCCGAGGACCGCACGCTGACGGCGCGCAACCTCGCCAATGGCAATGTCGGCGCGTCCGATTTCGTGCGCCCGGGCCACATCTTCCCGCTCGTCGCGCGCGAGGGCGGGGTGCTCATGCGCTCCGGACACACGGAAGCTGCCGTCGATCTGTGCAAGCTCGCCGGCCTGCCGCCGGTCGGAGTCATCTGCGAACTCGTCAACGATGACGGCACGGTGATGCGCGGCCCGCAGGTGCAGGGCTTCGCCCGCCAGCACGGCTTGAAGGAAGTCTCCGTCGCCGACCTGATCGCTTACCGCCAGCGTCAGGAAACGCTGATCGAGCGCATCTCCGATTTCGAGATCGAGACGCCCGGCGGCAAGGCGCGCGCGCTGACCTACCGCCTGCCATGGGACACGATGCACCACCTCGCCATCGTCTTCGGCGACATCCGCGACGGCCGCGATGTGCCAGTCCGCCTCCACACCGAGGACGTTGTCGCCGATGTCTTCGGCGCTGGGACCGAACTCAAGGATCTTCTGTCGAAGTTCGGAGCCGAACGCGGCGTCCTCGTCTATCTGCGCGAGGGCTCGGTCGGCGTGGCGCACAATGCGCGCAACCGGCCGATGGGGGAGCGCGAGGGGCATGAGGAAGCGCTGGTCCGCGAAGACGAATGGCGCGAGATCGGCCTCGGCGCGCAGATCCTGCGCGATCTCGGCATCTCGTCGATCCGGCTGCTCGCCTCCCGCCCGCGCCACTATATCGGCCTCGAGGGCTTCGGCATCGAAATCGCCTCGACCGAGATCATCCAGAGCTGATCGCTGTTAATCGTGTGTGCGAAGTGAAATCGGGGCGTGGTCACGCGCCCTGATCGGCCCTATATCAAGCGCCCATGGTCACACGTCTCTATACGCACCCGATCTATCTCGAACATCTGATGCCCGCCGGACACCCCGAGCGGCCGGATCGCCTGCGCGCGCTGGAGCGTGCGCTGGAGGCCGAGGCCTTTGAAGGGCTCGACCGGCATTTGTCGCCGATGGGCGACATCGAGACCGTGCTCTACGCCCACCCGCAAAGCCATGTCGACAAGATCCGCGCCCTGATCCCCTCCGAGGGTCTGGCGAGCATCGATGGCGACACGACGGTCAGCCCGAAGAGCCTCGAAGCCGCGCTCACCGCCGTTGGCGCCGCCAACGCTGCGGTGGATGACGTCTTCGCCGGCCGCGCCGACAACGTCTTCGTCGCCTCGCGCCCGCCCGGCCATCACGCCGAGAAGGCGACGGCCATGGGCTTCTGCCTCTTCAACCACGCCGCCATCGCCGCCCGCCACGCCCAGAAGGCCCATGGCGCCGAGCGCGTCGCGATCGTCGACTGGGACGTCCATCACGGCAACGGCACGCAGGACATCTTCTACGACGACCCGTCGGTCCTCTACTGCTCCACGCACCAGATGCCGCTCTACCCCGGCACCGGCGCGAAGTCGGAGACGGGCGCCGGCAACATCGTCAACGCGCCGCTCGATCCGGGCACCGGCAGCGAGACCTTCCGCGAGGCGTTCGACAGCCGCGTCCTCCCCGCGCTCGACGAGTTCCGGCCCGACCTCATCATCATCTCCGCCGGCTTCGACGCCCACCACCGCGATCCGTTGGCCGAGATCAATTTGACCGAAGACGATTTCGACTGGGCGACCGGCGAATTGTTGGAGCGCGCGACACGCCACTCCGGCAACCGCCTCGTCTCGCTGCTCGAAGGCGGCTACGACCTGCAGGGCCTGGCCTTCTCCGCCGCCGTCCACATCGCCCGCCTGATGAAGGGATGACCATGACCGACCAGACCACCCCGAATGCCGACATCAAGGCGATGAGCTTCGAACAGGCGCTCGAAGCGCTCGAACGCATCGTCGACGACCTGGAGCGCGGCGACGTCCCCCTCGACCAGTCGATCCGCATCTACGAGCGCGGCGAAGCGCTGAAGGCCCATTGCGACCAGCTCCTGAAAGCGGCCGAGGACAAGGTGGAGAAGATCAGGCTGTCGCGGGATGGGAAGCCGATGGGCACGGAGCCGTTGGACGGGGACTAGGGGTCAAGCTTGAAAATTGTGTCATGCAACGTTATCTTAGCCAGGATTAGCTAAGGAGCGTGTGGTGTCCACCGTCAATATGCTTGAAGCCAAGACCTCGTTGTCCCGTCTCGTCGAAGCGGTCGAGAGCGGCTTGGAAAGCGAAATCGTCATCGCTCGCAATGGCAAACCGGCGGCGAAGCTTGTTCCGCTCGGCGCGCCCGTTGCGAAGCCAATTCGCTTTGGGCACGCCAGAGAGAAGTATCCGCCGCTGGACTATGAAGCCTTCCAGGCGCTCGACGCGGATGTCGAGGCAATGTTCTTCGGCGAAGAAAAGCAGAAGACGTGAGGCTCCTGCTCGACACCCATGTCGCGATCTGGGCGGCCACGACACCGGAGCGAATACCCCAACACGTACAGGATACGATTGCCGCAAATTCCGGCTCGATTTCGGTCTCGGTAGCCGCGGTCTGGGAGGTTGCGATCAAGCACCCGCTGGACCGCCTGGATGCGCCACCGTTTTCTGGCCATGAGGCCATCATCGAATTCCAGACGACAGGTTTCGACCTGTTGGATGTAAGGCCCGAGCACGCAGCGTTCGTCGAGCGGTTGCCGCCTTTCCATGCCGATCCGTTCGATCGGCTGATGCTGGCGCAGGCGATCGTCGAAGGCATGCAATTCGTCACACACGATCGCCATCTCTCGCGATATGATGTGCCTTTGCTGACATGGTGAGGTCACATGAGCTTCTTCCCCGGAACTGACCCCGTTGCGGGCGACGCGTTCGCCTGCGATGCCATCGAAACGCTCATCATCCCGCGCGCGCATGACATCGGCGGCCTCGAGGTCCGCCGTGCCTTGCCGTCCGCGCGCCGCCGGCTCGTCGGGCCGTTCATCTTCTTCGACCGCATGGGCCCGGCGATCCTGCGCGCAGGGCAGGCGCTCGACGTGCGGCCGCACCCGCATATCGGGCTCGCGACGGTCACCTATCTCTTCGACGGCAAGATCCGCCATCGCGATTCGCTCGGCACCGAAATGGTGATCGAGCCCGGCGACGTGAACCTGATGACGGCCGGGCGCGGCATCGTGCATTCGGAGCGCTCGCCGGAGGAATTGCGGGGTGGCCCGCTCTCCATCTCCGGCCTCCAGACCTGGCTCGCTTTGCCCGACGACAAGGAAGAAATCGCGCCCCTCTTCGAAAACACTGCTCGCGCCGAACTCCCCGAAATCGACGGCGAAGAGGCGACGGGGCGCGTCGTTATCGGCGCGTTTTCAGGCCTCAAGGCGCCGGTCCGCACCGCCTCCGACACGCTCTACGCCGACATCCGCCTGAAGCCTGGCGGACGCATTCCCATTCCCGCCGATACCGAAGAACGCGCGATCTACGTCCTCGAAGGCGAGGTCGACATCGCCGGCGACCGGTTCGCTGCGAACCAGCTTCTTGTCTTCCGCGAGGGCGACGAGATCGTCGTCGGCTCGGAACGCGGCGCGCATTTCATGCTCTTCGGCGGTGCCTCGCTCGGCTCGCGCCGCTACATCTGGTGGAACTTCGTTTCCTCGTCCAAGGAGCGGATCGAGCAGGCCAAGGAGGAATGGCGCACCGGCCGGTTCGACATCGTGCCGGGCGACGCGGAGGAGCGCATTCCGCTCCCCGAGGGCTGAGCGTCGCATTTACTTTCGGCAAGCGAGCCACTATCTCCCCGTTAACGCGCGACGAGAGATCATGGCACCTGTGAAATCACCCCCCGAGACGCCGCTTCTGGACCAGGTCAAGGTTCCGGCGGACCTTCGCCGCCTGAAGGAAGGCGACCTTCCGCAACTGGCCGAGGAACTGCGTCACGAGCTGATCGACGCCGTTTCGCAGACCGGCGGGCATCTGGGCGCGGGCCTCGGCGTCGTCGAACTGACCGTCGCGCTGCACTATGTCTTCGACACGCCAGACGATCGCATCATCTGGGACGTCGGCCACCAGGCCTATCCGCACAAGATCCTGACAGGCCGGCGCGACCGCATCCGCACGCTGCGCCAGGAGCACGGCCTGTCCGGCTTCACCAAGCGTTCCGAAAGCGAATACGACCCGTTCGGCGCGGCGCATTCCTCGACATCGATTTCCGCCGGGCTCGGCATGGCCGTCGCGCGCGATCTTGCCGGCGCGAAGAACAACGTCATCGCAGTCATCGGTGATGGCGCCATGTCGGCCGGCATGGCCTATGAGGCGATGAACAATGCCGGCGCGCTCGACGCGCGGTTGATCGTGATCCTCAACGACAACGACATGTCGATCGCCCCGCCCTCGGGCGCGATGAGCCATTATCTCGCGCGTCTCGCCTCGGGCTCGACCTATGCCGGCATCCGGGATTTCGGCAAGAAACTCACCTCCTATCTCGGCAAGCGCGCCGACAAGGCGATCACCCGCGCCGTCGAGCACGCGCGCGGCTACGTCACCGGCGGAACGCTCTTCGAGGAACTCGGCTTCTTCCATATCGGCCCGATCGACGGCCACAATCTGGAGCATCTCGTCCCGGTCCTGAAGAACGTGCGCGACAATGGCGAAGGGCCGATCCTGATCCATGTCGTGACCAAGAAGGGCAAGGGCTACGGACCCGCCGAGGAAGCCGCCGACAAATATCACGGCGTCAACAAGTTCGACGTCATCTCCGGCGCGCAGGCCAAGGCGCCCGCCAATGCGCCGGCCTACACGAAGGTCTTCGCCGACGCGCTGATCCAGGAAGCACGCGAGGACGAGAAGATCGTCGCGGTCACCGCCGCGATGCCTTCGGGAACGGGCCTCGACCATTTCGGCAAGGAATTTCCCGGCCGCACCTTCGATGTCGGCATCGCCGAGCAGCACGGCGTCACCTTCGCCGCCGGCCTTGCGACCGAGGGCTTCAAGCCCTTCGCCACCATCTATTCGACCTTCCTCCAGCGCGCCTACGACCAGGTCGTCCACGACGTCGCGATCCAGAAGCTGCCCGTCCGCTTCCCGATTGATCGCGCCGGCTATGTCGGCGCGGACGGCGCGACCCATTGCGGCGCCTTCGACACCACCTATCTCGCCTCTCTGCCCGGCTTCGTCGTCATGGCCGCCGCCGACGAGGCGGAGCTGAAGCACATGGTGCGCACCGCCGCCGCCTATGATGACGGCCCGATCTCCTTCCGCTATCCGCGCGGCAATGGTGTCGGCGTCGAGATGCCCGCGCGTGGGCAGATCCTCGAAATCGGCAAGGGCCGCATCGTCAAGCAAGGTACCAAGGTCGCCCTCCTCTCCTTCGGCACGCGGCTGGCGGACTGCCTGCTCGCCGCCGAGGAACTCGACGCGGCCGGACTATCGACCACGGTCGCGGACGCCCGCTTCGCCAAGCCGCTCGACGAGGATCTGGTCCGCCGTCTCGCGCGCGAGCACGAGGTGCTGATCACCGTCGAGGAAGGCGCGATCGGCGGTTTCGCCAGCCACGTCCTGCACTTCCTCGCCCATGACGGGCTGCTCGAAACCGGCATCAAGGTGCGCCCGCTGATCCTGCCGGACGAATTCACCGACCACGCGAAGCCGGAAAAGATGTATGCCGATGCGGGGCTCGATTCCGCCGGCATTGTGCGCACCGTCTTCGCCGCTTTGGGCCGCGACCGCGCTGCCGCCACCGCGTGAGCGCGGAAAAGCTTCGCCTCGACGAACTGCTCGTCACCCGCGGGCTCTTCGCCTCCCGCTCGCGCGCACGCGACGCGATCCTGCGCGGCACGGTTACGGTCGCCGGCGCGGTCGTGACCAAGCCCGGCCTCGGCGTTTTCTTGGATGCCAAAATCACCGTCGACGACCCGGCGCAGGACTACGTCTCCCGCGCGGCTCTCAAGCTCGTCCACGCACTCGACGCCTTCGGTCTCGATCCCTCCGGCGCCACCGCGCTCGACATCGGCGCCTCGACTGGCGGCTTCACGCAGATCCTCATCGACCGAGGCGCGGCGCATGTCTTCGCCATCGATGTCGGCCATGACCAGCTCGACGCGACCCTCGCCGCCGACCCGCGCGTGACCTCCATCGAGCGCCTCAACGCCCGCGACCTTTCTGCCGAGCACCTGAACGGCATCGCGCCCGATTTCCTCGTGTCCGACGTCTCCTTCATCTCGCTGAAGCTCGCCCTGCCGCCCGCGCTTGCCCTTGCGGCGCCTGGCGCGCGCGGCGTCTTCCTGGTCAAGCCGCAATTCGAGGCGGGCCGTGATGCGATCGGCAAGGGCGGTCTCCTGCGCGATCCGGCCCAGGCTGAAATCGTCGCCGAGGACCTTCGCGTCTGGCTCGACGCTGTGCCCGGCTGGCGCGCGACCGGCCTCATCCCGTCGCCCATCGAAGGTGGCGACGGCAACCGCGAATTTCTGTTGGCCGGAGTAAAGAACCGATGAGCACCGCGCTCACCATCGACCATCTGGGTGCGCAGGGCGACGGCGTCGCCCCCACCGGCAACGGCCAGGTCTTCGTGCCTTTCACGTTGCCCGGCGAGCGCGTCACGGCCGCCGTCGGCAAGAACCGCGCCGACCTCCTCGCCATTCTCGATCCATCGCCCGAACGCGTCCCGCCTGCCTGCCGCCATTTCGGCACCTGCGGCGGCTGCGCCCTGCAGCACATGGCCATGCCCGCCTATCTCGCCTGGAAGCGCGACAAGGTCGTCGCCGCCTTGAAGGGCAGGGGCATCGATGCGCCCGTCGGCGACATCGTCGCCAGCCCGCCGCATTCGCGCCGCCGCGTCGTCTTCGCCGTCCGCCGCACCGAGCGCGGCATCCTGCTCGGCTACAACCAGGCGCTGTCGCACCAGATCATCGACATCGAGGAATGCCCGATCTCGGTTCCGGCCATCGTCTCGGCGCTCGGCCAACTGCGCGAACTCGCGCGCATCGCATGCAACACCGGCGACGCCTTTCGCATGGCCGTCACCGCCAGCGAAACCGGCCTCGACATCGAACTCCGCGACGCCGGCAAGCTCACCGACGACGCCCGCACCGCCGCCTCCCGCTTCGCCATGGCCGCTGGCTTCGCGCGCGTGAGCGTCGACGGCGAGATCGTCATCGAGCCGAGAAAGCCGGTGCTGATGGCCGGCGAAATCGCCGTCATGCCGCCCCCCGGCGCGTTCGTGCAGGCCGTCGCCCACGCCGAAGAGGCGATGGCGACGCTCGTCACCGACCATTTGCGCAAGGCGAAGAACGTCGCCGACCTCTTCTGCGGCTGGGGCACGTTCTCGCTGCGGTTGGCGAAGCGATCGCAGGTCCATGCCGTCGAAGCCGACGCCCCGGCGCTCGCCGCCCTCGACCGTGCCTTCCGCTTCGGCGAGGGCCTGAAGACCGTCACCACCGAAAAGCGCGACCTCTTCCGCCGCCCGCTCACCTTCAAGGAACTCGACGCCCGCTTCGACGGCCTCGTCTTCGACCCGCCCCGCGCCGGCGCGGAGGACCAGGCCAGACAGATCGCCCGCTCGTCGGTTCCTCACGTCGCCGCCGTCTCCTGCAACCCCGTCACACTAGCCCGCGACCTCGAAATCCTCATCGCCGGCGGCTACACCCTGAAATCCGTCGCGCCCGTCGACCAGTTCCTCTGGTCGCCGCATGTCGAGGCGGTTGCGCTGTTGGAGAAGCCGAAGAAGCGGCGCTAGCTGAGCACCCGGTCGACGAATGCCGGCACCAGTTCGGTTGCAAGGCCATAATGCGCCTCGGCGAAATGGCTTCGCCCCTCGGAAGGTTCAAGGTTGAGCTCGACCGTATGCGCCCCGGCCATCTTCGCTTCCTCGACGAAGCCGGCCGCGGGATAGACATTGCCGCTGGTGCCGATCGAAACGAACAGGTCGCACAGCGCGATGGCAGCCGATATCCGCTCCATCTGGTACGGCATTTCCCCAAACCAGACGACATCCGGCCGCAGGAACCCTGCCGAGTGACAAGTGGGGCAGGGATGGTCGGTATCCATGTCGTCCGACCACTCGTGCCGCTGGCCGCAATTGGCGCAAAGCGCGCGGACCAATTCGCCATGCATGTGAATCAGCCGCGACGAGCCCGCGCGTTCGTGCAGATCATCGATGTTTTGCGTGACGAGCAGGACAGTGCCCGCGAACGCCCGCTCGAGCCGCGCCAGCGCCGCATGGGCCGCATTGGGCTCGACGGAAGCAAGTCCCCGCCGCCTCGAATTATAGAACGCGTGCACCCGGTCGGGGTCGCGCGCAAAGCCTTGTGGGGTCGCCACGTCGCGATAGTCAACCTTGGACCAGATGCCGTCTTTGGCGCGAAATGTGTCGACGCCGGATTCGGCCGAAATCCCGGCTCCGGTGAGAATGACGATGCGCGAATACCTGGGCATGGAGCTTTCTTGAAATGAGCATGGATTGAGCATACATTGAGCACCAGTCAATTATTTCAGTCACAAGGGTCCGATCATGGCAACTTTGGATGCTTTCGCGTCCCATTATGGCGATGACACGACGCCGTTCCTGTCGCCGCGCCGCGTGGCCGAGCGGCTCGGAGTCACGATGAGCGAATTGGCCGGTCTTATCGGTATTGCACGCAACACGCTTGCTTCAGTCAAGGGCGGACGCAAGGTCGACGCGGCGCTAAGCCCGCTCGTACGCATTCTGTCGATGGCGGCCGAAATGACCGGCAGCGACGCTCGCGCCGCGATCTGGTTCAAGCACCAGCCCATCCCCGGCTGGGCCGGCAAGACGGCCTATGATCTGGTCGGCGAAGGCAAGGGCGACAAGGTGCTCGCCTATCTCGAATCGGTGCGCGCCGGAATCTATGCCTGACGAGACGCCGGTCGCGCTCTGGCGCGCCTTCGTGCCGCGTTGGTCTTTCGCGCCGTTGTCGGGTGAGGGGGCGGCACGCTTCGGCGGTCGCTGGAATCCGGTCGGCGCGCCGACCATCTATGCTGCGCGCGAGTTGTCGACCGCGTGGGCGGAGTACAATCAGGGCTTCGTGCAACACCCGGCCCTGATCGTTCGCCTCGAACTGTCAGGCGCGAAACTCGCCGACCTGACCGATCGCGATGTGCTTGCCGAATACGCCCTCGATGCGTCGATCCACGATTGCGAGTGGCGTCAGATCATCGACGCAGGCGGCGAGCCGCCAACGCACGCCTTGCGCGAACGACTTCTCGACCAAGGCATCGACGGCGTCGTCTATCCGTCCTTCATGTCGAAGGGCGGCACCTGCGTCGCGCTCTGGCGATGGAATGGACCGGAAGGACCCCGGCTGGAGATCATCGATCCGGAGGGCCGGTTGCCGAAGTCGGCCGCGTCCTGGGTCTGACTTAAGCCTTCGTCCCGCCCACCGTCATCTTGTCCATCCGCAGATGCGGCTGTCCCACCCCCACCGGCACGCCCTGGCCGGCCTTGCCGCACATGCCGATGCCGGTGTCGAGCTTCATGTCGTTGCCGATCATCGAAACGCGGTGCATCGCGTCCGGCCCGTTGCCGATCAACATCGCGCCCTTGATCGGCCGGGTCACCTTGCCGTTCTCGATCCGGTAGGCTTCGGTGCAGCCGAAGACGAACTTGCCTGACGTGATGTCGACCTGCCCGCCGCCGAAGGAGACGGCGTAGATGCCGTCCTTCACCGAGGCGATGATCTCCTCGGGCGTCTTGTCGCCGCCGGTCATGTAGGTGTTGGTCATGCGCGGCATCGGCTGGTGCGCATAGCTTTCGCGCCGTCCATTGCCGGTCGGCGCCATGCCCATCAGCCGCGCGTTCTGGCGGTCCTGCATGTAGCCGACGAGCTTGCCGTCCTCGATCAGCACCGTGCGGTTCGTCGCCGTGCCCTCGTCGTCGATCGTCAGCGATCCGCGCCGCTCGGAGATGGTGCCGTCGTCGACGACCGTCACGCCCTTGGCGGCGACCTGTTGGCCCATCAGGCCGGAAAAGGCTGACGTCTTCTTGCGGTTGAAGTCGCCCTCGAGCCCGTGGCCGACCGCCTCGTGCAGCATCACGCCCGGCCAGCCATTGGCGAGCACGATGTCGAACGTGCCGGCCGGCGCGTCCTCGGCTTCGAGGTTCACCAACGCCTGCCGCAGCGCCTCGCTTGCCGCGAACTGCCAGCTTTCGTCGGCGAGGAATTCGCCGAAGCCCTTGCGCCCGCCCGCGCCGTAGGAGCCCGTTTCCTGCCGGTCGCCATCGCCGACGACGACCGCGACATTGAAGCGGACGAGGGGGCGCACGTCGGTCGCGATCCGCCCGTCCGCACGCACGATCTCGACATGCTGCCATGAGGCGGCAAGCGAGGCCGTCACCTGCCGCACACGCGGGTCGCGCCCGCGCAACCAGGCGTCGATGTCCTGCAGCAGCTTCGCCTTCTCGGCAAAGCCGGGCTCGGCGATCGGGTTGGCGTCGCCGTAAAGTTTCCGGTTGGTGCCCTGCGGCGCGGCGGCAAGCGTGCCCGAATGGCCGGCCTTCACCGCACCGACCGCATCCGCGGCGCGCAAGAGCGCTGCCTGCGACAATTCGTTGGCGTGCGCATAGCCGACGGCTTCGCCGGCTACCGCGCGCAGTCCAAAACCCTTGTCGGTGTTGAAGCTTGCGGTCTTCAATCGGCCATTGTCGAACACCAGCGCCTCGCCCTCGCGATATTCGAGGAAGAGCTCGCCATCGTCCGACCCGCCAACCGTATCGGAGACGATCCGGCGCACGGCCTCTTCGGAAATGTCGAACTGTTCGATCAGGCGCTGGGTCACGAGTGGTCTCCGTGGGGATTCGTTCAGGCCTATATAGGCAGGCCGTTCGTCCGGCGCGACCTCAGACCCCGACTTTGCGATGCGCTGCAATCGCTGGCAGGCTCGTCTCGATCCAGTCGGCAAGCGCAGCGACTCTTTCGGCGGCCTCCAGCCCGAGCGGCGTCAGGCTGTAGTCGACATGCGGCGGCACGACCTCATGTGCCACGCGCTTCACGAGCCCGTCACCTTCGAGCCATTGCAGCGTCTGCGCCAGCATCCGCTCGCTGACGCCACCGATGCGCCGTCGCAGCTGGCTGAACCGCAGCGTCTTGTCCTGCAAAGCGATCAGCACGAGCACGCCCCATCGGCTGGTCACGTGTTTCAAGACTTCGCGCGAAGGGCATGCCGCAGCCATCAGGTCGCCTCGCTCCATTTTAGCGGTCAGATTCATGAAACGCTCCGTCCATCCATAAAACCATACTTACATAAATGTAGGTACTTACTAAAAATTAGCAACGTGCCTACATGGGGTCCACCAACCAAGGAGACCCAAGATGACAATTGCAGTGACAGGCGCGACCGGCCAACTCGGCCGCATCGCAATCGAGAAATTGAAGTCGCAGACGAAAGAACAGATCATTGCTCTGGTTCGCTCGCCGGAAAAGGCCGCCGATCTCGGCGTTGAGGTCCGTCGCGCGGACTATGAGGACGAAGCTTCGCTCGATGCCGCTCTGAAGGGGGTCGATACCCTGCTTTTGATCTCGTCGAGCGAAGTCGGCAAGCGCGCAGCCCAGCATCACAACGTCATCGAGGCAGCGAAGAAGAACGGCGTGAAGCGGATCGTCTATACGAGCCTTTTGCGCGCGGACACCTCGCCGCTTAGCCTTGCTGCCGAACATGCCGAGACGGAGAAGCAACTGAAGGCGTCCGGCATCCCCTACACGATCCTGCGCAACGGCTGGTACACGGAAAACTACACCGGCTCGCTGGAAGGGGCCGTTGCAGCTGGCGCGCTGATCGGCTCGGCGGGCGAGGGGCGCATCGCATCTGCGGCGCGGGCCGACTATGCGGACGCAGCCGTGGCGGTGCTGACCACTCCCGGCCATGACGGCAAGACATATGAACTTGCCGGAGACGATTCGTTCTCGCTGGCTGAACTGGCTGCGGAAGTCTCGAAGCAGACGGGTAAACCGATCGCCTATACCGACATGCCGCAAGCCGACTACGCCAGGACACTCGAGGGATTCGGACTACCAGCCGGCCTCAGCGCGGCGATCGCAGGTTGGGATGCGGCAGCCGGAAAGGGCGCGCTGTTCGATGATGGTCGCGCGCTTTCGAAGCTGATCGGGCGTCCGACGACCCCGTTTGCTCAAACAGTGAAGGCGGCGCTTGCCTGAAGGCATCAAAAAAAAACGGCGGAGTGATCCGCCGTTCTTTGTTTAAGGAAGGGCGTCGAAGCCCTCGCCGAAGCCTTCGAGCTCGACCGGAATGCCGATGCCTTCCTCGGGCGTCTGGAAGACGATGAATGTCGCCGCATCGCCGTTCCTGAGCGTCGTCTTCAACGGCTCTTCGAGGATCACCTCGGCATAGCAGCCATCCTGGAAGCAGCGCACGAAATAGGCGCGGCCGATGTCCTCGCCGTCGACATTGAGGCCGAGCCCGTTGGGCAGGAGCACGCCGAGCGGCGCCAGCACGCGCAGGATTTCGGCCTGGTTGTCGGCGGTCTTCAGCACCACGACGGAAAGCCCGACCTCCGGCCGGTCTTCGGCGACGACGTTCTGGATCAGCGCACATTGCTCGGAGGTCGAGCCCGCGGGCGTGTCGCAGATCAGCGACCACGCGCCATGCGTGGAGCGCACCGCGCCTTGCGGCGCCTGCTGCGCCAGTGCACTGCCGGAAATCAGGGCGGCGCCGATGGTGAGCGTGGCAAGGGCCGGGCGGAGGCTTGGGAAGAGCGTCATCTTGATCCTGCGAATCGCGGATGGAGGTGGGAACAAGGTGTATCGCAAGACGCGCATCATCTTCCACACCTTGTTTGTCGAAGGCCGCCCGATGGCGGTTCCGGGCCGATCCGGCAGGGTTTTTCCACAAATCGAGCGAATTGAGGGCGCTTTGGCGCGCTTGGTGCGCGCGCGCGCAAAAATGCCGCACACATCCATTGATGGCTTTCTTGCGGTCGAACCCGGAGTATGATTTGAACGCGCGACGAAAGCCATGCAATCCACGTGGCGGCTGCCGCATTGGCGCTGCGCGACGGACGATCCGGGAGACGAGAGGGTGATGAAGAAGTTCCTTTTGGGCCTCAGCACGGCAGGCGCCGCACTGGCGGCGACGGCCGCGTTGGCCGACCAGCCGCGCCCCTGGCAGCTTGGCTTCCAGGAAGCCGCGACGCCGATCATGGAGCAGATCCGCTGGTTCGAGCAGTACACGCTGTGGTTCATCGTGCCGATCACCCTGTTCGTGTCGGCGCTGCTTGCCTGGGTCATCATCAAGTACCGCGCGAGCAAGAATCCGGTGCCTTCGCGCACCAGCCACAACACGCTGATCGAGGTCGTCTGGACCGTGGCGCCGGTGGTGATTCTGCTGTTCCTGGCGGTTCCGTCGTTCCAGCTTCTGACCGCCCAGTACGATCCCGACGAAGACCCGACGATGACGGTCAAGGCGACCGGCTTCCAGTGGTACTGGGAATATGAGTACCAGGCCGACACCGAAGAGGACCAGACGGTCACCTTCTCCTCGATCATGCTGCAGGAAGGCGACCGCGCCGCTGCCGGCAAGGAGGACATGGCGACCTATCCGCGGCTCCTCGCCGTCGACAACGAAGTCGTCGTGCCGGTCGATACCACGGTCCGTCTGCTCGTCACCGCAGCCGACGTTCTGCACGCTTTCGCGATGCCCGCTTTCGGCGTCAAGGTCGATGCCGTGCCGGGCCGCATCAACGAAACGTGGTTCCGCGCCACCCGGGAAGGCCTCTACTATGGTCAGTGCTCGGAGCTGTGCGGCAAGGATCACGCCTTCATGCCGATCGCCATCCGCGTCGTGAGCCAGGAGCTTTTCGACGAGTGGCGCGTCGCCGCCGCCGAAAATCTCGGCGATGCGAACCGCGCGCTGACCGCCGCGATCGAAGGCACCCAGGACGTAGCTGACGCCGGCAACTGAGCCGACAGATTACTGATTGAGCATCGGAATCCCCGAAAACCGGATTCCACCTTTCGGTCCGATGCTACCGAACAATGAACGGAGCGGGAAAATGGCAGGCGCTGCTGCTCACGACGACCACGATCACAAGCCTTACGGCTGGACGCGCTGGGTCTATTCGACGAACCACAAGGATATCGGCACCCTCTATCTGATCTTCGCGATCTTTGCGGGCGTCGTCGGCGGCTTCATGTCGGTCATGATGCGCTGGGAGCTTCAGGAGCCGGGCATCCAGATCTTCCACGGCCTTGCTTCGATGGTCTACGGCATCCCCGAGGATGCCGCGCTCGACGCCGGCAAGCACATGTACAACGTGTTCACGACCGGCCACGGCCTGATCATGATCTTCTTCATGGTCATGCCCGCGCTGATCGGCGGCTTCGCCAACTGGATGATCCCGATCATGATCGGCGCGCCGGACATGGCGTTCCCGCGTCTGAACAACATTTCGTTCTGGCTGCTTCCGCCCGCCTTCCTGCTGCTGCTGATCTCGATGTTCGTCCCCGGCGCGGCCGGCGGCTATGGCGTGGGCACCGGCTGGACGATGTATCCGCCGCTCTCGACCATGGGTTCGCCCGGACCGGCGATGGATCTGGCGATCCTGTCGCTGCATATCGCCGGCGCCTCGTCGATCCTTGGCGCGATCAACTTCATCACCACCATCTTCAACATGCGCGCCCCGGGCATGACGCTGCACAAGATGCCGCTCTTCGCCTGGTCGGTGCTGATCACCGCCTTCCTCCTGCTGCTGTCGCTCCCGGTTCTGGCCGGCGGCATCACCATGCTTCTGACGGACCGCAATTTCGGCACGGCCTTCTTCGCCCCCGAAGGCGGCGGCGACCCGATCCTCTACCAGCATTTGTTCTGGTTCTTCGGTCACCCGGAAGTCTACATCCTGATCCTGCCGGGCTTCGGCATCGTCAGCCACATCATCGCGACCTTCTCGCGCAAGCCCGTCTTCGGCTATCTCGGCATGGCCTACGCCATGGTCGCGATCGGCGCCGTCGGCTTCGTCGTGTGGGCGCACCACATGTACACGACCGGCCTGTCGCTCAACACGCAGCGCTATTTCGTGTTCGCGACGATGGTCATCGCGGTGCCGACAGGCATCAAGATCTTCTCCTGGATCGCGACGATGTGGGGCGGGTCGATCTCGCTGCGCACGCCGATGCTGTGGGCGATCGCCTTCATCTTCCTGTTCACCGTCGGTGGCGTGACGGGCGTCCAGCTCGCCAATGCCGGCCTCGACCGGTCCTATCACGACACCTACTACGTCGTGGCGCACTTCCATTACGTGCTGTCGATGGGCGCCGTGTTCGCGATCTTCGCGGCCTGGTACTACTGGTTCCCGAAGATGACCGGCTACATGTACAATTCGTTCATCGCCCGTCTGCACTTCTGGATCACCTTCGTGGGCGTGAACCTGATCTTCTTCCCGCAGCACTTCCTGGGTCTGGCCGGCATGCCGCGCCGCTACATCGACTATCCGGATGCCTATGCGGGCTGGAACCTCGTCTCGTCCTACGGCTCGTACCTTTCGGCCATCGGCGTGCTGGTCTTCCTCTACGGCGTCTTCGAGGCCTTCTCGAAGAAGCGCGAGGCCGGCGCCAATCCGTGGGGCGAGGGTGCGACGACGCTCGAATGGCAGCTTTCTTCGCCGCCTCCGTTCCACCAGTGGGAACAGCTTCCCAAGGTCAAGTGACCTCGCGATACGGCACCGAACAACGAAACCGCCGGCCATCCGGCGGTTTCTCCGAATAAGAGAGTGACGAGTAGCAAATGGCCCTGGTCGAAAAGCACAGCCTGACGGACGCGCCGGAATTCCGCGTGTCCGAAGCCATGCCCGGCGACTTCCTGGCGCTGTTGAAGCCGCGCGTCATGTCGCTGGTGATCTTCACCGCCTTCGTCGGTCTGGCGACGGCGCCCGGCGCGATCGATCCGGTCCTCGCGCTGATCGCGATCCTCGCCATCGCCGTCGGCGCCGGTGCATCCGGCGCGTTGAACATGTGGTACGACGCGGACATCGACGCCGTCATGTCGCGCACCGCCAAGCGGCCGATCCCGGCCGGCAAGGTGACCCCCGACCAGGCGCTCGCCTTCGGCATCGTGCTGTCGGTCCTGTCCGTCATGACGCTCGGCCTCCTGGTCGACCCGCTCGCCGGTGCGCTCCTCGCCTTCACCATCTTCTTCTACGCCGTCGTCTATACGATGTGGCTGAAGCGCTCGACGCCGCAGAACATCGTCATCGGCGGCGCCGCCGGCGCCTTCCCGCCGATGATCGGCTGGGCCGCCGTCACCGGCTCCGTCTCGCTCGAAAGCCTTGTCCTCTTCCTCATCATCTTCCTGTGGACGCCGCCCCATTTCTGGGCGCTGGCGCTCTTCAAGTCGCAGGATTATGGCAGCGTCGGCATCCCGATGATGCCGAACGTCGCCGGCGAGGCGTCGACCAAGCGCCAGATCTTCGCCTATTCGCTGCTCGTCGCCGCCATCGGCGTCGCGCCCTGGCTGATCGGCATGACGTCCGCGGTCTATGGCGTCGTCGCGCTGGCGCTCGGCGCGGCCTTCGTCTGGTATGCCTGGAAGGTCCTCAAGATGCCCGAATCGGACCGGGCGATGGGCCCCGCCAAGGCGCTGTTCGGCTATTCGCTGGTCTATCTCTTCGCGATCTTCGCCGTTCTGCTCGCCGACGTGGCCATCGGCCGTCTGATGGGGCTTTGATCATGGAGCCGCTCGAGACCGTCGAACTCACCGAACAGCAGAAGAAGGCGCGCCGCCGCCGCTCGGTCGCCATCGCGCTCGCGCTCGTCGCGCTGGTCGTGATTTTCTACGTCGCGACGCTGACGAAGTTCGGTCCCGAAATCCTCGTTCGGCCGATGTAGGGAGGCAGGCGATGGCTCAGAACTATACGCTCGACAAGGACAAGCAGAAGCGCAACCGCACTGTTGCGATCGCCTGCACCGTGTTCTTTTCCTCGATGATCGGCGTCGCCTATGCGGCGGTCCCGCTCTATGAGCTCTTCTGCCAGATCACCGGTTATGGCGGCACGACGCAGCGCGTCGAGCAGTATTCGCAGACCGTGCTCGACCGCGACATCAACGTCCGCTTCGATGCCAATGTCTCGGGTGGCCTGTCGTGGAAGTTCGAGCCCGTCCAGCGCTCGACGACGCTGAAGATCGGCGAGACGACGCAGGTCGCCTACCGCGCGACCAATACCTCGAAGCGCCCTGCCATGGGCCGCGCGAGCTTCAACGTCTCGCCGCATCTGGCCGGCGCCTATTTCATGAAGGTGGAATGCTTCTGTTTCACCGATACCGAATTGCAACCGGGCGAATCCATGGATATGCCGGTTGTCTTCTATGTCGATCCTGAGATCGTGAACGTTCCCGAACTCAAGGACGTCAGGACGATTACGCTGTCCTACACCTTCTTCCCCGTCGCCGAGCCCGCCTCGGTCGCCGCGAAGTCGGATGAGGGGGACAAGAACAACGCAGCGGCCGATTCCGAATTCGGGGGTTGAAATGGCAGACGCACACGCAAAGAACCACGACTACCACATTATCGACCCGAGCCCCTGGCCGTTCATCGCCTCCGTCGGCGCCTTCATCATGATGCTCGGCGGCGTCGGCTATCTCCAGTACCTGAATGGCGGCCAGTTCCGTCTTCTGGGCATCAATCTGGCGGGTCCCTGGCTGTTCTATATCGGCCTCGCGATCATCCTCTACGTCATGTATGCGTGGTGGTCGGACACGATCAAGGAAGGTCGCGAAGGCCACCACACCCGCGTCGTGTCGCTTCACCTGCGCTACGGCATGATCATGTTCATCGCCTCGGAGGTGATGTTCTTCGTCGCCTGGTTCTGGGCCTTCTTCGACGCCAGCCTGTTCTACGACGAGGCCGCCCAGGTCGCGCGCACCGAGTATACGGGCGGCCAGTGGCCGCCGGCCGGCATCGAGGTCCTCGACCCGTTCCACCTGCCGCTCTACAACACGATCATCCTGCTCCTGTCGGGCACCACGGTCACCTGGGCGCACCACGCGCTGCTGCATGACGACCGCAAGGGCCTGATCTGGGGCCTGGCGCTCACGGTCGTGCTCGGCATCCTCTTCTCCTGCGTCCAGATCTACGAGTATTCGGTCGCCCCGTTCGACTTCGCCGGCTCCATCTACGGCGCCACCTTCTACATGGCGACCGGCTTCCACGGCTTCCACGTCTTCGTCGGCACGATCTTCCTGATCGTCTGCCTGGTCCGCGCGATGAATGACGGCTTCACCAAGGAGAAGCATTTCGGCTTCGAGGCGGCTGCCTGGTACTGGCACTTCGTCGACGTCGTCTGGCTGTTCCTCTTCGTCGCCATCTACGTCTGGGCCTCCATCGGCGCCCCGATCGCCCACCACTGACCGGTTCGGTCACCGAAACGAAAAATGGCCGCGCCAAAGCGCGGCCGTTTTGCTTTTGAGGCGCGGGGTTCTAGACCGCATGAGCGTTGTGGACGACGAGGCCTGGATTCCTGTGACGAGCACAGGAATGACGGTTGCAGGAGCCGGTTCCGCCAACCTTGAACGCTGACGATTGGCATCCACCCGGGATGCCGTCATTCCTGTGCTCGTCACAGGAATCCAGGCCTCGCCATCTCCCCCGGCAGTCCGGCCAAGATGAACTCCCGGCTCACAGCAAATGCGCACTGATATCGTGCCAATGCGGGTTGCGCGCTTCGATGGCATTGATCTTCCACTGGCGCGGCCACTTCTTCATGGTCTTCTCGGTGGTGATCGCCTGAGTGATCAACTCATACTCATCAAACCAGACGAGCCGCATGACGCCATATCGGGCTGTGAATTCAGCACCTGTTCCACTCTGATGCTGCAGCAATCTTGCCGCAAGATCGCTCGTCACGCCGATGTAGAGCGTGCCGTTCTTCTGCGATGCCAGAATGTAGACATATCCCCGCCGAGCCATTCGACGAACTGTAGAGACCTGGATTCCTGTGACAAGCACAGGAATGACGGTGGCAGAAAAGGTCGCACCAAACCTTGTGCATTGGAGACAGGCATCCACCCCGGATGCCATCGTTCCTATGACTTCCGTGACGGCACAAGGGCAGTCAGTACAAGAATGACGATGGCAAGGGAGGGCTTCGCCAATCTCGAACGCTGGCGAGGTGCATCCACCCCAGATGCCGTCATTCCTGTGCTCGTCACAGGAATCCATGCCTCGCCAATTCCACCGCGCTCAGTAACCAGGTCTTGCGTCCCACCCACCCCTCCACCTGCGTCGCCATGGCGTTGGCATCTTGCCAGTCGATCCGATAAAGGAACCGGCATGAACGACGACCGCGCACACTACCCGCCCGTCAATCCGGTCCGCGCGGGGCTGGCCGCGCGCTGCCCGCGTTGCGGGGAGGGGCGGTTGTTCTCGGGCTTCCTCGCCGTCGACGCCCGCTGCGGGGCCTGCGGGCTCGACTATTCGTTTGCCGATTCCGGCGACGGCCCCGCCGCCTTCGTCATCCTGTTGGTCGGCTTCGTGGTCGTCGGGCTCGCGCTTTACGTCGAAGTATCCCACCAGCCGCCGCTCTGGCTGCACTTCCTGATCTGGGTGCCTCTCGCCATCGGCCTTTCCCTCGTCGCCATGCGCCTCGCCAAGGGCCTCCTCATCACGCTTCAATATGCCAACAAGGCGGCCGAAGGCCGGCTCGACAGACCGAAATGACCGATATCGAAACACCCCGCATGGGCCGCTTCTGGGCGGCCGGCCTTGGCATCGGCAGCGTCGTCGTGCTCGTTGCCCTGCTTGTCCTCGGCACCTGGCAGGTGCAGCGCCTCTACTGGAAGGAAGACCTTCTGGCGACGATTGCCGAGCGCATCGCCGGCGCCCCGCGCCCGCTCGCCGAGATCGAGGCGCTGGAGGCGAGCGCCGGCGATGTCGATTACTGGCCAGCGCGCGTCGAAGGCACGTTCGTCCACGGTTCCGAACGGCATTTCTTCGCCACCCACCAGGGCGGGTCCGGCTATTACATCTACACGCCGTTGCGGCTCGACGATGGCCGCTTCCTGTTCGTCAATCGCGGCTTCGTGCCTTTCGATCGCAAGGATGCCCAGACCCGCGCGGAAGGCCAGGTGGAAGGACGCGTCACGATCGAAGGGCTCGCTCGCGATCGCCTCCACGAAAAGCCATCCTTCATCGTGCCCGAAAACGAGCCGGAGAAGAACATCTTCTTCTGGAAGGACATCGACCTGATGGCCGCGACGGCGGGCCTGCCCGATGGGGCGCAGGTGCTGCCCTTCTTCCTCGATGCCGACGAGACGGCCAATCCGGGCGGCTTGCCGATCGGCGGCGTCACCATGATCGACATGCCGAACAACCATCTCCAATACGCGATCACCTGGTACGGCCTTGCCCTTGCGCTCGTCGGCGTGCTGGCCGCCTGGTTCTGGCGATCGCGGCGCAAACCTTGACACCGGCCGGTCGAGACCGCATGTCCGGGCCTTCGCGAAGAGAGATGTGATGACCGCCGAGAAGCGCCCCCTGACGTTGAGACTGTGCGAGCCGCGCGGCTTTTGCGCCGGCGTCGACCGCGCCATCCAGATCGTGGTTCTGGCGCTGAAGAAATACGGGTCGCCCGTCTATGTCCGCCACGAGATCGTTCACAACAAATACGTGGTCGAGGGGCTGAAGGCGCGCGGCGCGGTGTTCATCGAGGAACTCGAGGAGATCCCCGCCGAACACGCCGACAAGCCGGTCGTCTTTTCCGCCCATGGCGTGCCGAAATCGGTGCCGGCGGATGCGCAGGCGCGCAATCTCTTCTATCTCGACGCGACGTGCCCGCTGGTATCCAAGGTCCACAAGCAGGCGATGCGCCATTCGCGCCTCGGACGTCATGTCGTCCTGATCGGCCATGCTGGCCATCCCGAAGTCATCGGCACGATGGGCCAGTTGCCCGAGGGCGACGTGACGCTGGTCGAGACCGAGGCGGAAGTCGCCACCCTCGATTTCGCGCCCGAGACGGATCTCGGCTTCGTCACCCAGACGACGCTGTCCGTCGAGGACACCGCCGGTGTCATCCGAGCGTTGCAGGAGCGGTTTCCGCACATTCAGGCGCCCGCCGCCGAATCGATCTGCTATGCGACGACGAACAGGCAGGAGGCGGTCAAGGAAGCGGCTCCCGGCGCCGATTTCTTCCTCGTCGTCGGCGCGCCCAATTCGTCCAATTCACGCCGCCTCGTCGAGGTCGCCGAGCGGGCAGGGGCGACGCGTGCGCTTCTGGTCCAGCGCGAGAGCGAGATTCCGTGGGACGAGATCGGCGACATCTCGGTCCTCGGCCTGTCGGCCGGCGCCTCGGCGCCCGAGATCATCATCGACGAGATCATCCAGGCCTTCCGCGCCCGTTACGACGTCACGCTCGACGTGGTGATCACCGCCGAGGAAACCGAGAACTTCCCCGTCATGAGCGCGCTGCGCGATGTGGAATTGACGAATGCCGACATGGCGTTCGTCAACGGAAGCGTCTAGACGATATCAAATCGCACGCTTCGGGTTTCCATGGCCGTCTATACCGACATCAACGAGATTGAACTCGCCGACTTCCTGACGGCCTACGAAATCGGCACGCTGACCTCCTACAAGGGCATCGCCGAGGGCGTCGAGAATACGAACTACCTACTCCACACGACGGCCGGCGCCTACTTCCTGACCCTCTACGAAAAGCGGGTCAACCGCGACGACCTGCCTTTCTTCCTCGGCCTGAAGCAGCATCTGGCCGCGCGCGGCGTGCGCTGCCCCGTGCCGATCGCGCCGAAGGCCGGCCCCCTGATCGGCGAACTTGCCGGCCGCCCCGCCGCCATCGTCTCCTTCCTCGAAGGCATGTGGCCGCGCCGCCCGAGCGCCGAACAGTGCCGCGCGGTCGGCGAAGCGCTCGCACGCATGCACCTGGCCGGCGCGGACTTCACGATGACGCGTCCCAACGCGCTTTCGATCGAAGGCTGGCGCGCGATCTGGGACAAGGCGCATGCCAGCGCCGACGAGGTCGAGCCGGGCCTCGCCGCCGAAACCGATGCCGACCTTGCCCGCGTCGAAGCGAACTGGCCGCGCGACTTGCCCGTCGGCACCATCCACGCCGATCTCTTCCCCGACAACGTGCTCTTCCTCGGCGCTGAGCCGGGCCTCATCGACTTCTACTTCGCCTGCACCGATTTCCTCGCCTACGACGTCGCGATCTGCCTCAACGCCTGGTGCTTCGAGCGCGATCACGCCTTCAACCTGACCAAGGGCGCCGCGCTCCTGAAGGGCTACACCTCCGTCCGCCCACTCTCCGAAGCCGAGGCCGCCGCCTTGCCGACGCTCTCCCACGGCGCGGCGCTGCGCTTCATGCTGACGCGGCTCTATGACTGGGTGAACACGCCGGCCGGCAGCCTCGTCGTCAAGAAGGACCCGCTCGAATATCTGCGCAAGATGCGCTTCCACCGGCAGGTGGCCTCCGCCGCCGAATACGGACTGCCCCGATGACCAAACATGTCGACATCTTCACCGACGGCGCCTGCTCGGGCAATCCGGGCCCCGGCGGCTGGGGCGCGATCCTGCGCTTCGGCGACATCGAAAAGGAACTGTCCGGCGGCGAAGCCGACACGACCAACAACCGCATGGAACTCCTCGCCGCCATCTCCGCGCTTCAGGCGTTGAAGGAACCGGTCAAGGCCGATCTCTACACGGACTCCAACTACGTCCGCGATGGCCTGACCAAGTGGATTCACGGCTGGAAGAAGAATGGCTGGCGCACCGCCGACAAGAAGCCGGTCAAGAACGCCGAGCTCTGGCAGGCGCTCGATGCCGCGCGCCAGAAGCACGACGTCACGCTGCATTGGGTCAAGGGCCATGCCGGCCACCCGGAAAACGAGCGCGCCGACGAACTCGCCCGCCTCGCCATGGCCCCCTTCAAGCCAAACAGAAAGGCGCCCCCGGCAACCCCCGAGACGCCTTTGGCTCCGGCCCGCAAGCCGCGCCTGATGGGCAACGCGACCCGTAAGGGCTGATCGCGCGCGGGCTCAGGCAGCCCTGATCGTCGGAATGTTGCTGACGTCGACCTCGCGCTCGACATGCCATGCATCATACGCCGCCTGCATCCGAAGCCAGATGCCTGCGCCATTGCCGAACAACTTGCCGAGCCGTGCGGCTACCGTGGGCGACACGGGCTTACGCTCGCGGATGATGTCATAAAGCTGCTGACGCGAAATCCCGAGCAGCTCCGCGATCTCGGTCTTGGTCTTTCCAGTCGCTGGAATGATGTCATCCAATACGGCGCCGGGATGCGAGGGGCACCGCGCGATGGGACGTATCACCTCATATTCGGTCATCACGTTTTCCTCGTCTGGCATCGTTCAATGATACTGCTCAAAGTCGACGCGTAGCGCGTCCTGTCCATCAAACTCGAAAGTAATGCACCAAGGGCCGTTGACGTGAACCGTGTAGCGCGTCGGATCAAAGCCCTTGAGTGCATGGAAGTCGAAGCCTGAGACATTCATGTCCTCAGGTCGTTCCGCGGAGTTCAACAGATCAAGACGCGCCAAAATGCGCTTGTGCATCTTGCGGTCGATTTTTGCCGTCGATCCGGAGCGATAGAGATCTGCCAAGGCCTTGTGTTTAAAAGTCCGGATCATGCAATATCAATGTAAGCAGATAACTTACATTCGGTCAAGCGATCCGGCTTCGTGCCTAAAGCGTCTCCAAAATCTTCGCCGCGCCCGATTCAACCGCCTTGCCCGGCGCGTCGCCGCTGTGGAGCGCGGTGATCGTGCCGTCCTCGACGATCATCGAGAAGCGCGTTGCGCGCAGGCCCATGCCGGCCGCCGAAAGGTCGACGTCGAGGCCGCAGGCCTTGGCGAATTCGCCGCTGCCGTCGGCCAGGAACACGAGCTTGCCTTCGCCGCCGGTGAAGCGCGCCCAGGCGGTCATGACGTGGATGTCGTTGACGGCGACGACCGCGATCGTATCGACGCCCTTGGCCTTCAGCGCGTCGTAATTTTCCAGATAGCCGGGCAGGTGGTTGTTCGAGCAGGTCGGCGTGAACGCGCCCGGCACGCCGAACAGCACCACCTTCTTGCCGGCCGTCAGCTCGGCGGTGGTGATTGCGACGGGGCCGTCCGCGCCGATCGTCTTGAAGGTCGCCTCAGGCAGTTTGTCGCCAACCGAAATCGTCATGTCTTCGCTCCGAATTATTGGGAGTTCCGCGATAGCGGGCCGCGCCCGCCTTGGCAATGCGTCAGGGCAGGTAGGGCAGGGCGAGCGTGCCGGCCACCGCCTCGTCGCCGGCGACCAGCGTATAGTCGGCGGCAATCGCGCCGCCCTTCGCCGGCGCCACGATGCGCGCGGTGAAGGTGCCGCCATTGGTCCCGGGCGCAAATTCCGGCGCGGCGAGCATCAGCCCGTCATGGCCGGCAAGGAAGAGGTCGGCCCTGTCGATCCCCTCGGGAAGGTCGACCTCGATCGCGAGCGCGTCCCCATTGCGCGTTGTCCCGACGACCTCGAACCCGTCCTGCGCCTCGGCCGGCAGATTGGCGAAGGCGGCCTTGATGCCGGCCTCGTCGATCGGGCCGATATCCTCGCCGGGCGTCACCGTAAGCGTCGCCTGCACGGGTACGCAGATCGTCTCGCATACGCCGAGGAACACGTCGATTCCGAGCGCGCCGCGGTCGGTGCCGAGACCCGTCACGACGACGGGCAGCGTGACGTCGCCGGCATAGCCCGCCCATTGCGAGGTGCCGTCGTCGAAGCGCTGCGGCGCGGGAAAGAGGAGCGCGACGTCTTCGGCCGATGCATCCTGGTGCAGCGAAATCTGCGGCGCGACACCGCTTTCGCCCGGCTCGCGCCAATAGGTCTTCCAGCCCTCGTCGAGGCGGATTTCGATGGCGCCGCGCAAGGTGCCGTCGCCATCCGCCGTCCGCTCGGTCACCAGCCGCAGCTTGCCGCCGGTCATCTCGTGCCAGTCGCTGGCACCGGCATGGGCGGCGACCGGCGCGAGCAGGAAAAGGCCGGCAAGGCGGAAGGATCGAAGGCTCATGCGTGGGGTTTTCGCCCGCCGCGCGCCCCTTGGCAATCTCCCGACGCGCTTCCCAGGATCATTTCGCGGTGATGGCCGTTCAACAAATGACATCGGCTTGACTTTCGCCTTTACCGGAAACGCGTTACGCTTTCGCCATGGACATACTCGGCCACAGGAAGGGTGCAACCGCTCAGGGGTTCCTCGAGAACCAGTTCCTGATCGCGATGCCCGGCATGCAGGACGAGCGTTTCGAGCGCTCCGTGGTCTATCTTTGCGCGCATTCGGAAGAGGGCGCGATGGGGCTGATCGTCAACCAGCCGCAGCAGCTTCTTTTTCCCGATCTTCTGGTGCAGCTCGACGTGCTGGAGGAGGAGGAGGCGATCCGCCTGCCGGAACCTGCGCGCTCGATCATCATCCGCAATGGCGGCCCGGTCGACCGCTCGCGCGGCTTCGTCCTTCATTCGGACGACTACATGGTCGAATCCTCGCTGCCCGTCGCCGGGGACGTGTGCCTGACGGCCACAATCGACATCCTGCGCGCGATCTCGACCGGCAAGGGCCCGCGCCGCGCCCTGATGGCGCTCGGCTATTCGGGCTGGGGTGCCGGCCAGCTCGAGCAGGAAATCGCCGAAAATGGTTGGCTCACCTGCCCGGCCAGCCCCGGCCTGCTGTTCGATGGCGATCTCGGCAGCCAGTACGACCGCGTCCTCGCCTCCATCGGCATCGATTTGACCCGCCTCAGCGCCCAGGCCGGCCACGCCTGAGATTGCCGCGCCGCCGGTTTTCCGGAAGAAGACCCCCACCCTTCATCCCTCCCCACAAGGGGGAGGGAGACGTGATCGTCGAGCACTCGCTGCCGCTCGGCACCAAGCTTGACGGTTGGGATCGGCGCGGGCGAACTCCCTC
>NZ_AYOD01000067.1 GCF_000497755.1 Aliihoeflea sp. 2WW
CTCCCTCCCCCTTGTGGGGAGGGATAAAGGGTGGGGGTCACTTCAGAAAGAACAGGCGGCGCAGCCGCGCCACAGACTATTCCACCATCTTCCAGTATGAATCCTTGCGGATCACCTTTCCCTCCCGAAACGTATAGAAGTCGCAGCCCCTGACATTCGTCTTCGTCCCGTCACGGCTCGTCCCCGTCAGGTGCCACTTCGACATGCCCGCTCCGGCCGCCTCGTCGGCGAAATGCTCGGCATCGCCGTAGTGAACGTCCGGCAGCCCCTCGAACCGTGCCGCGATGGCCTTGCGCACGGCCTCCCGGCCTTCGAAGCGCGTGCCCCACGGGTCCGCTCCGCGCGGCATTTCGAGCACGCAGTCATCGGCGAAGAACGCCATGACGCGGTCGGGGTCGTGCGCGTTGAAGGCGTCGCACAGTACTTGCAGGGTCGATCTGATATCCATGGCCGGGCCTCCGTTGCAGAGGCGACCGTCAGCCGGCGGCGTGGGCTTCGCGGCTGTCCTGCGGTGCCTCGGCGCGGTCATTCATACCATAATCGCGAGCGACTTCCGCGATCCGCAGGCGATAATCGCTGAACACACCGCCGCGTCCCTTCGCCTGCGTCTTGCGATGCGCCGGGCGGTTGCGCCAGGCGCGAACCGCCTCCTCGTCCCGCCAGAAGGAGAGGGAGAGGAGCTTGCCGGGCTCGGTCAGGCTTTGGAAGCGCTCGACGGAGATGAAGCCGTCGACGGTCTCGAGTTCACCGCGCAGCGCAGCGGCGAGGTCGAGATAGTGTGTCTGTTCGCCCTTTGCGGGCCAGACTTCGAAGATGACGGCAATCACGATGGCCGCTCCGTTGCCGGGCGCGAAAGGATCAGCGCGCCTCGGGCACGTCGATGCGTACGAAGATGCGGGTCTGCTGGGCGCCGGCCTGCGGGATCAGGACGGCAGGATCGTTGAAGACGAACTGCGTCGCGCCGGCCGTATCAGCGACCTGGACGCCGTAGTTCACCGGATTGGAATAGATCACCTCGCCGCCGCGGCGCGCTTCGACGACGAGCGGCACGGATACCTGGCCGGGGCTGCCGACAGGGCCCGGGACGACGCGGCCGGCAACCGCGACGTTCACGGTGATCGCATCGGCCGAATAGGAACAGGCGCGGGTGGTCTCGGAAATCGTCGTGCGCCGGACGAGCTTGGCCGCGTCGCCTTCGCCGCCGCGTTCATACTGCGACCAGACCGTGCCCTCGGTTTCGAGAATGACCTGCGGGCAATAGGCGCGCAGTTCCTCGACATTGACGGCGGCGGGCTGTGCGGCGGTCGCCGAACCGTCGTTCGACTGGCAGCCCGAGACGGCCACGAGCGAGCCGAGGCCCGCCAGCACGGCAAGATGACGGATCGACGAACGACAAATCGGCATGGACGGCCCTTCCCTCACGCAAAGCTGGTGTTCTATACCAACGCCGAAACCAAAAGGCGACCGGGCGGTTTGCATTACCAACAGTCCGCGGACCCGCCACACACTCCGCAAGGAATCCGATGCGCTTTTCGAGTACGCGCGGCGAGGCGCCGCAACTTGGCTTCGCCGATGTCCTCCTCGCAGGGCTCGCCCGCGACGGCGGGCTCTATCTGCCCGATGCCTGGCCGCATTTTTCCGCCGACGACATCCGCGCGATGCGCGGCCTTGCCTATCCGGAACTGGCGATCCGGCTTCTGACGCCGTTCGTTTCCGAAGACATCGCCGAGGCCGATTTCCGCCGCATCGTCGAGGAAGCCTACGCGACCTTCCGGCACGAGGCGGTATGTCCGCTCGTCCAGACGGGCGCGAACGAATATATGCTCGAACTTTTCCACGGGCCCACGCTCGCCTTCAAGGACGTGGCGATGCAGTTGCTCGCCCGGCTGATGGATCATGTGCTGGAACAGCGCGGCCAGCGGGCGACGATCTGCGGCGCGACTTCGGGCGATACCGGCGGCGCGGCGATCGACGCCTTCGCCGGGCGCGACCGGACGGACATCTTCATCCTCTTCCCGCATGGCCGCGTCTCGCCCGTCCAGCAGCGCCAGATGACGACGTCCACCGAGGCCAACGTCCACGCTCTCGCCATCGAGGGCAATTTCGACGACTGCCAGGCGCTTGTGAAGGCCATGTTCAACGACCACGCCTTCCGGGATCGGGTGATGCTTTCGGGCGTCAACTCGATCAACTGGGCGCGGATCATGGCGCAGATCGTCTACTATTTCTCGTCCGCGATTTCGCTCGGCGCGCCGGACCGGCCGGTCTCGTTCACCGTGCCGACCGGCAATTTCGGCGACATCTTCGCCGGCTATGCCGCCAAGAAGATGGGCCTGCCGATCGACAGGCTCGTCATCGCCACCAACGACAACGACATTCTCGCGCGCACATTCGAGACCGGGCGCTACGAGACGCGCGGCGTCGTCGCCACCACGTCGCCCTCGATGGACATCCAGATCTCGTCCAACTTCGAGCGCCTTCTGTTCGAGGCAGCGGGGCGCGATGCGGCGACGGTCCGGCGCTATATGGAAAGCCTGAAGCAGTCGGGCGCTTTCACGATCGACGCGGGACCGCTCGAGGCGATGCGGGCGGAATTTGCCGCCGGGCGCTCGAGCGTCGGCGAGACGGCGAAGACGATCCGCGACCTGCTCGAAAAGTCCGGCTATCTGGCCGATCCGCATACGGCGATCGGCATCAAGGTCGCGCGCGATTTCGCCGGGGATTCTGCCGTTCCGATGGTCGTGCTCTCGACCGCGCATCCGGCGAAATTTCCCGATGCGGTGCAGGCTGCCAGCGGGGTCGATCCGGCGCTACCGGCCTGGCTCGGCGATCTGATGACGAGGCCCGAAAAATTCGACGTCCTTCCATCAGACCTGAAAATGTTGGAAGATCACATCGACCGCCGTACAAGAGCGGCCGCAAACCAGTAAGGCATGTCGCCATTCACAGACACGCAATGTCCAGGGAGTACGACCCGCATGGGGGTTGAGGTTAGCCGTTTGTCGAACGGCCTGACGGTTGCCACCGAGACGCTGCCGCATATCGAATCCGTGTCACTCGGAATCTGGGTCAAGTCGGGCTCGCGCGACGAGCGCGACGACGAGCACGGCATCGCCCATCTGCTCGAACACATGGCCTTCAAGGGCACGGGCAAGCGCTCGGCGTGGCAGATCGCTTCCGACATCGAGAATGTCGGCGGCGAGATCAATGCCGCGACGAGCGTCGAGACGACGTCGTTCTTCGCGCGCGTCCTCAAGGACGACATGCCGCTCGCCATCGACATCCTCGCCGACATTTTGATGGATTCGAAATTCGACGAGGACGAGCTGGAGCGCGAGAAGCACGTCATCCTGCAGGAGATCGGCGCGGCGCACGATACGCCCGACGACATCGTCTTCGATCGCTTCACCGAGACCGCGTTCCGGCACCAGACGCTCGGCCGGTCCATCCTGGGCACGCCCGAAACGGTTCGCGCGTTCACCTCGCAGCAGTTGCGGGGCTTCCTCGAGCGGCAATATGCGGCGGACCGGATGGTCGTCGTCGCTGCCGGCGCCGTCGACCACGACGCCTTCGTGCGCGAGGTCGAAAAGCGCCTCGGCTCGTTCCAGCCGCGCTGCGAGGCGACGCTGCCTACGCTTGCGCATTATGTCGGCGGTGATTTCCGCGAAAGCCGCGACCTGATGGACGCGCAGATCGTGCTCGGCTTCGAGGGCAGGGCCTATCATGTGCGCGATTTCTACGCGAGCCAGGTGCTCTCGATGATCCTCGGCGGCGGAATGTCGTCCCGCCTCTTCCAGGAAGTGCGCGAGCAGCGCGGCCTCTGCTATTCGGTCTATGCCTTCCACTGGGGCTTTTCCGATACCGGCATCTTCGGCATCCATGCCGCGACCGGCAAGGAGGACATCGCCGAACTGACGCGGGTGCTTCTCGCAGAACTCAAGCGATCCGGCGAGGCGATCCTGCCCGAGGAACTCAATCGCGCACGGGCGCAGTACCGCGCCGGGCTGCTGATGTCGCAGGAAAGCCCGTCGAGCCGGGCCTCGCAGATCGCACGGCAATTGCTGCTCTACGGCCGTCCGATTCCGATGGACGAGCTGATGGACCGGCTGTCGAAGCTGACGACCGAGCGGCTGGCGGACCTGTCCTCGCGCCTGTTCTCGGCCCGGCCGACCATTGCCGCCGTCGGTCCGGTGGGTTCTCTGCCGGCCTTCGAGACGGTCACCGACATGCTGGCCGCTTCACCGGCTCCGGCCCGCAAGCTCGCCGTCTGACACGGCGATGGCGTTTGCGCCTTTCGCCAGAAGCGCCATGCCGGCGCTGTCGGGAGGCGGCGTCACCATCCGTGCGCCGCGCAAGCGCGACCATGAGGAATGGGCGCATCTGCGCCAGGAAAGCCGCGGCTTCCTCGAGCCGTGGGAGCCGCGCTGGCCGGCCGACGACCTCGATTATTCCGCCTGGCGGCAGAGGCTGCGGCGCTACAATGCCGAGGCGGCGGCTGGCACCGGCCACGCCTTTCTGATCTTCGAAACCGAGCGGGGAAGGCTCGTCGGCGGCATTTCCGTTGGAAACATCCGCCACGGCGTCGCCCAATCGGCCCAGATCGGCTATTGGATGGGAGAGCGTTATGCGGGCCGAGGGCTGATGCAGGCGGCGATGAAGCTTGCGCTGTCCCATGCTTTCGACACGCTGAAACTGCACCGGCTCGAAGCGGCCTGCATTCCGGACAATGCACGCTCGATCCGCGTGCTTGAAAATGCCGGATTCCGGCGCGAAGGACTATTGCGATCCTACCTGCGCATCAATGGCGTGTGGCGGGATCATCTTCTCTACGCCCTGATTGCCGAAGAGCATCGGGCCAGACACGAACGAGGCTGAGGTTTGGGGCGTTTCAAGGCCAGCACGATCCTGCTCTTCCTTGCAGCCCTGATGGCGCTCGCCGCCAGCCCCGCACGCGCGCTCGATCCCGTCGCCATCACCGGCAACGAAGCGGCGATCGAACTGACCGATCGGGTCGACCTCTACCGCAACCAGGGTTCCAGCTTCCAGGTCTCGACCGCGCCCGGCACCGACGGCATCGTGCGCCGCATCGAGGTCGACGCCAATGACGAGCGCTCGTCGGGCGACTGGGCGGTGTTTTCGATCTCCAACCCGACCGACCGCCAGATCGACCGGCTGATCGTCGCGCCGCATTTCCGGCTGGTGAATTCGGGCATGATCTGGCCCGATCTCGGATCGAGCCGCATCGCCGCCATCACGCCGTCGGAAGGCTTCGCGCTCGACCGGCAGGCCGCGCCCGACGCCGACGTCTTCCTCGTCACGCTCAATCCCGGCTCGATCGTCACCTTCGTCGCCGAACTCGCCTCGCCGGATCTGCCGCAACTGCGGCTTTGGGAGCCCGAGGCCTACAAGGACAACGTCAACTCCTACACGCTCTTCCGCGGCATCGTGATCGGCATCGCAGGCCTTCTGGCGCTGTTCCTGACCATCCTCTTCGTGGTCAAGGGCACGTCGCTCTTTCCCGCCACGGCGGCGCTCGCCTGGTCGGTTCTGGCCTACATCTCCATCGATTTCGGCTTCCTGACGCGCGTCATCGAGATCACCCCCGGCAACGAGCAGATCTGGCGGGCGGGCGCGGAGGTTGCGCTCGCGACCACCATCGTCGTCTTCCTCTTCGCCTATCTGAACCTCAACCGCTGGCACTGGCACTTCAGCTACGCCGCGCTCGCCTGGGTGTTCGGCCTCCTGATGATCGCCGGCGTCGCGACCTTCGATCCGGCGATCGCATCCGGCATCGCGCGGCTCTCCTTCGCCGTGACCGCCGTCGCCGGGCTCGGCCTCATCGGCTTTTTCGCCATCCAGGGCTATGACCGCGCAGTGATGCTCATACCGAGCTGGCTGATGATCCTCGCCTGGCTCGCGGCGGCCTACATGGCGGTGACCGGCGGTATCGACAACGACATCATCCAGCCAGCGCTCGGCGGCGGCCTCGTCCTCGTCGTGCTGCTCATCGGCTTCACCGTCATGCAGCATGCCTTTGCCGGCGGCGGGCTGCAGCAGGGCCTGTTCAGCGACCTCGAACGCCAGGCACTCGCCGTCACCGGCGCCGGCGACACGGTCTGGGACTGGGACGTCACGCGCGACAAGATCGTCACCCGTCCCGACATCGCGCGCCAGCTCGGGCTCGAGGCCAACAGCCTGCACGGCCCGGCACGCAACTGGCTGCCCGCACTGCACTCCGACGACCGCGACACCTTCCGCACGCTGCTGGACGTCATTCTCGAACACCGGCGCGGACGCATCAGCCAGGCGTTCCGCCTGCGCGGCGCCGACGGGCATTTCCACTGGTTCACGCTCAAGGCGCGGCCGGTGATCGGCTCGGACGGCGAGATTCTGCGTTGCGTCGGGACGATGGTGGACACGACCGAGCAGAAGAAGGCCGAGGAGCGCCTGCTGCACGATGCCGTCCACGACAATCTGACCGGCCTGCCCAACCGGCAGATCTTCGCCAGCCGCCTCGACGCGCTGCTCTCCGTCGCCAAGTCGGAGGACGCGATCCGGCCGTCGGTCTTCGTCGTCGACATAGATCGTTTCAAGCAGGTCAATGACAGCCTCGGCATCTCGGCCGGCGACACGATCCTGCTTACCGTCGCGCGCCGGCTGCACCGCATCCTGAAGCCGAAGGACAGCCTGTCGCGCATTGCCGGCGACCAGTTCGCGCTGATGCTCGTCTCCGAACAGGACCCGGTGCGCGTCGCCGCCATCGCCGAGGCGGTTCGCGACGCGATCAGCGCGCCGATCACCTTCGCCAAGCGCGAAATCGTGCTGACGGCCTCGATCGGCCTCGTCTCCTGGACGATCAACACGTCCAACGCAGCCGACATGCTGAAGGACGCCGAGCTCGCCATGCACCAGGCCAAGCGCTTCGGCGGCGACCGGATCGAGCCCTTCCGCCCGGCCTTCCGCACCGGCGGCAGCGACCGGCTGCAGATGGAATCCGACCTGCGCCGCGCCGTCGAGCGCGGCGAGATGCAGCTTGCCTACCAGCCGATCATCCGGCTCGAAAACGGCACCATCGCCGGCTTCGAGGCGCTGATGCGCTGGGAGCACCCGCGCCGCGGGGCCATTCCGCCCGGCGAGTTCATTCCCGTCGCCGAAAGCTGCGGCCTGATCGTCCAGCTCGGCCAGTTCGCCATGCAGAAGGCCGCCGACGATTTGCACGAATGGCTGCAGCTTGCCGGCGACCTGCCGCTCTTCGTCTCGGTAAACCTGTCCAGCCGCCAGCTCTTGCGCCGCGACCTCGTCTCCGACGTGCGCTCCGTCGTCGCCCGCGCCTCAATCAAACCGCGCAACTTCCGGCTCGAGCTGACCGAGTCGCTGGTGATGGACAATCCCGAACAGGCCGCGCACGTGCTGGCCAAGCTCCGCCAGATCGGCATCGGCCTCTCGCTCGACGATTTCGGCACCGGCTATTCCTCGCTCGCCTACCTCACCCGTTTTCCGTTCGACACGATCAAGATCGACCGCAGCTTCGTCGAGGACGCGAGCCCGAAGCGGCTGGTGCTGCTGCGCTCGATGGTCAACATGGCGCACGAACTCGGCCTGTCGGTCGTCGCCGAAGGCGTCGCGCAGGACAGCGACGCCGAGGAACTGCGCGAATTCGGCTGCGAATACGTCCAGAGCTTCGCCTTCGGCAAGCCGATGTCGGCCGGCGAGATCATGCGGATGCTGAAGGAAAAGCCGGCCCCTGCGGCCGCTGCGGAGTAGGGCGCAGCGGGGTGCTTGGTTGCGCCCGGGCCGAGGGCGTGCGGAGCTGCAATTCCTCAATGTGTGGAACTGTCGAGTTCTTGCTGCGCCCGGCCTTTGGCCGCGCGGACCCCCACCCTTCATCCCTCCCCACAAGGGGGAGGGAG
>NZ_AYOD01000068.1 GCF_000497755.1 Aliihoeflea sp. 2WW
CCCCTTGTGGGGAGGGATAAAGGGTGGGGGTCACTTCAGAAAGAATCGCCCGCGCCCCCACTACAACCCCGCCAGCTCCGCCAGAAACCCATCCCGCGCACGAATGCCGCTCGGCCCTTCCGTTCGCTCTTCATCCTGGTTCAGCCTCGCAAACACCACGCTGCGCTCGCCCTTGGTCGCCCAGCCGACATACCACCCCCAGGCGCGCGCCCGGTCGAAGCTGCGGTCGGTGCGGCGGGGGTAGGCGGAGCCGGTCTTGCCTTTGACCGACCACTCGCCGGCCCGATGTCCTTCGACGATCGCGACCGTCATTTCCATCGCTGACGGCGAGGCGGTAAGCGTGCGGTTGACCAAACCGTGCAGAAACTTGACCTGCTCGACCGGCGAGACCTCGAGGGACGACGCGATCCAGGCGCGTTCCAGCCCGTTGCCAAGGCCCGGATCGCCGGAGAAATCGGCGTTGCCGTAGCCCCACGCCCCGGCATAGGCCGACAGGCGCTCGGCGCCGAGCGCCTTGGTGACCTGCTGCGAATACCACACGACGGAATGGCGCATCCATGCCGCCGGGTCGGTGGGTCGGCGCCATTCCGCGATCCAGTCGGGATAGCCTTCCTGGAAGTCGAGCACCGGCGCGTCGGGAGCGGTCAGGAAGCCCGCATCAAAGCCCATCACCGCCAGCGGCACCTTGAACGTGGAGGCGGGCGTGACGCGGGTGCGGCAGTCGCCGCGCTCGAGGATCACGGCGCCGCTCTCGCCGTCGGCGATCAGCGTGCAGATCTCGGCAGCCTTTGCGCCCGAGGCGGCGATCAGGCACGAGGCAACGAGAGCAAGGAAGGCGGACCGGCGCATCATGGCCTCAGCCCTCCGACCAGGCGCTGAGCGCGGCGAGCGTCGCCGGCAAATCCGCATGCCGGCGGATGACGGTCTCCGCGCCCGCCTCGGTCAGCATGTCGGCGTGGCCGGGGTGTGTGTGCGAGGCGCCGGTGAAGCCGATCACCCGCATGCCGGCAAGCTTCGCGCCCTGGATGCCGTGGATGGAATCCTCGATGACGAAGGTCTTCGCCGGATTGGCGCCGAGCGTTTCGGCGGCGTGGAGAAAGACGTCCGGCGCGGGCTTGGGCTTTTGCGACGGCGTGTCGCGCGAGGAAAAGATGACGCCCTCGAAGAACGGCTTCAGCCGCACCCGGGTCAGCATCATGTCAAGCCGTTCGGCACTCGAATTGGAACAGATGGCGCGCTTGCCCGTCACCGAGGCGACCGCCTCATGGACGCCGTCGATCGGCTTGACCTCGGCCTTCAGCCGCTGGTCGACGCGCTTTTCCACCTCGTCCAGCATCGAGATCTGGAACGGGATCGCCGCCTCGCGCTCGATCCGCAGCATGATCTCGCGGAAGGTGAGGCCGGCATAGGTTTCCGCCAGTTCCTCGGCGCTGATCTCGTAGCCGGCGGCCGACAGGATTTCCGCCTCGACGCGCGCGGCAATGATCTCGGAATCGACGAGCACGCCGTCGCAATCGAAAATGACGAGTTCGGGGGCAGCCATGGCAAATCCAGTCAGATTGGGAGTCGCTGCCTCGTACACGAGCACGGGCGAGGGGGCAATTCGTCAGCCTTCACGCGATGTTAACGGTGATCGGTAACCATAACAGCCAGTAAATGCGTGTTGTCGAGTATCGGGTATCCTCATGTCTGCCGTGCGTCATCTTGCCGACCTTTCCCCGTCAGCCGAAAGCTCCGTCTGGCTCGACACGATCCTGAAAGGAGATTGCGTCGCCGCGCTGAACAAGCTGCCCGACCACTCCATCGACGTCATCTTCGCCGACCCGCCCTACAACCTCCAGCTCGAGGGCGATTTGCACCGGCCCGACCAGTCGAAGGTCGACGCGGTCGACGACGAATGGGACCAGTTCGAAAGCTTCGCCGCCTATGACGCCTTCACCCGCGCCTGGTTGCTGGCCGCGCGCCGCGTCCTGAAGCCGAACGGCACGATCTGGGTCATCGGCTCCTATCACAACATCTTCCGCGTCGGCGCGATCATGCAGGATCTCGGCTTCTGGATTCTGAACGACGTCGTCTGGCGCAAGACCAACCCGATGCCGAACTTCCGCGGCCGCCGCTTCCAGAACGCGCACGAGACCATGATCTGGGCCTCGCGCGACCCGAAGGCCAAGGGCTACACGTTCAACTACGACGCCATGAAGGCGGCGAATGACGACGTGCAGATGCGCTCGGACTGGCTGTTCCCGATCTGCACCGGCAATGAGCGGCTGAAGGACGAGAACGGCAACAAGGTCCACCCGACCCAGAAGCCAGAGGCGCTGCTGGCGCGCGTAATGCTGTCCTCGACCAAGCCCGGCGACGTCGTGCTCGACCCGTTCTTCGGCTCCGGCACCACCGGCGCCGTCGCCAAGCGCCTCGGCCGCCACTTCGTCGGCATCGAGCGCGACCAGACCTATATCGACGCCGCGCAGGAGCGCATCGACCGCGTCAAGCCTCTGGCCGACATGGACCTTTCCGTCCTGACCGGCAAGCGAGCTGAACCCCGCGTCGCCTTCGTCAGCCTCATCGATTCCGGCCTCATCAAGCCCGGCGCCGTACTGCACGATATCAAGCGCCGCTGGCAGGCCCGCGTGCGCGCCGACGGCACCGTCGCGGTTGGCGACATGTCCGGCTCGATCCACAAGGTCGGCGCCCTGGTGCAGGGTCTCGACGCCTGCAATGGATGGACCTTCTGGCACTATGAGCGCTCCGGCGGCCTCAACCAGATCGACGAACTACGCCGCATTGCCCGGCTCGGCATGGACCGCGCGGGAGCTTAGGGAGTTGCGGTTATCTCGTGACCGTTCCGTGAGTTGGAATGTCGAGGCATGGGTTCCTGTGACAAGCACAGGAACGACGGAGGCTTAGTAGCCAGGCACGACAACCTTCCAGCTTGGCAGACACCCCGATGCCGTCACCTCTGTGCTCGTCACAGAGGTCCAGGTCTCAACGATCGAGAGCCGAAAACGATTCAGTATCCTATAGAACGCCCAATCTCTTCAGGTCGTCCGTCAACGCATCCGCATCCGTAAACTGCACCGCCTGCCACCCTGCCGCCTTCGCCCCTTCCACGTTCTTCGCGCTGTCGTCGATGAAGAGTGTGTGTTTCGGGTTCAGCCCGAACGTCCGCGCATGCAACTCGTAGATCGCGGCGTCCGGCTTGATCAGTCGGCACTCCCCCGAAACGGTGACGCCGCGCGGCTTGCTCAAGAACGCAAACCGCTCCCTGGCCTCCGCGAATGTGTCGGTGGCGAAATTGGTCAGCATGGTGACGTCGTGCCCGTCCTCGATCAGCGCTTCGAGGATGGCGACGCTTTCGTCATAGGCATGCGGCACCATCTTGTGCCAGTTCTGCCGGAAGGCGCGGATGTTCGGCTCGTGGTCGGGAAAATCGGCGACGAGCAGCGCCTCGGCGTCCTGCCAGCCTCGCCCGCGATCCTGCTCGAGGTTCCAGTCGCCGGTGGTCACCGTCTCGAGGAACCAGCGCCGGTCGTCGGCATCGGGAATGAGGTCGCGATAGGCGAGGTCGGGATCGTAGTGGATCAGCACCTTGCCGATGTCGAAGACGATGTGACGGATTTCGGTCAACGCGATTTTTCCTTCGCTCTGGCTTTGGTCGAGCCGGGTATGGCAGCTTCGATTGCCTTCTTCATGACAGTCGGAAGCGCCTCCGTGTGGATATCTTCGAGCCGCGCCCACCAGCCGCCGTTTTCGAGGGGTTTCTCGGTGATTTCGGCGCGAAAGACGGTCAGTTCCAGCGCGAAATGCGTGAAGACGTGGGAGATCGAGCCCGAATTCTCCCATTTTGCCGCAAACGGCGCGGCGGTAGGGACAAGTTCGCCGTCGGTGCGCGAGTTCCAGCCCGTCGACGGCACCTCGGCCATGCCGCCGAGCAGACCCTTCGCCTCGCGCTTCCTGAGGAAGACCGCCCCATCATGGATCGCGACGAACGCCGCACCGCGCCGCAGCGGCTTCTCCGCCTTCGCAGCCTTCACCGGGTAGTGCTCCGGGTCGCCCTGGCGCAAGGCGAGACACTCGGCATTGATCGGGCACATCAGGCATTTCGGGCGGCGCGGGGTGCAGATCGTCGCGCCGAGATCCATCGTCGCCTGCGCGAAGTCGCCGGGTCGATTCATCGGAACGGAAAGCGCGACCAAGCCCTTGATTTCGCGCTTGGCTTTCGGCAGCGGCGTACCGATCGCGGCGAGCCGGGTGAAGACGCGTTCGACATTGCCGTCGACCACGGCGGCCGGGCGGTCGAAGGCGATGGAGGCGATGGCGGCGGCGGTGTAGGGACCGATGCCGGGCAGGGCAAGCAGGCTGGTTTCGGTATCTGGAAATGAACCTGCATGAGCGTTTTCAACGACTTCCGCGCAGGCCTTCAAATTGCGCGCGCGCGAATAATAGCCGAGCCCGGCCCAGGCCTTCATGATGTCGTCGCTGTCGGCATGGGCGAGGTCGGAGACGGTCGGCCAGCGCTCGACGAACTTGAGAAAATAAGGCTTCACCGCCTCGACCGTCGTCTGCTGGAGCATGATCTCCGACAGCCAGACGCGGTAGGGATCGGCGTGCAATCCGGCGGCCAGATCACGCGGCGGGACGCGCCAGGGCAGGTCGCGGTGGTGCTTATCGTACCAGCCGAGAAGCGCAGCCGCGACGCGCTTTCCGCGCCCGCCGTCGAACCATGTCCCGTCGCCCGATGGCGCCATTCTTCCATTCCTGATAGGAGTTTGCCGAGACCCAAGCGCATAAAGGATTTACCCGATGGCAGGCAAACCAAAAGGGCCGTGGGGCGCCCAGCCGGTTGCCGACCTGGCGACGCGCATCCTCGATCCGGTGCTGAAGAAGCGGACCGGGATCTCGGTCGCGCTGATCCAGTCCTGGGAGGAGATCGTCGGCGAGCGCATCGCTTCTGCCTCGCGGCCGGAGAAGATCGTCTGGCCGCGCCGGATGAGCGAGGACGACCCGTTCGAGCCGGCGACGCTGATCGTCGCCTGCGAGGGCATGGCGGCGTTGGCGTTGCAGCACGAGACGGGCGAGGTGATCGCCCGGGTCAACGGCTTCCTCGGCTTTTCCGCTGTCGGCCGCATCCGCATCTTGCAGAAGCCGGTCGCGCTAGAAAAGCCGCGCCGCCCGCGCGGTCCTGCCAAACTCGACGGGCGGCAGGAAGCGCATCTGAAGAGCGTGACGGCGAAGATCGAGGATGACGGCCTGCGCGCGTCGCTCGAACGGCTCGGCGCCGAGGTGATCGGCGCGAAACGTCGCAGCGCTTGAATCCGCGCCGGCAAAGTCGCACCTTTGTGAACACAGTGTCGCGCTTTGGCGGTAGGAAAGGGACGATCCTTGCCGTATTCGCTCATTAGAGGGATGGAATACAGGCAACACTGAAACTGGACGCAAGGTGATTCGAATGGCCTCTTATCTGTCGCGCAGACATATCCTGACCTCGCTCGTGGCGCTGCCCGTGGCGGGCCTTGCGCTTTCGGCATGCATCGACAGCGGCAACGCCACCAACACCAATTCAGCCTCAACACCGGCCACCGATCCGGTGACGACGGGCGCGACCGCCCCGAACCCGCAGGGTACGGTCGACATGGAAGCGCTGCTCGAGCCGGGCACGCTGGAAGACAAGGTGATGGGCGAGGCCGACGCGCCGGTGACGATCGTCGAATACGCATCGATGACCTGCGGCCATTGCGGCAATTTCCACAACAACACGCTGCCGACGATCAAGGAAAAATACATCGACACCGGACAGGTCCGGCTCATCGTGCGCGAGTTCCCGTTCGACCCGCGCGCCGAGGCCGGCGCGATGCTTGCGCGCTGCGCCGACGCCAACTATTTCGCCATGTCGGACGTGCTCTTCAAGCAGCAGAACAGCTGGGTTCCGGTCGACAACGCGCGAGAAGCATTGCTGAGGATTGCGCGTCTCGGTGGCTTTACACAGGAATCCTTCGAGGCTTGCTTGACGGACCAGACGCTTCTCGATGAAATCCGTGCAGTAAGGGCTCGCGGCCAGAACGATTTCGGTGTCGAGGCGACGCCGACTTTCTTCATCAACGGCAACAAGTATTCGGGAGCACTGTCGGTTGACGAAATGTCGGCCATCATCGACTCGATGCTCTGACGTCCACATCGTAAATGCCGGGCGTGGCAAAGCCGCGCCCGGATTTCCGGCTAAGCGCTGATGCGCTTCAACCGGCTCCGCCTGCTCGGCTTCAAATCCTTCGTCGATCCCGGTGAATTCGTCATCGAACGCGGCCTGACGGGCGTGGTCGGGCCGAATGGTTGCGGCAAGTCGAACCTCGTCGAAGCGCTGCGCTGGGTGATGGGCGAAAGCTCGTACAAGAACATGCGCGCGTCCGGCATGGACGACGTGATCTTTTCCGGCTCGGGCACGCGGCCGGCGCGCAATACGGCCGAAGTCACGCTTTTCCTCGACAATTCCGACCGCACAGCCCCCGCCGCCTTCAACACTGCCGACGAATTGCAGGTCTCGCGCCGGATCGAGCGCGCCTCGGGCTCGGTCTACCGCATCAACGGCAAGGAGGCGCGCGCCAAGGACGTGCAGCTTCTCTTCGCCGACCAGTCGACCGGCGCGCGCTCACCCTCGATGGTGGGGCAGGGGCGGATCGGCGAACTGATCCAGGCAAAACCGCAGGCGCGCCGGGCGCTTCTGGAAGAGGCGGCGGGCATTTCGGGCCTGCACTCGCGCCGCCATGAAGCGGAACTGCGCCTGCGCGCGGCCGAGCAGAACCTCGAACGGCTCGACGACGTGACCGGCGAACTTGCGACGCAGATCGACAGTTTGAAGCGGCAGGCGCGGCAGGCGCAGCGCTTCAAGACGCTTTCGGCCGACATCCGCAAGGCGGAGGCGACGCTGCTTCATTTGCGCTGGGTGCACGCCAAGGCGCAGGAAGGCGAGGCGAAATCGACACTGGCGCGCGCGACGTCGCTGGTGGCCGAGCGCGCGCAGGCGCAGATCGAGGCGGCGAAGGCGCAAGCCGTCGGCGCGCACAAGCTGCCCGGCCTGCGCGAGGCGGAGGCGGTTGCGGCAGCCGTTCTACAACGGCTGACGATTGCCCGAACGCAGCTCGAGGAAGAGACGAAGCGCATCGCCGCCCGGCGCGACGAACTTGCAAGGCGCCTCGCTCAGGCCGATGCCGACATCGCGCGTGAACGCCAATTGATGACCGAGAATACGGGCATTCTCGAACGGCTGGCGGCGGAAGAGGCCGAGCTGAAATCTGCCGGCGAGAGGCAGGGCGAGCGCGAAGCCGACGCAAGCGCGCGTCTGGTCGAAATCTCCGACCGGCTGGAAGGCTTCGAACGCGACTTGTCGTCGGTGACGGCGAAGCGGGCCGAAAGCGCGGCCATTCGCGCGCAAGTGCAGAAATCGCTGCGCGATCTTGCCGAGAGCCAGATGCGGACCGAGCGCCAGAGCCAGGCGAACGCGGCGGAACTGGCTGCGCTCGACGCGAAGGCCGCGAACCTGCCCGACCCGGCGCAACGGCGCGCTGAATTCGAGCGCGCAGACGCAGAGCGCGCGGAGGCGGAAGACGCGGCGACTGCAGCCGAGACGGCGGTCGCTCCGGCCCGGACGGCGGAAGCTGTTGCGCGTGCGCCGGTGCAGGAGGCGAAGAACGCGCTGGCGCGGGTTGAAACGGAAGCGCGGACGCTGGCGAAGATTCTGTCGGCGGGCGGCGATGTCAAATTTCCGCCGGTGCTCGACAGGATTTCGGTCGCGCGGGGCTATGAGACGGCCTTGGGCGCAGCACTCGGCGACGATCTCGACCTCCCGCTCGATGCCGGTGCACCGGCGCGCTGGGCCGTTGTTGCAGGTGATGGCGACCCTGAATTGCCGGCGGGCGTCGAGGCGCTCGCGGCGCATGTGACCGCCCCGGCCGAACTCTCGCGCCGGCTGCGGCAGATCGGCGTGGTGTCGAAAGACGACGGCGCGCGGCTGCATGGCGCGCTGGCAGTGGGCCAAATGCTGGTCTCCCGCGAGGGCGATGTCTGGCGCTGGGACGGGGTGGTGGCCGGCGCCGACGCGCCGACGGCCGCCGCGCAAAGGCTGGCGCAGCGCAACCGTCTTGCCGAGCTCGAACGCGAGCAGAACGCGGCGCGCGAGGCCGTGACGAGCAGCGAGGCCGCGCTGAAGCAGGCGGAAGAAGCCGCGCGCCACGCGGCCGATGCCGAGCGGGCCGCGCGCGAACGGCTTCGATTGGCCCAGAAAGCCGTCGGCGAAAGGCGCGAGGCGCTGGCGCAGGCCGAACGTGCACGCGGCGAGATCGACAATCGGCGCGGCGCGCTGGACGAGACGGCGATACGGCTGGCCGGGGCGCTGGCGGAGATCGCGCGCGTCAGGGCGGAGGCCGAGGCGGCGCTGGCCGAGGCGCCGGACCTGACCGCGCTCGACGCGGAGTTTTCCGACCTGTCCGCGAAGGTTTCGGCCGAGCGGCAGGCCGAGGCCGAGGCGCGGGCGGCGCGTGACGGGCTGGTGCGCGAGGCCGACCAGCGTGCGCGAAGGCTGGCCGTGATCGTCAGCGAGCGGCAGGGCTGGGTGACGCGGGCGCAAAATGCCGGCGACCAGGTGAACGCGCTCACGGTTCGGCGCGACGAGGCTGCCGCGGAGGCGGCGCAGCTCGCCGATGCGCCGGACGAGCTGGAGGTGAAGCGCCGCGCGCTTGCCGGCGAGATCGACAAGGCGGAGGCCACGCGCAAGCTGGCCGCCGATGCGCTGGCCTCCGCCGAGACGGGGCAGGTGGTGCTCGACCGCGCCGCGACCGACGCGATCGAGGGGCTGAGCCGTGCGCGCGAGGAGCGCGGGCGGGCCGAGGAGCGGCTTTCGGCCGCCGAGGAGCGGCGCAAGGAAGTGGAAGTGCGCATGCGCGAGGTGGTCGGCGTCGAGCCCCATCTCGTCGCGCGGCAAGCCGAGCTTCTGGCCGACCAGGCGGAGCCTGAGATCGCCGATGTGGAACGCCGGCTCGACCGGCTGAAGGGCGAGCGCGAGCGGCTGGGCGCGGTCAATCTGCGCGCCGAGGAGGAGGCGCGGGAACTGTCCGATCGCTACGATCTGATCACCAAGGAGCGCGTCGACGTGGTGGACGCGATCGCGCGGCTGCGCGAGGCGATCCAGAGCCTGAACCGCGAGGGGCGCGAGCGGCTTCTGGCGGCGTTCGGCCGGGTCGACACCGAGTTCCGCCGGCTGTTCACGCATCTTTTCGGCGGTGGCACGGCCGAACTGCAACTGATCGAATCCGACGATCCGCTGGAAGCGGGCCTCGAGATTCTGGCGCGTCCGCCGGGCAAGCGGCCGCAGACGATGACACTGCTTTCCGGTGGCGAGCAGGCGCTGACCGCGATGGCGCTGATCTTCGCGGTGTTCCTGACCAACCCGGCGCCGATCTGCGTGCTCGACGAGGTGGATGCCCCGCTCGACGACCACAATGTCGAGCGCTTTTGCAATCTGATGGACGAGATGGCCGCGACGACCGAGACGCGTTTCGTCATCATCACCCACAATCCCATCACCATGGCGCGCATGAACCGGCTGTTCGGCGTGACGATGGCCGAGCAGGGCGTCAGCCAGCTCGTCTCGGTCGACCTGCAGACGGCCGAACAGATGCGCGAGGCAGTATGAGCGACGACTTGGCGAAGAGGGCAGCGGAGCTGTCGACGGCACTCCGCGACCTGCACAAGGCGCTGATCCATGCCGAGGCCGGCGACGATCCGGCCTATGCGAACCCCTATACGCTGCTCTTCGACGTGATCGGCAACCCGCGCTTTGCCTGGCTTGAAAGCCTTTCGCAGCTCATCGTGGTGCTCGACGAGGCGCGGGCCGACAAGGAGAATTTCTCAGCCGAAATCCTCGCCGACGCGGCAAGGAGCGCCGGGCGGTTGATCGGGGAAGGCGAGGACCACGACGCGCCGTTTCGCCTGCGCCACCTGATGGCAGTGCAGAACGCGCCGGACGTCGCGATCGCGACGGGCAAATTGCGCGCAGCGCTGGTGCGACTCACCTAGTCATTCGGCCCAGACAGCGAGTTCATTTCCGGCCGGATCGGCGAAATGGAAGCGACGGCCGCCGGGAAACTCGAAGATCGGCCGGGTGATCTTCGCGCCCGCGTCTTCGACCAGGCGCAGCGTCCTTTCCAGATCGGTCGAGAACAATACCGGCAGCGGCTTAGCGACCGGCGCGGCGGAAGCGTCGAAGCCGCCGTCGATTCCCTCCGAAAAGGCCGAATAGCGGGGCCCGTAATCGGTAAAGCTCCAGCCGAAGGCGGTGCTGTAGAACGACTTCACGCCGTCGATCGTGCCGTCGCCGGCCTGCATTTCGAGATAATCGAGTTTTCCGTCCTTGCGCATTCGTCATCTCCGTGTATGTTCATGTTATGTTCTAGTTCGGCCGAGGGAGGAAGGCAAGCGAAAGAAGCGGACATGAAGCGTGTCCGATACTCAATCGATTGAGGGAGCCGAGCGGGGGAGGGACGCCTTGCCTTTTGCTGCGCTGCACTCTATCGCTCGAAACCCGCGAGCACGGAGGACGGCATGACGAAGTGGGTCTACGCATTCGGCGACGGCAAGGCGGAGGGGCGCGCCGGCGACAAGAACCTGCTTGGCGGCAAGGGCGCAAACCTTGCCGAAATGTGCAATCTGGGCTTGCCGGTGCCGCCCGGCTTCACCATTACCACCTCAGCTTGCGTCCATTATTACGGCAATGGCCGCGCCTATCCGGGCGAACTGGAGCGCGAGGTCGACGCTGCGCTCGACGAGGTCGGTCGCATCACCGGCAAGAGGTTCGGCGATCCGGCGAACCTGCTTCTAGTCTCGGTGCGATCGGGCGCCCGTGCGTCCATGCCGGGCATGATGGACACGGTCCTGAATCTCGGGCTGAACGACGAGACGGTGGAAGCGCTGGCGCGCGAGGCCGGCGACGAACGCTTCGCCTTCGACAGCTATCGCCGCTTCATCACCATGTATTGCGACGTCGTCCTGGGGCTCGACCACGAGGTGTTCGAGGAGATACTGGAGGACGAGAAGGCGCAGCGCGGGGTCGAGCTCGACACGGAACTGTCGGCGGCCGACTGGCGGCAGATCGTCGATCTCTACAAGCAGAAGGTCGTCGAAGAGCTCGAAAAGCCGTTCCCGCAGGACCCGCGCGAGCAGCTCTGGGGCGCGATCGGGGCGGTGTTCTCGAGCTGGATGAACCATCGCGCGATCACCTATCGCCGCCTGCACGACATTCCCGAAAGCTGGGGCACTGCCGTCAACGTGCAGGCGATGGTGTTCGGCAATATGGGCGACACCTCGGCGACCGGCGTCGCCTTCACGCGTAACCCATCGACGGGCGAGAAGGCGCTTTACGGCGAGTTCCTGGTGAATGCGCAGGGCGAGGACGTGGTGGCGGGAATCCGTACGCCGCAGAACCTGACGGAAGCCGCGCGCATCGCCGCCGGCTCCGACAAGCCGTCGCTGGAAAAGGTGTTGCCCGAGGCGTTCGCGACCTTCGTCGACATCGCGAACCGGCTGGAGCGGCATTATCGCGACATGCAGGACCTCGAATTCACCATCGAGCGCGGCAAATTGTGGATGCTGCAGACGCGATCGGGCAAGCGCACGGCCAAGGCGGCGCTGCGGATCGCCGTGGACATGGCGGGCGAGGGACTGATCGGCAGGGACGAGGCGGTGGCGCGGATCGACCCGGCTTCGCTCGAGCAGTTGCTGCACCCGACGATCGACCCGAAGGCGGAGCGCAACATCATCGGCACCGGGCTTCCCGCTTCGCCAGGCGCGGCGACGGGCGAGATCGTGTTCACCTCCGACGAGGCGGAGGAGATGAAGGGCCAGGGCCGCAAGGTCATTCTGGTGCGCGTCGAGACGAGCCCGGAAGACATTCACGGCATGCACGCGGCCGAGGGCATCCTGACGACGCGTGGCGGCATGACGAGCCATGCGGCCGTGGTCGCGCGCGGCATGGGCAAGCCTTGCGTTTCGGGCGCCGGCGGGCTGCGGGTCGACACCCGCGCCGGCACGCTGATGGCGATGGGCGTGACGCTGAAGAAGGGCGACGTGATCACCATCGACGGCGCGAGCGGGCAGGTGTTGAGGGGCGCGGTGCCGATGCTGCAACCCGAACTGTCGGGCGATTTCGCCGCGATCATGGAATGGGCGGACGGCGAGCGGCGCATGAGGGTGCGCGCGAATGCCGAGACGCCCGCCGACGCGCGCACGGCGCGCTCCTTCGGCGCGGAAGGCATCGGGCTTTGCCGCACCGAGCACATGTTCTTCGACGAGGATCGCATCATTTCGATGCGCGAGATGATCCTGGCCGAGACGGAGGATGGACGTCGCGCGGCGCTTGCCAAGCTCTTGCCGATGCAGCGCTCCGACTTCGTCGAACTGTTCGAGATCATGGCGGGCCTGCCGGTCACGATCCGCCTGCTCGACCCGCCGCTGCATGAGTTCCTGCCGAAGACCGAAGAGGAAATCGGCGAGGTGGCGAAGGTGCTGGGCGTCGACCCGGCGAAACTGACCGAGCGCACCGAGGCGCTGCACGAGTTCAATCCGATGCTCGGCCATCGCGGCTGCCGGCTCGCGGTCTCCTATCCGGAGATCGCCGAGATGCAGGCGCGCGCGATCTTCGAGGCGGCGATCGAGGCGGGCAAGACGACCGGCAGCCCGGTCGTGCCGGAAGTCATGGTCCCGCTCGTCGGCATCATGAAGGAACTCGACTTCGTCAAGGCGCGGATCGACGAGACGGCGCGCACGGTGATGGAAGAGAAGGGCGAGACGATCGACTATCTCGTCGGCACGATGATCGAGCTGCCGCGCGCGGCGATCCGCGCCCATGTGATCGCGGAGGCGGCGGAGTTCTTTTCTTTCGGCACCAACGACCTGACGCAGACGACATTCGGCATCTCGCGCGACGACGCCTCGTCGTTCCTCGAAACCTATCGCCAGAAGGGCATCATCGAGCAGGACCCGTTCGTCTCGCTCGACCAGGACGGCGTCGGCGAACTGGTGCGCATGGCCGCGGACAAGGGACGTGCGACGCGGCCCGACATCAAGCTGGGTATCTGCGGCGAGCACGGCGGCGACCCCTCTTCGATCCATTTCTGCGAGGAGGTCGGGCTCGACTACGTGTCCTGCTCGCCCTTCCGCGTGCCGATCGCGCGCCTGGCGGCGGCGCAGGCGGCCGTCAGGAAAGACTGAGGTCGGGCGCGCCGGTCTTGCGGCCGGCGCGCCTCTTCGATTGCGGTGTCACGCCTTGCGGGCGTGCGGCTGCCAAAGCTCGAGCAGCGCCAGCAGCGCGACGAGCACGCCAAGCCCGATGTGCCATGCCCGCAGATCGCCCATGTAGTTGAATACATAGGGCGACGCGATCATCCACACGCCGCAGATCAGCGCCACCGCCTCTTCCCACAACCGGTGAGCCGCAAGCTCCATCAGGCCGACGGCCATGACGAGCCCGCCCGCGACGATGGTCGTCACGAGCATGATCGTCATGCCTTCGAAGCCGGCGATGAAGGGCGAGGCCACGATCAGAACGCCAAGCGCGATGGCCGCGAAGTCCTCCCAGCTCCGGTGTTCGGAGAGCCCGAGAGGTTCCATATTGTTGAGCGTTGCCATGACAAATCCTCCTTCAGGCTACGTTCGTGCGCAGCCGGACTGCCGGAGGACTTTTGGCGTCACGAAACTCCTCATTCGGTCAGTTCGCACGCACGGATAGGATTATCTTCCATCGTGCGTTTGTTTTCAATGGGATGGATGTCGCAGGCTTGATGGCGACTGCTGTTATAGGAAGATCAAAATTTTCCTATAACGCGAATCGGTTGATATGTCACTGTTTTTGTGTATGTTATAGGAAAACCAGGAAAATACTATAATGGGCGTGAGGCTGTTGGATCAGGCTACCCAGACCGTATTCGCTGATCTCAATCAGCGACTGCAGGATGTCGCGTTCGATGAAGCTTTCCCCGAAAACGGAAGTTTCAGCAAGACGACCGTCAAAGGACGGGACTACTGGTACTACGATGGATATGACCCACTCTCGGGCGCCAAGTCGCGAAAATATGTCGGACCGGCATCCGATCCCGCGATTTCCGATCGGGTGACTGCCTTCGAGCGCAGCAAGGTCGCCTTCAGGACGAGGCTCGAAGCCGTGCGCATGTTGCGAGCGGCCGGCCTCCCGATTCCGGATTCCATGACGGGAGTGGTCATCGAACGGCTCGCAAGGGCAGGGTTCTTTCGGCTGCGCGGCGTCCTCGTGGGCACGATTGCCTTTCAGACCTATGCAGGCATCGTTGGGGCCAGGCCGGATCGCAACCTGCAAACCGGCGATCTGGATCTCGCGCAGGACCATGGTATCTCGATCGCGATAGGCGACGAGGTCGACAGCATCCACGCTCAGATCATGCAGATTGACGAGACGTTTTGTGCAGTGCCCAGCCTAAGCGGTGGCATGAAGACATCCGCCTTCGTCAATGCGCGCGGTTACAAGGTGGAGTTCCTCGTTCCCAATCGTGGATCGGACGATTATTCGGGAGGGCTGACGACCATGCCCGCTCTCGGCGGGGTCGCCGCCCAGCCGTTACGCTTCCTCGACTTCCTGATACGCAACCCCATCAAGTCGGTGATCCTCCATGGCGGGGGCGTGTCCGTTTACGTGCCATCGCCGGAGCGATTTGCCGTTCACAAACTCATCGTCGCAACGCGTCGGCGCGACAGGGAAAAGATCGCGAAAGACATCGGCCAGTCGGCCTTTCTGGTCGAGGCGCTAGCACACGGGCGTTCCGCCGATCTGGTCGACGTCTGGATCGAGGCATGGCAACGGGGCGCCAAATGGCAAGAGGCGCTCGATCGCGGGCGCTCCATGCTGCCGCCCGAAATTGCACTGATGCTGAACGATCTGATTTCCGGGCAGGCAAGATTGTTCGACGTCGACCCCGCTGATGTCGGGGTCAGGTCGTAGTCACCCCGCGTCGATCGTCACCTTGTGCGGATAAAACGCGCCGTGGTCTTTGATCCGGGCGACTTCGTCATAGGGGTGCGCGTAGGTCCACATGACGTCGGGCTCGCCTTCGCCCTGGCCGGTGACGCTCCAGTAGGAAGCCTCGCCCTTGAAGGGGCAGCGGGTTTTCGTGTCGGAGGCCAGAAGATGTTCGAAATAGATGTCGGCGAAGGGGACGTAGAGGACCGGCGGGTAGGTCGCCTCTTTGAGTTCCAGGGCGTTGCGCGTCGATGCGACGACGACCTCGCCGAATTTGACGGTCACGGTGCCGGGATAGGGCGTGATGGTGATGGCGTGGCCGGGATCGCGCTTCAGGCCGGGTGAGGGATTGGACATGACAGCCTCCCTTGGGACGAGCCGGACGAAATTGGGCTCCACTCTGTCAGGTACAAATAGAAAGGGGCCGCCCGATGACGACCCCCTGCCAGTCTTTTCGTTGCAGAATGCGGCCGGTTGCTAGAGGTCGGCCAGGGCCGTGCTGCAGGCGGTCGCAAGGGCGCGGTTCGGGCGCTCCTCGCCGAGCGGCGTTGCCCATCCGGCCTTCTCGACGACGCCCCGGCGGTTGAAATTGCTGGCCGCCTTGAGTTCGGCCAGGACCACGCTGGCCTCGGGGTCGGTGCTCGCCCGCTCCACGCAATGCGGCACGAGCGCGCTCACGCGCCCTTCGGCAGCGGCCTGCGAAACCATCGTCTGCGCGGTGCCCTGCGTGACCCATCCGCCCCATGCGAAACCGACGACCGCAAGTGCGACCGCACCGGCTGCTGCGCCGCCAAGGGCGGGCTTGATCCATTCTGGCATGTTCATGTCGTTCCCCGAATCTTTGTTTCTATCGACGGCCGAAAGCTAGCACGAAAGATTTCATTCGGATACAAATTGAGATCAGAAAAACGGGACTCGGGGCGCCGCCGCGCGTTTTGGCGGGGTGATGGAACTCAATCGCGGCCGGCCCGAACGATCTTCTGGGCAGCGTAGCTGGGGTTGGAGAAGCAGATTTCATGGCTCCCCGGTCCCTGGACGAGCCTGAACAGGCCAAGCTTCTGCGACAGGCGCGGATGCCAGGGATGGCTTGGCGGCATTCCGGTGTCGTCGGTGAAGTTGAGGTAGGATTTCGGGATGTCGAAGGCGGCCGGCGGACGCGTCAGGCTGATCTTGTCGGTGAAGGTCCGGTAGGGCTGGGGGACCAGCTTTTCATAGGCGTCGAGCGAGGCCTCGTAGGTCATGTCGTTCGTCAGCGCTTCGCGCCAGATCGGGAACGGCATCATCACGGTGCCGTCGGACCTCGCCATGTCGTCGAACATGGCCGTGAAATAGTCGGGAACCAGATCGTTGAGGGCCTCGCCGTCCTCGGGAACGAACGCGTTCCAGTAGACGAGGCGCCGGATAACGCCTGCGTCCACGCGGTCCGCGACGCCGGTGATGATCATGCCGGCATAGCTGTGGCCGACGAGGATGACGTCGCTCAGTGCTTCGTCGTGAAGGTAGCGGACGATCGACGCGATGGCCTCGTCGAGACCGGTATCGGGACGGTCGCCGGGGCGGTTTCCCGCGACGGTCGGTGTGTGGACGACATGGCCCTCGGCCGCGATCTGATCGCCGACCTCGCGCATGAGGTCGCCATGATGCCAGGCTCCGTGAACCAGAACATAGGTTGCCATTTCAACTGCTCCTCAAACCCGCCGGTCCTCGACCGGACGCCATGAGATAGATTACGCTGCGGCAACCTTTGCTGGTAATTGAATGATCGTATCGGCCGGATCGACCCGATGAATATCGCCTCGCTGGATCTCAACCTGCTGCGCGTCTTCGACGCCTTGATGAGCGAGCGGTCCGTGACGCGGGCGGGCGAGCGCATTGGGCTCAGCCAGCCGGCGGTCAGTTCGGCGCTCAATCGCCTGCGCCATCTCGTGGGGGACCCGCTGTTCATCCGCGAGGGCAACGTCATGGTGCCGACGCCCCGCGCCGCCTCGCTGGGCGAAGCCGTGCGCGAGGCGATGAGCCGGATCGACAGCGTTTTCTCCGAACAGGCCGTGTTCGACCCGGCGACGTCGCGCCGGACGTTCCGGCTCTTGGGCTCCGACTATTTCTCGACCATGCTGATGCCGGAACTGTCAGTGCGTGTGCTGGGCGCCGCGCCGGGCGTCCTGCTACAGTTCCTCGACGGCGGGCCGAGGGCCATGCCGCATGTGCTTTCGGCCGGCACGATCGACCTGACACTGGCGCCGCCGGTCGAGATACCCGAATGGGCCGCCTTTCAGTATCTATTCAGGTCGCGCCTCGTCGCGGCGGCCCGGCGGGACGACGAGGGATTGTCTGCTGCCGGGATTGCGGCGGGTGACACGATCCCTATCGACATCTTCTGTTCGCTGCCGCAGGTGGTCTGTTCCACCGATGGCGGGCTGTCGACGAGCGTGGACACGGCTTTGAACGCGAGGGGGCGCAGGCGGCGCGTGGTGCTGACCATGCCGCATTTTCACGCAGTCGCGCTCGCGATCGCGCAGGGCGGCGTCATCGGCTCGCTTCCGGCGCAATATGCGCAGCGCTTTGCCGCCGAACTCGGGCTGGCGATCTATGAGCTGCCGGTGGGCTTCGAGGAGATGGACATGGGCATGTACTGGCACCGCCGATACGACACCGACGGTGCCCATCGGTGGCTCCGCGGTCAGGTGCAGGCCGTTCTGGCGGAATGACCGCGCAAGATGGAATTTTGGTGGGCGACCGGCCTGGAACGTAAGGCCGGTCGCCATTTCGTCAGGCGGCTTTGCGCAGGCCTTCCTTGTCGACCCACGCCTCGGCGTCGGCGAGCGCGAGTTCGAAGCGGTCGAACATCTCGTTGAGTTCGGCCTCGGTGATGATCATCGGCGGGCAGAAGGCGATGGTGTCGCCGATGGCGCGCAGGATGACGCGGCGGTTTTCGCAGAACTTGGCGATCTGGGCGCCGACGCCCTTCTTCGGATCGAAGGAGCGCTTGGTCGCCTTGTCGGCCACCATCTCGACGCCGCCGACGAGACCGGCCGAGCGCACTTCGCCGACGAGCGGATGATCGGCGATCTTTTTGAGGCGCGCCTCGAAGGTCGGCGTCATGTTGCGGACATGGCCGAGAATGTCGCGGCGCTGGTAGATCGCGATCGCCTTGACGCCGAGCGCGCAGCCAAGCGGATGGCCGCCATAGGTGAAGCCGTGGCCGAACGTGCCGATCTTTTCCGAATGGCTGACATAGGCGTCGTAGACGTCCTGCGGGACGAGCACCGCGCCGAGCGGCGCGTAGGCGGCGGTGAGCTGCTTGGCGGCCGAGATGGTCTTCGGCGTCATGCCCACCGTCTGCGCGCCCCACCAGTTGCCGGTGCGCCCGAAGCCGTTGATGACCTCATCGGAGATCATCATGATGTCGTGCTCGTCGAGCACTTTCTGGATCTCGGCGAAATAGGTGGCGGGCGGGACGATGACGCCGCCGGCGCCCATGATCGGCTCGGCGATCATCGCGGCGATCGTGTCGGGTCCTTCGCGTTCGATCAGATCGCGGAGCGACTTCACCAGACGAGCGACGAACTGCTCCTCCGTCTCGCCAGCTTCGCCGAAGCGGTAGAAATGCGGACAGTCGGTGTGGACGACGCGGTCGACGGGGAGGTCCCAGCCGATGTGATTATAGGGCAGGCCGGTGAGCGAGGCGGCCATGATGGTCACGCCGTGATAGGCCTTCTGGCGCGAGATGATCTTCTTCTTGTTCGGCCGGCCGAGCGCGTTGTTCATGTACCAGGCGAGCTTGACCTGAGTGTCGTTGGCCTCCGAGCCCGAGGAGGTGAAGAACACCTTGGAGATCGGCACCGGCGCGATTTCCTTGAGCTTCTCGGCGAGCTCGATGGCGGGCTCCATGCCCTTGGCGCCGAACAGGTGGTAGTAGGGCAGGGTGCGAAGCTGCTGGGTCGCGGCCTCCACCATCTCCTCGTCGCCGAAGCCGAGGCCGGCGCACCACAGGCCCGACATGCCCTCGATATAGTCCTTGCCCTGCGTGTCGTAGACGAAGACGCCTTCGCCGCGCTCGATGACGAGCGGGCCGTTGGTCTTCAGCTTGTGCAGCGGCGTATAGGGATGCAGCACCGCCTCGATGTCGCGGGTCTGCAGGTTCGTGAGCGGGGGCTGGTCGAGCATGGCTGTCTCCTGGGGGTTGCCCGGAGACTAGCCGTTTATCGATCCGCTAAGAACCCCGCTCGGATGCTGGTTCGATTGGTCCAGTCGGACTGGTCCAGTCAGGCCGCCGTTGGAAGCGTGGCGGCCAGACCGGCATAGGCGGGGATGAGGGCCGCGATCGGCAGATCGGAATCGGCGGCCGGTTCGATGGCGACGTCGCCGCCCTCGCTCTGGCGCACGATGAGGAAGTCGGCGGTCTCGCTGTCGGCCGTGGCGATGGCGGCGACGTCCATGGCCGGTTCGAGGTCGATGCGCATGTGGAAGAGGAAGTGGGCGGGCAGATCATCGACGGCGGAGCGCACCCGCTCCTCGAAGCTCGGACCGTCGCCGGCGCAGACGGCGTCGAGGATGGCGGTGGAAAGATCGTTCGTGGCTTCGATGGGAAGAGGGGCGGACTTAGTCGGGGCGTTTTTCGCCTTTTTCATCGCGTTTTTCCGTCTGTCGATGCCGCCCCGTCGCCGGCAAAGGTCGCGTTCAATCGCGGCTCGAATATGACGCGGACAAGCCATTGAACTTTCTGACAACGGCGCTGGTTTTGCTGGACACCGGCCACGATCCGAACAAAATAGCGCTCCGTTCGAACAGGGAGGATTATATGCTCGGACTGATGCAGGACTGGCCGCTTCTGTGCCACAAGATTCTCGATCACGCGGCGATCCAGCACCCGAACCGGGAGATCGTTTCGCGCTCCGTCGAAGGGCCGATCGTCCGCACCAACTATCGCGATGTGCGCAGCCGCGCGCTGAAGGTCGCCAAGCGCCTCGAACAGGAGGGCTATCAGGTCGGCGACCGGATCGCGACGCTCGCCTGGAACACCGCGCGGCATCTCGAAGCCTGGTACGGCATCATGGGCATGGGCGGCGTCTACCACACGCTGAACCCGCGCCTTTTCCCGCAGCAGATCGCCTGGATCATGAACCACGCCGAGGACAAGGCGCTGTTCGTCGACCTGACCTTCCTGCCGCTGGTCGAGAAGATCGCGGCCGAGGTGAAGTCGCTGAAGCAGGTGATCGTGCTGACGGACGGCGCGAACCTGCCGCAGACGTCGCTGCCGAACGTCGTCGCCTATGAGGACTGGATCGGCCAGACCGATTCCGACTATTCCTGGAAGGCGCTCGACGAGAAGGCCGCGTCCGGCATGTGCTACACGTCCGGCACGACGGGCGATCCGAAGGGTGTCGTCTATTCGCACCGCTCCAACGTGCTCCACGCGATGCTGGCCTGCATGCCCGACGCGATGGGGCTTTCCTCGCGCGACACGATCCTGCCGGTGGTGCCGATGTTCCACGCCAATGCGTGGGGCCTTGCCCAGTCGAGCCCGATGATCGGCGCCAAGCTGGTGATGCCGGGCGGGCGCATGGACGGCGAGGCGATCTACGAATTGCTGACGACCGAGAAGGTGACGTTCACGGCAGCCGTGCCGACCGTGTGGCTGCTCCTGCTCCAGCACATGGAAAAGAACGATCTGAAGCTGCCGCATCTGAAGAAGGTGGTGATCGGCGGCTCGGCCTGCCCGCGGTCGATGACGGAGAAGTTCGAAAAGAACTACGACGTCGAGGTGATCCACGCCTGGGGCATGACGGAGATGTCGCCGCTCGGCTCGCTGGCGACGATCAAGCCGGAATATGCGGCGACGACCGGCGATGCGCTGCTCGACATCAAGCAGACGCAGGGCTACGCACCGTTCGGCGTCGAGATGAAGGTGACGGACGACGAGAACAAGGAGATGCCCTGGGACGGCAAGAAGTTCGGCCGTCTCAAGGTGCGCGGCCCGGCGGTCGCGGCCGGCTATTACGGAGGGGCGGGCAAGGAGCAGTTCGACGCCGACAACTGGTTCGATACGGGCGACGTCGCCCATATCAACGAGAACGGCTACATGCAGATCACTGACCGGGCCAAGGACGTGATCAAGTCGGGCGGAGAATGGATCTCGACCATCGACCTCGAGAACATCGCCGTCGGCCATCCCGACGTTGCCGAGGCGGCGGTGATCGGCATCGTGCATCCCAAATGGGACGAACGGCCGCTGCTGGTGATCGTCAGGAAGGAAGGCAAGAACCCCTCGAAGGAGGAGCTTCTGGCCTTCATGGAAGGCAAGATCGCCAAATGGTGGATGCCGGACGACGTCGCCTTCGTCGACGAAATCCCGCACACGGCGACCGGCAAGATCCAGAAGACGACGCTGCGCGACCAGTTCAAGGGATATGAGCTGCCGACGGCTTCCAGCGCCGCGTAAGCGTGCTAGAACCCGCGCCATGATGTTGACGAACCAGAACTGACGACATGGCGCGGGACGACTATCGACAATATGCGCCGCAGGCGCGCCCGGCGCGCGGGCTCGCATTCTTCGCGCTGGTGCTGTTCGCGCTGGCGGCACTGGCGCATCGGTTCGGGTCGGTCCCGACGCCCGAATTCCTGTGGGTGCTCGGCATCGTCGCCGCGCTCGCGCTGATCGCGCTGGTTTTCGCCATTTTCGCGCTGCGGCGCATCTGGATCGAGGACGATGCGGGGACGGGCGCTGCGGTCGTCGGGCTGCTGCTTGCATCGATCGTGCTGGCGCCGTTCGCGGTGGGCTTGCAGGGCTTCTTCGCCCATCCAAGGCTGACCGACATTTCCACCGACCGGACCATGCCGCCCGCCTTCGCCGCCGCCGCCGACGGGCGCGACGTACGGATGAACCCGATCATGGCGATCTCGCCTGCCGACGCCGAAGCGATGGCCGCGGCCTATCCCGAACTCGTCGCCCGCAGCTACGCGCTGCCGCTGGCCGACGTGACGCAGGCGGTGCTGCGGGTCGCGACCGCACGCGGCTTCGTCCCGCTCGGGCGGACATCCGCGGCGGACGGCGAGACGCTCGAATTCATCGGCTACTCCTACGTTCTCGGCTTTCCATCGGACGTTGCAATCCGTCTGCGTGCCGAGGGCGCGACCACCCGCGTGGACATGCGCTCCGCCTCGCGCTTCGGCGGCCACGACCAAGGTGAAAACGCCAAGCGGATCGGCAATTTTCTCGACGCGCTCGACTATGAGGTCGATGTGATGACGGGGGTGATCGTCGAGGAGGAGTAGGGGCTTCGGCGACGGTTGCGCGGTGGAGATGGCGAGGCCTGGACCCCTGTGCTTGTCACAGGGGTCCAGGCCTCGACCTGTCGGCGCCTCGACCTTCTTCGATGCACCCTACGCCAGTCGATACACCGCATCGATGGACGGTTCCGGCTCTGCCGCCACGAGCCCGCGCGCGACGAGGTCTTCCAGGTGGGCGAGGACGGAGAGGGCGGCGGCGCCGTGGAGGCGGGGGTCGGTGTCGCGGTAGATGGCGGTGACGATGTCGGGGATGGTGCGGTCGCCGGCCTTGAGCCGTTCCAGGATCGCGCGCTCGCGCATCTTGCGGTGGGTGCGCAAGCCGCGCAAGAAGGCGCGCGGATTGGTGACCGGGCCGCCATGGCCGGTATGGTAGATCGCGTCGTCGCGGGTCGCCAGGCGATCGAGCGATGCCATGAAGTCCGACATCGCGCCATCCGGCGGGGCGACGATGGAGGTGGCCCAGGCCATGACGTGGTCGGCCGACAAAAGAATGCCGGTATCCTCGATGGCGAAGGCGACGTGGTTGGCGCAGTGGCCGGGCGTGTGGATGGCGCGGACGGCCCAGCCGTCGCCCCGGACGAGTTCGTCGTCGGCGAGCGCATGGTCGGGGGCGAAGTCGGTGTCGGCACTGGCGTCGAGCGGGTTGATCTCGCCGATGCGCAAGGGGCGGGCGGAGCGGTGCGGGCCTTCGGCCATGATGAGCGCGCCGGTATCTGCCTTGAGGCGGGCGGCGAGCGGCGAGTGGTCGCGGTGCGTGTGGCTGACGAAGATGTGGCTGACCGGCCGGCCGGCGATGGCCTTCAGGAGCGCGGCATAGTGGGCTTCGTCTTCGGGGCCGGGATCGACGATCGCGAGCGTGTCCGTGCCGATTATGTAGCTGTTGGTGCCGTGGAAGGTGAACGGGCCGGGATTGTTGACGGTGAGGCGCAGGAGCCCGTCGGCGACGGGGACCGCCTGGCCGTAATGCGGCTCGAACTTGGTGTCGAATTCCATTCACGCGCTCCTTCGCATTTGCGAAGGCGGTCTAGCATGCCTGTTCGTCAGCCGAGAAGGCCGAGCGCCGGGAAAGTTTCCAGGAGCCAGAAGGAGGCGGTCTGGATGCCGCCGGTCAGGAACAGGATGCCGGCGACGACGAGGAGGCCGCCCATCACTTTTTCGACGCGGCCGAGATGGACGCGGAAGCGGCCGAGGAAGCGCATGAAGGCGCCCGAAAACAGAGCCGCGATCAGGAACGGGATGCCGAGGCCGAGCGAATAGGCGGCGAGCAGCATGGCACCTTCGCCGACCGTCTCGCGCCCGCCGGCGAGCGTGAGGATCGGGCCGAGGACCGGGCCGATGCACGGCGTCCAGCCGAAGGCGAAGGCGAGGCCCATGATGTAGGCGGCAAAGGCGTTGGCAGGCGTGACATTGGCCTGGAAGCGCGCCTCGCGCGACAGGAAGGGCAGGCGGATGATGCCGAGGAAGTTCAGCCCCATGAAGATGATGAGCACGCCGGCGAGGATCGCCAGTTCCTGCTGCCAGGCGCGCAGGAGGCCGCCAACGGACGACGCGCCGGCGCCGAGCGCCACGAAGACGGTGGTGAAGCCGAGGACGAAGGCGAGCGCCGAGCCGATGAGCGCGGTGCGTGCGCGGACGGGTTTCGTGCCCTCGCGGAATTCGTCGACCGAGACGCCGGCCATGTAGCACAGATAGGGCGGGACGAGCGGCAGGACGCAGGGCGACAGGAACGAGATCGCGCCCGCTGCAACCGCACTCACATATCCGACGTCGAGCGCCATTCGTCTGTCCCGTTCCGTTTCGTGCGCGTGATAGCGCGAAGCGGGGTCGATCTGCCAATCATAAACGCGTGGCCAAACGTCGCGAGGATCGGGGCGCGGCGAGCATCCAATCGACCCGGACCGCGTTAACGCAGATTGGAAGAAGGGAGATCGACATGATCGAGAAAAGCCGGATCAAGGAACATGCCGAAGTGATCGGCGCCGATGGCGTGCATGTGGGGACCGTCGACCACGTCGAGGGCGACCGCATCAAGCTGACGAAGAAGGACAGCGGCGAAGGCTCGCATCGCGGCCATCACCACTTCATCCCGCTGTCGCTCGTCGCCGACATCGAGGGCGACAAGGTGCGCCTGTCGGCCAATGGCGACGTGGCGGTGACCTTCGAGGAAGAGGCCGACCACCGGCCGATGTAAGGACATCGGCTCATGGCGCTCGCGGTCAGATCAGCGCGAGCGTCAGGGCCGGGAAGAGTGCGATCAGGACGAGGCAGACGAGCATCACGCCGATGAAGGGCAGGGTGCCGAGGAAGATCTGCTCGACGCCGACGCGCTTGTCGGCGAGCGTTGAATGGACGGTGAAGACCGAGATGCCGAAAGGCGGCGTCAGGAGGCCGATCTCGACCGCCAGCACCGTGACGATGCCGAAATGGATGAGGTTGAAGCCGAGCGCCTCGGCGATGGGCGCGGCGATCGGCACCATGATGAGGAGGATCGACGAGGAATCGAGGATCATGCCCATCAACAGGATGATGACGCAGTAGAGAAGCAGGAAGCCGTACGGCCCAAGGCCGCTTTCCTGCACGAGATCGCCGATGGCGACGGGGATGCCGGCGACCGAAAGCATGCGGCTGTAGAAGCCTGCGGCTATGAGCAGGATCAGGATGCCGACCGAAACGGAACCGGTCTGCTTCAGCACTTCCCAGATGCGGTGCCGGTCCAGCGAGCGGCGCGCGAGCGCGATCAGCAGCGCGCCGAATGCGCCGATGCCGCCGGCCTCCGTCGGCGTGAAGAAGCCGCTGTAGAGGCCACCGAGCACGAGGGCGACGAGCGCCAGGATCGGCACGAGCTTGACGAGGATGTCGCGGCCGGAGAGTTTAGGTCCGGCCCGTTCGGCATGGCGCGACTTCGCCTTTTCGACGTCGGTGAAGACGAAGGAGGGCTTGAAGAAGGCGAGGCCCATGATGACGGCGACCATGCCGAGCGCGAGCAGGATGCCCGGCACCACGCCCGCGACGAACATGCGGCCGATCGACTGCTCGGCGAGGACGCCGTAGATGATGAGGAGCAGGCTCGGCGGGATCATCATGCCGAGGACGGAACTGCCTGCGACCGTGCCTGCGGCGAAGGACGTCTTGTAGCCGTGGCGGACCATTTCGGGCACCGCTACCTTGGTGAAGACGGCGGCGGAAGCGATCGACACGCCGGTGACGGCGGCGAAGACCGTGTTGGCGGCGACGGTCGCGACGCCGAGCCCGCCGAGCAGGCGGCGCAGCAGCGCCTCGGCGACCTCGAACGTATCGCGCCCGACATTGGAGATCGAGACCAGCAGCCCCATCAGGACGAAGAGCGGAATCGTCGCGAAGAGATAGTCGGCGATGCCGTTATAGGCGGTGACCGACAGGAGCCGCATGGCGAGCTCGAAATTGTCGCGGATGATCCAGATGCCGACGAAGCCGGCGGCGAAGAGCGCGATGGCGATCTGCAGACCGAGGAGGACGAGCAGGATCAGGACCGCGATCAGGATCAGGCCGATGGCAAGCGCACTCATGAACCGGCTTTCGCTGCGTCTTCATCCTGCGTGGCGGCCCGCACCATGAGGATGAGGTAGGAGATGATGGCGGCGACCGAGCCGATGACGATGATCGCGCGAAAGGGGAGGGTCGGAATGGTGAAGATGCCCTGGACGCCGAAATATTCGCCGCTGCGCCAGGCCTTCGTCATTCCCGGAAAAGACGCATAGGTGATGGCGGCGAAGACGGCGGCGCCAATGAGCAGGAACAGGATATCGATGGCGCGCATCAGGCCGGGCGCGGCCTTGGCGATGTAGTTGACCAGGAAATCGGCGCGCGTCATCCGGCCGGCGAGAACCGCGGCGGAGATTTGCAGGAAGACGATGGCGACGACCGACCGCGCCGCCATCTCGGCGACGCCGGTGATCGGGCTCGAGAGGAAGTTGCGGCCGACGACGTCGGCGACGATCAGGAACATCAGGAGGAAGATCCAGATGGTGCCGATGGCGGCGAGCGCATTGGCGGCGACGCCGAAAAGGCCCGCCTCGACGGGCCGGCCGGTGCCTTCTTCGATGTCTGGAATCGGATCGCTCATCAAGAACCTTCACGCAACGCAGGAACGGGAAGCCGGCAGTTTTCCGCCGGCTTCCGAAGGGATGATCAGAGGCCTTCGTCCCAGTTGCGCAGCGGCGTCACGCCGCGTTCGCGCAACTCCGCGAAATAGGCCTTGAGCACGGTCTGCGCCGCCTCGCCATTGGCCTCGAGCCAGGGTCCGACGACATTGGGCAGGCTCTCGAGGCGGCGGCGCGGCGTTTGTTGATGATGGCACGGAAGACCAGATAGGCGGTCAGGAGCACGCCGGCGGCGATCGCGCCGGTGAGCAGCCACCCGGCCAGCGCATCGCCCGTGGCGGGGTAGAAAGTCGCCCCGGTGCCGCTTGCCGCGCCGGTGCCGCCGGCGCCTGTCGTCTGTTGCGTCTGCTTGTGCTTGGCGTCGGCCGCCTCGTCCTCGAGCTTGCCCTTGACCACCCAGGAATCGTTCTGCGCCTTCAGCGCCATGGCGACGAAGAAGGCCTCGGCCGCCGTGATCCGGTTCGTCCAGCCGCGGCCGAACGTCTTCCAGTGCTTGAACGTCTGGTAGATCGATAGGCGGCGCGCGCAAAGCCTCTTGACCGTTTCGTGGTCCGGGCCGCCGATCACGGCCATGAGGCTCTGCCTGGCGGCTGCAGGGCCGGAATGGACGCCATAGTCGAAGGTCGCGCCGTCGACGCCGGCGGCAAGCGTATCGCCCTTGACGGCGTGATGCCCTTGTTCGTGTACCCGCCCGGATCGTCCGGATGGTTGACATAGCCGCCCTCGAAACCGAGCGTGAAGCCAAGGGACAGAACGAAATTCTCACGCATGGGTGCCAACCTCCGGTTGTGAAGCCGAAGACTAAGCGCGCGCGGCGGGCGTCAATTGCGCCCGCATACCAGTTCCGGGACCGGCCCGAGGTGGAGCAGGACGGTTCAAGCTAGATGGAGGAAAGATAAAAGCTTGCCGGTCGCAGTCCGGGATCGATCGTTCGATGGCAGCTCTCTCAGTTTCTTTGCTTCCATCACCATGGGCGCCATTGCGGACGAGATACTGCCGGGTGCGGTCTCGAGCGCGCGATCAAGCAGGCCGAGCAGGCGCTCGTCAGTGAATGAGCCTGTCAGCCCTTCGCTTTCGGCCATCTGGAAGAATTGGTTAGGCGGGCCGGCATGTACGTCGGCTGGGCTGCCAACGATTTCGTATGCCTCAGAGGTTTCTACGCGCCCGAGATATCGCGACCGCTCGTCCACGTAGGATGCTTCAAGGTTCTTGAAGTCCTCATCGAACGGGTGCTTTGCCAGTTCCGGGTTCATCGCTATCAGCAGATCGGTTGCCATCGACGGCTGCGACTTGCGCGGTGCCGGGTATTCATTTGCCGGCGAGTGGCACACGCCGACAAGGCTGCGGTGAAACAGCGGCTTCACCGAGACCAGCGATGTCATCGTCGAGCGCCCGCCGTGCAGGCCGTTGCGATACCCGATGTAATGCCATTCCGAGCCCCAGGGGTCGGCTGGGTCGACATCCATGGCAGCCAGGCCATCCGCCACCTCGGCCTTGAACGCCCCTTCCGCTTCGGGGATTGTGGCGTTCACGGCCTCCACAGACCGCCAACCATAGTTCCCTTTATAGAGTTCTGCACCGTGTCCCGCGACGCTGAAGAACGTTAGGTTCTTCGTCTTCATGCTGAGCGAATACATCGGATCGTAAATGCCGGCGCAAGACAACATCCATTGGGATATCTGGTCGAGGCGCTGGAAGGACAAGGGCACTCGCGAAGGACCATTGAGATCGAAGTGAAAGGCTTTCGATAAGTCGGTCGCCACCGAAAAATCACGCTTCGCTTTGACGTTGGAGTTTATGCGGGTACGACGCTCGGGGTCTACAGCGAGCGCTGCGGCCAGAAGCATCCGCGAGTCCGCACCGCCAGAAAGACTGATGCCGGTCATGGAGTTTGGCACCTGAAGCATCGTCGCCATCAAAGCTATGACGCGTTGTGCGCCATCGCGTATCGTCTCGGCGTAATCGCCCGTTTCTTCCTTGAAAAATTCGCGTGCTGGCGTTCGATCAACCGTCAGTTTTGCGCTGGCTTTGTCAATTTTCAGTTTGGTGCCAGGTAGCGCGTAGCGCACTCCGTCGACAGAGGTCCGCTCAGAAAGAACTTGACCAGATATGCTGTTGATCCACGCCCTTCCAATTACGGCCCGCTCGTCGATTTGGACAGGTAGACCGAGCACGCGACGCAATCGCGTGAGCGCAAAGAGCGAGTCCGAGATTGCCGACACGCCATCATCCGAGAAATGCAGAAGCGGCAACTGCGAAAACACGTCATTGCCGACGACGACCGCGTCGCCAATCTGTTGGGCGCGCAGATAAGCGCCTTCAACCGGCGAAGTAACTTCTGGAGCTTCGCCGGCACCGCTGAATATCAGCTTCCGCTGAGCGTGATCTATCGCATGTCCCTTGAAGAAATCAGCTCCGCCGCCACGATGATCGTTGTGGGCATCGCGGGATAGGTAGAAGAACCTGTTTCCGGCCCCGAGTTCAGATGTAACGAGATCGGGACCGGCGAAAAATCGCGCAATCTCTTCTGAATGCTGCGCGCAAGCGACAACGAATATGAAGTTTGCCATCAACGGCTCATGCCACAGACGGCAGACCCATTTCTAGCCCATCGAGAATATTTCAACATTCACAGATCGCGTGCCAGCCATGCGATTGCCGATAGTCAGCTTCCCATCGCCGTAATGCAGTTGGAGTCGGCTGTCGGTGCCGTTTGTGCCCGTAGTTGCGGCAGCGAAGACCTCTGTGAGCGCTCCGTTAATTTGGATGGCTTCTGTGTTCTCCCGCCGCACCCAGCCCATAAAATAGTAGCCGGCGCTTTCTTCAACTGAAACGGCCACCAAAAGCCTGTCGCGGCCAAGTTGCTGCACGGGAATAGAGGTGACCGTATCGTCAGCAAGCCGCACTGACCACCTGCCTGGCCCAAATTGGATCGGGATGCCTGCGCTCGATGAGATCGTGAAGCCTGCGCCGTAGAGGACGGGCTGTGTATTTGTGGCAGCGGTGCGCAGTCGGTTTGGACCGTGCCGCCCACCGCGCAAGCTGACCTTGGACCCTGACGACCCCACAAACTTACCGTAAACAGCGGTCACATCCGATGGCGAAGAAGGGTAAAACTCGACGTCATTGTCATAGACACTGAGGTTGTCGAGCGCGACCGCCACTCCAGAAGTGGTCTGCGCCTGAACTAGATTTGTGCGCACATGGCCGATGTTATCGCGAACCATGATCGCGGTATCTGATTGAGACTGAACAAGATTGCCTCCCAAGACAACCAAGCATTCTGCATAAGCATCCTGCAGGGCTCCGCCAAATCCTGAAGTTTCCTCGGGGCCGGTAGCCGCAAGCGTTAAGAAGATCAGATGGTCAACGACATTGTCGTAAAACTCAATCCCCCCACCATGGCAGTGGTAAACCGGATATTTGACGCCGGGGCCGAATGTATTGTCGCGGATGATCGCACCACGGCCTCGCTCGAAGATGCCATACGTCACATTTACAAATAGATTTTCCTCGTAAATTGTATTGCGAGCAGGTCCGTGCAGATTGGTCAGAGCCGTGAGATTGTTCGTGCCGGCAGAACCGTTCCAGTCGCCGACGGCTCCCAGCATTTCCGGTGCAAGAACATCTTCGGAAATCTCCCACCAGCTACCGTCCGAGGTCTGCAGCTTTCCAGCATGGGATGGCTCGGCGCCGACTTTTCGATATTGCGCTCCGCCTCCATCACCGGACGCGGCATAGCCCGCGGTCACGATGAAGTCGGGCGCGACAGCGGGATTGTAGGCGGCTGCGACGGCCCGGTTTGAAAACACGGGAGCGCCGGCGCCGGCTTGGGCAAGGGCAGCGGCCGCCTCGGCACGTTCAGCGAAGGATTTGGCATCAGCGATCTGGCCCTCATAGATGCCAGGAATAGGCCGGCCTTCAGCATCGAACACGATCATTTGGCCCGGCTTCGCAGGCACGGCGCTACCACCGCGATCGACGTCGCGACGCAGCTCCGAAAGCACGCTGGCCTGCTTCGACATTTCCTTTTCGAGTTCCGCAACATTGAGCGTGCCGCCCTTGAAGACAGCCGTCTGGCGTTCGTGGGTACGTCGCGCCATGACGAGAAACTCGGTCGTGGCGGCGATCGGCGCAGGAAAGGTGACGCTGACGGTGTCCAACTCAAAACCGGCCGTCTTCACGACAGTGGCGGTGATCTTGGTGAAGGCCTCTACCCCTTCCAGACGGCTCCACACTTCGACGTCTGCGACGTCAAATACCTTGAAGGCGGTGGGGCCGTAGGGTCCGGCGGTGCCATTCCCCACGAGAATCTGGGTTTCGCGGGTCTCGCGCGGCAGCGGGTAGGGGGTCGCGGTCATGGGCAAGCCTCGGATCAATGAGGCCTGCAGCGTGACTCACGCGGGCGCGGGTCAATTGCCGAGCGCGCGATCCAGTGCCGGGCCGCGATCGGGTGTCAGCTCGCCGGGCCGCCAGAAATATTCCTGGTCTGTCGATCGCCGCCAGTACTGCTGGCGATTCTTGAACGCCTTGTCGGCCTCCGGATCGGCGACGCGCGCGAGCTGGTCCATGACGACGCGTTCGAAGGCGAGCTTCAGATACCAGATGTTCGAACCGGGAATGTTGCCCTTGGCGAAGCGCACCAGCTCGCGGCCAAAATGCGTCGTCTCGCCCGATGCGAGCTGAATGGCGTTGCCGGCGGTCAGGTTCCAGAAATCGTTCGCCCGCTGCACGACAGGGCCGGCGATCGTCGAGGCGAAGCCGCCGCCGAACCGATTGATGTCGGCGAAGAGAAAGTCGCCATAGATGCCGAGGCCACCGCCCTGCAGGAGGGCTGCGCCCCAGAAGCCGCCATCGGTCATGTCGCGCGGGTCGCGCCCGGCGGCGAGCTGCTTCGCCTGCATCGAGGCCGCGCCCAGGATCGCCGTCGAGAAGAGCACGGCGGTGAGATACTTCCCGCCGCCGATTTTGTCGCCGGCGGCGAACATGTTGTAGTTGCGCGCGCCGTGCAGGAGCATGACGACGGCGCCGAAGCTCTTGAACTGCGAAGCCGAGCGTATGAATTCGCCATGGATCGTGCCGGGCTGGTTCTGGTCGAGCAGCGCCGTGCGGGCCGGGTGCGACGAGTTCGGCACCGCATATTCGGTTTCGGTCTGGATCATCTCCAGCCAGCGTTCGGCAAGCCGCTGGTCGACGGCGTCGATCTCGGCCGGGCGCAACAGCCCGCCGCTTTCCCGTTGGTGGATCTGCGCGCGGCGGATCGTGTCCCATTCCTTCTGGCGGATGCCATAGCGCTCGAAGGTGCGGCGGAAGGCATCCGGCAGCTCGGAAAATCCAAGATTGACGCGGTTGGCCGCTTCCGCCTGGAAGGCAAGGCCGAAGGCGTGCCGCGAGGCTTGCGTCCAGGGCGTCAGGCCCGACCAGGTGAGCACGCGATCGGCGATGTAGTTCGCCCATTCCGGGCCACCCAGCGTGCCGACATAGCGCGCCTGGGTGTTGAAGACGTTCATGGCCGAATCGAGGATCAGGCCCGCCTGCACGGCCTCGCGCCGGGTCATCTTGCCCCAGGCCTTGACCAGGTCCGGCACGGCTGTCTTTTCGTTGAGGCCGGCAAACCGGCGCGTGACCGTGGCAAAGCCGATGTCGGAGAAGGCCGAAAGCGCGGCCTGGCCGAGCACGGAAGCGGTGATGATCGAGCCGCACCGCGCCCATCGTGTTGGCCACCTTGGCATTGACCGGCGTCGACAGGTCGCCCCGCAGCGATCGCCAGACGGCATCGATGCGGGCGATGCGGCCGCGCGCATAATCCTGCGCCGCGTCCGGAGCAACGCCGCCGAGCCGGATCGCCTGCAGCCGCCCTTCGGGCAGCGCGCCCGACTGCGCCAGCTCGGCCTCGCGCGTGATCGCCTGTTTCATCCATTCGACGGTGCCCGATGGATTTGGGCCAAGGATTTCCATCGCCGCGATGTCGCGGGCCATCTTGTTGACGTGGCCCATCATCGAGGCGAACGGATCGCCGCCGCCGAAGTCGCGCTGATATTCCATCCAGGTCGTGGCATCGCGGAAGATCAGGAAGCGGTGCTCGGCGTTCTGGTTGGCAAGCGCCCCCCGGCCGAAGGGCGATCGCGAGGGCTGGCGGTCGATCCACCCATCGGTCGTGACGGACAGCCAGATCTCGTCGAGAATGCCGTCGAGCTCGCGCGCCTCGATCGTCTTGCCGGTCAGCGGATGGCGCATGCGGGCAAGGTCGAGCTTGGGCCGGATCGCTTCCTTCCAGCCGTCCTTCGTCGCCTTGCGCAGGGCGCGCGGGTCGTGGTGCTGCGGCAGGCCCCAGCTTTCCAGCTTGCCGATCGCGCCGCCGGCGGCGTTGAAGCGCTGGCGCAGCCATTCATGCGTGTCGTACCAGGCGCGCGCGAAACCCTTGGCGGCCAGATCGCCGGAATCCTCGCCGAAGGCCTCCTTCACGATATTGTCGAGCTGGGCCTTGTTCCAGCGCGTCTTGTCGCCGCCGAACGCGGCGCGCCGGAAATGGTGCAGCGCCTCTTCCATCTTCGCATGCGCCATGCCGGTGATGGCCTTTTGCCGGCCGGCGACGGAGGAGAATTTCGTGTGCCGAAATGCTCGAGCTTGTCCAGCGCAGCCGCCGCGATGTCGTATTCGCCCTTGGCGTTCTTCCAGTTGCGCAGGTCGTTGTCGATCTCCTGGATGTTCTTCAGCGCCAGCTTGGCCTTGCGGCGCTTGTGCGCGGCCTCGGCCGTCAGCGCCTCGATGAGGTCGGCCTTGGCCTGCTCGTCGGCCATCGAGGAGCCGCCATTTTCGCGGTTTGCGCGAAACCGCTCGAAGTCGCGGCGCAGGGCGGCCGCTTCGTCCGGTGCGAGTTCGCCGCCGGCGACGGCGGCGTCGAGGCATTGGGAAATCGTCATGCGCGGCAGGCCTTCACGATGGCGGCGAGATCGTCGTCGCGATTGATGGTTTCTATGTAGCGGGCAAAGGCGCGCGGCATCATCGTGCCCGCCGCCGGCAAGCGGCGCGCTCCCACCGCCGGCATTGCGGTCGCGCAGCTCTATGAGGACTGGTCGAGCCCGGTGCGCGGCTCCCTGAAATTTCGCGACGCGGCCGAGGCCGGCATGCGCGGTTCGGTCTATGCCGCCGGCTCGCGCCGCGACATCAAGCAGAAGCTCGGCCTGGTCGAGCTGGACCATCCGGACGTGTGGGCCTCGCCCGTCGACGCGCTGACGCAGCCGGTCATCTTCGGCGTCTACGAGGAGCTGGTTGCCAGGCGCGGGCTGTCGCAGGCGCGCAGCGCCATCGCCTGGCTGTCGGTCATGTTCTCCTGGGGCCGCAAGCGCGGCAAATTCACCTTCCTGCTCAACCAGGGACAGAACCCCTGCAAGGAGCTGGGCATGTCGCCGCCGCCGCCGCGCATCCGCTTCGGCACGCGCGCGGAAATCAACGCGCTGATCGCAGCGGCCGACAAGCTCGGCTGGCCGGAGATCGGCGACATGATCGTGCTGGGCGTGTGGACCGGCCAGCGCCAGGCCGATCGGCTGCAGATGGTCGACAAGGGCACGCTCGCCGGCCGGCGCGTCTTTCGCCAGGCAAAGACCGGCGCCATCGTCGCCGTCATGGAAAGCCCGGAGCTGACCAACCGGCTCAAGGCCTCGGCCGAGCGCCGCCGCGCTGCCGAGATCGTCAATCCGCGCGTCATCCTCGACGAGACGAGCTGGCAACCCTATCCGGACGATGGCGACCGCTACCGCAAGCGCTTCGCCCAGGTGCGCACCGAGGCCGGCAAATCGACGCCCTCGCTGATCGGCAAGGGCAAGCAGGACGTCCAGCCCTTCTTCGAGGCGGATCTGCGCGACACGTCGGTGACCTGGCAGGCGCTCGCCGGCGCCACGGTGCCCGAGATCGTTGCCATCACCGGCCACACGCTGGAAAGCGCCACGCGCATCCTCAAGCACTACCTGGCAAAGCATCCGGAAATGGCCGACGCCGCGATCGCCAAGATGATCGAATGGTACGACGGCGATGGAGAGACGGAGATCGGGCTGTGATCATCTTTGGCGAAGCCGACGCGCGACGGCCACTATGGCAAAAGCTGCCATAAGAGTGGCCGTCGTCGCGACAGCAAGGTGCCCCGGATAGGGAAACTCGGCCAAACCGAGTTCGGCGCGTTTTGCGTCAATCGAGGCGATGCGGAGCGCCGCAAAGACAATCGAGATGAGCATGGCGGCCGCCAACCCGTACCAGAACCGGATCAAGCCGACGGCGGCAGCTACAGCCAGCATTGCCAGGAAAATCGGATCGTAGAGCGAACCAGCAATCAGTCCGCCGATCATTGCTAAATCCGTCACGCGCGCTCCCCTGCACATCCATCCGAAGATCACGCAAAGCGACAGGGTGAACGGGCTGACCATGCCCGCTATCCACGCGGCAGGGTTAGCCCTTGCCGAATCGCCTCACGAAAGTTTGACGGACGACATTATCCGCTACAGCCTGACATTGAGGCAATAGCAGGGGTGGAACGATGCAGATTGTGGAATGCAGCGGGTGCAGGGTGGAAGAAAAGCTGGCCGATCTCGATGGCTTGGTGACGGCTTTGCGATTCATCGGCGAGACCGCCGAGGATGGCGAGCTGCCCCAGCTGCGACCCTGCGCTGTGGCGCTTCTCTACCTCATGGGCGACGCCATCCGCAGCGGCCAGAAGATCGCCGGCGCCTGCCCCCGGAACGTGTGAGGAACGCCGTGCGAGAAGATTTTCTCGCATGTCGCATATTTTTCTCGCACGTTCTTGCTGTGTTCTTATGCCGGAATTCGCTGAAAGCCTTGCGCCGTAAGGCTTTGTCGATGGTGAGCGCGCAGGGATTCGAACCCTGGACCTACAGATTAAAAGTCCGTTGCTCTACCAACTGAGCTACGCGCTCTCCACGGGCGGGTCGGCCCGAAAGTTTCCGGCCGCAGGGCCCGGAAATTGCGGCGGAACATAGGGAGCGGGGGCAGGGCGGTCAACTGCAAAAACGCCCTGCCGGTGGGGCAATAGCGCGCATATCGAATGCGGTGCAGGCAGGCTGGAGGTGCGGTTGGCGTTCAGCCCTTCGCTGCTGCGCGCGCTTGTTTTTCGGCCTTCAGTTTCTCGCGCAACTGTGCACCTAGACCGGCCTTGTTTTCCTGGCGGGCGCGGCCGAAGGCGAGGGCGTCGGCGGGGACGTCGGCGGTGACGACGCTGCCGGAGGCGACATAGGCGTTGTCGCCGATGGAAACCGGCGCGACGAGGGCCGAATTCGAGCCGATGAAGGCGCCCGCGCCGATCTGCGTCAAGTGCTTGAGGAAGCCGTCATAATTGCAGGTGATCGTGCCGGCGCCGATATTCGCACCCGCGCCGATCTTCGCGTCGCCGATATAGGAGAGGTGGTTGATCTTGGCGCCTGGCGCGACGTCCGCATTCTTGACCTCGCAGAAATTGCCCACCTTCACTTTCTCCGAAAGCCGCGCGCCGGGGCGCAGCCGCGCGAAGGGGCCGATCTCGCCATGGTCGGCGATCGTCGCGCCTTCCAGATGCGAGAAGGAATGGATGGTGACGTGTGCGCCGACCGTCACGCCCGGCCCGAAGACGACGTTCGGCTCGACGACCGTGTCCGTGCCGATCTGCGTATCGTGCGAGAAATGCACGGTTTCCGGCGCCACGAGCGTGACGCCGGCCAGCATCATCTCGCGGCGCTTGCGCGCCTGCCAGACACCTTCGGCCTCGGCGAGCTGGACGCGATTGTTGACGCCGAGGACGCTTTCTTCGGCTGCCGTGGTGGCGACCACGGCAAGGCCGCGCGCGGCGGCGATCTCGACGATGTCGGTGAGGTAGTATTCGCCCTTGGCGTTCTGGTTGCCGACGGCCTCGATCAGCGACAGCGCGTGTTCGCCGGAAATTGCCATCAGCCCGCCATTGCAGAAGGTGACGGCGCGCTCGGCTGGCGTGCAGTCCTTGTCCTCGCGGATCGCGACGAGGCGGTCGCCTTCGGTGAGGAGGCGGCCGTAGCCCGTGGGATCGGCGGCCTCGAAGCCCATGACGACCACCGCAGCGCCTTCCGCAAGGCCCTTGCGAAGCGCTGCGATGTCTTCGGGTTCAACGAGCGGCGTGTCGGCGAAGAGGACGAGGATGTCGTCATGGCCTTCCGCAATCGCCTCGCGAGCGGCGAGGACGGCGTGGGCGGTGCCGAGGCGCTTGTGCTGGAGGTAGAGCCGGGCCGACGGCGCGACCTTCGCGGCGGCCTCCAGCACCTCGTCCGACTGGCGCCCGGCGACGATGGCGAGATCGGCCCGTCCGGCAGCCTGCGCGGCGCGGGCAGCATGGCACACGAGCGGCAGGCCCGCGACTTCGTGCAGCACCTTCGGCTTTGCGCTCTTCATTCGGGTGCCTTCGCCGGCGGCGAGCACGATCGCAAGGCAGCTACGTTCGGTCATCGGAAATCTCTCAGTGCTGGTCGAGTCGACACGACCTAGCATTTCGGCCTTGTTTTCGCCAAGCCGAACGAATTCCTTCACGCCGCGGCAAGCATGATCGTCTATGATCACGCCCGAAATCGAAGGCTTGAGAGTTCACCATGACAGTACTCGTGACCGGCGGCGCCGGCTATATCGGATCGCACATGGTCTGGCGGCTCCTCGACCAGGGCGAGGACGTGGTCGTGCTCGACCGGCTCTCGACCGGCTTCCACTGGGCGGTGCCCGCGGAGGCCGAACTCGTCGTCGGCGACATCGCCGACCAGGATTTGGTCGAGGCGACGATCGCGCGGCGCAAGGTCGATGCGATCATCCACTTCGCCGGGTCGGTCGTGGTGCCGGATTCGGTCGCCGATCCGCTCGGCTACTACCAGAACAACACCGTCAAATCGCGCGCGCTGATCGAAAGCGCGGTGCGTTCGGGCGTGCCGCACTTCATCTTCTCCTCGACCGCTGCCGTCTACGGGACGCCGAGCGTGTCGCCGGTGGCCGAGAACGCGGAACTCAAGCCCGAATCGCCCTACGGCACCTCCAAGCTGATGACCGAGATCATGCTGCGCGACACGGCCGCCGCGCATGATCTGGCCTATACGGTTCTGCGCTACTTCAACGTCGCGGGCGCCGATCCGGGGTTGCGGACCGGACAGTCGACCAAGGGCGCGACGCATCTGATCAAGGTCGCGGCGGAAGCGGCGACCGGCAAGCGCGCCGGCATGGACGTCTACGGCACCGACTACCCGACGCCGGATGGCACCTGCGTGCGCGACTACATCCATGTCAGCGACCTGGTCGACGCCCATGCCCTTGCGCTGGCGCGGCTGCGCGCGGGCGGCGAGAGCCTGACGGCCAATTGCGGCTATGGCGCCGGCTATTCGGTGTTCGAGGTGATCGATGCGGTCAAACGCGTCGTCGGGCGCGATTTCGAGATTCGCACCAGTGCGCGCCGCGCCGGCGACGCCGTCTCCATCGTCGCCGATCCGGCTCGCGCCAAGGCCGAATTCGGCTGGCAGCCCCGCCACGCCGATCTCGACACGATCGTCGCGCATGCGGTGCAGTGGGAAGAGCATCTCCGCTTCCTCAACAACTAGGGAATCGCCCCTGCGCGGCCTGCAAATGGCAGTCCTTTGCGCTTCCGGTGCTCACGTACCCAAATGTACGCTCCGCTCCGGTTCTCAAGGCCTGCCATTTTCGACTCGCGCAGAGCCGATTCCGCGTCGAGCCATCGGAGAACACGTGAGGGCGGGCTGCAAACGCCGCCGTCCTGCGCTCCGGTGCTCACGTACTTGATGTACGCTCCGCTCCGGTGCTCGCACGCCGACGTTTTCGCCGCGCCCTGACGTGTTTTGGCGGCGTCGCAAAGATTGCTTCTGGGGATCGCTTGCGATTGTGGCGATGCGGGCGGATTTTTCTGCTAGGAGCGGGGAAGGGATGCGCAAGACTGGCGGGCGCTGGATGACGATCGACTATGGCGAGGCACTGACGCGGCTCGAGCCCCTGGCGCTGGCCGCCGGGCGGATCGTGATGGACGCCTATCGCGGCGGCTGCGCGGTCGAGACCAAGACCGACGACAGCCCGGTGACATGGGCAGACCGCGAGGCCGAGCGGATCATTCTGGAGGGCCTGCGGCGTGATTTTCCGCAGATACCGATCGTCGCGGAGGAAGAGGTCAGCGCCGGGCTGATGCCGGCCGACCTCGGCCCCATGTTCTTCCTCGTCGACCCGCTCGACGGCACGCGCGAATTCGTCAACCGATCCGAGGATTTTACCGTCAACATCGCACTCGTCGTCGATGGCATGCCGGCGCTGGGCGTCGTCTACGCGCCGGCGCGACACCAGCTCTTTCTCGGCCAGCCGGGCCGCTGCGAGATGGCGCGCACGACCGACGATCACGAGATCGAAGGGCGGCGAGAGATCCACACGCAAACGCCCGGGCCGACGCCGGTGGTGGTCGCCAGCCGCTCGCATCGCACGATCGAGACCAACGATTATCTGGCGAAGCTGCCGCAAGCGGAGATCGTCTCGGTCGGCTCGTCGCTGAAATTCTGCATGATCGCCAGCGGAGCTGCGGATTTCTACCCGCGCTTCGGGGCGACGATGCAGTGGGACACGGCGGCGGGTGACGCGGTGCTGCGCGCAGCGGGCGGACGCACGCGTACGCTGGATGGCGAGGCGCTGAGATATGGCTGTTCGGGAAAGCTGGAGGCGGCTGCGTTTGCCAATCCGTGGTTTATCTCGGATTGCGGGGTGGATTTGGAGGGTTAGCGGCCGGGTGGTTTTTGCGAAGGCGGACCCCCACCCTTTATCCCTCCCCACAAGGGGGAGGGAGGGCGGCTACGCTGCGATCTGTTTGTCAGCCTGGCGCCCGGATTTAGGGAAGAGAGCGAGGCTGACGAATTTCCTCCGCCTTGTGGGGAGGGGTGGGGGCTGTGTGGTTTTTTTCGAAGGGGACCCCCACCCTTTATCCCTCCCCACAAGGGGGAGGGAGGGCG
>NZ_AYOD01000069.1 GCF_000497755.1 Aliihoeflea sp. 2WW
GAAGGGGACCCCCACCCTTTATCCCTCCCCACAAGGGGGAGGGAGGGCATCCGCGTCGAGCCTTGCCTTCAAACCGGGTGTTGCATTGAACGACTAAAGTGCGACGCCGACGGCCTCCCTCCCCCTTGTGGGGAGGGATAGAGGGTGGGGGTCTGATGGAAAAAGACGGCTTGTTAAAGCCGGCCGCTCTCACTACTCCGCGTTGCGCTTCACGAAATTGCGGATCGACTGGATGATCTTGTCCTGGTCGGCTTCCGACAGATAGGGGTGCATCGGCAGGCACAGGATGCGCGAGGAGAGGCCCTCGGAGACCGGCAGGCCGGTGGGCGTGCGGGGGAAGTGCTTGTAGGCGGTCTGCAGGTGGAGCGACTTGACGTAATAGATGACCGACGGGATGCCGTCGGACGTCAGATGCGCCTTGAGGTCGTCACGGGCCGAGTGCTCGATGGCGAACTGCGCCCATGCCGAGCGGTTGCCCTGGGGCAGATGCGGGACCTTGACGACGTCGCCGAGCGCGTCGTTGTAACGCCGGGCGATGCGGTCGCGCGCTTCCATTTCGTCTTCGAGGATGGCGAGCTTTTCGAGGAGGATCGCGGCCTGGATCGTGTCGAGGCGCGAGTTGAGGCCGATATGGACGTTGTCATATTGCGTCTCGCCCTTGCCGTGGAAGGCGAAGGAGCGGAGCTTGTCGGCGAAGGCCGCGTCATTGGTGAACATCGCGCCGCCGTCGCCATAGCAGCCGAGCGGCTTTGCCGGATAGAAGCTGGTCGAGCCGACATGGCCGAACGCGCCGCATTTCGTGCCGTTGCGGATGCCGCCGATGGACTGGGCGGCGTCCTCGATGACGAGGAGGTTTTCGCGCCTGGCGATGGCGTCGAGCGCGTCGTAGTCGGCGGCAAGGCCGAAGAGGTCGACCGGGATGATCGCCTTCGGCGTCAGGCGTCCCTCGGACTTCACCATGGCGATGGCAGCTTCGAGGCTGGCGATGTCGATATTGTAGGTGTCGGGATCGACGTCGACGAAGATCGGCTCGGCCTTGGCGAGCGCCACGACTTCCGCCGTGGCGGCGAAGGTGAAGCTCGGCACGAAGACGGCGTCGCCGGGGCCGATGCCGGACGCGTAGAGCGGCAGGAGCAGCGCATCGGTGCCGTTGGCGCAGGCGACGACATGGTCGACGCCGACATAGTCCGCCAGCCGCTTTTCGAACTCGCCGACCTGCGGCCCGAGAATGTAACGGCCTTCGGCCACGACGTTGTCGATGGCGGTCTTCAGACGGTCGGCAATGCGGTCGCGCTGGGCGCCGAGATCGATGAACTGCATGGGACGTGGTCAATCCGAACTTGCCGGATGGCGGCTCGTGCCGGCTTGCGGCAGTGCATCCGGGAGGTGGCTGGGGCGCCTGGATTCGAACCAGGGAATGGCGGTACCAAAAACCGCTGCCTTACCGCTTGGCTACGCCCCAATGCGAGCGGATGAGTGCATATCGTGCCGACCCCGGCAGGTAAAGCGCAAAATCGGGCGGGAGAGGTGACGGAACCGAAACCGGCTCGTGGCGGTTTGACGGGCGCCGCGCGTGTTCCTCCATGCTGGCAATTTCAGCCGAAACCGGGCAAAAGGCTTGACCCGACTTTTCGATTGAGCCTCGGAAGATTCCGAAAAAGCGGCTTCCGTTTTTTGGTCCGATGCTCGCCAACGGAGACCGACCCTTCATGATCGCCATCATCGAGACCGCCCCCTTCGACGACCAGAAGCCGGGGACGTCGGGATTGCGCAAGAAGGTGCCCGTCTTCCAGCAGCCCAACTATGTGGAGAACTTCGTCCAGTCGATTTTCGATTCGCTCGCGGGCTATCGCGGCCAGACGCTGGTCGTGGGCGGCGACGGGCGGTTCTACAATCGCGAGGTCATCCAGATCGTCATCAAGATGGCGCTGGCGAACGGGTTCGGCCGCGTCATCGTCGGGCAGGGCGGTATCCTGTCGACGCCGGCGGTCTCGCACCTGATCCGCAAGAACGAGGCGTTCGGCGGGATCGTGCTTTCGGCGAGCCACAATCCGGGCGGGCCGACCGAGGATTTCGGCATCAAGTACAATGCCGGCAATGGCGGGCCGGCGACCGAGAAACTGACCAACGCGATCCACGAGCGCTCGAAGGTGATCGACCGCTACGCCATCGCGCAGGTGGACGACGTGGCGATCGATGCGGTCGGATCAGCCGAGATCGGCGGCATGACGGTCGAGGTGGTCGATCCGGTGGCGGATTATGCGGCGCTGATGGAGACGCTGTTCGACTTCGACGCGATCCGCGCCTATTTCGCCTCGGGCTTCACGATGGCATTCGACGCCATGCACGCGGTGACCGGGCCCTATGCGGTGGAAATCCTCGAGAGAAGGCTCGGCGCGGCGAAGGGCACGGCGCGCAATGCGGTTCCTTCGGAAGATTTCGGCGGGCATCATCCCGACCCCAATCTCGTTCATGCAAAAGAACTTTACGATCTGATGATGTCGCCCGACGCGCCTGATTTCGGCGCGGCGTCGGATGGCGACGGCGACCGCAACCTGATCATCGGCAAGGGCATCTTCGTGACGCCATCCGATTCGCTCGCCGTGCTGGCGGCGAACATGCACCTTGCGCCCGGCTATGCGGGCGGGCCGGTGGGGATCGCGCGGTCGATGCCGACGAGCGCGGCGGCCGACGAGGTCGCCAAGGCGCTCGGGATCGAGCTCTACGAGACGCCGACCGGCTGGAAGTTCTTCGGCTCGCTGCTCGACGCCGGCAAGGTGACGATCTGCGGCGAGGAAAGCGCCGGCACCGGCTCGGACCATGTTCGCGAAAAGGACGGGCTGTGGGCCGTGCTGCTCTGGCTCAACATTCTCGCGGCGCGGAAGGAAAGCGTCGCCGACATCATGCGCGATCACTGGGCGCGGTTCGGCCGCAACTACTATTCCCGGCATGATTACGAGGCGGTGGACGCCGGCGCGGCCAACGCGCTGATGGACGATCTTCGTGGGCGTCTCGATCACCTTTCGGGCCAGATGTTCGCGGGCCTCGCCGTCGCGCAGGCCGACGATTTCGCCTATCGCGACCCGGTCGCCCAGTCGGTGACGGAAAAACAGGGCATCCGCATTCTCTTCGAAGGCGGCTCGCGCGTCGTCTTCCGCCTGTCGGGCACCGGCACGGAAGGCGCCACGCTGCGCGTTTACATCGAACGCTTCGAGCCCGCCGACGGCCGCCTCGACCTCGACACGCAGGCCGCGCTGGCGGATCTGATCGAGGCGGCAGAGGCGATTGCGGGCATTCGCAGCCGGACGGGGCGCGATGCGCCGACGGTGATTACCTGAACAGTAGGTCCGGGAGACGTCCGACATGAGCCGGGTGGGAGCAGACCTCATCGAGGCATTCGAGGAGATGGCGGCAGACCTTCGTGGTGAGGTCAAGGCTGCTAGCTATGAGGTGCCGGCCGACCTGCTGGAAACAAATCGAATCCCTGTTTTCCGTCGTATTCCGGTTCGCAAGCCGGATCACTGAACCAGCACCGGTCGGCCGCAGTCGACGTGGTGGACGCGGATGTCGGCTTCGCCGAGCGAGATGCCGAGGGCGGCGAGGAGGCTGTCGAGGACGGGGTCGACGGCACCGAGCGTGTTGCCGACGAGACCGCCGAGCGTTCCTGTGAGGCCGGAGGGGATTCCGAGGCCGAGGCCGAGCGGTTTGACCTCGAGCCTGAGGTTGGACAGGAGCGAGCCCGACAGGGTCATGAGGGTGTTGCGTGTGCGGACCGTCTTGATCGTCTTGGCAGCCACGTCGTTCGCCGTGAACTGGAGCGTGTCGGCCGCCATGTTGGTTGCCCCGGCATGGGCGCGGGCGTTGACCGTCAGCAGGATCGGAACGTGGAGCAGGCGTGCGTCGTCGAGGCGGGGCAGGCGGCTGAAATCGTGCATCCGGCCGGTGTCGGCATCGGCCAGGTGGATTTCGACGATACCCGGTTTCGCCGCGACGCTGGCGCGGGCGCTGTCCGGCCGGCCCGTCGGGCAGGAGGCGGATTGCAGCTTCGCTTCGCCATAGGCGACATCGACGAAGAGCGGCACGTGGACGCCGACGCCGAGCAGCGGTCCGATGCGCGCGTCGAGGCGGATGCGGGTTTGGACCGTGCGCACGATGGTGCCGGCGGGGCCGCGCGAAAACCATGACTTGCCCTGCGGCGGCTCGCCGACCGCGACGGTGGCGGTGAGGTCGAGGAGGCCCGGGATCGAACTGCCCAGATCGAGCGCGACCTGGTTGGGACCGTTGGCAAGGGCCGCGGCGGCGTTGAGAAGCTGGACCGCTCCGACATTGGCGTCGAGACCCGCCGAACTGCCCTGCATGCGCGCAAGTTCCAGCGTTCCCGGATCGAGAAGCTGGCGCAGCGGCAGGTTGCGAGCGGCCGGGACCGCGTTGGCGAGGCGCTGCATGACCGTGCGGGCGGGCAGGCCGATGCCGGGCGTCTGCGAAAGCGCGCGCAGGACGTCGCGCATGGCGACATCGGCGGCGAGCAGCTCGTCATAGGTGGCGGCGGTCAGATTCGCCTGGATGCCGAGCGCCTCGGAGAAGGCAAGGAGGCCGATTTCGGTGTCGAGAAGGGCGCGGTAATCCATCGCGTTGAGGCTGATGCTGGTGCCGAGGAGCTTCGTCAGCAGCATGTTGGCGACGCCGCCTTCGAGGCTGGCAAAGCGCGAGCCGATGGAAAAGGAGGCCTTCGGCACCATCGAGGCGATGGCGGCGGTGCGGATGACGGGCGCATCGATCAGAGACGCGGAAAAGAAGCGGCTGGCATGGGTTTCGAATTCGACGCGCACGGCATTGGCAGGCTGCGCGCCGGCGACGAAGCGCTGGGCGGGCGCGATTTCGGGGTCGGGCGAATAGGCGCCTGCGATGACGAAGACGCGGTCTTCCCCCACGATCTCCGGCCATGCGGGCGCCTGCGCGTCGCCGACGGCGCCTTTCAGCGTGGCGACGGTCACATTCGTCCAGCCATTGTCGGCGAAAACGGCCTCGGCTGCCTCGGCGGCGCGTTCCGGCGCACGTGCCGCAGTCATGGCGGCGAGGTCGGTCAGGCTCTGCGCGCTGCGACGCTCGACGAAGAACGAGCCGGCATCGACGCCGAGCGCGGCGACCAGGATGAGCACCGGGCTGACGAGCGCGGTCATGGTCGCGAAGTTGCCGCCACGGTCGCGGGCGAGACGGTGAAGGGCGCGCCGCATCACACGCCCCCGATCCGCACGGTCGAGCGCCGCGCGATGGTGGTCGAGGGAAGCACGACGCCGTCGAAGAGGTTCCAGATCGGCAGGTGCCGCGCGTCGTAGCTGAGGTCGACCACAAAGCGGGAGGCGTCGGACGGGCTGTCCGCGACATCGATCTGAAGCTTGGCGGGATCGACGAGACCGTAGCCCTTGGCGTGGCTGGCGATGAAGGACAGCGCCATGTCGCGCCTTTCCGCCTCGTGCAGGCCGGCGACGGACAGACGCGCGGCCTCCGATGCCAGTTGCTGCACGGAATGCGCTGCGCCGAGGTAGATGCCGTAGGCGATCATCCCGAACAGGAACATCAGATAGATCGGCGACAGGATCGCAAATTCGACCGCCGCCGTGCCCTTCTTGCATGCCCATCGAACTGCCATGGTTGTGCTCCGCTGGTTGATTGCACGCCATGATTGCAATCAAATGCGAATGAAACGTCAAAATGCACGTCTGAATTGTATCTGAGAGGTCGATCGCCCGGCCTTCCGCTGTGGCATCCGGGCCACGTCGAACGCGCGACGGCGCGCAGGCTCACAAAATGTATCGCCTGGTAACCATAAATCGGTCTAATTGTAACGCATGGTGATCGGCACCATCGAATCGCGTCACAGGGGAGAGTGGCCGGAATGATCATGCGTTCGGGCAAACGCAGGAAGCAGGCACGAGCCTTCGCCACCTTGATCATGCTGCTCGTGGCCGCGTGGGCGACCGCGGCGCACACCGTTCCCGAATACGTTCTCTTCCGTGACCGCCTCGCGCTCGACATCCTCAAATTCGACAGCAAGCTGAAGCTGGAGCCGATCGAGCTGACGGCGTCCGACGGCTTGAAGCTGCGTTCCTATTATTTCGCGCCCCAGCCCGGCAAGCCGCTGATCGTCTACTTCCCCGACCGGCTCGGCGACATCATCCACAAGCCACGGCATCTGACGGCGATCGCGGAGGAGGGCTATGGCCTGCTCCTGACCGGCTATCGCGGCTATGGCGGCAATCCTGGCATGCCGAGCGAGGCGATGCTCTACGCCGATGCGTCGACGATGATGGAGCGCATCGCGGCCGACGACCTCGCCCCGAACGGCGTCATCGTCTACGGCTACTCGATGGGCACCGGTGTCGCGAGCTATGTCGCCTCGCGGGCGGAGACGATGGGCCTCGTGCTCGAAGCACCTTTCACGACATTCGGCGACGCAGTGCGCCAACAGTTCTCGCAGGTGCCCGAATGGCTGGTGCGCACCAAGTTCGACACGCGCTCGCGGATCGACAAGGTCGATGCGCCGATCCTGATTCTCGCCGGCGGCAAGGACCAGATCACCCCGGCGCGCTTTGCCGAGCGATTGGCTGCGATGAATGCCGACCATGCCTCGCTGGTCGTGGTTCCTGAAGGCAACCATTTGAACCTGATCCGCAAGGGCGGCGCGGCGGCCGTGCAGGGGTTCCTGGCAAAGCTGAAGGCGCCGTTAGGCGGCGCAGAGACGGACATGGCCTATGGCGATGCGCCGCACGTCCTGCCGGCCAGCAGCGTCTACTGACCGATTGCCCCTGATTAACGCGGTGGCGCAACGCCATGAAACGCGGCGAACGTGCCGCGCGGTGTTGGCTGCGGGGCGGGCTACCAGTGCATGCTGATCAGGAAGATGTAGAGAAACGAGCCGACAGTGGCGGCAGCGATGCCGCCCAGCACCCACTCGAAAGCGGAAAGGCGCACATGCTTCATCGGGCATTCCTCCGGGAGCCGAAGCGGCTCCGATCCCCAGTGTGACAGATCGCGGCGATCATGCCATCGGAAACGGCGGAGCAGGGCGGAAATCGGACAAAGCCCGCAAAAACAAAAAAGGCCGGGCTGAACCCGACCTTTCCGTAGCCTGAAGGACCTTGCTGCCAGTACATCCGTGGTCAGCAGACCCGATCAGGCATTTCGGCGGCATCAAGAGCATGTCCGTCGCGCATGACGCGCGGTCTACGCTCGACGCCGGCCGAATTTCTTAGACGGCGCGAAGGTTCTCGGCCGAATTCTTGCCCGAACGCTTGTCCTGGACAACTTCGAAGCTGATCTTCTGGCCTTCGTTGAGGCCATTCATGCCCGAACGCTCAACGGCCGAGATGTGAACGAAAACGTCCGTGCCGCCCTGGTCGGGCTCGATGAAGCCGAAACCCTTGGTCGAATTGAACCACTTAACGGTACCTGTAGGCATAACGATCTCCTTAGAATCGCTCGTGTAGAAAGAAACCCTTTTGAATCGGGCGTTTAGATCGATTATGGGAGGGACGTTCGTCGCAGGCGCCGTGGCGCAAAACAAAAATCATCTAGCAAGATCGATGCGCCAGATGTGGCGTCGCCGCCCCCAAAAGTCAAACCTTTATTTTCTTCGTCGTCTTTTTGGCCTTCGGTGCGGGCACTTCCTTGGCCTCTGCAGCCTCCCGCTCCATCCGCAACAATTGCAGGCGCGCAGTCTTCTTTTCGCGTGCGGTCACCTCGTCGTCGATGATCGCACGGGCGGCTGCCGTCGTGATGTCGGCCTTGGCTGAAGGCGACGGCTTGGCCGTCTTGAAGACGGGATTGTTCAGATCAGACACTTACGGAACTACCTCTCGATTGGCTGGGCGACCGAGCGCAATACCGGGTCGAACGACGACGCGCCGTCGTCATTATCGCTTATATAGGTGTTTTCGGGAGAAATTGCCATGCGCGGGGTGGCAAGGCATGAATGTCTATGGTCGGAGTGGCAGGATTTGAACCTGCGACCCCCTCGTCCCGAACGAGGTGCGCTACCAGGCTGCGCTACACTCCGCGACCAGACGGCGGGCTTATAACCGGGGTTGCAGAAGCCCGCAAGGGCCGGTTCGCCCATTCGCGCCAAATCGTTGCGTCAGTAAGGTGACGCAACGTCTCCCGTCTCGACATAGACCGACTTGACCTGACTGTAGTGACCGAGCGCGGCGAGCGCGTTTTCGCGACCGATGCCGGACTGCTTGACGCCGCCGAAGGGCATTTCGACGGGGGTGAGATTGTAGGCGTTGATCCAGCAGGTGCCGGCCTGCAACTGGCCGACGACGCGGTGGCCGCGCGCAAGATCGGCGGTGAAGACGCCGGCGGCGAGACCGAACGGCGTGTCGTTGGCGCGCGCGATCACCTCGTTCTCGCTGGAAAAGCGCAGGACGCTCATGACCGGGCCGAAGATCTCCTCGCGGGCGATGCGCATGGTGTCGGTGACGTCGGCGAAGACGGTCGGCTCGATGAAATTGCCGCCTTCGAAGCCCTGCATGGTGGGCGCGCTGCCGCCGGTGAGGAGGCGGGCGCCGTCCTCGTCGCGGCCGATGCGGATATGCTCCATCACCTTGTCGAACTGTGCGCGGCTCGCCATCGGCCCCATCTGCGTTTCGGGATCGAGCGGATCGCCGAGACGGATGGTCTTGGCGCGCTCTGCAAGGCGGTCGAGAAAGCGGTCATAGACGCCGTCCTGGACGAAGACGCGGGTGCCGTTGGAACAGACCTGGCCGGTGGAGTAGAAATTGCCGAGCATCGCGCCGCCGATGGCGTTTTCCAGATGTGCGTCGTCGAAGACGATGAGCGGCGACTTGCCGCCGAGCTCCATCGTGGCGTGCTTCATGTGCTGGCCGGCAAGCGCCATGACCTTTTTGCCGGTCGGCACGGAGCCGGTCAGCGAAACCTTGTCGACATGCTCGTGCGAGACGAGGGCGGCGCCGACGTCGCCATAGCCCTGGACGACGTTGAAGAGCCCGGCGGGCAGGCCCGCCTCGATATAGAGCTCTGCCAGGGCAAGCGCGGAAAGCGGCGTCGTCTCGGACGGTTTGAAGACCATCGCATTGCCCATGGCGAGCGCGGGCGCGGATTTCCAGGCCGCGATCTGGATCGGATAGTTCCAGGCGCCGATGCCGACGCACACGCCGAGCGGCTCGCGCCGCGTATAGGCGAAGGGGCCGCCGAGCTCGATGAACTCGCCGTTGAAACCGGCGACGACGGAGCCGAGATATTCGAGCGCGTCGGCGGCGGATGCGGCGTCGGCGACGAGCGTTTCCTGGATGGCCTTGCCGGTGTCGAGCGTTTCGAGGCGCGACAGGTCGTCGTTGCGGGCGCGCAGGAGATCGGCCGCCTTGCGCAAGATGCGTCCGCGCTCGATCGGCTTCAGCCGCGCCCATTCGCATTGTGCCGAGCGGGCCGCTTCCACGGCCAGCTCGACGATGTTGGGCGTGGCGGCGTGAAGCTTAGCGATCACCTCGCCAGTGGCCGGGTAGACCACCTCGATCTCGCGTCCGCCTTCGTCCTCGACGAAGCGTCCGTTGATGAAATGTGAGGCCTGAGGCTGTGCTTTCACGCCGTGTTCCTTTTCCTTGCTAGTTCTGCTCCACCGAGACGCCGGACTCGTCGAGACGGATTTCGACGCCGGAGGGCTCGCTTTCCTTCTGGTAGACATAGATGCCGAGGCCGATGACGACCACGATAAGCGCGCCGACGATCATGTAGAGCTGGTTCTTCTGCATAGTGCGTTGCCTTGAGACGGATGGTTGCGATGTCGTCGGCATACTGCGGTTTGGTGTGTTCGCCTAGCGGTCGGACGTCTCCCAGTTCGGATTGATCCACGGCTCCTGGTTCGACGGGCTGAGCGACTGGCGGCCGAGAATGTGGTCGGCTGCCTTCTCGCCGACCATGATCGAGGGGGCGTTGAGATTGCCGTTGGTGATGCGCGGGAAGATCGATGAATCGGCAACGCGCAGGCCGTCGACACCGATGACGCGGCATTCGGGATCGACGACCGCGTGGGGATCGTCGGCCCGGCCCATGCGGCAGGTGCCGCAGGGATGGTATGCGCTTTCGGCGTGATCGCGGATGAAGGCGTCGAGCGCTTCGTCGCTGCTCACATCCGCGCCCGGCGAGATTTCGCGGCCGCGAAATTCGTCGAAGGCGGCCTGGCCGAAGATTTCGCGGGTGAGGCGGATGCAGTGGCGAAAGTCCGTCCAGTCGTCGGGATGCGACATGTAGTTGAAGCGGATCACCGGCTTGTCGGCAGGATCGGACGAGCGCAGCGTCACCGACCCGCGCGACTTCGAGCGCATCGGGCCGACATGGGCCTGGAAGCCGTGCGACTTTGCCGCCGCCTTGCCGTCGTAGCGAATGGCGACGGGGAGGAAGTGATACTGGATGTCGGGATAGTCGACGCCGGCTTTCGAGCGCAGGAAGGCGGCGGCCTCGAAATGGTTCGACGCGCCGAGGCCGGATTTGAAGAACAGCCACTCGGCGCCGATCAACGCCTTGGAAAAGAGGTTGAGCTTGGAATAGAGCGTGATCGGCTTGGTCGCTTCCTGCTGGATGTAGAGCTCCATGTGATCCTGCAGGTTCGCGCCGACGCCCGGCCGGTCGGCGATCACCTTGATGCCGTGCTGCGCCAGATGCGCGGCCGGGCCGATGCCCGACAGCATCAGGAGCTTGGGCGAGTTGATCGACGAGGCGGCGACGATGACCTCGCGCCGGGCTTTGACGAATTGGATCTGCCTGCGCGCCTCGAACTCGACGCCGGTGGCACGCTGATTCTCGATGACAACGCGGCGCACGAAGCCATTGACGAGACTGACGTTCGGGCGCTTGAGGGCAGGGCGCAGATAGGCGTTTGCGGTGGACCAGCGACGGCCGTGATGGATGGTCTGCTCCATCGCGCCGAAGCCTTCCTGCTTGGAGCCGTTATAGTCGTCCGTCGTCTCGAAGCCCGCCTGCCGGCCCGCCTCGACGAAGGCGGCGTAGAGCGGGTTGCGGCGGGGGCCGCGCTTGACGTGCATCGGTCCCTCGGTGCCGCGCCAGCCCTCCTCGCCGCCATGGGCGGTTTCCATGCGCTTGAAATAGGGAAGGACGTCGGCATAGGCCCAGCCGGCCGCGCCTTCGCCCGCCCAATGGTCGAAATCGCGCGCGTGGCCGCGCACATAGACCATGCCGTTGATCGAGGATGAGCCGCCGAGCACCTTGCCGCGCGGCGTGGCGAGCTTGCGCCCGCCCAGATGCGTCTCCGCTTCGCTTTCGAAGCCCCAATCGTAGAGGCTCATATTCATCGGGAAAGAGAGGGCAGCGGGCATCTGGATGAAGGGGCCGATGTCGGTGCCGCCATATTCGATGACGATGACCGAGTTCCTGCCGTCTTCCGAAAGGCGGTAGGCCATGGCGGCGCCGGCGGACCCCGAACCGACGATGACGTAATCGGCTTCAAGCATGGTCATTCACCCCGCGGAAAGCGCTGGCGATCTTCCAGCACGTTCAAATCCATGTGGTTGCGCATGTAGCGCTCCGATGCCTTTTGCAGCGGCTGGAATTCCCACGGATAGTAGGCGCCGTTGCGCAGCGCCGGGTAGACGACCCACCGGCGCGCCTGGCTCTCGCGCACCTCCGCGTCGAAGCGCGTCATGTCCCAACGGGCACGGACTATTGCCATGAATTCCGCGACGCGATCGGCGTGCGCGGGATCGGAGGCGAGGTTGGTGAGTTCGGCCGGATCGGATTCCAGATCAAAGAGTTGCGGCGGGTCGATCTCGCAATGGACGAACTTGAAGCGGCCCTCGCGGATCGCGACCATGGGGGCGTAGGAGCCCTCGGCGGCGTATTCCATCAGCACCGGCTCGTGGCGCTCGTTGCCGTCGATCATGGGCTTGAGCGAAGTGCCGTCGGTCCATGGCTGGATGACCGACATGTCGATGCCGGCGAGGTCGCAGAGCGTGGGACAGATGTCGAGATTGGAGGTCGCCGTCGCATGATTGCCGGGCGCGATGCCTTTGCCGGCGATCATCAGCGGCACGCGGGCCGAGCCTTCGAGGAAGGACATCTTGAACCACAGGCCACGCTCGCCGAGCATTTCGCCATGGTCGGAGCAGAAGAGGACGATCGTGTCGTCCGCCATGCGGGTGCGCTCAAGCGTGTCGAGGATCGCGCCAACGTGGTTGTCGACATAGGAGATGTTGGCGAAATAGGCGCGGCGGGATTTCTCGATGTCGTCGTCGGTGATGTCGAAGGCGGGGTAGTCGCTGGCGTGGTAGAGGCGCTGGGAATGGGGGTCCTGCGCATCGTAGGGGATGAAGCCGATTTCGGGCTTTAGGTGCGCGCAGTCTTCGTAGAGGTCCCAATGCTTCTTGCGCGCGACGAAGGGGTCGTGCGGGTGGGTGAACGAGACGGTGAGGCACCAGGGGCGGCGGTCCGCGTCTTCGCTGAGGCGCGATAGCTGATGGAGCTTCTGGACGGCGTGGAAGGCTACCTCGTCGTCGTATTCCATCTGGTTGGTGATCTCGGCGACGCCGGCGCCGGTGACCGAACCCAGATTGTGATACCACCAGTCGATCCGCTCGCCCGGCTTGCGATAGTCGGGCGTCCAGCCGAAATCGGCGGGATAGATGTCGGTCGTCAGCCGCTCTTCGAAGCCGTGCATCTGGTCCGGCCCGACGAAGTGCATCTTGCCCGAAAGCGCAGTGTGGTAGCCGGCGCTGCGCAGATGATGCGCGAAGGTGGGGATCGCGGAGGGGAACTCGGCTGCATTGTCGTAGACGCGGGTGCGCGACGGCAACTGCCCGCTCATGAACGCGGCGCGGCCGGGCGCGCAGAGCGGCGAGGCGGTGTAGTTGGCGGCAAAGCGCGCCGAGCGCGCGGCGAGCGCCTTCAGATGCGGCGCGTGGAGAAAGTCGGCCGGGCCGTCCGGAAACAGCGTTCCGGTCAACTGGTCGACCATGAGGATGAGGATGTTCGGCTTCAAGTGATGTCCCCCCGGACGGCATGAATTTTGAGGTCGAGATAGTCGTTCACCAAGGCGATGGCGGAGGCCGCGTCCGGTGCGCCGTCCTTGAGCGCGCGGCGGATGTAGAGCCCGTCGATCAGCGCGGCGATGCCTTCGGCGGTCTGCTCGGGCTCGGCCACGAGCGGGCGCAGGCCGCTCATCAGATTGGAATGGAGGCGCCGCGCATAGATGCGCAGGAGCCGTCGCAGGCGCTCGGACCGCTGCGCCTCGACATAGAAGGTGAGCCAGGCGGCAACCGTCTCGGACGCGAACTGCTTGACGGAGAAATTGACGGCGATAATGGCGCGGACGCGCTCTTCGGGCGTCGTCGTTTCGCCCAACGCAGTCCGGACATCGCGGCCGAGCTCGGCGAGGATGTGGCGCATGGTGGCGTGGAGGAGATCGTCCTTGGCACCGAAATAGTGATGCGCCAGCGCCGAAGACACGCCGGCGCGCTTGGCGATCTGCGCCATCGTCACATCGAGCGAGCCGCGCTCGCCGATCGCACCGATGGCGGCGTCGATGAGCGCCTTGCGGCGAAGCGGTTCCATTCCAAGCTTTGGCATGGACCCGATCTATCGTTTATTGACTGGTCAATCAAGAACCACAACAAACCCGCTGTTCGTTCAGGCCTGAACAAATTTCAGGTTTCGGCGGCGGGTTGACGCATGGTAGGGTGCGGCACATCCCAAGGAGGCCAGAAAACATGACCGCATGCATTGTCGGCTGGGCGCATTCCCAGTTCGGAAAACTGCCCGAAGAGACCGTCGAGAGCCTGATCATAAAGGTTGCGGGCGACGCGCTCGCCCATGCCGGTATCGGGCCGGAGGACGTGGACGAGATCGTGCTCGGGCATTTCAATGCGGGCTTCTCGGCCCAGGATTTCACCGCCAGCCTCGTGCTGCAGGCCGACGATCGGCTGCGCTTCAAGCCGGCAACGCGCGTCGAGAACGCCTGCGCGACCGGCTCGGCTGCGGTGCGCCAGGGCATCCGCGCGATCGACGCCAATGCGGCCAAGATCGTGCTCGTCGTCGGCGTCGAGCAGATGACGACGACCAAGGGCCCCGATGTCGGCCGCAACCTGCTGAAGGCATCGTACCTTCCCGAGGAAGGCGACACGCCGGCGGGCTTTGCGGGCGTCTTCGGCGGTATCGCGCAGTCCTATTTCCAGCGCTACGGCGATCAGTCCGATGCGCTCGCCACCATTGCGGCGAAGAACCACAAGAACGGCGTCGACAACCCCTATGCGCAGATGCGTACCGATTTCGGCTTCGACTTCTGCCGCAACGAGAGCGAGAAGAACCCGTTCGTCGCAGGTCCCTTGAAGCGCACCGACTGCTCGCTCGTCTCCGACGGCGCGGCGGCGATCGTGCTGGCCGACACGCAGACGGCGCTGCGCATGAAACGCGCCGTCGCCTTCCGCGCCAACGAGCATGTGCAGGATTTCCTGCCGCTTTCGAAGCGCGACATCCTTTTGTTCGAGGGTGCCGAGGAAGCCTGGGCGCGGGCGCTGAAGAGTGCAGGCGTGAAGCTCGACGACCTCTCCTTCGTCGAAACGCATGACTGCTTCACCATCGCCGAACTGATCGAATATGAGGCGATGGGTCTCGCCAAGCGGGGCGAGGGCGGCAAGATCGCGCTGGAAGGCCAGACCGCAAAGGACGGTCGGCTGCCGGTGAACCCGTCGGGCGGGTTGAAGTCCAAGGGCCACCCGATCGGCGCGACGGGCGTTTCCATGCACGCGCTTTCGGCCATGCAGTTGACCGGCGAAGCGGGCGGCATCCAGGTGCCGAACGCCAAGCTTGCCGGCATCTTCAACATGGGCGGCGCGGCGGTCGCCAACTACGTCTCGATCCTCGAGCGCATCAAGTGAAACGGCCGGCCGTCGTCACCGGCGGGGCGACCGGCATCGGCTTTGCCGTTGCCGAGCGCCTGCTGGACGACGGCTGGCCGGTCGCCATCATCGATGCCGACGCCGAGGCGATCTCGGAAGCCGAGGAGCGGCTCGGTGACGAGGACGCAATCTTCATCCGCGCCGATCTGACGGACGAGGAGGAGATGGAAGTGGCGTTCGACCAATGCGTCGACGCCTTCGGCCCGCTCGCCGCGCTGGTCAATGCGTCGAGCCATGCGCCGCTTGGCGGGCTCGACGAGACGACCGGGGAGTTCTTGCGCGAGGTGCTGGAGGTGAACCTCGTCGCGGCGCTGACCGCCTGCCGGGCGGGGGTGGAGCGGCGCGGAGACGAGCTGGCGATCGTCAATCTATGCGGTGCGGCTGGGCAGGGACGGCTCGCCTACGGCATCGCGCAGGCGGGCATCCGGGCGATGACCGAGGGGCTGGCGGTGGAGCTTGGGCCGAAGGGTGTGCGCGTCAACGGCGTGTGCGTGGGCGCCGGGGAGCATGTCGAGACGCTGCCGTTGCGGCGCGTGGCGGATGCGGATGAGGTTGCGGGGGCTGTGGCGTATTTGCTGTCGACCGATGCGAGCTATGTCAGCGGGCATGTGCTGATGGTCGATGGGGGGATGTCGAAGGCGGGGTGAGGTTTTGACGCTGGCCTGCTTTTGAGAGCGAGCCGGGAGGAAGCGGGCGGATGGTTGGAGACCCCCACCCTTTATCCCTCCCCACAAGGGGGAGGGAGTCGCCAGCGTTCTGCTTCGACCACCAATGCACCACTCAGTTTGAAGAAAATTCACGACGCCGACGCCCTCCCTCCCCCTTGTGGGGAGGGATAAAGGGTGGGGGTCCCCTTCGCAAAAACTGAAACCGCCCCCTCCCTAAAACCCCTTCTTCAAACTCCCCAAAATCCCCGCACCAGCGCCCGCCCGACCGAAGACCCGACCGAGCGGACGACCGACTTCATCGCCGCTTCCGCCACCGTCTGCCGGTTCGATGCTCTCGGCTTTGCCGGCGCCCGCTCGCGGCGGCCTTCACCCTCGCCACAAGAGGGAGGCATTGCATTCGTCTGCTCTGCACCCGGAATGAAGAACAAAGCTCAACGCCGACGCCCTCCCTCCCCCTTGTGGGGAGGGCTCCCTCCCCCGTCTGCTTCCGCCACCGTCTGCCGGTTCGAGGCGCGCGGCTTTCCCGGAGCCCGTTCGCGGCGGCCTTCACCCTCGCCACAAGAGGGAGGCATCCCATTCGTCTCCATTGGCACCCTGAATGAAGAACAAAGCTCAACGCCGACGCCCTCCCTCCCCCTTGTGGGGAGGGATAAAGGGTGGGGGTCCCCTTCGCAAAAAACAAAAAAAAAACCCGCCTAAAACCCCTTCTTCAAACTCCCCAATATCCCCCGCACCAGCGCCCGCCCGACCGAAGACCCGACCGAGCGAACCACCGACTTCATCGCCGCTTCCGCCACCGTCTGCCGGTTCGAGGCACGCGGCTTTGCCGGCGCCCGCTCGCGGCCGTCGCCGTTCATGTCCGGCAGCGTCCAGCGGCCACGCGCCGCCTCTTCCTTCTGCGCGGCCTCGCGCGCCCGCTGGTCCTCCTCCGCGCGCGCCTTCGCATCGGCCTGCTTGGCCAACATTTCGTAGGCCGATTCACGGTCGACCGTCGTGTCGTACTGCCCCGCCACCGGGCTCTGCGCGATCACCTGCCGGCGCTCGTCGGGCGTCAGCGGTCCCAGCCGCGAGGATGGCGGGCGGATCAGCGTCCGTTGCACCATCGACGGCACGCCCTTTTCCGCCAGCGTCGAGACCAGCGCCTCGCCGGTCCCAAGCTGCGTGATCGCGTCGGCGCAATCGAAATCGGGGTTCGGCCGGAAGGTCTCGGCCGCCGTCTTCACTGCCTTCTGCTCGCGCGGCGTGTAGGCGCGGAGTGCGTGCTGCACGCGATTGCCCAATTGCGCCAGCACCGTTTCCGGCACGTCGAGCGGGTTTTGCGTCACGAAATAAACACCGACGCCTTTCGACCGGATCAGCCGCACCACCTGCTCGACGCGCTCGACCAGCACCTTCGGCGCGTCGGCGAAGAGCAGATGCGCCTCGTCGAAGAAGAAGACGAGCTTCGGCTTGTCCGGGTCGCCGATCTCCGGCAGTTCCTCGAACAGTTCGGACATCAGCCAAAGCAGGAACGTCGCGTAGAGACGCGGGTTCATCATCAGCCGGTCGGCGGCGAGCACGTTGATCGCGCCGCGGCCGTCGCGCGAGGTGCGCATCAGGTCGGAAATGCGCAGCGCCGGCTCGCCGAAGAAGTGGTCGCCGCCCTGCCCTTCCAGAACCAGCAGCGCGCGCTGAATGGCGCCGACAGACGCCTTGGTGATGTTGCCGTAGCGGCCCGAGAGTTCACTCGCCCGCTCGGCCATCGAGGCCAGCATCGACTGCATGTCCTTCATGTCGAGAAGGAGCATCCCCTCCTCGTCGGCCAGCTTGAAGGCGATGTTGACGACGCCTTCCTGCGCCTCTGTAAGATTGAGAAGCCGCGAAAGCAGCAGCGGTCCCATTTCCGAAACCGTCGCGCGGATCGGATGGCCCTGTTCGCCGAAAAGGTCCCAGAAGACGACCGGAAATTCCTTGAACTGATAATCGGCAAGCTGGATCGCTTCGGCGCGCTTGGCGAGGAAGTCCTTCGGCTCGCCCGCCTTCGCCAGACCCGCAACGTCGCCCTTGATGTCGGCGCAGAACACCGGCACGCCGGCATCCGAAAACCCTTCCGCGAGTATCTGCAGCGTCACCGTCTTGCCGGTGCCGGTCGCGCCCGTCACCAGTCCGTGCCGGTTGCCGTATTTGAGAAGCAATTCCTCCGGCCCCTGGTAGCTGTCGTCCGGCTTGCGGCTCGCGCCCAGGAAAATGCTCTCAGCCTGCCACATGACGCCCCCTCGAAGCCTGAAACCGTGCCGCGACGTTCAGCTTTCATGCGTCCGGCGTCAAGTGGCCGCTTCTGCGTTAGGACGCTTGTGCAACATCGCCCGGGCAAAAGACGCCATGACGCATGCTGCCGCGTTGCGTGCGCGGTCCTGCGTCCCTAAGTTCGTCCCGGACAGGTTGCATGCGTGCAGCCAAAGGAAGGGTGGAAATGGAAGCAGCAAGCGTCGGCACCAGATCGTTCACGGCGATGAAGCGGGAAAGCTGGCTCGAACGTCTTGCGGCCGCGCCCTCGGCATCGCCGCGCGTCCATTACGAAGTCGACGCGTCGGGCCTGCAGATGCGGGCCGGCGGCGCCGCCCAGTGGAAGATCCTGCAGCGCGTCGACGACCCCGATCCCGCACGCGCCAATGCGCAGGCGCTGACCGACCTCGCCAATGGCGCCGACGGCCTCGCGCTGGTCTTCGAGGGCGCGCCGAACGCGTTCGGCTACGGTCTTCCCGCCACGCCCGAGGCACTTCGCACCGCGCTTTCCGGCGTTCCGATCGACAAGGTCCATTTGCGAATCGACGTCCATCCGGCCAGCCGCGCCTCGGTCGACTGGATGGAGACGCTTTTCCACAACTGGCCGAATGTCGATCCGGCCCGGCTCAGCCTTTCCTTCGGCGTCGATCCGGGCGCCGTCTTCGCCGGCACCGGCCGCCTGCGCATGTCGATCGAGGCGCTGCAGGCGTCGATGCCGCAGTCGCTGGCGCACTTCTTCTCGGTCGGCGCGCCGGCGGTCTTCCTCGAGGCCGATGGCCGCGTCGTCCATAATGCCGGCGCGACGGACGCGCAGGAACTCGGCATCATCATCGCTTCGGCGGTCGGCCATCTGCGCATGTTCGAGGAAGCGCGCCAGCCGCTCGTTTATGCCGCGCCGCATATCGGCTTCGCCCTCGCCGCCGGTCAGGACCCGCTGTCGACCATCGTGAAGATCCGCGCCCTGCGTGCGCTGTGGGCCGCGATCGAGGAGCAGTCGTCGCTGCCGCCGGTCCCCGCCAACATCCATGCCGAAACCTCGTTCCGCATGATGAGCCGGCTCGATCCCGACACCAACCTCACCCGCAACACGCTCGCCGCTGCCGCAGCGATCGGCGGCGGCGCGAATTCCGTCTCGCTGTTGCCGCACACGATGCCGGTCGGCCTGCCCGAAAGCGCCGCCCGCCGCATGGCGCTCGCCACGCAAACGGTAATGAAACGCGAGGTCCAGCTTCGCCCGATCTCCAACCCCACGCCCGCGCCCGATTTGCAGAACCAGCTCATTGCCTCGCTGTGCGAAACCGCCTGGGAGGAGTTCCGCCGCATCGAGAACGAAGGCGGCATCCTGCGCTCGCTCGTCGACGGCCGTCTTCAGGAACGCGTCCTCGAAGCCCGCCAGGCGCGCATCGAGACGGTGCGCGGCGGCCAGAACGTCATCGTCGGCGCCACCGTCTTCGAACCGCCCGTCCCCGTCTCGCAACCAACGCTCGACGTGCCCGTCAAGCCGCTGCCCGAAGACGGCACGGTGTTCTGCGAAAAGCTGTCGCCGAGGCGACTGGAAGAGGATGTGGTGGGCTGATCGGGTCGAACGCGATCCGTCGCACCCCCCTCTGGCCTGCCGGCCATCTCCCCCTCAAGGGGGGAGATCAGTCTCGTCATCGCCTCGCGCAATCGCCCACGATGCTGGCGAACTCGGTCACGTGCGTGATCTCCCTCCTTGAGGGGGAGATGCCCGGCAGGGCAGAGGGGGGTGCGACGGAGCTCGACTTCGACGTCTACCCCAACTCCCCAACCGGCCGAACCGTCCCCACCTCGATCCCGTTCCAGTTCGTCATCACCGGCCGCGCCATCTCGCCGACCCGCTCCCCCAACTCCCCCTTCACCAACCGCGCGATCAGCGCGGCAACCATCGTCTCCGCCGCCCGCACCGCGCCGTCATCACATTTCAGCGCAAACCCCAACCCCAGTTCCGGCAGCGCCCCGCAATAGACGCCCTCCGCGCCGACCTTGACGAAGATGCGCCCCGCATCCTCCGTCATCAACCGCGTATCCATCCGCTCCGTGCCCGAAACATAGAACGGCTCGGCCATGCAGGCCGCGATCAGCCGCTTCGCCGCTGCCGCGCGCCGCTCGCCCAGCCCCTGCCCCGTCGCCATCTTCGCAAAGCCGCGCGCCAGGTCGGCGAGCGGGATCGCATAGGTCGGGATCGAGCAGCCGTCGATGCCGCAGGCGTCCGTCGAATGCGCCGCCCCCGTCACCGCCTCCATCGCCTCGCGCACCATTTCCTGCGAGCGATGGCCGGCCTTCACATAGCCGCGATGGTCGATGCCCAAATGCCGGCAAGTGCACACGAAGCCGGAATGCTTGCCCGAGCAATTGTTATGCAGCGCCGTCGGCGACGCGCCGGAGCGTGCCAGGTCGATCAGCGCGTCCTGCCGCGTCGGCCAGTGCGCGCCGCATTCGAGCGCGCCAAAATCGAGCCCCGCCCGCGCCAGCATCGAGGCCGCGCGGTCGGCATGCCGCGTTTCGCCGGCATGGGAGGCGCAGGCGAGTGCCAAATCGGCGTCCGAGAACCCGTAGGCATCCGCCGCCCCGCTTTCGATCAGCGGCAGCGCCTGGATCGACTTCACCGCCGAGCGCGGAAAGACCGGCCGCGCCACGTCGCCGATCGACAGCACCTCGCCGCCGTCACCGTCGAACACCGCGAGCGCCCCGCGATGGCGGCTTTCGATCACATTTCCGCGGGTGACTTCGACCAGAACCGGATTCGCCATTATCTTCCCTCAAGACCAACTGCCCGCCACATACCCGATTTGCCTGCCCGAAAGGAAGCGCACCGCTTCATGACCATCGCCCTGCGTCTCGCCATGCTCGTCTTCGTCTTCTTCCTCCTGCCGGCGCTCGCGACGCTCGCCTGGTGGTCGATCACCGACCGTCCCGATAGCTGGCGCGGCGCGACCTGGACGTCGTCCGGCCTGCTGCCACCGCCCGCTGCCGACGAAGCCGGCATCTACGTCCTCGCCGCCCGCACCGGCGGTCTCAAGGGCGCGTTGTCGGTGCATAGCTGGATCGTCCTGAAGCGCCCCGGCGAGACGACCTACGAGCGTTACGACAAGGTCGGCTGGGGCTCGCCCATTCGCCGCAATCACCGCGACGCCGACGGCTACTGGTACTCCAACCCGCCCTATGTCGTGCATTCCGTGAAGGGCGATGCAGCCGAGGCACTGCTGCCGCAGTTCGACGCCGCGATCGCTGCCTACCCCTATGCGCAGCCCGGCGGCTACCGCATCTGGCCCGGCCCGAACTCCAACAGCTTCGTTGCCAACGTCCTCGACGCCGTCCCCGGCTTCGGCGGCCGGCTCCCTCCAAATGCGGTCGGCCGCGATTACACCCCCGGCCTCGGCACCTTCGGCATGACCCCCGACGGCCGAGACTTCCGCGCCTCCCTCGGCGGCTACGCCGGCTTCACCATCGGTGCTGCAAGCGGCATCGAGTTTCATTTTCTGGGATTGGTGGCGGGCGTGGATCTGAAGCGGCT
>NZ_AYOD01000070.1:2500-5417 GCF_000497755.1 Aliihoeflea sp. 2WW
TGGGCCAGGATGGGTATTGGCAATGTGAATGATCAAGTGTCTTAAGGGCAATTGGTGGATGCCTTGGCATGCACAGGCGATGAAGGACGTGATACGCTGCGATAAGCGTCGGGGAGCTGCGAATGAGCTTTGATCCGGCGATTTCCGAATGGGGAAACCCACCTATGATACTTGGGAAATCTGATGCGCCTGCGGCGCGTGAATAGTGAATAGTGAATAGTGAATGGTTTTTGCCATTCACTATTTTCCCATTCACCATTCACGGAGCGTCGCAGACGTCTTTGGTTTCCAAGTATCGCTATTAGGTATCTTATTCTGAATACATAGGGATAAGAGGCGAACTCGGGGAACTGAAACATCTAAGTACCCGAAGGAAAGGACATCAACCGAGACTCCGCAAGTAGCGGCGAGCGAACGCGGACCAGGCCAGTGGTGTTGGTGAGACAAGTGGAACCGTCTGGAAAGTCGGGCAAGAATGGGTGACAGCCCCGTACACGTAATGCGAACCAACATCCTTGAGTAAGGCGGGACACGTGAAATCCTGTCTGAAATTGGGGGGACCACCCTCCAAGCCTAAGTACTCGTGCATGACCGATAGTGAACCAGTACCGTGAGGGAAAGGTGAAAAGCACCCCGACAAGGGGAGTGAAATAGTACCTGAAACCGATTGCCTACAAACAGTGGGAGCCTGCAATGGTGACCACGTACCTTTTGTATAATGGGTCAGCGACTTAGTGTAGCGAGCAAGCTTAAGCCGGTAGGTGGAGGCGCAGGGAAACCGAGTCTGAACAGGGCGTTCAGTTCGTTGCATTAGACCCGAAACCAAGTGATCTAGCCATGAGCAGGCTGAAGGTTGGGTAACACCAACTGGAGGGCCGAACCCGTATCTGTTGCAATAGATTGGGATGACTTGTGGCTAGGGGTGAAAGGCCAATCAAACTTGGAAATAGCTGGTTCTCCGCGAAATCTATTTAGGTAGAGCGTCGACCGAATACCCTCGGGGGTAGAGCACTGGATGGGCTAGGGGTCCTCACCGGATTACCAAACCTAACCAAACTCCGAATACCGAGGAGTACTAGTCGGCAGACACACGGCGGGTGCTAACGTCCGTCGTGGAGAGGGAAACAACCCTGACCAACAGCTAAGGTCCCCAAGTCATGGCTAAGTGGGAAAGGATGTGAGACTCCCAAAACAACCAGGATGTTGGCTTAGAAGCAGCCATCATTTAAAGAAAGCGTAACAGCTCACTGGTCTAATTAAGGGGTTTTGCGCCGAAAATGTAACGGGGCTAAAGCCATGCACCGAAGCTTTGGGTTCACCGCAAGGTGAGCGGTAGCGGAGCGTTCTGTAAGCTGATGAAGCCGGATCCGTGAGGACCGGTGGAGGTATCAGAAGTGCGAATGCTGACATGAGTAACGATAAAGGGGGTGAGAGACCCCCTCGCCGAAAGACCAAGGGTTCCTGCTTAAAGTTAATCTGAGCAGGGTTAGCCGGCCCCTAAGGCGAGGCCGAAAGGCGTAGTCGATGGGAACCACGTTAATATTCGTGGGCCTGATGGTAGTGACGGATTGCGAGTGTCGTTCGATCTTATTGGATTGATCGGGCGGCTTAGCGGTTCCAGGAAACAGCTCCATCAATATAGACCGTACCCGAAACCGACACAGGTGGTCAGGTAGAGTATACCAAGGCGCTTGAGAGAACTCTGCTGAAGGAACTCGGCAAATTGCATGCGTAACTTCGGGATAAGCATGACCCTTATGCACGCAAGTGTGTGGGGGTGGCACAGACCAGGGGGTAGCGACTGTTTATCAAAAACACAGGGCTCTGCGAAGTCGCAAGACGACGTATAGGGTCTGACGCCTGCCCGGTGCCGGAAGGTTAAGAGGAGGGGTGCAAGCTCTGAATCGAAGCCCCGGTAAACGGCGGCCGTAACTATAACGGTCCTAAGGTAGCGAAATTCCTTGTCGGGTAAGTTCCGACCTGCACGAATGGCGTAACGACTTCCCCGCTGTCTCCAGCAGAGACTCAGTGAAATTGAATTCCCCGTGAAGATGCGGGGTTCCTGCGGTTAGACGGAAAGACCCCGTGCACCTTTACTATAGCTTTACACTGGCATTCGTGTCGGCATGTGTAGGATAGGTGGTAGACTTTGAAGCCAGGGCGCCAGCCTTGGTGGAGTCATCCTTGAAATACCACCCTTATCTACATGGATGTCTAACCGCGGCCCGTCATCCGGGTCCGGGACAGTGTATGGTGGGTAGTTTGACTGGGGCGGTCGCCTCCTAAAGAGTAACGGAGGCGCGCGATGGTGGGCTCAGAACGGTCGGAAATCGTTCGTCGAGTGCAATGGCATAAGCCTGCCTGACTGCAAGACTGACAAGTCGAGCAGAGACGAAAGTCGGTCATAGTGATCCGGTGGTCCCGCGTGGAAGGGCCATCGCTCAACGGATAAAAGGTACGCCGGGGATAACAGGCTGATGACCCCCAAGAGTCCATATCGACGGGGTTGTTTGGCACCTCGATGTCGACTCATCGCATCCTGGGGCTGGAGCAGGTCCCAAGGGTATGGCTGTTCGCCATTTAAAGCGGTACGTGAGTTGGGTTCAGAACGTCGTGAGACAGTTCGGTCCCTATCTGCCGTGGGTGTAGGAATATTGACAGGATCTGTCCCTAGTACGAGAGGACCGGGATGGACGTATCTCTGGTGGACCTGTTGTGGCGCCAGCCGCATAGCAGGGTAGCTATATACGGACGGGATAACCGCTGAAGGCATCTAAGCGGGAAACCCACCTGAAAACGAGTATTCCCTATCAGAGCCGTGGAAGACGACCACGTTGATAGGCCGGGTGTGGAAGTGCGGCAACGCATGAAGCTTACCGGTACTAATAGCTCGATCGGCTTGATCATTCACATTGCT
>NZ_AYOD01000071.1 GCF_000497755.1 Aliihoeflea sp. 2WW
GAGGACGTGCGGCACATACTGCCCTACTCCCTTATTCCCCTACTCCCCTCAAAACCCAGCTTCTCAACATTCATGCCTTTTGCCGACCTGGTGGTTCTGGCGGGGTGGCTGCACCCGTTCCCATTCCGAACACGGCCGTGAAACGCCCCAGCGCCGATGGTACTTCGTCTCAAGACGCGGGAGAGTAGGTCGCTGCCAGGTCTGCCAAATGCATGAATGCAAAAATCTTCTCGATACGAAAACCCGCCGCATAAGGCGGCTCAAAGGGCCGCGAAAGCGGCCCAAGTCATTCCAGAACAACACCAATCCTGGCAAAAGCCAGAGACTTAGGTGACGCGGGGTGGAGCAGCCCGGTAGCTCGTCAGGCTCATAACCTGAAGGTCGCAGGTTCAAATCCTGCCCCCGCAACCA
>NZ_AYOD01000072.1 GCF_000497755.1 Aliihoeflea sp. 2WW
ATTGAGATTAGAAAAACCAATAAAACATTTTATAATGTTTAAATTAGTAATATATAATTTATAAAAAGGAACTCGGCAAATAATCTTTTTAACTGTTTATCAAAAACATAGCTTTAAGTCTATATTTTAAGTAATTTCTGCCCAGCGTAATTTATTAGCGGCCGCAGTACCTTGACTGTGCTAAGGTAGCATAATCAATTGGCTTTTAATTATAGTCTGGAATGAACGGATTAATAGGGAAGAACTGTCTCTTTTTAATTTTATTGAAATTTTTTATTAAGTGAAAATACTTATATTTAGATAAAAGACGAGAAGACCCTTAGAATTTTTATTAAAATGTAACTAAACCATAAATTTTTGTTGGGGCGACAGTAAATCACATTAAACATTTAAAAGTTTACATGACAATTAGATTTATAAGAGTATAATTACCTTAGGGATAACAGCATAATTTCTTATAAAGTTTGTGACCTCGATGTTGGACTAGGAACTAAATAACTAACCGTTAACATAGACTGTTCTGTTCGAACATTCACTCCTACATGATCTGAGTTCAGACCGGCGTTAG
>NZ_AYOD01000073.1 GCF_000497755.1 Aliihoeflea sp. 2WW
GCCCCCTCCGTTTCCATGGTGCTGGAGGCACGCCGACCTGCCGTCAGTTCAGACTTGCACAGGCGTATGCATTCCAGCATGTTCTCCTCAGAGCTGAGATCTTTGCAATGTGAGTGTGCCCAGCACTGACCGCTCACCTCTGAACAAAACGCACACAGCACAGCCAGTGCCAGCATCCAGGCCGGACACAGCATCTTCACACTCTGCAGTCACTGATGCCAAGCGTCTCGACTCCTCTTCTCTCTTCTCTTCCTGCCACTGGTCTTTTTCCACTCTCTTTTTTCGCTCTGAACAGTTGTCTCTGTTTGTG